>CAMJGD010000071.1 GCA_946405135.1 uncultured Clostridiaceae bacterium | reverse complement strand
TTGGGAGTAATGAATTTATAGCTGTTTTCATACTTCTTTATGTTCTATTTTTAAGAATAGCCAGGTAGTCAAAGTCTATGAAATCTAATAAATAGCAAAAAAATGTATAATTTATTGCAAGATTATGCGATGTGTTTGCATAAAACAATTGCTTAGTGCATAAAAATGCCATCTTCAATTCTATGAAAGAGCTTTAAAATATACGAACGGAGCAGTCGTTGGTTTAAAAGGAACGGCATTTTGGTTTTAAAGGAAACACCAGTTCCTTTAAAACCAAGATAAATATGGGCACTTTGAAAGAACTTTTTCTCTATTTGATTTAATTTTTCGCTTGATTCTGAAATGACAATATGATTCTATATATTGTTATTTATATTAAAACGCCTGTATTTTAAACGATTTAATAACCATATAATTATTAATAACGTTTATTTAAATCAAGCCGTTGAATACAAATCAAGAATAAAGGTTTTATTTCTAATTCTTATATAGTTTAGTGTAATATATTACATTCTAGACACATTAAATATGCATTTTTTTAAGAATGTGCTGATTTTACTGATTTCATGTTTTCTATTATTTATAAAATGCGACATTACAAGATATTAGACACAATGAGATTTTTCTATAATTCATCATATTATCGTATACTCATTTATTTTATGCCTATGCAATAAACACAAAAAGTAGCGTTGTGCATACAATTTGCATGCACCATTCAAATTTACATTTTATTATCGAAATTAGTCAGTAGTCGAGCATTTCTAATCCTCTCTTCCTTTTCAAAACATGCTAAATAATTCTCAGTAACAGTTAAATTAGAGTGACCAAGACTTTCTGAAATATAAGACGTTTTGGCTCCACCACGTTTTAGTACTGTCGCAAATGAATGTCTTGCTGTATAAGTAGTCAGTTGAGCAATACCTGTACCTTGGGCTATTTTTTTTAATTTTCTATTACATTTAGTAACGATACGACGCACTAATTTGATCTTTTCAAAAGCATCTTCATTCCCTTTGGCATATTTAAAAATATAGGTTTGTGGGCTTATATTAGGGTTTCCCCACTTATGAATGATATCCCACATCTCAGGAGTTATAGTAGCACGTATTTCTTTACTATGTTTAGTAGTCCTGGATGTTTTGGAACGTATAAAACAGATTTCTCCATCTACAATATTTGAGTACTGGAGAAATAACAGATCCATAAAATTAATTCCATTACATAAATAAGAGAAGAACCATAAATCACGAAATTCCTCTAATTCATTGGTAGAATCCTGGAAAGACATGACTCTTTTTATCTCAGGAAGAGTGAGAGCCAGCTTTCGACCATGTCCTTCTGGTATTTCATATTTATTCTTTCCAAAAGGAAATGATGATTCTTTCAGTATTCCATCTCGTACTGCACGGTTTAATATGCACTTTAAGGTTCGAAAATAAATACTCACACTTGAATAGCTCTTACCGTTAGAAATCCAAAACCGCTCACAGTGCTTCAGCCACTCCACAGTAATTCTGTCTAATGGAATATTGGTACCACCAAAACATTCTAAACTCTTCAAAGCACTTCGATAATTTAAATATGTACTTGCCTGCTCATTATCCTCTAATTCCTTCATCTTTAATTCGAAAGCTGTACGCAGATTGATTTCTTTCGTATGCCTTCCAAGTCTGATACTCAATATTTCAAAACTAAATTCTCCTTTTTGGATAAGTTCGCTAACTTGTTGTTTTATAATAGAAAAACTACTTTCGATATCAGTCCTTACCTCCATTAATAACTGACTTTTTGCCTTTAACAATCTATCCCAGTCTTCTTTTGACAATTCTTTCCCCGTAGAATAATATTTCTGCTTTCTCCTAAATACGACTTGAACTTTAACTGGAAATAATCCATTAATTTTAGCCCTTCTGGTGTCTAATATGGTCAATACAGAAACTCCATCTTTTGAATATTTGAACATAAAATGATTCTTTATATCTATCTGTTATTTGAATATATGCAAATTGCATGCAAATGTAATAAATTGAATAGTTTTTCAGAACTACTTAATGCTCTATTTATCAAATGATTATGTATTTATTTTTCAAAAAAATGCTTAGTCTAACCATTTTTTACGAAAAAAAATCTTATTTTCGTTTAGTATGGTTGCAGTATCAAATGTATTACTGATGAATAAGCGCTTATGAAAAATCATTTTTAGTGTAACCTTTAAATTTATAAATATGAGAAACAGAGATACATAGATCCTTTGTATGAGTGGCGGTTATATTTATTACCCGCACATGTTTGTTAACTACCTAAAAACTATTTCTAATTAAAAAGAATAAGATGAAAGAAATTATAAAACACAAGTTTCCATACTTGTTATTTTTCCTTTTATTGTTTTCGAGTTTTGCCTCAGCTTATGGGCAGGAACGAATGATTACCCTTAATCTATCGAAGGTACCTCTAAATACTGCATTGAAAGAGATAGAGAAACAAACTTCAATGTCAGTAGTATACAACACAAATGACGTCGATATTAATCGTGTCATATCTATTAAAGTTTCTAAAGAGTCGCTGACTAACGTTATGGGTCAGCTGTTTAAAGGAACAAATATCAGTTATTCAATAGTCGATAAGCATATTGTACTTTCTACTAAGAAAGAAGTAGAACAACAGAAAAAAACACCAATCGTTGCAACGGGAACAGTAACAGATGCACAAGGTGAACCTTTAATTGGAGTTAGCATTCTGGTGAAAGGAACAGCTATTGGTGCGATTACTGATATGGATGGAAATTTCAAAATACAAGCTGCCAAAGGTGATGTGTTAGAAATCTCCTATATCGGTTATGCCTCCCAA
>CAMJGD010000070.1 GCA_946405135.1 uncultured Clostridiaceae bacterium | reverse complement strand
TTGCAGATTATGTTATTATAGATTGTTCAAGTGTTTTTGCCTATGATACCTTATCCGCAGTAGCTCTTGAAATGGCAGATAATGTAGTAAGGCTTTGCAGCAGCAATTTAAAGGCAGCATCCTATTTTACTTCTTATTTGCCACTGCTTGCAGATAGAAGATTTAACGTAGATAGGCATATAAAGGTTTTATCAAAAGTAAAAGAGAATGAACCAAAGGATCAGATAATAGAAATGTACACAGGAGTAAAATATGAGCTGCCATATACAGAAGAAATACAAAATCAATTTTTATCAGCATCACTTTTTAATGAGTTAAAAGATAAGAACAGCTTAGAATATAAAAACACTATAAGAGATTTAAGTGAATATATAATTGATGAAAAAAAGGACATTAAAAAATCAATTTCAAAAAAGAATACTGTAGAAACTAACTCAAAAATAAAAGAAATTTCCTTATTTAAAAAAGCTTTTGCCTTTGGGAAGGGAGGAACTAAGTAGTGAATAATGCAGCTTTGTTTTTCAATACAGGGAAAAATTTAAAAGAATTCCCTGACATACTACAGGATGTCCAGGAACATATTTCAAATAAATATTCAAATCTTATTTCAGATAATCCAGAGGAACAAAAGGGGCAAATTAAATCATATATTTCAAAATATATTATGGACTATTCCTTAGGGGTAGAGGGATTAAGCTTTGATGAGCTTGTAGAAAAGCTTTATTCAGAGATGGCAGAGTTTTCATTCTTAACAAAGTATTTATTTAGAAAAGATGTAGAAGAAATAAATATAAATCAGTGGAGAGATATTAAAATAACTTATACTAACGGAGAAATTCTGCCTACAAAAGAGAAATTCAATTCTCCTGAACATGCTATAGATGTATTAAGAAGACTGCTTCACAAGTCGGGAATGATTTTAGATAACTCTCAGCCCATAGTGAGAGGACATTTATCAAATAAAATAAGAATAACTGTATTTGGTACTGGTGTTATAGATGATGATAAAGGAATTTCAGCTTCTATCCGTATTGTAAATCCTCAAAAACTAGCCAAAGAGAACTTTATTAAAAATGGCACAGCTACAGAAGAAATGCTTGATTTTTTAAGTATATGCTTAAGATATGGCATAAGTATGTGTGTAACAGGAGCAACTTCTTCAGGTAAAACTACATTAATGAGCTGGCTTTTATCTACAATTCCAGATGATAAAAGAATATTCACCATAGAAAATGGAACAAGAGAGTTTGACCTTGTGAAAACAGATGAAGAAGGAAAGGTAATAAACAATATAGTCCATACAGTAACAAGGTATAGCGAAGATAAAAAGCAGAATATAGATCAAGAAAAGCTCCTAGAAAGTGCTTTGACCTTTAATCCTGACTATATATGTGTAGCTGAAATGAAGGGAGAGGAATCCTTTGCAGCTCAAGAGGCAGCAAGAACAGGACATGCAGTAATAACTACAACCCATGCAAATTCCTGTGAAGCTACCTATTTTCGTATGATGACCCTTTGCAAAATGAAATATGATATAAATGATGATACTCTATATTCTTTAGTTACAGAAGCTTTTCCAATAGTTTTATTTACTAAAAAGCTTGAAGATAATTCAAGAAAGGTAATGGAAATTACAGAGTGTGAAATATTGCCTAATGGCAAAAGGCAAATTCACACTCTTTTTCGTTATCATATTAAAGAGAATACAGTAAAGGATGGAAAGTTTGAAATAATAGGTAAATATGAAAAAGTAAAGGATATATCAAAGAGCCTTCAAAAAAGACTTCTTGAAAATGGAATGCCATTAAGTGTCCTTGAAAGTTTGCTTTCTAAAAATTCAGTAGAAGAAGGTGAAGAAAAATGACCTTATTAAAATTAATAGCTTTCTTAGGAATAATTGCAGGGAGTTTTATATTACTTTCCCTGTCACCCTTTGAATTCTTTGAAGCTATAGCAAATAAATTTAAAGGAAAGAAAAAATCAATTAAAACAAAGGTTAAAGAAGCGACAAATAAGAAAAAGCCACGGGGAATAAAGCTTCTTCTTGAAGAAACTAAAGAAATACTTAGAATAACAGGAAAAACAGAAAAGTTTTATACCATTTGTGTAGCTTCATTTTTCTTATTTGTAATGGGAGTTATTGTATCTGTATCTATGAATAACTTCTTTTTAGTTCCAGTGCTCTCTATAGGCTTTTCACTTGTACCCTTTTGGTATATAAAATTCACAGCAAACTTTTTTAAAAAACAGTTAAATGCTGAACTTGAAACAGCTCTTTCAGTAATTACCACATCCTATATGCGAAATGAAAGCATAATAACCGCAGTAGATGAAAATATAACCTATCTAAATCCACCAGTATCAGATGTTTTTAAAGGCTTTTTAACTCAAACAAAGCTTATAAATTCTAATATGAAAATAGCATTAGAAAACCTTAGAAGCAAAATAGATAATGATGTATTCAGAGAATGGGTGGATGCAGTAATAGCTTGCCAAGAGGATAAAAACTTAAAAACCACATCAACGCCAATAGTATCAAAGCTTTCAGATATGAGAATAGTAGGAGCAGAGCTGGATTATCTCCTTTATGAACCTATGAAAGAGTTTATAACTATGACCATACTTTTAATAGGAAATATACCACTTATGTATTTTCTAAATAAGGAATGGTATGAAACTTTGATGTTCACAAGCTTTGGAAAGGCAATACTTGCAGTTTGCATAACTGTCATATTTGTATCATTGGCAGCAGTAATAAAATTAACTAAACCAGTGGAATATAAGAGGTGAAGACTATGTTACCAATACTATTTATATTCGCCTGCCTATTTTCCTTTGGAGTATACATGCTAATGGCAGATTTATTAAAGCTTCCTAGTTTTAAAGCTTCAAAGGCAGTAATAAGCATAAGCAGGAGAGAAAAGAAAAAGACACACA
>CAMJGD010000069.1 GCA_946405135.1 uncultured Clostridiaceae bacterium | reverse complement strand
ATAGCTGTGTATTTTGTAACCATGGAAAAGGTAATAATAAGAATATTCATGGAAATAGGAATGGAAAATGGCATGGGGAATTTTCAAGTTTTGTTGAAGCAGAAAAATTTGCAAATACACTTAAGGATAGAGAAATAAGAACTTGTAAAAAGTGCATTATATAGAATTATAGGAACATTGTATAAATTTAAAATGAGATGGTAACAATAAAAATGTTAGAATATCTAACATTTTTTGTTGCCAAAACAATCTAAATTGCATATAATAATAGTGAAAGGAAGTGAGAGGTATGTCAAATAAGTTAAATGAAAGGCTTAAACAAGCTAGAAAAAACTTAGGACTTTCACAAGAATATGTTGCCGATGTAATGAAGGTTCATAGAACAACAATAACTGCTATCGAAACGGGAAGTAGAAAAGTAACAGCAGATGAATTAAAGCAATTTGCTGAATTATATGGAGTAACCTTAGATGAGTTAGTTTATGATCAGGACAATACCAAAGAAACTAAAATGTTTGCAAGAGCATTTTCTAGTCTTTCAGATATAGATAAAGAAGAAATAATGAATTTAATTGAATTCAAGAAAAAAATAAAAGAGAGACTTGTAGCAAATGTTTAGTAGTATAGATTTATCAGATTATTTCTATAAGCCAGAAATTCTTGCAAAGAAAGTTTTAGAAATATATTTTTTTCAAAGAATACCTTCTTATCCAATAGATCCTTTTGATATTTTAAAGCAGATGAATGTAGTTTATCAATTCAGGGATTTTAAGGATTTAGAAGGTATTTATATTGTTCCTGAAGATGAGGATGATATAGCTATTGTAGGTATAAATAACAATAGACCAATAACAAGACAAAGATTTACAGCCGCACATGAACTATGCCATCATATAAAAGATAAAAATGAAAGTTCCATATGTCCAATTGATGGAAGAGAAAAAAATCCTATTGAAAAGTATGCTGATAAATTTGCTAGTGAATTATTAATGCCAACAGAAGAATTAAAAAAACAGGTGTATAGATTTGAAAATAATGGCTATGTAAGTTTTGAAAATATTATTTACATTGCTGATTATTTTGGCGTAAGTTTTGAAGCATGTGTGTTTAATATAGCTTATAAACTTAATAAAGTTGAGGGAGACATAGAACCCTCAAAGCTAAAAAAGCGAATAAATAAATTTAAACCTGATAAAAAGCGAATTGAGCTAGGGCTTAAGAAATATGATTCATCATTATTAAGAAATATAATAAATTCCTATGATTATTTTTATAACAATGAAAGCAAGGCTGTTTGGTATAAATTCAAAAATGACTTTATTTATAATGAAAATAGACTTGAAGGGGTAAATATTGATAGAGAGGATGTTGCTGAAATTCTAACAGATATTAGAATTTATAAGCAAAACAGTGAATATTGCAAATCTGAATACAAAGATATAATTGAAGTTGTTGGACATGCATCTATCTATGATTTTTTACTAGAAACAGAAGAAACAATTAGCATCTTTAAACTTTTAAAGCTACATAATATGCTTTTTCAATTTGCACCATACCCAGAAGCAGCAGGGAAAATAAGAAACTCAAATAATTTTGTTACAGAAGCAAAGTTTGAAACAGTTGACTATAATAATATAATTAATGAGTTGTTAAAACTAGAAGAAAAGTTAAAGGAATTAATAAGTAAAATGAATAACATGTCTACCGCAGAATATGTAGAAGAAGCTGTAAAAATCCATCATAGAATAACGGTAATTCATCCATTTATTGACGGAAATGGTAGGTGCTCTAGAGTTATGTTAAATTGGCTATTTAAGATTAAAGGATTACCTCCTGTTTACTTAAAATATGAAAATAAAGATTATTACTATGAAGCTTTAAAAGAAGCAGATCTAAATAATGATTATTCTTATTTATGTGAAGTTTTTTATAGAGAGATACTAAAGTCAATGATTCAATTAAATACTAAATTTAAACTATAAAATATAAAAAGCAACATCTAAGAATCATTAAAATCAAGAGATGTTGCTTAAAGGATTATTATTTTATATGTGGAAGTATAACTTTAATAATATTTCCAATTATTTCCGATTCATGATTTGAACACTTATATAGAAGAGAAGCAATTTCAGTAGTCTCTTTAACTAACTGAGAATTATTATCTCCAAAAACTAAATAGTCAATAGAGCTATGAAGATTTTTAGATATGTTAACTAAACTATCCATGCTCATTTTTCTTTCTACTCTTTCAATTTGACCAACATAAACAGGAGAAAGACCGATAAGCTCTGCAAATTTTTCTCTTGATATTCCTAATAATTCACGTTCAAAACGAATTCTTTCACCGATAATTTTATAATCAGGTTCATATTTCATTTAAATCTCCTCCTGTAATTACTTTACAAGAGTAAAAAGAATATAAAAATAAGCTATATGTATACAAAATATATATGCATATAGCTTATTTGACATTAGGCATTATACTATTTCGGTTTTACCTTCTAATTTGGCATACATTTTTTCTTGCTGCTTAGTTGTAAATTGAAAATATATTTCAGTATTTGAAACTGATTTATGACCTAACCACCACTGCAATTCTTTTATATCCATATCGCATTCAGCTAGATGAACAGCAGTAGTATGTTTAAGTGCGTGAAAATGATGTTTCGATTTATCTTCTATATTTGCTAATGAGCAATATTTTTTCATTAAATAATTTAAAGTTTGTCTTGATATAGGTTTATTTTTTTGACTTTTAAAAAGTATTTCAGATGTTGATGAAATCCCATTTTTCTTAATATATTTGTTTAAAATATGTTTTGTTTTTTCATCTAATCTTATAGTATTATTATTACTTCCTTTTAAGCGTTTACAGTAGATTTCACCTTTATTTATATTATAATCTTCAAGTTTTAAAAGTGAAATTTCAGAAGCTCGTAATCCGCATCTATATGCTAATCTAAATATTGCCAAATCACGTAAAGAATGAGATGAATTTAAACTTTCAATAGAATTAAAAAGTGCAATTGCTTCATTTTGAGTTAAATATTTAATTTTAGTTTCTGTGTTTCTCATTATGTTACATTCTCCTTAGTGAAATAATGATACAATATAAATATTTTGT
>CAMJGD010000068.1 GCA_946405135.1 uncultured Clostridiaceae bacterium | reverse complement strand
TAAAAGTATGCGTTAGCCTATTACTACTAGTGTTTTTCTCCCAGCTTTCTGGACCCGTTGTAACCCAATTAAAGTAATCATTTTTTCGGTCTACCTCTTTGATTTTATTAGTTGTGGTTCTCTGAACAGTAACAACAGGGTAAATCCATTTTGTGTAAATTTCGCTCCCGCCGTCGCCTAAAATTTTAGTCGTTTGCGTCTTGCCATTTGTTTTAGTAAAATCGTAGGCGACCACCTTTGTGTTACCTTCTCCGCTAGCTAACCTATTAAAAATAGGTTTTATATCTGTATCAAACTGGATGTATGCTGGCGCATGTACCTTGCGTATATAAGGGTTCTCCTTCGTGCCAGGCTTATTAGCTTCGCTACTGCCTTTTTTAGCCTTACCTGGAGCTGTCTTGCTACCTCCACCACCTTTACTACCTTTATTGTTACTTCCTCCACCACCAGGATTGCTAATTGCTTCATTCTCCTCCGGCGGAGCTTTTGGCTTTTCATTAAAAGTTTTTGCAAACACATTTGTTCCAAATAAACTAACAAATGTTAATGCTATAACTAAGGTTTTTTTCACACTATTTCTTTTCATATTTCCTCCTATTATTTTTTCAAATTTATTATACTTCATAAATATTTATAAATGATTTAGATTCAAAAAAGCAAAAAAAATAGGCTTAAGACCTATTTTTTTATTGATTTGCTACAACTACTGTATATTTATTATTATCAAAAACTACATCAGCATATTTATTTTTTACCTCTTCATTTTTCCCATCTACATTTACTGAATATGAATAGGTTATTTTAAATCCTTTTACATCATTTCCATTTTTAATGTATTTACATCCAACAAATGCTTCAATCTCATTTATTTGTAAAGATGTTAATGTAGCCTTATAAGGATTCTTTTTCCCATCCTCTGTATATTCTTTTTTAACAATATCTAACCAAACTGGATGTACAACTTCTTTTAAAATTTCTTCTTGTTTTTTAACTTGTTCCTCATTTTTATAATCTATATTACAAATTGCGTTTTGAAAGCTTTGGAAGACAGCCTGTGCCTTTTCTGCATCTAAAACTACTTCTGTGTCTTTTTTCTCTTCTGCGGTTGCAACTTTTTCTTTATTGTCCTCAACTACCTTATTGTCAGCTGCTATCTCTACAGTTTTTTGTGGTACTTCTTGTTTGCTATTTTTATATGCATTAACACCTACAAGAGCGCCAATAGAAACGGTTATAATAGCAACTAATGTAATTATTATTTTTTTATTCATCTTTCTTTATCTCCTTATTCTAAATAATTATTTTATAAACTTATATAAATAATTCATGTGCAATAAGTCAAAAAATTTTTTATATGATAATAAGAATATTTTAGCATATTTTAGATTTTAATGCAATTACTTGTATTTTATGCGTTATTTTATAAATAATCTATTTTTATTCGCAAAAAGTAGATTTATTTTTTTTAAGTGAATATAATGTACTTGTACTTAATTAAATTTAAATAAATTTTGGAGGTTTAAAATAAATATGGAAAAAGTATTAACATTGGAAGAATTACAAAAAACATTAAAATTAGGGAGGAACACAACTCTAAAGCTTGTAAAACAAGAGGGTTTTCCTGCAATAAGGGTTGGCAAAAGAATAATAGTTCCAGCGGCAGAATTAGATAAATGGCTGGCAAAAAATGTAGGGCAAGAGTATAATATTTAAAAAAAGTCTATTAATAGTCAATATTACGTCTTAACATTATATGTATGAATAAATAAATAAAACCTCTATTTATTTTAAAATTTATTTAAGAGGAGAGATTTTGTATGAGCAAAATAAAAGAAAAAGTAAAAACTAATATTTTTAAAATAACCGATATTGAAACAGGTAAAGTGCATTATATGGGTAGATATTATGTTGCAGAACTGGCGAAACAAAGAGAGATTACAGCTCCAACACTCAAGGAACTAGAAAAAAAATTGACAACTGAAAAGAATAAATATAATAATGGCATATTACCATCTAATACATCACTGACATTAGAGAAAATTATTTTAGATACCTTATTTGTGTACAAGCAAAATAAGCTAAAGCCTAGCAGTATAGAGCGTTATTATGGTATTTACAAAAAATATATTAAGGGTACTCAGCTGTCTAAAAAAAATATAAATAAGCTTCAAATAAGGGATTTGCAAATTTTTTATAATAATATTTTGCAAGAAAAAGGAAAAGAAAACATAGTTTTAAACATAAATAAATTAGTAAAGGCAAGTCTTACGCAAGCGGTTAAACTAGAGCTAATAAGCAGAAATGTAGCTAGCTTAGTCACACTTCCATCCATAAATAAAAATAAAAAAATCCCGATTTTTAGCGATAATGAAATACATAAGCTAATGGATACGTTAAAAAAAGAAGATTTACAAATGCAATTAATTGTATTAATAGCTATTACCACAGGTCTAAGACAGGGGGAGATTCTAGGGCTTACATGGCAAAATGTAGACTTAAATAATAACCTAATAAAGGTTAGGCAAACGGTTAGGCAGACAAAAAAAATAGAAATAAAAGACGGAAAAATAGAAGAAGGTAAAAATGAAATAATAAAAACATCTCCAAAGGTAGCCTCCTCAACACGAGACGTTTTTATCCCTCAAGAGGTATGTAATTTGTTAAAAATTTACAAAAAGAATAAAATAAATGATATTGTTTTTCCAAATTCTTTTGGCGGATGGATGGATGCAAGTAACTTCCGTAAGCATTATAAAAATTTACTTAAAAAAGCAGATATACCATATTTAAAATTCCATACACTTCGTCACCAGTACACTACTACTCTTCTAAAAAACAACGTACTATTAAAACGTGTTCAAGAGCTTCTAGGACATGCCACCCCAACCACAACCATGAATATATATATGCAGCTATCCTCCGACGATATTCAGACCACCAACACACAAATAAATAATATCTTTTCAGGTTTATTATAGTTTGCATAAAACTAGGGGATAAACTAGGGGATAAAGAATAAAAACACAAGGGTAAAAATTCAAACCCTTGTGTTTTCAATGTTTTTGGAGCGCCCAGGGAGATTCGAACTCCCGACCTTTGGATTCGAAGTCCACTACTCTATCCAGCTGAGCTATGGGCGCAGAATGCAATATAGTAGATAATATAAAAAAGACAACCTATTTTTATAAGCTGTCTTTGGTGGAGCGGGTGATGGGAATCGAACCCACGTAACCAGCTTGGAAGGCTGGCACTCT
>CAMJGD010000067.1 GCA_946405135.1 uncultured Clostridiaceae bacterium | reverse complement strand
TGGGTACAGATGGCAGAAATCTACAAGAAACAAAAGACCTTTACAATTTAACAGATGCAGAGGAGGAGCTGCTTGCTAGTAAGAAAAGAGGAAATGCACTACTTATTATAGGGTCTAAGAGACTTCATGTGGTGTTTGAGATACCTGAATATAAATTTGAGTATATTGGGAAAGCTGGGGGAAGATAAATAGTAATATTATTAAAGTATAAAACTTATCGACAATAAAATTTAAGTAAAATAATAGAATAATTAGACAATTTATGATAATATAGTTTATGAAATTAAGGAAGGTGACATATTTATGGGATATAAATCAGAAGGAACTAAAAAAGCTGAAATAAGTATGAGATTTTCAGAGTTTGAAATGCCTCCTATGCAAGACATATTAATTGTTGGTAAGAAAGCGCCAATAGGTCCAGAGGCTGCTAGAAGAATGGTAGATATATTATCTCCTGATCAATATGAAATAGTTAAAATAGAACATCAGTGCGTGGAAGCAATAGTTGTTAGAAGGACTATCTTAAATATGCTTCCGCAAGATAAACTTATTCCAATAATAATGGAGGAGGTTGAAAGGATTGCTAATGAAGATATGATTATAAAGGCGCAAGTTAATATAACTATCAATGTTAGCAAATCTATAGATTTATGATACAAAGGGTTTTAGATATAATAGATAAAAATTTTTATAAAGTAGACGTATTAGATGGAGTAAAAAAAGTTCAGGAGATTTTTTATCAAAATAACATAGAGTGTTCTGCCGTTTATGATAAGAAAAAGTTAGTGGGAGTCTTAACTTTAAGAGAATTAGGAATTGCAAATCCTAACAGAATAGTTGCGGATGTTATGACTAATAGATATATTTGCGTAGGCTCAGAAACCTCTACATGGGAAATTAAAAATTTATTTGATTTTAATCAGAACATAGATGTAATATTTGTAGAAGATAATAGTAAAGTTGTAGGGGTTATTACGAAAAGTCAATTAAAGATAGAATTGGGAAGACATATTGATTTACTAACGGGTTTATATAAAAGCGATTATTTATTTTATAATATATATAGTTTAATAGAGCAAAGAAAAGAAGTTTCATTAATATTTATAGATTTAAATAATTTTGGATATATTGATAAGAAGTTTGGACACATAAAAGGAGATAAAGTTTTGAAAATTGTGGCAGATTTACTTAAAAAAAATATACAACCAGATAATTTTTTATGTAGATATGCAGGGGATGAATTTGCAATTTTGACTACATATAATGCGAATAAATGTAAAATTCTTTCTAAAAAAATAGTAACGGCAATAAAAGATTATAATTATCCTTATAATATTCCAGTTTCAGCATCTGTTGGCATAGCATGTTGTAATTTCAGTGACAGCATAATTGACGATAGGATAGAAACAATAAGAAATTTAGTAAATGTAGCAAGTTTAGCATCAACAAAAGCAAAACAGAATAATAATGATCATATTATTATTGAAGATTTTGAAACAGGTATAACGGCATAAAATCTTAATAAATCTATAGTCTAGTAACAATTTGTATATTAGTTTAGAGAAGGATATGTAATAATTCAATCCTTCTTTTTTAGTTTAAAAATAATAATGGAGGCGGGTTCTATGCTATTAGATCCGAAATCAGCTGCTACAATTGCTAAAATAGTAATTCAAGCTGCAAAAGATGATGAAACCAGAAACAAAATAATTTTTATATCACTGGCACCGATTATTTCGGTGCTTTTAATTTTGGCTTTTATTGTATATATTCTTACAAATCCACTTGAAATGCTAAGTAGCATTTTCTTTGGAAATGAGTTAACACAGATTAAAAATATAAGAAGCCAGTATGGATATGAACAGTTGATAAATCCTAATGACAATAGCTATTTAGAAAGTAGTGGATTAGACTTTTCAGGAGTATCTTTTAAAGATGGAGTAACAGAAGTGGTTTATTATAATCAAGCTGATGAAAGGTGGAAGGACAAGCCTTATGGGAAAACAGGTACTATAGGAAGGAGTGGTTGTGGTCCGACTTCTCTTGCTATAGTTGTGTCAAGCCTTACAGATAAAAAAATTGATCCAGTTCAAATGAGCACATGGGCTTATGAAAATGGTTATTACTGCGAAGGGGTGGGTTCTTATCATACTTTAATACCTGATGGAGCAAAACACTTTGGACTTAAAGTAGAAGGTTGTGCTTCAAGTGAGCCACAAAAAATAGTAGATGCTCTTGTAGCGGGTAAACTTATAATTGCTATTATGGCAGAAGGACATTTTACAAGGAATGGTCATTTTATTGTGCTTAGGGGAGTAACAGAAGATAAAAAGATTTTAGTTGCTGATCCAGTAAGTAGGACAAGAAGTGAAGAAAAGTGGGATTTATCAATAGTATTAAATGAAGCAAATAAAGGAGCAGATGCAGGAGGTCCATTTTGGATAATCAGTAAACAATAAATAGAAAGGGGTAGAGTACTTTGAAAAAGAAGTTATTAATAGAGCTATTTATATATATTGTAATTGTGGTTATAGGGGTCATTTTACTATTTACTTATAAACCTAAACACAAACCTATAGATATACCAGCAGACTATAAGGTGGCAAGGAGTGAGAGCAGTGCTTTTGTATCTATCAAGCAATGAAAATATAGGAATATTTGATTTTTTATCTAAGGAAAAAGGTATGGTAATTAAAAAGCTTTCAGGGGAATTCTATTTAAAAAAGTTTGTAATTCATGATATGAGAAATTTAAGTCACTACTCTTATTTTGCTATAGATTTAAAAGCTCTTAAAGATACTGAAAATGAAATAATTGAAGCAATAACAGCCTTTAAAGCCATGTATGATTCAAGAATTATAATTTTTGCTGAAGGATTAAAAAGAGAAGATGAAATAATACCAAAGCTTATAGAAGAAAAAATCTACAACGTTATAATTTCTAAAGAAATACAAGAGATTAAAGATGAAATAATACAATGTTTAAGCCATATAGGAAAAACAGAAGAAGATTGGAATTTAAAAGAAACTCATAAAAATCAGTACACATTTAATCATAAAAATATAAAAATAGCAGTTGCAGGAGTATCATCAAGAGTTGGTACAACTACAACTGCTTTTAATATGGCAAGATTTTTATTTAATATTGGAGCTAAGGTAAGTTATACAGAAGCTAATGACAGTGACCATTTAAAAGAAATAGCCGATTATTATGAATTCTTAAAGATAGAAAATTATTATAGGTACAAAGGAGTTGAATACTATCCTAATAAGCAATTTCCTAATGA
>CAMJGD010000066.1 GCA_946405135.1 uncultured Clostridiaceae bacterium | reverse complement strand
GGGATAATATCTGATAGATTTTCTGCTACTTGCCCTACATCCTCTATTACTTCTCCTGACCTACGGACAGTTATTTACATAAATTATGTTTAATTTCATTGACAATCATTATAAGGCTAATATTAACATTGGGAATCAAGAAAATACTGTCCTTAACATAATAAATATATATCATAAAGTACAAAATCATATTTAAGCTTGTACTTTTCAATAGAATAGTCATAGCATCTATTAAACCACTTCATGCCACAACTAAATAAGCTATATATTCTAACTATTTTGTTCTTTAATTTCTTTATAGCTCCTACAATTTTGCTTTTCTTATTCTTAGAGCAATCTGACCCTAATATTATCATCCATGTATATGCTATACTTAAGCATAAATATAGGTCTTGAAAATACACAATATCTTCTGCCCATGTACTTTCCATATCAAATCCATTTGATTTTAAATCCCTAAACATTTCTTATATGATAAATCTTTTCTTATATTCTCTAACAGCTTGTTTACTATCCATATTAGTTACCAGATACCAAGTATCTTCTGATTCTTCTGCTTTGCATACTGCTAGATTGCACCTATATTCTTCAGCACTTAACAAAACTCTATTGAATTTCTTTACACCTCTTTTTATAGGGGTTATGTCTCTTAGGTACTTAATTTTATCTTTTCCTTCTATTTTTACTAGCATATCATTAGTACATCTTATGCAATATTTCCATCCTAGTTTATCTATGAAGCTAAATAAATCTATGCTTTTAAAACCTCTATCTGCCAGTAATATAACTTTATAATTATAAGAATTAAATATCTCGTTAAGTTCTTTTATTCCTTGTTTTATATGCTCAAAACTCTTATTGCCTTTTTTATTATATTCAAATATTTTGTACCATATAGGAATGGCCCTTTTCCCTACTTTTAACGAAAATTTTAAGATTAAAAATCTATCATCAAGTGTTGTATGATCAAATATTATAATTACTTTATTGCTATTGCTCCTCTTTACATATTTTCTTATAACTTCTTCAATGAAAAAGTTATATAGATAATATGGATTTATTGTTGAAGCTTTAAAAAATCTATATATCTTCTTTATCTTACTTTCTTCAGTGGCATCTGTGAAATCATCCTTTAGTTTCTCAGATATATCTGAGATTACAACTGATTTCGATAATATTATTCCTATAATTATATACACAAGGTTTTTCAATCTTTTGCTTGTTATAGGCTCAACTTATATTTTAAGGGCTAGCTATATTTTTTCTATACTTTTTTATTGGCAATTTAAACCTTGGTTAACATCTCCTTTTTACTGTCCGTAGGTCAGGTCACGGTGCTCCGCCTTTGTTGGTTCAGGTGCAAAAGGAGGTGTAGCCGTGTTATACTGCTTAAATTGTAGGAAGTTTATAAATAAAAAGCACAATCATAAAACCATATTTGTACATAATGAGCTTATGGTAGTCTTTAAGATGCTTATGGAGCGTGGATTTAAGGTCATTTCCACTAGCCTAGAAACATATGATTTGTTTTTAGGCCACCCCTATATTGATAAAATTACACATATTCAAATCGAATTTGGAGCATTGTACCCAAAGGCCCTGCTTGATGGACTACCTCCCAACTGGGCACTTTATGAGTACCACACGGTGGATGATGATAAGTGTATCAGTGATTACACCTATTCAGCGATAAGTTGTTCAGAGCGTCACCCTATCACAGAGTCAGGTAAAGCAGATATTAGGTATGCTAAGAGGTTAAATATCAGTAATTTAGAGTGCTATCTTAGTGATATTGACCCTGCTGCTTTTTGGAGTGTACTAAAACTAGGTGGCATAGAGCCCTATTAACTCTTATGTGCAAGGTAGAATAGTTTACACATAAAGCCACTACTATAAACCACTGTAATCCTTTATATTACTTGGATTACAGCAATTTTACTGTGTACCAAAGACTTTGTATTGCTGCAGGCACATAAAAATAAGCGGTTTGTACAAAGTATCATACATAACCACTTATACTAATAATCACCGCTTTTATGGTCTAGAGAAAATCGGATAAAAACCACGAAAGCCTTGTATTTACTCATATAACCTCAAAATGTTTTAAGGCATCCTAATTAACCATCGCATGCCCCCAGATTTGTTTTAAATCTCTGTACAAATTCATTTATCATTACTCTTTTCTGCTTTCATTGTTTTAGGCATAGCAAAAAGGCTAACGCCTTTTATCAGCGTTAGCCTTCATTATTACTATTAGTTTAATTTTTATTATACTTATAATCTGATTACACTTTCCAAATTAATATCCACAAAGTAAATTATGTAGTGACTTATATTTTAATTTTGCGGTCACTTGCTATTTATACAATCCTTATCCTTCTAATATATCACTAAAGTAGTGCTTCAATGCCTGTGATTCCCAATACATTTCAGGTTCTATTCTTTTTTCAATTAAGAACTTTAGCCCTTCTTTAGACTTTATCCTTCCTAGTGCAACTAATATGTGACATACTATACTATCCAATTCATCTTCTTGAATACTTAATAAATCTTTCTCTATATTTTTTACCAATGTAGTATCAAACTTTGAAATCCAGTATGCCGCCTCCATTCTCGCGTCTCCAGAATAATCATCAACAGCAATTTCAACTAAAATATTTAGTAATTCACTATTATTAAGATTCCTAGCAAAGAAATCTTTGGCATCATTTTTTGAATGCACTGAATCAATTAACAAACATCTTATGCTATCCTTATTTAAGTCCATTCTTTATCATCCTCCTATTTCATTCCGAGTATATCCCTTATGTTATCATTAATAAAATATTCCTTTTCATTTGGCAATGCTTTAATATCTATAGCCTTATTATTTCTCGCTTCTCTCAAAATACCAACATCTTCAGTGATATCAGTAATTTTCTTAATCCACTCGTTAACATACTTGTTTACCATTAATCCCTTAATTCCTAATTGTATTGCTCTTCTTTCTATAGCATTACCGTATATATCCCTATCTGGGTCCCACTGGCACCTCACCTGTGAAGCACTTAACTTATCCTTCCACTCATTATATGTGGAATAAACTCTTTCATTATACGTAGATAATACTGCATTTAGAATTATATGCTCAAACCCCTCTCGCATTATATCTATCGCTAAAATTCTTTCTTGGTCAACTTTTGTTCCCCAACCTGACCTATACATCATCCAAAGAAACGACGGTTTTATCCATGTCATTCTATCCACTTTAAATGATTTTCCAAACCTACCTAATTCCAATGCTTCATTAGCAATTCTTTTATTATAGGCTTGATAAATTCTAATTGTAGTTTCATCATAAGTTGCAAATATTCTTCTATCCTCGCAGAGATTTAGCACCTAAATTCCAGTGAAATTTTTATTTTTACTGGAATTATATT
>CAMJGD010000065.1 GCA_946405135.1 uncultured Clostridiaceae bacterium | reverse complement strand
AATGAATTTATTCAGCATGAAATAGATATAGTTGATAACATTATAAAGTTAGCTAAAAGTATAGACAAAAATGCAAAGGCAACTGCATTATTTAAAGCACTATCTATTGCATTTGAAAGGCAAAATGAGCTTGAAATAGATGAAAAAGTAGTTATATTTACAGAATCTGTTAGAACCCAAGAATACCTATTTAATGAGCTTGTAAAAAATGGATATAAGAATGAAGTTTTAATTTTTAATGGAAATGCCTCTGATAAACGTACTGGAGATATTTACAGAGCATGGAAGGCTAAAAACTTTGGGAAGGTATTTGGCAGTCGAAACGTAGAAGTAAAACATGCTATAGTTGATTATTTTAAGAACAACTGCAAAATTCTTTTGCTTACTGATGCTGGTTCTGAAGGTTTAAATCTACAATTTTGTAATACTGTAATAAATTATGACTTGCCTTGGAATCCACAAAAGATAGAGCAGCGTATTGGTAGATGTCATAGGTATGGGCAAAAAAATGATACAGTAGTAATTAATTTGTTAAATACCGAAAACTTAGCAGATAGAAGAGTTTATGAAATTTTATCTCAAAAATTTATGTTGTTTCAAGGGGTATTTGGTGCATCAGATCAGGCACTTGGATTATTAGAATCAGGAATGAACTTTGAAAAAAGGATATTACAAATATACCAAAACTGCGATAGTATAGGTGAATTTAGTAAAGAATTTAAGGCTCTTGAAAAGGACTTTGAAAGGAAAAGAAATACTAAGTTTAAAGAATTAAAATCACTACTTATTGAGGAAAAAGATAATACTAAAGGTGAATATTATAAAAAATTTCTATCAGATATATTTAAATATTTAGATGAAAATGAGAGCTTGAAAAATGTTAATAAGCCAAATAAAAAAATGAATTTACCAGCAGCTTTTAAAGTAAGAAGCTCTGCTTTAAATAAATATAATTTGAATCACGGATATATTTTTATAGGTGGATTTTATAACAGTGATAAAATTATATATCCAGTTTTAAGTGTTTTTAATGAAAGAAAGAATAAAGTAAGCTTAGATGAAAAAAGTATACTTGATGTAATCAAAAATATTGATGAGAATAAAGTAGAAAAAATAGATATAAAAGAAAATGAAGTGGAGAAGTGTGGCAATGACATCTATGAAGAATTAATTTTAAATTATTATAATCAATACCAAGGGCTTATTCAGTATAATAATTCTAAAATAAATAATTGGTCAGAAATTAGAAAAGAACAGTTTAATTTAGAAATAGAAGCTATAACATCTGAAATACAAGAAATTATGGAGCAGTGTGCTGCAACTAAAGTTTTTAAAGAAAAAATAGATTATAAAAAGAAAGCAGAAGAAAGAGAAAAAGAACGTAACAATATTATTATAAAATATCATGAAGCTATTCAGGAAATAGAGGACGAGGCAAATAAGCTAAAAGAAGATTTTAAGAAACAATTTGATATAGATCCCTATTTGATAATTAGATTAATACTAAAGTTTTGATTGGAGGAACAATAATGCTAAAACAAGGTAAACTTGAATTGACTTGGGTAGGAAAATATGAAGAGAAAAAGATAGAACCAAGAATATTAATAGAAGATAAGTCAAAATCTTATGGTGATCCTAATACTGAAAATATGCTAATACATGGAGATAACCTTATAGCTTTAAAGGCTTTAGAACAGGATTTTGCAGGGAAGATAAAATGTATTTTTATAGATCCACCATATAATACAAAGCAAGCATTTCATGATTATGATGATGGTATAGAACACTCTATTTGGCTAAATTTAATGAAAAATAGAATAGAATTGTTTTATGAGCTGCTACATGAAGATGGTAGCATTTTTATATGTGTGGATGATAATGAAGTTCATTATTTAAAAGTTTTGTGTGATGAAATTTTTGGTAGAGAAAGATTTGTTTCCACAATAATTTGGCGTTCATCCGATAATAGTAACAATGATGCTAAGAAGTTTTCTCTAGATCATAACTATATTTTGGTATATTCAAAATCAGAAGAGTGGGTTTCAAATAAAATTGATAGAAGTGAATCACAGATGGGACATTATTCAAATCCGGATAATGATCCAAGAGGTCCATGGTTTGATGGAAATCCTATTTCATCACCCAAGCCAAGACCTAACTTGAAATATGATATTATAGCACCTAATGGGAATGTTATATCACCCCCATCTAATGGGTGGAGATGGTCAAAGGAAACACTTGAAGAAAAAATGAAAACTGGGGAAATTAGATTTAATAGTGATTATACAAATATAAAAAGAAGAACATATTTGTATGAACAAAAAGGATTACCACCATCAACCTTATGGGTTGATTTAGAGGAGACTGGTCATAATAGACAAGCAAAATATGAACTGAAAAAGATTTTCCCAGATACACCAACATCAGAGTTATTTTCAACACCTAAGCCAGAGAGATTGATAAAAAAAATACTAGAAATTTCAACTAAACCTGATGATTATGTTTTAGATTCATTTTTAGGTTCAGGTACTACAGCGGCAGTAGCTCATAAAATGGGAAGAAAATGGATAGGAGTTGAATTGGGAGAACATTGTTATTCGTGTTGTATCCCAAGACTTAAAGCAGTTATTGACGGTGAACAAGGAGGCATATCCAAAGCAGTAAATTGGCAAGGTGGAGGAGGTTTTAAATTTTATGAACTTGCAGAACCATTACTTATTAAAAACTCTAAGTTGCCAATTTATAGTATAAATCCATCTTATACTTTTGACATGATGGCTGAGGCAATATGCAAAATAGAAGGATTTAAATATAAACCAATTGGAAATTTTCATGGGAAATCTTCTGAAAATAGATTTATTCATGTAACTAATGAATTTGTTAATAGTAAATATGTTTTCTCTCTTGTTAATGAATTGGAAGAAAGACAATCTTTGCTAATATACTGTACTAAAATGCAATCAGATATTCATTTGCCAGACAATGTTGAAATAAAGAAAATACCAAAAGACCTTTTAACTAAGTGTTCCTTTGAAAGTGAGGGCATGTAAGATGAGTATTGTTGATAAATTAAATTGGGCAATGAGCCTTAGGGAACCTCAATTTGAAGCTCTTAAAATTTTAGATAATATATGTTCTAAAATTGATTATAAAACCTATTCTAAAGAACAGGCGGAAGAAATTGCTACTGAAAATTGTCAAATGGGATCTAAAATAAATATAGATGATACTCTTAGCTTCCCTTCTTTCTGTTTTGAAATGACAACTGGTATTGGTAAGACAAGATTAATGGGGGCTTCTATATATTATTTATATAAAACTAAAGGTTATAAGCACTTTTTTATATTAGCTCCTGGAAATACAATATATGACAAACTACGTAAAGAAATAATGCCCCACCACCCTAAATACATGTTTAAGGGATTAGAAGCAGAAATGGGAAGGCCTAAGGTATATGATGGTGAAAATTATTTATCCTATCCTGTAAAATATGTTCAAGGTGAGATAGAAATTGATAATTCTTCAGAAATTCAAATATTTATTTTTAACATTGGAAAAATATTTAATAGAGGGGATGTACAATTTAAATTTCATGAGTTTCAAGAAGCTTTAGGAAAGTCTTTTGCAGAAGTACTTGCTAGTTTTGACGATTTAGTAATTTGTATGGATGAGGCACATAGGT
>CAMJGD010000064.1 GCA_946405135.1 uncultured Clostridiaceae bacterium | reverse complement strand
TGTGTGTCTTTTTCTTTTCTCTCCTGCTTATGCTTATTACTGCCTTTGAAGCTTTTAAACTAGGGAGTTTTAATAAATCTGCCATTAGCATGTATACTCCAAATGAAAATAGACAGGAAAATATAAATAGTATTGTTAACATATATTAATTTCACCTCACACAAAAACACGCAAAGCTTTTGCCTTGCGTGTTCCAATTATTTTACATTACCTTAATTCAATATGAATTTCTTTTCCTAATCCTTTTGCAAGCTTGCTAAGAAAGTCTAAAGAGGGATTGTAGTTTCCACTTTCAAGCCTGCTAATATTTGATTTTTGAGTTCCTATACGGTAAGCTAATTCTTCTTGAGTTAAATTTAGTTCTCTTCTTGCTTTTATTACTTCTGAAATAAGCTCATAGCGTGGTTTTAGTTTTTCATACTCATCTTTGAACTCATTATCCTTCATAAGTTCTTTTTTAATTACTGAAAAATCAACACTTGCTTTACTCATCTTCACACCTCTTTTCAAAATCTTCTTTATACCTTTTTGCTTTTTCAAGCTCTAGCTTTGGCGTTTTATCTGTTTTTTTAAGAAATCCATTTAACAATACAAAAGTGTCTCTATGATAAGTAAAATAAAATATTCTTGATGCATCTGATCCTAATTTTATTCTTAACTCATATACTCCTTTATATTGTTCCCCTTTAATGGGTTTTACATAAGGTTCTTTTAAATAAATGCCATGCTCCTTTAAAAGTTCTATTTCACTATATGCTTTTGCTCTCATTTTAGGTGAGAGTGATGATAAAAATTCCATTACAGGGATATTACCATTTTCTCTTTGGTAGAATTCAACCTTCCAATCCACGTTTATATCTCCCTCTTTATAATATATGCATTTATTAATTATATGTTATCATATACGATAACTTTAGTCAATGTCTTATCTCTTATATTCCACTGGTTTAGTTAATTTAATTACTGCTGCTAATGATATAAATATGACAGTTATGCAAACTGCAAGTATTGCTTTCCCTATGCCAGTAAATAGTAGCGTTTCGTACCATTCCTTATTTAGAAAATACATTAGTGGAATATTTCCTATTAAAAGTATAGTCATAGTTATAAACTCTTTCATAGGTTCATAAAGAAGATAATCAAGTTCAGCTCCTACTATTCTCATATCTGAAAGCTTTGACACTATTGGTGTTAAGGTGGTTTTTAAGTTTTTATCCTCTTGGCAGGCTATTACTGCATCCACCCATTCTCTGAATACATCATTATCTATTTTGCTCCTAAGGTTTTCTAATGCTATTTTCATATTAGAATTTATAAGCTTTGTTTGAGTTAAAAAGCCTTTAAAAACATCTGATACTGGTGGATTTAGATAGGTTATATTTTCATCTACTGCGGTTATTATGCTTTCATTTCGCATATAGGATGTGGTAATTACTGAAAGAGCTGTTTCAAGTTCAGCATTTAACTGCTTTTTAAAAAAGTTTGCTGTGAATTTTATATACCAAAAGGGTACAAGCGAAAAGCCTATAGAGAGCACTGGAACTAAAAAGAAGTTATTCATAGATACAGCTACAATAACTCCCATTAAAAATAAGAAAAATGAAGCTACACATAGAGTATAAAACTTTTCTGTTTTTCCTGTAATCTTTATTATTTCTTTAGTTTCTTCAAGAAGAAGCTTTATTCCTCTTGGCTTTTTCTTATTTGTGGCTTCTTTAACCTTTGTTTTAATAGTTTTTTTCTTTCCTTTAAATTTATTTGCTATAGCTTCAAAAAATTCAAAGGGTGACAAGGAAAGTAATATAAAACTCCCTGCAATTATTCCTAAGAAAGCTATTAATTTTAATAAGGTCATTTTTCTTCACCTTCCTCTACTATATTTTTAGAAAGCAAGCTTTCTAGTACACTTAATGGCATTCCATTTTCAAGAAGCCTTTTTTGAAGATTCTTTGATATATCCTTTACTTTTTCATAGTTACCTATTATTTTAACTTTTCCATTTTTTACTGTATTCTCTTTAATATGATAACGAAAAAGAGTGTGAATTTGCCTTTTACCATTAGGCAGTATTTCACACTCTGTAATTTCCATTACTTTTCTTGAATTATCTTCAAGCTTTTTAGTAAACAAAACTATTGGAAAAGCTTCTGTAACTAAAGAATATAAGGTGTCATCATTTATATCATATTTCATTTTACAAAGGGTCATCATGCGAAAATAGGTAGCCTCACAGGAATTTGCATGGGTTGTAGTTATTACTGCATGTCCTGTTCTTGCTGCCTCTTGAGCTGCAAAGGATTCCTCTCCCTTCATTTCAGCTACACATATATAGTCAGGATTAAAGGTCAAAGCACTTTCTAGGAGCTTTTCTTGATCTATATTCTGCTTTTTATCTTCGCTATACCTTGTTACTGTATGGACTATATTGTTTATTACCTTTCCTTCTTCATCTGTTTTCACAAGGTCAAACTCTCTTGTTCCATTTTCTATGGTGAATATTCTTTTATCATCTGGAATTGTAGATAAAAGCCAGCTCATTAATGTAGTTTTACCTGAAGAAGTTGCTCCTGTTACACACATACTTATGCCATATCTTAAGCATATACTTAAAAAATCAAGCATTTCTTCTGTAGCTGTGCCATTTTTAATAAAGTTCTCTTTGGCTAGTTTTTGAGGATTTACAATACGGATAGAAGCTGAAATTCCTTTATCATCATCTATAACACCAGTACCAAATACAGTTATTCTTATTTTATTTGATAAATGTCCTCTCACTATGGGCTGAGAGTTATCTAAAATCATTCCCGACTTGTGAAGCAGTCTTCTTAATACATCTATAGCATGTTCAGGAGAATTGAATTTCTCTTTTGTAGGCAGAATTTCTCCGTTAGTATAAGTTATTTTAATATCTCTCCACTGATTTATATTGATTTCTTCTACATCTTTTCTAAATAAATACCTTGTTAAGAATGAAAACTCTGCCATTTCTGAATAAAGTTTTTCTACAAGTTCATCAAAACTTAATCCCTCTACCCCTAAGGAATAGTCCATAATATATTTTGAAATATAGGATTTTATTTGCTCCTTCTGCTCATTTGGGTTATTTGAAATAAGATTTGAATATTTATTTGAAATATGTTCCTGTACATCCTGTAGTATGTCTTGGAATTCTTTTAAATTTTTCCCTGTATTGAAAAACAAAGCTGCATTATTCATGAATTAGTTCCTCCCTTCCCAAAAGCTTTTTTAAATAAAGAAATCTCTTTTATTTTTGATTTAGTTTCTACAGTATACTCTTTTTCATCTATAAGATAATTACTTAAAGCTCTTATAGTATTTTCATATTCTAAGCTATTCTTATCCCTTAGCTGGTTAAAAAGAGATGCTGATAAAAATTGATTTTCTATTTCTTCTGTATAGGTCAGCTCATATCTTACCCCTCTATACATTTCTATTATCTGATCCTTTGGTTCCTTCTCCTTTACCTTTGATAAAACCTTAATATGCTTATCTACATTAAATCTTCTATCTGCAAGCAGTGGCAAATAAGAAGCGAAGTAGGATATTGCCTTTAAATTACTGCTGCAAAGCCTTACTACATTATCTGCCATTTCAAGTGCTACTGCTGATAAGGTATCATAGGCAAAAACACTTGAACAATCTATAATAACATAATCTGCAA
>CAMJGD010000063.1 GCA_946405135.1 uncultured Clostridiaceae bacterium | reverse complement strand
TTCCATCTGGATACCATATTGGAGTAAAATGTACTCTTTGATTATAGGTAGAATATTTATTTTTTTTAAGCTGAAAACTTGAGGAATAACCTGCTGTTATCATTTCTAATACTCTATTATAAGTTTTATAATTAAATTCAGGATAATAAGAAATAACATTCTGAGCACCTGTTATGAATGAGCTTGGAGCATTAGAACTAAGATTAGAAGTTACATTTAAGTTTATTCCATATCCTGATTTCATAGTTTTTGAATAGGCTGTAGGGACTTTAGCATCTGGCTGAAGGTTCATATTGGCTGAAAGATAAGCATAGTAACTTATCCATTTATATTTCCAATCTCCTCTATCAACCCAATGACCATTATCAACCCAGTATCCAGTGTTTTTACCTGTACTAACCCAGTTCCAGTTTGCCTGCCATTCCCATTTAGGTTCCCAATAACAATCCCATTTTCCCCATGTAGCAGAAGTTTTTGGAGCTTTACTTGGAATACTAGAAGCTTTAAAACTTGGGTTCTTATCATTAGCAGTAGGATTTGGTGGAGTATTTTCTTTAAGGTCTACTATTTTGGCTGTAATATTTGCTTTATTTGCAGATGCTCCACTTATACTTACATCTATATTTAATGTTTGTGGTGTTTTGGGAGTGTGCCATTTAAACCAAACCTTTTGAGATTCTCCTTCCGGAATATAAATATTACTTACAGTGTAGTTTTGTCCATTTACTCTAAAGCTTACAGATACAGGATTGTCAGGTGTTCTTCTTCTATCTGTATTTACAGTTATTGAAGTAATAACATCTGTGTCACATCTATATTCATAGGAATTACTATCAATATCTACTCCCTTATCCGCCTCACTAAACCTTATAACACCAAGCCCTAAATAAGCTTTTATTTGAGTATTTGATACCTTTTGATTACTCGATCCTGACCAAGCAGCAAAACCTAAATCAGAAGTTTGTAAAAACAAAGCAAGGGGCAAATTCTTATGAGATAAACTTACCATCTTTGCTCTTAAACCTCCTCCAAGTTTTTCATCATATAATGCTGCTTCATGTGCAGTCATTGCCATATACACTCCTTGAAAAGTCATGTAAGCTATAGGTTCAATAAGTATTTTATAATCTCCGCTTATAAGATTTTCATAATTCATACCAGTAAGGCTTGCAATTAATTTTAGAGCATATTCAGAACAAAAGTATTTTTTAGTAGCTTCAATATTTATAGTATAGCTACTTGAACCTATAATTCTTGGCATAGGTTGAGATGGAATATAATAGTTATACACACTTGTGTATGCTTGCAAGGAACTTCCGTTTCTATATTGAATTTTTGATTTCTTTCCAAAATGTATTTTTATATTATTTTGATTTTTATTTGAGAAATCAATAGGTGTAGTTACTGGCATTTGATCTCTACACCTGATAACAGTAACCCTTACCCCATCATTCCCTGGATTCCAAAAGTTTTGAGATGATCCATTTCCCATTCCACCTCCTCCGCCGTCAAAGTTTCCATCTCCTTCAGCAAATACACTTATAGGTACAGAAAAAATTATTAACATTAAACAAAGTAAAAATGCTGTTACTCTTTTCATAAGCTTACACCTCCAAAAAAATAGAGAGTACAGATTTTAACCATACTCTCTAAAAATACTTTTTTATTAAACTAATCCATTGTACCCACTTGCTTATTAATATCACCATCAGATGTTACATTTGTTCCTTGACCACCACCACCTTCATCGTTAACCCAACCAAACCCTGGAACATATACTTGTCCTTTGTTATTTTTTTCTCCTCCCTTAGGACTTGATTCTTTCTGTGGTTTTACTGCTTTTTCAGGATAAGTAGGTACTTTATTTTTATTTGTTATATCATCTGTAGTCTTAGGTTTTTCCTTTGGTGGTTCTGGTTTTTTAGGTGCTGTTTCAGTATTACTACTTACAACATTATTTTGAGAGGATTTTTCTGTACTATCAGCAGCATTAATAACTGGTACTTTAGCTTTTTCTTCATTTTCTGTTTTTATTTCGTCTACCTTAACTTCATCTACCTTATTAATATCTGATAAGACTTTATCCTCTTTATTTTTAGGTGTTTTATTTACATAACTTATTAAGCCTGCTCCAAGAGCTATAGCTAAAACAACAAGAAGTGTTACAGTTAAATTTTTCTTTACATTAAAATTAAGTTTTTTCATCCACATTCACTCCTTTAATTTTTTTTCAACATAACGGGTTTTTTTGCCCTTGTTAAAAAATAAACATACTTTTTGTATTTTGTCCAGATGTTTTTTTAATTTTTTATTTTCACTTATTCACACGTTGTCCACACGCTCTCCTGTGTATATGTGATTAACTTTAGAACTTAGAAGTATAACCTGCATTGACCTTTAAGTTTATTTGTAGTGGTGGCAGCTTATCCCATCCAAAAGATAAAGGTACTTCAATATGGATAGTAGCTTGAGCTTGAAATTTATTTGAAGTATTAGGGTTTAACGGTGCTAATGATGTATTTATAATATTTATTTTAAGATCTGAAAGCTTATATTCTGTCTCTTTTCCCGTAAATTTAATGTGATATACACCATTTTTCTCTAAACCTAAAAGATTATCAAGATAAGTAAATATATCTCCTGTATCTACTTTACTCTCCCATAAATTAGCTTGGTTTAGATTATAGCCTCCACTATATCCTTCACGTAGCCCATTATATACATCATCATAATTTTGAGCCGCCACAGCTATTACAGAAGTTTGAAGTGCATCCCTTACTCCCTTTGCTATAATTTGAAGCCTCATGTATTCTGATACTGCACTAAATATTATTATCAGTGATAAAACTATTGCGCAAGCAAGAGGAAGAGCATTTCCTTTTTTCTCCTTCAATATCCTTCTTATGTTTTTTACTTCCAATACACTTCACTCCTCCCCGTAGCTTTAGATTTAAGTTCAATAGGAAAAGAGCCAAAACTAAAGAAACCTATATCCACCATTTTAGTAACTGTTACAGTAATTTCATCATTTAGCTGTACTTTATTTGTTCCACTAATGTAATTTACCTGCCATGATATAGCAGGACTTATTCCTGTTTGATCTTTTAAACTTTCTACCTTCGCACTTACTTCCGTACCTACTCTTCCTGAAATTTCTGCGGTTCTCATAATTTCATTGGCATAAGTATTTAATTGATTTTTTGCCACAAATACAGGAAATATTTTTACTGCAAAAGCAATAACCATCATAGCTGCAATTATAATAACTACAGTATCAATATATCCTTCGCCTTTCTTTTCTTTTAAAAGTTTAATCACTGCACCACCTCCTAGAACAATTGCCCCATGGTTTTCATTATTTGAATCCCCATTACAGCAAGATACATTAGTACAAAGCACATAAGCATTGCAAAGGAATATTTTCTTATTTTTGATGGCTGTTTTGCTGCTAGTGTTTTAAGTCTTTGAAGTTCTAATTGCTTTAAATCATGGGATAACATCTGAAAATATACCACTCCATCATCACCACGAAGTACGCTTATAAGCCCTCTTACGACCTCTGAAAGTGTTGAACTTCCAAGTCTTGTTTCAAACCTTGTAAGTGCTCCCTCAAAGCTTCCTGATTTCATATCTGCAACAGTTATTTCAAGTTCTCTTTTCATGGCTTTTCCTGCATTTTGCTTATAAGTTTCAAGAATAGACAGTATATCTCTGCTTGCTTTAAGCTCTTGAGTTAGAGTAGCAGTAAATCTTGGAAGTTCATATTCTATTTCCTCTCTTTGATTTTTAACCTTATCCTCAGCCACCTTAATTTCTTTAAAATATATTGCTATAGCTAAAAATAAGATTACTGGAGTTATTATTGGTAAAATAAATAAAGCAGGAATAATACTAAATAGTACTAAACCTGCTTTAACATAAGCTTTTGCAATATAAGTTTCTGGAGTTGAATTTATTTCTGCGGATTTTAAAATTGCTGTAAGTTTTCTTTTTTTATACTCATTAAGCTTTATAATTTTTGAAAGCTTAGTTGATAGCTGTAATATATATAGTTCCGAATTGTGTGTCTTTTTCTTTTCTCTCCTGCTTATGCTTATTACTGCCTTTGAAGCTTT
>CAMJGD010000062.1 GCA_946405135.1 uncultured Clostridiaceae bacterium | reverse complement strand
CCCATTATGATTTTAAAGCATGGTATATCAAGAAGTGCCTGTCCATACATTTTTATTTGTGGATCAAGAAAATCTACAACTGAATGGCTTATTATAGCAACTCCTGCTTCATATTTTCTTGCCCTTTTTTCAACATTTCTTAAAAATACTAGGCTTTGAGGTACATTGGTATCAATCATAAGATAAGCTTCATCACAGATTAACAACACTCTTTCATTTCTATCTTTGCTCATTTCCTGCCAGCACCAAGTAAGAATATTAAAATATTGAGTTCTTTTAATATTGTCATTAGTATTTTGCAAATCATGAGTATCAAGGCAAATGCATCTTGTATTAGTTTTGATAGAGCTATATCCATTCCAAAGAAAAGAATCACTTCCCATAGCTATATCTTTTAAAAGCAGTGCAAGGTCATCATAAATATTAGCTTCGCTTTCTTTTCTTGTTTTTTCTTTTTCCTTTGCTTTTTTATCTATCAAATTATAAAGGTCTAAAAATATAGGAAAATCTTCATTACTAAGTTTGGTTATATCTGTATCCCAAGTTATGCCAAAGTTATTATATAGCTCAATTAAGCAATCTTTAAGAATAGCTCTTTCTCTATCTGTTAAGGATGGAATGTATAGACTAAAAAATATTTCTAAATTCTTAATGTAAAGAGCCATATCACCCATTCCCTGACCTTCATCTTTATAAACTTCATCATTATCATCTACTGGTGTTGGTCTTATTTGGAGTGGATTTATTCTTCCATTGCTGCCTCCACCTGCATTAATCCAATCTCCATTTAAAGCTTCGCATAGCTCTTTGTATTCTCTTTCTGGATCTACAAATATAATTTTAGTGTCTTTCATATATTCAGATAAGGCTATATGCTTAACTGCTGTAGACTTTCCAACACCAGCTACTCCCATTATAACCATGTTAGTGTTGGTTCTATCATTTCCTCTCTTCCAAGTATCCAGTATAATTAATCCACCACTGGAATCTCTTCCGAAATAATAACCTGTTCCATCATTATAACCACTTGATGAAAAAGGAAATCCACCTACAAAGGTGGATAAAGGAACTATTCTGCTTACTATCTGCTCTATATTTTCATCTGAAGTATAAAAGGGTGAACAATTTTTAAATGCCTGCTCTTGCAAGTTTGACAGGTTTCTTGGTTTACATTTACTCATTGCACAGGTACTTTCAGTTTTTCTGCAAACCTTATTGAAACTTTCATCTTCTCTTGATATTGGCATAATAGTAATTCCCATAAGTCCAACAGTTTCACCATTTTGGTCTATTTGCACCATTATCTTTTCTCCATCTAATGCTGAACGTTCTGCTCTTTTCTGAGCTAGTGGATCTTTAGCACTTTCTGCTGCTCCACGACTTTGAATTACGTTTCTTGAAAGACTTTCAATAAAAGAACTGTTATCAATAGGCTTAAAAGATATACTGACAATAGTACTTGGTATATTTGTAATTTTAGAAAGCCATCCATAATCAACTTTTTGAGGATATTTAACTATTCCATATACTTTTCCCGTATTTTCACCTATAACCAAGCTGTTTCTTTTTATTTCAAGTCCCATTGGAGTTATTATATTTAGCAAGGATTTGTTTAATAATATTTCTTGATTTAAGGTATTTTTATTTTTTATCATTTTCACATCTCCCTTTTCTATTAAAAAATAGGGATAGTGGCTTCAAACTCACTATCCTCTATATTTGTATAAGCTGGATTATTTACAAGATTACATAACCTTACTATATCCTGCTGCTTTAATATTTCACATTGTATGTTTCCACTTTCAAGCTTTGACTTAAATTCATAGCATCTTTTAGATATTTCTCTTTCTATATCTTCTTCATACCTTTCCCAAAGCATTATATAAAACTGCCTTTCAACAACTTCTCCAGATAAGGCATAATTACTCATTACAAGCATTTCATTTCTTAACAAATCCTTTTGCTTTTGATCTGAGCTATTTGAAATAATACCAGTATACTCATTTATAAGTGGTGAAATATCTACTGGTCTTGATACTGCTAAAAACTTATAAGGCTTTTGCTCACTTGAAAGTTCTGCTGTGAGAGTCTTACATAAAAGCTTTTTTTCTCTTTCTGATAGCAAATCAATGCTTATAGGATTAATTTTTATATACATGATAATGTAGCCATCTCGTGTATATAAATAGCGTTCTTTAACATCTTTTACATTTACAAACTCATTAGCAGTTTTCTGCTCTTTATTTTCTGTAACCTTTGTTCTTTTACTATTCTTCTTTAAAAATAACAGTGTTAAACCTCCACAAATTAAACAAAGCAATAACATAACAATTGGTATAATAGGTTTCATGGTGCACCTCCTATATCTCTAATCCTTCTTTAATTCTTTCATGTTTTAATATTAATATCTTTTTTTCATAATCCTCATTTTTGCTATTCTTTAAGCAGTGCATATTATCTAAAATTCTAGTCACTCTACTCTTAATCTTGTGCCAATTTCATATACTATTGAAACGGTAACTGAATTACCAGCTTGCTTATATAACTGGCTATCTGAATTGACTGATTGTGCTTTATAATAAAATTCATCAGGAAATCCTTGCAATCTAAAACATTCAAGGGGCGTAAGTTTTCTTATCGCCCCACCCAATAATATTCCATGTCTATCTTGTGCTGTTAAAGTAAACATTGGTTCATTTTCATTTTTAAATCTACGCCCATTTTGACGTTTTTTTAATCTTTCTGGGGTAAGAACAGCTCTTGGAATAACTAAAACTCCACTATTATCTGCAGCTCTATTTGTAATTCCAGAATTATATCTTGCTTTTATACATCTTGCATTTTCAGTTACTTGAGGTTTTAAATTTAAGTCAACAAAATATAATCCTGTTTTTGCTCCTTGACCGCCTCCATGAGAAGTTAATGTTGTACTTAAACCATCTATACTATATACCCTTTGTCCTTGTTTACCTCCTATAAGCTGCTTAAGAGTTTTTGGGTTGCAACTGATGATAGGAAATATTTTTGTGAAACTTCTTCCTCTAATATGTGCAATAATGAACACTCTTTCACGGTTTTGTGGCACTCCGAAATCTTTGCTGTTAAGCAATTGCCATTCAGCATCATACCCCAATTCATAAAGTGTACTGAGGATGGTTTTAAAAGTCCTGCCTTGGTCATGCGATAGCAGTCCTTTGACATTTTCAAGAAGAAGAAGTGGAGGTTTTCTTTCATTAACCAATCTGGCAATTTCAAAGAACATAGTTCCTCTAATATCTTCAAATCCTCTCCTTTTTCCTGCAATTGAGAAACTTTGACAAGGAAATCCTGCACAGAGCAATTCAAATTCGGGCATTTCTTTTGGATTGATTTTTCTGACATCATTAATAAACCACTCTCCTTCACAACTGTACATAGCTCTATAACTTCTATCTGCAAATTTATCTACTTCGCAATGACCTACGCATTCATGTCCAGCCAATTCAAGTCCTAATCTAAATCCGCCTATACCACTAAACAAATCAATAAACTTCAAGTATTCTCCCTCCTATAGCTCCATATCATCTTCATAATCTGGTACATAAACATCCATAAAAGCTGAGTCTTCTACTTCTTCCTGAGAATAATACTCTGGTTCTCTAAACCTTTCATAGTATTTTGAAATCTGCTCATCTGTTAGTGAAATAGATGCTCCATCTTCATTAAAGCCGCAAAGAAAAAACGTACCAGCAATTATGTCTCTGCCGATACGTCTGTTTCCTTCAAGACCTCTTATTTTACCTTCTTCATTACAAACAAGGCTTGTATTATCATCTAAGTCTACCATTTCAATGGAGCCTCCAACTATCTCCTGCATAGGTTGTAAACCTTCTTCTATTTCTGCAACATAAGGCCTTATTTGAGGTTGAACTATTAATACTCTCATAAGTTTTTACATCTCCTTTACTTTTTTAATACTTTCTCTAATATCTAAGCCATCAATTTCATTACCAAGACAAACCCATCCTTCATGAGTTTCTCGTGCAAAGAGTTCAACTCTGGGTAAATCTCCGCAAAGCTCAATTATTCTTTTCCTTACTTCCTCAGGTTTTTTACTATGCTTTTCAATAGGTAAATCTATAACTGAATGAACTGCTTTTGATATTCTTTTAGGGTGACCTTTAGTTCCAATTAGGCATATTTCCGGATTAGCTCTTGTCCAAAATCCCAGTCCCCAAAACCAATTTGG
>CAMJGD010000061.1 GCA_946405135.1 uncultured Clostridiaceae bacterium | reverse complement strand
CAGAGGAGTAAGCGACTATCTCCAAATCATAGATTTGGGATATCTGCTTATATTTTCTTTACCATCATAGGTATAGATTATAGTTTTATTTAGTACTTCATTATCTTCGTAAAGACTTTCTATTTCTTCATCTCTCAGCTTATTCTTTGAGTATATGAACTGCTCTAAATATCCATTTAACTGATATTTACCTAGAATGCTGCTTCCTAAGGCAGTTTTACCATAGCTTACATCTTTAAAGTCTTTTAACACACCTGAAATCTTCTCTAACCTTTTATCTCCATCTTGTTCAGACTCATCGTATAAATAAATATTGCGCTTAAGACTTCCTTCAGAGTAGTTCCAGCTCATGGCTCCAAAGTACCATTTATTTGGTTCTATTGTAAAACTGTGAGATATTCTTTTCCACTGATTTTGCGATATATAACTGGAAAGACTACTTGAAATGTTAGCTTACCTATCAAAAGCCAATAGGTTTCTCAATCAGCTTCTTTTAATATAATTTTTATCAAATTATACCGTATTCTCTTAATATTATTGCCAAGATAATTATTGTTATTAAAATTGTAAAAAATATTAATACCATAATAGAAATTTTTCTTTCGCTTTTATCTCCATTTTTTATATGGTTTAATAAACCCGCTATAATGACACCTAATATAAAAATAGTTGGAAATATAAGTGCATACCTTTGATATTTTATTAAATTTGTCCACTTATTTTTTATTAGCATAAATATCATTAAATGCAAATAAACTATAATCATACCTATGCTCAATATTATATGAGTTTTTCCATACTTATTTTTAATACTTTCAAAAAGATATACTATTGTAGCTACTGATGCAAAAATGCAAAATATTAGTTGAATATTTAATGATGCATAACTTAATACAAAATACCCAAATGTAGCTCCACCTAAAATTAATTTTCTCATTAATTTATTCTTGTCCTTCATATATTTATCTCTCCATATTTTTTATCTTAAATTATTTATGATGCCAAAAGAATTTATTCTTTACCCAACCTGTTATTCCATTTACAACAAGAGCAACACCAACTTCTGCTGCTGTACCTACTATAAATTCTGCCGTAGTGGGAGCCCATATTGGTGCTGTTAGAGTAGCAAATGCTACTGTTAAACTAAATCCAGCTGTATCTATCACTGTCCTAGAAGCTGCATCCCATTTATTATAATGTGAAATATTATCTCTAACATTTAACCCCAAACAAACAGTATTTAAAATTCCAAACTTTCCAACTGCACCACTCACTTTAGCTATTCTAGGGGTTGAAAATAAATAATCAATAGGTTTGGTTAATTTTGAAACTACACTATCCACACCTCTAGCTATTCCTGCATCTACGACACTACAACCCGAGCTACCTCTATTAGAACCTACTTTTTTTGTTATCCTATCTACAACTTTATGTTTTTTATTAGGTAGTGTACGAGTATCAATATAAACCTTACCTTGAAGAGGTGTTCCACATCCATAATGACCACCTTCATCATACCAATAGGTTATTCTAGATATAAGCCCTGTAGGATCCTTTAAATTAATACTATTGTTCTTACAATACATAAATACATTATGTCCTAATAGTTCTCCATACTGTCCTAATAATGCATCCGCATTAATAAACCTACACCACTCAGGATTATACTACGATGTAACTTGTCGCATATATTTAAATACGGATTTTATTGAACTGCAATTTTAATCACTTGCCTTTCCAATAAATCTGTAGTAAATTTCAATTTTCTGTGTTCTCTTGCTATTCTCTTTTTTAACTTCATAGATTAATATTTTTTCAATTAATTCATTTACAATAGTAGTATCTAGCTCCTGTATATTTCTATATTGCTTAATTAACTCTATCCATTTAGCTGCATTATCAAAGCTTTGGCTATTTACTTCTATTCTCTTTTTAAGCTCTTTCCCCTTAAGTCTTTGTGATTCCTGTTCCTCTTGGTATTTCTTAAACATTACAGAGTAATTATAATGCTCATTTTTCCAGAAACATTCTGCTTAAAAAGCCTTTGAAGTAATAACTCAAGGTCATTTAACCTTTGTTTCTTTTTGGCAAGTTCCTTCTTTGTTCGTTCTAATTCCTTAAGCTTTTTCTTATCACTAGATTCTGCTAATCTTAATAGAATTTCTAATGCAAGCTTTGAAAACGCTTTAATATCTTCAAGCACCATTTCACAAAGCTTTAGATAATTTGTGTTGTGGAGGGTACATCTAGTTTTCCCATAAGCTCTATTGGTTGAACATTTCAGGTAACGCCTTTCGGTTCTTTTTTTAGTTTTAAAATCTATTTGCTTTGGCATTAAACCCATATTCCATCCACAATCTGCACAACGTGCTATTCTTGCAAATATATTAAGTTCATGACTTGCTACAAAATTAACTCTTATCCCTGCTTTATCCTGAACACTATCCCATGTTTCCTTATCAATTAGAGTTTCATGGCTACCTTCTACAGTAACCCATTTATCCTTTGACTGTGGCTCTTCTCTTTGATTTATAGGATACTGAAATCTCTTTATAATGCGTTACATTACCTATATAAATTTCATTTTTAAGTATTCTTTGGACAGCATTCATTGACCATGAGTAATATTTTTCAGGCTTTGCATTCATAAATTCCTTAGCATAGTATTTAGGATTGAGTTTATTTAGATATGCTGACGGTGTGAGTACCTTTCTTTTGATAAGCTCTGTTCTAATTCTACTTGCCCCATATCCCTGACTTGTAAGGTTAAATATAAGTCTTACTATTTCGTCTGATTCGTCATCTATAAGTATCTTTCCCTTAATTTCAGGGTGTTTCTTATACCCAAATGGGGCATAAGCACCATGATAGTCACCTCTAGCTGCTTTTATTTTATAAGCTGACTTCACTTTTCTTCTAATATCCTTAGCATACATTTCATTAAGGATATTTTTAAAAGGAGCTATGTCATTATCACTGTTGATGGTATCTATACCATCATTTAATGCTATACAACGTATATTCTTTTCTGAAAAATATATCTCTGTATAATAACCTGTTTGTATATAATCTCTTCCTAGCCTTGATAAATCCTTAGTTATTACAAGATTAATTTTTCCTTCTTCAATATCCCTTATCATCCTCTTAAAGTCTAGTCTTTCATAAGTAGTACCTGATATACCATCGTTAACATAATAGTCAACTATACGCCAGTTTTGGTCTTGCACATACTTAGACAGCATTGCCTTTTGAGTTAAGATACTTGAGCTTTCACCCTGCATGTCATCATCCCTAGATAATCTGCAATAGATAGCTGCATCATAATAAATTTGTTGTTCCAATTAATAAATCCTTCTTTTGTGAAACAACAGTCAACCACCTATTAAGGCAATTATATTACTACTGTTTCAATATCTCAACAATTTACAAATTTAATTATGATTAACTAACCTTGTCATTTATTTCATCATGCTTTTGCAATATTTCTTCAAAAACTTTATCTAAGCTTCTACTTCCAATAAAATAACGAGTAATGATAAATATCGCTCCACCATCATCAATAATTGTTTCGTGCTCAAGTGGATTTAAATTTTTCAATTCCTTATTATGCATCTCTGCTCTTCCTTTCCATATATTGAAAATATTTTTTCCTCTATAATATGGTTAGGAGAATAACAAGAAAGAGACAGGTTAGACAACCTTTTCTTTAAAATGTTGTATTTTTCATTATGATACTCTATATACAAAAAAATTTTAACTTTTTCCTCGATGGAGACGAAGTTGGTTTTATGGTGATGGCAAGATTCCTATTTGTATAGCCAAATAGATGAAATTGGGTAATCCCAAACCCTATAATTTTAAAAACCGCCTTGCTTTTGCAAAGGCGGTAATAGGTTGGTTGACTGTTAACAAAATATATTCTACTTGTTTTTATTAAACATCAGATAATCATCAATTATTGTTTTTTCAAAGACTGACCAGTTACAAGCTACAATACTTATTTTATCCGCTGGAATGTATTCATCCTTTGGTGTAGGTAAATCAATATAGTTTCCTATAAAAGTTAATCGCTTAGTTGGAATTACCCTTTTTGAAGTTGATATCATTGTTGTTAAATATTCTGGTACACCTTTTGCTCTAGATGTTTGAATATATTCTAACTGTGAAATTTCCTCCTTTGAATTTGGTATTTTTTCATCTTTTGTTATTTGAACATATATAATTGGCACTATATGCCCTG
>CAMJGD010000060.1 GCA_946405135.1 uncultured Clostridiaceae bacterium | reverse complement strand
TATCTTTCCAGGAAGCATCATAGCTGTAGGATATAGTTTTAGGATTTCCTGAAGGAGTGACTGTATCATAATGGAAAACCGACTTTTACTCTTACAAAGGCGGCAATAGACTATAGTTGATTGAAATTACTTATTTTCTATGGGTTTTATGTCTAAAATAATCCTACTTCTTTTACCATATTTATATTCACATGAATCTCCTTTTTTTACATACTTAAATTTTCCTTTATGCAAATAATACGCATCTGATTCACCTTTTATAAAAACTTCTTCAGTAGTTATATAATTATAAGGTGAATTTATTTGCTCGATAACCCCTTGTCCACTTTGATAATCTTTATACATATAATCTAAAATATTTGATCCACTAAGCTAAATGGAGAGAAAAATAAACATTACAGCTAAAAGTTTTCCTGCTAATTTCTCTAACAATTTTTTCTTTTTTATTGCATTATTTACAGTCTGTTTAACAAATGTACCTCCCAAAATTCTAGCAACTATTGGTATAATTATTTAAACAATAAAAACTGTGTTCCTCCATCAGATTGATCAACCCTTTTAAGTAAAAGAAAGTCCAACAAGCGATTGATGCCCTGTTGAACTATTGTTTGTTAGATTGAATTAGTCTCTCTATGAATTTTTGCTGATGAATTTTCTGTTAAATGCTATATAAGTAGTAGTCATACTTGTAATTTGTGATTTTAATTAGTATTAGTAGTACTCGTACAGACTTACTCACCAATTGGTACAATATTAAGAAAATAAAACTAGTTATAGGTATATAAAAGCTTGTATACTATTTCATCGGATGTATCACAATTTATAGAAACTATATCACTAAGGTAGAATGAACATTCTCCATCGTTTGACCCTTCATAAGAAATTTTTGATATAGCTATGATGTTACTATTTAATTCCTTAACAAATCCTATTATATTTTCTTGATTTTCATCAATACTAATAGTTACTACAAGTCCCCATGTTCTAGCTGCTTGTAGTATTAATTTGAATAGGTTACCGCAATTAGGTTCTTTATTAGTAAATATATCTTCATGAAATTGTTTTTGTGTATTGTATAGCTTCAACAATCTATGCTCATATATACCATCAAAATCTAATCTAAAGATATCATCAAGTCTCCTCGCAACAAAGCCATCATATTTCCCTTCTGGTGAAACATGTTTTAATATAATATGCTCTTTTGATATAGACTCAATAAACCCCGATAACCATGTATCTGCATTATTTCTATCCGTAAATATTGAAACAATTTCATTTCTTTTTTCTAAAGCCTTCAACTTTTGAAATAAATCATTATCCATCTACATCCATCCTTTCTATCAGTTACATATATTATACTGAATACTAAAACTATGGCATGTAATCAATCGAACCTCCTTTTTATTTCCTTTATTTTTTTAATTCTTCACTATCATCCGCATTAATAAACCTACCCAACTCAGGATTATAGTACCTGCTTTGTAGATAATAAAGTCCTGTCTCATTATCGCATCTATATCCTCTATACCTATAAGGATTTATTAATCCTAAGCTGTCTTTTAATTTTCCTTCTATGGATATAAGTTTACCCCAGCTATCATAGCTATATTTTACTACTTCTTTTCCATTTATATCAAGAAGTCCTGTTATATCTCCTTGAGCATTTCTTACATAGTAGTATTCTCTTCCATTTAGATTCATGCTTACAAGGGTGTTTCCGCTGTAGGTATAGTGTATTTCATCTAATAGGTCTGCAGGTCCTTGTATCTGTTCATGAGTTACTTTGTCTCCTAAAAGATGATATTTGTAGGTGGTACTTCTTCCATCTTTTACTACAGTTTTTTCTGTTCTTATGCCTGCATCGTTATACTTGAAGCTTATCTCATATCCATTGCCTATCATGCTCCTTAGCTGTCTTCCTTGTTCCCAAGTGAAGGTCCAGCCATCGTAGGTTAATGGATTTCCTATATCATCATAGGTTATATTCTTTCCATTATAGCTTATGAGCTTATCTTTCCAGGAAGCATCATAGCTGTAGGATATAGTTTTAGGATTTCCTGAAGGGGTGCCTGTACTGTAAGCATATTCATTTTTAGTCAAATTGGTACTTCTCTAACCTTACCACCTTTACCATGTATCTTTAGATGACTGGTTAGAAAATCAATGTTGCTAATCCTAATGCTACAAATTTCACTTACCCTTACACCTGTGTACATTAGCAGTAGAATTATCATCCTATCTCTTAGGGTTACTTCCTCCTCGTTCTGAATGTAGAACAGTATCCGCTCCACCTGTTTTTCTGAAAACACCTCTACTTGCTTTTCTGAACCAAAAGCAACCTTCATTCTGTCTTTTCTTATGTCTACCACATTTTCGTTAGAAAAATTATTTTTCACTAGAAACTTATTGAAGGCTTGTAGACTATTAATTCTCTTGTTGATGGTTGCTATCTCGTATTGGCTTTCAATAATGTGGTTTCTGAAGCTTGTGACATAGAACCGTTTCAGCTCTCCTTGAAATTTCACTCCCATGTTTTGAATGTAGGATACAAAGCCAGCAATGTCTCCAACATAGCTTTCAATGGTCTTTGGACTCTTGCCGTCCTCCTTCAAGTATCTTTTGAATTTCTCCACAAAATCTAGTGCCATCTCTCTACTCCTTTCACTTGATTTTTGGCAAAAGAAAAGAGCTAACGCTCTGAACGTTAGCCCTCAATATTACTATGATTATAATATATATTTGATTTTTCTTTTGATTCGGCTGAAGATGTACTCCTCTCACTGCAGAATTTAGATTATGCAGTAAAACCTACGCAAACATCCTTAGAAAAATTAACCACTTTACCACAATGAGCTGTATCTTTCAACTTATGTGGTTAGTTAATTAGAAGTTTTGCAGTCTATGAGCTACAAATATAATTCTAAAACTTCACTTACGCAACCTCACACAAAATATACACCTCAATCTTTCACACACATTTTGTATGCGTTGAAAATAGAAAACAAGGAGTACCCCTTGTCTCTTTAAAATTGCTCTATTATCCTCATACAAGCTATTAATTCACCTTTAATTTAGTGCATCTATGAGCTTCTCTTTATGGTGATTGTTCCCTTAAACATAAAATGCCCCCTCCATAGAAACAGTTTTATTATCTTAACTGCTTACTATGAAGGGAGCATATCAACCTGTTGAGTTGTTGTTTATTAACAGAACCTTAAATCCTGTTTGACCAAAGTACCTGACAACCTCTGTTACTGATAATTCTATTTTTTTATATTTGCTAATATTTTTTCGCACTTTTCTTGCCATTCTTGAGCTTTCTTTTTATCAATTATAAAATTCTTATGGATTTTATAGCTATCAATATATTTATCAAAAGGTATATATTCGCTATCATTAGTACTCTCACAAAAATGCCACTTATATACCGGACTTATTTCAAAACATATCTTTTCATCTAAATTATATGCCCAAGTTCCCCATCCTTTTGCATTCCATAATGAGTATGCTAAACTAGGATCTTCTTCACAGTGATCTTCCGTTACTGTTTTATGGAGCTCTTTATTGAAATAACATCCTAATCCATTATTAATAAATCTTTCTTCTATCTTCATTTTATTATTCAATAAACATATTAATAAATTATTCAAAGTTCCTATACCTTCTGTTATGTAATCGTCAAATAAAATTATTTCTTTTTTATCATCTTTAAATATAATTTTTATTTCTGAATTGTAAAAAATCAAATCATCGATATCCTCATATACGTAAAAATTTATTTTTTCAACGTCATTTATCTCAAATTGTAAAATACTACGCATCATTCTGATATTTTCCCCTTTCTATTTGTTAATCCATTTTTTACCAACGTTTCTCTCATAGGATCTTCTAATTCATCCCATGTTCTTACATGTCCATGATACTCATCTCCACTTGGCGAACTGCCTTGTGTAGTTCTATCTAATACAACAAACTCTCCTTCACTAACAGATATTCTCCTTGGAGATGTCGGCTTAATTTGAATTGAAATATCTAGAGCCTTTTGACCATTTTTAGGTTTTTTACTCTTTACACTGTTCCCTTTGTTCGTATGATACGGAGCATCTTTATATTTCCCGTTAGGATTCTTTACTTTTCCCTTAACAGAAGTTTTTTGGTCTTTAGGAGTACTGTCTATTTGATTTATTAATTGACGTGTACGCCAACTGTCTTCAACTACATCTACAACTGTCCTAACAGCTTCTCTTATAGCAACGAAAAGTATTACTGCTGCTGTAACAACAACTACTGCTGCTATTATTGTAGTAATTGATATAGCAAATTTTCCACTTGGATCTGCCATATTAATAGGGTTATTTTTACAATATGCAAACATATTATGAGTTAATAATTCCCCATCTACTCCAACAATACCATCAGCATTAATAAACCTACCCCACTCAGGATTATAGTACCTGCTTTGTAGATAATAAA
>CAMJGD010000059.1 GCA_946405135.1 uncultured Clostridiaceae bacterium | reverse complement strand
GAATTATTGGGCTGCTGTAAATGATAGAAGTAATAGTGCAGTTACTAAGGGGGTTAGTAAAGCTGATTTCTATGTTAAACCAAATGGTGATGTAATACCTTCAACTGGTTATAGGTATATGCCAAGAGAAGCAAACTATATTGATAATTTAAAGAATACAATGGAAGTACCTGTGAACCCTAATGGGACGTATTTTACTTTTGATAAGTATGATGTACCTAATCCTAGGAAACTACAAGTTCCACATGATGCATCTATAAGAGGCTCTTTTGATACACTGCAAATAATTGATGATGTTAAAATTCCAAATGGAAAATGGGGAGAAGCAAGTTGGCTAGAACCTATAACAAAAGATTTTCCTAAATATGGGCCAGATGGTGCAACTCAAGCAATTACTAATAAACCAATTAAATTAGACAATTTACAGGATTTGCTAAAGTAAAGGAGAGATAGTATGATTTTTGCAGACCAAAAAGATATTTTTAGGTGTACTGAAATAGTAAGAGATGAATTAACTAAAAAAGATATTAAAGTAGATAAAGATGTTTTAAATAAGATAACAGTTGACATTATGACTATTTCTTATTCAAAAGGTGGTGATTATTCAAATGAGATTATACGAAGTTTTGCAGAGACATATATAGAAGAGGGGTTTTATAAAAAGTTTCTATAAAGTAAATAGGGTTTAGGTTAATAATTTGTGAATAGGAGTATATATTTTAATATTAAAAAATAACTTATTACAAAACTCTGTCAAGGCTGGCTACAAAATTATCTAAGTTGCAAGTGCGGAGAATAGAACTCTCCTTTAGATAATAGGTTTTGAGCTACTTAGCAAAATAATATTTCAACGCATAATAATAATTCTGCAGTAAGTTTGCAGTCTACAACATGAAAAACATGGTCTAAAAACAACAAATAGCCATCAAAAAGAAGTTCCATTGCCTGTGCATGTACAAAACATAGGGTAAATTTCAAAAACTCCTTTTGAGGGCTGAAACAAGCAACTAGGAAAGCTTCAATGAATTGGACGTAAGGGTGAACTTTTCATCAAAAATAGCTAGAGAAGAAAATGTTAGTAGAAGAATTCAAAATTAATCTAATGGAAGATGGTAAAAGCAATTGTATAATACAAAGCTATGTTAGAGATATTTCAGGCTTTCTCAAATACATATCAAGAATGGGAATAGAATTTGATTGATAATAAAGTATCTTGAAGAAAAATATCAGGAAAGAGATAGGAAAGGAGTATTAGAATTAATATATAAAAGATATAATAATGCTTTAAATTATATGAGTTAATTTACGGTGCTACCGCTCCAACGGCAGTGAGATGCTGCTTACCTTAGGTGTTTTAGCGGCATCATGTTTTTTCGGTTTTGGCAAGGACAAGCTGACTGCAGTTATGTCCTATATCTAGAGTATACCTAAAAACTAATTTTAGTACATTTCATAATTAGTGCTATAAAATATGGTGAATTCATTATATAATAATTTCTAATGAGGGTAATAACACATAAAATTAAAAGGGTGAAAACATATGAATAAGCAATCAAAAAAAATGTATAGTAAAGCTATGAAATACTATCAAGAAGGTTATTTGAATAAAGCTATAGCTATATGCGAAAAAGGCATGTCACAAGATATGAAAAATTCTCCAATTATAAACTTAAAAGGCCTAATACTTTATTTAAAAGGAGATTTAAGCGGAGCCAAGGCTGTGTGGGGTATAAATAGAGAATTTAACAATGATGAAATTGCTAAAAAATATTTAAAAGATATAAATCAAGATGCAGAAAGAGAAAAATTATATAATGAAGCTTTAAATAATATGAAAGTGCTTAGAATTTCAGAGGCTATTGAATTATTAACACAATGTAGTGAAAGCGACTTTAATACTATAAATGTATCCAATGCTTTAGGGTTTTGCTATATAAAACAAGGAGAATTTGCTAAAGCAAAAGAATGTACAGATAAAGTATTATCCTTAGATGCTAAAAATAAAAGTGCTTTAGGTAATAGAAAAATACTAGTAGATTATGGGATAATAAATAGAGAGGTTTCGTATAAAAAAATTATTTACTTTGGAGTATCAATTGCTGCAATATTTCTAATATTTTTCCTAACAAAATATTATGCATATCCTAGTTTTGCTAAATTATATAAAAGCAATAAAGCAGAAACAGTAAGCAAACATAAAGAAGATACAAAAAAGGAACCTTCTAAATTAAACAGTGAAGATAAAAATATAAGCGCTGAAAATAATAATGTAAAAAAAGAAACTTCTAAGAGAGAAATATTACCTTCACAAGATATAAAAACTTATATAGATAAAAAAGATTATTTATCTCTTTATAGTGCTATAAATCCTTGGAAAGGCAAGGATTTAGGTTTAAACGAAAAAGCTTTAATAAATAAAGCAGAAAGTATTTTAAAAGAAGAAGGAGTAGTATATTTTTATAAAGCAGGAACAGAGTGCGTAAAAGCTAAGGATTATGATAAGGCAATAAGCAATTTTGAAAAAGCTTATGAATATGGGGAAAACAATTATTTAAATGAACATGTAGTGTACATGATGGCTATAAGTTATGAAAAAAAAGAAGATATAGAAAAAGCATTAAAATATTATGAAATATATAATAAAAATTTTACTAAAGGAGATTATAAAGATGAGGCTCTATATAAATTAGCTATGATTTATAAAAATATAGATAAACAAAAGTCAAAAGAGTATGCAGAAACTTTAAACAAAGATTTTCCTAAATCCATGTACAACAATTCAAGCATAAAAGCCATATTATCTAATAATTGATTAAGGTCTTAAAGATAATTAGAGAGGAGGAAATAGCTTGAAATTCATATAAAAGCTATGATTTTTTATGATAACTATAGTTAAAAACATAGAAGTATACTCTCCAGAATATATTGGCAAAAAAGATGTGGTGATTACAGGTAATGCTATAGAAGGTATCCATGAAGAGGTAAAAATACCGGAAAATTTTTTAAAAATAAAAGTTATTGATGGAAGAGATAAGTACCTTTTCCCAGGGTTTATAGATGCCCATGTTCACATCCTAGGCGGCGGTGGTGAAGGTGGATTTAATACAAGAACCCCAGAGATACAGATATCAGATATAATAGCCGGGGGAATAACTACATTAGTAGGATGCCTTGGAACGGATAGCGTTTGTAGAGATATGAAGGCACTTATAGCAAAAGCTAAAGGCCTTGAGCTAGAAGGTATAAGTACCTATGCTTATACAGGAGCTTATGAAATACCTGTAAAGACCATTACAGGAAGTATTAAAGAGGATATAATGCTTATTGATAAAATAATAGGAGTAGGAGAAGTAGCCCTTTCAGACCATAGATCTTCTCAACCCACTTATGAAGAATTTTTAAGACTTGCAGCTAATTCAAGAGTAGCTGGAATCCTATCAGGCAAGTGTGGAGTAGTACATGTGCATATGGGAGATGGGGAGAGAAGATTGGAATATATAAAACGTACCATTGAAGAAACAGAGATTCCTGCAAAACAGATAGTACCAACCCATATAAATAGAAGTATATTTTTATTTAATGAGGCTGTACGATATGCTAGAAAAGGAGGATATGTGGATCTTACCACTAGCTCTAATCCTGAATTTTTAGAAGAGCATGAAGTTAAAGCTAGCAGAGGAATTAAGATGCTTTTAGAGGAAGAGATACCTATAGAACACATAACTTTATCTTCTGATGGCCAAGGAAGCATGCCTATATTCAATGCTAAAAGAGAACTTATAGGTCTAGGCATAGGCTCTGTAACCTCTCTATATAGGGAAGTAAGAGACTCTGTAATTAATGACGGTGTAGAAATAGAAGATGCAATAAAAACCATAACATCAAATGTAGCAGATATTTTAAAATTAAATACAAAAGGCAGAATAAAGGAAGGCAATGATGCAGATATGGTTTTAGTAAACAAAGATGATTTAAGTATAAGCGGTGTAATAGCAAAAGGTGTAGAGCTGATGGAGCAGGGCAGATTATTGGTTAAGGGAACCTTTGAAAAATAATAATTTTTATTGACTAAGGATGAATACTGTAATACAATATAATTAAAGATATACCCGACAGGGGTATTTAGGAGGTAATGAGATATGGTAAAAGAAATAACTGATGCAAATTTTGCTCAAGAAGTTGAAAAAGCAGAAGGACTTGTTTTAGTAGACTTTTGGGCATCTTGGTGTGGACCATGTAAAATGTTAAGTCCTGTTATAGATCAATTATCTGAGGAAATAGGAGAAGTTAAGTTCACAAAATTAAATGTAGATGACAATGTGGAAACATCACAGAAATTTAGAATTTCAAGTATACCTACAGTTATGCTATTTAAAAATGGAAATGTAGTAGATACTTTGATAGGATTTAGACCTAAAGGAGAAATAGAGCAGATAATAAAAAGGAATTTATAAAATTTATTTTCCTTAAAGGAGATGAAAAATAGTTACTAAAAACATTGAAAAATGTGTATAAATGTATC
>CAMJGD010000058.1 GCA_946405135.1 uncultured Clostridiaceae bacterium | reverse complement strand
AATCTAGCACTTAGAGAATGGATATGTCCCAATTGTGGAACACACCATGATAGAGTTATACTTTTAATATAGATTATTACACTATAATAATTAGATAATATAGATATAGAAGTCATTTAATCATAGTTTATATACTAAGATTATATGATTGTTTTTTTACATGTAATTAATATTATATTGAGTAAATGTATTAATATAAAATAGTAAGACACAGCGATTTATAAAAGATGTAAAACAACTCAATGAATAGTAATTTGATACTTAGATTAATTAAAGTGTTAAACAATTGTAAATTATGATGTCTTTAAATATTAAACAATAGAAGGTTCATTATGGAATATATATATTTTCGCAAATGCGTAAAAAAGGAGTTGATAAAAGTGGAAATTAGGGTTGAACCGATTTTAATTGAGCAAAAATCTGTATTAATTCAATTAATGGAACTTTATAATTATGATTTTTCATTGTATTCAGATGATGATATAAATGAATATGGTTATTTTGGATATTCTCGAATTGATGACTACTGGAATGAAGATGGTAGATACCCATATCTTATAAGAGTAAACGAGAAAATAGCAGGTTTTGTACTTGTACGAAGCTGTTGTGAGTTTAATGAAATGACAAATCCTCATAATATTGCAGAATTTTTTATTATGCAGAAATATCGCAGACAAGGGGTCGGTAAATTTGCTTCAATGAAAGTTTTTGACATGCATAAGGGTGGATGGGAAGTTTCTCAATGGTCAAAAAATGTTCCAGCTCAAAAATTCTGGAGGGCAGTAATTGATGAATATACAAATGGACAATTTAATGTTTTTGGTTCTTTAGAAGAAGGACATGTTGGGTTTACTTTTAATAATTAATATTCGATTCTAAGCATTATCCGGGATTGATTTGTTTCGCAAATTTCTAATATTGTGAATTATAGATAGTAATTTGAAGAGGTGTTAAAATGAGAAGGGAATTAGGAATTGCGCGTTGTGGACTTGCTTGTTGTATGTGTTCAGAGAATATAAAATGTTCTGGTTGTAATTCAGGTGAATGTCCAGATAAAGAATGGTGTGAAAATCGTAAATGTTCTATTAAAAAAGATATAACTGCTTGTTATTTATGTAAGGAAGAATGTCATAAGGGGTTATTAAACAAAATAAAGCCTTATGGATTTACTTTATTTATTAAGATATATGGAATTGAAGAGCTTCTTGATTGTTTAGAGAGAAATGAAAAAAAGGGAGTAGTATATCATAGAGAAGGAATAAATGGAGACTACGATGATTTTGATAATGTTGAGGAACTAATATCTTTTATTAAATCTGGGATTCGATAAAATAGTAATTTATATAACAAGGAGAATAACTATGATTAGAGAGTTTAGAACAACGGATATTGATAGGATAATGCAACTATGGCTTGATACAAATATTTTGGTACATAATTTTATTGACAGTAAATATTGGAGAGATAATTTTGGAGCAGTTAAGGAAATGATGCCTAAAGCAACAATATATGTATATGAGGAGAATGGCTAGATACAGGCATTTATTGGTTTGATGGAAAGTTTTGTAGCAGGAGTATTTGTGTCAAGTGGTTTTCAGTCAAAAGGAATTGGAAAATTGTTGCTTGATTATTCAAGATGTAAACACAATAAATTGTATTTATGTGTTTATAAGAAGAATGATCGTGTGTTACGATTTTATTTAAGAGAAGGTTTTATAATTTCTACAGAACAAATAGATGGAAATACTGGTGAAATAGAGTTAGTTATGGAGTGGAACAAGCGTGGTTAAAAATACAAGAAATTGATAGTTCTGATTGTATTCATAGATTATTAGCACTGGAAGGTGCAATTCACGGTGTTAAGAAAACAGACTTACCACAGGAACGAAAAGCAGAGTTAAAATATTTTTATAATTGGCATAAATGTAAGTAATATTTTATTTAAAGGAGACAACAGGATGATAATGCAAACTGAACGATTGGAGATTATGTCGTTAACTGCTAATCAATTAAAACTATGGATTGAAGATATTTCTAAACTTGAAAAAGAATTAGAATGTTCTTATAAGGCAGAACCAATGAAAGGATTTTTCCTTCAAATAATAAAGGGACAGTATGAAATAACACGAAAAGACCCTAATAATTATTTATGGCATAGCTTTTTTTTCTTAATTCGCAAGTATGATAGGGTTGTAGTAGGTTCAGCGGATTTTAAAGATATTCCTAATAAAAATGGCGAAGTTGAGATTGGTTATGGTTTAGGTAAAGAGTTTGAGCACAATGGATATATGACAGAAGCTGTAAAAGCAATGTGTAAGTGGGCATTAAAACAAAATGGTGTTACAAGTGTAATTGCTGAAACTGATTTAGGTGGTTTTGCATCTCAAAGGATTTTAGAGCGCTGCGGTTTCAAAAAATATAAACAAGAAGAAAGTATATGGTGGAGATTATAGATATATTTGTATATTTAAGGGTGAGTAATATAAATAGGAATTTGGCGCACATCATCAACAAGGAAAAACTGAAGATTTTTTCGAGTCTTGGATGTTAGAAAATCACAAGTTATAAGGATTCCACCTATATTCGCATAATAAGGGATAGACCTTTTGATACTTTTCAAGTAGGATTTTAGTATCAAAAACAAAGGAGTGTTAAATATGAACCAATTATCTATAGGCAAATTTATTGCACAAAAGAGAAAAGAACACAATATGACACAGGAGCAACTTGCAGAAAAAATAGGCGTATCAAATAAGTCTGTTTCAAAATGGGAAACAGGAAAATGTATGCCTGATTACAGTGTGGTGCAAGAACTATGCAAAGAGCTTGAAATAACAGTTGCAGAACTAATGGACGGAGAAGAAATTGAAGAAAATAGTGTACGCATATACGATGAGAAACAGATTATGGACCTGTTAAAAAGGACGCAAGATTTAGAGCAACAAAAAAATACTATGTATGGAATTTTACTAATTGTAATGGGGATTGCTTCCTTGGCTGTTTCTCATAGTATTGGTGGTTCTGATGTAAAAGATTTTTTTGCTGGATTACTTTTGGGGTTATCTGTGGGAGAAATGCTGGTTGGTGTTTATTGTCTGGGAAGAAGTTTAAGCAAAAGATAAATTCCAATTTTACGCTTGAAAATATTACCATCCGTTTGGCGGAGTGGTTTATCATGGGGCTGATCGGACCCAACGGTTCAGGCAAAACAGATTGATGTTTTCGTCAACAGTTATATAATAGCGGCGTTTTTACAGACAGGCAGTAAACTTAACTGTACTTGACTTACCAACAACTTATTGCGGCTACAAAATTGAAAAGATGATTTTTATTTCCCCTGCGGTTTCTTATGCTCACAATATTATTGCTGTTTTGACTGTGAATGGGAAAATGGTTCTTACATATCATAGCATGGAGAATGGTAACGGTGCAGACAAAAATTTCTTTGATAGAGGTATTAAAAACATCATATTGTAGGTCAGACGCAAAGATGCAGAACTTAAAAGAGAAAAATGAAATAACAGCAAGTAAAATCAAGCAGTAATCTCTCTATTTCTTTATAATAAATGTAGGACGGTTGAAACGAGGTGAACAGACGGATGTACGAGTGGCAGAAGCAAATTCAAATAATCGTTGATGAAATTGACAAATGTATTAAAAATTATAATGATGAAGCCTTGACACTACGCTTTCTTTCTCGCAGATTGGGTTATTCCGAATTTTATACAACGAGAAAATTCAAAGAAATATCGGGTATGCAATTTAGGGATTATCTGCGGCATAGAAAATTAGCCTTTGCACTAAAAGAGGTTCGGGATAGTGAAAAAAGCATTTTGGATATTGCCTTTGATTATGGTTTTTCATCACATGAAGCTTTTACTAGAGCTTTCAAGGGAACATATGGTGTAACTCCAAGTGAATACCGAAAAAAGCCTAATCCTGTCGTTCTTCGTACAAAAATAAACCCTTTCGACCGCTACTTTTTAGGATTGGGAGAGATTGGTATGATGAAATCTATAGATGATATTAAAATTTATTTTGTAACCATTCCCGCACACAAATTTTTGCACATTAAAAACTATGAGAGTAATGGGTATTGGGATTTTTGGCAGAAGCAAAGTCTTATTCCGGGACAGGATTGCGAAACAATCTGCGGCTTACTCGATAGTATCAAGGGCAAATTGGATGACGATGGTGGGAGCGAATCGAACAGCGGCAGCGGTCAGATTATGGCATACATTAATGACCCGGACGGCAGACTCTGTGATTGGAGAATTCCACGTACAGAGTGTTATGGTGTACGTCTACCTTTTGATTATGAAGGCGAAGTACCACCACAAATGCTTATGATTGATGTTCCCGAAGCCGAGTATATTGTTTTTGAACATGGGCCATTCGATTATGAGCAGGAAAATCGTAGTGTGGAGGAAAAGATTGAAAAGGCAATGGCAACCTTTGTTTTTTCAGGCACCGGTTACTGCTTTGATACTTCTCCCGGTAGAATAATTTACTTTTATCATAATCCGGAGCGGTTTTTTAAGTATATAAGACCAGTGCGGAAGTAAATAAAATCGACTGCCTGTCCACCATTGTTTCTAACGAGAAAGCCAAACAGGAAATAATAAATTCCAATTGTGCGCCCAGCTAAGGGTAATTAACCTAACAGGTGGAAACCCTGTCTGAGTAAGGTCTAACCAACCAGCAGTAGCGAGTCTTGAGTTGTCACCAGTAATGGTGGGAGCTATGTGCACTGCGGGGTCAAAGGGCCAATCATGCTTTACATTGTGGCTAATTATCAACTGGGAAGAGCCCTGACCTATGGACAGTAAAAAGGATAGGTTAACCAAGGTTTAAATTACCAACAAAAAAGTATAGAAAAAAACATAGCCAAGTCTCAAAATAAAATAGATTAAAAGAAATAACAATAGAAAAGTAATTATAATATTTGATCATACAACACCGGATGATAGATTCGTAATATTAAAATTTTCACTAAAAGTAGGAAAAAGAGCAATCCCATTATGGTATAAAATATTTGAGTATAAGGAAAAAGGCAATAAAAGTTTTAAGTATGTAAAGCAAGGAATAGCTGAACTTAAAGAGGTTTTTACATCCTATGATTATGAAGTTATATTATTGGCAGATAGAGGTTTTAAAAGCATAGACTTATTTAAATTCATAGATGAACTTGGGTGAAAGTATTGTATACGATGTACAAATGATGTTCTCATAAAAATAGAGGGTAAAGAAAAAATCAAGTACCTAAGAGATATAACCCCAATAAAGAAAGGTGTAAAAAAATTTAATGGAGTTTTATTAAGTGCTACAAATTATAAATGTAATCTTGCAGTTTGCAAAGCAGAAGATTCAGAAGATTCATAAGATTCATAAGATACCTGGTATCTAATAAGCAATATGGATAATAGAAATGCTGCTCAAGAATATAAGAAAAGATTTATCATAAAAGAAATGTTTAGGGATTTAAAATCAAATGGATTTGATATGGAAGGTACATGGACAGAAGACTTAGTATATTTTAAAAACTTGTATCTATGCTTAAGTATAGCCTATACATGGATGATAATATTAGGGGCAGATTGTTCTAAAAATAAGAAAAGCAAAATTA
>CAMJGD010000057.1 GCA_946405135.1 uncultured Clostridiaceae bacterium | reverse complement strand
ACGTAGGTGTAAGTTCGACTGACCAAATATAAAATTTGGAGTCTCACTTAAATTTGAAATTTATCGTTAGGTTAATTCGCAATTTTTGAAACAATGCTAATTAAACTATTATGTTACTTATCCCAAGTGTAGCTTCTCCATGTCTTACTTTTATGTTCAATAGTTTCCTTAACGTCTGCTCTGTGCTTGTTTCGCTCAAGGTTATTATACATTTCATCCATGTCTTCATAATGACCAATCGTATAGTAATTTAAACTAATATATTTATTATCTATATATATATTTGAAAAGTCTATTAACAGACCATTCTTGGTTAATTCAAATATTTCATTTTTTATATCTTCAGCCATAGGATATATTTTTCTTCTTTTATTTGTGGAAAAACTATCTATAATTTTATTTGCTATTATATCTTTAAATACTACCATATCTCTACAATACAATTTGCAAAACCATCCATCATCATGAGCAAGATAAACAAAATTATTATTTATTCTATTAAAAAATGGTGATTTTAAGGGTTTACCAAAATGCGATAAATATAATACTTCTGCTTTTTCTTCAGGTGTGCAATTATTCAAATCTACTTCATTACTATAGTCTATCCAGTGGAAATTACCTAACCCGTAAATATCTTCTTTTGATAATTCAAAAATGTCTTCTTTTCCATTAGCAGTCTCTAAGAACCAACTTCTATTAAAATTATTAGTAATATAATTCCCGTCAGTTACCAAAATATTTTCTAACCCTATTGGACTACACCTAATAAACTCTTTAAATTCCATTCCATAATATAGGAAATAATTTTCATTAAAATTTGCATCTATATAAAATACATCTCTTATTCTTCTCATAAATTTCAATCTCCTCTTATTTCGCAATATTCTACGAAAGCATCTTAACTACATATGTAAAAATTTTTCTTATTCCTTTCTTTATTTTTATGGTTGATTTCATATGATAGTGGCAAGGAAACCACCCTTGCTTGTTTAGGTGGTAATTGACATAAAATTTTGCTCTAACCATATGTTCCATTAGACTTTTTACTCTAAATATATCTCTAAATATGAGGTTATTTTACCATCTGGATGGCATTCTTGAAGCACTCCAAACTCCGGATTGTAAAACTTCCCTTTGAAATATAAAACCCAATGACTATACTGCGGCATATGAACTGTTAAGATGCACATTTCCGAGAAATCAGGGTTTTTCTTAGAAATTCTCTTGTTAATATCAGAATGTTTTATATCAAAAAAAAGTTAATTGCCATTTTCCATGAAACATGGTTAATATAATATAAGAAAACACACATTATCTGACTTAAATAATATATCACTTATTGTAATCCCCAAAATAATCTCTAGTTTGCATTTTTTACCGGCATGGATATAAATAAACTTTTTCCAACATTTTTGGTCTTATAAAAGAATTATAAGGAACATAGGGTATTCTCCTCATATTGAATTTATACTCCTGATTCTATACTATTTCTTTTATTTTACCATTTATAAGAGAAATAATATACTTTCATTAATACTTCCAGCAATGCCAATGTTGATAATTTTGGTTACATTCTTAATTACAATTTATTGTGTTTATATTGGAAACTAACGCTGCTTTTAAATTATCTATTATTTTGTTTGCTCTATCTAAAGCATTTATATTCTCTAAATCTTCACTTTTAACCACAACAGCTTTAATTAAAATCCTGTATTCATTAGGCTTCAAGTCCTCTACATCTCTTATTCTTACAAGGGGTATCTCCTCATTATATTCCTTTTCGAGTTCAACTCTTAAGCTTTTTACAGCATTTATTATATCTCCAGCACACTTACATATATTTTCACCAAATTCAATAATAATTACATCTCCCACATATTGACTCATCTCAATCATCCTTTCCATTTTTTTATTAACATACACCTGCTCTTTTAAAATTTCTTGGAAATTTACTTGTCCAGCACCTTTTTCCTTACGAATTTTCATAATTGATGAAACTACCTTTTTAAAATAAAGTAAATTATTTATACTATCTTGTATTTCAGCTAATTTTCTATTGAGAATTTCGTTTATAGCATCATCATTATCATTCAAAATAATTTCTTTAATTTCACTAAGATTAAAATCTAACCCTCTTAAAAGAATAATCTGCTCCAACTTTTTTAATTCATCGCTATCATAATATCTATAATTAGAACTATCATCTCTTATGCTTTGTATGAGGCCTATTTCTTCATAATATCTTAGTGTCCTTTTAGTTATTTTATATTTAGTTGCAACTTCTTTTATTTTCATAAGCTTATCCATATTTATCTCCTAAGAATATAATAATTTAGTTTAGGAAGACTTCTTATTTGAATTGTAAACTGTAACGTCACGTTAATGTCAATACTTTATACTCATCTTTAAAATTTAATTATATTTTGTAATTCATGTTATAATAAGTTTACTATAAAAAAGGGGGAACCAGTTATCAGTAGATTTACTTACAGGATTAGTTTAATAATTTCATTCTTTTATGGTTTTTTTATGTTACTTATATTAGATATGGTTAATCATGAAGTTAATTTCACGCCAATATTTAGGTATCCAAGTACCAAAGGCATTATAAGTGGTGTAATTTCATTTACAGTTTATCTTCTATTAATGTTTGTTTTAAGTTTTATTTCCAAAATAAAGACTAAAAAAGAAATCAAAAGGTTTATTTTTATTAATTTAACAGCCTTTATTTTAGGATTACTATTATTTTGGATGGTTGGAACAGCATTTTTTATTAATACACCAAATTATGCTTAACACAAAAAATTATAGGTGAAAAATCTCACCCATAATTTTTTGTGCTATTTCAATACTATATTAAAACATAGCCTAAAAGTGACTTTTCTATATTCCTCTTCATTGACAGCATGTCCATCAAAAATACATCTACCAAAAGTCTGCTATTCATTTGCTGATCCTGCCTCACAACCTCTGCTCCAAATTTGAGATAAAACTGATTAGAAGATGAATAATGATGATTATAAATAATTCCAAGCATTTTGTCATTTTCAAAGGCACCGATTAGAAATCGAATGTCATTGTTTTCTTCAGCTTTATTCATCCAATCTACCCAGAAATCCAATTCTTCTGAAAATAAAAGAGTATTTTCAGCCTTGCCAGCTAATTCTTCTGTCCAACACAAAATCTTTAATTCTATAGCTTACTGCATATCAGCTTCTGTTAATTGCCTAATTTTAATCATTAGCTCATCCTACAATTATAAAATTAATTTTAAATGTGGCAGTTTAATCAAATAAAAATGGATTTGCAATAATGTCTTGCCTCCAAAGTTTTGTAGCCATTCTATACATAGCCTTTGCATGGATTCTGTCATGCCAAATAAATCTGCGAAGCACCTTTCTTAGGGACCATTCTTCCCCATAGCTCCCGTCAAAAACCTGATTCTGCAAATAATCCTGCTTAGCTTCTATCACTTGAAATGCTTTAATTCTATTCTCAACTATATTGTCCATATTCTCAATAACTGCACCAATTTGCCCAACATAATAGTTCGTAACACCATTAGTATGGTTGTACATTTCCCTTGAGGTTCTTGGGATTGAACCATAAAATGACTGTCTTTCCTTAAGACTTGTAATATCTTTATCTGGAATTGATTCATATAATTTTTGAAAGTCTTCAGCGGATTTAATCACCAATTTCTTCAGTGCATTATATTCATCAATAGTTAAAGGCTTCCTCTCTGAGTCAAATATAACCTCTGAATCTGCATCAGAAATCTTCAAGTCACTATGGTTTTCCTGTACTATTAAACTTTCCACATCCTCAACCACTTGAGTACAAGCCCACCTGCAATACCTTTTAATCTCACTTGGCAATTTTGACACTGCTTCTTCCAAAGAAGCTCCCCTAGCATAGGCTCCTGGAAATGTTTCAGAGTAAAGCAGATAGCCTTCCTTACTAAATTCAACAATAACCCTATTTACCATACTTCTCACCTCTATTGATCTTTCAACAAAATTCGGGTGGTACCTGGCACCTAAGTATTATAATCCCTTTATATGGAAATCCAATTGCTCTTCTGGTACACCAATAGAACGTCCATAATTTAAAACTTCATCCCAAGTATTTTTATCCTGATAATTAAACTGAAAGATATTTTCTTTAAAGATCGCAATAATATCTGTACCCTTCCAAAAGTGCATATACCAATCGTCAATAATGTGTTTGGATAATTCCTCAATCTCTTCTTTTGATACATTAACTTCATACATATGCCATCTACTAGCAGGATCACTTTGTCCTGTTATATGTAATTTCCTAATGTCCAATCCATTTAATATCCTGTTATCGTCAAGACTTTCCTCAACCACAATTCCAATATACTCTTTATTCATCAAAATCATACTCCTTCCTTATAACCATCAATATATGTCTTTAGCAGTTTTCGGTAAGTCCTTGATGTGCTTTATAAACTCAAAGCTTCTCTTTGCTTCAGCATAATTATACTCATAGTTAAATGCTTTGCCCACCTTAGGTGCAATCTCCTCAAATAATTCACAGGTTATAATAAGGGAACTCCACGCAGAATCATAATCACTCATATTAAAGGTGCTCATAAGTCTAGTCCATAAATAATCATCTATATATTCTTTCAAATATTTTTTTGCCTTCCCTATGCTAACCTTAAATTCTGTTTCAATGCCCACATACCAGCTTAGCATGGTCAATAATTCTTGCCTAACATAGCTATTCATCACTTCTATGGTAAAAAGAATTTCTTCCCTCCAAAGACCTTTTGCACAATAAGGTGCTACCCACCAAAAATTATTACAGCAACTAAAATATTGTCCATAGGTAGGCTTCTTAACCCAATAATCTGCATCAGATGGCGGCGGAATTTGTGGCAAACAGTTATCTTTATCGAGAAGTGGAATAGTTAATTTATCTTCCCCGTACCCTTCTATCATTGCTTCCACAGTCTCAATATGTAAATCAATTCTATTTCCATCGGTAAATTGCATTAAATAAGTATAGCTCTTTTCATAATCAACATATCTTCCTTGCATTTTATCAAGCTTATCTGGTTCTTGGAAAACAATTGGCTCTCCAAAAACACTTATCCATTCCTCATCCTTTATAAAAGGCGCTGTTTCAGTGACTACATAAACAATGTCATAATCCTGAAAAATATCCTTTTTCACATTAGGATTTGCCCTAGAACCATTCATATAAATAGCTCTAACTCTATTATCATTATTTGCAACATTCAAAATCAGATCAAACATCTCTTTTTCACTTCTCACAATAATCCCACCATTCGTTGGTTATATTTGTTATAATATAATTATAATGTAATTTAATTAAAGGTATAGTAGTATTTTTAAAAATGTAGAAAATTTCGTGAAGTTTATAAAGAAAGAAGGTATGAGAATACTTTCCTATACAATAAAAAAATCCCCTAAAGAAATGTTACTCTTTAAGAGATTTATATTAGATTAATTTTATTAAATTTCTCTATTCAAAATATTTCTCTAAATCCTCAATTTTTTCTAAATCAAATATATCAGTTGCAATTACATCAATAGTATCCTCTGACAAACTATTTATTTTTTCCTTATACTCTTTAGGAACAGCTTTGAATTTTTTAATTAACAGCTTTATAAGCATTTCTGCCTTTCCTTTTTTTTCACCTTCTTTTATTCCTTCTTTTATTCCCTGTTCTATTCCCTGTTCTATTCCTTTTTTCATGCCTTCCTTCATGCCTTCCTTCATACCTTCTTCTATTATCATTCTACCTATTTCAGTCATTCTAATAACCTCCTTAAACTTCTTTTTAGAAAATTCATCTCCAAACTTTTCAAATAATGCATATAACAAAGTTAAACACTGTAACTTTTCATTACTTTCTGGTATTTTATCAGCTAATTCTATACTATCTAATGCCCTCTTACTTCTGCTTTCTTTTCCACTCATTAAAGGTATAAAACTAAGCGTCAAGATATCCTCTGCTGTAAAATGCTCTGCTACTCAAAATATGGACAAATATACCCATATCGAGATTATTACTACTTCA
>CAMJGD010000056.1 GCA_946405135.1 uncultured Clostridiaceae bacterium | reverse complement strand
TTCTATATACTTTTTAACTATATCTATAGGGTTAATGTAACTGATTATAATTTATCTCATTGTTGCCTATCGGCAAGTGCTATCCTTCTCCCATCTGTAGACGGTATGAGAATTTCGCACAATTAGGTTAAATCTTCTTCACTAATATACACAATATTTTTATATTCTCTTGATATAGCATAGGTATAAATATCAGATACTAATTGCCTATCTTTACACCAAACCATAACATAAGAACAGTCATATACTGCAAGTATAATTTCACAATCACTTTCCAAAAACTCTTTATACTTTGATACTACTTTAATAGTTCCATTTTTTAAAAAAGCTCTTAAAGTTACAAATACCATATAATAGGTATTACTTTTTGAAATTTCATATAGATTTTCACCAGATATTATTCTATCTTCATTAAATAAAAACTCATTTTTAAATTCATTATTATCTAATAAATGTATCTCATCATTATCAATTAACCATTTATAAGACTTAACTGGTAATGCTTCTAATATTTCATACAAATAATTTCCATACTCATTTGGAACTTCAAAAGTTACTCCAACATTTTTCATTTAGTTATCCCCCAGATTTATTAAAAGCTTTGCAATATATAAATGTAACGAAACCATATTAAGAACATAGTATATTTATATTAATTTATCAATATAATCCTTTGCCTCTTTTAAACCTACACCAGTAATTTCCCTATATCTTTTAATGGCTTTAATCTTATTACCTTCTGCAATAAGAGTTTTTATCTCATCATCCACAGGTGGTTCTGGGACACCAATCTGTTTTGCAATTTTCTCCAAAATAGAATTAGTACGTTTAATATCATTTCTCAATTGGGTAATAGCATTAGACATACTTACTAATAGTAATACCCCCATACTTACCAAAATTATTTTATAATCCATAAATCATTTCTCCTTTCTTATGTTCTCCATAATATAGTGATTTTTCTATAATATATTACTATTGTTCATCTACTAATTATATATTAAATATTTAACATAAACTATACACAAATGAATCTATGTCAATATCTTAGGCATAAAAGTTGAACTTTATATGCTTTTTATATTATTCCTTTTATTTTACAATTTTTATAACCGTAAAATAAAACCCCGGATTAACCGAGGTTGATACTTATGCATTATTTAAAACTATAAAATACTTCTTACTGATTCATTGTATTAAAAAAATAACCTTACTATTCAGGTAATAATATTATTTCTATAGGAGTAAATTGAGCTAAATTGTAAATACCCAATACTTTCTCTAATTTGGCAACTTCATTAACTATATGTTTAAATCCAGCTTTACCAAATTTCTGTTCTTCTATTTTCTCAAAACGTTCCCCTAATTCTTTAAATTCTTCTGTAGTTACTAATTCATGAAAAGCTGGAAAAACAACTGTATCTTCACGAGCAGAATGGGGTTCATACATATTTATATATGATGATAGTAATCGAGTAAGTGGAATAGTGTTTTCAAAATGACAGCTATTTTTTGTTGATGAAAAATAAAGTATATTTTCTGTTAAGCTATAAGCTGCATTATGTTGATTAAGAAGTGTGTTTATAAGTTCAATATATTTAGTGTTTTGTGAAAACTTTGGAAAAACATATTGTTCCTCTAATTTTTGATGATAATTTTCAATAAATCTATGTGCTATTGAAGCAGTATTATAAATAATATAATAAATATTTATCTGATTATTTACTTTTTGTCCTTTCAAATATTTTAGTGCATCCTTATAAATCAAAAGAATACGATGTAAAACTCCATGCTCTCGCATTAAGTCCGCTTAACCAAACAATTTTAATTTATAGACTTGATGAAAATATGAGCTATATCTATAAGGGGCAACATTAAGGGTACATTTTTATCTAGATTCCCGCAAAATTAACTTTAATAGTTTTATATTAAATAATAAAAGCCTTGTAAACTTAGTGCTTACAAGGCTTTATCTATGGAGCGCCCAGGGAGATTCGAACTCCCGACCTTTGGAGTTGTTTTTTAACATTTGTAACGATTTATTATAGTTTAATATATACCTTAAACCCTTGATATTACTGACTTTAACTGTTTATTAAAGTTTTAATAAAACCTTATAAATTTAACCTAACTAGGGGATAAACTAGGGGATAAATTAATCTGTTAAGCCTTATTTAATAAGGGTTTTGCCTTTCTTCATGAAGATATTTTTTTATCTTCAAATTCTTTTAAAAGTTTATAAAATGTATTTCTTTTAAGTCCTAGTTGCTCCATAGCATCATTTGCTTTAATCTGCCTTGTTTTATATTTGTTATAAACTTCGTTCCAATTTTTAGGAAAATCTATCTTCTTTCTGCCTTTATATTTACCTTGTCTTTTTGCTATTGCTATACCTTCTCTTTGTCTTTCTAAAATATTGGCACGTTCAAATTCTGCTATTGCACCTATCATAGTAAGCATTAATTTACCAGTGGCAGTACTTGTATCTATGCTTTCCTTATTGCTTACTAGATGTATCCCCTTATTCTGTAATGTTTCTACTATTGTAAGTAGGTCTTTTGTGCTACGTGCTAACCTGTCAAGGCTATGGACATATATTGTATCTCCTTCTCTTGCAAAGTCTATCATGGCTTTAAGCTGTGGTCTATTTGTACTTTTGGCACTTACCTTTTCTTCATACCATTTATCAATATCGTGTTTGCTTAGAGCTTCAACCTGTCTATTTATATTTTGTACCTCTGTACTAACTCTAACATAAGCTATATTCATAACATAATCCTCCTATATATTAATATAGAAATTCTATTTGTTTAAAATCAAGTATTTTTACAAATAAATATTTATTAATTACATATGTAATCTTAAACAAACACTACCTTCATGTTTTTATATTTTGTTTAGTGTATACCCTAAATAAATCTAATTTATAGTTATTCAAATAAAAAAACTAAGAAAAATTCTTAGTTTTGATTGAAGCATTTTTATTCTCCTTTAGCCCTATCCTTTTCTATCACATCTCTATTATTCCTAGCAAAGTCTATAATAGAATCTAAATCTATTTCATGTTTGTTGGTAAAATCCTTAAGTCTCTCTGTGTAATCTCTAACTGACATACCTTTTACTGTATCTAATCTATCCTCAAGACCATCCTTATCTTTAAATAAGCAATCACCGGTGTTAAATCTTCTAAAAACACCATTTGGTAATATAATCTCTATGCATTTTAAATCTTTATTGTAAATCATCATGCTAAAATCTCCCTTCTATTATTTATATTTTATCATAAAGCTGGAAAAAATTTAACAAAAATGATAAAATGATAAAAAGACATTGTACAAATTCGCTCAAAAAGGGGATTAGGTTGCACTCTAATTCTCTTTTTCTTTTCTGCAAAAAAAAAGAAGGGCTTTCGCCCTTTGATTAAGATATAAATATATAAACTGTGTCTTTGTAGCTATCGTATTCCTCTTTTATATTTGTTGTAAATGGCTTTATAGCACGTATTAGAGCTGTGTGCATACGTTCATTTTCTAACAAATTATTCGAAATTTTACCTACCAATTCCTCCCCTTTTAGTTGTAAATTAACACCAAAAATCTTTTTACAAATGTAAACTATAACCTCTGGTGCGTTCATCTCTGTCGCTAAATCCCCTACGTTTGCTAAATAGTTACTCATAAAAAAAAACACTCCTTTTTTTTAAAATTATTGATGCTATTTTATAAGTAATACAGATGTAAAAAAGCAAATAAAAAAACTAGGTTTTAACCTAGCTTTTATCTTATTCGGGCTAACATACCTTCTCTTAAACTTATGCTTCCTTCTTGGTTAGAGTGGTAATACCCTAGCTTTTGGCTATGTTCTATTCTACCTAAATACCATGCTTGCTCATCTTTATTAAAAATTTCTAGGTAATCCCCACAGGTCAGCTCTGTATCGTTTATAACATATCTACCATTTTTATTTTTGTAGAGCTTGCCTTCAGCTGTGGGTTTTTGTAAATAATTATTTGTATTAATATACTTAGCTAAAACCATTTGCAATACCTCTAACTGTCTGTACATCTCTACATCTTCAAATTTTTCAGCCAGTTCAGCGTCTAATGTTTTGTCAATTTTTTCTAATAAAGTTTCTAACTTTATGCCTAATTCTATATATTTTTTATCCATCTTTTTCCTTTACTCCTTTTAAATAAAATATATATATATATGTATGAGCAATATAAATATAAAAAAGCAAATAAAAAAAAGGGCTTTCGCCCTGTATAAAAAAAAAGGAAGATGAAAAAAAATAATATAAATAATTCGCTACTATTTATATATTATAAATAAATAGTAAAAAGCAAGTATTTATAAAAATTATGTTCATCATCAAGTAATGGGGTGCATGGATTGTAGCACCCCATTATAAACTAAGTGCATTATCAAAAAAAATAAAAGGGGGAACCCCGCCCCCCCGACAAGGTTTTATTATAGGTACACACTTACTACTTAAGCTAAAGTCAAAATGAGGGTATATTTTTTTTATAATATACCTTCTTTTCTCATTTTTGTTATATGTCTTTCTAATGTTTTCAATGGCACATTTAATTTAAGTGCAATTTCCTTGTTTTTTAAACCTTGTTCTTTAAATTCTTTTATTTTATTATATTTATTCATCAGTTCTTGTTTTTTAGGTACTATTTTACCATCTGCAATATCTTTTTCCCTTTTGGAGTGGTAGTTTTTTAGGCAAAGCTTCCTTTGTCTTTCTTCCTTTTCGCTACTGCTTATTATAGTTTTCAGCTGCTTTTGTTCTTCTTGGGTTATGTTAAACATAGTTATCAAAGTCGAATTTTTAAATCTATAGGCTGTTATCTTATCAGCTTTTTTGTTTTCTGCGTTTATAAGTTCAGCCGCTTTCTTTTTATAATATTTTAAAATATTTTTTATTTCTTTGTTTTTTAAGGGTCCTCCACAGTTTGGAGCAAACCTATTATTTAAACTAGAAACCTTATCAATCACATACATATCATTTTTATTAATTAAATAAAGATAGTAAGTGTATATATACATAAAATTATTTCTATTATTTTTAAAGTTCCCTTTTCTTAACTCAAACAATTTCTCAAAGTCGCTAACCCTAGCGGTGTTGAGCGTATAATAATTTTTAACTGTAGCCTTTACCTCTTTTTTAGGCTTTTTAACTAAGTTTTTAGCTTTTCTATTTTTTCTTTTTTCTTTTTCTTCTTCTAGCTTAATTTTTTTTGCTTTTCTTTTTAATTCTTCTTCTTTCAATGCTGGGAAATAACCTTCTATTAATTCATCTAATCTGTAGATATTTTTTGTGCTAGCTTCCCTGTCCAGGTATGTTGTCAAGCCTGTAATTGTATGTGTTGTGCCAGGCAATCGGAAAACTTGGCTTAAGGAAGATGCTACATCATCGACTTCAAGCCCATACAATTTAAAGTCTTTAAGCTCTTTCCTAATTGCTGCATTAACCTTTCCCCACAAAAAATTCCCGCTTTTGGGTAGGTTTTCTAATAACCAAATTAGCTGTATTCCTCTACCGGTGCGAACCATTAAGCTCGGTTCTGGTACTTTACTACCAAAGTAGTCTGCCTGTAAAAAGTATTTGCAACTATTATATATATAATCAGTCATTGCGAAATTGTCTAAATGGTTGTCAAATTCGACGTAGAGCGCCCTAATTTGCTTTATGCAAGTTTCCTCTCGCTTAGGTACATAGTACGTATTTAAGCTTATATAGGTGTCTTTTGCAAGGTCTATGCCTAATGTACTTATGCCCATGTCTGCGTTTTCTGTAGCGTTATTAAGGCACTTTTTAAGGTCATCAATTATAAAATGGTACTGGCACCAACTACCTTCTATTTTTTGTGCTAGTGTTATATATCCTTGTGCATTAGCATGTAATGCTTCTATATACTCAAGCGCCTGTGTTATATTATTTTTTGTTACCAACACGCTTTGTATGCTTGTCCCTTTGCGCAAGCTATCTTGCATAACATCTAATTTATTTCTTTTGCTGTTAATCAGGTACCTAACTTTTGTGTTAGCTAAATCTAGGTAATTTGTATTATAGTAATTGCTTACTCTTTCAGCTATTTCATCTTCATCCGAAAATTTCGATAAATCTACTAATCCATCTGGTATTTCTTCATACCCTAGATTTTCTATTTTTTCTGCTATCATTTTTTCCTCCATCAAAAATTTTTAAGCAAAAAATTTGACTTTTAGGAGGTTAATTATCTATAATATAAGTATAAAAACTTAAAAAACTAAATAATTAACCTAAATCATCAGAACAACCTCGCCAAAGGTTGTTTTTTTTCTGCTTAAAATTTAATAGGAGATATAAATTGTATTTTTCAAGTATTTTATAATTTTTTATTTTTTTTGAATATGATAGCTTACGCTAGCAACTAACACATATCGGCTTAATATTAATAATTAAGCATAAAAAGGCACAAAAAAGGCAGCCTAAGCTGCCTTTATATGACTACCTTAAAACTATATAGCTTTTTTCTAGCATATCACTTCGATTATCCCCATGGCTAAGCCATGCACTTGTTTTATTAGCCGCATCCTTGATGCTCATTCCTTCTTTCCTATAATTGTCATATTTTTCCTGTGCCCTCAGCCTTCGGATGTCATGGTTGCTGTGTTTCTCCAATCCCAATTTTTCTTGGATTCTTCCTAACTGCTTATTTATGCTAGCACCGGTTATACTTAAAATTTTTGTAGGGTGGTAATTCTTATCTAAAATTTCCTTAACGAGTTGAATTTTATCTCCCGGTATTTCTTTGGTTATTACCCTTCCCCCTTTTCCCTGTATGGTTATAGTGCCTTTTTCTAAATTTACATCTTCCTTATTAATTCTATATTAATGCTAAAATAAAAATGTACTAAGTTGCTAATATTTTTATGTACAACATT
>CAMJGD010000055.1 GCA_946405135.1 uncultured Clostridiaceae bacterium | reverse complement strand
AAAATATAGGATAATTCTCTTAATTTAATTTATCATAACTAAACAAAATATTTATTCTGTTTTAATAAATAATATAATGACTTTTTCTAAAAGTCAAAGCAGTAATTATTAACCTATTAAAAAGCTAATAGCATATTAATAATGTTACTATAAAGCTCGATGAGTAGTAAAATTTATTTGAAGATGAAAAAAAGAATTTTTTAAGGGAGAAAGGTATGAAAATAGAAATTAGAGATTTAGAGAAAAAAAGAGAAGTATTAAATAAATTAGCAGAAAATATTGAAGTTTTAGATATAAATCAAAAAAATATATTACAACAAATTAGTGAAGAAATGGACATGCTTATAATAGATTACATTAATAATTCTAACTTAAGCTTTAAAAGGTGAATATTATGAATAAAGGTAAAATAGTTAAAATTTATGATGTATATAATAGAGCAATTTCAGGAGGAGGAATTGGAATTTGGGAATGGAATATAGAAGAAAATTATGTTTTTTTATCTGAGAATTGCTATAGATTTATTAAATATACAAATGAAAAATTCAATAATTTTTACGAATGTATTGATAAATTTGTATTAATGCAAGATAGAGATAGGGCAATTGAAGAGTTAAAACTGTTTACTATAAGTAATATAGACGTATATACCAGTGAAGTTAGAATTTTAACTAAAGAAGGTAAGGAAAAATGGGTTCTGATTAAGGGGAAATATAGTAAAAATAAAAAAATTATTTCGGGATCTATTACTGATTTAACTATAAAAAAACAGCTCGAAAATAAAATTGAAAAATTAAATTACTATGACTTAATTACAGGACTTCCAAATAGAAATGTACTTATTGAAAAATTAAAAAAAATTATAAAAAAATGTAAAAATGAAAAAAGTAAAGCAGCTGTTATTTGTGTTGATATAGATAATTTTAATTTAATAAATGATGCATTTGGATGTGAATATGGGGTTGCGTTATTAAAGATATTTTCACAAGTGTTATCATCACTAAAAAATAATATTGATGTATTCAGTATAAGTGGAAGTAAATTTGTTCTAATATTAAATCAAATAAGTAATTATTGTGAAATTGAGGAGGTTTGTAAAAATATATTATCCTATTGTGATAAACCATTTAGATTAATAGATAATCAAGTATACATATCTGTAAGTATAGGAGTTGCATGCATACCAGAGAATAGTTTAAATGAAAATGATATTTATAGATATGCAGATTTAGCAATGCAGCAATCAAAAATTAAAGGAAATAAAATGATTACTTTTTTTGATAAGTCTATATACAATAAATATTTAAGAAAAATAACTATTGAACAGGAATTGAGACATGCTATAAAAAATGAAGAATTATACATAGTATATCAACCACAAGCAGATATGATTAAGCACAAAATTATAGGATTTGAAGCATTACTAAGATGGGAAAATAGAAAGCTTGGAAATATTTCTCCCGCAGAATTTATTCCAATAGCAGAACAAAGCGGTGCAATAGTAGAAATTGGTGAATGGGTAATTAACTCTGTGTGTGATAAAATTTTGGAATTATCAAAAGCAAATTATAAATTCGAATCTGTAGCAATAAATATTTCGCCTGTTCAACTTAGAAATAAGAATTTTTTAAATACATTAGAAAACATAATTCATAAAAAAAATATTTTACCATCAATGATCGAGATAGAGATAACAGAGGGAACTATAATAGATTTGAAAAAAAGCAATATTGAGATTTTTAATAAAATTATTGAAAAAGGGTTTAAGATAGCTATTGATGACTTTGGGACAGGGTATTCATCTTTAAATTATTTAACTATTTTACCATTTAATACACTAAAAATAGATAAATCCTTTATAGATGGTATTGAAAAAGAAAAAAATATGGCGGTAATAAGCTGTATATTAAATTTATCAAAAGCATTAAATTATAAGGTGATTGCAGAAGGTGTAGAAACTGAGCTGCAGATGAACAAATTACTTGAGATAGGAAGCAGTATAATACAAGGATATTATTTTAGTAAACCTATAGATGAAAAGGAAATGGAAAATTTATTAGGTGAATTTTAATATGCAGTGAAGGAGATGAAGGTGATAATATAAAATAAGTTTTACAAAATATAAACAATAAAAAATAATGATAGGGAGAGATGACAATGAAATTTTTTATTAATTTAGGGGTAAATAAAAAACTTATTGCAGTGTTTTCAGTCGTATGTATTTTTATGATTTCAATAGGAGTCGAGGGAATATTAAGTTCTGCAAGGATAAATGAAGGGGGTAAAGCTATCTACAGTACTAATTTAATATCCATTAAGGATTTAGAAGAAATGAAGGGTAATATTAATGAAACTAGAGCTAATATGCTTAGAATTGTTTTTGAAAGAGATAAGTCAAAGTTAAATGAAGAGATACAAGCTATAGATAATACAACTGATAGAAATAAAAAAAATCAGGAAGAATATGAAAGGTTACCTGCAACAGATGAATAGAAAAAAACTTATAATGATTTTAAAAATGATTTAGTAAAATTTAGAGAAGTAAGAACTAAGGTTATTGAACTTGCAAAAGCTGATAATTATGATGAAGCAGTTAAAATATATAATTCAGAATTAATGCCAGTAACAATTACCATGGTTGAAAAATTACAAAAATGTATTGATATAAATGAAGCAAGAGCTAAAAAAGCTAATGAAAATAATATAGCTCAGTTTAGCAACGTTAGATATACAATTATAATTTATACAGTTATAGCATTTTTAATTATAATTTTTTTGGTATACATATTAAATAAAAATATAATGATGCCATTAAATAAAATAAAAGATTTAGCACAAAGATTATCGAACTATGATTTTTCAACGCCAATTATCATTACAAGAAAAGATGAATTTGGACAAACAGGTGTAGCTTTAAATAAAGCACAGGAAAATGTAAACAGCTTAATTAAAGTAATTATGGAAAATTCACAGGATATAAGTGCATCTTCTGAAGAACTTTCAGCAACAGTGCAGGAATTATCCTCAAAAGCAGAAGCTATAGATGAGGCAGTGAATACTATTGCTACAGGTATGCAAGAGTCAAGTGCTGCTACAGAAGAAATAAGTGCATCAATTGAAGAGGTGGATTCAAGTGTTAATGAACTTTCATCTAAAGCTATGGAAGGAAGTAATAATTCCAATCAGTCTAAAACAAGAGCTATGGAAGTTAAAGCTAATAGTGAAAAAGCAATTGAAGAAACTAGAAGAGAATATGCTGATAAACAAGAAAATATGAAAAATGAATATTTCACGCACCGGAGGACACCGATTCGCTCCTTGGAACCGATAGTTCACCCTAGTGAAACCACTTTAAAATTTATATAAATTCACCTGAAGAAACCAACTATTCATGGTTAAAAACCACCTTTCTGACAAGAATTATTGAGGAAGCCCGTAGGGCTATCAAATTCTATCAGAAAGGAGCCAGACATATGGCTAATAAGATCAATGTTAAGCTCATAATGGAGCTAAAGGCATCTGGACTATCACAGAATGTTATTGCAAAGACCAGACACATTTCAAAAGCTTCTATATGCGATGTACTAAATATCGCAAAAGAAAAGCAGATTTTCTACGATGACATCAAAGATAAACCTGACGATGAGGTATATCGTCTCTTTTATCCCGATAAGTTTGCTGTAGAAACCATGTTTAAAGTACCGCACTATGACTACATTCACAATGAACTGAAAAGAGTTGGTGTAACACTAAAGCTTTTGCACCAGGAATATAAGGATTGCTGCAATAAAGAAGGCTCAATTCCTGTTGGGTACACTAAATTTACAGAAGGCTACAGCTCATACATTAAGCAATGTAATCTCTCTAATCACTTGGAACACAAACCAGGTCAGACTGTGGAAGTAGACTGGAGTGGTAAGCTTATGGAGATTGTGAATGCCGATACTGGTGAAATTACAAAGGTTCATCTTTTTGTAGCTTGTCTGCCATACAGTCAATATGCTTATGTAGAACCTACTCTGGACGAAAAGCAAGATACCTGGCTTAGATGTCATATCCATATGTATGAGTTTTTCTCAGGTGTTCCTGTAAAAACTGTATGTGACAATCTTAAGGTAGGAGTTGTTAAACATCCGAAGGAAGGAGATATCATACTTACAGATGCTTATGAAGCCTTAGGTAGTCACTATGTTACAGCTATCATGCCCACTGGCGTGAAAAAGCCCAAACAAAAAAGTTCTGTAGAAGGTACTGTTGGCAAAATAGCAACTGCTATCATTGCTAAATTAAGACAACGTACTTTTTATTCACTGTATGAAGTAAAAGAAGCTGTTTCAAAGGCTTTGAAAGCATTTAATAATGCACCATTTCAAAAGCGCCAATACAGCAGAATCGAGGTCTTTGAGGAAGAAAGAAAGTATCTTAGACCACTGCCTGCAGCGCCTTATGAAGTAGCTGCATGGGAATACAATCACAAGGTCTATCCTAACAGCCATGTATGTATTTGCAAGAACTATTACTCTGTACCTTTTGCTTTTGCTGGTCAATATGTGGATGTGAAGCTGACAGACAGTATTGTGGAAATATATAACCGTCATCAACGTATTTCTACACATCCAAGGTTACCGCTTTATGTGAGTAACAAATATTCCACCCACAAAGAAGATATGCCTGATGCTTTTAATCAACCAGAGATGAATGATATACGCTTAAAACAATGGGCAGCGAGTATAGGTACTCACACAAGCGAAGTTATTGAACGTATATTTAAGAGTGTAACCATAAAGGAACAAGGATATAACTCTGCCTTATCAGTTTTAAAACTAAGTAAGAGTTATTCTGAGGAACGCCTTGAAACTGCATGTGAAATTGCTCTGCCTATGACCCGTATACCTCGTTATAAGCAACTTAAGTCCATTCTCGCTAGTAATCAGGATATTGTCTATCTTGATCAGAAAAAGGCTCATCTTAAAGCCTTAGAGTCAAAGTCCAATTCTCATGGCTATGTAAGAGGAGCAGAATATTACGGAGGTGGCAGATATGATAAGTGATGAAACAAAACGCAAGCTTAGAGAGTTAAACCTCGATGAGATGGTTGATATACTAAAAATACAAGATGACAATTATCCCCTCTATGCAGCCATGACCTTTGACGAAAGAATTACCTTAGCTATTGATAGTTTATATCAGGATAAAAATAATAACCGATCAAAGCGTTTAATAAAGCAAGCCAAATTCAGATTTACCGATGCAGATGTAAACACAATCTACTACGCAGATAGAGGTCTTGATAAAAATCAAATTCTTGAGCTTTCAACCTGTCAATACATGCGTGATAACTTTAGTCTTGTGCTTAATGGTTTCACGGGCTCTGGCAAAACCTTTCTAGCTTGTGCATTAGGCAAAGCTGCCTGTAGACAACTATATAGAGTACGTTATATAAGAGTACCGGAGCTTTTAGAACTTCGTGCTGAAGCGACCTTACAAGGCAAGGGGATCAGCAAGCTAGTAAGCAAATTTTCTAACTACCACCTTCTGATTCTAGATGAATGGCTCCTTCAAGAACTATCTGATGACGATGTTAGATTCATTTTTGAGCTTACTGAGAAGCGTTATGACTGTTATTCCACATTGTTTTGTACTCAGTACAAAGTGTCAGATTGGCATACTCGTCTAGGGGGTGGGACTATGGCTGATGCCATTTTAGACCGTATCGTACATAAATCTATTCGTATTGATACAGGAAGCATGAACATGAGAGAACATTTCTCGGTAAAACAAATTTAATAAGGTTGGCACCGCCTTCAGGCGGTGCTTATAAGTGAACAGGTGGTTTCTTTACTGTGAATCGATAGTTTCAATAATAGGAACCTACGGTTCTAATGGAGCGTAATAATCAAAAAAAGCTATTGAAGCAGGAAAAGTAGTAGATAGTATAAAGGTTATGGCAGATACTATTGGAAGTATAGCAGAGCAGACTAACTTACTTGCACTAAATGCGGCAATAGAAGCAGCAAGGGCAGGAGAACAAGGACGAGGCTTTGCAGTGGTAGCAGAAGAGGTAAGAAAGCTTGCAGAACAATCAGCAGAAGCAGTAACAAATATTCAGGAAACAATTGTTAAAGTACAAGATGCTTTTAAAGGCAGTATCACTACTGGTAGTGACATATTAGAATTTATAAATACAAAGGTATACCAACAGTTTGATGCCTATGGAGAAACAGGAAAACAGTATTATAATGATGCAGATTTTGTAAGCAAAATGTCTGAAGAGATTGCAGCTATGACTGAGGAAATAACAGCTACAGTTGGACAAGTAAGTGAAGCAGTACAGAACATGGCAATGAATTCACAAAAATCAAGTGAACAAGCGGAGACTATAAAGATAAATATGGATGAAACAGCAAAAGCCATAGAACAAGTAGCAGTAACAGCACAAAGTCAAGCAGAGCTTGCTCAAAAGCTTAATGACATAGTTCAGAAGTTTAAGATATAAAAAATTTTAACTGATACAAAAGTAATTTTTCAGGAAATTATCTTGGTATCAGTTTTTTAAAAAATCTCCTTTAGAAATGCATAGTGGACTTATATTATACCCTTTAGCTTTTAATATTTGACTTTTAAAATCAACTAACTCAATAGGCACGTTTAGTTCAGCAGCTACTGATGAAAAGGTACAATCTCCATAAAATAAATCCATAATAGTAGAGTCTGGAATTAAAAGTTCTGATGCAAAAAGATTAGCTTCTCTTTCAGGTTTTGAAGTCATATCAAACAAAGAAAATTCTCTTATAGCATCATTTTTGGCATAATTTTGGTGAAATCTATCATGTCCAAGTTCATGAGCACATATAACTGGTAATAGTTCTTCCTGAATATTTTTATTGATTACAATATATCGAAATTTAGATTGATAGAAATAATATCCTTTTAAGTTGCCTAAATCATGATAACAGATATTAATTTTCATACTTTTAGCCATTTCAAAGGGATCTCTTGTCTTATATTTTTTAATAAGCTTATCCACTTCTTTAGAAATAAAATTAGTCATAAGCAATTACCTCTCTTAAGGA
>CAMJGD010000054.1 GCA_946405135.1 uncultured Clostridiaceae bacterium | reverse complement strand
ATTATTATAGGTACAAAGGAGTTGAATACTATCCTAATAAGCAATTTCCTAATGATGTAAACTATCAAATTTTTGATTTAGGCAGCTTATACAAAGGAAATATAGCAATATTTAAAAGCTGTGATATTAAAATTCTATGCAGTGGAAGCAAGCCTTATGAGCTTATAGAAACATATGAAACAACTAATTCTGTAAAAGATGTTAATTATAATATTTTATTTTCTTCAATATCTAATGAAGAGAATTTAAAAATAAGAAAAAGCTTTGAAAACAGTAATGATAATGTACATTTTCTTAAATATCCACCAAGTCTATTTGATGAAAAGATTAATGAAGATATATACAAAGAAATAATTAAGGACTTTATTGCCTAAACTTGAAGAGAGGAGGAGCTATTGTGAAAAAAGGAGAAATACTTGATAAAGTATATAAATCAAAGCTACCAAGCAGAGCAAAGCAAATAATGTTTTATCTTATAAATAGAGCTAATGCAGAAGGAACGTGCTTTCCTTCTGTAAAAACTATAGCAAGTGACTGCGGAGTATCAGAAAGAACTATACAAAGGAACATGAATATTCTTGTAGAACAAGGATTCATTATTAAAGAAGAAAGATATAGGGATAATGGGGGACAAAGTTCTAATCTATATAGACTTCAAATGGAGCCTGAAAATAATAATAATATTAAACCTAATGCTAATGAAAAGAAATTTGATGAAAAAAAGCTAAAAGATATTGAAGTGAAAGAGGAGACAAGAAACATAGAAAATATTGAAGTAGTTAATTTTGAGGATTATGAAAAAGAAAAAAAGAATATAGTAGATGTTTCAATGGGTATTCCTTTGAATAAATCAAATCTTGCAAATAAATATAATTGTCACCCTATGATTTTCTGTGAGATAAGTAAAAAAAGTAGGCCAATTAGAATGATGTCAACACTAAGTTCACTATGTCATGGGGTGGGCGACAATTTGTACCCTCCATGAACTATACAATTTAAGAGATATATGGATATTGAAAGATAAGTATAACATTTCAATTAGTAAAATAAATATATAATATATCATGTAAATATATGGTGAAATATAAAATAATGCATCTAAATTTCTTGTAATTCTACGTTAAAACGAATAAAATAAAAAGTGGGATATTATATAATTTTCAAGGTAACGAGGTGCAATATGAAGGGATACATTACAGTTCAGGATGCAGCAAAAAAATGGAATATCACAATAAGAAGAGTGCAAGCATTATGTGCAGAGGGAAGAATCAAAGGAGCTACAAAACATGCATCTGTATGGGCGATTCCAGAAAATGCTTCAAAGCCATCTGATGCACGTATTGTTTCAGGGAAATATAAAAAAGAATAAATATTTAGAAAGTAGGATGAAATTAATATATGAATTTTATTGACTTATTTGCAGGAGCAGGAGGACTTTCAGATGGATTTGTTTCAGCAGGCTTTACCCCTATTGCACATATAGAGATGAATGAATATGCATCATTAACATTGAAAACAAGAACATGCTATTATTATTTAAAAGAACATAGAAGGATAAACATGTATTATAGATATCTCAGAGGGGAGATTTCTCAAGAGGAATTATATAGTTTAGTACCAAATGAGCTACTATCAACAGTTATGAATGAAGAAATATCAGATAAATCCATTGAGAATATATTTAATAATATTGACAACATAATTCGTGAGAAACAAATTAATAAAATTGATGTTATTATTGGTGGGCCACCATGTCAAGCATATTCCCTTGTAGGTAGGTCGAGAGACGAAAATAACATGGAAGATGATCCAAGAAATTATTTGTATAAACAATACATGAAGTTTTTAAATAAATATCAACCAGATATGTTCGTGTTTGAAAATGTACCAGGAATACTTACAGCCAAAGGTGGAAAAACCTTTAAAAACATTATCGCTTTTATGAAAAGGGTTGGATATGAAGTAGAAGCAAGACCATTAAATGCTAGTGATTTTGGGGTGTTACAAAATAGAAGAAGAATCATTATTATTGGTTGGAGAAAAGGAAGCGGATTAAGATATCCAGATTTTCAGCCTATTAAAATTAATGCAATAGTAAATGATATTCTAAGAGATTTAAGTCCACTAAATCCAGGGGAAGAGATTAATGAATACGTAGAGCCTATAAATAAATATTTAAGATGGAGTGGTATAAGAAAGAAAAATGATATTTTAACTCATCATATGTGCAGAAACCATAATGAAAGAGATAGAAAAATATATAGATTGGCTATTAATGCTTGGAATGATGGACATAGAAGATTAAAATATACAGATTTGCCAGAAGAGCTATGTACTCATAAAAATAAAGAGGCTTTTTTAGATAGATTCAAAGTAGTAGCAGGAGATATAGAAAGTGCCCAAACAATGATGGCACATATTTCAAAGGATGGACATTATTTTATTCATCCAGATGCTAATCAATGTCGTTCTTTATCAGTTAGAGAAGCAGCTAGAGTACAATCTTTTCCTGACAATTATTATTTTGAAGGCCCTAGAACTGCAAAATTTGTTCAGATAGGTAATGCAGTTCCGCCATTAATGGCAAAAGGTATTGCAGAAAAGATTAGGGAAATGTTAGAGTAACGTTATTTTGGGGGAATCAGAATTATGGGAGATAATATTTTTATACAACATTATGCAAGTATAAAAAAGGAGTTTTTGAAAAACAATCCATATAGTTGTTTAATAGGTTCTAATATTGATGTTAATCCACATCAAGTAGAAGCTTTTTGCTCAGCAGTATCTTCTTTAAAAACTGGAGGTATTATACTTGCGGATGAAGTTGGGCTAGGTAAGACTATAGAGGCAGGGCTTGTATTAAAATATGTTATTCAAAATGGTGGTAAAAGAGTTTTATTGATTATGCCATCAAATCTTAGAAAACAATGGCAAATAGAACTTGAAGAAAAATTTAATATATATTCTACAATTGTTGATAGCTATAATATGGAGGAATATTATGAAAAGGTTGATTCGGAGAATGAAAATGTTGCAGTAATAATATGCTCTTATAATTATGCTTCTAAAAGGAATGATATAATCAGTAAGATAGCATGGGATTTTATTGTATTTGATGAAGCACATAAATTAAGAAATGTTCATAAATCAGGGACAAAGACATCAAAAAATTTATATCAATTAACAAAAGGAATTCCTAAAATTCTCCTTACTGCAACCCCTATTCAAAATAACTTATTAGACTTATATGGATTAGTTTATTTTATAGATGAGAAAATATTTTTTGATAAACAGATATATGGAAAAAGATATTTGAAGGATAAAAATTATGAAGAATTAAAGAAACAAATAAACCAAGTTATACATAGAACTTTAAGAAAAGATGTAGCAGAGTATTTATCTTTTAAAGAAAGAATTTGTGTAACCGTTGATTTTAAATTATCACCTTCAGAAGCTATATTATATAAGATGGTTAATGATTATTTGAAGAGGGAAATCTTGTACTCAATTCCGTCTTCAAATAGAACCTTAATTACAGTGGTTATAAGAAAGCTATTAGCTTCATCAAGTTATGCTGTTGCAGATACCTTTGAAGTTTTAAAAGATAGACTTGTATTATTAAAAGAAAGCACAAGAATTGAAAGCGTGGATAAAGGACTTGATTACTTTTTCTCATATTTAGATGATGATAGTGAAGATGAGGAAGAAGATAAAATTACTGAATTATATGATAAGGAAAAAGTAAATGAATTTATTCAGCATGAAATAGATATAGTTGATAACATTATAAAGTTAGCTAGAAGTATAGACAAAAATGCAAAGGCAACTGCATTGTTTAAAGCACTATCTATTGCATTTGAAAGGCAAAATGAGCTAGAAATAGATGAAAAAGTAGTTATATTTACAGAATCTGTTAGAACTCAAGAATATCTTTTTAATGAACTTATAAAAAATGGATATGAGAATGAGGTTTTAATTTTTAATGGAAATACCTCGGATAAACGTACTGGAGATATTTACAGAGCATGGAAGGCTAAAAACTTTGGGAAAGTATTTGGCAGTCGAAATGTAGAAGTAAAACATGCTATAGTTGATTATTTTAAGAAAAACTGTAAAATTCTTTTGCTTACTGATGCTGGTTCTGAGGGTTTAAATCTACAATTTTGTAATACTGTAATAAATTATGACTTGCCTTGGAATCCACAAAAGATAGAGCAGCGTATTGGTAGATGTCATAGGTATGGGCAAAAAAATGATACAGTAGTAATTAATTTGTTAAATACCGAAAACTTAGCAGATAGAAGAGTTTATGAAATTTTATCTCAAAAATTTATGTTGTTTCAAGGGGTATTTGGTGCATCAGATCAGGCACTTGGATTATTAGAATCAGGAATGAACTTTGAAAAAAGGATATTACAAATATACCAAAACTGCGATAGTATAGGTGAATTTAGTAAAGAATTTAAGGCTCTTGAAAAGGACTTTGAAAGGAAAAGAAATACTAAGTTTAAAGAATTAAAATCACTACTTATTGAGGAAAAAGATAATACTAAAGGTGAATATTATAAAAAATTTCTATCAGATATATTTAAATATTTAGATGAAAATGAGAGCTTGAAAAATGTTAATAAGCCAAATAAAAAAATGAATTTACCAGCAGCTTTTAAAGTAAGAAGCTCTGCTTTAAATAAATATAATTTGAATCACGGATATATTTTTATAGGTGGATTTTATAACAGTGATAAAATTATATATCCAGTTTTAAGTGTTTTTAATGAAAGAAAGAATAAAGTAAGCTTAGATGAAAAAAGTATACTTGATGTAATCAAAAATATTGATGAGAATAAAGTAGAAAAAATAGATATAAAAGAAAATGAAGTGGAGAAGTGTGGCAATGACATCTATGAAGAATTAATTTTAAATTATTATAATCAATACCAAGGGCTTATTCAGTATAATAATTCTAAAATAAATAATTGGTCAGAAATTAGAAAAGAACAGTTTAATTTAGAAATAGAAGCTATAACATCTGAAATACAAGAAATTATGGAGCAGTGTGCTGCAACTAAAGTTTTTAAAGAAAAAATAGATTATAAAAAGAAAGCAGAAGAAAGAGAAAAAGAACGTAACAATATTATTATAAAATATCATGAAGCTATTCAGGAAATAGAGGACGAGGCAAATAAGCTAAAAGAAGATTTTAAGAAACAATTTGATATAGATCCCTATTTGATAATTAGATTAATACTAAAGTTTTGATTGGAGGAACAATAATGCTAAAACAAGGTAAACTTGAATTGACTTGGGTAGGAAAATATGAAGAGAAAAAGATAGAACCAAGAATATTAATAGAAGATAAGTCAAAATCCTATGGTGATCCTAATACTGAAAATATGCTAATACATGGTGATAACCTTATAGCTTTAAAGGCTTTAGAACAGGATTATGCAGGGAAGATAAAATGCATATATATTGATCCACCATATAACACAGGTAGTGCATTTGAGCATTATGATGATGGATTAGAGCATTCTGTTTGGCTAAATATGATTTATGATAGACTTAAATTATTATATTCTCTATTAAGTAATGATGGATTATTATGGATTTCAATTGATGATAATGAATGTCATTATTTAAAAATTATATGCGATGAAATATTTGGTAGAACTAATTTTATAGCTGATATTACTTATGAACGTTCAGGTAGTGCAGGACTTGGACAAGGTGGAGTTTTTGTTAATAATTCTGAACATATACTTGTATATAAAAAAGAAGAGTTGGTAGTTAATGAGGTACTAGGAAGTGTAGAATTAGAATTTAAAACAATGAAAAGATATAATAAAATTCTAGTTAAAGAAGGGAACCGACAACTAATAGAAGAGTTTGAATCAAAGTCAAATGGAGAAACTGTAAAAATATATAAGCATGAAAATTTTGTAATTGAAACTATTTCATTAAGAAGCTTTGAACAAAGAGAATCTGAAATTCGAAATGAATTTTTATTGAATTTTGATAAATTATTTAGAACCAATAATGTACAAAAAGAAAATGAATTCCAAAATGATTTATTAAGTAGAATGGATAAGAAATATTTGTATACTGTTGATTATATCCCAAGCAGGGGGAAAAATAAAGGTAGGTTGACTACACTTTATTATTATAATGCAGAGTTATTTGCTTGGCTTAAAGATACTGCCTATATCGAACAAGACAAGATTATGAAAACAAATAAATTAACTACAGTATGGGTTCATTCCGATATACCAAAAGCTGATTTAGCTAATGAAGGAGGTGTAGAATTCCCACGTAGTAAAAAACCGGAGCAATTAATTAAAAGAATTATTGAAATTTCAACAAACGAGGGTGATTATGTTTTAGATAGCTTCTTAGGATCTGGAACTACTGCTGCAGTAGCTCATAAGCTAAATAGGAGATATATTGGAATAGAATTAGGTAATCATGCTTATACTCATTGTATTCAAAGATTAAAAAATGTTATTGATGGAAACGACAATGGCGGGATTACTAAATCTGTGAATTGGCAAGGTGGAGGAGGTTTTAAATTTTATGAACTTGCAGAACCATTACTTATTAAAAACTCTAAGTTGCCAATTTATAGTATAAATCCATCTTATACTTTTGACATGATGGCTGAGGCAATATGCAAAATAGAAGGATTTAAATATAAACCAATTGGAAATTTTCATGGGAAATCTTCTGAAAATAGATTTATTCATGTAACTAATGAATTTGTTAATAGTAAATATGTATTCTCTCTTGTTAATGAGTTGGAAGAAAGACAATCTTTGTTAATATATTGTACTAAAATGCAATCAGATATTAATCTGCCAGATAACGTTGAGATAAAGAAAATACCAAAAGACCTTTTAAATAAGTGTTCCTTTGAAAGCGAGGGAATGTAAAATGAGTATTGTTGATAAATTAAATTGGGCAATGAGCCTTAGAGAACCTCAATTTGAGGCTCTTAAAACTTTAGATAATATATGTTCTAAAATAGATTATAAAACCTATTCTAAAGAACAGGCAGAAGAAATAGCTACAGAAAACTGTCAAACACAATCCAAGATAAAGGTAGATGATAATCTTGGTTTTCCTTCTTTCTGCTTTGAAATGACCACAGGTATTGGAAAGACAAGATTAATGGGGGCTTCCATATATTATTTATATAAAACTAAAGGCTACAAGCACTTTTTTATATTGGCTCCAGGGAATACAATATATGATAAACTGCGTAAGGAAGTAATGCCGCACCATCCTAAATATATGTTTAAGGGATTAGAAGCAGAAATGGGAAGACCTAAGGTATATGATGGTGAGAATTATTTATCCTATCCAGTGAAATATGTTCAAGGCGAGATAGAAATTGATAATTCTTCAGAGATTCAAATATTTATTTTTAACATTGGAAAAATATTTAATAGAGGAGATGTACAATTTAAGTTCCACGAGTTCCAAGAAGCATTAGGAAAGTCCTTTGCGGAAGTACTTGCTAGTTTTGACGATTTAGTAATTTGTATGGATGAGGCACATAGGT
>CAMJGD010000053.1 GCA_946405135.1 uncultured Clostridiaceae bacterium | reverse complement strand
ATACTTCAAAAGAATTGCTGGTTTACTTTATCATTCTCTGTTCAATTTTCAAAGATCATTAATTAATTATCAACGACTATTAAATGATAACATTCTAAAGTAAAATTGTCAACACTTTTTACTATACTATTTTATTTTAAAATTTACTTATTGCTTTCAACTTTATCAAACTTACTACTTAGTATAATTAAATCAACTCTTCTATTCTTACTTCTTCCTTGCTCTGTTTTGTTATCTCCTATAGGCCTATACTCACCATATCCTACTGCTGATAATCTTTTAGGAGATATATTGCATTTATCAATAAGCATTTCCGTTACATTAGTTGCTCTAATCACAGATAGCTGCCAATTAGATTTAAATTCATTATTATTTATAGGTATATTATCTGTATGTCCTTCTACTCTCATATAATTATCCATTCCACTTAATATTCTTCCAAGTTCCACCAGCTTTACTTTAGATTCTGGTTTTATATTAGCTTTTCCACTATCAAAAATTAAAGAATCTTTAAGACTTATCACAAGTCCTCTTTCCTCTATAGCTGTACTCACATTGAATTTTAAGTTGCTATTTTCAATATAATTGTCAACACTTTTCTTTAGATTTTCAAAACTCTTTTCTTCTGATACTTTAGTATTAATAGGTGGAGTATTTTCTGATATATCCGGTGAATTATCATTACCTATAATACTTTTTCCTCCTCCTAAGGCTACCTTAAAAGAATCAGATAAGGCCTTATATTTGCTGGCATTAATATTGCTACCTGCATACAATACCACAAAAAATATCATAAGTAATGTTATTAAATCTGAATAAGTTAAAAGCCATCTTTCATTATTCGCCTCTTTTTCTTCCCTCTTTTTCATATATATTTCTACTTCCCTTCCATACTTTCCATCTTTGCAAGCTGCTCATTATCCAAAAAGCTTTTTAACTTATTAACTATACTGTTAGGGCTTGCCCCTTCCTGTATTAAAATTATACCCTCTATTACCATTTGCTTTTCATTTAACTCAATTTTATTTAACGCTTTCAATTTGCTAGCTATAGGCAGCCACAATAAGTTTGCAGAAGAAACCCCATACAATGTAGCTATAAATGCCACAGCAATTTTAGGTCCTAAGCTGCTGGGATCATCTAAGTTACTTAAAACATGAACTAATCCCATAACCGTACCTATTATACCCATAGTTGGAGCAAATCCGCCTGCTGCTTCAAATATAGCAGCACCATCTCTATGCCGTTCTGATAGTCCCTCTAATTTAAGCTCTAGTATGTTTCTTATGTTACTAGACTCTACTCCATCTACTACCATCTGAAATCCTTGCTTTGTAAATGGTTCCATATTAGGATTTTGCAGAAATTCGCCTTCCAAACTCAACAATCCATTTTTTCTTGTATTAGCAGATAAATTTTTAAAATACTCTATTACAGCTACAAGGTCACTTTCTTTTTTAGAAAAAGCTGTTTTAAATATGCCTGGTATTCTTTTTAATTCTTTAGCAGGGAAAGATACTCCTACAGCTCCAATAGTACCTCCAAATACTATCATAGCTGCTGTTCCTACTAATAATCCTCCTAAATTTCCACCTTCTAGCATAAAAGCTATAATAAGTGAAGCAAAACCTATTAAAAGACTTAATAAAATAGATATATCCATAATTACCTCCAAAAATTATTTAAACAACAATAAAAATGAGATATTTCCTATAAAATATATAATATATTTTATAGAATAATATCTCATAATGTAACTATTTGTTTAATTTTGAATAATCATTTGTATTAATAGCTATTATTTAAAATTAATCTTTTTTTCTTATACTAACTAAATATTTTTCGTAATTCCTTTAGGATACTATACGTAAGAATCATTCAAACTGTGAGTTATATAAATTATAATATACTCCTCTTTTTTCAATCAAATCTTTATGAGTTCCTTGTTCTTCTATGCCCCTATCTGTAAGGACAACTATCCTTTTTGCATTTTTTATAGTGGCAAGCCTATGAGCTATAATAAATGTGGTTCTATTTTTAGATAATTCCTCTACAGACTGTTGAATAACAGCTTCACTTCTATTATCTAAAGATGAAGTAGCTTCATCAAATATAAGTATGGGAGGATTCTTCAAAAACATTCTTGCAATAGATAACCTCTGCTTCTGCCCTCCCGAAAGTTTTACCCCTCTTTCGCCTATATAGGTATCATAATTATCTTTCATCTGCATTATAAAATCATGAGCATTAGCTTTTTTTGCTGCTTCTATTACTTCTTCTCTTGTAGCATCTAAATTTCCATAAAGAATATTCTCATAAATAGTACCTGAAAATAAAAACACATCCTGTTGCACTATACCTATGCTTTCTCTTAAAGATTTTATCTTAAAATCTCTTATATCCATATTATCTATAAGTATATTACCTTCATCTATTTCATAAAATCTAGGTATCAAATTGCATAAAGTGCTCTTTCCAACTCCTGAAGGTCCTACAATCGCTACAGTTTCTCCTTTTTCAACATTAAGGTTTATATCTGATAATACTGAGGAATCTTCTTCATAACTAAATTTTACACTTTTAAACTCTACCTTACCTAATACCTTGTCCACATATATAGCATCTTCTTTATCTACAATGTCAGATTGTATATTCATAACCTCTACAAACCTACTAAATCCTGCCATACCTCTTTGATATTGTTCTATAAAATTGGCAAGCCTTTTTATTGGTTGTAAAAATTGATTTATATAAATAATATAAGCTACCATATCTCCTATGCTTATCTCATTTATATGCACAAAATATCCACCAGCAACTAAAGCTAATAGAGTAGATACATTTGAAAAGAAATTTATCCCTCCATTAAAAGTACCTAGATATTTAAAAGATTCACTTCTGAGTATTTTAAATTCTTCATTACCTTCATCAAATTTTTCTCTTTCATACTCTTCATTGGTAAAAGATTTTACAACTCTTATACCCGTTATACTATCTTCTAATTTACTATTTATGTTTGCTAGGCTTTCTCGCATACTTCTAAAATTTTTTCTCATTTTTGAATTATAATGCATGGCAAAAAATATCATAAAAGGTATTATTGTAAATATTATAAGTGTAAGCTTTATATTTATCCTACAAAGTAAAATAAAAGATCCTAAGATCATTACTATAGATATAAATAAGTCCTCAGGACCATGATGGGCTAGTTCTGAAACCTCATTTAAATCATTTACCATTCTTGACATGATATGTCCTGTCTTTGTTTCGTCAAAATAGCTAAAAGGTAGCTGCTCTACATGTGCAAACATCTCTTTTCTCATATCATATTCCATTCTAACTCCAAGCACATGACCATAGTAATTCACTATATATTCAAGTATAAATCTTATAATGTAAAGTATAAGCATTATGATTCCTAAATAAAATATTTCATTTACCATCTTATTTGGGATTATTTCATTTATGAATTTTCTAGTAACCTGTGGAAATACTAAATCTGTAGCTGATATAAGAAGTGCACAAACCATGTCCAGTATGAAAAGCTTCATATGCGGTCTATAATAACTAGCAAATTTTTTTATCAAATTTATCCCCCCATTTCAATGAGCAATCCTTCTATAGATCATCAACAATAATATTATATAGTTGGAAAAGTTAAATATCAAATAAGCTAATATGCTTATTAAAAATGCAACAACTCCTCTCATCTTGTACAATCTAGAGGTTAATTGTTGCAAATGATAATAAAATATTCACAAATTTCTGTATAGTTACAGATATATTATATTTAACTATATTCAAAAAAACTTCTATTTTTTATTCTATAGGTTCTCCTTTATCATTTTTATATCTTGGTGGTGTTTTTTTATAACTTTTTTCTTTAGGTTGATTATTTATAGCAATTCTTTTTTCACCTTTATTGTTCTTATTATTAGTTTTATCCATTAATTATAACTGGTTATGAACCGGAACAAAACATAACCATGCTCCTTTCTATATATTTTATAACTATTTTTGAGTTCCCTGTTTTTAAATTTATGTGGTTTAGATAGCCTATTTATATAACTTTATTTTTTATATTCAGCGCTAGCACATTCTATGTTATCTTTCATATATTATGATTGTGTAGATAATTTAATGGAGGTTTTTTATGTACTACAGAAACCATGAACATCATGATCATGACCATGAGGATTACAAATTTTATGAAAAAGGGAAATATCCTTATATGCCCTATTTCCCAATGTCAAAGATGATTTACTATCCAATGGTAATGCCTATTTATGTAATGCCTTATTCACAAACTATGCCTCAAATGCAGCAAAAACCTTTTAATCCTTGTATGCCATATAGGGAGGATGAGGATATGGATAGATCACCTTATGGATATCATGATCATTCATACTACCCATATTATTATCATTATTTCCCTTATTATTACCCCTATCATCATTATCAACATTGGCCATATCATATGTATCATAAACGTGAAGAAGAAGATGAAGATTAAAAAATTAATTAATAATGCATAGAACAGGGAGGTTTATAGATCCTCCCTTTGTTTACATCAAAAGTACTCTCATTAAAAGTAGAAAATCATTATAAGGCTGCAAACTCTGAATATATGTTTAAAGTTTATCTAATAACTACTTTCTTTCATACTATGCTGAATTTGTATTAATGTATCATGTACTTTTTCAAAAAAAAGCCCTACAACAAACCATACCGGCGCATAGCTTAATGTTATTATTCCATCTATGGACAGTGGTTCACGTACATAATTCCAAGGACAAACACCTAATACTTGTTTAAGCAATAGTCCGCTTATAAATTCTACACTGAATATAAAAACCACATACACACCTCCTCTTATTAAAAATGAAAGATGTCTTATCCTATCATGGATAGGTTCAAGAAGGATGGCTAGACCATATATAGGAAACATCCATATATATGTGGATCCTGTAAGTTTTATATCTCCTCCAATCAAGGAACCAAGTCCAGTCCATAAAACCTCTGCACAAAAACCTAATAATCCATAAATAATAAATCTTTTTCCCATATAAATATATTTTGCATTTTTATATAAAATATACTAAATAAAACAGGCAACGGCTTGTATAATTTCCTCTTTCAAAAATAGAAAATAGGTCAGTTCAAGATTTCTTGTCTGAACTGACCCTTAATTGTTCTATATCGATTAATTTACATCTACCCCAAAATACTCTAATGATATGATCCGAGAGCTGACTACATATTTAATATATATTATCAACAATAGTTATCTCACACAATTATTACAAGGATCTGTTTTAGGACATTTGGACGCCGGACCTTCTATAATAGTCTTACTTTTAGCAAGTGATCTGCAATTTTTATTATAATGATAAGACTTTCCATTTTGCACCCAATAAACTATCCTGTCACCTTTTGCAGGTTCACATGTAGTTACTTCTTTTTTATTTGTTGAACTACTCTTTGTATTATTGTTACTTGATGAATTTTTGCTAGTTGATTTAGGAATGCTGCTAGCTGTGTTGCTTTTAGTGGTGTTGCTTTTAGTTGATTTAGAAGTATTGTTACTGCTTTTATTTGATTCTTTGCCAGCATAGCTTCCAGGCTTAACGTTAAATGATATATCTTTACCATTACTTGTAGCTATTATATTTCCATTTTCATCTGTTCTATAAACTTTAATTCCTTTATTTTTAAGCCTATCCATGGTGTTTGTGGATGGATGTCCATAATCGTTACCCTTCCCAACACTTATAATTGCATATTGAGGATTAACTTTTTCTAAAAAGTTAATACAGGTTGAAGTGTTACTTCCATGATGACCAATTTTTATAACATTAGTACTTAAATCTAAACCAGCTTTTACCATGTCCATTTCTGCAGTAGCTTCTGCATCACCTTCAAATAGAAAAGAATTATTTCCAAAAACTACTTTAATAACTATAGAATTATCATTAGTATTTTCATATTCTTTAGAAGGTCCTAACATAATACAATTGGCTTTACCAAGCTTAAATGTCTCACCGACTTTAGGAATAGTAAACTTTAATCCTTTATTTTTAGCTGCATTTACTACATCTTCAAAAGTTTTAGTAGTAGCAGTTTTTTGGGGCATATAAATTTTACCTATTTTAAAACTATTGATAACATAATCAAGTCCACCTATATGATCTTCATGAGGATGCGTCCCAATAACATAATCTAAATTTGTAATACCTTGATCTGATATATAATTTTTTACGGTTTCTGAATCCGCATTATTTCCAGCGTCTATTAACATAGAATAATTTCCTTGCTGTATAAGAATTGAATCAGCTTGTCCTACATCTATGAAATGAATTTTTAATTCTCCACTAACCGAATTATCACCTTGAGTCTTCTCTTCTTTTTTAGATTCTTCTGATATCTTTTTCTCTGTTTTTTCTTCCGAATTTACAGCAAAAACAGAAGAGCTTTTTTCCTCTTTATCTTTATTTACATATATTTGATTATTGCTTGTACCATTAGTCCCACTTGAAGCTACTGCAATAATAAATATAAGTCCGAAAAAAGTACTTATAGCTATCCTTGAACCTTTTTTAAACTTATTTTGCTTCCATATTAAAAAGATACCAACTGGTGCAAAGAAAACAAGTGTAAGCCAAATAAACCAGTTACTTTCGTAAAATTTAAGTTTTTTATCCACATTACCACGTTGCCAATAACCTATAAAAACATGTAAGTACTGAAATATACCTCTTAATTTATATGAGATTTTAGCATATTTTTATGGTTTTATCGCAACAGTTCACCTCCTACTTAGTATTACATTAAGATAATACCATACTTGAAAGGAAAATTTAAGAATAAGATAATAAAATATGTAAATAACTCTAGTTTAACTATTAAGTCTGTAAAAAAAATAGCTAAATCTGCTACAGAAACAACTATTTTAGAATTTAATATTATATTGCTGGCTATATCGAAATAACTAATATTTTTCATATAACTTTCTTACATCTTTTAGTCCTTGTTCAACTTCGAATTTGGAAAAATTATATTTAAGAAGCTTAGCCTCATCCCACTTATTAAGTTCTTTATAAAATAATAATGCAGTTTCTAAATTTTTTTTAGTTTTCCGAAATTTGATATCTTCAAATAAAATATTTTCGGCTTCATTAATTTTGCCTTCATTTATGTATTTTCTCATCATAAATTCTAACAATTCATCTTCCGAAAGTGTCATATCATAATTCTCTATATCAATATCACTTTTCACAGCGTCTTTTCCTGCGAAAAGTGCTACTGCAGTTTGTACCCCCGCTTTTACAAGTCTTATAATATATTCATGTTCAAACATTTATCTCAAGTCCCTTCATTAGTTTTCAACAATACAAGTAACGATAGATAAAATAATTCACACTGCAAATATTGTCAGTAAGAACTTTGTTTACTCTTTCCTTTGCTACATTTCTCCAACTATATTTTGAAACACAATATATAAATGTAACGAAACCATATTAAGAACATAGTATATTTATATTAATTTATCAATATAATCCTTTGCCTCTTTTAAACCTACACCAGTAATTTCCCTATATCTTTTAATGGCTTTAATCTTATTACCTTCTGCAATAAGAGTTTTTATCTCATCATCCACAGGTGGTTCTGGGACACCAATCTGTTTTGCAATTTTCTCCAAAATAGAATTAGTACGTTTAATATCATTTCTCAATTGGGTAATAGCATTAGATATACTTACTAATAGTAATACCCCCCATATATATTACTATTGTTCATCTACTAATTATATCTGACTTATGGACAGTTATTTGGACTAAGTATGCTTGTCTAGAAAATAATCTAT
>CAMJGD010000052.1 GCA_946405135.1 uncultured Clostridiaceae bacterium | reverse complement strand
GAAGTACTTGCTAGTTTTGACGATTTAGTAATTTGTATGGATGAGGCACATAGGTATTATGCTCCTGCATCTATGAAAGCTATAGATTATTTGAAACCAATATTAGGATTGGAGTTTACAGCTACACCAAAATCAACAAATAAAAATATTATTTACAGCTATGGATTAGCAGAGGGAGCAGGAAAATTTCTTAAAATACCTGTAGTTATGGGAAGAACAAATACAGCAGGTTTTACTGAAAAAGATATTGAAGAAATGAAAATAAAGGATGGTATTAAGCTGCATGAGCATAGAAAAGCCACAGTTTATAAATACTGTAGTGAAAATGGATTACCTCAGGTAAAACCTATAGTTTTGATATCATGTAAAGATACAAACCATGCTATGGAAATAAGACAGTTAATAGATTCTGATTCCTTTTTTGATGGAAAGTATAAGGGCAAAGTTATAGAAATACATTCTAAAACAGGTAGTGTAGAAACTGAAGATAATATAAAAAAGCTATTAACTATAGAAGAGAATACCAATCCTATTGAAATAGTTTTACATGTGTACAAACTAAAGGAAGGATGGGATGTTAATAACTTATTTACGATTATTCCTTTAAATGCTGCAAAAAGTGAAATATTGGCATTGCAGACTATAGGAAGGGGACTACGTTTACCTTTTGGGAAAATAACTGGACAAGAAGAATTGGATACATTGGATATAGTAGCACACGATCATTATAGGGAATTAGTTGATGAAATAAAATCAAATCCAGTATTTAAGAAGCGTAACCTAGATGAAGAAGACATAGAGCAAACAGAAACAGTGGAAATAGAACCAGAGCTTAATAATATGCAGTTAGAATTATTTGAAAAAGCAATAAGTTATACTGACATGAAATCCTTTCAGGATATAAGTGATCTTAGAATACAGGAAGACCTGTATAAAGGATACTTAAAAACATATGCAAAAGAAGTAAAAGCAAAGGATAACTCCGATATACAGCAGATGACATTATTTGAACTAGAAAAGACTGTTGAAGAGAAGATAGATGAAAATTCAAAAGAAGCCTTTGAAGAACTCTCAAAGACTAAAGATAAAGCAAAAATTACTAAAACTCCAATACTCAAAAAAGATGAATTTATTGAAAAAATAAATAAGTTAAAGCAATTCGCTATTTCTGTACCTAAAATAAGTATAGGATACAGTTCTACAGTAAAGTTTAAGCCAATCATGGTTAAAAAAGGGATTAATAACTTTGAATTGGAGCAATCATATATTGAAAGATATGATGTTATAAATAATAAATTACTTGAAACACTTGAAGCAGTAGCATTAGAAATTGATGATCCAGTAAATGAACTTGCATGTATGCTTCTTGAAAGTGTACCAGAGTTTAGTTCGGAAGATGCTGACTATATATTAAATGTGGTAGAACAATATCTTAAGCTTATTGAAGGTTCATATGAGGATAAGAAAAAAGTAGTAAGAAGATATGCTACTTTAATAGTAAATGAGATAAAAAAGCAAATTTATGCAGCAAAAGAAGAGCATACAGAATTTATATATAGAATAGAAAAAGACCTGATTATTTTCAAACCTTTTATAAAAAATATAAAACCAGGTGGAAGTGTTGATTTTTACAAGGAAATAAAAGATAAAAAGAACATTAGACAATATTTGTTTACAGGATACAAAAAATCTTACTATCCTGAATATGGTTTTGACAGTGATGATGAAAGAAGATTCTCAGTTATATTAGAGGAAGATAAAAAGGTGTTAAGATGGATTAAGCCACCACTAAATCAAATGGGATTATTCTATAAGGCAGGAAAACAATATAATCCTGATTTTATTGTGGAAACTACAGATTCAAAATATTTAATTGAAATTAAAGCTAAAAATGAAACAGAAGATAAGGATGTTCTTGAAAAGGCTAAAGCAGCAATAAAGTGGTCTAAGTGTGCAACAGAAGTGGATGCTGATAAAAAACAATGGAATTATAGACTTATTGCAGGGGATAAAGTTATTATAGGTAATTCTTTCATGTACACAGTTGGTTTAAGTGAAAATTTGGAGGGAATTGAGAATGAATGATAAATCTTATAGTAAAGTTAGGGACAAGCTACTTGACGCTTTAAGAATTGACTTAATGGGGCCTTTGGAAGAAGAAGAGAAGTTAGATGAATCACCACTAAGCAGTTATATAACAGGACTGCTATATCCTAGGAAAATTTCTGTATCTCCTGATGTGGAATATGAGAATAATGATTTTATGTCAGCAATGGATGAAGAATATATAGATGATGAAGAAGACGAAATAGAAGAGATGGTTGGAGCTAAGTTCAAGCTTCAATCTTCTATGGGAATAAGATTTTATGTTAATAGTGACATAGAAAAATTAAAAGTTAAAGTAAAATGGGGACAATATTATAAAGATAAGATAAAACCAGATAAAGATAGTGATGAAGAAAATAAAAAGAAAACTGGTAGGACTGTTTTTGTACGTGTTCCAAAGGAAGAAGAACTTATTCTTGATATAGGAGATAAAAATAAGAATAAGAATATAGAAATGGCACTAAAAGATGATCCATCTATTAAAATTAAATCATCACAAATAAGGCTTAAGAGTGGTGCAAAATTAGTTGCAGTGTATTTGGTTAATGGGAAAGAAACCTGTGATGAAAGAGATTTTGAAAATGTGATGTTTCAAGCAGAACTCATAGTTTCAGGAATAGACAATCAACCAGTTTTTGAACCGGAACATCTTTGCAGAGACATTGAAATAGAAGATGAGTTTTATTATGAAAAAAGACCAATTTATGCTCGTGGCAATGGGTGTGCTGCAGATTGGACTAAATCAGAAGGAGACAAGGCTATAGAGGTTAAAACTGTTTTTATACCTGAACATGAAATTGCTTCTGTTAGTCCAAATCTTGAAGGATTTTCAGAAGATTATTTTTCTATGAAGTTTATGGCTAAGCCTTCAAATAAAGCTGAAACAGTTAGCAGACTAAAAGCTTTAAATAGTGATTATTTTAAATGGATTAATGCTTTAAAAAGTAATTTCAAAATGCAAGAAGAGGGGTTTAGAGACAGAGGAGATAAGATTATAAATTCATGCCTAGAAGCTTATAATAGAATTTCTAAAGGTATAGAGCAAATAGAAAGCAATGATTATGCTTTTAAAGCGTTTTGCTTTATGAACCAATGTATGTATTTACAAAGAGGAATGAGTGAATTCTCAAAAAAATATGGTAGCGGTATAAAGTGTAGTTTTAGAGATGAAGAATTTTGCAAAAAAGATCATAGCAAATGGAGACCATTCCAAATAGCGTTTATACTTTTAAATATTTCTGGATGTATAAATCCTATAGATAATGAACGGAAAAATGTTGACTTGCTTTACTTCCCAACTGGAGGAGGAAAGACTGAGGCTTATTTAGGATTGATTGCATTTGTAATTGGACATAGAAGATTAACTGCAAGTAATGAAAAAGAATTTGAAAAAGATGGTGGAGTAACAGTTATTTTAAGATATACATTAAGACTTTTAACCACTCAACAACGTGATAGATTAACCAAAATGATATGTGCAGCAGAGATGATTAGAAGTAAAAATGAAAATGATTATGGTAAATCACCAATTTCAATAGGATTTTGGGTTGGAGGTGGAGTAACTCCAAATAGTTTTAATGAATTTAAGTTTAATAAAGAAGATCCAACAGCTAGTGATAAAGCCGTAAATAAACTTACTAAGCAAATTATTACTTGTCCTTTCTGTGGGAGTGAAATATATAGAGAGGATTATGAAATTGATATTGAAAAAGGAGAAGTAAATATTTATTGTCACGATGCTAATTGCTATTTTTATAAATATAAAGAAAAGCCAATACCAGTTTATATTGTAGATGAAGAAATTTATAGAAAATGCCCAACGGTAATTATTTCAACAGTAGATAAGTTTGCAAGGCTTCCTTGGGATGAAAAAACTGGATTAATCTTCGGTAGAACAGATAGAGTTTGTGAAAGGCATGGATATATAGCTTGTGGAGAAGACCATCCAAATCGCCATAATAAAAAAGAAAATTTAAGTGCAGCTAAAGTTGTTGAAACAAGACAATTCTATCCACCAGAACTTATAGTTCAAGATGAATTGCATCTTATAACAGGTCCTCTCGGAACAATTTATGGAGGTTATGAAACTGTAATAGAAGAAATGTGTTCATTTACAAGGAATGGAAAGAAAATATTACCTAAATACATAGTTTCCACAGCAACTATAAAAAACGCAGATGAACAAATAAGATGTTTATATGGAAGGAATAGTTTCTCTCAATTTCCACCAAGTGGTTTTGATATTGGAGATAGTTATTTTATTAAAGAAATTAGTTTAGCTGATAAGCCCTTTAGAAAATATTGTTCAGTTTGTGCCAGTGGGCAATCAATGAAAACTACTGTACTTAGAATATATGCAGTGCTGCTTCAAACAGTTAAGGAGTTATTAAATGATGAAGAGTATAAAGAATTTATAGATCCTTATTATACTTTAATTGGTTATTTTAATAGTATAAGAGAATTAGGTGGTACTGTAAGGTTATTACAGGATGACATTCCTAAGAGAATAAAAAGAATAAAGAAAAGATATGGATATAATCAGGAAAGATTCTTAAAGAGAACAAAAGAAATTACCTCACGTATATCTTCTTATAAGATTGCAGAACTATTAGAACAATTAACTCTATCCCATGACAATGAAGAATGTTTAGATGTTGCAATAGCTACAAATATGATTGCAGTTGGTATGGATGTTGATAGACTTGGGTTAATGACTGTAATGGGACAACCTAAGCAGAATTCTGAATATATTCAAGCCACAAGCCGTATAGGAAGAAGGTTTCCTGGGCTTGTAGTTACCATTTATAATCCATATAGACCGAGGGATTTATCTCACTATGAAAACTTTAAAGGGTTCCACTCACATATGTATAGATATGTAGAAGGAACTACTGCAACACCATTTTCTGCTCGTGCAAGAGATAGAATTCTTCATGCAATAGTTGTAGCTTTATTAAGATTAAAAAATGAAGTTATGGCTGCTAACAAAGGAGCAAATAGTATTTGTGATATTGAAAATGAAATAATAGAAGAAACAAAGAAAGTAATAATAGAAAGGCTTAAGGTAGTATCAGCTAAGGCAAAAGAAGATACTTCTTTTGAAATCAATCAATTTATTGAAGATTGGAAATGTTTATCAAAAGAAGAAAAAGAGTTATATTATTATATTAAAAATACTGAAAAGTATAATAGATTGTTAAATTATTACAACGAATATTGTACTGCTAAAGAAAAACCTACACTTAATTCAATGAGAGAAGTTGAAAGTTCATCGGCACTTTATTATTTTACAGAGGAGGCTAATAAGAATGAAAATAAATAAACTGGGTGAATTAAGACCTAACCAATTAATAACAACTTTTGGTCCAGGCTCCATATTAGATGCTCTTAATGATTCGGTAACAGTCTTAGATATTAATTATTGGACATCTTATGGAAAGACAATATATGATTCAAGATTAGCTTCTTACTTAGGAGTGGATTTTTTTAAAACACCTAAAGCTTCTTTTATTGGGGATATTCCAGTAGTATCATTTCCAAGCTATCATGTTTGTTCTAATAGTAGGTGCAATAACTTATTTGACATTACAGAAAATTTTAACTTAGATAAATATATTCAAAACGGTCCAGTGTGTCCTTTATGTGGTTTTAAAGCATATCCTGCCAGATTTATTACGGCATGTACTGACGGACATCTTGATGATTTTCCTTGGAGATGGTGGGTTCATAAAGGAGAAACTACTTGTAAAAAAAGTATGAAATTAATTTCTACTGGAAATACATCATCATTAGCAGAGTTAATAGTTCAGTGTGATTGTGGGGCTTCAAGAAATATGAGTGGCGCAACAAGTCCAGATAATTTTAGAGAATTAAAATGTAGTGGTAGACATCCCCATAACCCAAGAATAATTAAAAATTCAAAAGGAGTATATTCTACTTGCAAAAAACAAGTTATTCCATCACAGCGTGGAGCTTCTAACGTTTATTTTTCTGTAATAAGAAGTGCAATATCAATTCCACCTTGGATAAATCCATTATATTCATTAGTTGATGAACACTACAGGGACATTATCAATTATAGGGATGATTTTGGTGAAATGGGAGTAACAAAAGTTTATGAGAAGTATTTTAAAGAAAGATGCTCAAGAGAAGAATTTAATGCTGCAGTTAAAAAAAGAGATGAAAAAATAAAAGAGTTTACTGAGATTAAAGAAATGGAATATGCAGCGATTACTCATCATGATGATATGATATACCAAACAAATGTAAAATACTTTAAAGCAGAGGAAGAAGCCGTTCCTAATTATCTATCAAAATATTTTTCTAGGATTATTAAAGTTCATAGATTAAGAGAAGTAATGGTATTACTAGGTTTTATGAGAATGGAAGCCCCTGAACCAGAAGTAGATGATCCTAAAAATATAGTGCCGCTAACAAAAAGTAAAGTAGAACCTTGGCTTCCAGCAGTTGAAATAAATGGTGAAGGAATTTTTATTGAGTTTAATAAAGAAACAGTTAAAGAATGGAAGCAAAATCTAAAAACTCAAAAATTATCGGAAAAATATAAGAGTTATTATAGCGAATTTTGTCAATCGAGGGGATGGACAAAATTTAAGGAAAGAAATGCGGAATACGTTCTCTTACATACTTTTGCTCATTTAATGATTAAGGAAATGGCTATGCTTTGCGGTTATTCATCATCTGCGATTAAAGAGAGAATATACAGTAGTGAAAACATGTGTGGCGTATTACTTTATACTGGAAGTGCTGATAAAGAAGGATCTTTAGGTGGATTAGTTGAAATGGGTGAAATAAGGAGTTTTAATAAACTATTAAAGCAGGCATTGGAAAATGCACTGACCTGTACAACAGATCCAGAATGTATGGCAAATGAGCCTTCTGATGAAAGATTAAATGGTGCTGCTTGTCATTCTTGTGCAATGATTTCAGAAACAGCCTGTGAAAATGGAAACAGATTATTAGATAGAAAACTTGTTGTACCTTTAGCTATAGATGGAGATTGTAGTTATTTTAAAGATTTGGTGAAAGAACTATGTGGAATGGAAGTATAAGTGAAGCACTTCTTATAGAAACCATTGTATCAGATATTGAAAAAATTAATGATACTTTGGATTTTAACTTGAATTTTAAGGAATCTCTTATAGAAATTAATAAGAGATTCCCAAATCTATCTGTTGAAGAAGCAAATAGATTACTTCAAGTTGCAATTGGTTTATATAATTATAAAAATACTGAAAAGGTTGAGATTGTAATAACAGCACCAAATAGTTTCAAATTAAATGCCAGAAAGACCAGTGCAATCATAAAAGAATTAATATTTAGTGCGGAGAAGAGTATAACTTTAACAGGTTACTCAATATCCGACTATGCTATAGAACTATTTGATGAGATAGTTAATAAAAGTAGACAAGGTATATATGTAAATTTCTATCTTAATGATTTTGAGAATAAAAAAGAACATTTAGATAAGCTTTTATTGTATAAGAGTAGGTATTTAAATATTTATGATTATAACAAAAACACAAAAGACAAGATGGCAGCTCTTCATGCCAAAGTAATAGTTATAGATTCCTATAAAACTTTTATTTCTTCTTCAAATCTATCTTATCATGGAATTGAAGGAAATATTGAAATGGGTACAGTTATAGAGTCTTTTAAAAAAGCAGAATTAGTTGAGGGGATGTTAAAAGAGCTTAAGAGTCAGAAGGTGTTTGAAAAGATATAAAGAGGAGAGAACAAACTATGTCCGACTACATCTTAACCTACAAAAACTAAATTTTATCCTTTAGAACCATTAATGGAAGATATAAAAATTGAAGATATA
>CAMJGD010000051.1 GCA_946405135.1 uncultured Clostridiaceae bacterium | reverse complement strand
ACTGATACATTTATACACATTTTTCAATGTTTTTAGTAACTATTTTTCATCTCCTAAGGAATTTTCTTTTTTATATATTATCTTATTGATTCTATCTAGACCATCATACATATACTCTACTGTATTTTCTTTTCCTGGTTTAACTATCTTCTTTAGATTTCCTCCACCACTATAGTACTCATACAAGACTTCTTTTTTGTCCGTAGTACTTGTATCTGCTAAAATCTCTTCTTTTATCTTTCTTCCTAGAGAATCGAAATAAGTTACACTTTCTCTATTTAATGCATCTACTACCTTATTTGCAACAGCTGCTTGATTGTTTACCTGAGTTCTTATATCATATTGATATTTTGTTGTTTGTGGTGACTTACTATTTACGCCTGATGTAACCTTTGTTAATCTCCCAATTAAATCATAGTCATATCTTATTTCATTATTTTCACCATCTATTGTTTTTGTTTTTCTTCCTAAGTAATCATATTCTACTTTATTAATTATTTCTAGTTCCTTAGACCCCGCTACTGTTTTAACTACTTGATTTAACTCATTATAATAATATTTTATTTCTTCTCCATCTGCATTTTTTATTGATATTACATTTCCTAAAGAATCATATTGATAGGTTACTGGCTTGATACTTTCATTTCCATAAGCAACCTCTTCTTTTATAACTCTTCCTAAATCATCATGATACTTTCTTATTATTCTTCCTTCTGCATCTTTATTTTCCATGATTAAATTTTTATTTGCATCATATTTATAATTTACATAAGAGGTTTTGCCATTTTGTTCAGTTACAGACTTTAATCTTCCTATCTTATCAAACTCATTTTTTATTATTATGATGCTTTAATCTTTTTAAAACATCATAAAAAAAATAACCATCTTAAATTAATAAAATGGTTATTGAAAAAAATATTAAACTTGTCTTTTCTAATGGCATCCACCGCAATTAGAACAACTTCCACTGCAGCCTGCAGAACCTTTTCCATAATACTTTCCCTTATATATCCTCTTCACATCTATATTACCGCATTTAGGACACTTTACCTTTTCATTTTCCCCCTTTGTTATTTCAAAAAATTCTTCACCGCATTTTTCACATTTATAATCTATTAAAGGCATGCTACCTCAACTCCTAACAATATATATTTTTAAAATTATTTTACCACAAAAAAATATATATAAAAATCCATATATATATTAACATAATTGTATTACATTACATATATTATATATTGTAATTTATTTTGGGGGAGTATTGATTATGTTTTCTATAAGAAGTAAATTAAACAAAGAACTTGATGATGCCCTATCTAATAAAATATACAAAACTTATAGAGTAATTATTCAATGTAAAAATCTTCAAAAAAATGTTGAAAATAAAATCAGCTCCTATAAAGGTAAAGTTGTACATTCCATTGAAAGCTGTAAAATAATATCTGCTTATCTCTCTCCTCAATCTATAGAAAGACTCATAGAATATCCTGAAGTTCAATATATAACTTTTGACAGCTATGGATTTTTATGTGGAAAAAGTGTGCAATCTGCTAATGGAATAAACTTAAATAGTGACAAATACAGGTTAACTGGCAAAGGGATAGGGATCGCTTTAGTAGATAGCGGAGTATATCCTCATCCAGATTTATTAAATCCACACAATAAAGTAAAGCTCTTTGTAGACTTAATAAATGGCTATAAATACCCTTATGACGATAATGGTCATGGAACCTTTCAAGCAGGAATAATATGCGGCAGCGGTACACTATCTCAAGGAGTCCATAGAGGCATAGCTGAAAACAGTTCTATATACTGCTATAAAGCCTTTAATTCCACTGGAAAGGCTTATGTATCAGACATTATGTATTGTATAGAAGATATTTTAAGCATAAGTAAAGAACATAACATAAAAGTAATGTGTCTTCCCTTTGAGATTCCCTATCATGATAAATTTTTAAATGAATGTTTTCATAAATTATTTTTTAAAGCAGTATCAATGGGTATAGTGCCTGTAGTCCCTTCTGGAAGCGGAGAAGGAGATAACTCTATAATGGGCATAGCCTCTTTGGAAAACTGCATTACCGTTTCAGGTATAGATACTAGTTTAAAACCTAAAGAGTACAGGTATTCATCTCGAGGACCTGTAGGAAAACTTGAAAAACCTGACATGACAGCAGCTTGTGTTGATATATGTTCCTTAAATGCTAACATAAATTATGTTTCTGAAAGAAATGACAGAAGGATATATCCCGGAAATCTAGATATACCTTACACTTCATTTACTGGCACTTCTTGTGCTGCAGCTTACGTGAGCGGACTCTGCGCCTTACTATTTGAAAATAACAATAATCTTTCTTTTAAAGACATAGTATCTTTAATAAAAGTATCCTGTGAACTGATAGATATACCTAAAACTGCCCAAGGCTGCGGAACTATTAATATAAATAAATTAATGCCATAAATAAGAAGGTGCTCATAAAGCACCTTCATACATTAATAGCCTTTTTCAATGTTTATAACATTTAACAAAGGCTTTCCTTCCGCATATCTTCTCAGGTTATCATAAATCAAATTAAATCTTCTCTCATTTCTCATTTCTGAAACCCAAGAATTATGAGGACTTATAAACACATTTTCTATATCCCATAAAGGACTATTTTTCTGTAAGGGTTCTTCTTCAAAAACATCCAAGGCTGCTCCCATAAGCCTACCTTTCTTTAATTCATTGATAAGAGCTTTTTCATCTAAAATGCTTCCCCTGGATACATTGATAATAAGAGCATTTTCCTTCATCATGCTTAATTCCTTTTTAGATATAAGATGGTGCGTTGCTTCTGTGTAAGGTATAGTAATAACTAATACATCACTTTTTTCTAGCAAATCATAAAACTCATCTTTACTGTAGCAATGATCAAAATACTCTATACTTCTTCCATCCGTATTCATTCCTATTATATTTACTCCAAAGCCTTGAAGCCTTTTAGCTCCTTCAATAGCAATGCTGCCAGTACCTATAAAACCTACAGTTTTACCATATAACTCTAGCACATCTGTATCAATCTTCCACTTTTTATTAAATATTTTTTTATACAAATTTAATCTTCTTTTATACATTTCAAGTATATTTAGCACTATCCATTCACCCATAGGTACACTATAACCACCTCTGTTATTAGTTACAGTTATATGCTGATTTAGTACCTTATCGCTTGGAAGCTGGTCTATTCCTATGCTGGACAGCTGTATCCATTTTAAGCTTTTCATAAGTGATATATCTAGTGTTTCAAAAGGATTATAGCATACAAGTACATCTACTTCTTCGAATTCCTCAGAATATGTGATATTTTTTTCCCTTCTAACTATTATGTCATATCCTAAGGCTTCAATCTGGGAAGTTTTTTCTTCTCCGTAATCATAAGTTAATAAACACTTTTTATTAAAATTACTCATACACTTTCCCACTCCCATTAAAAATAAATATATCTTTTTAATACTTAGTATATATCATTATATTATGAATTTTCTATTAATTTAATATTATGTTAAAAATAAATTTAATATAATTATTTGATATAGGACATGGGATTTTGGGCTATTCCATTTATCCTTACTTCGAAATGTAAATGAGGTCCTGTACTTCTTCCTGTATTTCCCACATTACCTATGGTTTGATTTTTATTTATTTTTTCTCCTTCTTTTACTATGATTTTGCTGCAGTGACCATATAAAGTTTCCATTCCTTTTCCATGATCTATCTTTACAAAATTCCCATACACATTATCCCAGCCAATTTTATTTACCACTCCTTCTGCTGCTGCCTTTATAGGATCTCCTATATTTCCAGCTATATCTATGCCATGATGGATCTCTCCCCCCCACCTTGAGCCATACTGACAGGTAATAGCTCCTCTGGTAGGCATATAAAGAAAGGCTAAACTATTATTATTTTCTTTTGAACCTTTAATTATTATTTTATTTTTAGCTGCACATATAGTGGCCTCTCCTAACTTTTTATTTTCTACCACATCACTGTTATTTATCTTAATCTCTCTTAGAATTTCCTTTTCTCCGTTTTTACCTTCTTGTTTTAATTTGGTTTCCCCTTTATACAGCTCATCACTCATAATTATATTAGTTTCCGCTGGAATAGTTTCTTTAACTTTTTCTCTATAGGTTATTTCCACATTGATTAAAGGCTTTTTTGACTTTTCATCTTCATCTATGATATATTTACATATTTTATTTATGTCATCAAATTCAGCTTTATCCATGTAAACTTCTTCATAATAGATATTATCTTTTGTTTTGACAGAAACTATTTTGGAAGTATCTATGTGATTTTTATTTATATAATAATTTTTAATATTTTTTATTAACTCATCTACTTGATTACTATCCTTCAATAAAGCTATATCCTTATTATTCGTTATTAACTTTATGCCTTTATTCTTTAAATTAATAGAGTTTAGTATATTAGCTTTTATAAGCTTTTCATCGCTTAGTGCTGATTTGTCTGCTAATACAAATTTATATTGTATTTCATTGTTTCCTGATACTTCGCCATTTTTAAATGAGTCTTGGGTTACATTCTCATATACTTCTTTTACTGAATTTATATCTTTTACATAGGCTATACAATTTCCATTTAGATGAACTTCATAAGCGGAAAAATCTAAAAACTTAATTAATAGTATACAAAACATTAAAGAAAGCCCACATAAAAATACAGCTTTCTTTGAAATCTTAAAAAAACTTATCAATTTATTAACATCCTTTCTCAAAAGATTATCCAAGTTATAGTTAAAATAAGATTTTTTCTTAATGTTCCCTAATGACATAAAAATTATTCATTAAGGATAAAAAAATATTTTTTTCATTATATTACATACTTTATTAATCTTTTGTTTGTTGAGAGATTTTTTTTGCTTTGATATAATAACAGGGTATCTATTTAAATATTTAATTATGTGTTACTATTTACATAAATAGATTAATAAATATAAAAATCTTTATATTTTAAGAAAGGTTGGGAAATAAATGAGCACTTTTATGCTTAAAAACTCAACTTTAAAATTCACCCCTGTAAATAATGTATTTATAGAAAAGCATATGACTAAGGCTCGCGGTGAATTCGTAAAAGTTTATTTGCTCATGTTAAAGTACAGTATCTCTGGTGAATTAGGAGTTAATTGCACCATACTGGCCTCAAGTTTAAACTTATTAGAATCCGATATAATGAATGCTTTAAATTATTGGAATGATGAAGGGGTTATAAAAATAACCCCCATTGATAATATGGGTAATTTTAATATTGAGTTTTTAGATTTAAATGAAGACGAAAACTTAGAAGACACAAAGGTTAGCCTGCTAGACGAATTAAATAATAATGCTATAAAAGATATGCTTCAGGAAATAGAAAAACTTTTAGGAAGGCCTTTATCTCCTAAAGAAATGTCAACTTATATAAGCTGGCAGAACGATCTAAACTTTTCTTTGGAGATGACACTGCTTCTTATTCAGTATTGCATATCTAAAGGGAAAACGGACTATAGATATTTTGAAAAAGTAGCTTTATCTTGGTTTGATGCAAATATAAAAAATATAGATGAAGCTCAACTCTATATAAAAAAGCATGAAGACAAATGGGTAAAATATAGAAAGATATTAACCTATCTAGGTATAAAAGATGGAGAAATAATGAAACCTCAAGAGGACATGCTTAATAAATGGGTAAATCAATATAATTTCTCCTTAGAATTGATATTTAAAGCCTGTGATATATGCTTTGAACGATTAAATAGAGCTGATTTTAAATATATAGACGGCATATTAAACAGTTGGTTTAAAGATAACATAAAAACTCTGACAGATGTGGCAACAAAAGATAACAAGAAACCTAATTATAAAAAGCATAACTCCTTCAATAATAAAAACAGTACCTTTAATAATTTCGAACAAAGAGAATATGACTTTGATGCACTAGAAAGAAAATTGTTAGGGTGGGATAAAAATGATTAAAGGTTATCAGGAAGAAGTTTTAAAAATATACGAGAAGATAAGAGAAGAAGAGACTAAATCTTTAGAAAGCAGAAGAGAAGAAATACAAAAAAAAGCCCCTCAAATACTAGACATAGAAAAAAAAATCGGTAAACTTTGCGTTAACATGGCTATAGGTGCTATGAAAGATATAGAAAATAGAGATGAATATATTAGTAAAGTAAGAAAAGACATAACGGATTTAAGAGTGAAAAAATCTGAAATGCTCGTTTCTTTAGGATATAGTATAGATTATCTGAATTTGCACTACAGATGTGCTAAATGCAAAGATACAGGTTTTATAGGAGTGGAAAAATGCAGCTGCTATAGGCAAAAACTAGTGCAGCTCTATTATAAGGATTCTCGTTTAGAAGAGTTACTAAAAATCAATAACTTTAAAAATTTTGATTTTAATCTATATGCTTCCTATAAAATAGGCAACGAAAAAGATACTCCTAGAAAAAATATAGAAAAAATATATAATAATTCTCTAATGTATATAGATAACTTTAAATATCATAATAACAATCTTTTATTTTACGGTAACTCAGGTACAGGAAAAACATTCTTGTCCTATTGTATAGCAAAGGAATTACTAGATAGAGGGTATTTAGTGGTATATAGGACTGCAGATGATCTCATTAAAAACCTTAAAGAGATAAGATTCTCAGGAAATGATACTTTAGAAGAGCTTATATTTAACTGTGATCTTCTTATAGTAGATGACCTTGGCACAGAGCCTGTAAATGATATTACAAGAACAGAACTTTTTAATCTTTTAAATAAAAAATTATTGATTAAAAAGAAAATGATAATATCTACTAATCTTACTTTAGAGCAATTGCTGCAGACTTACTCGGAAAGAATCACCTCCAGACTGCTTGGAAACTTTGACATAAACAAATTTTATAGTGAAGATATAAGAGTATCTAAAAATTTAAATAAAATAGTATAGTAAATTAGAGAGTGCTTTAAAGTGCTCTTTAATTCATGACAACAAGAATAGCGTCTTCGACGCGTTAAAAAGCTAAATACTTTAGCTCGTGCCTCTTAACAACAATTTTTTACTCATAATATTGAAATATTAATAAACTTCTGTTATAAATATATTGGTGATATTATGAACAAAAAATCTTTTAAAATCAAAGATATTTTTGCAGATCATTGGGATGCTTTTATTCTGAAAGGCTATCCCATTCGTTCTGTCGTTTTTAAAAATGTTAATAAAATAATTAATTGTGGCAATCCTTCTATGGGTCATGCTCTTTATTTTTGTGATTACTGCTCTAAGTTCAAGTATGTTTCTTTTACATGCAAAAGTCGGTTTTGTAATTCTTGTGGTGCTAAATATACTCAAGATAGGGCTTCCTCAATTTCTTCCAAGATGATTCGTTGTACTCATAGACATATTGTATTCACCATCCCAGAAGAGCTTCGAATTTTTTTCCGTAGAGATCGTTCTTTGCTTAATTTACTATTCGACGCTTCTGCTAAAACCATCTTAAACTGGTTTTATAAACTTAATAAATCTGAAAACTTTAAACCTGGTTTTATATCCACCCTTCATACTTTTGGTCGTGACCTTAAATGGAATCCACACATTCATATGCTTTTAACAGAGGGTGCTTCTGGTACTAAAACCGTTTGGCGTAAGATCAAACATATTCCTTTTAATATGCTCCGTAAACGCTGGCAAGCTACCATATTATCATTATTGCACGACCGATTAGGATCTTCTTTTTATAAAATTAAATCTTATTTGTTTAAAACTTATCGCGATGGTTTTTATGTTTATGCTAAATCTAATATGGACTCCAACTCTTTGGACTCTGTTAAATATATCATTCGTTACACTGGGCGCCCTGCTATGGCTCAATCCCGTATCATTGATTATGACGGTGAATTTGTTACTTTCTATTATGACCGTCATGAGGATAATAAGCGTGTTACTGAAAAAGTACATGCCTTTGAGTTTATTAAGCGTTTAATTATTCATATTCCTGACGAACAATTTAAAATGATCCGTTATTATGGCCTTTATGCTAAAGAATATACTCATTCTGCTAAACTCATTCTTTTAGATAGTTTAGAGAAAAGAAGATTTAGAAAAAAACATTCTCATTGGCGTGCACGTCTTCTTCTAACTTTTGGTATTGATCCTCTTTATTGTTCATGTGGTACAAAAATGGAACTAGTCGGAATATTTCCTTCAGGAAAAAACCTTTATCTTGATAACTATCCTTCATATCTATATAATAGTTCTTAGTAAAAACACTATATGGAGGTAGCTATGAATATACTTGAAGGTTTTTCCAAAAATGATGATTTAGTTGAATTTATCTGTACCAAATGTAACTATTCCTTATGGGTTCCTCGTTTTATTGTGCAAGAGCTTGAAGAAGATAATATTTTTGATGGACTTGATCCATCAATTCCACCACAACCTGATTGTCAAGTTTGTGATGGTACTATGACCCCAAAATCTTATACAGGTATTCGAGGTATACATTACGAATACAAAAAATGATCTAATAGACTTTATGTTAGGTCTTTTTGTGGTGCTATGATTTTTTCATAGCTATTTTTTTATTTAATAGGAAAAGTAGGACTTTCCTATTAAATAAAAAAAGAAGACTTTTAAAGTCTTCTTTTTTGTGGAGCTGGCAATAGGAATCGAACCTACAACCTGCTGATTACAAGTCAGCTGCTCTGCCAATTGAGCCATGCCAGCAAATGGCGACCCAGAAGGGGCTCGAACCCTCGACCTCCGGCGTGACAGGCCGGCA
>CAMJGD010000050.1 GCA_946405135.1 uncultured Clostridiaceae bacterium | reverse complement strand
AATATCATCTTTTAGGAGACAAAGTAACTCATGAACAGATACAAGGACCTGCAGAACTGTTAGATGAAATACACATTTGCGTTATATGAGGAAAGATTTCATAGGCTAACAATAATAGTAAATTAAATACAGAAGCCAATGGGGAAAGCCATTGGCTTCTGTTTTGGGGAGCTAAGCTCATATTTCAAGTAGTCTTTCTATTTCCTCTTGATTCATTTGGGATATTAATATATCTTCATTTTTATTGTTGTCTAAAACATTTGTTATTATCTCTTTTTTCTTTTGCTGAAGGTCATATATTTTTTCTTCTATAGTTCCTCTTGCAATTAGGCTTATGACTTCTACAGTTTTCTTTTGGCCTATCCTATGGGCTCTATCTGTGGCTTGAGCTTCTACAGCTGGGTTCCACCAAGGATCAAAGTGGATTACCACATCTGCCCCAGTTAAGTTTAGACCAGTTCCCCCTGCTTTAAGGGATATTAAAAATATAGCGCCTTGCCCTTGGTTAAAATCATTTACTAGTTTTCCTCTGAGCTCACTTTTAGTGCTTCCATCAAGATAGAGATATTCTATTCCATTTTCATTTAGTCTTTTACTTATGATTTTAAGTACGGAAGTGAATTGTGAAAATAGTAATATCCTATGCCCTCCCTGGATGCTTTCTTCTAAAATGTCATCTAAGGCATTGATCTTTCCGCTTTCACCAGTATAATTTTCAATGAATACAGAAGGTTCGCAGCAAATCTGCCTTAATCTGGTAAGGGCAGAAAGAATAGCAAATCTTGATTTATCAAAACCATTTTCACTTATTTGCCATTTAATTTGATTTTTGAACTGCATTAGATAAGCAGCATATAATTTTTTCTGATTATCTGTCATTTCCACTATTACCTTGTGCTCTATCTTTGGAGGCAGTTCTTTTATTACTTCACTTTTTAACCTTCTTAATATAAAAGGCTTTATATGCCTATTCAAAGCCTCCAACGCTTTTTCATCTTTACGTTTAACTATGGGTATTTCAAATTTTTTTGAAAACTTTCTATGACTCATTAAATAGCCAGGCATGATGAAGTCAAATATAGACCAAAGTTCCGTTAAAGAATTTTCTATAGGGGTTCCTGTTAATGCAAAACGGGTTTCTGCAATTATTTCTTTAACGGATTGAGCATTTATAGAGGCAGCATTTTTTATATTTTGAGCTTCATCTAAAATACAATATTTAAATTTTAAATTTTTATATTCTTCTATATCCCTTCTTATAAGTGCATAGGAGGTTATTACTATATCTGAATTTTCTATAGCTTTCCTTTGATTTTCTCTTTCTTCTTTGCTCCCAGATATAACCAGAGCATTAAGTTTAGGAGAAAATTTTTCAATCTCTGCTTTCCAGTTATAAATTAGGGAAGTAGGGGCTACTACTAAAGAAGGCTTTTTATTAGCAGCATTTTCATTACAGTAATCTTCAATAAAAGAGATGGTCTGTAGGGTTTTTCCTAGTCCCATTTCATCGGCTAATATTCCTCCAAAACCGCAGATTGATAAAGTCTTTAGCCATTTGAATCCAAATTTTTGATATCCTCTTAGAGTTTTTTCAAGATTTTTAGGTAAAGTATAATCTATTTTTTGAAAATCCCTTAAATTATTTGCAAGTTCTCTAAATTTAGAGTTTCTTTCTATGAAGGTCATAGCATTTAGTTCTATGTTTTCATCTATATATAAAGCTTTATATTTTGAAAGCTCTATGCTATCTTTTTTTAAGTCAGAATCTTTTATATCTAAGTATTCAATCATATTTCCTAAATCTATTATTTTTTTATCTTGCAGAAAAACAAATCCACCATCTTTAAGTCTATGATATTTTTTCTTTTCCTTTAAGGCTTCCAGTATGTTTTTTAATTCGGATTTATCTACACCTTCTATGCTAAAGCTGAATTCCAATAAACCACTTTCGGTTAAGCTTATGCTGGATTTAAAACTAGAAGAATTATATACTTTTAATCTTTTAAAACTTTCGGAATAATATACATCTGCTACTTTTTGTAGTTTTTGCAATCCTTCTGTTAAAAATTCTATTAAGTTTTCTTGGCTTTTTAGTAAGAATTTGTTGTTTTCTGCTTGAAATCCAAAGTTTTCAAGAATGCTTATACTGCTTAATTCTCTATGGATATCTCTAATAAGTATTTTTTCATTTTCTTTTTTGAAAGCTTCATCAAAGGGGGTTATTTCCAAGTCTCCATACTTAAATACAGGCTGGGCTGCTATGTAATCATTTATCCTATCTAAATATATGGAGATACTTAAAGGTTTTTCATAAAATCTTGACTTTAGTTTGTTATCTATGGTTAAGCTGTTACATATCTTTTTTAAATTTGGCAATATATAAGAAGCTATTTTGTCCTCATCTTCTTTTTTAAACTTTATATAAGAAGTTTTAGAGTATAACAATTCATTATAATAAGGTGAAAATAAGGCTATCTGCTCTTCACTAGATTTATATATATTATTTTTATAAAAGAAAAAATCGCCTGTTTCTGTTAAAGGTGTTGGAAGCTCCTTATCCGTAGAAAGCAATATATGATTTTCTTCTAAACATAGATTAAAATCTAAAGGCAGATCTTCTTCTAATATTTTTAAGTCATCATAATATTTACCCATTATTTCCCCATGAAAACTTCTGTCTTTCATTATGCTGAAAAATCTTTTTAGCTGACTTTCTGTAAGATAGGCTTTTTTACCAGACAAGAATCTATTACTGCTTCCAAGATAGCCATAATAGTCTTCTTTTAACTTTAAGTCACTTTCGTATATTTCCATGAGCATATTTAAAAGTTTTTGGTCCTGCTCATTAAATTTGTGTATATTAGGGTCGAAAGTAAAGCTCTTTCCAAATTCTAAGGGAGCTTTTTTATACTTTATAGTTTCTAAAAAACTTCTTATGTTTTTAACTACATAATTTCTATTCTGTCCTACTTTAAGCTCAATGTAGGAGCAATTACCGAAGTCTACTAAAAAATTATATTTAACTTCTAAATTTAAACATTTTTCAGGTAGCTGTTGGTGCATAATAGATCTTTTTATATGTTCTACAAAATAATCTGCTTCAGCACAATTTTGTTTGGCAATTTTATTTTCTTCTCTTAAATATTTAAGCAGTACAGCTACTATATGTTTACAAAGCTTGTTGTTATTATAGTTATTATAAAAAGTTTCACAGTTACATTCTATATGTTTAAAACCTGTGTTTTGCCCCCAGGTAATATCTACGTCATAGGTCCAATCTTCTGAAGAATCAACTTCTGAAAATAAGTTTACTACTTCTTCATCCATCTTTTCATCAAAACCATATTCCACATCTATATAGTTAACTTTATTTTTAATATAATATGAAAGGCCTCTTAAATAAGTGGAATCAGTAGCATATTTTTTTATGGTGTTTTCATCTAATTTAAACATTTTCTCACCTCAACCTATGAAATAGCTATCTATTATTTTAACAAATTTATATAAAAAATAATCACTTTTCATAAAATTATATTTTCTGAGAATATTCAAGTTGTATAATCCTATGGAAAACTAAAGTCTTATGTAATATAATAATAAAATATTAAGTGAAATCTTATTTTAAAGGGGAGAAAGCTAAATGATACAGCACTCTTTATCAAGAACTGAATTATTAATAGGGAAAGAAGCTATAGATGAACTAAATAAAAAGAAAGTGGTTGTATTTGGAATAGGCGGAGTAGGAAGTTTTACTGTAGAGGCCTTGGCAAGAGGCGGAGTAGGTAAATTAGTAATAGTAGATGATGATACGATTTGTTTAACTAATATAAATAGGCAGATACATGCCACCTTTAAAACTATAAGTAAGCCAAAAGTAGAAGTGATGAAAGACAGGATATTGGATATAAACCCTAAGTGTGAAGTTACAGCTATACAGGCTTATGTAGATAATAATAATATAAAGGATATAATCTCAGAAGATGTAGATTATGTGGTAGATGCTATAGATACTGTTTCTTCTAAAATAGCTTTGGCAGTATGGTGTGAACAGAATAATATAAAATTAATAAGCTGCATGGGTACAGGAAACAAGCTAGATCCAACTCAATTTAAAGTTACAGATATATATAAAACAAAAGTATGTCCCTTAGCAAAGGTTATGAGATATGAGTTAAGAAAAAGGGGAGTAAAGGGCTTAAAAGTAGTTTATTCTGAAGAAATACCTCTAAAACCTAAAATGGAAGAAGTTATAACCTGTAAGGAAGGTTGTGTCTGTACAGGGGATTCTCCAAGAAAGTGTTCTTCAAAAAGGCAGATTCCAGGAAGCATATCTTTTGTACCTCCAGTGGCAGGAATGATACTTGGAGGAGAAGTGATAAAAGGATTAATTAGTGATATTATAAAAAAGTAATATAAAAAGCTTGTAGTTAGACCTGCTTTACATAGGGGCTAGCTCCAAGCTTTTATATTTTATTGCTCTTTAAAATTTATGATTATTTTATAGTTATTCCTAGTATCTTCTGAAAATAAAGATTGCATAAGTTTAGTTAGAGAGGATTGGGTATTTTTTAGTGCCTCATCATACAATTCTTTTGAATTCATTTTTTCTGCAATCTTCTTTTTTGCCTCCGCCATCATAACCTCATATTCTTCAGGAGTAAGATTTACTTCACCAAATCTGAAAAGACCTTTTTCAGGAGTTTTGTATAAGGTTTTCTGTTCATCAATAGCTATGGATTTTATGGAAGGCTTATTAACATAAAGAGTTATAGTTTTCTTGTTTTTATCAATCTTTAAGTTGTTTTCATCCACTTTTGACAAGTCTATGGAATAGATTCCATTAGCATGAAATTGGATGCTTTGCATTTTTTTAAATATCTCCCAGTTCCCCCAGCTATTATCTATAGTTATCTCTTGATCTACACCTGTTTCCATGGTTATAAGCTCTCGCTTTTCGCTAACCTCTTTTACAATAGTATCTTTGGTCATAAACTTGTTAGAAGTATCTTTTAAGTTTGGTACAACCCATTGTTTAGGCTGACTTTTAGGAGCAACAAACAGCTTATAGGCAGCAAAAAAACCTAGGGATGTAAATAATATGGCTATTATAGTGGTTATGGTTATTTTAGTTTTTAGACTCCATTTGTTTTTCATAACATGCCCCCCCAACCCTTAAGTTACCACTCATTTAGGTATTTATAAAGTGATGGATATACATTAAGGGTATTCATCAATTCTTTATACTCTTCAATTAAGTAAGGTTTTTCTTCAGTAGTTTTTAATGCTCTTATCATGAGATTTTTAGGAGTTTCTAAGGGAGATATATATTCTACCACAGAAACATCATAGCCTTTTGCTTCCAGCATCATTGAACGCATGCCATCTGTTAGTACATCTGCCATTCTTGCTTTTAATATGCCCTGCTTTAGAATCTTGTCAAAGGGTTTATACTGATACTGATTTAAAAACTCTCTATGACAGCAGGGTACTGCTATAATTACATCGGATTTTAATCTTATACCAAGAGCTATAGCCATATCTGTGGCGGTATCACAAGCATGAAGAGATATGACCACATTTATTTTCTTGTCAGGAAAGTAATCTTTTATATCCATTGCCTTAAATTCCATATTACGATATCCTAAATTTTTAGCCATAGCACTAGAAGCTTCAATTACTTTTTCTGAATGATCTAATCCTATAAAATAGCATTTTCTTTTTTTAACTTCTGTTAGATAGTAATTAAGTACAAAGGTAAGATAGGACTTTCCACAACCGCAATCAAGAATATTTATAGTTTTATCCTGAGGCAGTTTATCTAAAATTCCCTCTAAAAGTTCTACATAATGGTCTATCTGATTATATTTTCTTATTTTATCATTCTTTATTTTCCCTTGTTTCGTCATAATACCTATTTCTTTTAGTAAGGGATTTGCTTTTCCTACCTTTATATAGTAATCTCTATTAAGTAATGTAGAAACTTCATTTATATGGTTTAAATCAGAATCGTCCATAACTTTATTATTGGATATTTCCTGTTCTTTTACAGGTTTATTTGTCATTTTTACATTTTTATTATCTCCATAAACAATTACGTCAGTGCCTCTTTCTCTGTATAAAATATTTACAGATTCATACTTTTCAGCTTCTGCACATATTTTATTTAGTAATTCATTTATATCTAATAATTCGGTTTTACCATTAAAGTTAAATTTGATTTTATTTTCTTCGTAGTTTCCTAGACCTTTAAACGTCTTAAGTCCTGTTTTGAAAGTAACATTAATACCTTTAAAAATGTCTGAGTTTTCTTTAAATCTGTTTTCAATTCCGGTAAAAATGAGTTTAAGTTTATTTATACTCTGCTTATTCATTACTTAAAATCCTTTCTTAAATTGACAAGTTTATTCTATATTATAATCATATCATAATACGAATATCAATACTTCTTAGGTTACTATTTTGAAAACAAAGTTTTTATTAAAGTTTTATAATATATTATTTTGTTAGTATATAAATTGTATTAAAAGTGCAATTTTTTATGATATAATTTAGTCTAAGTAATTAAATTTTAAATAACTTATTGAAAGGAATAGTTTATGAGCAATAAAAAAAGTAATTTGGTAGCAACAGTTTTTATTTTTATACTTATGATATTGGCAGCTATTGCAGAAAATACAAGAGGAATTTTTATACCTATTTTTAAAGAAAACTTTTCAATAAATGATACACAGATAGGATTTATGCTCACTCTAGGTTCTATAGGATATATGATTTCTACTTATTTAGGAGGAGCTTTATGTGAAAAAGTTGGTCAAAAAAAGGTGTTTATCGTAGGAATATTATTTATTATTTTTTCATTGCTAGCACTATATATAAGCCCTAACTATTTGGTATTTTTATTAGCAATGATATTTTTAAGTTGTGGATTAGCGTTAACAGGTATAGCTACTAATACAGTAATACCAATTTTATTCATAAGCATGCAGACTTTAATAATGAATCTTGTTCATTTTTGTTATGGATTAGGATCTGCTTTAGGACAGAGAGTTTCGGGAGTACTTATATATAGAGGAGTAAATTGGAGAACTATTTACTTATGGGTTGCTGCAGCCTATGTTGTAATTCTTATATGCTTTATATTTTTAAAGATACCAGAGCCTCAAAAGCACCATGAAAAAGAAAGAATAACTATGATGCAGGCATTATCAGATAAGCTGGTTATTTTTTATATCATGGCTCTTGGATTTTATATGTTTGCGGAGGTAGGTACAGGTAATTGGTTTGTAAACTATATGGAAAAGACCTACAGCTTTGATAAAAGTGCAAGCTCTCTTTATTTGTCTATCTTCTATGGCATATTTACTATAGGCAGATTACTTGGAGGCTTTGTGGTAGAAAAATTTGGCTATATAAATGTAGTTATTAAATCACTTATCACTGCACTTATAATTTATACTCTAGGTGTAATAATGGGAGCTAAAGGAGTAATTGTAATAGGAATAGCTGGATTATTTTTTGCTATAAGTTTTCCTACCATAGTAAGTACTATTAGTAAGGTATTTAAAAAGAACAGTGCATATTTAACTGGAGTAGTTGTTACTTTTGCTTCAGTTATAAATATGACAATGAATATGATAATAGGTGTAGCCAATGATAAATTAGGAACTAGGGTTGCCTTCTTCCTTATACCTATAAGCCTTATCCTATCTATATTTTTCTTGACTTTAGTTCATAAAAACACAAAAAAGCAGCTGTCTAAATAAAAATAAAGAGTTTATCTAGGAGATGAATTTATGTTTAATGAAAAAAATATAATCATAGAACAGAATAGCAGTAATGTTAATGAATACATAATAAAAGATAGGTTAGGCATAAATTTAGGTCGAGTATTTATATTAGATATGGAAAATGCAAACAAGCAATGTACTATGAGGATAAAGTTTTATAAGGGAAATCAGTATGAGGCTTTAAAGGAAGCTTTAGTATTAATATTGAGGACTATATTTAATAATGGAAAGATATTAAAGATAAATATAATTGTAAATGAAACCATAAATACAAGAGTATTTACTGAGTGCGGTTTTATTCTACAAGGTATTTTAGAGAATAATACTATAATAAATGGTATGGTAAAAGATGAGCTTATATTCGGAGTAAATTATGATGACTTTAGAAATCAAAATAGTATTAATCTATTTAGTATTAAGGGTAATAGAATACAGCTTAAGCTTTTAACACCTGAAAATTCAGAAGAGGTTTTAGATTATTATTTAAGAAATAGAACTCATTTAAAAAAATTTGAGCCTTTAAGAGATGAAAGCTTTTATACTTTAGAAACTCAAAAAAGCATACTTATGGAAGTTTATCTGCAGTATTTAAATGGAACAAGCTTAAATTTAGGTATTTATAAAGATAACAGGCTTATAGGTAAAGTACAAGTATCTAATATAGTACATGGCATATTCAAAAATGCTTTTATAGGATATTCCATAGATAAAGATGAGCAAGGTAAAGGCTATATGAAAGAAGCAGTAGCTATGGCTGTAGATTATGTATTTAATGATATGGAATTGCATAGAATAGAAGCTTCTACTTTGATAGACAATGTAAGATCTCAAAGGGTATTAAAAGCTTGTGGATTTAAGGAGCTAGGTATTAATAAGAACTATTTATATATAAATGGTTCTTGGAAAGACCACATAACCTTTTATAAAATAAAGGAGTTTTAGAAGATATAATATAAGTACAAACCCAATATACTTTTCCTAGCGTGTCTACATAAGGACTTTAGAGATATTTAAAGTATCAGCTAGGAAGAGTCAAATAATTTTAGATATAAACCACATGAAAAGAAATCGTACTGTATTATAAATGATATTATGTAAAAGCTGTCGCTGATTGGTGAGCAGCAATCAATAGATTTTAATTTTTGAAAGAAACTTATTGACAAACACAAATTAAAATGCTATTATGTATAAGTCGCTTGAATAAAGCGCACTGGTCTTTGAAAATTGAACAGAGAATGATAAAGTAAACCAGCAATT
>CAMJGD010000049.1 GCA_946405135.1 uncultured Clostridiaceae bacterium | reverse complement strand
AACAGGGAATAAAAGAAGGAATAAAAGAAGGTGAAAAAAAAGGAAAGGCAGAAATTCTTATAAAGCAATTAATTAAAAAATTCAAATCTGTTCCTCAAGAATATAAAGAAAAGATAAATAGTTTGTCAGAGGATACTATTGATGTAATTGCAACGGATATATTTGATTTGGAAAAAATTGAAGACTTAGAGAAATATTTCGGGTAGTTCCAATGGGATGTTTCCTTTGGAAGATTGCTGCTTAAGTATTAAATAGATTAGCTAGTTAAATTTTTCCATATAGTATCTATTTTTATTTTGCTATAAAATTATAATAGATTTTAAATGTAAAAACACATTGAAGTAATTTCCAATGTGTTTTTACATTTTTATCATAAAAATATGATAAAATATTTATTAAATAGACTAAAAAACTAAGCCTTCGAGGAGAGAAAAATGAAGAATGTAATAGTTAACTATTTAAAATCTTATAAGAAGCAAAACATTACATTAAATGAGCTTGAAAATCTATTTTCAGGGAATGTAAGTTATAAAAGCTTTGCAACTACTGTTAAGGAATTAATTCAGGAGGGTATACTTACAGAAAAAAATTCTGAAAACAAAAATAGCAAAGAGATTCCGCTAGCTTTTAAATTTGGCATTAATCGTTATGAGCTTAAAAAAGATTTTATACAAAGCATTAAGGATGCTAGCTTAAGTATGGTGGATAGTATAGATGTACAGGCTTATTTTAAATTAAGTGAAGAGACTTGGAATAAAGAATTACCTTATATTAAAAAAGTTAATAAATATATACTTTTAAATAAGTTACCTCTTGATTATGCTACAGCTCAGGAGCGTTCCTTTCATATAGTTGGAGATGAGAAATGGATTGATGAAAAAGGTGGAAGAAAAATTTTAGAAAGAATAAATATATGGGATAAGCTTAAAATTGTAAGTACAAATGATCCTTTGATGATGGCTGTAAATCCATCTCAGTTTTTAAATTCTGAATATTGTCACTTAATTGTTGAAAATAAGACAACCTTTCTAGCTCTAATGGAGGTATTAAAAGATACAAAATTCACTTCTTTAATTTTTGGTTCAGGTTGGAAGATTGTATCTAATATAGTTATGTTAGAAAGTCAATTGGGATTAAAAGGAACACATAAACTATATTACTTTGGAGATTTAGATTATGAAGGTATATCAATATGGAATTCCTTGAATCAGAAGATAAGAGCAGAGATTGCTATTGATTTTTATAGAGAGCTTTTAAAGAAACCTAGTAGCATTGGAAAAGAAACTCAACAGAAAAATGAAATAGCTTTAAATAATTTTATAAAAAATTTTAATTCTGAGGAGCAAGCAAGTATTCTAAACCTTTTAGAAAAAGGGGCTTACTTGCCACAAGAGGGATTAGATAAAGATGAACTTCAAAACATATGGAGGAGTATAGTGTGGAGGCAAATATAAACAGCATAGCTGAAAATTATCGTGAAAGAATTCAAAGACTTGCTTTGTTCGATCCGTTGTATAAATTAGAAAATAAGAATACAAAAGACAACAGTAATAACCCTATAGATTTCTTTGGGTTAGGGTTATTAACTTTACTGTTTTTTTTTGAAAATATGCTAATAAGAAATAAGAAAACAGGGGTAAGGGAGCTTGCTCAATTTTTATTTGATATGAATAATGGAGAAATCGATTTAGATTATGTTGGATTTGAAAAAGTGGCAAGGACAATAGTAGAAACTTTTAGACCACCTACAGGAAAAAGAAATGCAAAAACCTTTTATAATTGGGAAACAAGGCAGATGGAAAGTGTTCAATATTCTATATTAAAAGCTGACAAGGCAGATTTAATTACAAATACTCAATATTATATTCTTGATGAACAAGGCTTGGAGCTAATCTTTGCTACAAAGGAATATTTTAATGAGTTTCAGTTATCTATAAATCAGCTAGTTTTAAGAAAGCAACTTGAAAAGGGTGAGTTTTCTAGTGCCCTTAGACAAATAGATGAAATGAGATTGGATGTTCAAAATCTTCAAGATAGAATGATAAGAATAAAGCACGAGATCACTAGAAACATTGTTTCTAATGAAACCTATGAAAGATATAAAAATATTATTGAAGATGTAAATATGAGGCTTCAACGTGAAAATGAGGAGTTTGATGAATTACAGGCTTTTGTTAAGGAAACAAAAGAGAAAATAGGAAATGAGCTACTTGATGATAAAGATAGAAAAACCTATGAGCTAATAGTTGAAATAGATAGAGAACTTGATGAGGTACATTATGAACATAGACTGCTTCTTAAAGACAGCATTGTTCTTAAAACTACAGCTCTTCAATCAGCTCAGGAGGCTTTATATTATATTGGTATAGATTCCTTTAATTTTAACCAAGAGATAACAAGCAGACTTTTTGCATCACCACTACCATTAAATGCAGCTAGAAGATTAATAGAGCCATTTTTATATTTAGAAAGATTTAAAGCTTGGTCACCAATTACAGTATTTTCGGAGCAAAGAATTGAAAGTGGAGATAAACAGGAAAAATCAAAGGACTTTTTAAGAATTTCTGAGGATGAAGAAATAAAATTGGAAATAAGCATTCAAGGTGAAAATTATAAGAAGATAGCTGAGTTACTGCTTATGGCTATGAAGGAAAATAAAGAAATTACCCTAAAGGAGTTTGTAGGATTTATAAAAGAAAATAGACAGCAAAGGTATTTGGACCATAGAACTTTTTATGATTTTTGGATTATATTGCATCAGAAATCGCCAATTGCAATAGAAGAATATGAAAAAGATGAGGAGCTTTTGCTATCTAAAGCTATACGCTTATTTATAAACAGAGGAAGTACAATTTTGGTAGAAGAAACAGAGGATATCTTAAAAGTTACGGATAGATTTACTATAAAAAACATGAGATTAAGATTGGAGGCAAAACAGAATGGGTTATGATAATGAACAGATTATGCAGGCATTTAAGCTATTTTCAATACTTTCTGTAAAAGGCTATGGTGAAAAAGAGGAATTTCGTTTGTATATGGCTGATGAAATAATTAGAGGACTTGTGGATCAGTTTGCTAAGGAAGAAGAATGTACTATATTTGTATCAGGTGATTATATATATATGATTCCAGTTTCTAGAAACTCTGTGTATCATGTTTCAAATGAATCAATTAAGAATAAACATCTTCCTGCAAAGGCTGTAAATCTTGATTTATATATAATGTATGTAGCTGTTATAGTGCTATTTGGAGAATTTTATGACAGCTATCAAACTATTGAGGCCACTAGAGATTTTTTACCTGTAAGTGAATGGTTAAACAGCTTAAATCAAAGAATTATAAGCCTTAAGGAGCATGGTACTGAAAAATTAAAAGAACTAGATAAAGAGTATGATTATAATTGGTCAGCTGTCATAGATAAGTGGGAAGACATGGATGAGATTAAGGAAAAGGTAAAAAATCAGGATGCAAGAACAAACAGTAGAAAGAGTTTTATTAATGTAGTTAAACAATTTTTAGTTGCTCAGGAACTTATTCATGATATAGGAAACGAAGAACTTGAGCTTACAGAAAAAGCAAAGACTATTATTCAAAGATACTATATGGAATATGATTATAATCGTGGGATATTAGATTTTATGTACAACTTGGATCAGAAGAAAGGAGAGGTATAATGCCAGCGATTTCAAAAATTCGTTTTACAAATATAGTGTATGAAAATGGTGATAAGAGATATAATGACGATATTTTTCAATTTGATGGGCATAATGCTGCTATTCTTCTTGAAAATGGAGGTGGTAAGACTGTGTTTGTGCAGACTGCAATACAAGCAATACTGCCTCATGCTGAGGTTGCTGACCGTAAAATAAGAAATACTTTAATGTTAGAAAATAATGTAGCTCACGTAGCAGTTGAGTGGATATTAAATGATAGACCTAGAAGGTATGGATTAACTGCGGTAACATTATTTATCAATAGAGGTTCCGTTGATTCCTTAAAGTATGTATATGAGTATGAGGAAAATGATGATAATTCTATTGAAAAGCTTCCTTTTGTATTGGAAGGATTAAATGGAAATAGAAGACCTGCAACAAAAGAGGAAATAGGAGAATATTATTCTGAAATGTCTAAGAATAGAATGAATGCATATAGCTTTTCTACAACTAAAGAGTATCATGCCTACATTGAAGACAATTTCTTGATTTTCCCTTCCGAATGGAGAAATATTGCATTAATAAATGGTACTGAAGGTGGAGTAGAAGCTTTCTTTGATCACTGTAAAACTACAGGTCAATTAGTAGATAGCCTTCTTATACCTGTGGTAGAGGAAGCGCTTGCTGGTAATGGAACGAAGGATTTTGTTGAAACTTTTGAAAAGCAGAGGGAACATTTCAAAAGGCACAAGCATCTAAGGGAAAGGATAGAAGAGAGCAAAGCTGTTGAGTCACAGATAAATTCTTATGTAAAAGTATTTGAAAATTATGATGAAGTGAATTCTAAATACATTAGTGCTAAAGAAAATGCAAAAGCTATTTTTAGATTTATAGAGCAAGAAGGTAGAAGTAATGAGGAAAAGCTTATTGAAGTAAATAGTAATATGAAAAAGCTCTCTGAAGAGTTACATATTTTTGAACAAAAGCAGGCATCATATCAATTAGCTTGTTTAAAGGAAAATGTGATTAAGGAAGAAAAAGCCTTTCAAGAAGTAAGTGATAAATATAATGAATTGTTAGATTCCTATAACACTAAGAAAAAGAGATCTGAAGAGCTTCAAGTAGCGAAATTTAATAAGTCTATAAAAGAAGAACAAGAAAGTATAGCTTTACTAGAGGAGCAGATAAGCAAGCTGGAGGAAGATGAAGATATAGCCGATATTCAAGAAAAGCTTTTGCAAAATAGTGAAGAGTTAAGAGGATACTATCTTGAAGAGGAGCAAAAATTAGAAAAGGAAAAGACTATTGTAGAAGGTCAAATTGAAACTAATAAAAAGGAAATAAAAACTTATGAAAGTGAATTAAAAAGAGCTAAAGAGAGTGTAGACACTCATAATATTAAAATAGCTGAGCTAGAGATTAGTATACAGCATTTAACGGAAGAGATGAAAAAAATAGAGAGAGAGATTTTAGATAATTCTGACCAAGAAAAAGTGGATGAGCAGTATGTAAAGTGGCAGGATAGATTAATTGAAATTGAAAAGAGTATTTTTAATTTTGATCAGGAACTGAAAAAAATTGAAGAAGAAAAATATAATTTAAATGAAGAGCTTCCGAGCTTTAGAGTAAAGCTAAAAGAAGCAACTAAGGAAGAAACTAAGCTAGGAGAATTATTAATAAATATAGAAGAAGAGCATCAGAAGCTACTTAATGATATAAAAAGCTTAAGAATTAGCTGGAGTAATATAGATTCACTGTATTTAAGAAAAGAGTCTATTTTAAATGGCTTAATAGACAAACTAGATAGATTGAGAGATGAAAAGGAAAGGTTGTTTTTAAAGGAACGTTTAGCTCACCGATTCTCTGATGACTATAAAGAAAATGAATTCTATACAGCAGATCCAGCCCTTGAAGGATGGATAAGAAGTTGGAGAAATAGCTTTAATTATATTGAAGGTGGTACACAGTTTGTTCAAAGAATATGTGAAAACACAGGCAAAGCTATAAATGAAATATATGAAGCTTATCCTTACTGGGCTATAGCTGTAATTGTTTCTGATGCAGAAATAGATAAGTTTTGCGACAAGATAGGTAAGCAAGCAGAAACATTATCTCATCCTGTTATTATAATGACTGAACAAGAAGCTAGAAGCAGGATAGCTGGAGAGTTTACTTTACAAGAAAGAAGTATATTCCCATCAAATTGGGGAAAAAATCTTTCACAGAAGCTATTTGAAAATTGGAAAAGTGAGTTTGAGGTTAAAGCTTTAGAAGCAACGGAAAATCGTATGAAAAAAGAAGAAGAATTCAATCTTTGGAATGGAGCCTTAAAAAACATACAGACTTTTTATAACAAATATTCTCATGAGACATATTTAGAGATTCAAAAAGAGCATAAGACTTTATTAGAGAAAATAAATGCTTTAGAAGAAGAGGTTGCTGAAAAAGGAGCAAGGATAAAACAAATAGATGAAGGTATGAAGAAAGGTCACGAGACAGTTTCTGATTTACAGGAAGAACGAAATATTATAGAGTCTAGAATTATAAAGGCACAGGAATATAAGACCAAGAGAAATTCTAAACAAAAGAATGAAACTGATAAAGAAAATAAAGAGAAAGAGTTAAAATCAGCCATTGAAGAATATACAACATGGGAAAGACGAAGAAAATATGCTTTAGATTTAATGGACGAAATTAAGGTATCATTAAATGACATAAATTATAATTTGCGTACACTTCAAGGAGAAGAGCTTTATGAAGAAGTAAGAAAGGTAACTGCTAAATATTCATCTATGAGTAAAAAAGCCTTGTCTATACAGAGAAAGGATTTAAAGGATGCACTAGAAAAGAAGCAAAAGGGAAGAGAACTTCTTGAGGTAAAGCTTAAAAATGCTAAAGATAAAGAAGAAGAGTTAAAGGAAAATTTAAAGAGATTTAGGAAAACTGCAGAATTTACATTAAGTGAAGAGGCTGAGTTTCCTCTATATGGAGATGAGGAGATAGAAAGGTTATTAGAGCAGTTAGAGAGCATTAAAAAACCTTTGAAAAAATTAAAGCGTGAACTAGAAGTAGCCAAGGACACTTATCAAAAAGAACAAAATACTTATGATTTGAGAAAAGAAGATTTTTATGAAAAATATGACAACGTAATTTTATTTGCTGAGGCTTTAGAGCAGGTTAAGAAAGTCTTAAAGGAAGAGAAGCTGGAGTTAGATAAGAGAAAAGAGTATAACCTGAAGCGTATAGAGCAATTGGAGAAGGATGAAAAAGAAATTGAAAAAGCTATTAATGAATTAAATATCAAAAATGGTAAGTTTGCTTTTTTAGCAGAAAATATAAATGAAATTGAGCTAAGTAATGAAATAATACAAGAAATCCCTTATGGACGTTTAAGGATTGTTAATAATATTAGAGATGAGCTTGAAGAGTTATTAAAAGTCGTTGAAGAAAAAAATTTATATGTAGATAAGCAAAAAAAGTATTTTATAGATTTTTGCAATTCACAAATAATAGATGTTAGGCTAAAAGATATGGCAGTAAGCGGAATTGAGTATAAAAAGCATTTCAAAGATATAATAGAATGGCAGAAAAAGATGAATGAACGTATTGCAATGATAATTGACATTGCTGAAAATGACATAAAAGAACATGATAAAGAGCTTCAGCAGTTTATTAATCATCTACATTCCTATCTTATAACCATGAGCCAGGAACTGAAGCTTATTCCTAAGAAAACTAGGATAAAAATTGAAGATGATTGGAAAGAAATATTCACCTTTAATGTACCAGAATGGGATGAGAAGGAAGGCAAGGAAGAGTTAAGTATGTATATAGATTGGATGCTTAAACAGCTTGAATCTGATCAATTTAAAGATGATGAGGATGAAGAAATTGGAGATAAGGTCAGCAAAGCAATTGAAAAATGGCTTCAGTCAAAAGAACTTTTAAGAATTGTAATGAAGCAAAATACAATTAAAATAAAGTGCCGTAAAGTTACTAACGATGGCAAGGTAAGCAGCATGCCTTTTTCATGGGAGCAATCAAATGCTTGGTCTGGTGGAGAAAAATGGAGTAAAAATATGACTCTATTTTTAGGAATTTTAAACTACCTAGCTGAGAAGAGAAGGCAGATTGTTCCAAATATGAAGAGGCATAGAACTGTAATAGTAGATAATCCTTTCGGCAAGGCATCAAGCGATCACGTTTTGGATCCAGTGTTTTTCATAGCTGAGCAGTTAGGTTTTCAAATAATTGCTTTGACAGCCCATGCAGAAGGTAAGTTTATAAGAACTTACTTTCCTATAGTATATAGCTGTAGACTTAGGGATGCAAAAAATAATTCAACTCAGATAATGACTAAGGAAAAAGAAGTCAAGACAGCGTTTTTTAAAGATAGTGATCCACAAACACTAATTAGATTAGGCCAATTTCAGCAGTTAGGGATGTTTGAATACTAAAAATATTTTACATGAACAATTGTACTAATGAAACCCACTACAATCAAATTTTTGATTGTAGTGGGCTATTTTTTTAATAGTTTAATCTATAGATTAAAAAGCTTTCACGAGGATTTTTATCATATAATTCAGGTAATTTTATTTCTTTGATAAGTTCAAAGGGAGTATTGTCTTGTAGAAAGTATATATATTCCTCTGATGAATAGTATAATATGACATCTACTGTTCTTTTATGTTCTTCCATGGAAGTTAAAATGTTTTCTATAACTGTTATAAATATATGTGTGGAAAATGGGTTAAAGAAGTAGAATTTATTATCTGATGGATTTATATTATATTCTTCAGCTAAGCAATTTACAAAATTAATTTTATCATTGTTCTTTTTATGTTTTTTTAAATACTCTTTTTTATTATTAATAGCTTTCTTATAGAAAAAGGTATTCATTTCTATACCTGTAACGGTGGAATCAAAAAAGTGATTTATATAAAAGTTAAGCCTTCCCTTGCCACAGCCAAAGTCAATTACACTATCTTCAGCAGTAAAATTATATTGCTTAGATAATATTTGTAATGCAGAGTAGCCTGTGGGTTCATATCTGCTATAGTGCAATGATTGATAAAATATTTTTTGTTCTCCTAAGGTTTTTATATTCAATAATTTTTCGTAATAGTGTTCTTCCATAATATTCCCCTTTAGTTAAGTTGTTTTTTCTAATCTGTTTCATTATAGCTTTTGTGCGAATAATCTTCAATGAAACAATTGATAAAATATTTAAGGGGAAACAGAACATATATTCGTATAAAATCTATAGTTATGGAAAGAATAACTAGTATAAAAAGCTAGAAAGTGAGGATGACTATGGATTATAATAAAATAGAAGATGCAGTTTTAAAGAAGGCTATGGAGTTTTTTAAGGACAATGCAGTAAAGTTTTTTGGAATTGATACAA
>CAMJGD010000048.1 GCA_946405135.1 uncultured Clostridiaceae bacterium | reverse complement strand
GTGTCCTATGCACAATTAGGAAGCTACATTATGCATTTTCTACTTGCAAAACACACCTTCAGTTACAAATAGGTAATCATCCTCTAATTTATCTGGTAATTTATTAAACACAGTATTTAACACAATCTTCGTGGCAGGTATTTTTTTCTCTTCTGCTATTTTGAATAGAATTTCGTGGCAAGTAGGGGATATAAGTGTCCATACTTTATTCTCTTTTTTCATATCGCATCACCTCTCTGTTTCTTTCTTTATATACATAGTAAAAAAAGATGAAATATAAAGTCAAGTTTTTCTTGCAATATTTTTTGAATAAAAATTTACTCAAAATTACTCGAATGGTATAATATAGATATAAAATATAATAAAAACTATTGATAACGGAGCAAAATGTGCTGTTAAACCTATGAGTAAGACAACCAGTAAAAATAGATAATTCTATGGATAAGAAAAGGAGATGGTTCATATGATAAAACCTATGGATAAGACAACAAACAGAGGTAGAGTAGTAGATACTAAATTGGTACAATGCAGAGATGGCTTCACATATAACATAAATAGAGTAAGATCAGGAGTTATAGATACAGTAAATTTATCTTACACAACAAAGAGCGGAGTAAGGACAGTAAGTAAAAAAATACCATCCTTACTTGGATGGATTGGACAGGCAGTATTGGAATTTGCTATCCCGTTAATGTAGTGAGGTCTTTCGACCTCTTTTTATTTTTTAAGAAGGTCAACGTGATGTTGACGAAGATAAAAAGATAGATTAAAAAAATATTTAGATTTAAGAATAGATAAAAATAATACAGACTATAAAATAACCAAAAACACGATTTATTGACTAAAATACGTTATTAAAGACGATTGCATCAAAATAACTCTATATTTATTCGTTTTTCTCCGAATAGATAATATATCTATTATTATCTTCTAAAGACTGTAGGCTTTTAAAAACCAAAAACGTTTTTAGAAGATGTTTTTAAGATTAGTTCGTATTAATAGAAACTAATGGGAATTAATAATAACTAATTCATATTAATAGAAACTAATATAAATTATTTTTCTCCTTTTGCAACACTTACTATTCGTTTATATAATCTATCCTTATATTCTCGATTCATCTCTGGCAATTTTTCTATTATCATCTTTTTTAATGCAGCTGTTGGTGGCTTGACCTTCACAAGTGGCTCTTTATCTGTATTTTTATTTATATACATCTTCAAACACCTCCATATTTTTATTTTATCATAAAAATAAAAGAAGATAGCTTGTACCATCTTCTTTTTACCACGGCTCATGATGCGTATATAATGCTGGTGGAATACCAGTTAAATTAACATCAAATTTTAGGCTAGATTCTACTAATGTAGCTGCACTATGTATTCGCATTGAAACAGTCCAGCCATTATCACAGGTTGCAATTATAGTATTCTTCGATCTTGGCTTATAGCTGATGTCAAAAAACTTTGTTGGCAACACTAATTTAGGAATTACAGTTTGTGGTTTTATTTTGCCAGCACTTCTATTAAGAGTGCCATACATATTAAAAACGGAAATTTGAGTAACTTTTTTACTCTCTTTGCTAATAACTTTATAGAAGTCATTAACACCTAATAGATAGCTTAAAAATCTTTGCGGAACAATCTCTGGATATTCTGCTTCTAATCTCTTTAATTCTTTCACAAAAGCATTTAAAATCGGCACATATACATTATCATCTTTACTGGGAATTGCTTTCCACTCAATTTTATTTTTCTTTAATTCTGTTAGTCTATCAAAAATCGGTTCGATCTCTTTAAAGTATGTATCTGAACACGGTATTCCCAGCCACTTATCACCAAAATCTAATCTTTTTGAAAGTCTGGAATGCTTAACTGCAGCGTGATTATGTTTACAACTTATTCCTATCTCCCAATCCTTGTCTTTACGGATAGCAAGTACATCCCTTACGTCACCTTCCATCCCTTTTTTGTCAGCTTGTAATGTAAGGTATAACTTATCGCCTGTAGAATTTTGAAGTAGTGGTTCTAATCGAACAATAACTCTTACTGCTGCCTGTGCAGCCTTATCCATTTTGGATTGTAAATCTAAAGATAGATTGCAATAATCTGATTTAGCATTAGACACAGCTCCATTATCAGATATTTCTACTTCATTATTTTCACTTTTTAAATATCCTTCAAAGGCTTTAAGACAAGCATACTCAAAGCCTTTTCCGGTCTTTGTTTGAATAGCCATTTACAACACTTCCAATGCACTTCTTTTTTCACCATATATACACTTATCTAATTCTCCATGTACAGCAGAAGCTACAACCTCTGCCAATTTTACAGGCACAGCATTCCCAATTTGCTTATACTTGGATGTTAGGTTGCCTGCAAAATACATCCCCTGTGGGAATGTCTGTATAGCAGCACACTCCTGCCAACTTAATCTCCTAGTTACTCCGTTATCCCCGAATTTCCACAAGTCTGTATCTAATTTTATCATATCTGGGCTTTCAGGATGTATGGGAACTTGCTTTGCCATTGCAGGAATTGTATAACTTACCTCATGCCAATTTCTCTTTCTATTACGACTCATAAAACGGCTTGAATATGAGGCATTACAAATATCATGTGTGCCTGGTTTGGGCAAATCACGCAACGCTTCCTGGAGTGTCATTTTATAGTTAAAAGGCTTTGGAAATTCAAATCTTTTAACTTTTAAATCTTTTCTGAAGCCAACCATAAGCACTCTCCAACGGTCTTGAGGAACTCCATAATCTGCGGCATTGACCAAGTTTGGATATACGTCATAACCACGCTCCGAAAAATCCTCGATGATTGCCTCTATTATTGCTCCGTCTCCTAAAGTCAAAATTCCCTTAACATTTTCCGCAATAAAGGCATAAGGTTGATTAATACCAAGCAACTTAACAAAATACCTATATAAAGTATTTCGCTTATCATCAATCTTACGTGGACCGGCCAGCGAAAATCCTTGACATGGAAAACCTCCCACGATTATGTCAGATTTTGGAACAGTATCAAAACCTATCTTACCTATGTCTCCGCATACAACATCTGCCCCAGACCAAGCCTTGTGTGTTTCACAAGCATCCACATCTATGTCATTAGCCCAAATAGTCTTGAAGCCTTGATTATGCAGTCCCATATCTAATCCGCCAGCTCCCGAAAAAAGTGAAACTACACTGTAAATATGTTTAAAATTAGGATTTATATATTTAATATCGCCCATAAATATCAATATCCTCCTTTGTATCTAATATAATAAATATATTGCTACGAATAATTTTATATGTAAATATATATATCTATATTTATCTATTAGTTTAACATAATACGTAAAAATTTAGAACAATTTTGTGCAAAAAGTAAATCCGCCTATAATAAGGCGGTGTATTATTAATCTTTTATTTATAAAAAATAGAATATTGGTAGACTATTCTCAACGGAAGAGAGTTTGGCTACAATATAGTTGCCTATAAGCCTTTGCAGCCCTTATCCGTCTCTTTAATGTATCTTCATCATAATCTTGCATTATCCTAACTATCTCCCCAACCTGATTATCTAATTTTAAAGCTATCTGTAATAAATGCTTTGTATTAAGTTCTTTTATACTTAAATCTGCTATTATTTTATTTATATCTTCGATTTCAGCTTCTAACAATTCCGCCGCTTCTTGCGTTGTTATTTTTTTATGATATTTTCTCTCTTTTTTATAAATATAAGTCCAGGTCGCCTTTTTTTCATAATTATCTTCTCGTATCTGTATATCTTCCTTGTTTTCGTCTTCTAATTCTGTCCCTTCAATGAGTCCAGCCATTTGTAACATCCTATTTTGCAAGTAACTTCCAAACTCGATTTTACCTGCACTATAATGCATTTGCGCATCTTTTGTAATAGGCAGACAATAAGCTACCTTAAAATAAAAATCCTCAAGCTCTTCATAACAACTCTGTCTTATATCAGATATTTTAGCAAGTATGCTGTTATTAGAGCGCCACGGATAATACTTTTTGAACTCCTCTGCCATGGCTGTACAACTATAACACTCTACAGTATATTTAAATACTAACCTCTTGAATTGCTCATTTTCCTCTTCTGTCCACTTATCTCCCTTTTTACTATAAAATACTTTGTTTGGCTTATTTAAATAATCAACATATGGCTGTATTTTAGTCTTAATTTCTTCCGGTGTCCAATCAGGTTTAGAAGATTGTTGTTTTTGTTGTTTATTAAAATTAATTACTTTTGCCATCAAAAATCTCCTTCTTCCTCTTATATAATCTTATAACACATAAATTATTTTAGCAAAATTCGCCAACAAATTTCAAGGAACTCTATAGAAATAAGGAGCGGTTATTTATCCGCTCCAAAAATATACTTTACTTCATCTACTATTTTTCTTATAAAACCTTTTTTATCTGCTGTATTATCCATAGACATCGGCCCCTTTCTGTTGATTGGTTATCTAAAGTTGTTCTATAGTTAAAAAAGAAGAGGCTCGAAAGCCTATCGAAACTATTTGTAACGGATAAGTATTGGTTGTTGTCCGTTATGTATATTAGCACCGTTAACGGTGCTCTGTATTTATATTTGTCCACATTTACCGAAAGTCTACTTTTACCACATTTCGTACATTTGGTACAAATATAATTATTACAAGATTACTTATTGTAATTATTACAAGATTGCCTTATAATACTTTTAATAATATGCTTTAGAAATTGGTATTAAGCTTAACCGACTTCTGGAGTGCTTTAAATAGGTGTTTAAGTATCAGAATGAAATGATCTGGCGATAGCGGTCTGCCCGGATCGTTTTACTTTTTTGCAATAAAAAACACCGCAGTAGCGGTGTATATTACATTTTTGTGGTATAATATTCATGTGACCTGTAGTGCGTATAGGTTATTAGAGGTTATTAGAAGATGATGAGTGAGCGCCAAACTTAACTCATCATTTTTCTTTTTTATTAATCTATTCTTTTGTTTATCTATTTTACAGATCCTATCTATTTTCTCCTGCACAGCTCTTTTCTCCTTTTGCGTCGGCTGCGGAAGAGGCTGTTTCATTTTCATATAGCATCACTCCCTTTTGTTTTGATATGTATCTCACCATAAAGTTTTCAAGGTGGCGAGGAAGAAGAGGTTCTTTAAATAAAAATTCATAAAAAATATGTTTTATCCATAGTTTACATATAATAATCAAATATCTTAATCATATGTGATTATAAGTGCTATTATATAATACTTAACTCCAAATTCTAATCTGCCTTACCATTTGTTATATTAGGATTAATGCCATATTTATTAGCTAGTTCCTTCCAGTTCTGTCGCTGGAGATCATTTAGAGAGGAGATAGGGGATATATTATACCCTTGTATGCAGACCGCCTTATGGCGGTTAATTAAAAATAAGGTTCTATTTTTACTCTCCAAATTTCTTTAAACTCTTTTAATAATTTTTCTTCTCGCCGCCTAACAGTCCTTACATTTACATTATTTATTCTTGCAATTCTTTCTTGTGTCAATTTTTCTACTTCATATTTTCCATATTTCGCATCTGCTATTATGTGATTTAAAAATATAGTTGTATCTAATTTATCTTTATCTATTAAAAAACTATCTATTGTATTATTTATCAATTTAGTAAGTTCTTTTTTATCCAAAGTAAGCTCGGCGGAACTTTCAACATTATTACTATTTATTGTTTCTGCCAATACTTTATTATCCATACATATCACCTTCTTTTCGTATATTTTGTAGCCTATTTTTTGGGTCGATATATTTAGTGTTTTATAAATATCTCTTGTAGCAACGTTTCTCACCATCTTTGCTAGTATTTTTTTTATGCTATTAAGGTCTTTGTTGTAAATATCTATCTTATTAAAGTATTCTATATAGCTAACATCTTTCTCTCTTATACGCTTTGCCACTTTGTATAGAGCAAATACAATACAGCTCTCAACATCATTCATTTCATCAAGGTTGTAATACATATATTTTTGCTTTCCTCGTTTATCTTCATCTACTACATAAATTGGATAATTAACTATGTGTTTTAATTCTGCTAACAAAAATGCAACTAATCTTTTTACCGCACAACTGCTTCTGTTTATTTTCATCAAATCTTTTTCTATGTCCTTCCAATCCTTATATTCTACTTTTATTCCAGTAGCCATTCTTCCTAAAATGCTATCTATCACTATATCTGTATTAAAATATCTATCCATTCTGCATCACTCCTTTGTTTGGTGCTGTCTGGTCAGGACAGCTTTATGTACATATCTGATGCTTGGAGTGATTTTTTTGTATGTAAAAAGAGAGGTTATCACCTCTCTCTTGACGACATCTTTACTTACTTATATTTTACAAAATTCATACTGCAAAAGTCCAATTTTACTCAATCCAATCGGTAAAATTATTGTTGCATACATTGTTTAGTAGTAATTCATTTTCTTTTTCTTGCCTTGCTTTCACTCTTTTACGAAACAGTTTATTAAATATCGCATAAGCTATTTTACCTCCAAATTTTTCTCTATCGTCAAGATACATAATATTAGTTTTTTTGTTTAGCATATATAACCAACTCCTTCATTCTTCCTGTAAATCCTTTATTTATCTTATGTATACATAATAAGAAATGATTTTTTGCAAAATCAAGTTTTTCTGCAAATAAAATATGATATTTTAGCAAAAAGTTTTCGACATATTAGTGTCGAATATTGTTATAAAGTTTTTAAAAATATTTGTGTTATTTTATCCGGTTTTTAAAAATGTAGCTACTATAATAAGTAGATAGAGTAATTAAGAGATTGCTAACAATAGATTGTATAAGAGATATAAAGAAAAATAAATAATATTACTACTATTAACTGTAATAAAAAAGAGTATTATTACTATTTCGAACGGAAAAGTATTTGGTTGTTTTACTTGGCAGTCTAGGGCATGGCTTAACAACACAATCTGCTCCGTTATGAGTAGTCTAAAAACTCTTTTTGCTCTTATCATATTAAATTGCACAGTCTTAAAAACGACCGTTTACAAGACTTTTTTTACATATACAAAAATAAGAGCAAATACATCTAAAAATAGTCTTAAAACTCGTATCAAAATCAACATCTCGATATTGGCGCCGGATTACCTTTTTGATACTATATACATATAGGAGGCGATGTTAGATGATATTTGGCTATGCCAGAGTAAGTACAGAAGATCAGAATTTAAATAGACAATTAGACCAGTTAAAAGATGCTGGAGCTGAAAAAATATATAAAGAAAAAATTACAGGAACTAAAAAAGATAGACCAGAGCTTTCCAAACTTTTAGAATATGCAAGAGATGGAGATACGATAATAATAACAGACCTAACCAGGATAAGTAGAAGCACAAAGGACTTAATATCTTTAGTAGAGGAACTTGGAAATAGAGGAATAAATATAAAAAGTCTAAAAGAAAGTTGGCTAGATACTACAACAGCACAAGGAAAGCTGATGTTTACGATTATGGCAGGATTGAGCCAATTTGAAAGAGATTTAATATCAGAAAGAACTAAAGAAGGGCTAAAGAGTGCAAGAGCTAGGGGAAGAAGCGGAGGAAGACCAAGAAAATCTGATAAGGACATCCAAAAAGCTTTAAAACTATATAACAGCAAGGATTACACAATTAAAGAAATAACTGAAATGACAAACATAAGTAAGGCAACTCTATATCGTTACATAACAGATTTAAACGAGGCAAATTAGCCTCTTTTTTTATGCTTAAAATTTTGTTGGGAGTAAAATTAGACTTTTAAAAATTAAAAACCTATAATTAAATCATCCCCAAAATTTAATTCGAAAGGAGGTTTTACTATCACATCAAAAGGGGGATGATAGAATGTTTAATATAACTATAAAAGAGATTGATGGATTATTAGAGATTTATAACTACGGTATATATGTAATAAAAGGCAAGAAAGATGAAATAATAGATATTTTAAAGCAAGAATTTAAAGAAGAAACAAATGAATATTCAAAGAACTTAATACAAAAAATCCTTAATACTTTAGATAATCAAGCTATCGCCGCTTGATTATTTTTATAGGTATTGTATTATATTGTTATGTATAACTAACTATAACTACAAAGGATGTGTTATTTATATGGAAAAAGAAAGAATTGCTTGCTATGTTAGAGTTAGCACAGATTTAGATGAACAGGATAGTAGTTATAAAAACCAAGAATATTATTTTAGATCAAAGTATTCTGATAAAGAAATTTTAATATATAAAGATAAAGGGACTGGGACAAGTTTTAGGAGAGAAGGCTTTCAACAAATGTTGCTCGATGCGGGATTAGACAAGTTGGATGAAAGAAATACTAACAAAAAAATAGTATTTATCCAAAGCGACAGAGAGCCTCTTTTCCGAAAAATCGTAGTTAAAGATACATCTCGTTTTGCGAGAAATATTGTAATAATGGATATAATAAGGGAACTAAAAGCAAAGGATGTATTTATATTCTTCGAGGACATACAGAAAGATACCTCTAAAGAGGAGGATATGGTAATGCTACAGATGCTTTTTACCTTTGCTGAAAACACTTCCAGAACTATTTCCCAAAGCACAAAATTTGGAAATAGGCGAACGATAGAACAGAATAAAATACGCAATAATGAACTCTATGGATATAATTTTGATAGAGATAAAAATGCACTAAATATTATTCAAGAAGAAGCAGAAGTTGTAAGGCTAATATTTAATTTGGCTTTAGAGCACGGCTTTAGAGTTATAGCTAATAAACTTAAAGAAATGGGGATTAAAAACAGAAAAGGTAAGTATTTTAGCCAACATACTCTTGTTAATATGCTGCGAAATAGAAAATATGCTGGATATAACGTGCGTGGAAGATATGACAGTGTAAATTTATTCGGGAATCAAAAATATATTATGAAAAAGCGCGATGAATGGATAGAAATGCAAAATGAACGCATAGAACCGATTATTAGTGAAGAATTATATAATAAAGTGCAAGAGGCAATAGAATTAAGATGTTTGCATGGCAATCGTGGAAAAAACATAAGCAAAACAGATTTGGCTGGTAAACTTAAATGTAGCCGATGCGGAGCATCTTATATACTTGCGGCAGATAAAAGACTTACAAATCCAAAATTTCATAGCTACTATATTTGTTCACACAAAAAATCAAGGGGCAAAGACTGACCTACGGACAGTAAAAAGGGCAAGTTAACCAAGGTACAAATTACCAATAAA
>CAMJGD010000047.1 GCA_946405135.1 uncultured Clostridiaceae bacterium | reverse complement strand
CATGAAGGAAGGCATGAAAAAAGGAATAGAACAGGGAATAGAACAGGGAATAAAACAGGGAATAAAAGAGGGAATAAAAGAAGGAATAAAAGAAGGTGAAAAAAAAGGAAAAGCAGAAATTCTTATAAAGCAATTAATTAAAAAATTCAAATCTGTTCCTCAAGCGTATAAAGAAAAAATAAATAGTTTGTCAGAGGATACTATTGATGTAATTGCAACGGATATATTTGATTTAGAAAAAATTGAAGACTTAGAGAAATACTTTGGGTAGAAAAATATTTTTATAATAGATTTTAGTATAGCCTTTAATTTTAGAAGATTTCTAAATTAAAGGTTTATTTTTGTAGTTATTTACATTTTTGTTGTGATAATATATAAGTGTAGCAGTGATATAAATTTTAATATTAAGATAAAATTTTGGTGGTGATAGTATTAGTACTCATTTATTTAATGCAATACCAGATAATTTATTCTCACCTTTAGCTTCAGCAAACAGGTATTTATATGCTGAAATTATTTTTATTACATACAAATTAGTGCAAAATGGACTATCTTACGGTATAGACAGAGAAATATTAGTGGATGAAATAGAAGCTTTATTAAAAGATAGAAATATAGAAAATTTAGATGAAGAGCTGGGAGAAAATTCTCTAAGTTTTAAAGACAAAGCCAATACTTTAGTTAGAAAGTTAATAGATTATGGCTGGGTTTATAAAGAAACCACAAATAACTATAAAGAAATTATTAACTTTAATGATTATGCAGTGGTTATAATAGATGCTTTAAAGAAAATTATAAATAAAGAAACCTTAGAGTATCAAGGAAACATTATATCTATATATCATTTATTATATTCTACGGAAAACATAAATAGTGGAGTTTTGCTAAAGCAAGTTTTTGAAAATACAAAGGAAGTATTAGGTGCCTTAAAAACTCTAAATGCAAATATAAAAAAGTACATAGATGCCTTAACAAAAAAGCAAACACCGGAAGAAATAATGGAAGTTCTTTTCAAAGACTATATGATAAATATAGTAGATAAGTCCTATCATAGACTTAGAACCTCCGATAACATATCAAAATATAGACCTAAAATCATTTCTAAATTAGAAGAATTAAGCTATGACCATAACTTTGTAGAGGATGCAGCAAAATTTTTTATGGAAGAAGAAAACTTAAAGGAAATAGAAGATGGAAGAGAAAAGGTTATAACAATCATACAAGATGTGATTTATGCTTTTAATAATTTAGATGACATTATGGAGGAAATAGACAGCAAAAATTCAAAATATCAGAGAGCAGCAGTAACAAGAGCTAAATTTTTATTAAATAATTCAAAAGATTTAGTAGGACAGGTAAAGAGTATACTGCAGTTTGCGGCAGATAGTTATAAAGATACAGAAATGAAGCTTACTGATGAAACCATAGATGAGATTATGGATTTATTTACATTATATACCCATGGATATATTGATGAAACCTCTCTTTATACTTCAAATGAAGGAAAAAAGTCTTTTTCACCAAAAGAGTTAGTTTTAAAGGAAATATCAAAAGAAGAAAGAGAAAGAAAGATAGCTCAGTTTAGAAAAAAACAAGAGAAAAAGTACACTCTAGGAAAAGTTAATAAAATAGTTTTAGAACTATTACAAGATAAATCTATGATATATGCAGGAGATATAAAGATTAATTCAGTAGAAGATTTTATCAAGATTATATACATAAGGTTATATGGAACATCTGTACTTGCAAAATATAGAATTAAAAAGAGAGGCGACATAATAAATAATGCTGGATATAGCTATAAAAACTTTGAGATCTGGAGGAAGTAAGTTTGAAAGTAGAGCAGTTTAATATAAAGAATAAGGAAAGCTTTAAAAAAGTGTGTAATAAGCTTTTAAGTGTATGTTTTATATGCAAGAAAAAAGAAGATACAAAAAGTGATTATTATTTTATAGAGAGCAATTTGGAAGCTTTAAATGAATATCTAAGCTTATTAGATTATGAGATAGAATTAAATAAAACCATTGGAGTGGCTCAGCTTATAAATAAGAACAATTCAAATAAGGTTAATCTTAAGCTTATAGATAGCATATTACTTTTGATACTAAGAATACTTTATCACGAAAAAATGGAAGAGTTAAGTCTTACAGAAGATATAATGGTTCAAGTGTCAGAGATACAAGAAAAGTTTATAGCTTTAGATTTTCAAGATAAAATAATGGATAAAACAAAACTTTTAGACAGCTTAAGAGTATTAAAAAGATATAATATAATTCAAAACTTGGATTCTAATATGACTTTAGGAGATTCAAGGATTATAATATACCCATCTATACTTATGGCATTAAGGATGGAAGATATAACAAAGGTATATGAAAAGTTAAATACCTATAAGAGAAAGGAGGTAAAGGAAGATGAAGAAGTTAACAGCGATGAGGCTTATTAATTGGCATGCTTTTGTAGATGAAACCATCGAAATAAGAAATTCTGTATTGCTTTCTGGTGAAAATGGAGCAGGAAAATCTACTATATTAGACGCTATACAATTTGTTTTGACCTGTAGTAGATATAATTTTAACAAAGCTGCTAATGAGAATTCAAAGAGAAATCTTACAGGATATGTAAGGTATAAAACAGGAAGAGAAGGAAGCGAATATTTAAGAACAGGAGATGTAACCTCTCATGTAGCTCTTGAATTTTATGAAGAAAGCAGAAAAAATTATTTTATAATAGGTGCTGTTATTGATTCCTCTTCTGAAACCTCTGAAAAGGTCATGTTTTACAGAATAGAAAAGAATAGAATAAAGGATTTAAATTATATAGTTAATGGAGTGCCTTTAGATATATCTAATTTTAAAACTGCCTATAGGGATAAAAGCATTCAAACATATACTAACTACGGGGAAGCAAGAAAGGATTTCTTAAATAAGCTTGGCAGAATAGGTGAAAAGTTTAATGCTTTATTGCCTAAAGCTCTTGCTTTTAAGCCTATTACAGATGTTAAGGACTTCGTTTATCAATACATATTAGAAGAAAAGGAACTTAATATAGATAATTTAAGAGAAAATATACGAACTTATAAAGAGTGCCAAAATCTAGTAGATGATGTTAGAAAAAGAATAGAAAAGCTTCAAAATATAAAAGAAAGCTACGAGGAATTTGAAAGAGCATTAAGCAATGTAAAGCTTCATTCCTTTATCATTGATATAGTGGAAAGAGAAATATTAAAGGAAGAAATAAAAGTTTTAGAAGAAAAGATCAAACATGATGAGGATAATAAAATATTAAAGGAAAGAAAGCAAGAAGAATTAAATGATTTAATAAGACAAAATGAAAATAAAAAAGATAACCTTCAAATAACTTTAAACACTAACGAAGAATATATAGCATTAAGAGATATAAATAAAAAGATATCAGAAAAAGAAATTAACCTTCAAAAGCTAGTAAATAGTAAAAAAGCTTTTGTTAATAAATTGAAGGAAGAGGAAAAAAGACTTCAAAGATTAAGAGATCTTGGAATTGAAAGAATAGACATAAATACATTTTTAGATTTTACTAAAAATATTAATGAAGAATTAGATGATTTTGTAAATATTGCAAAAGATTTAAGTGAAAAATTAGATGAAACAAGAGAAGAAGAACTAAGAGCTTCATTTAACTATGAAATAGAGATTAAAAAGCAAAAAGAAGACTTGCAGAAAGTAGAAGAAAGCATAAAAGAGCTAGAAAAAAGGAATCTTCAGTATCCTAAAAATGTTGTTATTTTAAAAGAAGAGATAATAACTAATTTTAAAGTCTTAGGAATAAAGGATGAACCTAAAATATTATGTGAAGTGTTAGAGGTTACAGACCCAAAGTGGAAAAATGCAGTGGAAGGATATTTAAACACTCAAAGATTTTATCTTATAGTTGAAGGAAAGAATTTTGACAAGGCACTTGCTGTTTATGATAGATTGGTAAAGAAAAATGGAGTACATTCAGTAGGTCTTATAAACACTTTAAAGCTGGATAAATATGATGAGGCAGATACAAACTCTTTAGCAGCAGTGGTTACATCAAAAAGCAGAGATGGCAAAAGATTTATCAATATGATTTTAGGAAAAGTAATAAGAGAAGAAAATATTAATAAACTTAAGGAGCATAAAACTGCTATTACTCCAGATTGTATGGTGTATCAAAATCATGTGGCAAGAGCTATTGATAAAGAAATTTATAAAAGACCCTATATAGGTGAAGAAGCTTATAAAATTCAGCTAGAGGAGTTTAAGGAAAAAAGAGAAATCATAAAGGAAACTTTGGTAGATTTATTAGAAAAGAAAAAGGATTTAGATAATGTAATAAAGATAATAAGGGATATAAAGCTAGAGAAGATAAGTGAAGAGGCCTATGTGGTTAGAGAAGAGAAAAATGAAACCACAGCATTAGCCTCTCTTAAAAAGGAAAAAGAAGAGTTAACTAATAATAATGCATTTATGGAACTAAACTTTAAGTTAGAAGAAGTTAAAAAGGAAATTGATAGACTAAAAGAAGAACATAGCAGGCTAGTTAAAAATGTAGGTGCTTTAGAAAATAGTATAAAATATGACAGAGAAAATATAGGGTTTAAGATTAATTATTTAGAGCATAAAGAAGAAGAGCTAAAGGGAAAAAGCTTAAAAGATTCAACGGTTTTTGAAGAGGGAGAAAAGAGAGTTGAAGCGGAAAGAAAAATTAAAAGTTTAGAAACTATAAAGATAAACTTTACAAGTTCAAAAAACAACAATGAAACAAGAAAGCAAAATAGGTTAGAAAAGCTAAAAGAATTACAAGGGGATTATAATAGAGAGTATGAATTTGGAGCAGCACCTGGAGAAGAGGGAGTAGATAGTTTTTTAGGTGAACTTGAAAAGCTTAGAAAGAGTACTATTATAGAATATGAAGATAATGTAAATAAAGCAAAGGAAAGAGCAGAGTTAGAGTTTAGAGAACATTTTATATCAAAAATAAATGAAAATATAACTGTAGCAAGAAAAGAATTTAAAGAATTAAATAGAGCTCTTCAAGGAGTTAAGTTTGGAAATGAAGAATATGAATTCAAGGTAGAAAAGAGTAAGGATGCAAAAGTAAATAAATATTATGATATGATAATGGATGAAAGAAATATAGGGGAAGGATTTACCTTATTTACTCAGGAGTATGAGGATAAATATAAGGAAATACTAGAAGAGCTTTTTGATAAGTTAACTATAGATGGTGAAAGTGAAGATAAAGAACTGCAGCGTTTTACAGACTATAGAACCTATATGAATTATGATATAAAAGTAAAACATTCTAATGGAGAACATTCGTTATTTTCAAAGGTTTGTAAGGAAAAAAGCGGTGGTGAAACTCAAACACCATATTATGTGGCTATGGCAGCTTCCTTTGTTCAGCTTTACTCCATGCCAACAAATTCGGAACCTATAGGCTTGATATTGTTTGATGAAGCTTTTGACAAAATGGATGAAAGCAGGATAGTTGCCATGATGGAGTTTTTTAATAGATTGCCACTACAATTAATAATTGCATCACCGCCGCAAAAAATAGATACTATAACTCCTTTTGTAAATACTACTTTATTGGTGATAAGAGGAGAAGATTATAGCTTGATTGAGGGATATGGTAATGAAAAAATACAAGGAAGGGATACTAAATAATTTAATAGATGCTTATGAAAGAAGTGCCTTATATAAGGGTACTTCTTTAAATGAAAGAAAGATATCCTTTAAATTTACAGTTAAAAATATAAAGGATTATTTTGATGAAGATGACTATCTAAAAAAAGAAGAAATAGAGCAAAGTGCTAAAGAATTAGAAAATTTAGAGCTTATCCAAATAATTTGGGGTAAGGGCTACGAAGATCATTTGATAAAGAGAATAGACTTAAATATAAACAGCATTAATGAGGCTTACAAGCTATTGAAAAGAAAACCAAAGAAAAATAGTGAAGATGACTGCATTAATTTATTAAAAGAATATGTAGAAGAAGGTTTTCCACTAGGAGAATTTTCAAAGGCAATGATAAATAAGTTAAAGGAAAAAGCTTCTATAAAAAAGTATTTAGATATAGAAAATATTGAAGAGTGTAAGGATATATTAAAAGCTCTTAAAAATGTTATAAGTCAAGAAGAGGAGATATTTAAAAGAAACTTTTCTATAAGAGTATTTAGTGATTCAAAGCGATTTGAAGCCATAGAAGGAAAGATTTTAAGAATACTAAAGGATTTTAGCTTTGATGAGACCTTAACTTTAGAAGAATTTAATATACTAAGCAATCCAAGCTATATTTATTTTAAAGGAAATGCTAGACTAAAGCTAAAGGATAAAGTTTTGGATATAGCTGATCTAAAATTTGGCATAGGAATAAGTTCACAAGATTTAAAGGAAATAAAAGAGATAGAGATAAATACACCTAAAATAATAACCATAGAAAATTTAACCACCTTTAACACTTTTAATGAAGAAGATTTTGTTTGTATATATTTAGGCGGTTTTCATAATAAGGCAAGAAGAGAACTTCTTAAAAAAATACAAGAAGATAATAGAGGTAAGGAGTTCTATCATTTTGGAGATATAGATTGTGGTGGGTTTAAGATACTTAAGCACTTAAGAGAAAAGACTTCTATAAATTTCATTGCATATAACATGGATTTAGAAACCTTAATTAATGGAAGAAATTATTGCAAAGAGCTAACACAAAATGATAAGAATATGCTGCAAGAAATGCTTAAAGAAGAAGCTTTTAAAGAATTTTATGATATATTTTATTATATGCTAAAAGAAAATATAAAGCTTGAACAAGAACACTTGTAGGTGCCAGGCATCATAAAAATTTTGTGGCAAATAAGTCATATTAAATGAAAATATTTGGGGGAAAGAAAATGATATATTATGAAGATAAAAATATTTTAATACGTTCTATGAAAGAGGATGATGCATTAAATCTAGTTAAAGGTTTTAAAGAGCAGGGATGGAATAAGCCAATTGAACAATATAAACAGTATTTTATTGAACAAAAAAATGATGAAAGATATGTATTTGTAGCAGAGTTCTGCGGAGATATTGCAGGATATGTAACATTATTGCCAAAAGCTTTAAGTGGACCATTTGCTCATAGAAAAGTTCCGGAAATCTGTGATTTTAATGTGTTGATTAAGTATCAGAGAAGAGGTATAGGTAACTTAATCCTTGATGTGGCTGAAAAAATAGCAGCAAAATTTAGTAATACAGTTTCACTTGGGGTAGGGCTTCATTGTGGATATGGAGCTGCTCAAAGAATTTATATTAAAAGAGGATATATTCCTGATGGCTCAGGGGTGTGGTTTATGAACAAGCAATTGGAACCGTATACTGATTGTAAAAATGATGATGATTTAGTTTTGTATCTTTCAAAATCATTAATCTAACAGCTTTAATAAGAGGTAGAGGTTATAATAAGCTACCAGATAGGATAGTATAGATTTAACATTCTTTATACTATCCATATCCAATTTATATAGAATACGTGAGAGTTTTGCACAAAAATGTTAAATATAGATGATTATAATGTGATTTATAAAAAAAGATGACCTGCATTAAGTGAGGGGAGAGAGAGTATGAAAGAATATAATATATCTATTTCTGAGGAGAATTTAGAGATTAAGAAAATTCAAGAAGGATATTTAAATGGATTTCATATTAAAAATAAGGGGATAAACTACAAAGGAAGTGTTGTTACCTTTGGGGGCTCTGAAGGAAGTTCATATTACGATATGGCAAAAGTAATAGCTAATAATGGGTATGAAGTTCTTTCCCTATATTTTTTTGGACAAGATAATCAACCTAAAGAGTTAAAAAGAATACCTATTGAATTTTTTAGTAACGCAATTGCATATATAAAAGAGCATTTTTTATCACTTCATCCATTAACTATAGTTGGAGCATCAAAGGGAGCAGAATTATCATTGCTTTTAGCAGAGTACTATAATGAAATAGATAATTTAATTTTAATAGCACCTTCATCTTATAGATTTCAAGGATTAGATATAATTAATAATACCTCATCCTGGACATTCAATGGTGAGGATTTACCATATATTGATTTTAAAAATATATCTATCTTTGAGAAAATAAAGATTAATTTACAATATACATTTATGTTGCCAGTAAAACTAAAATCATATTATGATTCTGCTATAAAGAATTATAAGGATATTGAAAGTACAAGGATTAAAGTGGAAAAATTTAAAGGCAATATTTTAATGTTGCTTGGTAAAGAGGATGGAATGTGGAATTCTTACAGCATGGCACAAAAAATAAGAGAAGCAAAGCCTGATAATACTGAGATTGTAGCTTATGAAAATGTAGGCCATGCTTTTGGATTAGACAGGGTAACAGGAAGATATTTCATTGGAGGGCAGAGTGATTTAAATAAAATAGCACTTACTAAAAGTTGTGAGAAAATATTAGACACTTTAGAAATTTGGTATGGGGTCTATGCCATATCGTAGCAGCTCATTTAGGTTTTATATAGGCATATCTCTTATTTCAATTTCAGTACCTTCTGGTGCTTTAATCTTAAATAAATATCCATTTTCCACTTTATATATTTCTTTACCATTTTTAACCTTGAAATTGGTATAACCTAATTTTTGTATTCTATGAAATTCTTCTTGGACATTGTCCACTAAAAAACACATATGTACTATTCCTTCATTTAATGAACTCCAATTATTTAATTTATCCCCCTTCTTAGCAGTTTGCAATTCAATCATAAATGTGTCTAATCTTAGCCAAGTGTTAAAATCTCTTCCATGAAAATTAGCTGTTTCCATAACTACTTTAAATCCTAGAATTTTAGTGTAAAATTCTAGGGATTCTTTGTATTTTGATGTTTGAATGCATACATGATGCATCATTTTTATGCTCATAATTGAAACCTCACAATATATAAATATTTTATAATATTATCATATTTATATAGGTATTTCAATTTTAAAAAACAACTAAACAAAGTAATCCTAATTTTTTAAGATATGAATACATATAAGCTTATATAAGTAAATAAAGTTATAATTAAGTATAAAATAACATATAGATATTATGAAGAAAGATGAGTATTTTAATAAATTATAGTCTTAATTCGAGAAAAAACGGAACGTATATTCGTATAAAATTCATAGTCATGGAAATAATAACTAGTATAAAAAACTAGAAAGTGAGGATGACTATGGATTATAATAAAATAGAAGATGCAGTTTTAAAAAAGGCTATGGAGTTTTTTAAGGACAATGCAGTAAAGTTTTTTGGAATT
>CAMJGD010000046.1 GCA_946405135.1 uncultured Clostridiaceae bacterium | reverse complement strand
AGAAAGATATGGCATAACTGAATGTAAAGTTATATTTCCTAAGATTTACAAATTATAATTTATCAGTATCTATAGGTAAATATAATTTCGTCTTTTTCACATGATTCTGTAGCACCTATGCTTTTATATAGTGCACATGCTGCTTTGTTAGAAATATTGGTTGGAATCCACATTTTAATAATATTTAAATTGCTAGTATCATTTATTATATATTGGAGAATGTTTTTTGCAATCCCTCTTTGCCTGTATTCCTTTAATGTTCCAATCTCATATAAACAAATCATATTTTGTGTTGTATCCAATCTACTTTGAATATAGGCTATTGCGTATCCTACTACTTTCCCCATGTCCTTAGCAACATAGAATAGATTATTTTCATTATTTAAAAACTTGATAATAGCCTCTTTATTACTTAGACTATCATCCTCTTCCGCTTTAACAAAGTTAATTGCACTTTCAATATCAGTAATGTCACTTACTCCACAACTCTTAATAATAAAACTCATTCTTCCACCTCTTAAATTCTCTCTTTTAGTTCACCTAATATATATAAACTACTCGTTAAATTACTATTTGTCTATCACTTGCAAATTATTTTTTTCTTTTATTATAACATATTTTGTTAATTAATCATTACTTGTGATACGGTATTTTCACCTATGAAAACAGCCTTAGACAAGTTATATCAATGCCTAAGACTACTTTCTAAAGGAAACTCCTTCTCACATTCGTTCAAAGGAGTAAGTTCCACTAACCAAATCTAAGATTTGGAGTGTCACTTATGGTACAGTTCATCCTTTAATATTCTAATCCGTTATTAGCCCTATTACCCTGCCATAATTTTTCTGTTTTATATTTACATTCATCTTTAGTAGTTATATAATAAGATTTCTCGATTAAATTTTATTCTCATTTTTTTCTAAGGAGGGATGAAAATTGATAGAAGTTGAAGGTTTAAGTAAAAGCTTTAAAGTTATAAAAAGAGATGCTGGTGTCGGTGCAGCATTAAAATCTTTATTCAAGCCTAAATATTTTACAGTTCAAGCCTTAAAAGATGTTTCCTTTAAAATTGATGAAGGTGAAATTGTTGGTTACATTGGACCTAATGGTGCTGGAAAATCCACTACTATTAAAATCATTAGTGGCATTTTAGTGCCTGACAGTGGAAAATGTAATATTCTTGGGTATACCCCATGGAAAGACAGGGTAAACCATGTTAAGAATATAGGTGTAGTATTTGGACAGCGTTCTCAACTTTGGTGGGACGTACCTGTAATTGATTCTTATAATCTATTAAAGGATATTTATCAAGTACCTGATAGAGAGTTTAAAGATAACCTTGAATTATTAACATCCACTTTAGACTTATCTTCATTACTTTCAACTCCTGTGCGTCAACTAAGCCTTGGACAAAGGATGAGATGTGAAATTGGAGCTTCTCTGCTTCATAGTCCAAAGATATTGTTTTTAGATGAACCTACTATAGGCCTTGATGCTGTTTCAAAAATGGCAGTTAGAAATTTCGTGAAAACCATAAATAAAGAGAAAAAGGTCACTGTTATATTAACCACCCATGATATGAATGATATTGAAGCTTTAGCTGAAAGAATTATACTGATCGGTAAAGGGAAACTCCTCCAGGATGGTACATTAACAGAATTAAAAAATAAATTTGTAACCCATAAAACCTTAACAGTTGATTTCACTGAAAATAATGAGGATATACAACATATTGAAGGCACAACTCTCCTTTCTAAATCTAATGAAAGGATTTCTTTATCTGTAAATTTAGAAAAAATAAAGGTATCAGAAGTTATAGGCACACTATCAAATAAATTAGATATTATTGATGTTTCTGTGGAGAGCCGACCCATTGATGAAATAATAGTAGACTTATACAAGGAGTATGAAATATGAGAGCATATTATTCTTTATTCAAAATGCGATTGCTTAAAGGACTTCAGTATAAAGTAGCAGCTTTAGCTGGAGTAGCAACTCAATTTTTTTGGGGCTTTATGTATATCATGATTTTTGAAGCCTTCTATAAAAGTACTCCTTCAGTTCAGCCTATATCTTTTAGAGAATTAATACAGGTAATTTGGCTACAGCAAAGCTTTTTAGTTTTTATAATGCTATGGTATAGAGATAATGAACTTTTAAATCTTATAACAAGCGGTAACATAGCCTATGAACTTTGCCGACCTATTGATTTATATAAATTCTGGTATTCAAAACTTATAGCTCAAAGGCTATCCGGTGCTCTGCTACGCTGTTTACCCATAATGCTTATAGCAGTTTTTTTACCTTATCCTTATAATTTTTCTCTTCCGCCAAGTTTTACATCTTTTATACTATTTCTTATCACTTTAATTTTAGGTCTTATTTTAATAGTTGCAATTTCTATGTTAATTTATATTTCAGTTTTTTATACTATGTCTCCTACAGGTTCCTTATTAATCTTTGGTGTGTTTGGAGAATTTCTATCTGGTTTAGTAATACCAGTACCGCTAATGCCAAAAACACTGCAAAAACTAGTATATTTGCTGCCATTTAGATATACCTCCGACTTACCTTTTAGAATATATGCCGGGAACATAGGCATAAAAGAAGCCTTGATTAGCATTTGTGTCCAAGTTCTTTGGATTACTATAATAATTACTCTAGGTAAACTATGGATGAAAAAATCTTTAAAAAGAATAGTAGTTCAAGGAGGTTAGCACTATGAAACTATATTTTAGATATATGTCTATTCTTTTAAAAAGTCAAATGGAATATAGAACTTCTTTTATTTTACTTTCTATTGGACAGTTTTTTGTACCTTTTTTAGTTTTTATATCTGTGTTTCTGCTTTTTCAACGCTTTCCAAGTATAGGAGGATGGTCACTTTATGAAGTTGCTTTGTGTTATTCAGTAATACACTTATCATTTTCATTAAGTGAATGTTTCGCAAGAGGCTTTGACTCTTTCTCATCTCTTATCATTAATGGTGATTTCGATAGAATTCTAGTTAGACCTCGTAGTACAATGCTTCAAGTGCTTGGTTCAAAGTTTGAATTTACACGAATAGGCAGACTTGCCCAAAGTATTATTGTATTAGTTTTTTCATTAACTAACCTTAATATATCTTGGAACCTCTACAAGATAATAACCTTAATCTTAATGGTAGTAAGCGGAGTATTTATATTTACAGGAATATTTATGCTTGGAGCTACTTTATGTTTCTGGACTATTGAAGGGTTAGAAGTAATGAATATATTCACAGACGGCGGTAGAGAAATGGCTCAATATCCTCTAAGTATTTATAAAGAGTGGGTTCGAAAATTTTTTACCTTTGTTATTCCCTTTGGTACAGTAAACTATTTACCTCTAATGTTCATTTTGGACAAAGTTGAGGGAAATAGTCTTATATATATGCTTACTCCACTATTTGGCATGACATTTATAATTCCTTGTGTTCTATTATGGGTCTTTGGAGTTAGACATTATAAATCCACAGGTTCATAACTTAAAGCATTAACAAAGCAACTAAATAAAGAATATCTTCAGAATAAATTTATAGATTTAGCAAAAATGTTAAATGGACTTCCACTTTAAAAATAATTCTTTAAGGAAAAGGTATGTTAATTCCGCAAAATTAACATACCTTTGTTTCTACTCATTAAGAAAAATAAAATATTATCCAATAATTATAGTTACGCTTTATATCTTTAACTTACCAATTGCCTTAAATACAAACTCACAAAATACAGAGTTTGACCATGAGAACCAGTCACGAGTAAATGTCTCAGGATTATCTGCTAGGTAACCTTCGTGAGTTAAATTTGTATTAGCATCAGTTCTTGCAAACATATCTAATATCTCTTGTTGTTCTTTTTGCTCTATAGCAGTTAATCCTTGAATAGACATTCCTATATGCCATACATAGCCGTCTGGTGTGTGGGGACTTCCTAACCCTTTACCGTAGGCTCCTTCAAAGTAGTAAGGATTTTCTTTAGATAAAGCAAACTTTCTTGTGTTTTGGTAAACCTCATCTTCAGCCTTACAGTATTTTATATATGGTAAAGATAATAAACCTGGTATTCCTGCGTCATCCATCAAATTGTAATTACCTAAGCCATCTACTTCATAAGCATAGACTTTACCAAAGGCAGGATGATCTATAATACCATACTTTTCTATGCCTTCCTCAATTTCTAAGATTAACTTTCTTATACCTGGTATTAATTGAGCTTCCTCACTATAGTTACTTTCAATGATCTCTATTAAGTATTTTAAAATTACTACTGCAAACATATTTGATGGCAGCAAGTAACCATATTTACAAGCATCATCACTTGGTCTAAAGCCAGACCATATCATCCCTGTGTAACCCACAGCATTTCCTTTACCATTATTGCATAAAGAATCTTGTTCTATGCCATTATCACGGATGAAAAAGTATTCTGACTTTTCGTTGTGGTGTTGCTCTGTTTCAAAAACCTTTAATATATTTTTTATACCCTCTAAGAAGGTAGCATCAAAAATATCTTTTCTTCCACTCTGCTTCCAATATAAATAAGCTAATTCTACCGGAAAGCAAAGAGAGTCTAATTCATATTTTCTTTCCCATGTCCAAGGACTTTTATAGTTACTTTTATCTATATCTGTCCAGCAATTTCCGTTAGCTTCTATGTTAAAGGCATTAGCATAAGGGTCTATAACTATGTATTTAAACTGCTTTTTAATTACAGCACCTATTGCATCAAAGACCTTCCCTGTTTTGTCTGGAAGATTCAAAAAGGCACGAAGCTGTCCAGCTGAATCTCTTAACCACATTGCTGGAATATCTCCAGTTATTATAAAGGCTGAATCTTTTTGTTGTACTAAAGTAGTAGTCATTGTGTTTAGCATACATTTTCTAAACATATTTTTAATCTTATCTGATACCTTAGCATCCTTTATTAACTCTTCAACTTCTTCAGAAATTATTTTAGTCAATTGAGTATTATCACATATTGCATGTTCTAAAACCTCTGTAGTTATTCTACGAAGTCTATTATAAGTTGATTCTCCCATTGCTTTTTTAGCTGCTTCTGACTCGCTTGCAACTATATCTTCTAAATTCACCGTACTCATCTAATCAAATCCTTTACTTATATAATCTACATTTCTAAATAGCTTTTTACTTAAATTACTGCATTATAAAAAATAACATTATTCAAAAACAAATATTAAAATTTTATTCCCAAATATAAGTTACAATTTCTGCTGCCTTTATTTTAGATGGTGCTGTAGCTTCTAATTTTTCTTCCAATATATTACTGATTATTTTCTTTCTGTCCAACATTTCAACAGTTAACTCCGCTTCCTTATCTGTCATATTATAAAAACGAGTAACTATATCCTGTCCACCTTCTGCGCATTTCACTGCTGTTAAGGCTAAAGCATCTCCTTCTACTTTAAGTAATTCATCTTTGCTTTGGCAGCTACCTTCATGAATATTTGTTGTGTAAACCATAAATGGTACTTGAAAAGCTCTAGCCCTTTGATAAGAAGCTGTTTCTTCACCTTTTCCATGACATTCTATAGCAAAGCTTGCTTTTTGCTTACCTAAGCACTGAGCCTCCTCTGTAGGAAAATAACCCCAGTCACCTAGCTCCCCTACTGCTCTTAATAAAGTAATAGCTATAGTATTATCTTCTTTTAAAACCTCATATTCATTTAATCCAAAATTAGCTGCTGTGAATCCGCCTTCTTCATTATGGATATTTACAAATGCATTTTGATGCTGCGGATTAGTTGGATTTTCCCAAGCTGCTGCTACTTCATTTTTACGTTTTACCACCTCAAAAATACTATCTGCATAATGAACATCACTTTGAAGCTTTGTAGGGAATAATACTCTTAACCTGTGGTTCTTTGCTGTATTATCATAGTTAACTTCAAACTTAACCTGCTTACTTCCCTTTTCAAGGATTATTGAAACCTCTAGTTTTAACTCCACAAGCTCTTCAGAGCGTTTAGCTTTTCTATCTCTTATATCAACGATTTCTTTCATTTCTTCATCTAATTTGACATCTGCTGATTTAGGAATAAGCATTGTATAAATAGCTTTTAATATTCCTCTAAAATCATTGTTTTCAACAACTTCTAATACAGGCTTAGTATTTTTAGTAGTTATAGCCTTGTCTCCTTGTGGTTGCTTAAAAATATATTCATTACCTATATCTCCAGCATCCTCAAAAACTAGTAGATCGCTGAACTTCTTATTTGTCTCCTTATTAAATAAGGTTAAAGTTCCGTTGTCCTCTATCTTAACAGTTATATATTCATTCTCAAGAGTCATGTCTTCACTTATAATATTTTTTTCTTTTTCTACATTGGCTTCAGCTTCTACAAGTGCAAAGGTATCCCAACTTAAAGGAGCCATATCAGTAATATTAAAGGTCACTTTAACTTGTCTTGCCATGTATGGTTTTCTGAAGCAGTCCTTAGGCAAATCATAGCCAAAGTTTACTCCTAGATCCTGAAGTTTTGCTGATATAATTTCATTCTTACTGTTTTTTAATACATAATTTTTTAATGGCATAGCCTTTAATTTATGAGCTAAAACTGTTGGATAAGCTTCCTTAAAATCACAACATTCTACATTTACTATAGCCTCTACTGTTCCAGTTTTCTTATAGCCAGAAGTATTAAATACAACGAAAGGATGTGCTTTCTTTTCTGCCCAAAGCTTTGTATTTATTTCCTTTACAATAGTTCTGCCTGCTTCATCAGCTACAAACTTTCCTACCTCATAAGCCTTTTCAAAACGTGATACCATTTCCCTATGAACTTCGTCAACACTACAGCCGCAAATACTATCATGAGGATGATTTTTCATTAGAGCCTTCCATCCATAGTTAAGCTCACTATGAGGATAATCCTTATTTGCAAATTTACTTGCTATAACAGATAAAGGTTCTGCAATATTTTCTAACTGACATTGAACTAAAGTGTTCCACTGTTTTAAATATACACGTGCAGATGCGGTATTAGCTAAGGTGAACCAGCCATCAGTCTCTTGGCTAGTCAGTTCCCCATCCACTGTCTGCAGGTTCTTTGGAATACTGTTTTTAAGAACTCCCATATATTCTTCAAAGCTGCTATGAATAAACTCTATGTCAGGATATAATTCCTTAGCTACCCTTAATGCCTCCGATAAATTCTTTTGCACTGGCTGATGGTCACAGCCATTCATAAGTAGTAAATGCTCTGTTGATGCGTACTTTTCCACATCCTTTAGCTTTTTATCCCAAAAGATTTTGGCTTCTTCTTTGTCTACAGGTATTTCATTTCCATTAGAATACCAATTAGCAAATAGAATTCCTAATACTTTTGTACCATCAGCACCCTTCCACCACATTTCTGAATATTGAGAAGAGTATTTTTCATCGTCAATAACTACATTGTCAAAGCCAGTAGGCTTAACCCCACGACCAAAGGCAGCTACATCTATACCTGCTTGAGCTAACAATTGAGGAGCTTGACCCATATTCCCAAAGGTATCTGGGAAATAACCAATCTTGGTAATTTTGCCCCATTTTTTAGCTTCATTAAAACCTATCAATATATTTCTAGCATTAGCTTCACTGCTAATTAAAAAATCATCTTGTAATATATAAAAAGGTCCTATATTAAATTTACCTTCTTCTATATACTTTTTTAATATTTCTCTATTTTCAGGCTTAACTTCTAAATAATCCTCTAATATAATGGTTTGTCCATCTAAATGAAAGCCTTTAAACTCTGGATCTTTTTCAAAAAGCTCTAGTAAATCATCTATTAGCTCTACTAACCTCATATGATGCTGCTCATAGGGCAAATACCATTCTCTATCCCAATGACTATGTGATATTACATATACTTTCTTCATTTGGTTCTCTCCTTACAATATTGTATTTTAAAATTTATATCTGAACCTTTCTTAAGTCACATACATATGCTTACACCAAAAGGATCTATGGGAATACTAAATTATCTTGTATCATTAGAACTTTATACATGATATCCACATACCCCATACATAAATCACAATAGAAATTATACCAACACTTTATAAAGAAAGTCTATATCATTTATAAAAAAGTTTGCCATAATAATATGAGTAATAAAGTATTATAAAGAAAGAGTTTTATGAATAATAAGAAAAACACTTGACTCATCTACTTCTTGAATTTGGTATTCATATCCTGATAAGTATCCAATCATCTCCAAATCTTTTGGAGTATGCATAATTGCTTTAAAACCGTCCTTACAAACTATAACTCCATCCTTTGTTTTATCTAAATCAAGCTCACCCAGTAACCCCTTCTCAGCCTGCTCTTTAAACCACATTAGTCTATATTCCCAAAATTTTTCACTATAAGTACTAAAGTAAACTTTCCCACCACTTACAACCATTTTTAAAATCTTTTCAATTAAATCCGGCGATGTGATTTTCATTGACGACAAACCATTTTGCAGACAAAGTATTGTATCAAACTTTTCTTGGAATGTAAGATTATTTACATCCATGGTTATAATTTCCGCATTGGGACTATCCTTCAAATATTCCTTGCCAAGTGAAACATTTTCATTGGAGATGTCAATACCAACAATCGATTTACAATCACCTGCCAATTCCTTTACAATACGTCCATAACCTGCACCTAATTCCAAAACCCTTTCACTGCCTGTCATATTATCTCTAACAAAAGAGATTTCCGCATCTAAATACTGTTTTACTCTAGGAATTTTAGTTTCGTACACCTTAAACAGCTTTTGTGAATTTAGTTTTTGTGCATAATAATTGTTCTCCATCATTAATAAGCCACCTTTCATTTAAATGTTATGTAATTTCTTTTATTCATTATACATTTAAGATATGATAGGATTTTAAAATACTAGTCTCTCAACGCCAATCATATAACTATTTTAATAAAAGTCTATGTTATTTATGGTGATGTTCAATATACTGTGCATAAATGAAAAAAACTATAAAAATTTTGAAATTTTTATAGCCTCTCAACCTTATTCTAATTCTTATACATTTATTCTATTATTTCTCAACATTTTTTTAGCCTTAACTATGGCTGTTTCACACTTACATTTTGGTATATTTTCATCTATAAATTTTAAAATTTCAATTAATCCTATTGTAAAATTGCCAAATACCACCTTAGTATTATCACCCTTAAAGACCAGACCCTTAGCATTTGAAAAGGTAACAGCCTCCAAATTAGATAATTTTATAGTTCTTGTTGAAAACATCTTTTTTGAAGTGATGGCATCTTTAGAAACAATTATCTTATGGGAAAAAAACATTATAACTAGTTTTATACCAATTAATATAAACAATGCTGTTAAAGAATACCCACAAATATATAAGGTATCTGACATATTACTATTAATGCTATTTTCTTTCATAATATCAACAACATAATCATCCATAAAAATGGTACATAAGGAAAATATCAAAATAAGAATAACTCCAGAAAAGAGAATAAATCCACTTTTTATAAATACCATATCATTATTTTCATTGATTTTTGGTTTTTTATTATACATACCTACTAGCATCTTGTGGGACACCTTTGAGGAAACTTGCACTGTTGACAATTTGTCTGCACGTCCTTTCATCTTATGTCTGCTAATATTTTAACACAATTTATTCCATTTGAAAATAAATTTTTATAACTTTAATCTTATCTACTTAAGTTAATAGTATTCTTTCTTTAAGCTTCCCTATTCTTACTTGTTCTTCTTCGCTTAAACTTGAGATATACTCATTAAATTCCAAACACCATTCTTTTTCACATTCATTGTCAAAGCTTAATTCCTCTACACGTTTTGATAAAAGAATAATTTCCATTTGTGATAAGCTTTTGAAGTACGCAAAAAATTCATCTCCAAATAAGCATTCAGCATTTAACATATCTAATAAATCTTCTACACTTTTAATGTTATTTTTTATTAATGTAATTTTATCTTCAATTGAAGAACAGTCTCGAATTTTTTTACTTAACTTTCTAAATACAGGATTACTCAACTTTTTACCATCTATGTATTCAACAAATTCGCTGTTATTTTCTTCATTGAATGATATAAATACTGTTTCTAATTTATTTAGCTCAATACTTCTATTTATTAATGAAGTTATTTTTAATGTAGACTTTTTAATATAATTTATTAATGCTCTATTTCTAATATCTAAAATTTCACAGCATCCATCTGCATATCTTAATAGTGCTCCTTGTAATTCTTCTAAGGATAATCTACTTAACTTGTTTTTTATGAGTTTTCTATCTATACTATTAATATTAAGGTGCCTTAAAGATTTACCACAAATAATTAAACCTAGTGAATTAGTCAGCACTAATTCAAATATGTTTACGAGCAATAACTCACACTTCTTATCATAACCTTTTAATAATTCATTGATTTCAAATATATCAAATTTATAGCAAAACTCATTTTCTAAGTTTAATGTCTCTAAATAGTTATCTATATACTCAATACCTTTATAATTCATATTATCAATGTAAAGCTGATAATCTATTGATCCTGGAGTCTCATGTTTATAATTGTAAAAAATTTCTACAAGCTCATTTATTGTATCGCTGTAATTATATTGTGATATATATGGTGAATCGCAAAAAGCTGTAATAATTTTATTTATGATTTGGCCATTAAATTCTATTCTTCCGCTCCTTTCAAGTGCTACATTTCTTGTTTTAATAATTTCATTTACATCTTCCTCATGAAACACTAATCCATATTCAATTGTAAATTCATTACATTTAAATATATCATTAAATACTTGCTTACCTAGTGAGTTACTTTCAAATAAATTAATAATTTCATTCAATTTTTAAACTTCCTTTCAGAAAACTATGTCAAGCAAAAATGAAAATGTCCCGAAAAACTTTAATTATTAGCACCAGCAATA
>CAMJGD010000045.1 GCA_946405135.1 uncultured Clostridiaceae bacterium | reverse complement strand
TAAAAATGTATGGACAGGCACTTCTTGATATACCATGCTTTAAAATCATAATGGGCTTAATTTACTTAAAGTATGGAATAAATGAAACAGCAAAACAGCATAATTCCTTGATTTTCGTTAATTAATAAAAAGAAGGATGTTGTAAATTGAATAAAATAGATTTAAAACTAAAGGAAGAAAATATTCAGTTAGGTAAATATGGAATGATGAAGTTGAATTATTTAAAGTATAATAAGCCAGATTTTTTCACAGAACTGCTTTTTAAGGGTGAATTGATGAAATACTTGTTCAATGTAGAAAATCAATCCTACAAGCTTTTAGAGCGAATTCAAGAGGAATATTTTCAAATACATTCCTTGCCTAAGAACGGAGATTTTATGAAGGCTTATACAATAAGGCAACAGGCAAAAGATTATGCAGAAGAAATAGTTTTAAAAGAGCTTATATATAATTAGATTATATGAGCAGTTAAGTTAATGAGATAAATGCAAAAATATGAATATTATTAAAGCTTGTATGTTAATACTATAAATATTATAATAAACTTAGATTATTGAATGAGTGCATATAAAATATAACTATTTAAGCTAAAAAGCAATTTAGAGGTGATATTTTGGATAATGAAATTAAAGATATGCTCATTAAGTTATTAGAAGGTCAAACAAGGCTTGAAACTGAAATAAATGGAGTTAAAAACGATATAAAAAAGAATTCAATTAAACTTGAAGCCATAGAAAAAAAGATAGATATAATTACAGAAGTACAAACTTCACATAAAGAGCAAAATGAAAAATCATTTAAAAATACAGATTCAGTGATAGAAGAAAAAGCAAGTTTGATGGAAATATCAGTGAAAAGCGTCTCGAAAGATGTGAAGGAAATAAAAGAAAGTATAGAAGTATTAAAAGATATGACAGGAAGACATGAAGTAGATATTAATATATTAAAACGTAGACCAGTATAATTAAATAAAATCTATGCATAAAATAACCATTTTGCAAATAGTAAGATGGTTATTTTTTATTCATAAAATTAGATAAAACAGCGAAGGTAAGTTTACATCTCTTAGGAGATGGCAAGCTTACCTTTTGTGTTACAAAAGTGCTTGAATGATGGGAGAAGCCTCCCAAACCCTCTAAAAAATTACTATGATTAAAAACATGGAAAGGAGCTTTAAAAAGTGAATAAGAATAAATTTATAACCCTTAGGGTAACGGAAGAGGAATATATAAAAATCAAAGAAAAAGCAAAAAAATCTAAAGTAACTTTAAGTAAGTATGTAGCATTTTCAGCTTTAGATAAAAACATTATAGTAATTGATGGCATGAAAGATGTAGCAAAGCAGCTTATTAAAATTGGTACAAATCTAAATCAATTAGTAGTTTTATGTCATGAAGGTAAAATATCCTGCTTAGATTTATCACAGTGCAGAAAGGAGATTCATGAAATATGGCAATTATTGAATTCATTAACAGACCCAATAAATCCCCCAAGAGTTTAAAGAAAGTTATAGAATATATTCTTAATCCTAAAAAGACCAAAGAACAGCTTATATGGGGTAAAGACTGCAATGGAGATAATGCTTTTATTGAAATGATGGCTATTAAGAAAAGCTATGGTAAAGAAACAGGAAGGCAGTATGTACATTTTGTTCAATCTTTTGCTCCTTATGATAGAATAACTCCTAAAATAGCCTATGAAATAGGTAAAGAGTTATGCGAAAGGTTTAAGGACTATCAAGTGGTGATGGCTACGCATATAGACAGAAATCATATTCATAATCACTTTGTCATAAATTCAGTAAATTTTGAAACAGGTTATAAGTGGAGACAAAATCCTAAAGAACTCCAAGAAGTAAAAGATTATTCAGATAAAATATGCAGAAAATACGGGTTAATTATAATACCAAAAGTTAATATAGGAAACTATATAAAAAATGGTGAGTATATAAGTATTTCAAAAGAAGCAAGCTGGAAATACGAGCTGTATCTTGCAGTAACTAATTGCATAAAAACTTCTACAAGCAAAGATGAATTTATAAAAAATATGGAGAAATTAAAATACAAAGTAGATTGGCAGGAAAACAGAAAATATATAACCTTTACAACTCCTTCAGGTAAAAAGTGCAGGAATAAAAAACTATATCCTCCTGAGAATTTCACCAAGGAAATGATAGAAAAAAGACTAAGCCTAAATAAGCAATTTGCAAATAAAAGAGAACTTGAAAATGCTATGTATTTTTTAATAGAAGCCATAAATTCCATTTGTAAAGAGCCAGACAGTCATTCTAAACAATATCCATTAACGACTCTTGAAGGACAAGCTTTAAAGGAAAAAATCATTGAAGAAAGCAAGGGAAAAGGATTAGATTGGAATACAAAGGAAGGGCAATGGGAGAGTTAAAAAAAAATAGTTTTTTGCCATTAATCTCACCTATGATAGTTTATCTTCCAAGTAAAAGCCAATCTAATGTTACATTTAGAGCTTTTGATATAGCAACAACTTCATAATCAGATACAAACCTATCTCCTGATTCAATTCTTGATATGGATATTCTATCCAGTTTAATATTCATAAGTTCCAGCTTTGCAGATAAATTTTCCTGAGTTAATGGGGGAGTGTGTTTTATTCGAGCTTCTCTAACTCTATTTCCAATTATATTTTTACTTCCTTCATACCAATATATTTTCAAGTGCTACACCACCTATGTGCTAAAGATTAACTTTCATGTTGATTTTACATTTTTATACTGCTATAATGGTGCTAAAGATGAACATACATTATGTTACATTTATCAACAGATTATGGGAGGGGGAAACTTGAAAAGAAACGAAAAACAAGTAGAACTTGAAAATAAAATAGAAAAGTTAAGAGAAGAATTAAATATTAATATTATAGCTAATATAGAAAAATCAGAAGTACCTTTAAGTAATAAAGTAATATCTTTAAGTGAAGAGCTTGATATACTTATAGCTGAATACATCAAGGGAAAAGATATTCATATTTATTGAATTAGTCCTTCATTAATAGTAATATAATAGTGTAGTTTTATGTTACTTTAATGAAGAAAGAGGAAGAAAAGATGTTAATATCGGAAATACTTAAAGATACAAATTATAAATTAAATCAATTTACAGAAAAAGAAATTAAAGCTTTAGAAAAAAACATATTTTTAAAACAAGTTAAACAAGCTCAAGTGCCATACATTACTTGTTTAATTAGAAAAAAGGAAATAAAGCTTACACCAGAAGAAGTAGTAAGACAATTATTTTTAATGGTGCTTATTGATAGGTATGAGTATCCTGCTTCAAGGATAGAAGTGGAGTTTCCAGTTTCTTTTGGAAGAGAAAAAAAGAGAGCAGATATTGTAGTTTACGAAAAAGAGCACAATGTACCCTATATCATAGTAGAACTTAAAAAGCCTAAATTAAAAGATGGTAAAGAGCAGCTAAAATCCTATTGCAACGCTACAGGTTCACCTATAGGAGTATGGACTAATGGAGAATCTATATCCTACTATCATAGGAAAGACCCTAATTATTTTGAAGATATAACTGTAATTCCAAACAACAATCAAAGACTTTCTGATGTTTTAAATGAAAAGTTTACTCTTGATGATTTGATAAAAAAAGACAAGCTTGTTAATGAAAGAAAGTCCCTAAAGGACTTAATCCTCGAAATGGAAGATGAAGTTCTTGCTAATGCAGGGGTAGACGTGTTTGAAGAAATATTCAAGCTTATTTTTTGTAAATTATATGATGAATGGCTTTCAGGTAAAGATAGGGAAAGGATACTTGAATTTAGAAATTCAGGGCAGACCGATACAGAACTAAAAGATAAGATACAAAGTCTTTTTGATAAGGCAAAAGGAAAATGGGAAGGTGTATTCAGTGAAGATTCAAAGATAATGCTGACTCCATCTCATCTTGCTATATGTGTATCTTCACTTCAAAATGTTAAATTATTTAATTCAAACCTTGATGTAGTAGATGAAGCCTTTGAATATCTTATAAATAAAAGCAGTAAAGGCGAAAAAGGACAATATTTTACTCCAAGATATGTTATAGATATGTGCGTTAAAATGTTAAATCCAAAGGAATCAGAATATCTTATAGATACCGCCTGTGGTTCAGCAGGATTTACCGTACACAGCATATTTCATGTTTGGAAACAGATAATCAAAGAAGAAGGTTTGAATATAAGCAACCTTTTTACCATAGAGAAAAAACCTTATAGATGTGAAGAATATGTTAAAGACAAAGTTTTTGGTATTGATTTCGATGAAAAATCCGTAAGAGTAGCAAGAACTCTTAATCTTATTGCAGGAGATGGACAAACTAATGTACTTCATTTAAACACTTTAGATTATGAAAGATGGAATGAAGTTACAAAAGAAGAAGCATGGAATGATACTTATAATGAAGGTTTTAAAAAGCTTAAAAAATTGGGAAAAGAAAAATCAAGCTACAAACAATTTAACTTTGATGTACTTCTTGCAAACCCTCCTTTTGCAGGAGATATAAAAGAAAGCAGAATACTTGCTAAGTATGAACTGGCTAAGAATGATAAGGGCAAGTGGCAGACAAAAGTAGGAAGAGACATTCTTTTTATAGAAAGAAATATTGATTTTCTAAAACCAGGTGGAAGAATGGCGATTGTACTTCCACAAGGAAGATTTAATAATTCCTCAGATAAAAGAATAAGAGATTATATATGTGAGCATTGCAGAATACTTGCAGTAGTAGGACTTCACCCAAATACGTTTAAACCTCATACAGGAACAAAAACATCAGTATTGTTTGTTCAAAAATGGAATGATGACCCTTCAAAAGGAGCTTTATGTAAAAAGGTAGATGACTATAATATATTCTTTGCCACAATGCAAAAATCAGGCAAAGACAATTCAGGTGAAAAAATATTTGTAAAAGCTAAAGCAGCAGCAAAAAACATATTAACAGCAGAAGAAACTTTAGGAAACTATGAAAATGTAGCTGAAAACAAAGATGTTTATGAAAGCAATGAAGAAAACAATATAGAAAATGGGTATTTACTTGATAGTCATGGACATTTAATAGTAGATCACGATTTATTTAATCATGATGGCTTAACCGAAGATGGAATAGCAGAAGCTTTTATTGAATTTGCAAAGAAGGAGAAGCTAAGTTTTTTCTAAACAGCCCGTCTTTAGCAGAGTTTGATGAAGAGAAATATAAAAAGCTTATGGACGGGCTTGAAGCAGTGGAGATAAAGCTTAGTGAAGTTTTAAAGGAAAATATAGAGTTTAGAATAGATAGTGAATTTTTTAAAAAAGAATATTTACAATATGATAATATAATTAATAAATTAGGATATCATTATATAAATGATTTTGCGACTGTAACGGATGGGATTCATGAATCAATAGATTTTGATGAAAATTCAAATATCAATTTGATTTCAGCTAAATCCCCTAAACAAAATATCTTTGATTTATCAGGTAATGGTTATATTTCAAATAGACAGCATGAGAAAAATCCAAGAACGGAATTAAAAGATAAAGATGTAATAATATCAACGGTTGGAACTATAGGAAATTGTGCCGTAGTAAATAAAGCTATATTACCTGCTAATTGTGATAGGCATGTAGGTATAATTAGAGTAAATAAGAAGTTTAGTCCATATTATATATCAACATTTATGCTTACTAAATATGGATTATCTCAGTCTATAAGGCATTCAACAGGCAATGTACAGCTTAATTTATTTATATATAAAATAAAAAATATTAAAATACCTAATTCGGGAAATAAATTTCAAGAGATTATTGAAAAGGTAGTAATTCATGCACATGAGTTACTTGATCAATCCACCAAGTTATACAAACAAGCAGAAGATATGCTTTTATCTGAAATAGGATTTAAAGAAAATGAATTAAATAATAAAAATATTTCCATTAAAACTTTAAGCAGTTCTTTTAATGCTACTGGAAGGTTAGATGCTGAATATTATCAGCTAAAGTATGATGAAATAATAGAAAAAATTAAAAATTATAAAAATGGTAGTAAAAAGATTGCAGAGATATGTAAATTAAAAGACAGTAACTACTTACCCTTAAGTGGTAAAGAATATAAATATATTGAATTATCTAATATCGGAACTTTAGGAAACATTATAGATTCAACAATTGACTTTGGAGAAAATTTGCCATCAAGGGCAAGACGGCAAGTAAAAAGTGGTAATATTATTGTTTCTTCGATAGAAGGTTCATTGAAAAGTTGTGCTATAATTAATGAAAATTACAATAATGCAATATGTTCTACAGGATTTTATGTTCTTTCATCAAAATTAATTAATTCTGAAACTTTATTATTGCTTTTTAAGAGTGAACCTGTTCAACTTATTTTAAAACAAAATTGTTCAGGGACTATTCTGACTTCATTAAATAAAATAGATTTCTTAAACATAGAATTACCAATTATTGATGGAGAAATTCAAAATAATATAAAAGAATTAATTTTAGAAACTAATATTTTAAAACAAAACTCAGAAAAGCTTTTAATCCTTGCCAAGCAAGCAGTAGAAATGGCTATAGAAGAAGGTGAACTAACTGCAATAAAATGGATTGAAGAAAAAATGAAAGATATTACTAAGCAATAAAAATCACATAAAAAATAGCAATAAAGTAATTGGATTTGTAACTTCAAAATTAAATATAATTCTACAAATTTATTGCTATTTATTCTCTTTTTTGTATATTTGTATTATGCAATATTTTAAAAATTTTGAAATTATCCAAGGATGGGGAAAATTATGTTAAAGTTAAACAACATGAAAATAAAAAATAAGCTAAGGATTATTACAGTAATTTCATTGATTTTTATTTTACTCATTTCAGCCTTTGGATACATTGAATTAAGTAAGGCAAATAAAGATATGACATCTATGTATAAGAATAATCTGCTTTCAGTGAAGTGGCTTAATGATAATAAAAATCAAGCAAGAGCTGTAGAAGCTGATATTTATTACATCATGTTACATGTAGATGATAAAGATAAGCAAAATGAAAAGATGAAAGATATTGAAGAAAGAAAACAAAAATTCAATGATAATTTAGAAAATTATAAGAAAATTAATTTGGATAAATATGAAAAAGAATTACTTTCTATACTTGAAATTAATCTTCAAAAATATAGGGAAGGAAGAGATGATGTATTAAAACTTGCATTAGAAGGTAAACAGAAAGAAGCATTAGATAGATACAAAACTATAGAAAACATAGCTAATGATTTTCAAAAGAATTTAACAGATTTAGCAGAATACAATGCTAAAGATGCTGAGAATGTTAATGTTCAAAATGATAAGGATTATAAAAAAACTTCAATATTATTCTTGGTAATTATAAGTATTTCTGTTTTATTAGGGTATATTATATCAACAATCATCACTAAGAACATAGCCTATCCTTTAGGTCTTGCTGTAAATCATTTAGGATTAATCTCAGGCGGGGATTTTACTATGGAAGTTCCTTCACAGTTCATGAATAGAAAAGATGAAATAGGAGCAATAGCTAAGGCTATACATAATATACAGGAAAACTTGAAGACTTTAATAGGTAATGTAATAAATGAATCAAACACTATAGAAAATGTTGTAGAAAGTGTAAATTCAAATGTAACTAATTTAAATGAAAACATAGAAGAAGTATCGGCAACCACAGAGGAACTGTCTGCAAGTATGGAAGAAACAGCAGCATCTGCTGAAGAAATGACAGCTACATCACAGGAAATAGAAAGAGCAGTGCATTCCATAGCAGAAAAATCACAGGAAGGTGCTGTGCAGGCAGGAGAGATAAATAAAAGAGCCTATGAAACAAAAGAAAATGTAGAAAATGCTCAAAAGAAAGCTAATGAAATATTTGTTAACACCAAAGCAGGACTTGAAAAGGCTATAGAAGAATCAAAAGTAGTAGAGCAGATTAATGTGCTTTCAAATGCTATTATGCAAATAACAGAACAAACAAATCTTTTAGCATTAAATGCAGCAATAGAAGCTGCAAGGGCTGGAGAAGCAGGAAGAGGATTTTCAGTAGTAGCTGAGGAAGTAAGAAAACTTGCAGAACAATCAAAGGATACTGTGAATGAAATACAAAACATAACAAGTAAAGTAACAAATGCAGTTAAAAACCTTACAGAAAACTCTAACAATCTTTTAAACTTTATGTCAACTGATGTAGATAAGGATTACAAAACTATGCTTGAAGTAGCTAATAAATATAGTGAAGATGCTAAATTTGTAGATAGTCTTGTTATGGATTTTAGCTCAACTTCCGAGGAACTTTTAGCTTCCATTAGTGATGTATTAAAAACTATAGATGGAGTAGCACAAGCAGCAAGTGAAGGTGCAGGCGGTACTACGGATATAGCAAACAAAATATCTGAGGTAAATAATAAATCCAATGAAGTTTTAGAAGAAGTTATAAAGACAAAAGAAAGTGCAGAAAAATTAAAATTTGAAATTTCTAAGTTTAAAATTTAAAATAAAAGTATTAAGTAAGGTGGAGGGATATAATGATTAAATGGAAAGATGAATATTCAATTGGTGTTGATAGAATTGATGATGAACATAAGCAATTAGTAGAAATAGCAAATAAGGCTTACGAAGTTTTAAATAATGATTTATATACTGATAAATATGACAAAATAGTAGAAATTTTAAAAGAACTTGAAGATTATACAGTTTTCCATTTTAATGATGAAGAAGATTATATGCAGCAAGTAGGATATAAAAAATTCTTCTCTCATAAAATTGAGCATGAAGAATTTATTCAAAAGATAAAGAATGTTGATTTAAATAAAATGGATTACAATCAAGATAAATATTTATTGGAAATTGTTAACTTTATAGTTGATTGGTTAGTGAAACATATATTAGAAAAGGACAAACTTATTATAAGTGAAGAATAGAAATATTTCAAGGCGGGTGTCATAGTGTCACCTGCCCCCCGTCATTTTGTGTACCCCAATAATATACAATATAAATATATAGGATATTGAAAGAAGAATTATAATATATTAAGTATATAGAGCTATATATAACAATAGATTTAAGAGAATCGTTTTTAAGTAAGCGGTTCTTTTTTTATTTATCAATATCCTAAATAGAATATAAAAATACTTTTGAAAGTGTCCCCTTATAACCTTTTCTAAGGCTATATAGTGAGGACTTTTTTTAGTTCATTGAAAATTAAATAACACATACCAAGATTTATATTAAGTTTTGCTGAAAGTATGCCATGAACTATTTTAGGGAGCGTACCTGCAAATTAAAGGTCACATAGTGAGGCTTGAAGACGTGCTTATAGGAGCATAGGAATTGTATCGGAAGGTGTGAAGAAGAAAGGTGGAGGAATTTATGGAAATTAGGAGAGAAGAAACTATAAGAAAAGGTAATACAGTATTTTGCATTAAAAGTATTTTTAATGGCACTAAATCAGCTAAGGAAATATTGATTACAGCTATCTCTAAGGATATTGAAGAAAATCTTAATAAAAATAAAAAGAAGGATAGCGGTTAAAAAAATGAAATACATAAAAAGCATGTATGGAAATAATTCTTGATTCTGTATATAATAGATTCAACGGAAATCAAGGTACGTGCTTTTTATGTTGTTTCTTCAAAAAAGGAGGGCAAGAATATTGAAGAAACAAAAGAATTTATACAATGCAGCTTTATATTGCAGATTAAGCAGAGATGATGAAAATTCAAGTGAAAGCGAAAGTATTTTAAATCAAAAGCAAATACTCAGTGATTTTGCTAAGGAAAATAAATTCAATATAGTGGATTATTATGTAGATGATGGGTATAGTGGAACTAACTTTGATAGACCAGCTTTTAAAAGAATGATTAAGGATATTGAAAATGGTACTGTAAATGTGGTTATTACAAAGGATTTAAGCAGATTAGGAAGGAACTATATTCTAACAGGGCAATATACAGAAATATATTTTCCATCAAAAGGAGTAAGATATATTGCCATAAATGATGGTTTTGATTCAAACAATAGTGATAATGACATAGCTCCTTTTAAAAATATAATCAATGAAATGGTAGCAAAAGATACTTCAAAGAAGGTAAAATCAGTATTCCAAGCTAAAATGAAAAAAGGAGAATATATTGGCTCTTATGCACCCTATGGCTACAAGAAAGATCCTGAAAACAAGAACAGGTTTATTATTGATGAACCTGCGGCAGAAATAGTAAAAAGAATGTTTTATCTTGCAACTATAGGATATGGTTCAAGAAAAATTGCTAAAACCTTTAATGAAGAAGGTATATTACCACCTGCTGTATATAGATGTTTGCACTTAACTCATACTCCAGTAGAGAAATTTACAAAAACCTCAAGATGGTCAGACCAAGCTGTAAATGATATGCTCCATAACATGGCATATTTAGGGCATATGGTTCAAGGAAAGAGCAAAAAAACTTCTTTTAAAGTTAAAAAATTAGAAATGCAGCCTAAGGAAGATTGGATTATAGTCTATAATACTCATGAAGCAATTATAGATAAAGAACTATTTGATGAGGTTCAGTATAGGCTTAAATCAAAATATAGGGAAAAAAGAATAGGAATAAACCTATTTGCAGGTATTACTAAATGTGCTGATTGTGGTTATGCCATGACTTATAGTCCAAGACATAAAAAAGGTTTAGCATCTTTATTTTGCAGTAATTACAGAAGGCGTGGGAAAGAAGGCTGTACAAACCACATGATAAACTATGACCTATTATGTGAAATTGTTATAGAGGAAATAAGAAAATATGCACAGCTTGCTATAGAAGATGAAGAAGCTATATTAAAAAAACTTAAAGATAAAACAAAGGATACGGATAAAATAGGAAAGATAGCCTTAGAAGAAGAATTAACAAAGGCTGAGAAAAGGTATAGAGAAATAGATGATTTAATACAGCACCTGTATGAAGATAATGTAAGAGGGAAAATAACGGATGAAAGATTTACTAAACTATCAGTTAATTATGAAAATGAGCAAAAGGAAGTTAAAGAGAGAATAACTAACTTAAAGTTTGATATAGTAAATTTTAAAGATACAAGTAAAAATAATGAACGATTTATAGAACTTATAAAGAAATATTCAAATATAACGGAACTTAACCCTGTTATAATGCACGAACTCATTGATAGGATTGAGATTGGACAAGGCTATTATGAAAAATCTGAAGCAACAGGTAAAAGAGAAAAGCATCAAGACATCACTATTTATTATAAATTTATAGGCAATTTAGAACAAAAATAAAAAGTTGCTTTAAAACAATTAAGCCTGGGTACAGATGGCAGAAATCTACAAGAAACAAAAGACCTTTACAATTTAACAGA
>CAMJGD010000044.1 GCA_946405135.1 uncultured Clostridiaceae bacterium | reverse complement strand
ATGTTTAACACAAAAAAACATTTATCACGGCAAAAAAAGTTTTGTTAGAGAAAATAAAGTTATGTTATGAATTTAGGCTAAAAAAGGAAGAAACAATAGATAAATAATTTAGAAAAGTAATAGAAAAATAAGGCGAAAGCCTTTATAATTAAAGAATAGAAGGGAAAAAGCAATAGGAAAATCAATAGGCTTTTTCCCTTATTTCTTTGTCCTTGCAACTGCTTCACAACAGAACATTATTTACCTTTTTAGATGCCAGTTTAGAAATAATATGGAAAATATCTTTAGAAAAAATAAAATTTAGATTGTTTATAGAAAATTAACAAATATTAACAAATGGCTAAATTTCAAGCTTTTACTCAACTTTTGTAACATAACTTTTTTTTATTTTTGATAAAATATTTTTTGATTAGTATAATAAATGTCTACATCAAATAAAGTCCTATCATTATGCAAATTCATTTTAAAATGCAAATAAAGTACTATTAGGAAACCATAGGGAAAAGGTATAAGAAACACCTTGAAACTATGGTTTTTTTTATTGGTAATTTAAATCTTGATTAACTTTCCCTTTTCACTGTATGTATGTCAGGTGCAAATCTAACGGTAGAATTATTATGATTTGGGATATGAATAAAATAATGATATAATTTCATTAACCCCCCATGGGGGATACTGATGAGAGAATTATACATGACTGGAAATATAATCATCAGGATGAAAATACCAGACCAGTTATTAGTAGGTTATTAAGAGCTATAGAATAATTTATAAAGTAGAACCTGTGAGGTGTTTGAAATGGAAAATAAACAATGTAAAGCAATTTTTTTTTCCATACTGGCAGCAGCATTATATGCTATTAGTTCACCTATATCCAAACTATTGTTAAAAGAAATTCCACCCACATTAATGGCATCTTTTCTATATATTGGTGCAGGGCTCGGGGTGTCTATTATTGACTTAATTATGCATAAGAGGTATAAGGGAAAAACTGAGGCAGGGCTTACAAAACAAGAACTTCCATATACAATTGGAATGGTTGCGTTAGATGTTGCAGCACCTATATTTTTGATGATTGGACTTACAACCACATCTGCTGCTAATGTTTCTTTACTAAATAACTTTGAAATTGTTGTTACATCTTTAATCGCTTTAGTGATATTTAAGGAACCTATAGGAAAAAGACTATGGGGTGCTATTTTTCTTATTACGATATCAAGTATTATTTTGTCTGTAGAAGATGCAAGTAGTTTTTCATTTTCATTTGGTTCTATTTTTGTATTATTAGCATGTATTTGCTGGGGCCTTGAAAATAACTGTACAAGGAAGTTATCTGTAAAAGACCCTTTACAAGTTGTTATAATTAAAGGATTTGGTTCTGGAACAGGTTCTTTACTAATTGCACTTACATTAGGAGAAAAAGCAAATAATATATATTATATAATGGCAGCCTTAATATTAGGATGTTTTGCTTATGGTTTAAGTATATTATTTTATATTTATGCCCAAAGAGACTTAGGAGCCGCAAAGACAAGTGCCTATTATGCGATATCTCCATTTATTGGAGCAGGCTTATCGCTGATAATTTTTAGAGAAATACCAACGCTCTCATTTGTTATTGCATTATTTATAATGATTATAGGTATGTATTTTGCATCTATAGAAGAACATAATCATAAGCATCATCATATTGCAATAACTCATGAACATAGTCATAGTCATGATGATGGCCATCATAACCATATCCATAATGAAACTATTATCGGTAAACATACTCATATTCATACTCATGAAGAATGTACCCATTCACATAAGCATAATCAAGATATTCATCATATACATGCGCATTAATATTGCATTAAAAAGCTAGAAAGTACATTAATGCAATATTACTTATTAACAAAATTATTGCTACAGGGGCTTGGGCTATTATTATACTATTTTTATTTTTTGTTTCTAATAAAGCCGCTGGAACTAAGTTATAGTTTGCAGCCATAGGAGTTAGAAGTGTTCCGCAATAACCAGAGCTTAAGCCTAATGCAGCAGCTACAGCAGGATTTGCACCTTGAGCAAATACAAAAGGAATACCAACTCCAGCAGTTATAACGGCAAAGGCAGCAAAGGCATTTCCCATTATAATGCTAAATGCAGCCATAGCTATGCAGTAGGCGGTGATGCCCAGTAAAATATTACCCTTAGGAATTATAGTTGAAAATCCTTGGGATATAACTTCACCAACTCCTGCAGCAGTGAACACTGTTCCTAGAGCGGCTAATAGCTGAGGAAGTATACTAGAAGCACCTACCTGCTGAAGCATTCTGTCACTATCTACAGCTATATTCTTAAGTGGAGATTTTGTTATCCCCAAGGTTATTAATAATGCTCCTAGGGCAGAAACACCAATAGCTACTTGCCCACCCAAATTAGTGTATTTTGCTATGATAAAAGCTATTAAAGCTAGTGCTAGTGATGGAAGAAATATTTTATTTCCAAGCTTTTTCCCGTGAGCTTCACTAAATTTTATATCTATATTAGGAATGGTGCCTACCTTTATCTGTTTTGTTATAGTAAGTATTCCAAGCACTAAAAGTAATGCACCGATTATAGCGTAAGGCAGTATTTTTCCAAAGATAAATATAAAACCCAATATTCCCCAAAATAAGGCTGTACCTATTTTAGATGGATGATTTTTATCCTTTATTGTGTAATAAGCGGTAATAATCATAAGAAAGCCTGTTAATATGTAAAATAACTCTAATAGCATCTCTACTCACCACCTTTATATTTTTTACTTAGTTTAAGGTCTAACAAATAGTTTTGTATGACTGCAAGGATAAAAGCTAATATAGCAACCGGTATAGAGGCTTTTGCCACTTCTATCTGAGTTACCTCATAACCTAATTTATTTAGTGTAGCTACGGTTAATAGCACTCCAGAACTTGCTAGGAAAACATTTTGACCATAGAAATTACCGTAATTCTCCATAGCTGCAGCGGCACCTTTTATTTTATCTTCATCTTCTGCATCTATTTTTCCATGTTTTTTTAAGGCTGCAGCCTGTGCCATAGGATTTATAAGTGGTCTAACAAATTGAGGATGTCCATTAATCATTAAAGACAGAGCAGCAGCAGCCTCTCTTATAAAAAGGTATAAGCTGAGTATTCTGCCAGTTGTAAGAGAATTTGCTTTTTTTAATAGCTCTATAGACCTTTCTTTTAGACCGTATCTTTCACAGATACCTGCAATAGGTAGAGTTAATATAAATAGGGATAGGTATCTGGTGTCCAAAAAAGCTTTTCCTAATATCTCTAATATTTTTATAAAGTCTATGCCAGCAGTGAGTCCTGTAACTAGCCCTGCTATGAGAACTACTGCTATGGTGTCTACTTTAAGTATAAATCCAATTATTATAATCAGTATTCCTAAAAGTTTTATCATTTTAAGCTACTCCTTTCATGAGTTTATTCGATGACTATCCACGCTAATACTTCCATCTTATTCAAGTTTCATTTTATAAACATATATTAACATAAAAAAATGTAGGGTTACAGGCATCGGAGAAAAGAGAAATCAACATGAATTATCCATCACAGGTATACAAGCATATAGAATAATATATAGCAGGTGGTGATGATATGTATCGTATCGAAGTTGATACAAAAAACAAAATATTAAAGTTATTTAAGGATGGGATTTTAATAAAGCAGTACTCAGTAGCGGTTGGAAAGCCGTCTACTCCTACGCCTTTAGGTAATTGGAATATAACTAAGAAAGGCTTGTGGGGAGAGCAATTTGGAGGACATTTTATGCAAATCAGTGTTCCGGGAGGAATTTATGGAATACATGGAACGGATAAACCATGGTCTATAGGGCAAGCTGTTACTCATGGATGTGTACGAATGTATAATAATGATGCAAAGGAAGTATACGATATGGTTACAATAGGGACACCAGTAAACATATATTAGGTGCCAGGCACCGGAGAAAAGAGAAGGGGCTGTTGCATTAAGAATAAATACTACAATATATTGTGCTAATTTTAAATTTGCAAATCAATATATTGTATGTAAATTCCTTAGTGCGACAATCCCATTTTCTAAATTAAAATTTATTTATCTAATCCTTTTTTTGTATAGGTGTAGGCAAAAGCAACTGCTCCAATAATTATCCAAATTAAGATTATAGCTATATTGTAGGTATAATCTACTCCAATTGCTCCGCCTTTAAATACTTTTTCTAGCATAAGGTTCATGTTATAGTTAGGTAAAAATTCTGCTATTTTTTTAAGGGTAGTGCTTAGTTTTGCAAACATTGGCACTAATAAAAGTAGCATGATTAAAGGCATACCAATTACTCCTGTAGCCATTTGATTAGGGGCAAGCATTCCAATTACAGCTCCAATTTCTATCATACTTAGAACCACTAAAATAGTTAGTAAAATATATTTTCCTAAATACTGAGCATCAATGCCTACAATAAAAAACATTGCTATATTAGTAACTATAGAAAGTAAAAGGGTTAAGATGGCCTTTCCAGCTAAGAACTCCCAAGGGGATACCCCTGAAAGCATAAGAGTTCTAAGGGTATTTTTTTCCTTCTCTTCAGCAATAAGCATAGATATAACAAAGATAGACACTAGAGCAAGGTTCATACCTAGGCACATAAGTAGTATATCCGTCTTTGGAACAGATTCACCAGTTCCTTTTCCGCTGAATAACTTTGAATACATAATGCTGAATACAATAGGTAATACACACATAAGCAAAACATTCATATTTTTAAAGATATCTTTTACTTCCTTTTTAAACAATGAGTTTACTCTTCTTATTGAAAATTCCATTATAGTTCCCTCCCTGTAAGGTTTAAGAATATTTTTTCTAAGCTTGGCTCCATAGAGTGAATTGCAAGTAACTTTCCTTGCTCTATCCAAGCTTTAATCTTTGAGGCACCTTCAGAATTATTTTTTATCATGATTTCTTCATTTTTGTCCTTGAGAATTACTTTTATATTTTCATTAGTATACTTTAACTTTAAGGCTTCAGGATTGCCCACATCAACTATTTCTCCAGCATTTAAAAAGGCTACTCTATCACAAAGCTTATCTGCCTCAATCATATTATGAGTGGTTAAAAATATAGTAGATCCTTCTTTATTAAGCTTTTTAAGTAGCTTATGAATCTCTAAGGTTGTACCAGGGTCTAAAGAAGAAGTAGGCTCATCCAGAAATAATAACTTAGGTTTATGAAGCACCGCTCTAGCTATCATAAGCCTTTGCTTCATTCCTTTTGAAAGCTTCTTAGCCTCCTTTTTTATATCTTCAGTCATTCCTACCAGTTCTAAAACTTCAAGAACATCTTTCTTAGGAACACCATATATATTTGCAAAGAGCATAAGGTTATCTAAAACAGAAAGTCTATCGTACATTCCGCTAGTATCAGATAGTATCCCGATGCTTTTAAAGATCTCCTTTTTATTAGCATATACGTCTTGTCCAAAGACTTTAACTTCACCACTAGTTGGTGTTAGTTGAGAGGTTAATAATTTAATAGTAGTAGTTTTTCCAGCACCACTTGGTCCCAAGAAACCAAAGACTTCACCTTCTTTAATATTAAAGGTTAAATTCTTTAAAGCTGTATTTTCTTTAAAATCCTTTCTAACATTTTTCATAGAAATAATATTTTCCATCTTCAACACTCCTTCTGTTTTCCATGGTTAAATTATCACAGAAGCAAGGTGACTTAACCATAAAATGCCTTTGAAAAGAGCATTGAATTTGTTAAATAGATCATTTTAAAGGTTAATTGGAGTATATATTGCCCTAAATGGAGCACTTTTTTACAGTTAATTTTCCGAAATTATAGTTTTAGTATAGTTTTTAATTCTTCAAGTCGTCCTTTAGATAGTGGAACAGAACTTTTTACTTTGTCATCTAGACTCAAGCTATAGCTATTTCTTGTCCAAGTAATCACTTCTCGAACTCTTTGTAAGTTTACAATATAAGACCTATGACATCTAAAAAATCCAAAATGCTTTAGTCTTTCCTCTAAATCTGTAAGTGAAATAGTACAAGGAAATTTATCACCTCTAACGTACAAATTGTTAACTCCTTGCTCACTTTCTACATAGTCAATTTCTGTAGGGTCAAATAATAATATTCTTTCATCTACCTTGGTAGCGATTTTTTCCACTTTATATATTTGGCTTTTAACCTTAGCTTCTTCTAAATCATTGCTAGCTTCTTCTTTACAATTGTTTAGTTCAAGAAGACCTTCATCATTTAATATATAAGACTTTTCCCCAAGCATAAGAGTGTCTTTAAACAATACAGAGGTAATTAAGAAGGAGGTACCATTAGAACATAGATTTTCGATGTTTTCCATTATTATTTTAGAACCGTCTCTATCCATATTAAGAATTGGTTCTTGGAATATAAGTAGTTTCGGTTCTTTTAAGATTTCTCGTGCAAAGCTTAATCTTCTTCTTTGAGAGTAATTTAAAGTTTTTATCTTCATACCGCTAATGTCTAACAAGGCTAGATTTAAAAGAACCTTCTTATAATCTTGCTTTGAACCTAATATACTAGTAAAAAACTTTATATATTCATCTATGGTCATTTTCTCATAAAAGAAATCTTCTCTAGGTATAAAGCCTATATTTTTAATATTGTTTTTAAGGTAAACTGAGTTTAGTGTATCCTCTAGATATATTTCACCCTTTGATGGGGCTTCTTTTCCTAAAATCATACTCACTAGTAAGTCACTTACTTCGTTGCTACACTCAATGCTTATGGAACTACCTTTATCTAAAGTAATATTTATATCCTTTATTACATTGTTTTTTTGCTTCTTATATAGACCATTGATTTTCAGCATATAAAACACCCTTCCGATTTTTATATCATAATATTCACGAAAGTTATTATATACAAAAGAGAAAGGTGATAGACGCCAAAGAAAATAGATTTATTTTTTTGATTTATAAAAAATTATAAGTAAAAAGGTTATAAGTATAACTTCTATTAAAAATACTCCTTATATTTGAAATTATATAATTAAAATCAAATGATAAACAATATATAGGAAATAAATATAAAATTTGCTCTAAAATTTCGAATTTTTACGACAAATTATGCTGTAAAAGCTATGCTTTATGAAAATATTATGGTATAATTTACTATATAAAATATTTGTTTTATTATACACAAGAAGAGGAGGAACATTATGATGAATTCAAAAAAACTAAAGCCGTTGGTAAGTTTGTTAATCAGCTTAAGTGTTGTTGCTTCCCCAATTACTAGCTTTGCTGCAACTGTTTCATCAGGAGTAATGAGTGAAGCTAATAATATTAATTCTGGCATAGCAAATCTAAAATATGATAAGAATAAAATATTATCAGTAAATGGTGATAGTATAGAAAGCTTTGTTCCCAAAGAGGGATCAAATTCAAATGGAAAATTTGTAGTGGTTACACGTAATAAAAAATCACTAACAACTTCACCAGTAGATATTTCAATTATTGACTCCGTAAAAGATCGTACATACCCAGGTGCATTACAGCTTGCAAATGAAGCTTTTGTTGAAAATAGACCTAATAACTTAATGTGCAAGAGAAAACCTTTAAGCATCAGCATAGATTTACCAGGTATGAAAAAAGAAAATACAATAATAGTTGAGAATCCAAATTACGGAAGTGTATCTGGGGCTATAGATGAATTAGTGTCTAATTGGAGTGAAAAGTATTCAGCAACACATACTTTGCCAGCAAGAACACAATATTCAGAATCTATGGTTTATAGTAAATCTCAAATAGCTAGTGCACTTAATATTAATTATAAGGTTATTGATAATGCTCTAGGAATTGATTTTAATGCTATAGCAAATGGTGAGAAAAAGGTGATGATTGCAGCATATAAGCAGATATTCTATACAGTAAGTGCAGAATTACCTAACAATCCAGCAGATCTTTTTGATGATAGTGTTACATTTGAAGAATTAACTCGTAAAGGAGTAAGTAATGACGCACCACCTGTTATGGTTTCAAATGTGGCCTATGGTAGGACAATATATATAAAATTGGAGACAACCTCTAAGAATAAAGATGTACAAGCTGCCTTTAAAGCATTGCTTAATAACAACAATATAGAAGCTAGTTCAAAGTATAAAGACATATATGAAGATAGTTCATTCACCGCTGTGGTACTTGGCGGAGACTCAAAAGAGCATAACAAGATTATATCAAAAGACTTTGATGAAATAAGAAATGTAATTAAAGGAAATGCAGAATTTAGCACTAAAAACCCAGCATACCCAATTTCATATACAAGTGTTTTCTTAAAAGATAATTCAGTTGCAGCTGTTCATAACAAAACAGACTACATCGAAACTACATCTACTGAATATTCTAAGGGAAAAATAGTGCTTGACCATACTGGTGCATATGTTGCTCAATTTGAAATATCATGGGACGAGTTCACTTATGATGAAGATGGAAAAGAAGTATTAACTCATAAAACATGGGATGGAAACTATCAAGATAAGACAGCTCATTACTCTACAGTAATTCCACTACCAGCTAATGCTAAAAATATAAGAATTTTAGCAAGAGAGAGTACAGGCCTTGCTTGGGATTGGTGGAGAACAATTATTAATGAGTACAATGTACCTTTAACAAATGAAATAAAAGTTTCTATATGGGGAACTACATTATATCCAAGAGCAAGTATTGAATAAAAAATTTTATATGTTATTATTTTAGTTAGTTAAGAGGTGAGTGAGGATATTTTTCTAGCAAGTTGAATAAAGAAAATTGTCTTCACTCTTTTTTATAATAATAGATGCAGAATTTTTAAGTGTTTAGAAAATTTTTGTTACAAAACTTTTTTGAAAAAATATTTTTTAGTAGTATAAAAGCATAAAACTCTTATTTTATGACAATACTGAATATATACCATAAAATAGGGGGAATGTTTTATAATGGATAATTTTTTATTTAAATCTCATAATATTAAAAAAGATTGTACCATGAATAAAGAAGAGCTTATAATAGCTATAGAGGATACATTAAAAGATCTTGAAAATGCAAGAATATTTTTTGAAAGTGTATCAGATCCTAAATTGATAGATGTTGCCATATATTGGGAGGAAGCTATAAAGGCTAAATATGAATATCTCATAATGGAAGCAAAAAGAATTAATATAAAAATTAATTATGAGTATGTATTTAAAGATTTAAAAAGAATATCTTAATGATTAAATTAATATATTAAATCAGTACAATTTTAACTATTTTTTATTTTATCCTAAGGGAGAGATGAGTATGGGTATTGAATTTGCAGGGTATTTTCTGTTGGCATTGCTAATTTTATTTATTATTGTTAAATTATTTGCATGGCCTATTAAAATATTATTTAAACTTATAGTTAACGGGGTATTGGGAGCCATGCTTTTATTTTTAGTCAACTTAGTAGGGGCAAGCTTTGGCTTGGCTATAGGAATTAATGCAGTTACTGCATTAATTGCAGGATTTTTTGGAGTACCAGGGGTTATTTTTCTCATAATATTTAAGCTCTTTTTATAAAAGCAGCTTCAAAAAAATATCTGATATTTCTCTTAAAGCATTTTAAAATTATTAAATTTTAAGATGCTTTATTTGATTTAATCTATGCTTTATTACATATGTAGACTTTATTAATAAAATTTTAAGCTTTTTTTAAGGAAATAATTCTCATTATTATGGTAGAATTTCATTGAGTTAATATTAAGGGGGGTAAACGATGGATACATTAGAAGTAACGAATATATATAAACATATAGGAAAAAGAGAGATAATAAAAGGTGTTAGCTTTTCTGTAAAAGAAGGGGAGGTATTTGGATTTTTAGGCCCCAATGGTGCAGGAAAGACTACTACCATAAGGATGTTGGTAGGATTAATACATGCTGATAAAGGTAGCATATCCATAATGGGACATGACTTGTCAAAAGAAAGAGAACAGGCTCTATCCTATGTAGGAGCAGTAGTAGAAAATCCTGAACTGTATACTTATTTGAGTGGAAGAGAAAATCTTACTCAGATAGCTAAGATAAGAAAGGTTCCTAAAGATAGAGTTGATCAGGTTATAGAAATGGTAGGACTTACGAGCAGAATAGATGATAAAGTTAAAAAATATTCACTAGGAATGAAACAGAGATTAGGTCTTGCAGCATCTTTACTTACTACTCCAAAGCTGCTTATCTTGGATGAACCTACTAATGGTCTTGATCCATCAGGTATATTGGATTTTAGAGAAATAGTAAGAAATATTGCTAAAGAAAATAAAACTTCTATATTTATTTCATCTCACATATTAAGTGAAGTTCAAGAGCTGTGTGATAGAGTCGCATTTATAAATGATGGGGTTATACAGGCGGTAGAAAGTATAATAGATGGCGGCGTTAATAATGAAAAAGAGATGTTAGTTATAAATCTTAAAAATGATGAAGATTGTAATGAATTGATAAGAAGTATTGAGAATGTTTATGATGTATCTAAAAATGAAGAAGGCTATCTTGTTTCTATAAAAAAAGGCTGTTCTCCAGAAGTGATAGAGAAATTAGTTAAGTCTGGTATAAAAGTAAAGGAAGTATATATAAGACATAAAGGATTAGAACAGCGTTATATGGAGCTTGTAGAAGGGGGGAAAAGATAAATGTTAGTACTGATTTCAAATGAACTTCAAAAACTTTTTAAGAGAAGAAAAACTTGGGTGGTTTTTATAGGATTTTTACTCTTCATGGGGGCTGTGGCTTTTGGGTTATACAAAGAATCTGAAAATATGAAGAAGTTTAATACACCTGAGTATAGATTGCAAAATTTAAAAGAGACAAAAGAAAGTATGATAAAAGACAGAGAAGAAGCAAAAAAGGATGAAGAAAAAAATCCTGAAAATAAAAAATATGTAGAACACATAGATGAAAATATTAAGAATATAGACATAGAAATAAACGGTCTAGAGGAGTTAATTAAATCAGGCAAAAAAGAAGATTGGAGAAGAAATTTAGATGTTCAAATAAAGAATAGTGAAGAAATGATTAAAGATTCTTCTATGCCTGACAAATATAAAGAAAGACAGAAATTAGAGCTAAAGCAGCTTAAGTATCTTAAAGAACATGATATAAAACCTATGGCAAGCTACGAATTTAACTCTAGCAACTTCATAAAAGTATTATTTCAAGTACTAGGTTCATTATTTTTAGCATTAGGAGTAATAGTATTTTCTTCTGATATTGTTTCTGGAGAGTGTACTCCACCTACTTTAAAATTTTTACTTATTCAACCTGTTTCTAGAGGAAAAGTACTGTTATCAAAATTTATTTCTATAGTATTGGCTTCCACAGCTTTAATTGTATTTTCTGAGCTGCTATATTTTGTGATTATAGGTGCCTTTAAAGGTTTTGGTAATTTAAATTATCCTATTTTCATAGGCACAAGATATCAGTTCGATATGACTCAAATAGCTAAAGACGGAGTAAGACCTATGATTGAAGTTGTTAATTCCACAATGATGATACCTATGTGGAAATACATTATATATATGTTTTTGATGCAAATATTATTTATAATAAGTTGTGTAGCATTTTCATTTTTGATTTCTTCTATATTTAAAAGCAGTATGATATCTATGTCCGTATCCATAGTATCATTAGTGGCTATAACTGCATTATCAAATATTGTAGGTTTTATAAAAAGAATATCACAATTTTTCTTTACAACCTATGGCTCTGTAGGAGATTTGTTTGAAGGTAGCATAGCTATATCCTTGCAGAATCCTAAAGTAACTATTAGCTTTGCTGTAGTTATACTAATAGCTACATCTATAATATGTTATGTAATATCACATATAGTTTTCAATAAAAAAGATATATTAATTTAAATTAGGTTTGGCTCTATATAAAGTAGCATTGCTTTGTATAGAGCCTTTGATTTATATAGGCTAAATACGATAATTAAAATATGCAATTAATAAACTTAACCTAGTGTATCTTTCTACACAATTGAGAGAAATAATTAGAAAAAAAGAGGTAATACTATATATATTTAAAATTTGCATTGTAAAATGCATTGAACTTGTGTATAAAGATGATATTATAGTTAAGCAATGAGCGTTAGCTCCTTGGCATTTGCAAAAAGTCTTAAGCATTTATGATTTTTGTTAAGAATTAAAAAATAAATGTTGACAAGATGAAAAGCAAATGATAAACTATA
>CAMJGD010000043.1 GCA_946405135.1 uncultured Clostridiaceae bacterium | reverse complement strand
TTGTTATGTCATTTATAAGTTTTTCTGTACCTTTTACAAGTTTGCTATTTTGTACATTATCATCGGCATAGACTGTATAGCTACTCATAAATAAGGCGTATAAAGTTAAAATTACTGTCCAAGCCTTTTCTTTTACTTTCTTTAATAAATTCTTAATCTTCATCGCTGTATAGTTCTCCTTTCTTTTCGCTTTCTTCATAAAAATATCCTGATTGGATTTTAGAAACATGAATACCCATATTTCTCACTGATTGCTTTATTAATCCCATTTCCTCCTTTGCAGCATAGTAAAGCCATATTCCCCATAAGTCCATATCAGCCATGCTTATGTTTCTTGATTTTCTTCTGTTTTGCCTTAGCTCCCTTACTTTTCTGTTATGTTCTTTATCTCCAAGTCCAAACATCTTATTAAACTCCCAAGCTGACAAATCTGGTGAATACATAATTGCAGGGTTATTTCTTGAAGTAATTAAGCTGTAAGGTCTTGATATTAGCCTTATTTCATCTGCTGCAAGTAGTGCTCTATGGGTTAAATTAATACTTTGAGAGCTGGATGGAGTAGAAAATTTTGCCTGGGATGCACTTAAAGAATAAGTAGATACTGTGTAGTTCCCAAGCTTTTTTGATATTTCCTCAAGAGTTTCAATATCGTCTGCCTGAAGATAAATCCAGTTTTCACAATTGCCTTTTATGGTCTTTGCCACCTCCTTTCCATACTTATCATCAAGCTGTGCAAAACTCTGTAGAAATAAATTAAACCTGATTCCTCTGCCACCACCAACGGTTAGCTTATTAGAGAAATCAGGTATTGTAGAAAAATTTCCAAATTCATCAAGTAAGAAATTTACTCTGTTTTTTAGTCTTCCACCTCTTTCATCTGCACTTTTTACAAGTTCAATATAATGCTGTGATACAAATAAACTTGCCAAGGTATAGTAAGTTGTTTTCTCATCTGGAAGTATTATAAATATAGCCCTCTTTTTACTTCCTGTTTCCTTAGGATTATAGTCACTTACATTAGTCATGGAATTGATTAACGGATTAGTAAATAATCTTAGAGTTGTAAGAGCTGCAGTATAAAAACTTCCTCTAGTTTTGCTTGGTGCTACTTCTGAAATAGCAAGTAAAGCTTTAGCAGGATGGGAAGGATTTAGCTTTTTAACATATTCTATTATTGGCATAGTGTTACCAGTAGCCTTGCACATCTCACTAATAAAGTAGTAAACATTAGTCATATTCTGACATTTTCTGTTATTGCCATCTTTGTTGTCATAAACCACACTCATAATAGCACTTGCAATTATAGAAGCTTCACCATCTGTCCATATCCTCTCACCCTTTGGTTCTCCTACAAGCTGTGAGGTTAAATCCCAAGTTGCATCAATAGCTTTAGCAACATCATTATTATCTACTGCATCAATTATAGGCTGCAAGAAATTATACCTACTGCTCTTTTCAGGATTTTTAAAATCTATGGCTATAACTTCATAGCCTAACCTTTCTAAAAAAGGATAGGTATAAGCATACAATTCTCCCTTAGGATCACTTAATATCATACTTTCCCCTGCAAGTGCTATTGTACCTATACTTTCAAGTACCACCGTTCTTGTTTTGCCTGAACGAGTAGCTCCAATACAAAGACTATGAACATCTTCTCCTATAAAATAAATCTTTTCACTTCCCTTATGCTTTTTACAACCTAAAACTATCCCACCCTGCGGTAAAAGAGATTTGGTAAATTCACCTGAACGTTTTGAGGTTTCATCTTTGGATTTTCCTTGAATATTTCCTTTTTCTCCTTCCATGGTAAACTGTTCTTTCCTCTCTGAGCATTTTTCTTGCTTCTTTTCCCCTTCATCTTCTCTTTCATTTCTTTCATTCCATCCTTTCTTCATTTCTTTTAGATCATCATATCCTTGTTCTATTAATGCCTTTACCCTGTTGTCATTTGTATTCAGAATAAAGCTATTAAAAGCTGAATCCTTCTCTTTTTCTGTAAGCCACTCTGCTGAGCCAAATTGCTTTTGACCTGCTGGCACTGGAGTTGAAATTTTAGGTGTTATTTCTCTTAAATCACTTTGATAAGGATTGTTGTTTGCTACATAGTAAAATATTGAAAATAAAGCTATAAACCCGTCAAAACATAAAAAAAGCAGTAAGTGTTCTCTACTTACCGCCATGCTATGCATACAAATTATTAAACTTGGAATTTTTAAAATTGTCATTTGCTTTGAAAGCAACAGATGAATTATTGTTGAAAAATAAAGGTTAAATAAAATACCACTCACTAATATAAGTAGGCTTATTAAAAGTTTTTTCTTTTTGGATTTCATTGATGGTGTTGCTCCTTTCTGAATTTAATTTTGGGAAAATGAAAAAGACCTACCTTCTCGGCAAGTCAAAAAAAATTTGTACATTTATAATCTCCTTAGAAACTCATCATTCTTTTTAATAATGTCTTTTATTCTATATTTTATACTTTTTTTCTTCCAATAACAAACTCGACACTGTCCATCATAATCTTGAACATATACATCTAGCTTAATATTAGCATTAGCAGCTGAACATAACCTATGCTGTCCATCAGTAATTGCATAATGTCCACAAGAATTTCTTGTTATCCTTACTGGTGATAAATTATTTGTAACTCCTTTTTCTTTTAAAGAATGTGCTAATGATATGCAATACCTATAATCACATTCTTTGCAATAAATTGAATTAGATTCATCTTTATATTTTTCTTGTTCAAACTGTATACTGCATTTTCCATTACTTAATCTATAACAATCATATTTACTTAAATTAAAAACAAAAGTTTTTCCCTTTGGATTAAAATTTCTAATAAGATTATATCCTGGATAATTGTCTTCTAACATAAAATCTCCCTTAAAAGTAAGTACTATTAACATCTAAAGATACTTACTTGCCTCCCTAACACTTAGTGTAGATAATTTATTTTCTTTTAAAAAATTTCTGCCCCATTCCTTATCAGTCTTTGAGTATTCTCGTAGTGACCATCCTATAGCTTTATTTATAAAAAATTCATCTGTGTTACAGTTACTAAGTATCGCTTTTCTTAATATATCAACATCTGTTTTATCTTTATATTGCAATTGAAAATCTATAGCTACCCTTTTTAACCAGATATTATCAGAATCAATCCATTTTAATATTACAGATTCCTTTAATTGTGGATACTCCAAACACATATACCCAACAATAGCATCAAGACAATCTGTACTATCCCACCATGAATTTGTTATAATAAGCTTCTCAATCCTGCTAATATCCTCTGGTACAAGTTGTTTTTTTAATAGCAAAATATAATCTAAAGCTAAATAATGAAATTCCCTTTCTGGCATATCATAGCACTTAAATATAAATTCCCAATCAATAGATATATCTTTTTTATGTTGTTTAAGAAAATCCTTGCTTAACTTTGCTCTTTCATGCTTTGCTATACCAAGAAACTCAAATTTATTCTTCATATATGCAGCCATTTTTTTAGAATTTTCTTCATTTCTTGAAGCATAAAAAATTTCAAATATATTCATAACCTCACCCCTTATTCCATCAGTTTTCTATCTACCATAACTAAATTATAGCATTATATATAATTTATTTAAATTTCTTTATAATTACTTTTTTTCCAATCTAATCCCCTTCCCTTAGCTTCCTCAATAGCTCTTTCCTTCCTTGCTTGTCCTTCAAGAGCTGTTAAAGGATAATGTCCTTGATTATAATTTGTATCTTCTTTAGATGACATTTTAATGGCAGATAATAAAAGTTCCATTTTTGCTTGAAGCTGTTTTTTAGTTGCTTGCTGTTCATTTAATTCAAAAACTTTAAGAAGTGCTTCTTTAGTAAATTGTTCTGGTGGATACAGCTTTCTATTTCTACATTTGTTACCGTTAGGAGTAGTAAAAGTAATATATTTTCTTTCATCACTCCAATCCACTTTATAACCTAGCTTCTCCATATTCTCAATAAATTCTTCCTTATTTCTGCTACACCATTTGGATTGCCTTACTGCTAAGAAAAGCTCATACTTCCAACTTTGTTCTTTATCTTTAGCCCTGTGTTCTCCTCTATTTTTATGATTTCCTTTAGCTCCATCAACAATGATAAGTCCATAATCTCTACATAGCCCATCAGAGTATTCTTTTAAGCTTTCTAATTGTTCTTTCGATAGCTGCCATTTCAGTCCTGTTGTAAAACTTACAGAATTAATAATAAAGTGATTATGCAAATGCTCTTTATCTGTATGAGTAGCATATACAACTTGGAAATCTTTAAAGGCTTCATGTTCTAAAAGCTTTTTCCCTATTTCATTTATTGCTTCTGGAGTAGCTTTATCATGTGGTGAAAAAGACTGTACAAAATGTATAAACTGCCTTCCAGTTTCTTTTTTATAGTTTTGCTTAGTCATTACAAATTCATTAAAAGCAGTATCTGGACTACAATCTTTTCCACCAACTAAATGTGGTTCAGTTTTAATAGGATTCTTTATATAGTTAATGGCTCTTTTCATTCCTTTATAGGTGTTATTTGAAGCATTAATAAATTCTATTACAGCCATTTTCTCCCCTTACTTTTTATGTTTCCTTATAGAAACTAAATACTCCCATAAATCATTTAATAATTTATTTACTGATGTTATATCTGCACAGTTTATTTTCCCTTGATGACAAAGCATTGTAAGTTGATTAAGATTTGTACCTACTTTAGAAAGCTGATGAGTAAAGTCTTTTATTCCATCAATAACCACAATCTCTTTATTAAGTGCTGAAGCTATAACATAATTACTAAAGGTCATATTAGCTTTCTTTGCTTTCTTTTTTATTTGCTCTACTTCATCTTCTGTCATTCTAATATTAGTTTGAACATTTCTTTTCCTCATTCCTTCCCTTCTTTCTAATTTTTTTAAAAGGGGCTTGGGGATTTCCCCAACTTTTCACAAGCTATTGGCTATACCAATAGGAAGCTTGCCTTCACCTCAAGCCCATGGCTTTCGCTCAGTCCTCTTGGATATTGAAAAAATAACTAAACTTCGAATTCCTCATCCTTTTCCATGTCACAAATTTTTTCACTTTCAATACCCCTTCCAAACCTTATAGCTATTGAATTCATTGCCAGATTATAATTTTTATCATCTAAACTATAAAAAATATCAATAGGTGTTGTATATTTATCTTCATAGTTGTTGAACAAATTAAAAGCTAATCTTACAAGAGCTTTTGCACTGCTAGAAAGATCAACAGTACCATCATCAAGACAGTTAGCTTTAATACCATTACTTTCAAAGTCATATAGAAAGCTTCTCTTTCTATATAAATCCTCATTACCTGCAATAATATAAAATAAAGAGTACCTTTCAGTATCTCTAGGCTGTGTATTGTCCTTCTGTATTAGTTCATTAAAATTGACTGCATGTTCCTTATTTAAAAATTGCATTTCAAATCATCCTTTGCCTTTCTAAATACTCATATCATCAAACTCATTTAAGTAATTATTACTTCCATACATAGATTCATTTTCACTTATTTTTGTTACTTTTGACTCCTCATCTAAAGCTATTAAATCTTCATTAAAATCTTTTCCTTTAGGTTTATGCCTTACAATTTCATATCTATCTTTATATTTATTAAAAATTTGATTACATGCAAAATGCCCTGCCTCATCATTATCAAGACAGAGCATTATTCTATTTATATTAGGATTTTCTTTTAAGTAGTATTCAAGAGCTTTATCCGCAACTCCTCCAAGAGAAATACAGTGATTATCAAAGCCTCGTATATTGTGTTTTTTTATCAATGTAAGATAGCTCATTAAATCTATAGGAGCTTCAAATATACATACTGTATTATTCTTTCCTTCCTTGCAAAATGGATAGGTTTTATCTGAGTTTTTTACATCACATCTAAAAGAATTCACTGTAGTATTAGTACTTCTTATACTTGCATATTTAGGATTGTTTTCCTTATCAAAGCCTACAAATACGCAGCTACCATGTGTATTTTCATAGAGCTTATGTTCTTTAACAAAATCTCTTACAATTTCACTATTAATGCCCCTTGAATTAATAAGATAGGCAAAGATATGTTTAAAGGTAGTATTTTTTTCTGGAAGAATAAATTCTCCTTTTGTTTCTTCTTCAATTACTTCTGGAGGTTTATATCGTACAATTTCATCTGTTTTTCCTATTAGAGTTTTTACTGCATCTACCCAGGACTTATTCTCCATTTCCATTACAAACTGAATAGCTCCACCACCTTTATTCTGAGAAAACCAATTCCATTTATGGCCATCACTATGAATATATAAACCTCCATAGCCATCTATTTTAAAGGAACGAGAAGTAACTTGCTTTACTGGATATCCTGCACTTAACGCATAGCTTATTATATTTACACTATCAGCTTTAGATATTTCTTCATCAGTAAATCTTAGTTTTTCCATTGCCATGGACTATTCCCTCCTATAAATAAAGTTAAAGCTCCAATTCCTCGTCTAACTGAGAATTGAAGCTTTGATTTTCTTCTAATATATTTTTATTTTCTATTTTTATTGGTTCATAGCTAGCTAATTCATTTATAGCTTGTGGCATATAACCTTTTTCAGCCATAGAACAAAAATTCACTCCTGCAACTATTATATGATCATGTATTTTTATATCTAAGGGATAAAATATATTTACAAGCTTTTGTGTTAATGCTTTATCCGCATTGGATGGAGAATTAGAACCTCCTGGATGATTATGTGCTAATATCATTGCTTTGCAGTCACAAGCTAGAGCTTCTTTTAAAATGTCTCTTGGATAAATTACTGCTTGAGCTATATTACCTTCTGACATTATTTTTGTCTGAATTATGTTGTTTCCATTATCTAAAAATGCCACCATAAATTTTTCTTTATCCTTTATACCACTTAATAATGGAATAAAGTAATCAGCTGCTTCTTTGGGAGATGAAAACTTAATTTTATTTTCACTTTCATGTACTTTAAGTAAGTTGTAAGAAGCTATAAACTCATTAAGCAGTCCTATTTTTTGAAGCTGCTTTTCATTTGATTCTATTACTTTTGGATGCTCTAATATATTAAAAGGATTATTTTCTTTTGCATATTCTTGAATTTTCTTTATAGGAATACCTGTCAAACTGGTTAAGCCTTTTAGAAAGTTATTAGTATAGGGCATATTCTTATCCATTTACACCGCACCTCCCATATTTTCTATAATCATCTCTAAGCTTTCTAATTTTTCATAAATCTCATAAGGAAGCTCCATTTTGTCATAGTCTTTTAGGAAGTTATCTACTCCATAGTTTTCAATATAACCTGTTATTTTTTCTTCGGTGTCTATATCAAGTTCTAAAAGTTGTGCTATTAAAGAACTTATATATTTATAGTTATCTCTATTTATTCCTTTATTTTTATTCACTTACCTCACCCCATCTTTTTCAAAATCTTTTTTACATTTCCATTTCATCATATTCCTGTTCTTTTAACCCTTCATTTTCCTCACATTCCTTACTTAATGCATCTTCATCTACTATAACTTCATTGTCTTTTTTATTAAGATCCAGTAATGAGTTTAGCTCAAATTGTCTTGATAGCTTTTCTTTTAATGCTTCTTCATAAGGAAATGGTTTTTCATATTCTAGCTTTGACTGTTCTAAGTTTCTTTTATATTCCTCAATCTTTGTTTCTATATTCTCCATTTTGCTTTCAAGATTATTTAGTACATTTTCAATTCTAAGCATATTTCCATGAGCACTATCTCCAAGGTCTACCGTGTATTTTAAATTACCATGAATTAAAAGTTCATGCTTTTCATAGAAGAGATTTTTTCTAAGTTTTAATTCAAAACCTTTATAACTTCCTACATGAAGTTCCTCACCTTTAGGTATCTTCTCATAAAGACTCTGAAGCATTGTTCCTGCTTTTTCTCTTTCATCAAATAATTTACCATTTATAATTATTGAAAACTCCTTACCATCCTCCATATTTCTTTTATCAATATCCTTAATAACACATTCAAGTTGGCTGTTAGCTTCACTAATGAGTTTTGGATATTTGAAAGTGAAATTATCTTGAAGGGTATATTTTTGACTATCATAAGCAGCTTTTAAAACTCTTAGTCTTGCTACTTCATTATCAACATCCATCTTTTCTTTTATTAATGGATTCCCAGTAGCTAAAGCTTTAACTTCTGCATAGGACAGTACTGTTTCATCTACATCTTCACAGTTTCTTGCAACAGATTTGGAAGTCATTATCTGCGATATGAACTTTTGTTTTTGCTCTACAATCTGCCAGAGGTATGAATCAAAAGTATCTTTGGTAACATACCTATAGATATTCACCTCAGTATTTATATTTCCTTGTCTTAAAATTCTCCCTTCACGCTGCTCTATATCACTTGGCCTATAGGGACAATCTAAATGATGAAGTGCAATTAGTCTGTCTTGAATATTAGTTCCAGTTCCCATTTTAGGTGTACTTCCTATAATTATTCTTTTATTTCCGGACCTCATATCAGAAAATATTTCTTCACGTTGTATTTCATTTTTAGCATCGTGGATAAAACATATTTCATTTTCAGGAATTCCTTTATTTATTAGTTCTGCTTTAATTGAATCATAAACAGAAAAACGCCCATCTGAATTAGGCGTTCCAACATCACAAAATACTATTTGAGTTCCTTTTATACTTTCTGATTTTTTATATTCTTCATAAATATTTTCAATGCACTTATTAACCTTTGAATCTGTCTCATTTATTGCTTCTTTATTGATAAGCCTTGGATCAGTTCCTAAAAGTCTTGCTTCATTAGTTATCTTAAGCATATTATCTACAGAAGGATCAACCATGCCATTTCTAATTCTTTCAGCTCTTTCAACATAGTTTTCCATTTCATGTTTTATAAACTCACTTGGCTCTGAAGATACTAAAATATATTTATCATCTTTAAGTTTTGGCACTGGAAGCTTTAACATATCTGAGGTTTGAACATCTGCTATATTTTTAAATAAGGTCATAAGCTCTGGAAGGTTTGTAAACTTTGAAAACCTGCTTCTAAACCTATAGCCTGTACCTTCTGGAGCAAGTTCCAATGAAGAAACTACTTCGCCAAAGCTAGCTGCCCAGGCATCAAAATGCTGGATACCTCGCCTTTCCAGTTCATGATTTTGAAGGTATCTCTGCATAACATACATCTCTACCATTGAGTTTGAAATAGGAGTTCCAGTAGCAAATATTACTCCCCTGCCTTCATTTATTTCATGGATATATTGACATTTCATAAGCATATCACTAGCTTTTTTAGCTCTTGTATTTGATATTCCAGCCACATTTCTCATTTTAGAAAATACTGCACAGTTTTTATAATAATGTGCTTCATCTGCAAACATAGTGTCAATACCAAGCTCTTCAAAGTTTATAACATCATCCTTTCTTGATTCATCCAGAAGCCTTTTAAGTTCACTCTCTAAACTCTTTTTAAATTTCTCCATCTGTTTTATTGACCAGTTTTCTCCCCTTTCTCTTTTGGTAGCTTCAATAGCATAGGTCATTTGGTCAATCTGATAATTTAACATTCTTTCTTGTCTTTCCTTTGAAATTGGTATTTTTTCAAATTGAGTATGACCTATAATTATTGCATCATAAGCTCCTGTTGCAATTCTGCTTACAAATCTTCTCCTGTTCTGCTTTTCAAAGTCTTTTTTAGTTGTAACTAAAATATTCGCTGAAGGATATAATCTTAAAAACTCTGCTCCCATCTGCTCTGTTAAATGATTAGGCACTACAAATATGCTTTTCTTTGAAAGACCTAATCTTTTAAGTTCCATAGCACTTGCTATCATTTCAAAGCTCTTTCCTGCACCAACACAATGAGCAAGAAGTGTACTACCACCATATAAAATTCTAGCTATAGCATTTACTTGATGCTGTCTAAGCTTAATATCTGGATTCATTCCAGGGAAGGTTAAATGGCTCCCATCATATTCTCTAAGCCTTATGTTATTAAAGTTTTCATTATAGAATTCAACATACTTCTTTCTTCTGTCAGGATCTCTAAATATCCAGTTCTTAAATTCTTCCTTAATCTGATTTTGCTTTTCTCTCGCCAGCATGGTTTCCTTTTGATTAAGTACATATCTTACAGTATCTCCATCTTCTATTCTATCTTTTACAGTAACAGTTCTAAGGTTTAAGGCTTCTTCAATAATGTAGTAAGCATTAAGCCTTTTAGTTCCAAAGGTTTCTGTTGCTGCAACGGAATAACCATCTATACCTTTGTTTTCTATAACCCAAGATGAATTGAAATTATTATAATGAACCTTTATTTCATTGCTGCTATAACGAGAACCTGAGTTTTGAGCATACTTTGGAGTTCCTAAGGTTTCATAAATAAATTTTTCTATATCTCCTTCTTCAATCCATGTTGTTCCAAGCCTTATATCAATTTCACTAGCCTCTAAATTTACTGGCTGCACTTTTTCTAAAGCTTCTACATTTTGTGTAAAAAGCTCTGGATTAGTTTCAGCATAAAGCTTTGCTAATTTTAATTTCTGCCTTACATTTCCACTTAAATATTCATCTTGAGTTTCCCATCCTTGAAGTAAATCATCTTTGTTATATTTTTCAGGATTTAAGAATATTAAACCCTTAAGTTCATTTATAATGTTCTCTCTTGTGCTATCATAAATTTCTAACATTAGCGATAAGTCTACTGTTCCTTTTTCATTTAGACTTACAGTAAGAGCTTCAATGGCTGTATCAACTTCTGTTATCTTTATCTGAGGCCTTATAGTTTGTTTAGTAAACATATCAGCTTTAGTAACATTTTTGTTTTCATCTACTACTTCAAGAGAACATAAGAGAGGATAATCATTGTCATCTCTAAATGCTGTATTATTAGTTCTTGCTGTTATATATCCATAACTTTTAACAAAAGCATCATATCTTTTATTTAAAATTTCCTGCTTTTCTTTTAACTCTTCATTGGTACAACCATTAGTTTGAATATCTATTATTTCTCTAGTGATTTCCCTTATAGCATGAAGTCCCTTTATTCTCTCTAAAATCTTTCCTGAAGCTTCAATCTTTCTCATTACAGCATTTTCTCTATAATAAAGCTGGTTATCTATAAAGGTATAGGTATAATTTCTAACATTAGGATCAGCAGGAATAAAATCTTTCGCAGTATCTTCTTCTCTTTCAAAACTTACTATATTAGCATTTAGATTTTGAACTGCTTTAGCTAAAGCTTCACTTAAATCAAAATTTTCATCATCATTAACTAAGGCTGTGTATTTACTGCCTTCACCAAACATTCTCTGGTCAAAAACCATCTTTCCAAGAAGCATTTCTGGATTATCAAGAAAATATTCATTTATAGGTACTCCATCTTCTGTTTTTGCAACATGAAGCCAATTTTCTTCTACAACCTGTAGCCTTTCTCTCTTTTGAAGAAATATAATATCCGCTGTAACATCTGTATTGGCATTTGATTTAAAGGCAGTATTAGGAAGTCTTATAGCTCCAATTAGTTCTGCTCTTTCTGCAATATACTTTCTTACACTATTGTTTTCTTTATCCATAGTACCTTTAGAAGTTATAAAAGCTATAATTCCACCTGGTCTTACTTTATCTAAAGCCTTAGCAAAAAAGTAATCGTGTATTAAAAAATTATATTTATCATATTTAGGATCATGAAGCTTATAATCTCCAAAGGGGACATTACCTATAGCAACATCAAAGAAATTATCTGGATAGTTATTTTCTTCAAAGCCTTGTATTTTAATATCAGCCTTTTGATATAGCTGCTTTGCTATTCTCCCTGAAATATCATCAAGCTCTACTCCATATAACTTAGAATCTTTCATGCTGTCTGGAAGCATGGAAAAGAAATTTCCAACTCCCATGGAAGGTTCTAATATATTTCCTGTTTTAACCCCAAAGCTTTCAAGCGCCTTATAAATTCCTTCAATTACTGTAGGTGAAGTGTAATGAGCATTAGGTGTAGACGCTCTTGCAGATACATATTCCTCAGGAGTAAGTAGTGCCTTTAGCTCTGTATATTCACTATTCCATCCTGTACTATTAATATCAAAGGCTTGAGCCATACCTCCCCATCCTACGTATTTAGCAAGTATTTTTTGTTCTTCTGGTGTTGCCAATCTATTTTCTTCTTCAATAACCTTTAAAGTTTTAATAGCTTCTATATTGTTTCTAAATTTAGTTTTAAGTCCTCCAACTCCAATTTCATCTTCTGGACTATAGCTGTAGTTTATTTTCTCATCTTTTTCTTTAGATTCAGATTTTCTATTAACTTCATTGTTATTTAGCCATCCTAAAATATTAGTTTCATAATTTTCTATGGCTTTATTTTTATAATCTTCCCAAG
>CAMJGD010000042.1 GCA_946405135.1 uncultured Clostridiaceae bacterium | reverse complement strand
CAAAAGAATTGCTGGTTTACTTTATCATTCTCTGTTCAATTTTCAAAGACCAGTGTCTTTTAAACTAAAGACAATTAATATTGTAATACATATTTTTCAGTTTGTCAACATTTTTTTGAATGTTTCGAATTTTGCTTTACATTTGTATACACAAAATTCTTTGGCTCATTGAATGTGACTTTTTCTGAACAACGTAATTTATAATATCACATAAATTCTACAGCATTATTTATTATTCTCTATCTATACATAATTATTCTTAAGTTTCTTTATCATAATCTATAATTCTTTTTAATTCTCCTATGGATACACCAGGCACCGTATTAGTTTATAGTTAAACATAAAAATTGTGAACCTCCCACCGCTTATAGAAATAATAGCTTCTTTTCCCTTGAAAATAGGACTTTTCTTCCACTGTAAAGCCTAAACTCAGTTGTGCTATGTTTCTGACATTAAGTAGTATTTTTACCACACAACCGTATTTAGACTAAGTGAACTACACCCCACTTACTTCGTTGAAGTGGGGGCTTCATGGTCAATACTACTAATGTAGCAAGTTTACCCACGCTCTAAAGGTCGAACCAACCTCGTTATAATACCAAAATTATATAGCTAATTTCAGTAAGTTTTTACTAGCATTTATGTCTCTATCATGGTGTGTTCCACAATTGGGACATATCCATTCTCTAAGTGCTAGATTTTTTACTTCTTCATTTTTATATCCACATTCAGAACATAGTTGACTACTTGCATAATTGGAAAGTGCAATAATTATTTTTCTACCATACCAATTAGCTTTATTTCTGTTGTTACTACCTTTTTCTTTCCTTGGCAGTTTATAATATAATAGTACTATTATATTATAAAAGTCATCTAAAGCATTCTACTACTATTCTTCTAAAGCTTTCCACAATGTTTTTCCTATATTATCTCTTATCACCATATCGGCTTCATTATCATAAGGTGTAGCGGATTTATTTATTAACACCAAAGTATTTCCTCCAAAATATTTTAGTAGCCCAGCAGCAGGATAAACTACTAAGGATGTTCCGCCTACTATCAGTACCTCTGCTTTTGATATATAATCTATAGCCTTACTTATCACATTCATATCCAAGCCCTCTTCATATAAAACCACATCAGGTCTAACTGTACCACCACAACTGTCACAATAGGGCACTATATCTTTAGATTTCATCACATAATCTAAAGAAAACTTCTTTCCACAATCCATGCAATAATTTCTATGGATAGAACCATGAAGTTCCAATACATTTTTACTACCTGCCATCTGATGTAAACCATCTATATTTTGAGTTATAACAGCTTTAACCTTGCCTTCACTTTCAAGCTTTGCAAGAGCCATATGAGCTAAATTAGGTTTAGCATTAGCATATATCATTTTGCTCTTATAAAATTCATAAAAATCTTCTTTATGATTTATAAAAAAACTGTGACTTAACATTTCTTCTGGAGAGTAAGATTTATTTCTTTTAGTCTTATAGAGGCCATTTTCTGATCTAAAATCTGGTATATCACTTTCAGTAGATACCCCTGCTCCACCAAAAAATACAATGTTGTTACTTCTCTTTATTATATCTTTCAAATTTTCTTTAATCATAATAACATCAGTAAACCTGAATACACGAATAAGTACAGGCCTACTTTACACCTCCTAATAAGATATTCCTTTCTTCTTATTAACTTTTCCCACTTTTTTAAGATTATCATTTACCACTTTTATATGTCTTATCTTATCTATGCCTTCTTTTAAAGATAAATCCTGAACCATTATTTCTTCAAGATTAGTATAGATTAATTCTTTCTTGTTTCTTATATGCTCTTCCATATCCATGTACTCTTTGTAATCATCAAACACTCCTTGAAATACAGCTATAGTATCCTTATACCCTTGAATTATTCTTTCTATAGCTCCATATTGAGAAAAATCCAAGGTACCGCTTATCCATCCCCCCTGTTCCCTAGAAGGAAGTATCTCCACTATATTAGCTCCAGGATAAAGACTCTTATCCACTCTATTTTTTCTATTAAAATAAACTACAATTATAGTGTCACACTTTTCATCATAAACAGGTTTTATAGGAATATTATCTTTAATTCCTCCATCCATATAGTATTTACCATCAATTAAAACTTTATCAAATACTAAAGGTATAGATGTAGTAGCAAATAATATAGACTTTATATGTTCTTCATCATAATCATTAAGTTTAAAATACTCTGCTTCTATATCTGGTACTAGGCAGCAAGTTGCGTAGCAAGGTGTGCTGCTTTTAAGCAGTACATCATAATTCATACATTCTTCTACTATTTTTATTAAACCTTCTCTTGTTACTGTTCCATTTTCCTCTAATTTTTCAGCCCATTGAAGTATGTTTTCTGTCTTACGCATGGAAAGCTCCACACATATAAAATTTCTTAATATTAACTTTTTATCTACAGGAAGCATCCTATCTTGTGATATGTTTACCCATACATCTTCAGCCAGATTGTAATCTCCTTGAAGAAAAAGTACTGAATTCAATGCTCCTATAGAAGTACCTGAAATTGCAGATATATTTTTATCAATGCCGTATTCCTTAAGTGCTTTCCAAACGCCTACCTGGTAAGCACCTTTACCTCCACCGCCTGCAAAAACTAAACCGATTTTCCCCATAACTCCCATGCCAAAACTTTATAAAACTCGCTATCAACCTGCTTTTTGTTTCCTAGTTTTACAATGTTACCAGTTTTGACAAATGATTTCCCCCCTTATCTATTTACTATTTTATTCATATATTACGTTGTAACTCACGTAATTATTTTTAAATTTCCATATTTTAATAGCGTTTCTAAAAGCCTAACTACAATTACTACATAAAATTCTATCTTATTCATTTCAGATATATTTATATTGTACGTCAATTACCACCGAGACAAGCAACGGTTATCTCTTAATTTATATTGTAATTATATCAAAAATGAAATAAGTTGCCTATCGGCAAGTGGCAATTTCTCCACCCAGACAAGAAAGTGTGGTTTCCTTGCCACAATTCTATGAATAAATAATACTATTTATTCATAGACTAAGAGACTTAACAATATAATTATAGAAGAATACCTATTTTAGGGGGAGAATTTTTTGATATATTTTTTCCTAATACTAATTGCATGCTTCGGGGGATTTTATTTTTATTTGGCTCAAAAATTAGATAATCAACGAAAGCAAGTCATAGCTGTAAACAAGGAAAATGAAGTGCTTAAAGAAAAATGTTCCAAAGAGAGTTTTAAATATACAAATTTGTATGTAAAATATATGGAACCAGAATACTCCACTGGAGAAGTATCTAAAAACTGCAATATGTATATAGCTCCTTTAGAAGAAAGTCCTGTACTAGTAAAACTCTCTTATCCCTGTAAATTTAATGTACTAGTAAAAGCTGAAGTAAACCATAAGCTATGGTATGAAATTTCACTTTTAGGGAGTGTGACCACTAACTCAAGAGGATGGATAAAATCAGAAGACTTAGCATTAAATAAATTTATTAATGGACATGAAACAGAATGAAGTAGGTTAAAAAATAACCTCTTCATTTTTTTATATTGTATAATAAGTAGAAAACATGGTAAAATTAAGTTAAGAATATTTTTACTATTCTATTTTTTAGGAGGAAATTATGGAGGAAGATGTACTGATCATACCTGCTAAAAGGAAAGACTTAAGCATAATAAATAAAAGAAGCATTGCTATAGGCATTAGTGTTGGTGCAGCTATAGCTTTAACGGTAGGTGCCGTTTTGTTATACAAAAACAACATAAAATCCCAAGAGTAATTTTTAAAAATCAATATTGACTTAATATTAAAAGGAGCTTTGTTACCTATTTAGGTACTGCTCCTTTTAATATATTCTATGAACAAGTTAATATAATTATTCCATAATACTAAAAAGCTGTTTTAATTATAAAAAATATATAAAAACCAATCATTATCACCATAGGTATGTTTAAAACAAACTCATTTTCTAAAACTTCTGGAGAATACTTTGAGCTTTTAAAAATTGTTCTGCCTGAATCCACGTAGCAGCTGTTTTCAACATTACTATATTCAAAAGCAGTTTTTTCTCTGTTTTTCTTAATACTTCTTACAACTAAAAATATTATAGCAGAAAATACTAAAGCCATAGAAAACAGCACTATAAGATAATTAATTTTTTCTGAAACTGACATAGACATTATGGCATTAGATTGGTCTTTTATATTGTCTAAATTTTTAATAAATAACCTAGACATGGATACCTGTATTCCATTAAAGGTAAAATGACATATCATAGTAGAAAATATTGAATTAGTTATCCTCACTAGATATCCAAATAATATTCCTAGAGCAAAAGCATATAGAAACTGTTGTCCATTCATATGAAGTATTCCAAATATAAGTCCTGTCATAAGAGAAGCTTTAAATGTAGTCTTATTATCGTAACCTGAAAGAACTATTCCTCTCATGGTAATTTCCTCACATATAGCAGGAGTAAGAGCCATAACTCCAAGCATTGCTGGATAAGATATATCTTTCATAGCATCAAATACTTGTGCCACTGAATTTTGGAAAAATAAGTTAGATAAAAATGAACAAAACCAAGCCACAGGTTGAGCTAAAAACGCTAATAAAAAGCATAAGAGTATTTCCTTAACTGAAATTTTGTTAAGTCTTAGTGTTTCTTTTATAGACTGTTTAGTTATAATAAAATATATTATACTAGGTATTATTAAAAAAATTAATTGAGATACTATAAGCCTTTGAGCTATTGATAGATTATTAAGCAGTATCCCAGCAAAATTAGCCCCTAATACCTGAAGTAATACTAGAATCAGGGCAAAAAGATTAACTCTAAATACAGGTTTCATGCTATTTGCGAACTAAATTTAGTAATATAAAGCCTATAATTAGTAAATTCATATTATAAATTTAAATCCGCATTTTCACCTACCTTCCTTAATAAATTTTATCTATAATTTATTTACTTCTCTTCTTATCCAATCTAGACAATTCATAACAGTTCTTGTTCTTATTTTTTCTCTATTCCCTTGAAAATTATATTTTCTCACTGTGGTTTTACCTTTTATGCATAAACCTACATATACAAGCCCTACAGGTTTTTCTTCTGTACCGCCTCCTGGACCAGCTATTCCTGTAACAGATATACCAATATCTGTACCTGCAGTTCTAGCTATGCCTTCAGCCATTTCTTTTGCTGTTTCTTTACTTACAGCTCCAAATCTATCTAAAGTTTCTTTTTTAACTCCCAATCTCTTAACTTTAGCTTCATTAGAATAAGTAACTGCCCCTTCCATAAGCACCTCTGATATTCCTGGATAATTTATAAGTCTTGCTGCTAGCATACCTCCCGTACAGGATTCTGCTGTAGCTATAGTAACTTTTTTATTTAGCAACATCTCTCCTACCACATTTTCCAAAGTAGTATCTCCTTCTCCATAAATGTCCTCTCCAAGACGCTGCCTGATTTTCTTTTCCACCGGTGCAATAAGAAGCTTTGCCTCTTCTTCATCTTTAGCCCTAGCCGTTATCCTTAATGTAACATCCATTTCCTTTGCATAGGGTGCAATGGTAGGATTACTTTGGTTTTCTAATATATCTTTTATTTTATCCGCCATGTTTCCTTCCCCTATACCAAAAATTCTTAGCACCTTTGAATATAAGACACCCTCAGAAAATTGCTTTAAATAAGGAAGTACTCCCTCTTTAAACATAGGTACTAGTTCTCTTGGAGGTCCAGGAAGTACTATAATAACTTTATTATTTTCTCCTTCTATGATAGCTCCAGGAGCTGTGCCGTTATGATTATCTAAAACTATGGCATCTTTTGGGAAGTAAGCTTGTTTCCTATTTCCTTTTGTAAGTTCTCCACCTTTAGCTTTAAAATAATCTTCTATTTTGTTTAAAGATTCTTGGTGAAGCACCAATTCCTTATTAAAATATTTTGCAGCCATTTCTTTAGTTATATCATCCTGAGTAGGTCCAAGTCCTCCAGAAGTTATTATAATATCGCATCTTTTAAAAGCTTCATGAAAGCTCTCAAGAATTCTTTGAGCATTATCCCCTACTACAGTCTGCCTATATACAGAAATACCTAAATTAGCCAATTCTCTTGATAAAAACTGTGCATTTGTATTTACTATATCTCCAAGAAGTATTTCTGTTCCTACAGCTATTATTTCTATCTTTATCTCTCTTTTCATTTAATATTTCTGACCTTTCCTCTAAATGTGGCAGCCAGAAGAGTTCACTTCCCTTCTAAATTATTTCCTATCTTATTCCAAATATAAACATATTTATATTATATCACAGTGATGCACTTATAATTATATGTATTTTTTAGTTTGATACTAAAAATAAAGCTACCTACTATTAAATCCAGCTAAAAGCTAATTAAAATAGTAGGTAGATATATGAAAAATCCTCCTGTTTTCTGTAGCATATGATTTTATCTATTTACTCAAAATTCATCCTAATGGAATTTCTTGAAGGCGGATTAAGTTTAAACAGATATACAAAACATTTTAATACTTTTACTTAACTTCTATGAAAAATTATATAAAAGTAATATATCAGAAAACAGAAGAATTTATTTCTTATTTATAATACAGTTTTTAAATATTGATGCTAAATTACCTTTCAGGGTTAGACTGCTTTTTTGTGGTTCTATTATGATTTTTTGCAGTTTCTCTAGTTATAGGCGTCTGCCCATTGCTCTTTTCTATCCTAGCTTTCTTGTTATCTGGCTGACTATCTTTTGTCATAGGTTAGACTCCTCCTCATAAATAAATTGTGTTCTAATCTATATCATCATTTATATCATAATCTATAAGACCAGCCTTTTTATGTCCAGCCTTTGCTTTTCCCTGTATTTCAGGCACAGGAGGCATATCATTTTTGGGGAATTTTTGTTTTTTATTGCTTTCCGTGCCATGAGCATCCTTAGGACTAGGTCTTCTCATTCCTTTCTTAGCCATATGAATGTTTCCGTTACACAAAATCTACTAAAATCTGATATTTTTTTAATTTTTTCTTAGTAAATTTATAACGGATTTCACCTGCCTTTCTAAATTAAATTATAAAATAATACAATTATATCTTATAAACCTTTTGCTTTTACCTTTATTGTTTGCATATATACCCTTTATATACTGGTATTATTATTCCTAAAAAGTAAGCATATGTGCTGCGTTGGATTAAAAATAAATTTTGTAATTAATATGGATTTAATTACAATAATAAGTAATTATTTTGTTTTCATATAAGTATAATAAAAAAGACTATGAATTCGCTGCAAAAATAATAAATAAACTTAATAATTTTTATTACATATTATATTTATTATTACAATTGTCTGCAAATCATAGTCTTAAATTAATTTTGTATGTTCATATTTATCTTAATACTTCATCTTTATAATGCGAAACGTCTGCATACATTTTTATTACAGGTACATTATTTGATAATTCTATTTCTGTTAGGCTTGTCTGATGTATATAAGGCGGTTCCCATAATTTTTCTAAAGGTCGTTCTTCAAAATAAAGCATTAAAATTTTAAGGGTTACAGCATGAGTTACTATAAGAATATTCTCTCCTTCATGCTTTTCTATTATAGATTTTATAGTTTTATGAGCTCTATTTTTTACATCCTCATAACTTTCTCCAGAATGTGGAGGATTATATAAATGAGGAGCATGAAAAAAGTTTTCAATTTCCTTTGGATTTAAATCCTCTATCTCTTTTACAGTTCTTCCTTCCCATTCTCCAAGATGTACTTCCCTTAAATCTTCCAATTTAACTATATCAATATTTCTGTTACCTTTTATAAGTTGAGCTGTTTTGTAAGCCCTGTTTAAAGGACTTGAATATATTACATCTATAGCTTCATTTTCTAATCTTTCTCCAAGCCAAGTTGCTTGCTTTAATCCTAAATCGGTAAGTGGCGAATCTTTCCATCCCTGCATTCTTTTTTCTATATTCCAAGCAGTTTCACCATGTCTAGTTATAAATATTCTAGTCATAAAAGCATCACTATTTGCTTTCCATTATAGCTAGAGCTAAGGCTCCAATTACCCCAGCATCTGTTCCTAAAGCTGCAGGAACTATCTTACATGCTTTTGCCATAGCTTCAAAGCATCTTGTGTCGACTACTTCTTTTACCTTGTCAAAAACAATTTGTCCACCTTTAGACACGCCTCCACCGATTACTACCATTTCAGGATCAAAACTTGTTATGGTATTTGCTACACATATGCCAAGATAACTTAAACAGCTATCTAATATACTTTTAGCTACCTTATCACCTTTTTCAGCTTCTTTAAATACTTCATAAGATGTAATATTACTATAGCTTCTTAAACTTGTTTCTTCTCCTTTTTCTACAGCTTCCTTTGCTCTTTTAGCTATAGCTGTTCCTGAAGCAAGTGCTTCAACACATCCATAGTTTCCGCAATTACATCTTGGCCCTTCTGGTAATATAGTAGTATGTCCTATTTCTAGAGCATTAAAAGTATTTCCTCTATATATTCTACCGTTGATGATGGCTCCACCACCAACTCCTGTACTTACAGTTATGTATACCATATTTTGAGTACCTTTTCCTGCCCCAAGCATGAATTCCCCTATAGCTGCAACATTAGCATCATTATCCAAATATACAGGTACATTAAACTTTTCCTTTATAGGAGACACTATATTGAAATTTCTAAAAGGCAGATTTGGTGTAATTAGTATGGTTCCACTCTTGCAGTCTAAAGGTCCTGGTGAGCCTATACCTATTGCTTTCACATCTTCTATAGTTTTTCCAGATTCACTTATAACCTTTTCTATAACTTTTATCATTCTCTCTAATACAGGTTTTTCTCCTTCATGAGCTTCTGTAGGAAGTGTGGTTTGATAAATCACATTTCCATTTAAATCAGAAATAGCACCTGCTATTTTTGTTCCTCCAAGATCTAAGCCAACGACATAATTTTTCATGTAAACCCTCCATCCGTAAAACTTTATTAAAATTTTATAAATAAATTTCTAAATTAAACTTTTTAGAAATAGTCATAAAACAATTACTAAAAAGCACTTTAACATCAAATAATCATTTTTTATTATATCATAACTTGTAAATGTTTTAACCTCTTTTATATTTATAATTAGAACTATTACACTAAAACTTTATTTTTTAATTGTCTAACTTTGAGGCTGCAATGTAATATCTTCCATCTCGCCTGTTACCCGTATAAGATATTTTAAAATTTTTATTTCGAAGCATGGTGCATATAATTTCTATATTTTCATTAGCAACTTCATCCAAAGATATGGTGAAATTATCCTTAGCATCTACTACATCCATATAATCATATATATTGCTATACTCATTTAGACCTATATGTCCATTAACATCTAATCTATAATCCGACATGGCAAGTGCCTCCTACCTTTAATAAAATATTCAATACACTCATATAATTGTAAATAAACATAGAGAGTGTTATACTTTTAATATAACCATGAGGTAATAATTTATCCATTTTTACTTTAGTAACCTAATTCCATTTTTTATTTACATTTTTTCTTAAAATTTTATCTTATTAAGTCAATAATAGCTTCACTTTAAGAAGCCATATTAATATACAGGGAGGTAATATTTATGAAATCACTAAAAGGAACTAAAACTGCTGAAAATCTTTTAAAAGCTTTTGCAGGAGAATCTCAGGCTAGAAACAGATATACTTATTATGCATCTGTAGCAAGAAAAGAAGGGTATGTGCAGATATCAAACATATTCACTGAAACTGCTGACAATGAAAAAGAGCATGCTAAAAGGTTCTTTAAATTTTTAAATGAGTCATTAAATGGAGAAGCTGTAGAAATAAATGCTGCTTATCCTGTGGCACTAGGAGATACTAAAGCTAATCTTCGTGCAGCTGCAGCAGGTGAAAATGAAGAATGGTCAATCCTTTATCCTGAATTTGCTAAAGTTGCTGAAGAAGAAGGATTTCCAGCAATTGCTGCTGTACTTAGAAACATAGCAAAAGTAGAAGAACATCATGAAAAAAGATATAAAAAGTTATTAGAAAACATTGAAAATGATACAGTGTTCAAGAAAGACTCAAAAACTTTATGGAAATGCTTAAACTGTGGATTTATATATGAAGGTGCAGCTGCTCCTGAAATGTGCCCAGCTTGTGCTCATCCTAAAGCTTATTTTGAATTACTTGCTGAAAACTATTAATATTTTAAAATAGAAAAAATCACGGAGGGTTTTAATAGCCACTCTGTGATTTTTTTATATTTACTCTTTTACTGTTTTTGCATTTTCAATTATTTTAGGCACTTCTGTAGCTGGAACTTCTTCGTATCTTTCAAATTTCATGCTGAAACTTCCTCTTGCCTGAGTAATTGATCTTAAATCTGTAGCATATTGGAACATCTCACCCTGAGGCACTTCAGCTACAATCCTTTGCATTCCATCCTCTGGTTCCATGCCTAATACTCTTCCTCTTTTCTTATTGATATCTCCTATAACATCTCCCATGTATTCATCTGGAACTAATATTTCTACGTGCATTATTGGTTCTAATAACACAGGTTCCGCTTGTTCTAATCCCTTCTTAAATGCAAGAGATGCTGCAATCTTGAAAGACATTTCTGAAGAATCTACTGGATGGTAAGATCCATCATGTAGTGTGGCTTTTAATCTTATTACAGGATAGCCTGCCAAAACACCATGATGTATACACTCTCTCAAGCCTTTTTCTACAGCTGGTATAAAGTTTCTTGGAACAACACCACCAACTACCTGATCTACAAATTCTAATTCATCGCCTTCAGCTCTTGGTTCAAATTTAACCCAAACATCTCCATATTGGCCATGGCCTCCAGATTGCTTTTTATGTTTTCCTTGAACGTCTGCAACTTTCTTTATGGTTTCTCTATATGGAACCTTTGGAGTCTGTAATATTACTTCAGCTCCAAATTTATTTTTTAATTTACTTGCTATTACTTCTAAGTGAGTTTCTCCGACTCCAGAAACTATAGTTTCTGCATTCTCAACATCTCTAGATATTTTAAAAGTAGGATCTTCATCTAATAGTCTTGAAAGTCCTGAAGATATCTTATCCTCATCCCCCTTGGCTTTAGGTAAAATAGCCATTGACATTACTGGTTCAGGGAAATTAAATTTATCGTACCTAATCTTAAAGGAAGGATCACATAGTGTATCACTAGTACTTGTATATTGAAGTTTTGCTACAGCCCCTATATCTCCTGCAATTATTTCTTTAGCTGGAAGCTGATTCTTTCCTCTCATAAAATATAAGGTTCCTACTTTTTCTTGTTTTTCTTTATTTATATTATAAACTACAGCATCTGGTGTTATCTTTCCTGTTATTACTCTAAACAAAGATAACTTTCCTACAAATGGATCTGCTATAGTCTTAAATACCATGGCTGAAAACGGGTCTTCTTCATTAAGTTTAATGTAAACCTCTTCATTTTTCTTAATATCTAAGCCTTTTTGCGGAATAGCATATTCTGGTGATGGGAAACATTCGATTATATCTTCTAAAAGTGTATTCATTCCTATAACTTGAAGTGCACTTCCACACATAACTGGAGCAACATCTCCACTAGCACAACCTTTTATAAGCCCAGAATATATTTCTTCATCGCTTAACTGTCCTTCACTAAAATACTTATCAAGTAAAGCTTCATCAGTTTCAGCTACAGCTTCCATAATCATTTTCTTGCATTCATCAACCTTATCCATTAAATCCTCAGGGATTTCAGCTGTTTCCATTTCTTTAGTTTTTGGATTAAATACTCTTGCTCTTCTTGATATAACGTTTATTACTCCTTTAAATTCTTCTTCTTTTCCAATAGGGTATTGTATTGGAACTACGGAAATGCCAAATTTGTCTTTAAGCTGCGTTAAAACCTTTTCAAAATCACTATTTTCTCTATCAAGTTTATTTATAAAAAATGTTCTAGGGAGTTTTATTTTGTTTACATAGTTCCATGCTTTTTCAGTTCCTACTTCTATCCCTGATACTCCACATACCACTATCATAGCTACATCTACTGCTCTCATTCCTTGGATAGATTCTCCAATAAAATCAAAATATCCTGGTATATCTACCATATTTACTTTTACATCTTCCCACTCAAAAGGTACTACTGAAGCTGATATAGATATTCTTCTTTTCTTTTCTTCTATATCAAAATCACTAATCGTATTTCCTTCTTCAATTTTTCCTAGCCTATCTGTGGTTTTGGTATAATATAGTAGCGCTTCTGCTAAAGAAGTCTTTCCTGATCCGCTGTGTCCTATTATACCCACATTTCTTAAATTTTTTATTTTATAATCTTTCATGAGCAAGACCCCCTATATTTGTTTTACATTTTAGTACGTTCATATTAATACTATTCTATTAAAAAATTAAATTTCCTTCTAAATAGATTAAATATTGCGAATTTTTCTTCACTTCTTCACTGAAAGCAAAGCCTTAGTGTGAATGTTGATAATTAACATATTGTTACCTATGTATTCTATGCTATCCATTTTTTATAGAATTTAGTCATAAACTTTTATCATAAAAAATAAAAACACCTAGTCTATTTAAACTAAGTGTTTGTGAAATTGCTATTTAATTTTACGTCAAAAAATAAAAATGGCTCCGCGAAGAGGGCTCGAACCTCCAACCT
>CAMJGD010000041.1 GCA_946405135.1 uncultured Clostridiaceae bacterium | reverse complement strand
CAGGGCATATAGTGCCAATTATATATGTTCAAATAACAAAAGATGAAAAAATACCGAACTCAAAGGAGGAAATTTCTAAGCTTGAATATATTCAAACATCTAGAGCGGAGCAGGTACCAGAATATCTAATTACAATGATATCTACATCAAAAAGAGTAATTCCAATTAAGCAATTAAGGTTAATAGGAAATTATGTTGACTTACCTACGCCAAAGGATGAATATATTCCGGAAAATAAAATAAGCATACCAGCTTGTCATTGGTCAGCGTTTGAAAAAACAATAATTGATAAATATTTTAGACTGAATTTAGGGAATTTTGAATTATAAAATACAATAAGAACAGTCAACCAATCTATTACCGCCTTTGTGAGAACAAAGGCGGTTTTAATATAATAAAGGGTTTGGGATTGCCCAATTTCATCTGTAGGGATTGGTATAGGAGTTGCATAAATGGAGTTACAGTTTTGTTGAAAGATAAACTTAAAGTTCCTACTGATTAAATTTGGAGGTATTAGTCATATGTCACGGTGCGGATTAAGAATTAGATGTCTAGATGGAATTGAATTACAACTAAGAGAAATAGTAATAGAGTTTGGGAAATGGATTAGAACGGAATTGGATTTTCCTGTTACAGTTACAGTTTATTTAAGGAGTAAGTATATAAGTAAAATAAATAATAAAGAAACTTTCTTATCAGCATTTTATGTACCTGATAGCAGGGGGTATAATCCTTATATTAGAGTGGATGTGGAAAATCATAAAGATAACTTAAATGATATTAATGAATTTAGGAAATCAATATTAGTGTCTATAGCTCATGAAATAATACATTATATGCAATGGCTTGAAGAATTGGATTTTTGTGAAGAAGATGCAGAGAATAAATCTGAACAGTTAGTAGAGAAGTTTCTAGAAGATAGAGTATATAATTTAACAGTAACTTTTAAATCAAAAAAATTATTAGAATTAGCAGATTTAAAAAGTTCACATGAAAATTTTAATGAGGCAATTTTGTTGTATAAAGAGGCTATAAAAAGAGGTTGTGATGATGAATATATATATAATTCTATTGCTTATTATTATGATTGTATAGAAATGTATAATGAATCAGTATACTATTATGATAAGGCTTTAAAAATTAATTCTAATAATTCTGTAATATACACGAATAAAGGTTATGCATTATATTGTTCTGAAAAATATAATGAAGCTATAGAAAATTATAATAAATCTTTGAATATTGAGCCTACTAAGGAAACTTATGTATTTAAAGCTTATGCAGAAGAAGAACTTGGAAATTATACGAAAGCTATAGAGTGCTATGACAAGGCTATTCACTTAGATTCTGATTACGATATAGCCTATAATAGGAAGGGACAATTGTTATGTCATATGGGTGTAATTGATGACGCTAAACAAGCTTGTAGTAAAGCAGTTTCTATTAATTCTAATTATGCAGATGCCTACTATAACTTATCAGTTATATGTGCAAAGCTGGGTGATTTTTGTACAGCAACCATCTATTTAAAAACGGCAATAAGCATTGATAAAGACTATATATATTATGCGAAAGATGAAGAAGTTTTTAATGAGTATAAAGAATTATATAAACAAACTTTACTTTAATAATTATTTTGTAAATAAAGAAAAAGAGTAAATTAAATTATTACCGCCTTTGCAAGAGCAAGGGCGGTTTTACCTCAAAAATAGCTTAAACTCGTTTGGTTTCCCAAGTTCCCTTTTTGTAGAAACCATATACTATTATCATTTCTACTGCGTCAGCTATTAAAAAACTTGACCATATATAAGCCATTGGAAGCTTAAATGCATAAACCATTAAGGCAAGGAGAGGTATTTGAACTCCCCAACGAGCGATTAAGCTGGATAGTAAAAATGGAGTGTTGTGACCGGAACCTGAAAATACTGAACCTAACCCCATAGCTACTGCAGCGCCAATAAGTGCAGGAGTCATTATTCTTATCATGGGAATTCCTACAGCTATAACTTCACTATCTTTTATAAAGGCTCTCATAATACCGCCAGGGAAGATAAGAGCTAAAGCTGATAATGAAACCATACAGACTACATTAATAAGAGTGGCATATCTTGCGGTTTCTTTTGCTCTTTTTACATCATTTGCACCAAGGCATTGACCTACTATAGCACTGCTGCCCATACCAAAGCCTACAAGAGGCATAAAAGCAAAACCAAAGAGCTTATTCCCTATACCTATAGCAGCAAGAGCATTAGTACCATAAGTGGATACAAAATAAATAGTAGCCATACCAGATAACTGCCTAAATAATACTTCCACACCAGAAGGTAAACCTATGGTTAATAGCTTTTTATCTATTTCCCAATTTAGTTTAAATAAATCCTTAAAATTTAATTTTATTTTGCCTTTGCCTGACATTAATAAATTGAAGCCTATTAAAAAGGCTATTACAGTAGATATTACTGTAGCTAAGGCTGCACCAAAAACCCCCATATTAAAACCAGGTAAGGATGTTCCAGGTATGGTTTTAAACATGAAAATAGGATCTAGTACCACATTTAAAATAGAAGAAATTATCATTATCTTCATTGGAGTTTTTGCATCTCCTAAACACCTTAAAGCAGTATTTACAGTATAAGATGAAAACATTATGGGTAGAAAAAATATTCTTATATAACCATAATCCAGGGCTGCTTTTAATACTATATCATCCTGAGTAAAAAGTCTTAATAAGGGTTTAAGGATGAATAACATCATTACAGCGGCTACTATAGCTACTAAAGCTTTAAAGGTAATGGTTTGTTCTATGGTTATCCTTGTTCTTTTTTCGTCCCCGGCACCATAACTTTGAGATATTAATGATATGGAACTTGTACCTATAATTTCATTAAGAACTTCCACAAGCCAGAATATGGTGGAAAATACGGTTACTCCAGCTACGGCAGGAGAGGATATTCTACCTATCCATATTATGTCTACTATATCATAAACAGCTTGTAATAAAAATCCTAACATGGTAGGAATGGACATCTTAAGTAAGTTCTTTCTTAAGTCCCCCTCTAACAGTTCTTTAGATGTGTTTTCCATAGAGTTTTCCCCCTAAAAAATATTTGTAATGTAAATCTATTTTACTATAGTATGCTATAGTTTTGAAACAGAAAAAATGGAAAAACTGTTATGGTACATATTTACCAGAAAAGTAATGAAAGTATAAAAAAGGCTTTTGTAGTTTTGTCTACAAAAGCCTTTTTTATAATCTATATTCCCTTAACTTTGCCTTTATCACCAAGTAATTCATATATGGTTTTGGAAGTTGTATCTTCCATTTTATAACCTAAAAGTTCTACTACTTCTTTTAACTCTTTTTCATTTTCGGCTTCAATTTCAATATAGGGAAAAGGGCAGAAATCTTTATCATTTATATCTATCTCCACTAGAGTATTTTTAAATTTGTAACTTTCTCTATATTTTTTTACAGAGCCCACTAGTTCTAAACCTAGAGAAATAAATATTTGGCTTCCTGAATCAGCATTACTTATTTCTACTTCATTTTCTTCCATTATTTTAAATTTATCCTGGCTTATCATTTTCTTTGTGGTCATATAATAGTGAAACTCATGATTTATTTTATCTTCTACCACTCTAATTCTAGCATACCCTTTTTTATCCAAAAGCTTTCTGTCTGGAAAATCATATATGTTATTTATTTGATTTTCTTCTTTTACCTTTTCTGCTCCTATGCTATTAAGTTTTTCTCTAAGGTCAGCTATATTTATATCTATTATTTTAACTTCAAGTTCTTTCATATATTATCTTTAGTGAGAGAGTGTATTGTAAGTACCAAACTCTCACTAAAACTCACTTCCTTTCTTTTTATACTATTTTCTGTGTATAGCATGTTAATAACTTTGTTGATAATTCGTCATATAAGAAGATTACACAATAAACTTTTCATATCTATATTCATTTAATTTTTTACCTATTGTTATTTCCTTAACTGTCCCATCATGTTTAAATCCAATTTTTTCATAGAATTTTCTTGCATTTATATTTTCTTCCAGTACCCATAAAGTAACTTTACTATAATGCCTTTTCTTTAATTCATTTAAACCCCAATTGATTAATTCAGAACCAATTCCCATATTCCAACACTCTGGCAATAAATATATTCCCCATATTTCACCATATATATCAGGTTTGTCAGCATCTCTACATTTTCCTATACATATAAGTCCAACTGGTTCATTATCCTTAAATACAATAGCATCTTCTTCCCATCCGTCGGTTAGTGCCTTTTCAAAGTATTTCTGTCTTTTTTCAATAGTAATATTCTCTAATATTTCATTTGGAACTATCTCTTTATAGGCTACTTTCCATGACCTTGAATGTATTTCCGCCAAAGTTTTAGCATCACTAATATCAGCATATCGGATTTTAAACATAGAATCCCCCCATTAATTCATCATAAATTACGATTGCGACTTACTTCATACCCTTTGATTTATCTAATTGTTCTCTTAATCTTTTATTTTCATCTTTAAGTTCTTCCATTTCAACTAACTGAATAATTAAGTTTTGCTTATCTTCTTTTAGTTTCTTTATTTCATCATATAATTGCTTTATCTTATCATCTTTAGCCTTTAATTTATCTTTAGGTGTAGCAACTATACTATCATCGGGAACACCTTTTTCAATGGCTCTAAGACTTAATATACGCTCTTTTAGAATATCATTGTTGTATAGAGTAGCCTTAGATACTCCTGATTCCTCGGCTACAGTTTTAAAGTTAATCTTCTTAGTTTTAGAACGCTTCAATTTATCTATTACTTTATTAACCTTGTCGATAGTTTCTTGGTTCTTCTTTTCTGCAAACTCCTTTAACCCTTCTGTATTTCTATTAGGCTTCTTTACCATTTATTTGCACCTCCAAACTATCTACAAGTGGTTTCAAATACTTATATTTAACATACTGCCTTTCCCAAGAACGTTGCTGCCCTAGCTCTTTATACCTTGCCATTTCTTTTTCCATTAAATCTAATTCTTGCTTTAAGATAGGGTAGAACTTAACCTCGGTAATGTAGTTAGGGCAGTTATAAAAGAAGCAGCCATCACCATCTGAACAGTTACCCCTCCTAAAATCATATAGGCATACACCTGTAGGTAATGGATTGAAACTCATAGATTTAGATAAGTTAGATACTATATCATCAATCTCTTGCTCTGTTTTACCTCTAAACTGTTCATCAAGTTTAGTTTTAATTTCTTTTGCTCTAAGTCCAGCAATTTTAAAACCTTTTCCAAGTATCATATCTGAATATATTTCTTTAACTTCTTCCTCTTTTAAAGTAAGGTAATGTGAAGTCATTTCAATAGATACGTGAGCAAACTGTTTCATAATGTGTGCTATTGGTACTTTTTGTTTAATAAGTTCTCTAACAAAAGTTGCTCTAAATTGATGAGATTTTAGTGGATATAAATTACCTTTACTATCTCTTATATCCCATCTTTTTATAAAATTAGGTAATCTTCTATCAGTAAATTTATCTACCTTTAAAACTTCAAAACTCTTATTATACCTAACTAAGAATAACTCCTTTAATCCACTTTCTTCCCTTAAATCTTTAGTGTATTCTTCAAGTTCTGAAACTGTATTTTTAACTAATTCATTAATGAATACCTTATGAATTATAGGAACACCTTTTTCAGTTTTACCAAGAGTAACCTCCATATAATCATATCCACCATTAGTTGTGTGTACACAACCTTGTCGGATAGATAATACCTCATTAATTCTAAGTCCTGTTTGGCTTTGAATTATTATTCCTGCTTTAGTTAATATATTCTTTTCTTTCAATGAACATTGAAGTATTTTATCAAATATATCTTCTGGAATAGGTTTAGTTTTATTTTCTTTTAAAGCCTTTTTAGTATCCCATAAATCTAAAGAAGTGAAATCTACAAATATATTGGTCTTAGGAACGCCCCAACCTTTTATTTGACCTATTTTAATAATTTCTTCAACAGTTTTACATCTAACATATCCTGCTGAAATTCCTTTTTCTTCTTTAAGCCATAGTGAGTAATTTAGAAATAATTCCTTAGTTATCTCATTGAAACTATTGATATTATTCAAATTACAATACTCTATAAATATAGGAAGTTTACCATTTATATCATTAAAAGCAGTTTGGGGCTTAACTTTCCCTAATCTATAATAAGCATAAAGTTTTACGGTCATTTTAATATCTTTATTTTCTATAAATTTAAAATTAATCTTCTTCATGCTATTTTTAGTTGTTTTAGCAGTTATAAAAGGTGATAAATCCCATATATCATCAGTAAACTTAGAATTTCCAATAGTTATATTACTATAATTACTTTCAGTAGTTATTGGTTGTAAATTTAACTTAGTTATTGCCATCTTATATTTCCTCCAATCTCTTTACAATCTCTTTTAGAATTTCAATAGTAGGGAGAAAATGCTCGGCATAATGGTCGCCATATATATTCCCCTCTAATTGCTTTTCTAACTCTGCTAAATGATTTTTATGAGCCTGTAAATACTCTGGAGTAGTGATATATCTACTACAAGTGTAGCATTTCTGCTTTTTTAATAATCTGTCGCAAATTTTTCCATCACTACAAGGTTTAGTACAATAACCATCTTCCATTCTTGCTTTCTTATCCTTATTTTCCTTGAACCAAATTAAATCTTTCTTATCTGTTATAACTGTTTCATCAACTTTGTTGATGTTACCGATAATACCTATATTCTTAAATACTTCGGCTCTTTCTTTATCTTTAATATCAGCATAACTTTGTTTAGTAGTCATAGGAGAAGAGTGTCCTAAAACTTCTTGTATAGCCTTTAAATCAGTTCCTTTAGATAACATATCAGTAGCAAGTGTTCTTCTAAATTGATGTGCTGTAAGGTTATAATATTCACCATTGGTATCTCTAATATCATTATTTTTAATGAAACTAACTAACCACCATTTATAAGTTTGCTGAGTTATAACATCAATTTCTCCAATTCTATTAGATATTGCATTTGCACTTTTTATATCACTAATAAATAAATATTTCTTAATACTATTATCAACCTGTTCTCTTAATTCTTTTGTATGCTCTATCAACTTTTCGACTGCGATAGCACACTCATTAGGAATAGGCATTGGTTGACGTTCTTTACGATTTTTATGGTCATACCAAGTTAAAGTATATCCACTAATTAAATGTGGCTTAACGCTATCGGTAGTTAATTTAAGCATATCTCCAATTCTCATTCCTGTTGATTGAAGAATGATTATTCCATATTTAACATAAGAATTTTCCTCATTCTTTAAGGATTTATTTATCTTCTCTAAAACTTCATCAGGAATAAAATCTATTTTAAGTTTTCTATTAACTCCTATATATTCATTACCTGTAAATATCTCTGTTTTAGGCACTTCATTAGGCATATATAGTTGTCCCCAACGAATGATAGCCTTTACCTTATCTAAGTGTATTTTTTGAGTTTGGTAAGAAAATGGTCTATTAGTTTTATTTGAAATATAAGTTTTAAGGAATGAAATAAATAATTCAATATTATTGTTACTTAACTCTGTTAGTGAATGTATATTGCTTTTTATTGTAAATTCATTAAATAACTTAAATCTATTATTATCTTCATATAACTTAGATAGAGTATTATTTCCTTCTCTATAATTCCTCCAAACATAAGTCTTAACTACATTTTTAATGCTATTGCTCTCGATATATGAAAAATCAAATTTAAACTTTCTTCCATGCCATTGTGAGTTACTATCATTATCTATTAATTCCCACTTATCACTGTTAGGCATTTTACTTGCCATTTGCTCCACCTCCAATTAAAGAACTCTTATTCCAATATCTACTTAAATTATCTTCAAGGTACTGATTTGAAATATGAGTATATTGTTGTGTAGTAGTGATATGTTCATGTCCTAAGATTATCTTAACAACACTAATATCCATACCACTTTGAACTAAAGCAGTTGCACAAGTATGCCTTAAATCGTGAAAATTTAACTCTATGCCAGTTTTCTTTTTAACTGTATTAAACACTTCATAGATTGCTCTATAAGTTAATGGCTTACCTAAATTTTGCTTTTGTTGAGATACAAAGATATAACTATGCTCTGTATCAATATTATTTCTTTCTTCCATTATGAAATTATCTATTTCCTCTAATAAAGTCATTGGTATATATAAGTTCCTTCTTTTTCCTTTAGACTTTATATTTTCTAACATTCCAATTTCTTTGGCAGTATCGGGATAAGGTATATCTTCAATTTGAAGGTCTAAAACCTCTCCAATTCTCGCACCCGTAAGGTACATTATCTTAAAGATTAATTTATCTCTCCAAGTAGTTAAAGCATTTAAAAATGTTTCAGCGTCACTATCTGATACTAATTTAAAAGCAGTTTTACTTTCTTTAACTTTAAATATAGATTGCTTAGTTTTATTATTACTTCTTGCATGATGTAATAGACTTTTAAACATATCAAATGGTCTATTTACTTCTTCCATTATGATAGGGTTATTTATTTCCCTAACCATTCCACAATACTTATAGAAGTTATAAACTGTACTAAGTATTCTATTTATGGTTTTACCTGTACGCTTACTTTCTGCATATACACTAACTACATTATCAGTATCGTTAGGCTCTCTAAGGTATTCTATAAACTCTCCTATAATGTTAGGTGTTACTTTATCATATTGATAATGCTCTCTATTCAAGAACTCCCAATATATCTTTAAATCCGTTCCATTAGCCTTTGTAGTGTTAAATGCTCTATCTTTTTGCCTAAGGTGTTTCAAGTAGTCATATACTGGCTTAATCAACCTCATACTATTATCTAACAAAACAACAATATCTTTTTCTTTATATCTTATCGTGTGTAATTCCACTTCTTCTGTTCCTCCATACTTATTTTATATGTCTAATAAGTTTATGCTATCATTTTATCACTTATACTTAACCTATATCAATGATAATATTACCTTATAAATATCTATATTAAGTATGGTACTTACTTTCTCTTATACACTCTCTATTTATACTCTCTTATCCCTCTATAACACTACTATTCTGTATAGTTATATTATTATTTACTATCTATACTATAATCACTAAAGATAACATGGTTAAAATCTCCTCTCCTCATGAATTTAAATTGATATAAAGTAAATTTTGTATGAACACACAAAGGTGAAAATAGAGAATATGTCTTATTTTATGATATAATAGTTAAATGAAAAATAAAAGAGACTATATTTATATACTTTAGGAGGAGCGTTTTATGGATAATTTTTATGAGCAGCTGGTAACTACAAAAAAGACATGGAAATATAATCTGGCTAATGTTTGGATGTATATGTGTTTCATATTTGCATTTATGTCTATATTTATTATGTTCAAATTTTTAATGGGCATAATTTTTATAGCTGCAGGAGTTGGATTATATTTTTTAAGAAAAAATTTTTATGTAGAATATGAATATGTTTTTACTAATGGAGAACTGGATGTAGATAAAATCATGGAAATGAAATCAAGAAAGAAAGCAATAAACTTTTCTATAAAGGATATAGAACTTATGGCTTTAGAAGATAGTGATGCTGTAAGAGATTTTGATAATAAGCCTTCAAAGGTACTAAATCTTATTCCTGAAACCTATAAAGGAGACATATACATAGTAATGCTTACAGGAGGAGCAGAAAAGCTTCAAGTGAGATTTGCTCCTGACAAAAAGCTTGTTGATTTGTGTTTTAAATATAATCCAAGAGCTGTTAAAAAAAGTATTTAGTCATTTAGGACGGTGGATTCATTGGAATATGTAAAAGAGATAAATATAAATGAAGCAGTGATGCATATACTTGATAATAATTCTGAAGACCCTATTTTAAATGAGTACTACATGGAACTTAATGATGAAGTATATGGTTTTTTATTAAAACATATAGATAGAGTTTTAAAAGATGAAGAGCTCAAATATGCTTTATTTAATAAAGATAGAAATATAGTTAAAGAAATAAGTCAAGAGTATCTAAATGGAGAAAATGATTTACTAGAGGTATCTAAAGAATTAGCAAGACAGATGTTTAAGCTTATGAAGGCTAATAATAATATACCTTCCTGTGATCTTATTATCGTATCCATATCTACAGAATATGGACCAATGCTTTGTATTTTAAAAATGGATTATGTTAAAAATTTTACTCACAAAATTGATTTTATTGAGGATAAGATAGGTATAAATATAGTTCCTCAAATTGCAGGCCTTCCTGCCAGTGCCCAAAGGATTCAAAAATGTGCTTTTATTAAACCTATAACAGAAGAACAAGAATTTAATCTTATGGTTATGGATAAGCAGAATAAGTCTAAAGAAAAAGAAGAGTATGGTTCTAATTATTTTATAAATAATTATTTAGGATGCACACTTATTGATAATGAAAGAGATATGACTAAAAATTTTTTAAAAGCTACAGAGGTTTGGACAAGGAATAATGTGAAAGAGGATGCAGATAAAGCAGAAACTATAAGAACTACTATAAAGAAGAATTTAAGGGAACAAGATAATATAAATGTGGATAACGTAGCAGAGCAACTTTTTCAGGAAGAACCTATGGCTAAAGAAAGCTTTGTCCAATTTGTTTCTGATCAAGGCATAGAAAAAGAAATATCTGTAGATAAAGACTGGGTAGACAAAAAGCTTAAAAGGATAAGGCTCAAGGTGGATAAAGATATTGATATATATATAAATGAAGAGGCCTATCATGATGATAGGAGATTTGAGATCCAAAGGAATGGCGATGGAAGCATAAATATGATGATAAAACATATATTAAATTATATAGAAAAATAAATGGAAGCACACAATAGAGGTGCTTCTATTTATTATAAATAAAAAAGAGCTGCTTTTTAAAGCAGCCCTTTGTAAAATTCTTATTATTTTAAGCTGTTTGTTGAACCAAGAACAAATTCTATTTTGCCTTCAACAACTTTCTGAACAGCATCTCTTCCTGCACCTAAGTATTTTCTTGGGTCAAATTCTTTTGGATTGTCTCCAAATACTTTTCTTATAGCTGCAGTCATAGCAAGTCTTAAGTCTGTATCCATGTTTATTTTGCAAACAGCCATGGAAGCAGCTTTTCTTAACATATCTACTGGTATTCCTTTAGCACCAGCTATGTTTCCGCCGTATTTGTTGCAAGTTTCAACAGCATTTGGATCTACAGCTGAAGCACCATGTAAAACTATTGGGAATCCAGGTAATTTACTTTGAATTTCTTCAAGTATATCAAATCTCAATTGAGGGTTAAAGTCTGGTGGGAACTTAAATGCTCCGTGGGAAGTTCCTATAGCTATAGCTAAAGAATCAACTCCAGTTCTATTAACAAAATCTACAGCTTGTTCTGGATTAGTGTATATGTGTTCAGCAGCAACTACATCATCTTCAACTCCTGCTAAAACTCCAAGCTCAGCTTCTACTACTACACCATGAGCATGAGCATATTCAACTACTTCTTTTGTTTTCTGTACATTTTCTTCATAATCATAATGGGAACCATCAAACATAACAGAAGTGAATCCAGATTCAATAGCAAGTTTAACAGAATCAAAATCTGGGCCGTGATCTAAATGAAGAGCAACGTCAACTCCTGTTTCTTCTATTGCAGCATCTACCATAGCTTTTAAATATTTTGGTCCTGCATATTTTAAAGCTCCTGTTGAGCACTGAAGAATTACTGCTGAATTTTTAGCCTTTGCACCTCTTATAACTCCTTGAATAATTTCCATATTATTGATATTGAATGCACCTATAGCGTACTTACCTTCGTAAGCTTTTTTAAACATTTCTTTAGTAGTAACTAATGCCATGTGATAACCACCTTTCAATATATTAATAAGTTACCAGAATTAAACTGGCAAATAATTTATTTAGGGACTTGTCAAGTCCCAGCGGGACTTAACTATCTATATTTATATTATAAAGCATATACTAAATATTTTCTATAGTTAAATTATAAATTATTTATATATATTTTAAAATTGTATTACAGAAATATAGACAGCAGGATAAATTAGTTTATACTGATCTGGATTATCACATTAGACTGCATTTATAATATATTCTGTATATTTACATTTTGTATTTCCTGTATATTTTCAATATAGAATTTTATTGCATGTAGACTGGCTAAAGCCTCGTCCTTACTTTTTTCTTTTACATATTGGGTAAATTTAAATAGCTCATTTGTCATGTGGTCTATTTCTTGGTGGTTTATAAACATAGATATTATTCGAGACTCTTTTTTTAAGTCATTTAGAAGTTCTAAGGAATCATCATAACTTTTTTTCCAGTCTTCACTGGTTATGGTTACCTCTAGTTTATCACAGGTTTCAGTAAGTTCTAAGCATATCTTATTTACATATCTTAAAGAAAAAAACATTCCTATTATCATAATAACAAATATTGAAAAAGATATTATTACATTTTTCATATATAGTTTATTAGTATTAAATACTAATAATTCCTCTCCTTTCAATAAATAATCATAAATAATATTATGGCTGATTTTTATCATCTTTTAATTGATAAAAAAACTTACCTTCAGAATCTATTAAAGCTACTAAAACTTCTTTTTCTGAACTTATATTATTAGCTTTTAGCTTGCTTTTTATCCATTTTTCATCTTGCTTTAAAATTCTCAATCCTTCTTTACTTATTTCACCATCAGATATAATAACTATGGGAAGTTTTATTTCTTTAGCTTTTATTTTTAAATCCTGCCTTGTAACTTTTTCATAGTCAGATTTGGGTATTATGGACAGCTGTCCATCTGTTTCTAATATGGCATAGGCTATGTCTGTTATGTTTAAATATCCACTTATCCTAAGCTCTTCTAATAAATCATTTATGCTCATCCTTTGATCTCTTAATTGTTTTGTTTCTATTTTGCCATTTTTTATAAGAATACTTGGTCTGCCATCTATAAGGGTTCTCATCTTTTCACTTTTAAGCTGCAATTCAGAAAGAAAAATTTGAGCTATCAGAAGTGTAATTATGGGAATTACACCATGCAAAAGGGGAATTCTTGTATCTTGCATAGGAAGTGAAGCAAGATCGGATATCATAATGGTTATAACTAGTTCAAAAGGTTGAAGTTCACCAATTTGACGTTTGCCCATGAGTCTCATTATTATAACAACTAATCCGTATAAAATTATAGTTCTTATCAAAACTATAAACATGTTATTTCGCCGTTACATAAAATCTACTAAAATCTAATATTTAGAGATTTATTCCTTATTCAAC
>CAMJGD010000040.1 GCA_946405135.1 uncultured Clostridiaceae bacterium | reverse complement strand
GAAACAAATGAAGCTAGTATTAGAAAACATAGAAAAAAACTATGGAGAAAAACAAGTGTTAAAGAAAGCATCTTTTACTTTTGAAAAGGGAAAAATTTATGGCTTACTAGGACGTAATGGGGCAGGAAAGACAACACTTTTTAACTGTATAAGTGGAGAACTCCCCTATGATGGCGGCAAGGTAATGCTTTCTGAAGGTGAGCAAAATGATGAAGAAATGAATTATTCCAAAGTAGGATATGTATTTTCTGAATCTGTACTTCCAGAGTTTTTAACTGGATATGAATTTTTAAAATTTTATATTGATATTAATAGGGATAAGATTAAAAATCTACTTAGTATTGATGAGTATTTTGATATTATAAAAATCCATGAAGAAGATAGATATCGCTTAATAAAAGGATACTCCCACGGCATGAAAAATAAAATTCAGATGCTTTGTTTTTTAATAACAAGACCGCCGGTAATTTTGTTAGATGAACCTTTAACATCCTTTGATGTGGTAGTAGCTCTTGAAATTAAGAATTTATTGAAGAAAATAAAAAGTGATCACATTATCATTTTTTCTACTCATATTTTACAGCTTGCCACAGACTTATGTGACGAAATAGTAGTATTAAATAATGGGGTTTTAGAAGAGGTAGACAGTGAAGTTTTAAAGAGTTCTGAATTTGAAGAGAAAATTATGGAGATTTTAAAGGAGGAAAAAAATGATTAGAACCTTTATTAACAGCTTTAAAGTCTCTTTTGCAGAGAGTGCAAATACATTTATATACTTTTTAAAAAGGGTGCCTTTTTTAGGAAAGAAAATACCAGACAGATTGTATAAAGAAACTCAGACCAAACTAATTTTAGGGATTATACGTGAAATATTAGGAGTAATAGGAAGCTTTTTTGGAAAAGCTATTTACTTAGGATTAATGATTATTTTGCCTTCTTATTTGATGACTAAGGATAAGGCACAGATTCTTCCTAAGTTTTTGCACATATTTTTCTTTTTAAGTCTTATTTTAGGGTCACTTATGAAGACCATAATTTTTGATACCAATAATAAGCCAGCCTTTGATATGATTAGATTGATGAGAACGGATGCCAGGGAATACTATCTTGGCGAAATTCTGTATAGAAGATTAACAGAATTTGTGTATTTCATCATTCCTGTAATCCTCATAGGAATGATAATTGGACTTTCTCCTCTTAAAGCCTTAGTACTTATACTGGAACTTGAATGTTTTAGATTTGCGGGAGAGTGGCTCCATCTATTTACCTATGATAAGACAGGTAAAATTCTTGAAAAGAAAACTTCTTTTGTATTAATATCAATTGCGGCAGGGTTTGCTCTTGCATATGCGCTGCCGTTAGCAGGCATTACTATAGACTTTAATGCTATACTATTTAATATTTTTGCAGTACTTACCATATTTGCTTTAGGAATATTATGCTTTATGTATATTTGGCAATATAAAAGATATACCATAATAGCTAAAGCTCTGCTTACAAAAGAAAATATATTTGATATGGAAGACTTTAAAGGTGAAATGAGCTTTGCCGATGTAAAATTAGATGAAGAAAAGATGACCAAGGAAGATTTAAATAGCAGAATTTATGAAAAAAAGCAAGGCTATGAATATTTAAATGCCATATTTTTTAAACGTCATAGAAGGATAATGGTAACACCTGTAAAAATAAGAGTAGGTATAATAGCTGCTGCTTTTTTAATCATTACAGGCATAATGTTATTTGTCCCTATGGATAAAGGAAAATTTATACAGCAAATTGAAAGATGTACTCCTGTACTAGTATTTATAATGTATACCATGTCTACAGGAGAAAGAATTTGCAAAGCTATGTTTTATAATTGTGATGTAAGTCTTTTAAGATATGGATATTATCGTGAAGGAAAGGTTATTTTATCGAACTTTACTTCAAGGCTTAAGAGGGTAGTGCTTCTTAATATAATTCCAGCTTTAGTTTTATGTATGGGACTAATAGGTCTTATACTTATTAGTGGTTCTAGTAATCATATTATTCCCATGATACCTGTATTTTTGTGTATACTTTGTTTATCTTGCTTTTTTTCCATACATCATTTGTTTATGTATTATGTTATACAGCCTTATACAGCAGAGCTTAGAGTAAAAAGTCCTCTATTTAAATTTATAAATGGAGTAATATACATAGTAAGTTATATCTGTCTTCAAATTAAGACATCTTCCTACTATTTTACCTTAGGAGTAATACTTGTAACTATTTTATATATGGCTGCTGCACTTGTTTTAACTTATAGAATAGCACCTAAAACATTTAAATTAAAATAGAAAATTCAATTGTAGCTGCTTGATAATAAGTGAAAATATATTTCTATTATAGGACATTTGTCCTATTTATATTTTTCATATTAATCTATAATTATAATATACAATATAAGATGAGACTAGTTAAAAAGTATATATAATTATTAATATGCCATCTACTTTATCCTAAATTTTTATATAAAAAAAGTCCGAATTTCAAATTTCCCGGGAGTTCGGATTTTTCTTTTTTTGTAATATATATCATCGCTATTTATATAACTTAAGAGTAAAATGTTAAGTTTAAATTATGTTAATATTTTATCAATTAGTAAATTATCAAGAAAATTTTAAAATCAAAAAGTTTTTATTAGAATTAGCGGCCTATAAAGAGTTAAAAAGAAATTATATATGGTTATTTAATTAACGAAAACCCATAAACGTTAAATAATTCATAAAAATTACTTTACAAAAGAGGAAATAGATGATATTATTTTAGTGGAATTGAAAATCATTATCATATATAATTTATAATCATGTAGTAATGGTTATTTTTTTAACTATAATGTTGATAATAAGTATCAATATCAAGAAGTTAAGGAGTGATTTAAGTGAATGTAGAAAAAATAACATTAGATAAGCTAAATATAGGTGACAAATGTAAAGTTGAATCTATATGTTCAGAGAGCAGAGTGAGAAGAAGGCTTATGGACATGGGTATAGTAAAAGGTACAGATATAGAAATAGAGGGAAAAGCACCTATGGGAGATCCCATAGAAATCAGAATAAGAGGATATAATCTCACATTAAGAAAAAGTGAGGCTAAAGATATAGTAATTGAAAAAATATAAAAGGGGATGCATGATATATGGGTAATTTTGTTCCTTTAATTTTCTTATCTGAAGGTAGTCGAGGAGTTGTAGAAAGCCTGGATGGTGGGAAAATATTTTCTAAGAAACTCATGGAGATGGGATTAAACAAAGGATCGGAATTTCAAATTATAAAAAATGACATTGGACCTGTAATCTTAAGGTACGGAGAGACCAGATTGGTAATATCAAAAGGTATGGCTCAAAAGGTAATGGTTAGGGAAGTATAAACCATCAAAGATGCAGGCAAGAAGATTGACAAGCTCATTATGTATATAGGGGGAAGGCGTAAATGAAGAAAGATTTAGTCATAGCATTAGCGGGGAATCCTAATTCGGGTAAAACCAGCATATTTAATGCTTTAACAGGATCAAGGCAGCATGTAGGTAACTGGCCAGGAGTTACTGTAGAAAAGAAAGAGGGTACTTTAAAGTATAACGGCAGAGAAATAACTATAGTAGATTTACCAGGAACTTACAGTTTGGGAGCCTATTCTGAAGATGAAATAGTGGCTAGAAATTTTATTTTAGAAGAAAAACCAGATATTATCATAAATGTAGTAGATGCTACTAATATAGAGAGAAACTTGTATTTAACAACACAACTTATGGAGATAAGTACAAATATAGTAGTAGCTTTAAATATGATAGACGAAGTTAAAAACAAAAACATGAAAATAAATTCAGAAAAACTCTCTCAGGAACTAGGAATATCTGTTGTGGAAACTTCAGCTACAAAGAATATTGGAATTAAAAACTTAATAGAAAAAGCTATAAATTTAGGAGACAAAAAATTAGATAAAAGCTTTTTTGTAGATTATGGCAGTGTGGCGTTAAAAGGAATAGAAGAAGTAAAAGAAATCATAGCAAGAAAAAATATTTTAGTAGATTATAATCCCTATTGGCTTGCAGTAAAGTTACTAGAGGAAGATCAGTATATAGCTGACAAAGTAAAAAAATATGGAGATAAAGATATATTTGATTATATAAAAAGAGAAAGAGATATCATAACAGAAAAAGAAGGATATGAACCTGAAGCTTTATTTGTAGACAAAAGATACGATTTCATATCAAAAGCAGTAAGTAAAACAGTGAAAAGAAGTAATACAAAAGAAGCTTCTGTATCAGATAAGATAGACAAGGTGGTTACCCATAAGTGGCTTGGAATACCTATATTTGCACTAATAATGTTTTTTGTATATCAGATCACTATGTCCTTTGGTAATGAATTTTTAGGAGATGGCCTATTAGGTGGAGCTTTTGAAGGTTTAGGAGAAAAAGTAGGAGAGGCTATGGCAAATAGTCCAGAACTTTTAAGATCTTTTGTGGTAGATGGAATCATAGGAGGATTAGGAGCGATAGTTCCATTTATTCCATTAATATTAGTGCTGTATTTTCTGATTTCCTTATTAGAAGACAGTGGTTATATGGCAAGAGCAGCTTATGTAATGGATAGATTTATGTCCTCTATTGGTCTTCATGGTAAAACGGCGGTATCTCTAATAATAGGAAGTGGATGCAATGTAGCTGGAATAATGTCCACAAGAACCCTTGAAAGTAAAAAGGATAGAATGACAGCAATTTTGATAAATCCATTTATTTCTTGTAGTGCTAAAATAGAAGTGTATGCTTTATTTACAGCAGCATTTTTCGCAGGTAAAAAAGTAGGAATTTTTTCAGCTTCAGGATTTATAGTATTTTGTTTGTATATATTAGGAATAGCCATTGCTATTATAAGCGGAAAAATTTTCAGTAGTACGTTATTTAAAGATGAGAGTTCTTACTTTGTAATGGAACTTCCACCTTATAGAATTCCAACATTAAAGAGTGTTCTAATTCATATGTGGGAGAAAGTATCAGCATTTGTTAAAAAAGCAGGAACTATAATTTTTGCTATAGTAATTTTAGTTTGGGTATTATCTAATTTACCAGCAGGAGTAGAGCCAGGAACTAGAAACAGTGTATTAGGCATGATAGGAAGTGTATTTGCACCAATCTTTAAACCTGCTGGATTTGGAAATTGGCAGGCAGCTGTGGCTTTGGTAACAGGTGTAGGAGCTAAAGAAGCAGTTATTGCAACTATGGGTACAGTATACAGTGTGGCAGAAGGAGCTGAACTTACAACAGCTATACAGAGTGTATTTACACCACTAAGCGCTATATCCTATATGGTATTTGTTCTTCTATATGCACCTTGCGCGGCGGCTATAGGAGCTATAAGAAGAGAAACAAACTCTCATAAGTGGGCATGGTTTTCAGTTATATACACTACAGGTGTAGCATATATAGTTTCAGTATTGGTGTTCCAGATAGGAAAACTTTTAGGCTTTAATTAGAGGTGTTATATGATAAAGAAAGTTTTAGAAGAGTTAAATAAAGGTAAAGCTAAAACTACTAAAGAATTAGCTAAACAATGTGATATAAATGAACCTATGATGGATGGCATTATGGATCAGCTTATAAACATGGGATATTTGGAAAAAGTTAATTTAGGCTGTAGCGGCTGTGACACTAAAATGAAATGCTCATGCTGCAGTTCTTGCGGAAAAATTAATGAAAATGCAGTAAGAATGTGGCAAATTACTAAAAAGGGCAAGCAGCTTATTTTAAGTTAAATATTAAGAACTACCTTCGTATTTTGAAAGCTAACATAAAAAGAATCTCAAGAGAAATTTTGAGATTCTTTTTTTAGGTTATGTATAAGATAAATGTAAAAGATTGATATTATTGAAATAATTAGTGTAACTAGATGATAATTCTTGTAGATACAAAGTTAAAAGATTTAAGATTAGAAAGTAAATTTACATATGGTATTACCCAATAATTGTAATACAAGTTAATATCAGATATAATTAAATAAGGTTACAGTAGTAAAATATTATGAAATTTACAATAGGTTTTAGGGGGGAATAATAGTGAAGCTAAATAAAGTAGTTGGTACTGGAGCACAGGCTACAGTATACTGTTCTGGAAAGTATGCTATTAAGTTGTTTAAAGAGAATTATAGTAAAACAGCAATTTTCTATGAAGCTTTGATAAATTCAATTATAGAGAACACTGAACTGCCTGTTCCAAAAACATATGAAGTATTAAATATTGGTAAGCAAATGGCACTAAAGATGGATTATATAGAAGGAATATCTCTTATTGACTGCATTTTAAAAGATAGGGATAATACAGAGACTTATTTAAAAAAAATGGTAAGACTACAGGTTGAAATGCATTCAAAAAAAATATCTTTACCATTTTCATTGAAAGATAGATTAAAGAATAAGATACAAGGGAATAAAGATTTAAGCGTAACCAAAAAAGAAAAGATGCTAACGATTTTAAATGAACTTCCAGAGGGAAATGAACTTTGCCATGGAGATTTTCACGGATACAATATTTTAGTATGTGATGGGGAGTATTGGATTATTGATTGGGTAGATTCTTCTTATGGTTGTGCTGATGGTGATGCTTGTAGAACATATATGATCTATTCTTTATATGCTCCAGAATTAGCAGAAATGTATTTAACCTTATATTGCAAAGAAACAGGAAAAGAAAGAGAAAAAATTCTTGCGTGGTTACCTGTAGTTGCAACAGCTCGATTAAGTGAAAATATTGCTAATGAAGAGAAAAAAATAATGTCTTGGATTAATGATGATTTTAAATAATTAAGATAACAGCAGGGTGGTTATTGCCAATACTTATTATAATGTTCATTTAGGGAATACTAAAAAAAGTTTCCCTAAAAAATAATTTTTACAGTGGATTTTCCTAAAATAACTCCACCAAGACTTAAAAATAAATTAAAACATATATTGATAGCTGCACAAAAGTACTTTCCACTACTAAACAGATTAATTGTTTCATAGCTGAAGGTAGAAAAGGTTGTTAGTCCTCCAAGTACTCCGGTGGTGAGAAATATCTTTAAACCTGGAGAAATAGTATCAGTGGATAAACTTATCTGCATTATTAATCCCATTAGAAAACCTCCAATGACATTTACTAAAAGAGTTCCTATAGGTATATTTGAATCAAAGTATTTAGTAGATTGTATGGAGATAATGTAACGAAGAGAAGCTCCAATAAAACCACCAACACCAGCATAAAAAACTTTTTGCAATAAACTCATCTCCTTAAAAATAAAAACTATATGCGTAGGAATTTCATATATTTCAGTAACTTTATAATGGATTATACAATAAAAAGAAAAAAATATATAGTTTACAAACAAAAAAATATATATTATAATGAAGTTGGTAGCGATACCAAACCGTTTGTATTTTTTAACCCCTCAATTGGTATCGCTACCAAAATGGAAGGAGTGTTTATCATGGCAAATATCAATGATGTAGCCCGAAAGGCAGGAGTAGGAACTACAACAGTTTCAAGAGTACTTAATAATAGTCCTTTAGTTTCTGAAAAGACAAAAGAAAAAGTTTTGGAGGCTATAAGAGAGCTTAATTATTATCCCAGCACTTTTGCTAGAGGTCTTGCAGGATTTTCCACATATACCATAGGTCTTATAATGGATAATACTATGGATAAAGTTTATGCAAATCCATTCATTTATGAAGTTTTTAGGGGAATTGAAAAAAGCATATATGAAGGTGGATATAATCTTATGCTTTTAGGTATAAATACACATCAAAACAATAAACTGGCAGTTGAAAATGTTTTGCAAGCTAAACTATTAGACGGACTTATACTTCCTGCAGAACTAATTATGTCCAGTTATTTTGATAAAATAAAAAGTTATAAACTTCCGTTAGTTTCCATAGGAAAATTAGAGAATAACAGAAATATAAGTAATGTGGATATAGACAATTTTATGGGTGGATATATTGCTACCAAATATCTTTATGAAAGAGGATATAAAAAAATATATTTTTCAGGAATAGATCCTGTTAAGATGTTTGCAAATGATAGATATATGGGGTATAAAAAATTCATGCAAGAAAAATCTCTTGATATAATAACTCTTGATAATTCACTTGATAATGTGGATTCAATTATTTGCCTAGATAATATAAATTCATACAAGATTCTTCAAGAATGTAAAAGATTGAATAAAAAGATTCCAGAAGATATAGGCATTATAACCTTTGACAATTATCCTTTGGCAGAGTACCTTGACCCACCTATAACCAATGTGGAAATTGATTTGTATGAGCTAGGTATTTGTGCTGGCAATGAAATATTACGGCTTGTAAAACAGCCAGTTTATGATGTAAAAGATATTAGAATTCCCGCTTCAATAAATGTGAGATCTTCAACTAGATAGGAGCGAGAGTTTTAAATAAATTTATTAAAATAGGAGGAAACATTATGAAAAAACATTTAAAAGCTTTGATAGCTTCGGTTTTATGTACTATGCTTGTAATCGGTTTCTCTGGTTGCAAGAAAGACAACAATTCATCAGGTTCTGATAAAAAGGAAAAGACAGTGGTTGAATTTTGGCATTATTGGGATGGCAACAATGGTAAAGCTATAAATGAAATGGTTGAAAACTTTAATAAAGAGAATAAGGATATCGAAGTAAAACCTGTTTTTATACCTGGTGATCAGCTTATGACAAAAATTCAAGCGGGTATATCCTCAAAAAGCACTCCAGCGTTAGCTGCTGCTGATATATCAGGTATGGCAAAGTTAAGAGCTTCAGGGGCACTTTTAGAATTAGACGGTTATGCAAAGGAAAACAACATTAATATAGATAGCTTTTATCCTTCGCTATTAGAGTATGGAAAGCAAGATGGAAAAATATATTCTTTACCTGTAAGCACAAATAATTTAGCTCTATTTTATAATAAAGATTTATTTAAAAAGGCAGGATTAGATCCAGCTGCTCCACCTAAAACTTGGACAGAACTTCAAAAGTATTCTGAAATTATATCCAGTAAAATACCTGGAACTTATGGATTCGAATTCTTTACGCAGGTTGGAGATAATGGTGAGGGATTAACATGGCAATTACAACCTTATCTATGGCAAGCAGGAGCAGATTTTATTAAGGATGGTAAAGCAGCATTTAATAACGAAAATGGAGAAAAGGCACTAAACTTTTTAGTAGGGTTAATCAATAAAAAAGTAGCACCTGTTGGTTCCTGGGATGATTTTTCAAAAGGAAAATGTGCTATGGTGGTAGATGGTTCTTGGATGGTTGGAATCTGGAAAGATTCCGTAAATTTTGATTTTGGAACTTCTATGATTCCAGTTCCAGAGGAAAATAAATATGCAACTAACATGGGTGGAGAGCAAATTTTTGCGTTTAAAAAGAATGATAATGAAAATAAGGCTGCAGCAAAATTTATAGCATATTTAACAGATACAAAAACTCAAATTGAATGGGATAAGAAAACCTTTTTCATGCCTGTAAGAAAAGAAGTGGCTGAAAGCCAGGAATATATAGATTGGGTAAAAAATACAGAACCAAGACTTATGCCTTTTGTTGAACAACAAAAATATGCTCATGCAAGGCCTTCTATACTAGAATATCCAGCAGCATCTCTTGAATTTGCAAAAGAAATAGAGAAATCTTATTATGGAAAAGTTAGTGTAAAAGAGGCACTATCAAGTGCAGAAAAAGCAGTTAATAGTGCATTGGAAAAATAATAAATTGTTACATTGAGGGCTGTTTCACATCAATAGCCCTCAAATGATATTTTATATTTATTATAAAAATAAAGCAATAGATTAATTTAACTTATTTAGAGGTGATATAATGTCAAATAAAAAGCAGAACAATAAAATAGCATACTTGTTTTTGTCACCTGCTTTGATATTGTTTTTACTTTTTAATGTTATACCCATAATTTATTCCTTTTACTTGAGTACTATAAAATGGGATGGGTTTAGTGCAAATAAAAAATTTGTAGGAATAAAAAATTATATAAATATTTTTAAAAATCCAGAATTTTATAAATCACTATATATAACTATAATTTATACAATATTAGTTACTATTGGGAGTATTATTATAGGAATGATATTAGCAAGTCTTCTTAACAAAGATGTAAAAGGTAAAACAATTTTTAGAACTGCTTATTTTATACCAGTTGTAACTGCTACAGCAGCTGCAGGGGTTGTTTGGAAATATATGCTTGATCCATCTCAAGGAATAGTAAATAAATTTTTAAATCATATGCAGTTACCTTCTATTCCATGGCTTACTCATCCGTTTTGGGTGATAATATCTATATCATTGGTGGGCATATGGAAGAGAATAGGATTTAATATGATCATATATTTATCTGCTATGCAAAGCATTCCAAACTCATTATATGAATCAGCAGATATAGATGGTGCTACTAAATTTGGAAAGTTTAAATATGTATCTGTACCGCTTTTAAGACCTACAACATTACTTCTGATTATAATGAGCTTTATAGATTCATTCCAAGTATTTGATCAAGTTTACATTATGACTAATGGTGGGCCTATGGGTGCCAGTGATGTGCTTGGACTTTACATGTACCGTGAAGGCTTTTCTGTAGGAAACGTAGGATATGCTTCTGCAGTAGGTTGGGTAATATTTATATTTATATTTTTAGCTACTATTATTCAATTTAAAATTAGTAACAAAGGAGGAGAGTTACAGTGAAGCTAATAAAGAAAATATTGTTATATGTTTTATTGATTTTAGGTGCATTACTTATGATTATGCCATTTTTATGGATGATTACAACATCTTTGAAACCAATTAAACTTACCTATAATCCTCCTTATTTATTTCCAAAAACTTTTGAATTTAAAAATTATGTAACAGCTTGGCAATCAGCACCATTTTTAAGTTATTACAAGAATAGTTTCATAGTTACAATATGTATTACTATTGGTACCATATTGATATCTGCACTAGCAGCATATCCCTTTGCAAGAATGGACTTCAAAGGTAAGAATGCAATATTTTACCTATTCCTCGGTACCATGATGATACCTTTTTATGTACAAGTTATACCTTTATTTAATATAGTTCAGAAACTGGGATGGCTTGATACACGAAGAGCACTTATAATTCCAAGACTTTTTAGTCCTTTTGGTATATTTTTATTTAGACAGTATTTTTTAACTATACCTAAGGAACTAGATGAAGCTGCTGAAATTGATGGCTGCAATAGTATATATATTTTTTGGAAAATAATTATGCCTCTTGCAAAACCAGCTACAGCATCTTTAGCTATATTTACTTTCTTGTTTGGCTGGAATGACTTTTTATGGCCTCTTCTAGTTACTACAAAACCAGAATTTGCAACTATTCAAGTGGGCATTGCAAACTTTTCTGGGAAATATGGTACTTTTTGGCCGTACTTAATGGCAGGAACTGTTACATCGGTTTTACCTGTATTTATAATATTTATTTTAGGACAAAAATATTTTATTCAAGGTCTTATGGCTGGAGGGGTTAAAGAATGATAGACAAAATTATTTATCAAATTTTTCCGGATAGGTTTTGTAATGGGGATAAAAGCAATGATCCTTTTAATACAAAAGCATGGGGAAGCAAAATTGACAGAGATACTTTTATGGGAGGAGACATAAAGGGTATAATAGATAAATTAGATTATATTAAAGAATTGGGTGTAAGTGCCATATATTTAAATCCCATATTTAAGTCTCCATCAAATCATAAATATGATACCACGGATTATTTTATTATAGATCCTTCTTTTGGTACCTTAGATGACTTTGAAATATTAATAAGTGAATGCCATAAAAAAGATATATCTGTAATTATTGATGGTGTATTCAATCATACTAGCACAGATTTTTTTGCTTTTAAAGATATATTATTAAATCAACAGAAGTCAAAATATAAAAACTGGTATAATATATTCGATTATCCTGTTACTATAAAAGAAAACCCACCTTATAGAGCTTGTGGTGGGGCAGCTTTTTTGCCTAAGCTTAACACAAAAGAGAAGGAAGTTCAGGATTATATAATAAAGGTGGTAAAGTACTGGGAAGATAAAGGAATTGATGGTATAAGACTTGATGTACCTTTTGAAATTCATGTTTCTCTACTTGAAAGAATAAGGAAAGAAACTAATATATATATATTAGGAGAGATATGGGGATATGGTGGAGATTTTGTACCACAATATTTTAATGGTGTTACTAATTACCTTTTAAGAGAGCTCATAAAAAAAGCTGTAGTAAATCAGTGCATTACTTCCAAAATGTTTGTTGAAGAATGGACTACCATAGAAAAGTTATATGGTAATTACATAAATTACTCAGTTAATCTAGCAGGTTCACATGATACTGAAAGGATATATACCCTTTGTAATGGAAACATAAGCAAGGAAAAACTTTTCTATTCTCTTTTATTCTTATTGCCAGGTATACCTCTTATATACTATGGAGATGAAATAGGGCTTCAAGGCGAAAATGACCCTTATTGCAGAGGCTGCATGGATTGGAATGAGGATAATTGGAATAAAAGTATATACTATCATATAAAAGAACTTATTTCATTAAGAAATAAACATAAAGTATTAAGTGATGGAAAAATAGTTTTCACTTGTGTTAAAGATAGAAGTTTAATAATTAAAAGATATAATGATAAAGCTAGTATAGAAGCATATGTAAATTTCGGATTTCAGACTGAAAATATAAAGGGTATACAAGTACCACCTATGGATTGCATAATTTTTCGAGAAATAAGTAAAAATTTATAAAAAATGCTAAAAAACCTCCGTGGCTTATTTACGGAGGTTTTTGGACATTTATTTATAGGACATCACAATATTTTACATTTTAAAATATAAAAGAAATAAAGACAATATAATAAGATTGGTAGAACCATTAAGGCTAAAATTTAAATATCAAATCTCTCGGAAAGCTTAAGATAGTTACATTGACAATAGTTTATACTGCTTTTTTAAAAAATAAATCTTTAAGCTCATCAAGAGACTCCAAAGTTATAAAAGCTTCATTATGATGCTTTTCAAGGGTTACATTGTCATAAGCCCATTCAAATTTGCCTGGTATGAACACAGCTTTTATACCTGCTTCAATGGCTGGTTTTATGTCAGAACGCATGGAATTACCTATCATCCAAGTATGCTCTTTATCCAAATTATTCTTTTTTATTATAGATTGTAAAACTTCTGCATTTTTATGAGGGGTTACATATATTCTATCTCCAAAGAAATGAGCTATATTTACTATTTCTACCTTTTTTCTCTGTATTATAGGATTTCCAGCAGTATATAGATAAAGATTGTAACCTGCCCCCTTCATAGATTCAAGCACATCTCTCATGAAAGGATAAGGTTCAAATTGTTGGTTATAGGCACTTGAAGCTATAGCCTTTAAAGCAGCTTCTTCCTGAGTATTTTTGGGTTTACCGAATTTTTCACAAAAGGAAGCATAGGTCTCTAGAAAGGAATTAGCAAAATGTTCTGCAGCAAATCCATTTTTAGTAACACCCTTTATATCTATCTCCTGCTGTTTAGTCCTTATTTCTTCTTTATCTATATCATATTCATGGAAACAGTTTAGCATATTATCCAAAAAATTATCTATGGCAGTTAAAAAATATTTATTGCAGTGTATTAATGTATCATCTAAATCAAATATAATGTTTTGTTTTTGCATTTTAAGTTTTG
>CAMJGD010000039.1 GCA_946405135.1 uncultured Clostridiaceae bacterium | reverse complement strand
TGAAGTAGTAATAATCTCGATATGGGTATATTTGTCCATATTTTGAGTAGCAGAGTGCTTTATAGAGTATGCTTATGACAAAAATGATAATAGAATTGTCATGAGAGATGTAGTTAGGAAATCAAATAAAACAGATGATGTTAGAGAAATAAATTATAGATATGATTCTACTAACAAGCTAACAGAAGTAGTACAAGATGGAGTGGTAGTTGATTACAAATATGATGGAAGCGGAAATAGAATTTTGACCTCTTACACAGGGGACAGTAGTGGAGCTTTAACAGCGGAAAAAAATATAAAGTATAATTATGATAAATTTAATAGACTTGATAGCATAGGAATAGAGTATAAGACAGGGAAAAAAACAAGCTATTACAAGGTTAGACAGTATGAATATAAAAACTCAGGAAAAATAAACAATATATATGATTATAGACAGTTTGAAAGCGGAGGAGCTGCTGTAACAAAAGCAGAGTATAATTATAACTCAATGGGTATGCCTGAGACTTTAATCTATAAAGATAGCACTGATGGTAAAAATTATGTGCAAAAGGAAAAGTACACTGTAAATTATGATAAGAGAGGCTATATACTAAATGAAGAATGTATAACCAATTATGATAATAAGGAATTAAAGGTAAATAAAAGCTACAAGTATGATGATATAGGAAATTTATTAAATAGCACAAATAAGAGCAGTGAATTAGAGAATACTGTTAGTTATATTTATGATGCAGTAGGAAATAGAAAGGAGATGCATACAGAAAGTAAAGGAAAAGAAAATAAAAAAGAAAGTTTATATTATGAATATAATGAGTTTAATGGATTATTAAACATAAAGAAAAAACAAGGAGATACTACAGATATAGTATCAAGATATAGGTATGATGAAGCAGGAAATCAAATAGAAGAGATAAATAAAAAGGAATTAAACTCAGAAAAGTTTGAGGAAAAGAAAAGCTATAAATATGATAGCTTAGATAGATTAACAAATGCAGAAGTAAAAACAAAAGAAGAAGATGTAGAAGGAAATAAAGAAGTAACAAAGAATATAGAAAATAAGTATGATGGAGACGGAAAAAGAATCTGGCAAAAGGAAGATGGCTATGAAACAGGGTATTTCTATGATGGAGATAGTATTCTGTTTACAACAGAGCCAAACCTTAAGAAAGCACAGGAAAATATATTAATGCCATCAGGAAAGATTATAGCTTCTAAAAGAGTAGACGGAGATTATAAGGATAAGTATTTATTCTATAATTATGACTTAAGGGGAAGCGTAAGCTCCATACTGAAGCCAGAAGGTGGAGCAGCGAAAAGGTATGAATATGATGAGTTTGGAAATACCAAAGAGGTTACAAACTCAAATATAAAAAATGATGTAAAGTTTGCAGGAGCTACCCAAGATAAGAGTACCAATCTATATCATATGGGAGCAAGGTATTATGACTCAACCACAGGAAGATTCTTAACCCAAGATACCTTCAAAGGAAGCTATAATTCACCATGGACCCAGCACCTATACAACTATTGCAGTAATAATCCAATAAACTACACAGACCCAATAGGACATTTTAGAAACTTCATAGTAGCAACAGATGATGCAGGACATGAGTATATACCTACTACAGGAAGAACTATAGACTATACAAAAAATACAGGATATACACCGCCAGCACCTCAAAAATCAATTAGACAAATAATAGGATTAGATAAATATCAAATCGATTATACTAAACAGAAGAATTATGCAACAATTCAAGGATGGACAACTCAAGATCATCTAAGAAGCTTTGGTTCAAAATCAATACCATGTATACCAGTTTTAAATACAATAAATGACTTAAAGATATCAACTAGTGGAAGAGACCTAATGGGTTATTGCAAATCTGCAGATGAAATACAGGATGCAAAAGTATCAGTATTTTTATCTATTGGTACTGGGCTTGACCCTGAATTTGGGAAAGAAATTAGATATGATTGGTGGAGATAGAATGTATAATGAAATAAAAGGAATAAGTAAAATCCTAGATATTAAATCTGACTTTACCTGGCATCATTTGAATTACATTGAAAGTATGAAATACAATATTGATTTTAATGATATTGGAGATAAAGTATCTTACCTGGAGATAAAGTTTCTTATTGAGGAAAAAAACAAGATAAGGAATGAAGTGTCAATAAAGTTCAGTGAAGTAAATAATTTTGAAGTGAAAAATATTGGAGGAAGCTACAACCAAATTATGGGCTTTGAAATTATTGAACAGAAAGCAAATGGTTGGGAACTTGATAAAAAATATTTAATTAGAGATTATGAAAATGGGGTTATTAAGTTTTACTGTAAGTTAATTGAGATAATATTAGTAACTGAGATGTAAAATTACTAACTGCATAATATTATATAAGTGGTAATGGGACTGATAGATTTAGAATTAGTAAGGATTTTTTGAAAATTGAATCTAGTACAGCAAGCTGCGTAATTGCAATAATTAAGTGAAAAAATGAAATGAATCAGCTGAAATTTAAGTAGGCTGATTCATTATTTTTTTAGTAGGTAATTGATAAAGAGTTCAGTACCTTTAGGAGCAAGTAATATAAGGATAGAAGAGATATGTACCTTGATAAGCTACTCAATAATTCTACTTAAAAGTTAAATGAACCGATCCTCTATTTGTTTTACTCCAATTCTATATGAAATTCATCTATGCATAAATTAAAGAAAGCTTTAGCAATTGGGGTTAAAGTGCGTTTAGAGTTTACTACTAGATATATATGTCTTTTCATGTATAAATCTTTAATTTTTGTTACTTTAATCTTACCTGAATTTATATAATCAGAGCATACATCTTTGGAAACCACTGAAACTCCCATACCTGTTTTTATAAATTGAAGTAAGGTATCCAAGTTATTAACTTCACAGACTATTTTTAATTTATCCGTATCAAAATCTTTATGCAATAGATTTTCTTCAAAGGTTTTTCTTGTAGCAGAATTTTTTTCTCTTAAGATAAAATTATAATTCATAAGAGAGTTTAATTCTATTTCATCAGGAAGATTAAGAGCTGGACTTGATATGAGTACCAAATCATCTTCTGATAGGCAGTAGCTTTTTATTTTTTCATTTTTTGATAAACTGCCTACAATGCCTATTTCTGAATCTAGATTTATAATATCCTCTACAATTTCTCCAGAGCTTTTTTCATTTATATTGAATTTTGTATCAGGATATAATTTTATAAATTTGTCTATAAGAACAGGAACCATGGTATTGCATGGAGTGGTGCTGGCTGAAAGTTCAAGAGTTCCACATATTGTGCTATTAAAATTACCTAAATTATCTAAGGCATTATTTCTTAAGTTTATTATATCCATGGCATAATTTAAAAAATACTTTCCTGCTGGGGTTAGATTTACTTCTTTAGAGTTTCTATCAAATAATTGAATATTAAGTTCTTTTTCTAGGGAGGATATGTGTGAACTTATAGTGGGCTGGGACAAATAAATACTATTAGCAGCTTTGGAGAAACTTTTAAATTTTGCTACGCTTATAAATGCTTCAATTTGTTTAAAATCCATTAATAAAAATCCCCCTTATCTATACTCCATAAAGTAGAATTGTATAGGTTTTCTATTAAAAAATAAGTAAAAAATTCAAAAGTATTATATATATAATATCATATGTTAATGGTTTCACCTACACTTATTATTTTAATAGAGCCATCATTTATATTATGTAAGGTTTCTAAAATCTCTTCTACTGTATCTAAAGATAATATAAAGGTATCATAATGTATGGGCACCATTAGTTTACTTTTCATCATTTTAAACATCTCAAAGCTCTGTTTAGGGGAGCAATGCATTTTTTCAAATCCATCTGGCTTGTAACAGCCTACAGGCATTAGGGCTAGGTCACATTCTATATCTTTAAAGTTCTCTGTATAAGCGGTATCTCCAGCAAAAAAAACTTTTTTATTTTTTGATGTTATAAGATAGGAATTGCTGTTATATGCCTTACCTATATAGTATCTTCTTCCATCATGATTTGCAGGAAAAGCTTTTATAGATATGTTTTCATCTTTATATTGCTCATAGGCATTAAGTCCAATTACATTTTTGTATCCCAGCATTTTTAAAGGATTAACATAAAATTTTGGAGCTATTACTATTACATTTTTATTTAATTTAAGCAAAGATAAAAAATCTATGTGATCCATATGACCATGTGATAAAACAATGTAATTTATAGGAACACTTTTAATATTTAAAGAGTTTTTAATAAGTCTTCTAAATTGACCTAAAGAACCTATCACAGGATCTGTAACTATTATATTTTCATCCATATTAATAATAGTTGTAGCATGACCAAACCAGTGAACTGAGTTTGGTCTTATATCATGGCACTTTGCTATTTTTTTCTTCTTAAAATAGGTAGAAAAGTTTCTCTTATGCAGTACTGCTAAGAATCTTATATTAAAAAAAAATTTATTGATTTTTGAATTCATGGTCCATCTCCTCTAAAACATTTAACCTTTCCATTTAAATATTATAATACCTATTAGCATAAGTACAACACCAAATATTTTAGAAGCACCAAAAGTTATCTTATTGGTATCAAATAGGCCAAAAGCATCTATTAAAGCTGCAGAAGTAAGCTGAGCAATGAGTATAGTAGAAATGCAGTAAGTGGGGCCAAGATGTTTTATACCTTCCATGACAGTATATATTATAGCAACTCCTAGGACTCCGCCTAAAAGATAAAGCTTATTTACAGATTTAATGTTTTTAAAATCACCATCTCTAAAAAACATCATCAATATAAAAGTTAATAGAAGTCCTGTTCCTTGAACTATCAGATTGGTTTCCCATAAGCCTATTTTTTCTCCAAGTCTTGTATTAAAAACACCTTGAATTGACATGGAGATGCCCGCTAGTATTGAAAATATTATCCCTAACATATCATCACCTCTTTATTAGTATTACCAAAAAAACAAAAACTCTGCACTTATAATGCAGAGTTAAAATTAAAAATTAATTAAATTGATTTTTGGTTATGTAAGATTCTTCTAATCCATCTAAAGCAAATCCTAAACTTAAGCCCAAACTTAAAAAGTCTTCGAACAATGTTTTGTAATGATCTTTTGAAGAAGATATTATTAGGTCATTTATGTCTATGTATAGATTTAAAAATTGATCTGTAAGACAATAGTCATTAGGTTTTATTTCAGGTGATATGTCACAATAATTTTTATCAATACCTATAGTTAGAATAAAATATAAACAATCTAAATATTTTTCTAATATAATATCTTTTTCAGAAGGTCCATTTTCACTCCAATACTCAAAGCATCTTGTTTCATTTGCTAGTTCAGCAATGTAAACTTGAAGGGCGAGAATTTTTTTAGATGCTAATAGAGATTCATTTAAATTTTCTTGTGACAATATTTTGTCATTTAGTTCCTTTTGAAGCATGAATAACTTTCCAAAATTCATATGACAAGGCCGCCTTTCTTTGAATATCAAATTTCCTATTAATATATTGTAACTAATTATCTTATAAATTGAAAGTTAGGGAAAACGATTACTAAAATAATTTTTATAATAATCCATAAATTTTTAATGTTATGTATGCTATTATTAGGATAATTTTACTGTAAATACTTTATTGTTGAAAATAATGGATAATATTCATAACAAAAATAAAAATACATTTTTTTGTTCATTATTTAAAATATTATTTAAAATAAGAAATTTTTAATAAGTGATTAGTGTGGAGATACTCCTTTATAAAAAATAAATCCCTAACTTTAAAAAGTTAGGGAAAATTAAGCAATATCATTTTTAATAGGTTTACAAATCAGAATTATAATTAAAAGGTTTTCAAAGAATAGCTTTTTACAACCATTTCCTTTTTGTTATTAATAGGTTTCCACAATTCTATTTTATCTATTTTTGCCATCTTATTAAAAGCTTCATTTTTGGTATTTTTGCAAGCCGCTGCATATTCATTTTTTGTCCATTCTCTTTGAGCATAATTGGTATTGGCTAACGATACATGAAGATCCCAGTTTTCAATATTTTCTCTTACATTAAATCCATGAAGCTTTAATGAATCATTAAAAGTTCTTGTTAGTCTTTTTATATAACCTTTGCTTTCAACTTTTAGGTTTACAGATTTATAAGGCTCATCAAAACATATAACATCACTTAATTCAACTTTAAATTTTTTGTAGGGCTTTATGATGTCGGAAATTACAGCATCTAACTTCTCTAAATCAGGATCTTCAATTACCTCTAGAGTTATATGCAGCATAGGTAAGTTTTTGTATAATCTATACTTTCTGCATAAGCTTTTTTGTGTGGGCTCAATTTCCTTATAAGACTCCTCATCAAATAGTGCCACCAAGTAGTATCTCATCTTTTACCCCCATTACTTATTAAAATAATTTAAACTATATAAACAATTATATCATATTATAAATGGCATAATAAGCATTAATTGTAATAAGTATTTGTTTTTTTATATTAGGTATTAATTAACGCTATTCTATAGAATAATAAATTGGGTATTTACAAATAATATTTTTGTGAAAACATTTAATAGATTTTATTTATGAAAGGGTGAATTTTATGAATCATAATGATAGTATAGCTTGTACAGTATCAGAATGTAAATATCATTGCAAGTCAGATGACTATTGTACTTTAAATCAAATTAAAGTGGTAAAACATGAAGCCATGGCAAAAACTGTAGAGTGCACAGATTGTGGAAGCTTTCAACCTATGAAATAGTCCATTTATTGAGGCTATCATATCTATTAGCATATAATGATGTTATAGATATGATAGTTTTATTTTTGCTAAAAAACTTTAATTACCATTAAAAAAACAGTGTTAAAAATATATTATATTGTGATATAATGAAAATTATGATAATGTATATGTATTAACTTATAATAAGGTGACATTTAAGAAATTAACGAGAGATTTAATATAGATTCCACGTAGAGTAATATAAAAGAATTTGATAAGGGTGAAGTGCATGGAAAAGTTAATTATAAATGGAGGAAGGCCTCTTTTTGGAGATATTGATATAAATGGTGCCAAAAATGCAGCAGTAGCTATAATACCTGCTGCTATCATGGCTAGTGAAGGCATTTGTGTTATAGATAACATACCTGATATAGAAGATGTTAATTGTATAGAAAGAATAGTAGAAAACCTTGGGTGCACAGTAAAGAGAACTAAAAATAGTTTAGTAATAGATAGCACTTTGTTAAATAAATTTAGTGCGTGTACTGAGGATGTTAGGAAGATGAGAGCTTCCTATTACCTAATAGGAGCATTATTAGGGAGGTTTAAAGAAGCAAGAGTAGAACTTCCTGGCGGATGTCCTATAGGTGTGAGGCCTATAGATCAGCACATAAAAGGATTTGAAGCATTAGGTGCTAAAGTTAAAATAGAGCATGGTTCTGTAATAGTAAAGGCAGAAAAATTAATAGGAGCCAATGTGTTTTTTGACGTAGTAAGTGTTGGGGCAACCATAAATGTTATGTTAGCTGCAACTTTAGCAGAAGGAGTAACAATTTTAGAAAATCCAGCTAGAGAACCTCATGTAGTGGATGTAGCAAACTTTTTAAATTCTATGGGTGCTAATATAAAGGGTGCTGGTACTGATGTTATAAGGATAACAGGTGTAGATAAACTTAAAGGCTGCAATTACAGTGTGATTCCAGACCAAATAGAAGCAGGGACTTATATGATAGCAGCGGCAGCCTGCGGAGGAGAGGTCGCTATAAAAAATGTTATACCTAAACATTTAGAATCTATTTCCGCTAAGTTAACAGAAATGGGAGCAGAGGTTATAGAAGAAGACGATGCAGTAATAGTGAAATCCAAGGGACGATTAAAAGGTGTAAATATAAAAACATCTCCTTATCCAGGGTTTCCCACGGATGTGCAGCAGCCTATGTGCACACTTCTTGCTATAGCGGAGGGAAGAAGTATCATAAATGAAAGTATATGGGAAAGTAGATTTAAGCATGTAGATGAGCTCAAAAAAATGGGGGCTAGTGTAAAGGTAGAAGGCAGGACAGCTATAATAGATGGAGTGAACAAGCTTACTGGAGCAGTAGTTAAGGCAACAGACTTAAGAGCAGGTGCGGCCATGGTTATAGCAGGACTTATTGCAGAGGGAAAAACTGAAATAGAAAATATAGAACATATAGATAGAGGATATCCTAATATAGAAAGTAAGTTTAAGCAGTTAGGTGCCAGTATAATGAGAGAAACCTGCGAAGAATAGTCTAGGAGAGTTTTAATATGATTTTTTGTTCTTTATATAGTGGTAGTAGTGGTAATAGTATTTTTGTATCTTCAGGAAAAGCAAAAATACTAGTAGATGCAGGGTTGCCTGGTAAGTCTATAGAAGCTGCTCTTAAAAGCATAGGAGAAAGTCCATGTGATATAGATGGCATATTTGTAACTCATGAGCATACAGATCATATAAAGGGTATAGGTGTTATGTCTAGAAAATATGATATACCCATATATGCAAATGAAAAGACCTGGAAAAGCATGTGCGGATCCATTGGAAAAATTAAAGAGTATAATATTAAAGTATTTGATAAAAGGTCAATAAGTATAAAAGATATGGATATAGTAAATTATTCAATACCCCATGATGCTGCGTGTCCTGTAGGATATTCTATATATTCTTCTGGGAAAAAAGCTAGTATTGCTACAGATTTGGGATGTTTTACAGAGGAAGTAAAAAGGAATATAGAGGATTCTGATGTGATACTGCTTGAAAGCAATCATGATGTAGAAATGTTAAAGTTTGGACCATATCCTTATAATTTAAAAAGAAGAATTTTAAGCAATGTGGGTCATCTTTCTAATGATGATTGTGGTATTGCTATAGCAAATATGGTAAATGATAAACCTATGAACATTGTTTTAGGTCATTTAAGTAAAACTAATAATTATCCTGAATTGGCCTATCAAACTGTAGTAAATTTACTTACTGAAAGAAAAATAAAGTTAGGTAAAGATGTTAACTTGAGTATGGCAGATAGAAATAAACCAAGTAATCATATAGAATTTTAAAATATTTTAAAATTAATTTATTAGGGGAAGAGGATATGAAAAGGTGTATTAAATTAGGAGTATGTATGATTGTATCTTTAACATCTATTATTTCCGGAGGATGTACAAAAAAAGATAGGTTAAGCTTAAATAATAAGGAAAAGCTAAAAAACATACAGCTGCCAAAAGAGAAGGGAAATGTTTTGGAATTAGACATATACTTTGATTCATCTTTAGATGAAAACAAAGTGGAAATTGGAAAAGAAGAAGTCATGATTCCAAAAGAAGAAGTGCTAGGAGAACTTATAATTAATGCACTTATAAAAGGACCTTCTATAAATAGCAAGTTAAAGGCTGTAATTCCTAAGGATACTAGGCTTCTAAGTTTCTGCATTAAGGACAATGTAGCTTTTGTAAATTTAAGTAAAGAAGCAAAAGTGAAAATGAGTGCACCTAAAGAGGAAGCCTGCTTAAGAAGTTTAATTTCATCTTTAACACAACTTTCTTCTATTTCTAAAATTAAGATATTAATAGAAAATAAAGATACAGATGTGCTTGGAGGAAATTTTGATATTTCAAAACCTTTTGGGAAAGATGATATAGATCTTATAAGAAAAAAATAACATAGATTAAATCTTGATAGCACAGAAAGAATTTATTATAATAATTTTTAGATAAAATAAGTTAAAGAAGAGGGAGACAAGGTAACATGAGTTTGTATAAACAATGGACAGATATGGTTATTGATTATGTAAAACACAAAGGAGAAGATGCTTTTTGGAAGGAGTACAGCTCCATAGAAGAAAAAGTTTATACTAAAATCTTAGCATCTCATAAAAATGTTATGACTTCAAGTATCAATGAAATAGCTAAAGAATTTGATACTACTCCAGAATTTATTATGGGATTTGTAGATGGGATAAATGAAAGTTTAGAAGAACCAGTAGACATAGAAAACATAGATGGTGATACTAAAATAGAATTTAAAATAGACTTTGAAAAACTATACTTTAATATGTTAGATGCAAAAGCTGACTATTTGTATAATCTCCCACAATGGGAAGGAATATTTTCTCCAGAAAAGAGAAAGGAAATTCAAAGAGCATGGAGAGATTCTAAAACAATAGTTAATAACAACAAAATAGGAAGAAATGATCCATGTCCTTGTGGAAGCGGTAAAAAGTATAAAAAGTGCTGTGGAAAGTAATGTGATATAAAGTAAACTATTTAAAAACCCTAATGCTAGTTTGTATATAAATAAAATTGGCACTAGGGTTTTTTATATATAAAAAAATGAAAAAATAATAAAATTTTTGTAGAAATTCCACGAAAAGTTGATATAATATAATTATCAAATATTAATAATATTTAGAAAATAAAGAGGAATGAAAATGGATAAATCTAAAAAGAAAAATTTAAATAACTTTAAGGTTATTCATGGAATTATTGTTCTTGGACTAATTGCACTTATTACTAATATAGTTATAGTATCTATATCCTATTTGAATATGAATAAATTAAATAATAATATAAAGTCCCTATACGAAAGCGAACTAAATAAAGTAAAGATAGCAGGTTATATAGGTAATGAATTAGGACAATTAAGAAATGCATTAACAAAAATTATTGATAGACCTTATAACCAAGATACTGCAAATATAGTAAAAACTAATGATGAACTTATTCGAAAGAATATGGATATTATAGAAAAATCAGAGCTTTCATCTAAAGAGAAGGATTTGGTTAATAAGTTAAAAGAGAATTATGTTAATTATATGAATGGATCAACGGACATTCTAAATAAGAGAAGTAATGGGGAAACTATAGATGCTAAATTTGCAGAGGAGTATGGAACTTTTGGTAATAATGTATCTGCAATATTAGCGGAACTAACAGATGAAAATGTAAAAGCTGCAGAAAATATGTACATACAATCGAATGAGGATTTTAAGAATGCTACTACATTATTTTTAATTGTGGCAGCTGCCATTATTATAGCTGTTATTTTAATTGTACTTATAATTTCTAAAAATATTAAGAATTCTATAAAAGATTTTTCCAATATACTTAAGATACTAGCAGAAGGAGACTTTACTGTAGACATAGATAAGGATTCTACCAATGAATTTGGTGTTATGAAAAAGCAACTAGCAATAACCGTAGAATCTATATCTAATATATTAAAAGGCTTTAAGACCAATACATCTACTATAAATGAGCAAGTATTATCCTTATCTGCTATATCTGAAGAGATGTCTTCCTCAGCATCTCAGGTAGGACAAGCAGTTCAGGAAGTTGCTAAAGGTTCAGAGGGACAAACCAATGAACTTATAGATATCACTACGGTAGTAAATACTTTTGCAGAATCCATAGATAATATAGTTTTAGCCATAAAAGATGTTACAACTAATGCGCATAATGTGAATGATATGGCAGGAGGCAGCGGGGAACAGCTTACTAAACTAATGAATTCATTAAATGAAATTCAACAATCTTTTAAGGATGTTTCAGAAAAAATAGGTACTTTAGGAACCAGTATAAATAAGATAACAGAAATAACAGAACTTATAAACAGCATAGCAGACCAAACAAATCTACTTGCATTAAATGCAGCTATAGAGGCAGCAAGAGCTGGTGAAGCTGGAAAAGGATTTGCTGTAGTAGCAGAGGAAATAAGAAAACTTGCAGAACAAAGCAAGAATTCTTCACAGGATATAAGCAATATAGTAAATGGGGTATCTAGTGAAGCTACAGAAGTTATAACAAATACATCACAGGTCAGCAAATCTTTCAAAGATCAAGAGAGTATAATAGAAAACTCTATGATGTCATTTAAACAGATAATAGAAGAAATAAATAAGGTTATCCCATTAATAAATAATGTAGGTAATTTAGTATCAGTACTAGATAAAGAAAAAGAAACAATTATAGTTAAAGTTGAAAATGCTTCAGCAGTATCAGAAGAAAATGCTTCAGCTTCCGAAGAAATAGCAGCATCTAGTGATGAAATGAGCGCATCTGCAGAGGAAGTTGCAAACAGTGCTACATTATTAGCATCTCTAGTTCAAGAAACTGTAGATGAAATAGAAAAATTTAAAGTATAGAATCTATAAGGCTATAAGAAATTATCTTATCTCAAAAGCAGGTATAGTATCTGCTTTTGAGATATTTTCTTTTTTGATATACTATATAGGTTAGAAAAAGTAAAAGTTAGAGGAGATAAAAAATGAATATAACTTTAATAACTGTTGGAAAAATAAAAGAAAAATACTTAAAAGCAGCTATAGATGAATATTCCAAAAGGCTTCAGCGTTATTGTAAGCTTGATATAATAGAGCTTCAAGATGAAAAAACACCGGATAATGCTTCAGAAAAAGAAGAAATTCAGATTAAGTATAAAGAGGGAGAAAATATTTTAAAGCATATTAAAGACAATATGTTTGTAGTAGCCTTAGATCTTAATGGAAAGATGCTATCATCTGAAGAGTTTTCAGATTACATAAAGGATTTAGGAGTAAAAGGTGAAAGTAATTTAGCTTTTATAATAGGAGGTTCCCTAGGACTTTCCCAGGAAATATTAAATAGAGCAGACTATAAACTTTGCTTTTCAAAGATGACCTTCCCCCACCAGCTCTTTAGAGTTATGCTCCTAGAACAGATATATCGAGGCTTTAGAATAATGAAGGGAGAACCGTACCATAAGTGACACTCCAAATCTTAGATTTGGCTAGTGGAACTTACTCATTCGAACGGATGTGAGAAGGAGTTTCATAAGTGATGCTCCAAATCTTAGATTTGGTTAGCAGAACTTACTCATTCGAACGGATGTGAGAAGGAGTTTCATAAGTGATGCTCCAAATCTTAGATTTGGTTAGCAGAACTTACTCATTCGAACGGATGTGAGAAGGAGTTTCATATTAAAAAAGTAGTCTTAGGCATTGATATAACTTGTCTAAGGCTATTTTTATAGTTAAAAATACCGTATCATAAGTAATGAATTTAATATAGTTTAATTGTATTAAACTAGTCTTATAAGGAAATTGCAACTTTTAGTTGTCAAAAGTGTTAAGTTTAATTTGTAGATAATAAAAAAACAAAATGTTAAGCTTAATATTGAGGTGGTAATATTGAAATTTTATGAAAAGATACAAAAGTTGAGAAGAGAAAAAGGATTATCCCAAGAAAAATTAGCAGATATTATGGGGGTATCCAGACAATCGGTTGCTAAGTGGGAAGCAGGTAATAATTATCCAGAAGTAGATAAGTTAATTGAGTTAAGTAATATGTTTGGAGTAAGTATAGATAAATTAGTGAAAGATATTGAAGATGAGTGTAGTAAAAAAGAAACTAAAGAGTTAAATGGTATAGATGAAAATATAATAAGTTTTTTATGTAGAGCAAAAAAATCAACATATGCTGGATATGGAAAAGAAACTCAACCATCAAGACCTAATTCACATGATTTAATATATTGTGAAGATAACTTAAAATATATTGACACATATTTAGGAAGTGAAAGGTTTATTGGGGAAGAGGCAATATGGATAGATAGTAATCCATTTTGGGCTATGAATTATTCAGGAAGAGTTATGGATGAAGCTTTTTCAGGAAGTTTTCTAAAGGAAGCATTATCAGCTGTACCAAAAGATAATCCATATAGAGGACCAATGGTATATCAAAAAGGAGATTATAAATATCATTGTATTGTTAATGGTGATTTTGAATGGTTTAAAGGGTATGAAGAGATCTACTTTAATGATAGAAAAATATATGAATGTAGGTTTCATGGAGGAGTTATTTCATAGAATTATATTATCTTAGACTGAAAAAGTAGTCTTAGGCATTGATATAACTTGCCTAAGGCTACTTTTATTAGGTGAAATATCCTATCCTAAGTAATAGGATATTTACAAAATATGTTATAATAAAAGAGAAAAATAATTTTGAAGAGAAGATTATTTTTATAATGAGATATATGGAATGGAGTGATTTGATGAAAACAAAACAGGAGCGTTCAGAAATTTTTAAGTCCTTTCAAACAAACATAAAGAGAAAAAACTCTTTTGAACTTGGCAAGCAAAAATTACTTGAACTTAGAGATGAATTGATGTCAATATATGATTATATATTTACTAATTGTAACAATGAGGATTTCGCAAAAATGCCGCTCGCTACAGATAAGACAATAGCATATTATCTATATCATCTAACTAGAATTGAAGATATTACATCAAACACTTTAATTGCATCAAAAGAACAAATTTTCTTTACAAAGAATTATGATAAATTACTGAATTCCCCTATTATAACTACAGGAAATGAGATATTACGTGATGAATTAGTTGAATTTAGTACAATGTTAGATATAAATCAATTGAGAAATTATGCAAACGATGTTTTAACTAATACAAATAATATAATAAAAGATATGAGTTATGAAGATTCAAGAACTAAAGTATCCGATGAGAGAAAAACAGAGTTATTGAAACTTAATACTGTGTCAGCTGATGAAAATGCTTTTTGGCTTATTGATTATTGGTGCAACAAAACTTTTGCTGGATTGTTGTTAATGCCTTTTTCAAGACATCAGATGTTACACCTTGATGGTTGCTTAAGAATAATCAACAAAATAAAAAAATAATATTTATATTACACTAACTTCTAATTTTGAATATGCTTTTGAATTGTTTCAGAACTTACTGTATAAAGTAAGTCCTTGATCCGCTTATCTTTTGAATTGGATTTTTAAAATTATATTTCAGATGGAATATAATTCAATGAAGAAATAATATTATCATATAAAGGCATAATCAAAAATATAAAATTAACAAAATAAAAGAGTATCTTCGGTATTGAAGATACTCTTTTCACACTAAAGTACATTGACAATAATAAGTGCCAATGCTATAATAAATAGTCAAAAATATACATTTTAATTATAACACATTTTTAATTGTATGTCAATAGTTTTCTGAAAGGAAGTTTAAAAATTATGATCGAAATATGATAATGTCTTAGTATACCAAAAGTGATTATGTCCTAAAT
>CAMJGD010000038.1 GCA_946405135.1 uncultured Clostridiaceae bacterium | reverse complement strand
GACAGAGAAGAGATTGAAGTAAAAGAAAAGATAAAGGTATTTAAATTAAATGAAGATTTAAAAAATAACAATGAAAAACAAATGCAATCTGAAATGAATGAAAGAGAAAAACTTAAAAATATTTTTGAAAAATTTGAACAAGAAAACTGGGACAAGCTTAGAATAGAAGAAAAAGAAAAGGCAATTAATGAGTTTGCAAAATATCAATGTGAAGTTTTAAATTTAAAGGAAGAGCCTAAGATTGAATACTATTCTTCAGATGACAAAGGTGATTTTGGAGGGTATAATCCAAATGATAATACGATAAGAATAAATATTAATAATATTGAGAATGTCGAAGAAACTATAGATACAATTGCACATGAACACAGACATGCTTATCAACTTGAAAGAGCAAAAGAACTAAAAACAGAACTAGATTTAAAGTTTAGAGAGAATTTTGAAAACTATAAATCTCCAGCTGAGGACTATGAAGCTTATAGAAAGCAACTATTAGAAAAAGATGCTGAAGAATATGGAAAATTAGTTAGAGAAGGCTTAAAAAATAATTTAAGTGCAGAATCGGTTGAAAATATAAATGATTTCTTAATTGATAACAGCAAAGCGATAGAAAATGATTTAAATTTGTTTAAGCAAGAAAATAATAAATTTAATGCAGAATTAAGCAAGTTTTCACTTAAGGGATTTTTTTCAAACCTTTGGGAGAAAAATAACAATAACACTACCGCTGAAGTATATGGTGATTTTGATAAAATTCACATGAAAATTGAGAGTGAAAGAAACACTGATAAGAATGGAAAAGAATTTTATTTTATACCAGAAGTAGATAATTGGGGGGAAAAGTATTTTAATGATTGGAAAAAAGGATTAACTTCTGAGGAAATAAAGGCAATTTCTGGCTATACGGACACTGATTTTCAAAGTATAAATAAGTGTTTACGTAAATTAGAAACACCACAAGTTAATAGTGAACCTAGTAATTACCAAAGTCAAATTTATAATATGCAAAGTGGGCTTAGTAAGGCGGAAATTCCTGAAAATATTGTAGTTTATCGTGCTGTAAATGTAGATTTTTTAAAATATTATTTTCCCGAGTTTGAACAGTATACGGATGATGATGTCAAAAAAAATTTAGTTAACAAGGATATGGTGAAAAATATAGAAGGAAAAGAAATCATAGAATCAGCTTTTATGAGTACATCAGCTTTGGAAAATCATTCTCATGATTATAAGAAAGTATTATTGACAATAAATGTTCCTAAAGGAGCAAATGGGGCTTATATTGGATCGATAAATGGCTCAAACGAGCATGAAATTTTATTTAATGCTGGACAAAAAATGATAGTTAAAAAAGCTGAACTTGTAACTGGTGGCAGGACAGGAAAAATAAAAATAATATTAGATCTAATTAAATGAAAAAGTTTGTAGATTATCAAGAGAACTGGTAATGGTCAAATGGTGAGAAATGCTTGATATAGGTAAAACTAGGTATGAAGCAATATGTAGCTTAAAAGCAAGTTTTTGGGCTACAAAACTGTGGTGGAGATTTAGAATATGATAACGGTAATTTCTATACAAGTTAATGCAACAGTATTGCAGTAGCATTAATTAGAATGGAGGCAAAATAATAATGATTATAGGTATAGATTTAGGTACGACCAACTCTGCTGTTTCTTATATTGATGAGAATGGCAATCCACAAATAATAACTAATAGAGATGGTGAGAGAATTACTCCATCAGTAATTCTTTTTGATGGAGATATTCCAGTAGTAGGTTCTGTAGCAAAAAATAATTCGGTATCAGACCCACTTAATGTTGTTCAATTTGTAAAAAGACAAATGGGAAATTCAAGCTTTAAATTTATAAAAGAGGATGGAGAAAACTTTACTCCAGAAGAGTTATCTGCAATAATACTTAAAAAATTAAAAGAAGATGCGGAAGAAGCGCTTGGAGAAAAAGTGGACAAAGCTGTAATTACAGTACCAGCATATTTTGATGATGCTCAGAGAAAAGCAACTCAAGATGCAGGAGCAATAGCTGGATTAAAAGTATTAAAAGTAATAAATGAACCAACTGCAGCTGCTTTAGCTTATGGTATAACAAAAAACTGTGATAACAAAAATATAATGGTATATGATCTTGGTGGTGGAACATTTGATGTAACTATTATGAATTTCAATAAAGGTGACATTTCTATCAAAGCTACTAGTGGAGATAGAAATTTAGGAGGATTTGATTTTGACAATAAGATAATTGAATACATTGTTAATCAATTTGAAGAACAACATGGAATTGATTTATATGATGATGAAGTTGCACTTCAAGAGTTAAGAGAAAAAGCAGAAGCATGTAAAAAAACTCTTTCAAATAGAAGTAAGGCAATGATTAATCTTTCATCACAAGGAAAAATGATAAAAACTGATGTAACAAAAGAACAATTTGATGAAATGATAGAACCATTACTTGATAGAACAATACTTATTATGAATAACGTGTTGGAAGACGCAGCTCTAACTTGGAATGAAATTTATAAAATTTTATTGGTAGGAGGATCTACTAGGGTAAAAAGGGTACAAGAATTAATTGAAAAGGCATCAGGTAAGAAGCCTTCAGCAGAAGTAAATCCTGATGAAGTAGTAGCAATAGGAGCGGCTTTACAAGGATACATATTAGATGATGTTAGTGATACAGCTGATGAAATATCAAACACCAAAATTACTGATGTAAATTCACATAGTTTAGGAACACTTGCAAATGATGTTGAAACAGGAATAAGAAAAAATTATATTATACTACCTAGAAATACACCATTGCCTGCAGAAGCATATCAAGAATTTTGTACTATTAATGATGGACAAGAAAGTATATTGATGGAAATAACAGAAGGTGAAGATGAAGATCCAGAATACGTTAAAATAATAGGCACTACTACATTGAAATTAAAGAAAAGACCAGCAGGATCGCCAATTAGAATAGTAGTTGGATATGATGAAAACTCAGTAGTTCATGTTAGAGTTATTGATTTAATAAGTAATGAAGATTTAGGTGAAATGTATATTGAGAGAACTTCAAATCTTTCAGATAAAGATGTTAAAGAAAAATCTAATAAAATATCAAAATTAAAAGTTGAATAAAGAATTAAACTAATTTAGGAGGACAAAACAAATGATTAATTATTATCAAGAACTCAATATTGATCCAAATTTGAAAAGTGAGCAGTTAAGTGAAGCATTAAAAAATGCTCAAAGAAAATGGATTGGAAGAACAAATGCTCCAGATTTAAATAGAAGGCAAGAAGCTGAAAGAAAAGTATCTATAATTGCTGAGGCACAAAAAATACTGCTAGATGAAAATAAAAGATCTGAATATGATTCTCAATTAAAAAATTCAGTGCCATCAAAAAATGAGGCTCCTAACATAAATGTAAATCAAGAAAATACAAACGTAGCCAGCTTAATTCAACAAGCTTGGGATTTAATAAACTCAGGTAGATATGCAGATGCAATAATGGTTGCAAGAAGAGCAACTGAAGTTGATGGAAGTAATGCAGATGCTTGGGCAGTACTTGGATATGCAGATTATTCATGGAATAATGTACAAGATGCTATTTATGAATATAAAAAAGCCATAGCATTAATGCCTAATAATGACACATATTATTGTGATTTAGGAAATATATTATTAGATCACAATAGGTTAGCAGAGGCCGAAGATTGTGCTAATAAAGCTATGCATTTAGCTCCAAATAAAAATTATAATAGATTATTATTTGGTAATATTGCAGTAGCTAAAAATGAATATGATAGAGCAATAACAATATTTAAAGAACTTATGGCTGAAGAGCCAAACAATGAAAGCTATAAGAGAGTAATTGCTGATTGCTATTATTCAAAGGGTATTAACTATTGTTTCCATCATGATAATGGATACATTTATTGTATTGATGAACAATGTACTAAAAATATGATTGATTGTATGAAGCAAGCAAAGCAATTTGCTAAAAATCCAGAATATGATGAGAAAATAGCATGGGGTGAAAAATCATTAAAGAAAACCTTTGATAAGAGTAAATGGACCTTATTTATCATTCCAGTTTTAATGTTATTTACTAAAGATGTTATGACAAGTATTGTGGGAATAGCAATGATAGCAGGATTAGGATATTTAAGTATGAGACCACAATGGAGATTAACAAGGAATTCATTGTTTGGGGAGAAAACCTTATTTGACAAATCTGCTTTCATATTCACAGTAACAGTGGGAGCCTTCTTTACAATGATATGGAGATTTATAGAAGGTTTTATAGGTTTAAATGGAAGAGATTAGTTTATATTTAACATGCCTCAGCATTAATTGTTGAGGCATAAAAACTATATGAGGAGCAATGAAAATGAATTATGAAAGTCTATACAATCAACAAAGTTTTGAAAAGTTTAAATTAGAGATTGAAAATTATATTGATAGTGGATTAATAAATAAAGCAACAAATATATTATTAGACTGTGTTAAAAATTGTTCGGATCATCCAGGTATATACTATTTAACAGCAAAAGTATATTTTATAAACCAAGACTATAACAGAGCAATTCAATATGTTAAACAAGCAATTTATTATGATCAAACAAATGATGAGTATTTATCTACTGCAGGAATCATAAGTTATTATCTAAATAATTATGATGAGTCTTATAATTATTCTAAAAGTGCTAATGATATAAATCCAAATAATATACAGTCACTTATAACATTAGGAATTATAGAATTGAGTAAAAAAAATTACGATGAAGCAATTAATTTTGCAAATAGAGCAATTCAAATAGAGGAAAATAATTATGATGCTGTAAGATTATTAACAAAATGCTATATGGCAAATGGAACAAATGTAAACACTTTATTGGAACTACTTAAAAAAGCAAAGAAATTAAAAGATGATGAAAATATTGATATAGATATTATTAAAACGTTATATATTGAAGGATTATATGAGGAATGTAAAAAAGAATGTAAAAAAATCCTAATAAAAAAACCAAATTCAATTGCAGCACAAAAGGCAAGAGAATTGATTTCAAAGATGAAGGATAAAGAAGTTAATAAAAGAAATGAAACACCTAAAAGTTCAAAATCGGATAATAATGAAGTACAGAGACAATCAGCTTCCCTAGAGGAAGCTTTAGATAAATTAAATTCATTAATTGGATTAGAAGGCGTTAAAACAGAAATTGATAGAATCGTTAAATTAATTCAATTTGAAAAAAATAGAGCTAAAATATTAGGGGTAGAAAGTAACAACAATCAAGGCTATCATTTTATGTTTCTAGGGAACCCAGGTACAGGAAAGACTACAGTTGCAAGGTTAATAGGCGACATTTTTTACTATTTAGGTTTGCTTGAAAAAGGCCACATGGTTGAATGTGATAGGTCCACAATTGTAGGACAGTATATAGGACAAACTGCCCAACTAACAAAAGAAGCAATAGAAAATGCTATGGGAGGGGTACTTTTTGTAGATGAAGCGTATTCATTAGCAAGAAAATTTGGAGCAGGTAGTGATTTTGGGACAGAAGCTATTGATACATTGATCAAAGCTATGGAAGATTCAAAAGGAAAATTTACGGTTATCTTAGCTGGATATACTAAAGAAATGAGAGAATTAATGAAGTTAAATCCAGGTTTGAAGAGTCGTATAAATTTGGATATTGAGTTTGCTGATTATACAGAAGAAGAACTATTAACAATAGGAAAGAGTATTGCTTCTAAAAATTATTATAATTTAAATAAAGATGCAGAGAGGGCTTTTCTTGAGCAAATTAACAAAGTTAGAGTTGATGATAGCTTTGCAAATGCTAGAACTGCAAGAAATATAATAGAAGCAGCTATAAGAGAAAAAGCATTTAGAATCGGTAATAAAAGTGTATCTAAAGAAGAACTATCTGTGTTGCGTCCAGAAGATTTTGGTATTAAATTAGATGAAAACCCTATAAATAAAGTGGAAAGTTTATTAAAAGAACTAAATGAAATGACAGGTTTAGAAGAAGTTAAAGCTATGATATCAAAATTAATTAACTTTGTTCAATTTCAACATAAGAAAAAAGAAATGGGATTAACTGTTGAGGAAGTATCGTTAAATATGGTGTTTGTTGGTAACCCTGGTACTGGCAAAACAACCGTAGCTAGAATTGTTAGTAAAATATTTAAAGAAATGGGGTTGTTAAAAAAAGGTCATTTAGTAGAAGTAACTAGAGAGGATTTAGTTGGACAGTATGTTGGACATACTGGAGCTAAAACATTAGATAAAGTAAAAGAAGCATATGGAGGAGTGCTATTTATAGATGAAGCATACTCTTTAAATTCTAAATATGAAAATGACTTTGGTAAGGAAGCAATTGCAACATTAATAAAAGAGATGGAAGACAATAGAGATAAGTTAGCAGTTATAATGGCTGGATATACAGACGAAATGAATGAATTACTAAATATTAATCCAGGTATAACAAGTAGAATAGGATTTACTATTCAATTTGAAGACTACAAGCCTGCTGAAATGATTGAAATATTTAAGAGCTTTTGTAAAAAAGGAAATTATACATTAAAGTTAAGTGCAGAGGAAAAATTATTTGAAATTTTTAAATATCTCTACCAGCATAGAGATAGAAATTTTGGTAATGGAAGATTAGTAAGGCAATATTTTGAACAAATAAAAATGAAGCAGGCAGAGCGTGTTATTTCAAATGATATATCAGATGAAGATATGTTTATTATTATTGAAGAAGACCTAAAAGACTTAATTAGTATTTAGTCTTTGATTGTTTACAGTTATGTATGCATCTCCAATGGAAAAAGCTGGAGTACCCGCAAAAAGGTAAGTAATTGATTTTTTTTATAAATACCTATATTATAAAATAGAATATTATGTAATTTAATTGTTATAGATAGGGTGATTTATATGAGTAAAGGTTATGTGCATATATACACTGGTAACGGAAAGGGAAAAACTACTGCAGCGTTTGGCTTAGCAGTTAGAGCTGCTTGTAGTGGCAAATCGGTGTATATTGGGCAGTTTATAAAAGATATGAAGTATAATGAAACTAAAATTCAAGAGTATCTACCTTTGATTACTATAGAGCAGCTAGGTAAGGGATGTTTTATCGATAGACTGCCAACAAAAGAAGATAGATATGCGGCTCAACTAGCACTTAAGAAATGTGCAGAAATTTTGAAAAAAGGCGTATATGATGTTGTTATTTTAGATGAGATTACTATTGCTATTTACTATGGACTACTTGATGAAGAAGCTGTTATAGCTGCAGTAGAAAATCGTGATATAAGAGTTGAAGTTGTTTTAACGGGAAGATATGCACAAGATTCGCTTATTGCTATGGCGGATTTGGTAACCGAGATGAAGGAGATAAAGCATTATTACAATAAAGGAGTATTATCTAGGGATGGAATAGATAACTAATAATTTATTCCAAAACAGAAACTGTTTCTATATAAATATAAAATTAAATCTGATAGAAGCTATTATAATTATAATAACTATAAAGATTTGACTCCCCTACATAACAAAAGTATGAATTGCTAGGTAGGGGATGCTATTTTACTATTTAAATTTTAGTAAATGGGATTTGTTATAGGTTTCGTTTTCATCATTGCTAGGAAAGAGTGCTTTTCATTGAGTTTACACAAAATTTTTTACAGGTTCTTATTTTTCATTGGTATCTTATTGAGTAAATGAATAATTACGAATATAACTATCATCACCAGTAAAAGTACAGCCTCCCATGTAACTTTGCTCAAGTCTTTTGTTATCATAAACTTAACTAATATCTCAGTTAAAAATATACCTACTCCAATGATGAGTGTTATGCTAGCAGCTCTTCCTGTCACCTCAATAGTTCTTTCATCATTACCCTTTGCATAATTTTTTAACTTTTTTTTGTTAATCATAATTTCCTCCTATTCCTTTAGCTTTTCATTCCACTTGTTGTATTTTTTTATTCTCTTCTCTGTGAGTATGGTATCTCCTATAAAAAACACTATAGAAAATATTATAATTTTGGCAAGTTGACTTATGAAAAAGTCTAAGTTCCAGGTTATGTTCTGTTTTTTAAGAAAGTAATCCATTGCTATCTGGCCTACTATAAAGATTATGGAAAATATAATGGATTCCTTTGCATAGACTAACATTCTTTTTAGTTTTGCTTTTGTTGTGTTTTCAGCACTTAGCTCTTCACCATTATTTTTTCTTGGTAGCTCTGGTGAATAGTTTTTGTCAAGTCTTTGTACTATAAGGAAAGTAAAGGTAATGGAAAGTAAGATTATAAATTCTCCAAATATGCTCATATATTCTTGAGTTATAATTACCTTAATTATCATCTCAATGGTGCAGACTACATAAAAAAGCCCTAATACTGCTGTAGCTGTCTCTTCTAACTTTTTTTTACTTCTTTCATCCACAATAAATTTCCTCCTTTGCATCTTCATTCCTCCCAAAATAAATCATTCAAGGTCTTCCCCAGCACCTTACATATTGCTATTGCAAGCTTTAGTGTAGGGTTATAATTACCAGACTCTATCATACTGATGGTTTGCCGTGTAGCACCCACCGCTTTGGCAAGTTCCTCCTGTGACATATCCTTTTCAACTCTTGCCATCTTCATTTTTATGTTTTTCATGTAATATTTAACCTCCAATACCAAAATCCAAAATCTATATTGTAATTATATGATATATTATGCATTATGTCAAATATAATTTACATAATGCATAATAAATAAGGCAATATAGTGAATTGAAGGTGAATTGAAAGGCAAGGTGCCCCATTGTAAAACCAAATGCAACTTTTGTAATTGAAAACTTAATATTTGTAAACGAAATGCAGTTTTTGCAATCCAAACGCCAGTTTTGTAAACAAAAATTTACTTTTATAAAGTGAATTGAATTTTAATATTTCTATCCCTTCCTTTGCAAATTTGTTAACTAAATATACAGTATAGATTAAAGTTAATAAAAGTATGTACGATAAAAAGTATGTATAGCAATGCAGCCATTAATTTCATAGAGTTAGGTATATATTTTTAAGTAAGGATTACAAAACTATTTTTGATAATTGATAAAGAAGATCAGTATATTACTATTTTTACATAAGAAAGAAGGGATTTATATGAATATTAATAATGTTAAAGGGGCTATGGGGTATTCTAGAACCTCAGTAATGAATGATTTAAATTCTCAAAAAATAAGTTCAAAACAATCATTAGGATATACAGATAAAATAGATATTTCAAAGACAGCTAGAAATATTTCAGTATTCAAAGGCAGAGGAATTTGCATAGATAAGGGTACAGCTGCAAATACAACATTATATGTTGATAGAGGTACGTTTAATCAAATTTCAACTCTTGCTACATTTCCTGAATGTAAATGGGAGGAAATGGGCGTTGATGGAGAAAAAAGATGGATCGTTATTAATGGACAACGATTTGAATGTCCTCTTAGCAAAGAAGAAAAGGAATTGAGAAGAAAACTTGCTGAAAGATGTAATTTGATATCTATCTTAACAAGTAATGAAAAAGAAAAAAAACTACACAATAAAGAAAATCAAGGACATAACTCTGTTAAATTAAATTTTGATAACAATAATAAAGTTAAAGCAGAAGGCTTTGAAAATTGTGTAATGGATGAAAAGATTAAAAATCTTATGAATAATGAAAAGGTAATGGAGATTTTATCACAGGTTGTGAATGCAAATGGCGGTAAAGGTATAACTCTTGTATTATAAATAATTAAAAAACATAATTGTTGTACTTATATCTGGATAAGCTTTAAAAAAAGAAAATCTTTAAATACCTAAATTAAATGATAATATTTCTATTGAGCAAAGTAATTTGTACAAAGAGTTAAAGCAATACCGCTTAGAAAGAAGTAAAGCAGATGGAATTAAGCCACATTTTATATATAGTAACGTTCAACTAGAGGAAATTGTCAGTAAAAGACCAAAAACTATAGATGCACTAAAGGCTATTAATGGCTTTGGAAGTGTAAAATGTGAAAAGTATGGAGAAGATATAATAGAAATTGTAAGAAAAAATATATAGGTTCAATAATTTAAAATAAGGTTTTGTATGCAAAAGATGATATAAATAGAATCATACTAAAAGCTATACCATAAATTTTACCCCTTAAAGAGTTTTCTTTAAGGGGCTTGTTTTGAGGCTGTTGCACTAAGAGCAAGTACTACAACATATTGAGTTAATTTTTAATTTATAAAACACTATATTGTATGTAAATTTCTCAATGCAAAGGCTCCTTAATCTTTTCTATGACTACATTTGTTTGCAGAAAATAAATTTACTGTAGGGGATGCCATATATCTTTACTAGAAGGCACCGCTTCCGCCACCGCCTCCGCCAACGGATCCACCTCCGCTGAATCCACCGCCAATGGAGCCTGAGCTGTCAGTATTAGAAGAGTTAGCAATCTCCATGGTTTTAGTTAAGATTTTTTCTGTAGCATTAAGATTGGTAGAAAAATAAGAATCTATAATCATATATCTTAATAGTATTTGATCATTGCTTAGATCTTCTGGATTTATGTGAAGCTTCATTTCTTTTATTACTTTTTCTGAAACGCCTAACATAATCCCATAAACCAAAAAGTGTTCCCAAAGCTGTATGCTTGGGATCTCCGCAACATTTAACTTACTAAAATCATTTAAGAAGTTCTTCAGTGCTAACCATTTTAATCTATGATCTTCATACTCATTTTTTAACACTGGACCTTTTGAACCAGTATATCCAGGAACTAAGGTATAAAGATCTAGTTTATGATGAATTTCTTCTTCTATAATGTTAGTCCAAACCTCAAATTCATCTTTAAAATCCATAGCATCGGATTGTGATTTGGTTTTTTTCTTTATTTCTTTAAATGAAATGATGTTTGTATCACTAGAATATTTTAAAAGCCATTTTACTAATTCTCTTTCAAAGTTATATGGGCTTTTTTCTAATTCATCAAAATCTACCTTAAAGCCATAATCTTTTTTTGGTGCTTTTCTTATGATACCTGTAAGTTCTTCCTTTTCTACTACAGTAATTATTTTTCTTCTAACCATGTCCATAATAGTAGCACTAATTATGCTAGTATTATCATCTAAGTCAGAATATACGATTTCTGCTGCAAAAGCGGGTGGATAATCACCAGGTAATTCTCTATAATATTTTCCTTCAAACAAATCATATTGACTTCTGTAAGCTTTTAAAGCTCGCTTATATTTCTTATTATCTTTTATTAGATGGATCATAAGGGCTATTATGGATAAACTTGCTGCACCGAAAAATATAAAAAATAATGTTTTTAATCTCCGTGACGTTTCTTCATTTTTAGCAACTATTTTTTTAGCGTCTTCTCTTTCTAGATTTGATTTTTCAGCCCTAGCTTTCTCTTCAGCTAATATAGTATCTTTCCTATTTTCATTTATAAGTTTTGTAGATTTAGATATAAACTCTCTAGGGAAAAGTACTCTGGCTTCAATGTATGAACCGTTATCTAAATCAGGTGCTGTAAATAGAAGATACTTATTATCTACTTTCTCACTGTTTCCGTATAATGGCCCATGGCCCCAAAACTTTACATCCTTTAAATCTTCAGAAGGAAGCATAAGTTTTAAACTAACATTTTTTACAGGAATTTTATTATCATTAGAATAAAAATTCCAACTTAATTCACCAATATCACTATAAAGGGTAGCAGCTCCTTTTACACTATAAATAATTCTAAAAGTTTTTTCCTCATTTTTGCTTTTAGAATATATTTTTATGGTTATACCATTGTTTCCGTTGTTTAAAATAGTGTATTGCTTATTGTTTTCTCCCTGGGAGATTTCTTGGAAGTCCCCATTGGATTCTTTTATTAAAACTTTTTTTATTTCATAACCTTGTGCACCTTTAAGTTTTAAATCTCTAGTAATTCCGTTAAAGTTTCCAGAAAACTTATAATTTAAGTCTTCCATTATATCTAAAGAAGCATCCTCCTTTAAGGTGGCTTCAATGTTTAATGCTTCTACTGAAAAAGATTTATCTGCAGCGAAGACATTTACGGAAAACATTAATACAAACGCTAAGGCAGCAATAAATGACTTTATAAGCTTTTTCATCCTTTCCACTCCTTTCCTATAAAGCTACATGCAGAGTGGTTTTATCTAAAATTGAATTTTAACATTTTCTGCATCTTGTGGGTTAGTAAGTTCGAATAAGTTTGCTCTCTTAAAATTAAATATATTTGCAAAAATATTACTTGGGAATATACTTACAGCATCATTATAAATATTAACTGTGTCATTATAGAACTGTCTTGCATAAGCAATCTTGTCTTCTATGTCTTTCAGTTGTTTTTGCAAATCCAAGAAATTAGTATTAGCCTTTAACTCAGGATAGTTTTCAGCCAAAGCAAATACCTGTTTTAAAGCACCTTGCATTAAGCTTTCTGATTTTGCAGCCTCGTCTACGGAGGTAGCGCTTAAATAAGTATTTCTAGCTTCTATGATTTCTCTAAAAGCTTCCTTTTCATGATTAGCATATCCCTTTACTACTTCAACTAAATTTGGAATTAAATCAGCTCTCCTTTTCAATTGAATACTGATTTGTGACCATTGATTTTCCACTCTGTTCTTTAGTCTAACTAGCTTGTTGTAGCTAGTTATGGCAATCACTAATAAAATAACTACCACTGCTAGTAAAATGATTATTGTTGTATTCATATAATACCCTCCTCAAATCTTTTTTATTATAGTATAATACGGTACCAGTCATGTTACAAGTGACAAACTTATTATAATATTTATATGCTAGTTGTAAAATTAAAATAAGTAAATAACATTAAGTTATATACATTATATTGAAATTAATATTATAATTAGCATATGTGTAGGCTATAATTTAGTCACAGTTGTAAAAAATTGCGTAATATGTTTAAGGAATGCATTTCGGCAAAAAACAATAAAATGCTAGAGAGAGGAATTATTATGTGCAATTTAGAAGAATATAAAATTTGTAAGGCCGATTCAGAAGAATGGGGAAGATATCATGCCATTTATAGATTGAGTAATTTTAACGAGTGGATGCCATTAAGCTTTCAAGGTGAAATTGATCGCTATAAAGTGGCAGATTTCTGCTATTGGGTAATAAAAGATGATAAAAGAATAGGTGGTGCTTTTGTAAAACCCAATATGCTTAAATGTATATTTGTCATACCGCCATTCAGCGATAAGAAAATATTAATTGAGAAATTAAGTTTATATGTTGAATCTATATCTGACAGGAATAAAGCGATAGAAGTTCCTGATGCTGATTTAAAGTTAGTTGAGCATTATGAAAGGCTTGGGTATAAGCTTGATAGAATAAATAAACTTATGATTTGTGCAACAAATACATTTGATGTAGCTTGGGAAGAAGAATTAAAAGTAATAAATCCTAAAATAGAACATTTTGAATCTATGGCACAGCTTTATTATGAAACATATAGTAAGAGCAAGCTTTTATATCTAGCATCTCAATCTTATGATTTTCAAGTTTCAAGTGTAAATGTATATTTTAATCATATAAGTAGTATGAATGTTCCTAATGAGTGGTCTACATTAATTTATCATACTCCAACAAATAAGTTAATTGCAGCGTGCGCTGTTGGATTGGTAAATGGATTACCCTATATACTTGATTTTGCTGTACATCCTGAATTTCAAGGAAAAGGGTTAGCATCAAAAATGATGAAAAGAACATTGAATTTAGCAGCTGGCAATTATCCGGCTATTAGGTTAAATGTTACAGTAGGAAATGATGCTGAACTATTTTATAATAAATTGGGTTTTACAAGTTTAGCAGAAAAAGCATATATGACTAAGAAAATTGATTAAGATGATTTATTAAATATACTAAATAATGTTATTGTTTAGGGGATTTTTATAGATGGAATTAAAGTTAATGGGAGAAGCGACGAATATAGAGGTATAAGATTGGAAAATTAAGACAGATGATATCAACTTCTATGTACTCATATGTTGCAAATGTTCTTGTTATTAATTTGTGTAAGTATAGGCTAAGAATACTTGATAAATTTTTTCTAACTTTACGCAAATGAAATGCAATATATAGAACATTTATTATTTAGGAGGATAAAAGGGATGAAATTAAGTATACGTAATTTATTGTTTTTAAATCATACAAATGATTTAAATATAGGTATAAGAAATAATATAAATAGAAATATGAAAAGTAGTTTCATCAGTGCTAAATACAATAATTTAAGTGTAAAGAACGAAATATCTTTTGAACGAGGAAGACAACTAATAGCCAATAAGGAATTGGTTAATAATATGACTAAGATAAAAGGAAAAGGCATAAGAGATATAAAAGTAGTTAATAACGTTCTAACGTTGGAAAAAGGAGAATATTATCGCGTAAAATCAAAGTCAGGAATTTCAACAATTCTTACTTCAGGTAATAAGGGTAATGTGTATATGCCAGTTGATGATTTGAACTTAGGAAAAGATTTTCAATTAGCAACGTCTGATTGGAAAGAAGTGAGTTTAAATCAGGAGTTTTTTACCTATCTATCAGATGAAACAGCATTTTCTATTCGTATGAGATTTAGTGATAGTGAAGTAAATCAGAAAATGGATGAACTAGGTTTTAAACCTGGATGGATTGAATATAAAAATGCAGATAAACATAATAAGTTTTATCTATTAGATAGTGGAAGCTTATATCCAGAACATCAGGTTGAAGCTATAAGAAAAGGATTTAATCACAGTAATTGGTTTAAAGATGGTTACACAAAAGAATCTAAATTTATAGTTGATGGTAAAGAGTATAAATTAGATGACCAAGGACATTTAAATATACCAAAAGGTGAAGCATTTTTAATGGAAAAAATAAAAATAATTAAGTAAAGAATCGATGACCTAGGTTCTTTTTTATATGAGTTTTTACCATGCTCGGGGAAAGTATATGATTAAGAGTAATGATAAAAAAATATTTAAGCATAAAATAGTTATCAAAACTATATATGTGGGTAATAAAAGATTTATAGACGTATTTGCTGATGTAGTATTAGAAGATATTAAAAAACACGCAAAACTTTGCAATAAAACCATTAAAACTACAAAATCATGGATTAATCTTATAAAATTTAGGAAAGATACTATAATGTAAGAAAACTTAAAGATTTAAGAGTTAAGTTAAAAAGATGAACTTATTAATAACTTTTTGCTTACAAAAGACTATTGAATATAAATTACCAATACAGTAATATTAAATACAAGATAAAGATGTTATCAATACTGTTTTAAGAGTTACTTCAAAACATTATTGATTAAAAGGTTAGAATAAATATAAATTTTACCTAAATTTTTAAATTATCGGTATATGTTTTCTTCACTACTTCATTTTTTTTGCTGCTTTCCATTGTAACCATCTGGAATCTAAAACCGTTGCTTTGTCTCTTGTCATTATCTCGTCACATGGAAATTTATCACAAGTTCCACAAAAATCTATTTGCTGTGTATCTACACAATCAAAAGTATAGCAATCTCCCTTTTGATGTGCTGTACGACAGCCAGTACAATCGCCTTGAATATAATCGGGACAACTACCGCAGTAAAATCCACATTTCCCTATTAAACTCATAATTTGTTTATTATCCATAGTAACATTGCTGCTACTCAAAATATGGACAAATATACCCATATCGAGATTATTACTACTTCAAC
>CAMJGD010000037.1 GCA_946405135.1 uncultured Clostridiaceae bacterium | reverse complement strand
TAGTATTGACCATGAAGCCCCCACTTCAACGAAGTAAGTGGGGTGTAGTTCACTTTGGACAAGATAGAAGGACATAACATGGTTTCTATAGAATATTAATTAACAATAGATGGAAGCACCTAGGTGCTTCCATTAAATATACTAAATCGAAGAATGTTACATTCAATGGAATTTGGTAAGGAGTGATTTTATGATAGGTGTAGATAACAAGAAAATTTGTGATTTAAAGATTATTTACGTTTATGAGCAGGATGATAAGAAGCAAGATATTAATATACCTAAAAATATACAAGGGCTATTTAAGGGAGAATATAAGAAATGTATGCCTTATTTTGTAGATAATACCTCTAATATAAATACAAGTCATGAAATGTCATATGAAGCTATATTATATGTAGGTTTAGGAAATTTACAAAGCTTTAGCTTTTCAAAGATAAAAGAAATTGCTGCATATAGCATTAAAGAGATTGAAAAATATAATTGTAAAAATGTAGCTGTGGACATTTCAGTGTTTTTGGATGAATATGGAATAAGATCCATTGGTGAAGTGGTTTTAGGTTTAAGTTTAGGATTATATAAATTTAAGGGATACAGCTCTTCTAGGAAAGAAAAGTCATATGACATATATATTCAAGGATATAATGAGGAAGAAAAAGATTTAATAAATAAAGAAATAATATTATCTATGAATATTGCGAAAGGGGTTATACTAGCTAGAGATATGGTAAATACTCCTGCAAATAAGCTAACTCCTGTAATTATGGCAGAAAATATAAAGAAATTGGGTGAAGAGGCAGGCTTTCAAGTAGAAGTTTTTGATGAAAAATATATTGTGGAAAATAAAATGGAAGCTTTTTATACTGTAGGAAGAAGCAGTGGGAATCCTCCAAGACTTATTATAGCAAGGTATCTTGGGGATAACGAAAAAAATGATATTACAGCTTTAGTAGGAAAAGGAGTTGCTTGTGATACCGGTGGATATTGCTTAAAACCAAGTAATTCTATGGCGGGTATTAAGGGCGATATGGCAGGAGCGGCTGCAGTTATTGGAACCATATATGCCTTGGCAAAAAATAAGGTAAAGGCAAATGTAGTAGGAGTTATACCAGCTTGCGAAAACAGGATATCAAGAGAAAGCTTCATTCCTGGAGATGTAATTAATTCTATGTCAGGAAAGACCATTGAAGTTTTAAATACTGATGCTGAAGGTAGACTGATATTAGCAGATGCTGTAACCTATGCCATTAAAAAAGAAAATGCACAAGGAGTAATAGATATAGCTACCTTAACAGGTGCAGTGGTAAATGCTTTAGGATTTAGCACTGCTGGAGTTTTAAGCAACAACAAAGAATTCTTTAAGAAATTTAAAAAAGCTTACAAAAAATCTGGAGAGCAGTATTGGAGATTTCCTATTTATGATGAGTATAGAGATATGATAAAAAGTGATATTGCAGATGTGAAAAATACAGGTAAAAGCTACTGTGGTACCATAACTGCAGGCTTATTTATAGAAAAATTTGCAGAGGATAAACCTTGGATACACTTAGATATTGCCGGTACTGCTTGGGTGGACACTCCAGTTTTTGAATATCAGTGTACAGGAGCTACAGGAGCAGGGGTAACTTCTATGTATTATCTATTTGCAGAAAAATAACAAAGTTTTATTCTAAACTTTATTAAAAATCTTAGCGGAAATGAAGGAGAGAAAGTTAGTATGTCATATATTTTGGAAGCTTGCGTGGATTCTGTAGAATCAGCCATGGATGCGGTAAAAGGCGGGGCAAATCGTTTGGAACTTTGCGGTGACTTAATTATTGGAGGGACCACACCTAATATAAATTTATTTAAATTAATAAAAGAGAAAATTGATACAAAAATCAATGTTTTAATCAGGCCTAGATATGGAGACTTTTGTTATACAGAAGATGAATTTGAAATAATAAAAAGAGATATAAAGATGTTTAAAGAAGCTGGAGCTAATGGGGTGGTTATAGGAATTTTAAAGCCAGATGGAAGCTTAGATGTAGAAAGAATGAGAGAACTTATGGTATTAGCAGAAGAAATGCATGTAACTCTTCATCGTGCCTTTGATCTGTGCAAAGATCCTTATGAAGCTTTGGAAGAAGCAAAGAATTTAGGCATTAAATCTATACTAACTTCAGGCCAGAAAAATAAATGTACTGAAGGTATTGAACTTTTGAAAGAGCTGGTAGAAAAGTCAGAAGGCAAAATAGAGATTTTAATAGGAAGCGGAATAAACTCAAAAAATGTACAGCAGGTAGTGAGTTATACCAAGTCTTCATCTGTGCATACTTCAGGAAAAGTTGAAGTGGAAAGCCCTATGAAATATAGAAAAGAAGATATCAGCATGGGATTTCCTATACTTAGTGAATATGTGATTCTAAGAACAGATAACAGAGAAATAGCGAAAATTAGAGAAGTTTTAGAAAAGACTATATTATCCTAGAAAAACCTTTGAACAAACAAAAAAGTATACTATCACAAAATGTAGGTATACAAGCAAATAACTATATTATTAATAAAATGTGTTAGAAGGAGATGGAATATGGAATATTCAAAGGAAGTTAAAGAATATGTAACTTCTAAGTTTAATAAGGCATTAGAACTATTTGGCTATAAGAAGGATTATATTTTACATAAGCTTTCTTTATGCAATAAAGAAGAAGAGTTTTTAATGAAATATTTGTATGCTTCCATGCCTTTAAGCGATATATCTAATTATGATTTTGAACTTTTTTATGAGTATGTGAAGCATGCAATATTCTTAAAAAAGAGTACTCCTTGGGCACATAAGATTCCAGAAGATGTTTTTCTAAATTATGTGCTTCATTATCGTGTTAATAATGAGGATATAGAAGATTGTAGAAAAGAATTTTATAAAATGATATATCCTAGATTAGAAAATAAAAGTATGTATGAAGCTGCTTTAGAGATTAACTATTTTTGTGCGGAAAAAGCTACCTATAAATCTACGGATGAGAGAACAGCTTCTCCACTTACAGTACTAAAATGCGGCTATGGCAGGTGCGGCGAAGAATCTACTTTTGCAGTAACGGCTCTTCGCAGCGTAGGAATTCCAGCAAGGCAAATCTACACTCCTAGGTGGGCTCATTGCGATGATAATCATGCCTGGGTAGAGGTATGGTGTGATGGAAAATGGCATTACCTTGGAGCCTGTGAGCCAGAGCCAGTGCTAGATAAAGGGTGGTTTACCTCTGCAGCTTCTAGAGCAATGGTTATTCACAGCAGAATTTTTTCTAATTATTTAAAAGATCAAGATATAATATCACAAAATGAAGTTTTGACTACCATCAGTAATATTAAAAAATATGCTCATACAAAATTGTTTTCTATTAAGGTTATAAATTCACAAGGTGAACCTGTAAAAGATGCAGAAATAAGAATTGAAATACTAAACTATTCTGAACTGGTGCCTGTAGCAAAATTGATTACAGACAAAAACGGACAAGCATCTATAAGCCTTGGGTTAGGTACCCTAGCCATACATGTAATAAAGGAGGATAAGTTTCTTTATAAAATAGTTAATATAAAAGACGTAGATGAAATTTTATTTAACATGGATGATGCTGCATACTGCAAAGAAGAAGTAACTAGACAATACATAAATGTGCAGCATATTGAGAGTGAAAATGTGAATGTACAAGACATAGATATAGTTCCTCCTAAAGATAAAAAAATATCTCCTTACAGCATAAGTGAAGAAGAAAAAGCTGCTCACAAAAAAAGATTTGACCACTGTAATACTGTTAGAGAACATAGGATAAATGTCATAGTTAAAGATATTGAAAATAATATAGCTAAGTGGTTAGAGAGTAAAAAAGAAAAAAGTGAAGCTAGTGAACTAGCGTTAGAAAAAACAGAGCAAAGATCAGAAAAAATTCTGGTAAATGAAGTTAAACATATATTGTTAAGTGCTAAGGGAAATTATGAGGAGATATTAAGTTTTTTAAATAACAGTACCAATAATGAAGATTTAAAAGTAAGAGTTAACTTGTTAAAAAGTTTATCGGATAAGGATTATGTGGATATTAAAAGTAATATAGTAACTTCTCATATTAATCAGAGGGTTTCCTTTAATGGTAATTATGAAGAAGAAATATATAACAAATATGTGCTTTGTCCAAGAATTTATCTAGAGAAAATTACAGATTTTAGAGAGTTTATAATTAACCACTTTTCTAATGAAGTAAAAGAAAACTTTATAAAATATCCAGCTTCTATATGGAGTTATATCAATGAAAATATAAAAGAATTTCCTAAGCATGGCTACGAAGAACTTTATACCGTTCCAACAGAAACATTAAAAATGGGTATGGGAAGTTTAATGTCCAAAAAAATATTATTCGTAGCTATATGCAGAAGCTTAGGGATACCAGCCAGGATAAATACTAATGACTTATCTATAGAGTATTATAAATATAGTGATGGGAATTCATTAAATAAAAGTAATAAAATACATGAACAGCTAAATGATCAAGGTGAAAATGCAAAACTTTGTGGTGTATTTGTAAGAGCAGAAGATAAATATATCCTAGAAAGTTCTATGCTTACAGTTAATAATACCAGCGATTATGAATTAAAATATTATCATAATTGGACCATATCAGTTTTAGAAAAAGGTGTATATAAAACCATCTCGCTGCAGAAGAATATACCATCTCAAGGTAAAGTTAATATTAGTGTAGCACCAGGTCATTACAGAATTTTAACCTCTAATAGACTGCCTAATGGAAGCATATTTGTAAGGGAATACGTATTTTTGGTAAGTTATAATGAAAATAAAAATATAGACATAGCTATTAGAGATGCAAAAATATCAGATATGTTGGAAAATTATGAGCTTCAGGACTTTATGCTTAAAGATAAATGGAATAATGCTGTACATGCCTCTAAGCTGATAAAAAAGGAAAAAAGTATTATTATATGGATAGAAGAAGGCAAAGAGCCTACAGAGCATATACTAAATGAAATGATAGAACTCTGCCAAGAGTTTAACAGCATAAAAGGAGAAATAATCTTTGTATTAAAAGATGCTTCTGCTTTGCAAAATAAAACACTTCAAAAAGTTTATGAATTAGTTCCAAACATAAAGACTTATTTTGATGATTTCTCCGATAATGTAAATACTATAGCAAGACGAATGTATCTAGATCCGGATAAATTGCCGCTAATATTGATTGCTAATAGCTGTGACTGTCTACAAAGTGATTCTAATAATTGTAGTCATTCTGGGTGTGATGATAATTATTGTAAATCTATTAATGGAATTTACGCCTGCAATGGGTATAATGTTGGGCTAGGAGATTTAATTATTAAGATAGTAAAGAATAAGTAGAAGTATATTAATTGAAAGTGATTTTGAAGTATATATTTTGAAAAGTTTAGCACCATAATTTTAAACTTTATAGATATTTACTAAAACGGGTGAAAAATATAGAAAATCTCAAGAATTTTAAGGCAAATGCTTAAGTTCTTGAGCTTTTTTATTGGATTAAAAAGTAATTTTGTAAAATGATTAAAATTATTTATAATAATTTAATTTAAACCATTTTAAAAAGTTATAGATTTGCATATTATTATGATATATAATAATGTAAATTTTAAATAGTTTCTCTCGTATTATATAAGTAGCAAATGGTTATTGAAAGGAAATATTTTATGAAAAAGAGATCTGAAAGGCATAACAATAAAAAAAGAAATAAATTTAATAAAATAATATATAATATAGCAATTTTTATTTTAGCTCAAATACTTGTAGGTATGACATTTAGCTTTTCCATGGTATATTATGGGCCGTTTGTCAACATAAGAGAAACGTTAGTTACCACAGCTATGACAACGTTGAGTCATCAATATATAGTGACAAAGTTTTTAAATAAAGCAGAAATAGATAGAATCATGGAAAAAAATAGAATCATAGATAATAAGAGTTCTGGTGAAAAGGCTATAGAAACAATTGCAAAAAATGTAGATAAAGCTTCGAAACAAAGAGAAAATAGTAATTTAAACGAACAGGAAAATGCTATAGAGCATATAGATATTAGTAATGAAAATTATAAAGGTCATTTGCTTATAATAAAAGATCCTTTGAGAGTTAAAGTTGGAACTACATCTATGTTAAACAAACAAGGGATGAAAGTAGATGAAATTGTAAAAAGGTATGGAGCTCAGGCTGGCATAAATGGAGGAGGCTTTGAAGATGAGAATGGGCATGGTACTGGGGGAGTGCCTCTAGGCGTTTTAGTTGAAGACGGAAAAGTATTATATGGTAAACCTGGAGAAAAAAACTCTATAATAGGTTTGAATGATGAGGGAGTTTTAGTATTAGGTAAATATACCTTAGAAGAAATTAAAAGAAAAAATATAAAACAAGCTATTTCTTTTGCTCCATTTTTAATTGTAGATGGAGAACCTATGATTAAGACAGGAAATGGTGGCTGGGGATATGCTCCAAGAACTGCTATAGGACAGAGAAAAGATGGAGCCATAGTGATGTTAGTCATCGATGGAAGGCAGCTAGGAAGTATAGGCGCCACTTTAAAGGATGTGCAGGACATAATGCTAAAGTATGATGTATATAATGCTGCAAATTTGGATGGAGGGTCCTCTACTACCATGGTGTATGAGGGTAAGATAATAAATAATCCTTCAAGTAAATATGGACCTAGATATATACCCTCAGCTTTTATAGTAAAATGATTTTTCCTGTAATTTAAAGTCACAGTGAGATATATTTAAAGATATGAGAGTATTTTATTTAAAAGGCTTAATTAATATGCAATTGTATGAAATTAAAAACTAAATTGTATTAATACATTTTTAGTAAATATGATATAATTAAATTGCTATAAATAAATTGCATGATATTTCAAATAAAACATTTTGTGGGAATAGAGCTTTAAAGCTTTATATCATATATTAAATTAATTTTTATAGGAGTGTGGTACTTTTGGACCCTAGCACGTGGCAAATCATTCTTTTAGTTTTACTAATTATTTTATCTGCATTTTTTTCGGCTTCTGAGACAGCCCTTACTACTTTAAGCAAAATAAGAATAAGGCATATGGTTGAAGAAAATATAAAAGGTGCTGAAAAAGTTGAGACTTTGGTAGAAAATCCTAATAGACTTTTAGGAAGCATATTGGTAGGTAATAATATAGTTAATATAGGAGCATCTGCCTTAGCTACATCTATAGCTATCAAAAAGTTTGGACAAAGTGGTGTTGGAATAGCCACTGCTTTTATGACAGTTTTCATACTGATTTTTGGGGAAATAACGCCTAAATCTTTAGCAGCCCAAAATTCAGAAACAGTGTCTTTAAGGGTATATAAACCTATATCTATTATAGTAATCCTATTAAGACCTATAGTATCTATATTTACCATTATAGCTTCAGGATTTATAAAGCTTTTTGGTGGAAATCCTCATAAGACTCAACCTTTTATAACTCAGGAAGAATTAAAGACTATGGTAAATGTTAGTGAAGAGGAAGGTGTTCTTGAAGGAGAAGAGAAAGAAATGATTTATAACGTTTTTGAATTTGGCGATCTCCAAGTAAAAGACGTCATGGTTCAAAGGGTGGATATTATAGCTGTAAATACAGAATCTACTTATGAGGATATATTAAAAGTTATTAAAGAAGAACAATTTTCTAGAATACCTGTTTATAAGGAAACTATAGACGATATAGTGGGAATAGTGTATGTAAAAGATTTATTATTATTAGACAAAAATGAGAAAGAATTTAATGTAGAAGATGTTATGAGAGAGCCTTACTATACCTTTGAATTTAAAAAAATTACTGATCTTTTTAATGAAATGAAAAGAGATAGAAATCATATGGCTATAGTTTTAGATGAATATGGCGGAACGGTGGGTATAGCTACTATTGAAGACTTGGTAGAAGAAATTGTAGGAGATATAGAAGACGAATATGATGATGAAGAAGATAAAGAAATAGATGTAATAAAAGAAGATGAATACGTGGTATCAGGTAGTGTAAGGATAGATGATATAAATGATCTTATTGGTACATCTATAGAATCTGAAGAATTTGATTCGGTAGGTGGATTTATTATAGGACAACTTGGTAGATTCCCAGACATGGGTGAAGATGTAGAATATAATAATATTAAGTTTATTATAGAAGAAATAGATAAAAATAGAATAAAAAAGGTTCGTATATTTACCTAAATTGATAAATATACTAATTTAATAACAATATGCTATAGGCTTGTAGATGAAACATTGCAAGCGCTATAGCATATTTATTAGGAGAAAGATTTATGGAATATATGGAAATAGCCTTAGAAGAAGCAAAAAAAGCTCTACTACTTAATGAGGTTCCTGTGGGAGCTGTTATTGTAAAAGATGATAAAGTAATAGCCAAAGCTCATAATTTAGTGGAAACTTTAAAAAAGCCTACGGCTCATGCTGAAATTTTAGCTATAGAAAAAGCTTGTACTTTGCTTAACAATTGGAGATTAACTGGCTGCAGTATGTATGTGACTTTAGAGCCCTGTGCTATGTGTGCTGGTGCTATAATTCAGTCTAGGATATCTAGTCTTTACATAGGAGCTTTTGATGCAGATAGAGGAGCCTGTGGTTCAGTTATAAATATAGCTCAAAATGACTATCTTAATAGTTTTGTAAATATTAACTGGGTATATGATTACAGATGTAGCAGTATTTTAAAAAACTTCTTCAAAACTTTAAGATAAATATGTAAGAATTGATAATTTAAAGCTATTTATTGCTTTAAATTAATTTATTTAGTATAATTGAAAAGTAATTATTTAGCTTTTGGAGAGATGTCCGAGTGGCCTATGGTGGCGGTCTCGAAAACCGTTGTACGGAGAATATCCGTACCGAGGGTTCAAATCCCTCTCTCTCCGCCATTAGAAACAAAAATATATAAAATTTATAATAATTAAAAAGAGGTTACCCTAAATTTAGGGTGACCTTTTTAAATAGTTTAAAAACATATAATAGGGGCATAAACTTTTTACACAAAATAACTACAAAATCAATCAAAAAGTATGATATTATTTGTTTATAATATTTACAGAGAGGAGGAAGCATATATCAAGGGTAAGATATATGATTAGTATGAATCCAACAGCTTTTTCCATATTTGGAATAGATATAAGATGGTATGGTATTATCATATCAATTGGTGTAATCACGGCATTAGCCTTAGCTTATTTTAATAGTAAAAGAAAAGGTGTTGATTTTGACCATATAGTTAATACTTTTCTGGTGGCTTTTCCCATTGCTGTCATAGGTGCAAGATTATATTATGTAGCTTTTGAATTTGAAAGCTATAGAGGAGATTTGCTTTCGATATTTAATATAAGGCAAGGAGGACTTGCTATTCATGGAGGAGTAATCTTTGGAGTGGCAGCTGCACTTATATATTCAAGAGTGAAGCACATTGACTTTCTAGGTATGATAGATATAGCAGCCCCTTCTTTAATATTAGCTCAAGGTATAGGGAGATGGGGAAATTTTTTTAACTCTGAAGCTCATGGAGGAGAGGTAAGCTATGAGTTTATAAGCAGATTTCCACAATTTATACAGAAAGGAATGTATATAAATGGAGCCTATTATCATCCTACTTTTTTATACGAGTCTTTGTGGGATGCAGCAGTATGTATAGTTCTTCTTATAATTTTAAAGAAAAGAAAGGAAGATGAGAAGGGATTAATCATATCTTTATATTTAATATTATATTCCTTGGGAAGATTTTATATAGAGGGATTAAGAACGGACAGCCTTCTTATAGGAAACTTCAGGATAGCACAAATCATGAGTTTAGCAGGAATAGTAATAGGAATAGCAGCTATTATTCTTATAAAAATAGTAAAAAGGAAAAAATATATTTAGCTTATAAGGCTGTTTTTAAAACTATAAACTAGAAAGAAGCTATTGCAAAGTGCATTTATTAAACTTGCAATAGCTTTATATTTTTAAACAATCTTTATTTTAGTCTGAACTGCTCACATTAAAATATCTTGAAAGCTGTCCTGCTAAGTTTTGAATAGGCATGGTTTGAAGATATACCCTTCCAGGTCCTTTTAAAGTAGTTAAAAATAGACCTTCACCACCAAAAAATACATTTTTAAATCCTTTAATTGATTCTATGTCAAACTCTACAGAGGATTCAAACATGGCTACGTTACCTGTGTCCACCTTTATGACTTCTCCAGGGGATAAATTATATTCTTCAATGCAGCCATCAAATTCTAAGAATACTATACCAGGCCCTGTTAGTTTTTGAAGTATAAAACCTTCACCACCAAAAAATCCTGCACCTAACTTTTTCTTAAAATAAGTTTCAAGTTTTACTGAAGTTTCACTGGCTAGAAATGCCCCTTTCTGACAAATTACAGTTTCACCTGGTTCTAGATGCTTTGCAATTATTTGTCCAGGAAAAGAAGAAGGAAAAGCTATAAAGCCTGGTTTGTCTTTGCAGGTGTAGGTGTTCAAAAAAACGGATTCACCAGAAAAAGCCCTGCCAATCCCCCCTAAAAAACCACCTTTCATATTAGTACTCATTTGAAAGTTTTCACTCATCCATCCCATAGCACCAGACTCTGAAATTATTGATTCTCCAGGATTAAGGTCACATATAACTACAGGTAGCATGTCGCCTTTGATTTTGTAATTCATAATAATCTCCTTTAAATATTTATTTTTAAACCTATAATAATGTAGTCTGCATTTTATCTTAATATGTGTTAATTATATCAAATAGTTTTTATATTAATAAATTGTATATTTTATCTTTGGAAAAAAATAAAATAAAAAAACCCTTGAAATAAAATCTTTTTAATAGTATAATACTTATTGTGTCAATTTAATAATACACATTAAGGTATGGAGAGATGTCCGAGTTGGCTTAAGGGGCACGCCTGGAAAGCGTGTGTAGGGGAAACTCTACCGAGGGTTCGAATCCCTCTCTCTCCGCCATTTTATTTTTGCCGTGCTAGATGGGGAGTTAGCGGTGCCCTGTAACCTGCAATCCGCTATAGCAGGGTTGAATTCCTCATTGAGGCTTTATTCTTGTAGGGTCTGGCCTGCATAAGTGGCGTTGAGAGCTGGGTCCCACGCAATGAAAGCCCATGAACCCCGTCAGGTCTGGAAGGAAGCAGCGGTAAGTGGAACCTTTCATGTGCCGTGGATTAACCTAGCTTGAGTTAACTGTGTAGGTAACGCTTATAAGTTAAAGTCGAGATGAGGTGCACGGTTCAAATTAATTTAAATACAAAAACACAGAAGACTTAGAGGTCTTCTTTTTTTTTACGCAAATAAAAAGTAAAACAATAAAAAATTATTGTTTATCAATAAAAAATTATTGATAAATGTTAATTTAAATGTTAATATCTAAATATAAATTAAATTTTAAAGCGAATTTTAGGATGGTGAAATTATGAAATATTATGGAAAAAGATCTATGGCCAGCGCATTAAGAATAATTCTGGATTTAGTTTTAATCATAGGAATTATAGCTACATTTTTAATATTTAAAAGTACTTTTTTTGGTGAGGTTTCAGATATTTCAACTGCTCAAAAGATTCTTTTAGGTATTCTTTTAGTGGTGGGGATAAGTTGTGTATTTTTAATAGTCATCAATCTTATAAAGGTACTTTCATCTTTAGTGAACTCAAATCCATTTATTATCGAAAATGTAAAGATACTAAAGAAGGTTTCTGTGGAATGCTTTATTATAGCGTTATGCTATATTATAAATTTTTTTGTAAATTCAAATATTAAAGAATTTGAGTTTATCTATGTAGATGGAAAAGGAGTTCATACGGATATGGAATTTATAATATTTATTTTTGCAGGCTGTTTTATATTAATATTATCAAAAGTTTTTCAGCAGGCAGTAAATTATAAAGAAGAAAATGATTTTACCATATAGAGTACTATTTGAAAGGGGAATAGCTATGCCTATAATGATAAACTTAGATGTTATGATGGCTAAAAGAAAGATTTCACTGCAAGATTTGGCAGAAAAAGTTGGTATAACTAATGCAAATTTATCTATATTAAAAAATAATAAAGCTAAGGCCATTAGATTTTCTACACTGGAAGCTATATGCAAGGAGCTTAATTGCCAGCCGGGAGATATATTGGAATATGTAGAAGAAAAGTAAGTATTTTTATATAAAGGAGATATTTTATGGTTAAGAATTTATTAACTTTAGTATTAAAGAATAATAAAATGTTAGTATTTAAAACTAAAGAGGATAATAGCATAAAGCTTCCTGATTTCACTATAGAAGAAGAGTCAAAAATAGATGATGTAATAAAGGAAAATATAATTTCAAAGCTTAATATTAAAGAATTTAATGTGGTAAAGGTTGATAAAAGCTTATTCAAATGTGATAGGACAGCTGTTAATAGAGAATGTAAGCTATGTCTTGTAGACATTAAGGATTCTGATATAGAGCATGCTTTAGAAGAAAATTCACCTATGATTTGGATGGACGTTACAAGTATTTATGAGCTTTCAAATTTTGAAATCAGTTCTATAAGAGCTATGGTGGAACAAAGTATTATAGAAAGATATGATTCTTATAGCCTATTTATGCTTGAGGGAGAATTAAACAAAAATGCAAGTATTAAATCTTATATTAATAGATTAAAAAATCAAGTAGAAGAAAAAGAAATAGATAAGAGTGCTTCAAATAAAACCATAGTAACGGCTTTAATACTTTCAATCATAGTGGGAATAAGTTATTCAAAGTTTTTCTTTGGATATTTAGGCATTTCCTCACTGATATTCACCTCTATTGTAATTGCCTATTTTGTATTGATTAATGGCATAAAAAATAAAAAGAGTTTTTTAGGATATTTTCTAATGGCTTGTAGTTTAATATTGTCTTTAACTTTATCCATATATACAAATACTTTGTTAAGGACTTTAAACAGGATGCTTATTCCTATTACATTAGTAATGAGCTTTGTACTTTTAAGCTATGAAGACATAGAATTAGATTTATCAACCTTTATAAAGGCTTTTTTTAAAAGAATATTTCATCACAGCCTTAAATCTTCAGTTAAACCTCCAATATTTATAGTTAGATTAATAAAAAAGAGAAAAATTAAAGAGGATAATACTACTTATAAGCATATCAGAAATGGACTTATAATATCTGTGCCTTTAGTGATTATGTTGAGTATGCTTTTGTCAGAGGCTGATAATGTATTTGGATACTACCTTAGCAGGTTAGGGGATAATCTATTAAACTTTAATATAAATATTCTTTCTTGGAAGATAGTATCTTCAGTGCTTGTTGCACTATATTTATTTGGACTAATATGGAGCTTTAAATATAGCTTTAAGGATGAAACAAAATGTAATTGGAAAAATGAAAGTTTTGAACCCATAACTATAATAACCATATTAGTTATTGTAAATATATTATATTTTATCTTTACAAGAATTCAAATAACTTATCTCTATGCAGGTAATTCAAAGGTTCTCCCAGGGGGATTAACTTATGCAGAATATGCAAGAAAAGGATTCTTTGAGCTTGTATTTGTAACCATAATAAATTTAATATCTATAGGATATTTAAAACTTAAAGTTAATAAGAAAAATTCTTCTATAAATAGGACTTTAAATATACTTTATACTACTATAACAGGATTTACTTTAAATATGGTAGTTTCTGCTTTTTATAAGATGAGATTATATATTAATGCTTTTGGATATACAAGACTTAGAGTACTTGTAGAATTCTTTATAGTATTTTTAGGATTAGTGCTTTTAATTCAATTGACTTTTGTATGGAAGGAAGTCAAAATATTTAAACCCATAATTGTACTCGCATTAGTTATGTATATAGGTATAAATTTTTTTAATATAGACAGCTATATAGCTAAAAAAAATATAGCTTTTAATAATAAAGAAAAGCTAGATACCTTTTATTTAACCAATTTATCCTTTGATGCTAAAAAAGAAATAGAAGCAGCATTTAAAGAAGGAAAAATAAGTAGAGATAGCTACGAATTTTGGAAGGATATGAATGAACACAATACCAGTCATTGGTATGAGTATAATTATTATCTCAAAAAAGGCATAAGTAAATAAACTATTTAATTTTCCTATAGGAGGGCGTTTTAATTGGAAGAAAGCAGCACTGTTAAAATATTGTTTAAACTATTGCTTGGCATAGCATCAATAATAATCTTTATTTTTATTTCCTTTTGGACTTTATTTATTTATGCAAATAGGCTAGAAGCATTTGCAACTTTAGATCCTGTAGATTTGAAGAAAATATTTTTGTTTTTAGGAATAGGTGTTGCAGTAATCTTGTCAGTTATACTGTGGAATTTTTTTAGAAAAACATCTACCTCAAAATTATTTATATATTTGGTATTTCCTTTAATTCTTTTATATCTTATATTGCTTTTAACAGGGATATTCAGTGACTTTTGGGCAAAAGGCTTCACAAGAGAAAAATGGGATAAATGTGAATATATAAGGACATGCTCTATTGGTGATTTGCATAGTAAATATAAAATCATTGGTATGAATAAAGAGCAGATTTTTAAGCTTTTAGGTTCTAATAATATGTTTATAAAAAAAGAAGAAGGATATGATGTTTACTGTTATATTATAGGACAAGAACTAACATCTACTTACTATTTTAAAATATATATGAAAGATAATATGGTTAAAAAATATGATTACTATAATAACTAAAATATATTTTATAAATAAATAGGATGGCTACACTTAATGTAGCCGCCCTACAATTTTTTATAATTTTATTTTCTTAATTGCTTGTTCTAAGTCAGCTATTATATCTTCAGGGTCTTCAAGACCTACGGATATTCTTACAAGTCCATCAGTTATTCCAGCTTTTAATCTTTCTTCTCTTGGAATTGGTGAGTGAGTCATGGAAGCTGGATGTTCTATTAAGGTTTCAGTATCGCCAAGGCTTACACATAAAGAGCATAGTTCTACATTATTCATAAGCTGTCTTCCTGCATCTAGTCCACCTTTTATTTCAAAGCTTAATACAGCACCAAATTTTTTCATTTGCTTTTTAGCAAGTTCATGCTGAGGATGGTCTTTAAGACCAGGATACATAACTTTTTCAACCATAGGATGGTTGTGTAGGTATTCTGCAACTTTCATTGCATTTTCGCAGTGCCTATCCATCCTAACTCCAAGGGTTTTTAATCCTCTTATTATAAGCCAAGCATTGAAAGGACTCATGCATGCTCCAGTGATATCTTTTATTCCTACAAGTCGTACTTGATCTATATAGTCTTTTTTACCTACTACTAGACCAGCTACTACGTCTCCATGTCCATTTATATATTTAGTTGCACTATGAACTACTATATCTGCGCCTAGTTCTAGAGGTCTTTGACCATAAGGAGATAAAAATGTATTGTCCACCATCAAAACTGCATTGTGATTATGAGCAATTTTAGCACAGCCTTCAATGTCTATGATAGATAAAGTAGGATTAGCAGGGGTTTCTATATATACTATTTTAGTATTTGGCTTCATAGCTTTTTCTATATTTTCTAAAGATTTAGCATCTACAAAAGTTACTTCTATACCAAATTTTTTTGCCTGTTCACTTAAAAGAGCAAAGGTACAGCCATATAAAGCATCAGAAGCTACTATATGATCACCAGCACTGCATATAGTCCAAATTGCAGAAGCTATAGCACCTATGCCAGAAGCTGCAGCAATACAAGCTTCTCCACCTTCTAAAGTAGCTACTTTTTCTTCAAGCTGAGCTTGAGTTGGGTTGCCTAATCTTGTGTATATGTAGCCAGGCTCTTCTAAAGCAAATCTTCTAGCACCTTGTTCTGCACATTCAAACACAAAAGTTGAAGTTTGGTATATAGGTGTAGAAAGTGCTCCTGTTAAAGGATCGCAGTGTGTACCTGCATGGACGATTTTTGTGTTATACCCCATATTTTTTACATTATTCATAGTCAAATTGGTCCCCCTTAAAAATATATTTGTAGCAATATTTTTTTAATTTTCACAGCATTAAAAATTTTGCCACTAATTATATTATATCATCAAGTTTTAAAATGAAAACGTTTAAAATATATTTATATGATATTATTTATAATTTTATTGTATAATAGGGTTATAAGTGACAAAGCTTTAGTATGAGAGAGGTGATAGCCGTGGCATATACTGCTTTATATAGAGAGTGGAGACCTAGAAGATTTGATGATGTAGTTGGTCAAGAGCATATAACAGTAACTTTAAAAAATCAGGTTAAAAAGGAAAGAATTGCCCATGCCTATTTGTTTTGTGGAACAAGGGGAACCGGAAAGACTTCCACAGCAAAGATTTTGGCGAAAGCCCTAAATTGTCTTAACCCTGATGAGGGAGAGCCTTGTAATGAATGTGAAATGTGCAAGAAGATAAATTCAGGACTTTCTATTGATGTTACTGAATTAGATGCTGCTTCTAACAATGGTGTAGATAATATAAGAGATATAATAGATGATGTGCAGTATCCTCCTCAGGAAGCTAAATATAAAATATATATTATGGATGAAGTGCATATGCTGTCACCAGGAGCAGTTAATGCTTTTTTAAAAACCTTAGAGGAGCCACCTAAAAACGTAGTATTTATATTGGCTACTACAGACCCTCAAAAACTGCCTATAACTATTTTGTCTAGATGCCAAAGATTTGATTTCAAAAGAATAAAGTATGAAAAGATAAGTGAAAGATTAAGAAAGATAGTTAAGGAACAAGGGGTTTTTGCAGATGATAAGAGCCTAAATCTTATAGCTAGGATGTCAGATGGAGCTATGAGAGATTCATTGAGTATACTAGATCAAGCTATATCTATGGGCGGAGGAAAGGTAGAGTACGACAAAGTAGTAGATATGCTTGGACTTGTAACCAATGAAAATATTTTAAAGTTAGTGGATTGTATTATAGATAAGAATATTGAAAATTCTATAAGAACCATAGATGATGTGGTTATAAGCGGAAAAGATGTTTATACATTTATAAAAGACTTAATAAGTCATATGAGAAATGTACTTATGGTAAAAGTAAGTAATAATCCTGAAGATGTACTAGATATGTCTTTTGAAAATATAGAACTTATAAAGAAGCAGGCTGAAAAAATAAGAATTGAAGAGATTATGAGATGCATAAGAATACTCCAGGAAGCAGAATCCCAATCTAAGTGGAGTAAGCAGAGCAGAGTTTACTTAGAATTAGCAGTTATAAAAATGTGTAAAATAGAATATGATACTTCCAAAGAAGTGCTTTTAGCTAGGATAAATCGTTTGGAGGAGGTAGTAAAGCAAGGAAAGATTACTGTTTCCTGCGAAAAGATAATACCAAAAGCTCAAAGCAAACCCTCAAATCCACCATCTAAAAGCTTTGAAGAAAATAAAAATGTAAAGATTCAGCCGGTGATGGGCTTTAATGGAGATTCAAAGCTTAATTTGGATATGGTAAGAAAGGCATGGAAAGATATATTAGAAACTGTTAAAGGAAGAAGACATATGATTATTTACGCTTCTCTTGTAACAGGCAAAGTTGTAGGTTGTGATCAAGGTGTAATAGAGATAGAATATACTCAAGAATATGCCTTCAATAAAAAAAGACTAGAAAAAGAAGAAAATAGAGTATTGGTTGATGATATATTTTCAGAGATATTAAAAGAAAGAGTTAAAGTCATATATAAAGTTGAAAATCAAGAAGAGGATTTAATGGATTCTACAGAACAGGAGCTTTTGGATGCTTTTGGAGAAGAAGCAGTAGAAATAATAGATGAATAGATAACAATAACCATAATATTTAATATTATATAAAAGGATCATATATACTGTAGTAATACTAAATAAAATAATATATAATAAAAGGTAGTTTTTTAAGAATAAGGAGGTTTTTTTATGGCAAAAGGCGGATTCCCAGGTATGGGCGGAGGCAATATGAATAATCTTTTAAAACAAGCACAAAAATTTCAAAAACAAATGGAAGACATGCAAAAAGAGCTTGAAAATAAAGAGTTTGAAGCTTCTGTAGGCGGAGGAGTTGTTGTAGCTAAAGCTAACGGCAAGAAGCAAATAGTAGATATACAGATTAAACCAGAGGCAGTAGACCCGGATGATGTTGAAATGCTTCAAGATTTAATATTAAGTGCATGCAATGAAGCTTTGAAGAAAGCTGAAGAAGAAACTGCAGATGAAATGAAAAAATTAACTGGGGGACTTAATTTACCAGGAATGTTTTAAAAATCAGGCATACAATTATTTGTATGCCTAATATAAATTTTATGAGGAAGTGAGTATAATTGGATTTTTATCCTGTAGCTATAGAAAAACTAATTGAAGAATTTGCCAAACTCCCCAGTATAGGATATAAAACAGCTCAAAGGTTAACATTACATATACTTAATCTTCCCAAAGAAGAGGTGGAAGAGTTTGCCCATGCATTAATACAAGCCCGGGGGACTATTAAATACTGTTCTGTTTGTGGAAATTATACAGACAAAGATCCCTGTGCTATATGCGGCAATCCAAATAGAGACAAAGGTATTATCTGTGTGGTAGAGCAGCCTAAGGACATAATGACTATGGAAAAGGTTAGAGAGTTTAATGGAACATATCATGTACTTCATGGGAATATATCACCTATGGCAGGGAGGGGTCCTAATGATATAAGGCTAAAAGAGCTTATATCTAGAATGACAGGAGAAGTTAAAGAAGTAATTGTAGCTACTAATCCTAATATAGAAGGGGAAGCTACAGCTATGTATATATCGAAGATACTAAAACCTTTAGGAGTTAAAGTAACTAGAATTGCTCATGGAGTTCCTGTGGGCGGAGATTTAGAATATGCAGATGAAGTTACTTTATCTAAGGCTTTAGAAGGAAGAAAAGAAATTTAACTTATTTAAAATAAATGTTTAACACAAAAAAACATTTATCACGGCAAAAAAAGTTTTGTTAGAGAAAAT
>CAMJGD010000036.1 GCA_946405135.1 uncultured Clostridiaceae bacterium | reverse complement strand
ATGGGAAATATCCATTCTATGTTCGTTCTCCTATTGTTGAGCATAGCGATAAATATTTATATGAAGAAGAAGCTGTACTTACAGTTGGTGATGGTGTTGGAACTGGAAAAGTATTTCATTATGTTGATGGAAAATATGATTTACACCAAAGAGTATATAGAATGTTTGATTTTAACGGTGTTCACGGAAAGTATTTTTATTATTATTTTTCAAACCATTTCTATAATCGTGTGATGTCAATGACTGCTAAAACTTCTGTTGATTCTGTAAGATTAGAAATGATTGCTGATATGGAAATTAAATGTCCTTCAATGGAAGAACAGAATAAAGTTGCTAAGTTTTTCACGGAAATTGATAATTTAATTAGACTTCATCAGCAAGAGTTAGAAAAATTGAAAAATATTAAAAAGGCTTGTTTGGATAAAATGTTTTTATAATTATTCTACTTAGGGAGATTTTTAAGTAAAGGGGATTTTTATGGTGGTATTTAAAAGAGAAGCAGATTTTGAAGAAGCTCTCATAAAAATATTATATGATAAGGGCTGGGAGAAAGAGGTTTTAAAGAATTATACAGAAAAACAATTGATAGAAAACTGGGCTAATATTCTTTATGAAAACAATAGAGATATTGATAGGCTTAACAATTACCCATTGACAGATGGAGAAATGCAACAAATTATAGAGCAAATTAATATTTTGAGAACGCCTCTAAGATTAAATGGGTTTATTAATGGTAAAACTGTTTCAATTACTCGTGATAATCCAGAGGATACACTCCATTTTGGAAAAGAAATAAGTCTAAAAATATATGATCGAAGAGAAATAGCGGCAGGGCAAAGTCGTTACCAGATTGCGCAACAACCCAAGTTTACAAGTAAGTCAAAAATCTTAAATGATCGACGTGGTGACTTAATGTTATTAATAAATGGAATGCCAGTAATTCATATTGAATTGAAAAAAAGTGGAATTCCTGTTAGTCAAGCATGCAATCAAATTGAAAAGTATTCAAATGAAGGTATATTTTCAGGATTATTTTCACTGGTTCAGGTTTTTGTTGCTATGGAACCAGGTGAGGCTTTGTACTTTGCAAATCCTGGTCCAGACGGAAAATTCAATCCTGATTACTATTTTCATTGGGCTGATTTTAATAATGAACCTATAAATAATTGGAAAGATATTGCGTCATCACTTCTTTCTATTCCAATGGCTCATCAATTAATTGGTTTTTATACAGTAGCAGATAATTCAGATGGAGTTCTTAAAGTAATGCGTAGTTACCAATATTATGCCGCTAGTGCGATTTCAGATCGTGTTACTAAAATGAAGTGGGATGGCAATAATTTGCTTGGTGGTTATGTTTGGCATACAACAGGTTCAGGTAAGACAATGACTAGCTTTAAATCAGCTCAGTTGATTGCAAATTCCAAAGATGCAGATAAGGTTATATTTTTAATGGACAGAATTGAGCTTGGTACGCAGTCACTGAATGAATATCGTGGATTTGCTGATGATAATGAATCAGTGCAAGCAACTGAAAATACAGGAGTTTTAATTACAAAACTTAAAAGTACAGATCCAGCAGATACATTAATTGTTACATCTATTCAAAAAATGAGCAACATTAAAGATGAAGATGGAGGTCTTAATGCACATGATATTCAACTGATGAATTCTAAACGAATTGTTTTTATTGTTGATGAAGCACATAGATCTACATTTGGAGATATGTTGGTAAATATAAAAGATACTTTTGATAGGGCAATTTTCTTTGGTTTTACAGGTACGCCAATTCAAAAAGAAAATCAAAAGAAAATGAATACTACTTCAACTATATTTGGAGATGAACTGCATCGATACAGCATTGCTGACGGAATACGTGATAAAAATGTACTTGGATTTGATCCATATAAAGTTTCAACGTATAAAGACAAGGATGTAAGAAAGAAAGTTGCATTACACCAAGCTAAAGCAAAAGATGAAGCGGAAGCAATAGAGGATGAGGAAAAGAAAAAAATTTACTATAAATTTATGGATAATTCAAAAGTAAAGATGTCTGGGTACATTGATGAAAATGGTAATTATATAAAGGGGATTGAGGATTATTTACCAAACTCTCAGTATGAACGAAAAGAACACCAAAGAATGGTTGTAAAAGATATATTAGATAATTGGTTGACTTTAAGTCATGCGGGAAAGTTCCACGCTATATTTGCTACAAGCAGCATTCCAGAAGCTATTATATATTATAGGATGTTGAAAAAAGAAAGACCTGATTTGAGAATAACAACTTTATTTGATCCTAATATTGACAATAAAGGTGGTGTGAAATTTAAAGAAGATGGTCTTGTTGAAATTATTGAAGATTATAATAAGCGTTATGAACAAGACTTTACAATAGCGTCTTATGCAAAATTGAAAAAAGATATATCTTCACGTCTAGCTCATAAAGACCAATATACCAAAATTGAAAGAGTACCAGAAAAACAAATTGACATATTGATTGTAGTTGATCAAATGCTTACAGGATTTGATTCAAAATGGATTAATACTCTATATATGGATAAAGTACTTAAATACGAAAACATTATACAAGCATTTTCAAGAACAAATCGTTTATTTGGACCGGACAAGCCGTTTGGAACAATTAGATACTATAGAAGACCCAATACTATGGAGAGAAATATTATCGATGCCGTTAAGTTATATTCTGGTAATAAGCCAATTGATCTTTTTGTTGAAAAACTTGAAAATAATTTGTTGAAATTGAATGATACATTTGAAGAAATAGAAGGTGTATTCAAAAATGCTGGGGTATTAAATTTTGAAAAACTTCCAGAAGAAGCTTCTGAACGTAAAAAGTTTGCTTCTCTTTTTAAAAAATTTAATGATTATTTAGAAGCAGCTAAAATACAAGGATTTAAATGGAGTAAATTGCACTATACATTTGATCATGGAAAACAAATTCCAAAAACAGAAGTAGATATAGTATTTGATGAAAATATGTATTTAGTTTTAGCATTGCGTTATAAAGAATTATGTGGATCTGGTACTGGAGGTAGCGGTTCAGATGATAGTTCTTTTGACATTGATGGGCATCTTACAGAAATTGATACTGGAGTTATTGATGCAGATTATATGAATTCTCGATTTAATAAATACTTGAAATTAATTAAATTAGAAGGTACTTCTAAAGAACTAATGGAACAAGCACTTAACGATTTGCACAAAACTTTTGGTACATTAACACAAGAAGAACAAAAATATGCTAATCTCTTTATACATGATATTCAAAGGGGCGATGTAAAAGTAGAGGAAGGTAAAACATTAAGAGACTATATTACTGAATATCAATATAAAGCTAAAGAAGATAAAATTCATTATTTAGCTGATATTTTAGGTTTAGATGAAAAGAAACTCAGAATTATGATGAGTAGCAAAGTAACTAATGCCAACATTAATGAATATGGACGTTTTGATGAATTAAAAAATTCAGTTGATAAAGTAAAAGCTAAAGCATATTTTGAAAAAGAAGAGAAAACTATTATACCGCAATTTAAGGTTAATATTAAAATAGACAAGCTTTTGAGAAAATTTGTTCTTGAAGAAAATATTGATAGTATAGATATCAAAAATGCTGAAAGAGTTGCAGAGGAAAGAGAAGATTATTAGATGAAGGAGAGTGTAAAACCACTCACTGAAATATATAAATTTCATAATTATTAATATATATTGTACATTTGAATCGATTGATTCAATACGATTCACTATATAACGAATAAAATGATTATTGATGGGTGTTACAAAGAGTAAAAAAATTATTAACTCCTTACTTAGAAAAATTAATGGTTACAAAAGAATAACTATATAATGTGAAACAACGGAAATAAAAATAAAAAGGTTAAGTACTAAGCTTTAAGTTGTATAGGTGTATTAAAAAAAGGTGCAAAAATACTGAAATATAGTTCAGTCTGCGTACATTGGTATAATAATGGTTGTTCAGGAACATTATGCCTTAATCCAAGTCATAATGACTCCTGGTTAAGGTTAAGGAGAATTGTAGAGCAAAGGATGAATTAGAGGAAGAGGCATCTGGTAATTCTAAAGAGCTTCTTGAATAAAATAAATGGTCATATTGTATTGCAGAAAAAGGAACCTTTTATGGTTCCTTTTGAATTTGAGAGGATTATAGCATTGTATAAAGTACTTACAAAGATTATTTAATTGGCATTTTGCAGCAACTTTGCTCAAGTATCTGATTTACTCTGGAGCAGTTTCCTTTCGTTGAATGGTGAAGTAAGATTATAAATAACTAAAAGAATAATCTAGACTTAATTTGATATTTCATAGGAGCCTTAGTTGAATTTCGAAACTATTTTGTATCAATCAAAGCATAATAAAGAGAGAGTATGAATAATTTTTTCTCACAATTAGAAGATGGAGATTCTCTTTGTATATTTTATTCTAAACAAGAATCTTTTGTAGAAAATTTAAAAAGAGATAACATGGATATCTAAAAATTAAAGGGAACCCCTCGGGTTAAAGAATACGATTATAGAGAGTTAAAAGAGACCAACACTATGTTGTGGAAAACTATGATAAAACACTCAATAAGACCAGATTTTAAGAAATGCTTATTATGTCATATGTAGAACTTCTTTCTAAAATACACAAATATGTAATATTTTTGTGCTAAAGTTTTTAAATTTTTTCTTTAGTATTAATTAATATCATATATCTATTGTACTTCCCTAACTCTCCATTTTGTTTTTCGTTATGATTGCGAAAATACATTGGTGACAAGCCTAAACCAAGTCTAACCTATATATTTTCTTTGCCCTCAAATGATAATGCAATAGCAGTAAGTATAGAAGCTTTTTATTTCTAACTGTTATAACCAGTTAGAATAATATTCTATGTTCTCAGTCTATTACCGATTCTATAAGTATTATCTTTTCAAAGTATACATGAGATTAACAATAGTAATAACATATTTAGGTAGCTTTATTTTAATAGATTTTATACCTTGAGTTATTTACCAATTACATTGAGTAAAACTTTTCTGTTTTACTTGTAGAAGAGAAGGCTAAGTATTTCTTTTTCATACATCCTCTTGTAAGAAAAGCAGTAGGTTTAGGTTAGTATAAAGCCTTTGATGAGGTCTGTGAAAGGAAATATTAAATGTAAATTTTAAGGATTTCAACTAATACTACGGTTAGCTATTTAAAAGATTTATTAATTATAATTTTATTAGGTTAATATTATTTTTAGAGGAAAATGTTTTTTTTTGTAGAATAGTAGTAAAATGGTACTTATTGTGATATATGTCATAATACTTATAATGATTTAAAAGGTATAATACTGAGATTAAAATGTTCTTCATAGTAATAGTTACTTTTTATTGGCTAAAATAGTGATCTAGGATTTAGAGAGGACATTGACACAAGTAGAATTTGAGGCTAATATTATTAAATTTGATATATTTAGTGATGTTTAAGTACTTTATTAATAGGAAAACGGTTAATCAATTAATTTTTAAAGAGTTTTAGGGGGATAAGATGCAATTACAAAATCAAACTGAAGGTACTGAAAGAGATATATTAGAAGAAAGTCTAGATGATAATTTTCATGATGCTACCCCTACATGGAGTGGATTTAACTATCAAGGTAAAGTAGCTTTATATACTGTACTTAAATTAATAAACAGTTCTGACTTTGATGGAGCATGTGAGTGGAGTTTAGAGTTAGAGTGGCTAGAAGACTTTTCTATAAAATGTAATGGGAATTATTGTTCAATACATCAAGTAAAAGCATATAATACCTGTAATTTGAATAAATATAGTGAGGCGATTTTTAAGCTTACAAAAAAGGTTATAGACTATGATATTGATGTAGCATACCTACATACATGGAAAGGAATAGAGGGGTGGGAACATGAGAGAGTAAGGAATTATATTAAAAGTGAAATTGATAAGTATAAAGACAGTATTGACAATATATCTTTAATCTTAAATGACACTGAGAAGTTTGAAAAGTCAATAAATAAGATAAGAAAAAATTCTAAAAAATTAAATAAAAAGGAAGAAGTTATAAGAGATTTAATACTAGAGAACGGTATTGATATAAATAGCAGTGACACTAGTATTTGTGAATCCCTAGGACAAATAATTTCCGATAAGGTTGAAAATCATATAGATGTATATGTTTCATGTGTTGAAGATTCGGATAGTTTTTTAGAATTATTCAGTAAGATAAAAACGGAAAGTTGCAGCATTGATGAAATAGAAACGAAACTAAAAGACGAGATAAAAATCTATTGTAGGTTAAAAGGAATAGATTATCAATCTACTGACTTATGTTATTTATACTTTTTAGGTTATATTGATAAACATATACAGAAAAGGCATTTATTTGGACAAGTATTTTCAATAGTATTCAAGAACCTAGTTGATATTTTAAATAGTGACGATTTAAGAGATACTGGCGAGGAGTACTTAGCATATGAGTTAAAAAACCTGTTTAGTGATATATTTGCTAGGCATTGCCTAGATTGCCAACCATATGGAGAAGAAGCTGATAATAAATGCGAAGCGTGTAGGGTTAAAACTGATGTTGAATTAATCAATGAATTTTATAGTAATAATTTTGCTGAGTTCTGTAGAATTATTAGCCCTAATATACATGCAGAGCCACTTAATATGAGGAATTATCACAAACTTCTGCCACCAGTAGGGGTAAGAGCTTCTTTTTTTGAAATCATTGATAAGATGGAACAAAAAACTAAGAAGCATATGAATAAATTTGTTTTCGAAGCAGATAAAAACGGTGAAAAGCAAACTATATTACCATCAACAATACATTTACAATCTAACAAAGAAGGAGAAAAATGGACTATTGCAAGGGATATTATAAATACCCCTAGCAATAGCGTTTTAGAGGCTTTGTTTGAGGTGAACACTATAGTTTCAAAAGATATTGATATAGTCAGCTTAAAGGATGCCAGTAACATGGTTGGAAGTGTACCAGAACAATTTAGGCAAGAAGGTGGAGAAAATAGTAAATATAATGACCGTATAACTAAGATGGGGGATATTTCTATAATATCTGTCAATAAAGGTATTGAGGAGTTGAAGTGATGAAAGACCTATTAAAATCAATATTTAATGAAAATAATTTTAGTTTGTTTTATCCAGAGTTTTTATTAGATAGCTCGAAGGATAAAAATGAAGATAATCAAGCTGAACGCGATGAAAAAGGATTTTTAGCAAGAAGTAAAGATGAGAAGAGAGGCACGTATTTCTTTGTGCTTTTTATGGATTATGAGACAGATGAGAAATTAATTAAGTTTATAAAAGAAGATATATACGATTATTTTGCAAAGATAAAGTCGCTTAAGTATTACGAGAGTGAAATGGATAAAAACTTATCGTTATTATTATGTCTAAGAGTGGGTAACTTGAATTTAGCTGAGAGTACGAGGAGAGGAATTTTTGAAATCGAAGAAGATCCATTTATTTTTAAGAAATATGTTTTGACTTATACAGAGAATCAGTTAAATGCATTAACGGAAGACATGAAGTCAAATAGTATTAGGGAAATAGTAAAGTATTTTAACGAAAAATTAAATAATAAAGAATCATTCATAAACTTTAAGAACAATACACTCGATGATACTGAATATAACCTTGTTACTAAAATGTTTATTAAAATTCCATTTTTATCCTTACGCTCGATTGAAGGTGAAAAACTAGAAGATTTAGAAGAGTTGATAGATAATGAATTAGAGGAAAAGAGACTCACAGCATTAGCTAATAGAATATTGACAATAAGTAATTTAGATGAGTTAAAAGAGGATGACTTCATTTCGATGTGTGAGGTGATTAGTTAGCTTATGTATAAAATAAAAAGAATTTATCTAGAGAATTTCAAGTTATTTGATAATGCAACAATCAACTTTGATGGGGGAAACTTGATTGTTTTAGATGGTCCCAACGGATTTGGTAAGACTACAATATTTGATGCCATAGAGTTAGCTATCTCCGGTAAAATATCAAGGGTCGATAATAATAGTGTAACTGATGGAAGGACAAATTTTGGAGATATCCTATATTGCAAGGATAATAACAAAGATGCTCTTATTAAGGTTGAATTTGAATCTGAATCATGTAAAGAGATATTTACTTTAGTTAGAAAAATATTTTGCCAACAAGTAGTCGATAAAAATTCTTGTAACTGGGCAATGTTTAAAGCATATAAATTTGACTCATTTGATATTAGTAATAGTCAGTTCAATGAAGAAGCTGAAATATCACAAGAAGAGATAAACAATATTTTTTCAGATGATATGAGTAGAATTTATAAATTATATTATTATATTCAACAGGAAGATAATACTTATTTTTTAAAAAAGTCTGAAAGTGATAGAGTGAAAGAGTTAAGTCATTTATTTGATACTAAATCTGAGGAAGAAAAGAAGCTACATACTGAAAATACTAGGAAGAGAGTAAAGAAACTGTCTGATGATTTAAGGGATCGCATTAAAGAAAAAGAAGATGCTATTAAAGTAGTTGGTGGAGATACAAATAATAAGAGTGAGAATGAAAAAGTTGAATATTCATCACTATTAGATTGGATGGTCGAAAAAACAGAGTGGGATAAAGCAGATCTTAATATAAATGAAAAAAGTATTAAAGATAAGTATAAGGCTGAAATAAGGGATATTGAAAAGTTTGTAAGGTATTTTCAATTATTTCAGCAGGCAAAGAAAAACCGAGAATTTGAAAGGAAGAGCAATGATTTAAGTCTTATAAAATCTACAATCCAATTGTATGGTTTTATTGATGAGTATGAGAAAATAAAAGAGACCTTTGAAAAGCAAAATATATTAAATCAAGCAAAGCTAGAACTTGAAAAAAGAGACGTAGCATCCATAGGTAAAAACATAAACTTTCAATTAATTGCAGATAAGGTTGATTTACAATTAAATTTAGTTGACATAAGAAACGGCATAGAAAGAATAGCCGAGTTTAATCAAAATTCTAGCGAGATATCAAAAGTTGTAAAGGAATTAAATGATACAAGAGTAATGTTACTAGAAAAACATAAGATATTCTCGGAAAAGAATCAAGCTGATCAGGGGAAGTGCCCATTATGTGGTCATGATTGGAACACTCTTTTAAATCTTGAAAAAGAAATAGAGGTAAAAGAAAAGCTATTCAATGCTTTTTATGATGATACTACTACGAAAGTGAAAGGAGAGGAAAATTACCTTCATAGTAATTATTTTAATAGAATACTTGATAAGATCAATGAATATTTGAAACAACCTGAAAATTTAGTAGATAGTGCATTTTACAGTGAAGTGTCGGTTGCGTACAAGAGAAAAGCTCATATAGAGGCTTTTGTTAAATGGTGTGAGGAAAAAGATATAGACTTTAGAAAGTTCCTAAACAGAAATTATAATGAGGTTGCTAAGGACATAAACATTAAAGTTGAGCTGTTTTCAAAAGAAATACAGGGAAAATGCATAGAGATTTCAGATGAAAACTATATTAATGTGGAGAAGGAAATTAACTTTGAGAATATATTCGATGAATTATTTGATGGGGTAGAGGAGAATGTATGCAAGGTAACGAGTGAAAGAATTAAAGAAAAGTTAAAGTATATTGACTATTTGTATTTTAATCAGAGTACAGAAAAGTTAAAGCTGATGAAGGACGAATTAAGTGAACTTAGAGAAAAGAAAAGAAAGTTAGATAGTATTTTAAAAAGCATAAAAGCTATTAAAGATGTATATGATACGCGTATTAAAGAGCATTGGAGCAATATACTAAAAAAGATAGAAATACCTTTCTATATATATAGCGGAAAGATAATACAGGACTATCAAAGGGGCCTGGGTGTATTTGTAAAGGAAGCAACTGAGTTAAAAAATATAAAATTTGTTCCAAGTGGGACGACTGATCATGATGCGATAAATTCCTTGAGTTCAGGTCAGTTGTCAGGATTAGTTATAGCTTTTACATTAGCATTAAACAAGGTTTATGGAGATAGCAAATTTAAAACTATACTAATAGATGATCCAGTACAAACTATGGATGATATAAATATGGCTTCTTTAGTAGAGATATTAAGAAATGAGTTTAGTGATAAGCAATTAATTATATCAACTCATGAGGATGATATATCAATGTATATAAGGTATAAATTCTATAAATATGGAATAAATACAGTAAAATTTAATGTAAAAAATGAGTTGAGTAAAGCTTTATAGGCTTAACAAAAAATTTGATTTTGAGAAATATATTAATATGGAATTAGTTTAAAACAAGTAGATAGAATAAATTAATACAAGCTATCTACTTGTTTTGTAATTTAGCGAAACCGATATATAAACTCGATCAAAGTCTATAATCTTAATAGATTCTATATATTTCATACGGTTGGATTCACTAACAATAAAGGTCTGTTACAACAATCTATATATTATTTTGATTCTAAAATGATTCTATTAACGTTTAAATACCTAAATCATCTCAAATAATATAAATAAAATAAATAATAAAAGCCTCAATAACAAGCAGCTATTAAGGCAAGATAATATTCAATAGTAGAGTGGGAGTAAATAAACTCCCACAAATATTATGATAATAATTAGTAATTTAATTTTAATAATATTATTGAAAAAAATAGATATTTATTGTATCATTATATTGAATATAGGCATAATATATGGTATAAATAATATCATTTTATGTGAGGTGAATGTAATTATGAAGAAAATAGATTTAGAAAAATTATCATCAGTAGTTTCAAAAAGAAGAAAAGAAAAAGATATGACGCAAGATCAATTAGGTGAATTAACAGGCATTAACAGACAAGTTATAGGTAGGATAGAATTAGGTAAAGCTGTTCCATCTCTAAACCAGCTGCAGCAGCTTCTAGATGTATTGGATATTGATTTTGACAGTATACTAGAAGATAAGCAAACAGAAGATGTATTTATGGCTATGAGAGGTGAAGCTAGAACTGTCGAGGAAAGAAAAGGACTAGAAACTATGATTTCCATGATGCTTTGTTTAAAAAAGCATGAACAGTTAAGGAGAGTTTACAATGGATAATAATAGTTTGTCCTCAAAACAGATCTATGAGTTGTCTGAAATGGCAAAAGAGAAAAGAAGAGAATTAGATATTGGTACAGCTCCTATGGGAGATAATATATTAAAATTTATTCGAGAAAGAGGAATTAAGTTAATATATGTTCCTATAGAAAATAGTGATACTGATGAGTTGTTCTTTTCAGCAGTTTATGTGTGCATTAAGGAAGATAACTGCAAAACTAAATTCATTGGATTAAACACAAATGACTATTACGACAATCAAATTTTTGCTTTAGGACATGAGCTGTATCATTATTATGAGGAGTCAAGCGTTCATTTATGTAGAATATCAAATGACAAGCAATCTATAAGAGAATTGAAGGCTAATAGATTTGCAGCTGAGTTTCTATTGCCAACAGATAAATTAGAAAAAGAAATAAAAGAAGTAAATGACGGAGAGCTACAATTGTATAAATGGAAGCACTCAACTCTTCTTAGATTAATAGCAAGGATTCATTGTGAATACAGATTACCATATAAAGCTATTGTTAAAAGACTATTAGAAATAAATGCTATAACAAGAGAGCAATATACTGAGTTATTTGATGAGCCTACTAGAAATGAAAATGATGAATATTATATTATAGGCCTTAGTATCAATTCTGAAATGTTTAAATTATTAAATTCAAAGACTATGAAAAAGGGCGTTGATGGAAGTGATCTTGAAACAGTAGTTAGAAACTATGAAGATGGGATAATAGCATTATCAGATTTTATTGAATCTCTTGAAATGTTTGATAAAAAAATACATGATTTCGGTGTTGTAGAAGATGTTGATGTGGAAGATATAGCTGAAATGGAAGAGATGTTTGGAGTTGAAGAATGAAATTTAAAGATGTAAACTTACAACATAAAAATCTAGGAGTTGTAGCAGTTTTAGAAAATAAAAATCAAATATTTTTGATAGATGCTAATATATTCATTCCACCTGATAGATCAAAAGAAAATAGTGGCATTAAAGCAGTCCCCTTTGAATTTTATAAAAAGTATTGGATAGAACCATTTATTGACACATTTAAGCCTATAGGTATACATGAGGCTGTTTATAGGGAGTTTGAATCTAACAGTATAAAAACATTAATTGAAAATAAAAAGAATGATATACCACCAAGCATATATATTTATTTTGATTCAAACCTAACTGAGCAAGAGCAGATAGTTAGGGCAACTATAGAATCTAAAATTGCAAAGTATACTAATTATAATCCAACTATAGATAACAGAGATGATAGAGGTGAAGTAAAATCACTAGCTTACATTGCTACAAAGCAATTATTGTATTTCTGCTCCCATGATTCAAACGCAATAAGATTGGTTGAAGATGCAGAAAAACTAGAAACAAGTTTAGAAGAAGTCTCTGCTATTAAGCCATATGAAGTAATTTATTATTTTGTAAAGAATGGCATAGGAGATACAGAAAAGTTAAGATATATTTATAAGTATTTATATTATTTAACTAAAAATGATAAAAAGATAAATCCTTCATGGGGAGAATTTATTGAAAAAATGGATGAGTTATATTGTGATGAGATAAGGAAAGGCTAGTCAATGGTACTGGCCTTTTTACTATTAATCTTTAGTTCTTTGAGATAAAATCAAAGAAATAAGTTTTTGTATGATATTTGATGAAATAATAAAGAATTATAATAAAAGAAAAGGAAAGATATCTTTTCTAGTAATGATTTTATATAATTGCTAAGTATTTCGGGCATATATAGCTGTCTAATGAGTTTAGTAATTACAATTGTTGGATATGAATGCTTTTCTAAAGGATCAATAAATATTTGTAGATGAATGTGATGAGCAATTGATAAGGAGATTAATTGGAAAGATTATGGTTAATAGGGATAAGTTAACCATATAATTTAAGTCTGGGGTCGAAGTTGGGGTGTAGCTGTAAAGAATTATTATTGAGTAATTTTGCGTAGTTTGAGCCATCTGTCAGGTCAAATTGAGCCAGTTAGGATTTATTCCACGGTCCTCTTGACAATGAGCCTCCATCGCCGTGTTTTCAGGCATCAAAGGCATCACCAATGCTGAACAAAACACAGAGCTTTGGAGAATAGGTGATACCTGGTGATTTATCCTAATATCAATTAAACGCAAAAACTACCGAAATGTGTTCCTATACAATTCAGTAGTCTCTCTGGCTGCCGCCAGCTTTTTTGCTCTCTCGGTTTATTTAACTTTATCCTTCTACAATAACGTTCTCTCTTTTATTTCCGCATCGAATGTCACATTCTCGACTTGCTTTCGCTCTTTATTATGGGTATTATTTCCATGTATTCGAGGCCGTAGGATGGTGTGGATGTTGGAGGTGTCTATAACCTAGCTAGTCCCTATCAAAAGCGATAGCTCGGTTACCTCTCAACTGTGCTTCTTTTTCCAATAATAACTCAGCTGTTTCTTCTGATGAATCTCCCTGAGCTATTTGCTCTTTAATAGTTTTGATTTCTTCCTCAATCATGCGGACATCTTCCTCTGCTGCTCTTCTTATTTCAAGATTTCTTCTATTACTTTCTTCCAACATTTTCTTGCGGATATCTTTACCCATTTCATATTCACCTACTTCAAATAAAATTTTAGAAACTGATTCTCTTTCACTCTTCTGATCTTATTATACATGTACACGCCATTAGATTCAATCTTGCGATACCTACCTTTAAATTATGTAACTTTGTTCACTTAAAAAGCAAATACTGGATTAGAGAAAAAACTTAACGAGTAGCTAACAATTTAATGGTGAATTAGTAGTTCTAGACAGGTGGCTCACGCCACACCTGAACTGCAGCTCCGCTGCACAAGAATATTCAATTATATGTACCAATTTGGGAGGAACTATCCTTTTTGCACTTTTCTATATTTATAAGTCATTATTTTCAACATTTTGTCTGTATCAATTGTGAAATGTAAAATTTTATGATATATTTAAATGGTAAAATTTTCACAAAAGAGGTGGGTGTGCTTTGGAAAACAATAATATAGCGTTAGTTAGAGAAAAAGTAACAGCAAATATGGCAGATAATTTAGCAATGCTTCGAACAAAGTTAGGATTAACACAAGTACAATTAGCTAATTTAATTGGTGTTTCAAGACACACTATAATGCAAGTAGAAAATAAGAAAGCTAAGTTATCTTGGAATACTTTTTTAAGCTTGCTATTGGTATTTATCAAAAATTCTGAAACTGATAAGCTTCTTAATATATTAGAAATATATACTGAAGAGTTGAATAATGAATTAAAGATAAGGTAAATTTTTAAAAGTAATAAAAGGAAGGGGCAGAATAATGAGTGGAGAAGCACTATGGAATAGTATTATTTCAGAACTTTCATATTCGGGAGTAGAACTACAAACCACAACTGGTCTTTGGTTTAGAGCATCATCTCATAATGGAAGACTTTATGTTGATAGGGCTACTGACAACGCACCATCCAGTGAACTATCGATGCAAAGGTCAATCTCAAAAAAAGATTTCTTATTTGTTCATTCATATTATGATCGCTGGGTTAACGGGGAGTCAGGTGTGAGGCATGAGGTTAGTAGAAAATCAAGAAACACTGCCTATGTTTTTGCTCTGATAGATAAATTTGATAATTGAAGGTGATGAAAAGGTAGGGGGGAAATTCATGTCAAAAAGTAGGCGAGCAAACGCTGTCATGTTTGGTTTTGATTTTCAGGTAAATGCAGCAATTGTACTTATGCTTGAAAATATTGAGGACTTAAAATCACTGCGTCTGGAGGGTAACTATGAGGATATAGAGCTGGAATTAGAGAATGGACAATATGTTTTAGCACAGGCAAAAGCAGTTGAACAAAGTAGTTCTGATTTCAGAAACGTTCGGAAAAACCTTGAAAAATCGCTTATTTCTTTATCGGAAGGCAACCAAAAGGTTAATGCCCAACAGCTTATATTAATTACTAATTCACCTAATCCTTTAAATGAAGATGCTTCTATGAGCGTATTTATAGGGGCCGCACACCGTGAATTTTCGTCATTGCCTGAGTCTTCACAGAAATTGATAGAGGGTTACCTGAATGGAATGAGCCAGCCGCTGGATTTAGCTAAATTCATGATTCAAGTGTTGCCGTTTGAAACTGATACTGACCTTGAGCGGTATAAAATTGTTAAGCAAGTAGTAGATGATTTCATTGGCGATCTAAATTTAAGTATTCCTGGACTTGGAAAGAAACTTCTAAATATTTGGCACGAAGAAGTCTTCAAAAATGGTACAAAGAAGGATGCATCTATTCAACTGAAGAAAAAAGATGTAGTTTGGCCTATAATAATTATTGCTACTGATGTTGAACGTTGTGATAACTCTTTTGCAGAGATATTTGATTCGAGTGCTTACGATGAAATTGTTCACCAATATAAGGATACAATAGAATCTTGTTGCGAACGCTGCGAATTTTTCATTAAAGTCCTCTGCGACTACAACGGATACCAAACCAATAAGAAACCTGCTTAGAAGTGTATGGATTTTGCCATAAATAAGTGGCCTGATTATCTTTCGGAATTTGAACTTGATACTATTGATGAAGAAACTAAGAAGGGACTAATACAGATTATTCTTTACAATATTGTACGGAACCGAATTACAATTGATAAAATCAAAAAGGGAGTGAAACTGTGATTTTTAAATTTATCCGACTCAAAGAGGGATTTATTGAACGTAAAGTTTTATTTACAGAGGGTGTCAACTTAATTCACAGTATAAAAAACAGTCGTGGAAAAACTACCCTTCTACGCTTTATGTTATATGCTCTTGGCTATAACATTCCCAATACCAAAAAAATTAAGTTCAATAACTGTGAAGTAGAGTTAGTGATTGACTGTGAAACAATTGGAATAGTATCTTTGCTACGTTGCAGTGATATTGCGATCGAAGTAACTATAGGTTCTGAAAAGCAAACCTTTGTGCTACCGGAACAGCAAAATGAATTGCATAAAATTATTTTTGGAACAGAAAATGTTGATATTTTAAGAAATCTGCTTGGAGCTTTTTATGTTGACCAAGAAAAAGGTTGGACGCTGCTTAATCGTGGTGTTGTAATTGGAAGTATTCACTTTAATATTGAAGAATTAATTCGTGGACTTTCTGGGCGTGATTGCACAGAATTAATTCAAAAGGAAGCACGATTGTCAAGGGAACTGACAAAATACCGTCAGATGTTTAGCATTGCACAGTATAGAGAAACGTTGGAGGCAGGGGAACTTGTCACGGATAGTTATGAAGAAGAATCAGATATTGCTATTAACCAACTTCTTTTGCACCAAAAAAGGTTAAAGGCTGAACTGCGTAGAATTGACAGTACCTTGGCCAATAATAAACGCTTTAAACAGTTTGTTGCTGATATGAAATTGCTTGTTCAGTCACCTGACGGATCAACTTTTCCAGTAACGGAAAATAATATTGTTGGGCTAAATGATGCTATAGAATTATTAATTGCAAAGAGGAAAATGGTGTCTGCTGAATTTGCTACTGTCTCCGGTCAACTTGAGCAGCTTGAAAAAGAAAAGAATAGTGAATATGAGCAGTTGGAGTTTTATAAGTCTGCTAGTTTGTTGGAAGTGTTTGATAAGAGAATTGCAAAAATACCAATGAATCCTATTGCTATTAAGCAGAAAATAAATAGCTTAGAGAATGAGCTTAAATCTATTAGAAGCAATATCAGTAACATGACCAAAATTAACAATAATGTTGTTTCATCTATTTCTAAAGATATAGTTAAATATGCAACAGAGCTTGGTTTAGGTGATAAGGATTCAATACCGATAACATACCTTTTTACATCTAATCTTAAAGAGCTTTCAGGCGCGGTTCTACACAAAACTGCTTTTGCGTTCAGACTCGCATACATAATTGCTATTGAAGATGCTCTTAAAATTAAATTACCGATTATCCTTGATTCACCGAGCGGAAAAGAAGTAGACCAAGCGAATGTTAAACTCATGATGGAAATTCTAAAAAGAGATTTTGCTGATCATCAGATTATTATTGCATCAATCTTTAATTATGATTTTGATGAAGTGAATGCTATAGAAATTAAAGAACATTTGATTGAGGAGAGCGAGAATGAGTAAAGGATGCTGCCTAACATGATGATTAGCCCTGAAGGATACTATAAAGAGTATCTAAAAGGAAAAACTAAAGAACAGATTATGACTGCTATCCGTGGGCTTAAGCAAGAAATAGGCCGTCTTAAAAATATGATGGAAAGCCCGGATTATGGCAAAGAGCCTAATATGTATCCGAGCGAAGATACTCGTATTCACTGGACTCGTGAATACTTAGAAAGAGCGAAGCTTGCCTATGCTGAAGCAGGTGGTACTTATACCTTATCAAAATTAGAGGAAAAGACCGCAGACTTTGATGCAAACATGGATGCTATATGTAAGATTACCTTTAGCATTGGCGGCTTCTTTGGTGGTTATCGTAGCTATGTGGTAGAGCTATCAGATGATTTGAAAGCCTATACAAGATTATGGGAAGATGAAGAAACAATCGTTTTGTTAGATAATGATAACTCAGAACCTTTCACAAAGAATACCTTCAGAGTCGCACTTATAGATCCTCACATTGGTGAATGGTGCAGAAGATATTCAACTAAGCGCTTCGGATACACGGTGTGTGATGGTACGCAGTGGGAGTTGGAATTTGAATATAACAATGGTCATAAACCAGTGAGATTTGATGGCGATAACTCATATCCGTACAACTTCGATAAGTTCCAGATGTTATTTAGTATTGATGATACTGAGGAGGATGAGTAAATTTGATATTTTGACAAAATACATACCTATTATCCAGTCGGATATAGTTGGTGAATGGGTTATTGATAAAGAAAACGATGGAACGCCGGAGCATCCGATACAGATGCCTTTTGTAGCGTATTCCGAAATGGTGCATAACTTCATCAACGATGTTTACACCTTTGAAGAAAGAAATAAAGATATGGAGCTTACCCGCTATGGCGACATTCTTAAAGATAATGGCCTTGAATGGAGTACAGAATCCATGAAGAACGCTGACGTTTCAGACCTAAATGTACAGTGTGTATTAGCACTAATTATGGGCGCTATTAGAGCCGAGCGATTTTGCGACGGTGCATTATTATATTTCTTTACTAGTGGCTCCATGCTGAAGTGGCTTGAAAGATTAAAAAGTACTGAATAAAGGGGATTGACTATGGATATAAACAAAATGAAGGATCTATCTTATGATGAGCTGCGTGCTTTATATAGGAGCTTCTTACATAACCAAAATTTTTCAAAATTAACAGTCAATACTGCTTATGCGGATACCTTCTACCTTTGGAGGAATGGGAGCAAAGACCTGTTTTGGAATGCAGTGACCTCTACTGATTTTGAGAATGCGGCAAAGAATGAATTAATAAAGGCTCTTTCTGAAAACTCGACCGGTAATGCTAAATCAAATGTTAATAGTTACTTGTCTCATTTAAGAAGGTTCCGTTTATTCTTAGCTTCTGATGGAATTGCCGAGCCAGATGCGCCAAGACAGGAAAAGACAGCGCATACTGCATTTACTCGTAAGAAGAAAATGGACGTTGATGTTCCTGCTCCATCATCTAAGCAGGTTGAATTCTACATTGCAAAGTGGGGTGGTCTTGAGAACTACCACCTGCAGGAGGATGCACTTAATAAATTGTTCGTTGACTTATGCCCGAAGAATACAGATGTTATTGATGTGCTTTTAAAGGCATCAACGCTTAATGATTTTTATAGTACAAACATTTTCTCAATCTATCCGGTGGCTAAGCACATCTGCTCCTTGGATATTGATTCAAGACTTAAGGCCGGAGATGTGACCCTGGTAAGAGATATCCAGTATGTAACTATCGGTGATACAGAGAGGAATTTTTACTCCTTCGCATCAAAGTATTGTAGTCATCACAATCCACTCGATTATCCGATTTATGATAGCTATGTCGATGAGGTGCTTCGTTATTTCAGAAATCGTGATGGCTTCTCAGATTTTCAGGATGGCGATTTGAAGGACTATATTAGGTTTAAGGGGATATTGATTGATTTTCGTACCTTTTATGGCTTGGGTAAATATAACCTGAAGCAAATCGACCAGTATGTTTGGCTGCTTGGGAAGGATTACTTCCCGAAGAATTACGGAATGAAAAAGAGAGGTGGCAAGTAGTTATGAAGATTCATTATTTCCAGAGATACCATGAGAAAGAAAATGTTGCAACAGCAAATACGATGCTGCCGTTATCTCGTTTATATCAATATTCTTCTGATAAGTTCTTTCGGTTTTTGAAATCAGAATTCTTCTCTGATTCCTTTGAGCCCGAAATTGCATTTAACCTACAAGAGAAAAGTGTTGATAGTATCCCTGACGCAACAATTACTCAGGAGAGCTTCAAGATTGTTGTTGAGACAAAGATGTCCGACTGGTTTTATTCTAATCAGCTTATGAGGCATCTGAATTCCTTTAGTGGTGAAAAGTATAAAGTAATGATTACGCTAGCGCCAGAACTGATGGCAGAGGACAAAAAAGAGACCTTTGAAAAGCAACTCAAAGAATATAATGCTACACAAGAC
>CAMJGD010000035.1 GCA_946405135.1 uncultured Clostridiaceae bacterium | reverse complement strand
CGGAAGAACTGTAGGTTCAGGAGTTGTTACTAAGATAATAGAATAATTTAAAAATTAAATTTAAGGCCTTAAATAAAGGGTGAGAAAATATTCTCACCCTATTTTTATGAATGTAAAAATATTTTACAGCATTAAAATTTTTTATGAAAATAAATATTGAATTTATATTGAAGAATATATATAATTGAAAAGGATATTTGTATACAAAAATGGTTTATCTAATGAGAAAAAAATACTTGTATCTTTGATTTAAATATAGTATAATGAAGTAGTTGTAAAGCTATAACAGCGATGAGACAAGAGGTTGCCGGACTTACGGGGAATTCTTGTTGAGTATGTTTAGATCTTAGAATCTGACGACGGGGAGTCTGTGCGTATATGTGGGTGAAAAAATATGAAACACCCGGAACAGTTTACAGAACATCCGCTGTTGTGCGTAGAAGTAATGCGTACATGAAAAGGAGGGAAATTTAAATGTCAAAACAAAAAATAAGAATAAGATTAAAGGCGTTTGATCACAAGATTTTGGATCAATCCGCTGAAAAAATTGTGGAAACAGCTAAAACTACAGGTGCTAAAGTAGCAGGACCAGTTCCACTACCAACAGAAAAAGATATAGTTACAATATTAAGAGCTCCACACAAGTATAAAGATTCAAGAGAACAGTTCGAGATAAGAACACATAAAAGACTAATAGACATAGTTAATCCATCACCAAAAACTGTTGATGCATTAATGAGATTAGACTTGCCAGCAGGGGTAGACATTGAAATAAAACTATAATAAAAAAACGTACATATAGCTGTACGCGTAATAGAGAAGATTGCTATTACGAACTATTATGATTGTTGCATGAGCAATAATCCGCTAATATGTTTAGGAGGTGTAGTAGAATGAAAAAAGCAATAATGGGTAAAAAAGTAGGTATGACCCAGATATTTGATGCAAATGGGAAAATAGTTCCTGTTACAGTGATAGAAGCAGGTCCATGTGTGGTTTTACAGAAGAAAACTACAGAAAAAGATGGATATGAAGCAATACAGGTTGGATTTGGCGAAGTGAAAGAAAAATTGGTTACAAAGCCAATAAAGGGTCACTTCAATAAAGCAGGAGTTTCTTTTAAGAAATATGTAAGAGAATTTAGATTAGAAAATGCAAGTGAATATCAGGTAGGTCAAGAAATAAAGGCTGATATATTTGCAGAGGGTGAAAAAATTGATGTAAGTGGAATTTCAAAAGGTAAGGGGTTCCAGGGTACAATAAAGAGATGGAATGGACACAGAGGACCAATGACTCACGGTTCTAAATTCCATAGAGCAGTAGGTTCTATGGGGGGTTCATCTGACCCATCAAGAACATTTAAAAACAAAAGAATGCCAGGACATATGGGAAATGTAAAAACAACAGTACTAAACCTTGAAGTGGTTAAGGTAATGGCTGATAAAAATGTTATTTTAATAAAAGGCGGAGTGCCAGGACCAAATAAAGGCGTTGTTGTAATAAGAAATAGCGTTAAAGCTAAATAATTCTTTGAAGGAAAGGAGGATGCAGAATGCCTACAGTAGGATTATTTAATAAAGAAGGAAAAAAAGTTGGAGATGTTCAACTATCTGAATCAGTGTTCGGAGTTGAAGTAAATGAATATGCAATGCATCAAGTGGTTATTGCATTACTAGCAAATAAAAGACAGGGAACTCAGTCTGCTAAGACAAGAGCGGAAGTTTCAGGAGGCGGAATCAAGCCTTGGAGACAGAAGGGAACAGGAAGAGCAAGACAGGGATCAATAAGAGCACCACAGTGGATACATGGTGGTATAGTATTTGCTCCAAAACCAAGAGATTATAGAATGTCAGTTCCAAAGAGCACAAGAAAAGTAGCTATGAAGTCAGCTTTAACAAGCAAAGTTCAGGATAATCAGATGATTGTTTTAGAAAGCTTGGAATTAGAAGCACCAAAGACTAAAGAAATAGTTAAAGTATTAAATGCCTTTGAAGCTAAAAAGACATTAATAGTAACATCCGAATCAAATGAAAATGTATATAAGTCAGCAAGAAATATAGAAGGAGTAGCAGTACTTCCAGTAAATAATATTAATGTTTATGATTTATTAAAGTATGAAAAGGTAATAATTACTAAGGAAGCTGTATCAAAAATTGAGGAGGTGTACGCATAATGAAATTAACAAGCCATGATATTATAAGAAAGCCTGTTATAACAGAAAAAAGTATGGCAGCAATGGCTGATAAAAAATACACCTTTATCGTTCATATATCAGCAAATAAATCTCAGATAAAAAGAGCTGTAGAAGAAGTTTTTGACGTTAAAGTTAGTGATGTTAAAACTATAAGAACGATGGGAAAAACTAAAAGAGTTGGCGTACATGTTGGAAAGAGAGCAGATTATAAAAAAGCAATAGTTACATTATCAGAAGATAGTAAAGGAATTGAATTCTTCGAAGGAATGTAATAAATAAGAGCAGCTATTGGTTAAAAACCAGAAAAGCGTAAAGAAGGAGGGAACTTACCATGGCAGTTAAAAAGTTTAAACCAACTACACCAGCAAGAAGACAGATGACTGTTTCAACATTTGAAGAAATAACTACAGATGTGCCAGAAAAATCACTTCTTGTAGCATTGAAAAATACTGCTGGTAGAAATGCACAGGGTAAAATTACAGTTAGACACCACGGTGGTGGAACAAAACAAAAATATAGAATAATAGATTTTAAGAGAGAAAAAGATGGTATACCAGCAAAGGTTGCCACTATAGAATATGATCCAAATAGATCTGCGTATATATCACTTGTTGCTTATGCAGATGGAGAAAAGAGATACATAATAGCTCCTGTGGGCTTAAAGGTTGGAGATGTTGTAGTATCAGGTCCAGATGCAGATATTAAGCCAGGAAATGCTCTTCCAATTAAGAATATACCTGTAGGTACAGTAATTCATAACATAGAATTACAACCTGGTAAAGGCGCACAGATGGTTAGAGCGGCTGGATCTTCAGCACAGCTTATGGCAAAGGAAGGCAATTATGCAACATTAAGACTTCCAAGTGGAGAAATGAGAATGGTAAGAGTTGAGTGTAGAGCTACTATAGGAACAGTTTCAAACTTAACTCATGAAATAGTTAATATAGGTAAGGCTGGAAGAAAGAGACATATGGGTTGGAGACCAACAGTAAGAGGTTCCGTAATGAACCCATGTGACCATCCACATGGTGGTGGAGAAGGTAAGGCACCTATTGGTAGACCTGGTCCACTTACTCCATGGGGAAAACCAGCTCTTGGATATAAGACAAGAAAGAACAAGAAATATTCAGATAGACTTATAGTTAAGAGAAGAAATACCAAGTAGCTGAAGAGAATAATTTATATTCTCTTCCTAACTTGAGTTTAGAATAGTTTTGCGAAGGGAGGCAAATTTAGTGAGCAGATCAATTAAAAAAGGACCATTTGTACATGAAGGTCTTCTAAAGAAAATAAATGAGATGAACAAAAATGGTGAAAAGAAAGTTATAAAAACTTGGTCAAGAAGTTCAACTATATTTCCACAGATGATAGGTCACACTATAGCAGTACATGATGGAAGAAAGCATGTTCCTGTTTACATAAGTGAAGATATGGTAGGACACAAATTAGGAGAATTCGCATTGACTAGAACTTATAGAGGGCACGTAAATAATGAAAAGTCATCAAGAGTAAAATAGAGCCTTTTGGAAAGGAGGATTATTAAATGGAAGCTAAGGCTATAGCTAAATATGTTAGAATGTCTTCAATGAAAGTTGGAGTTGTACTTGATTTAATAAGAGGAAAAGATGTTAATGAGGCATTCGCTATTTTAAACTACACTCCAAAAGATGCGGCTGAAGTTGTAAATAAAGTATTAAAGTCAGCTGTAGCAAATGCAGAAAATAACATGAATCTAGATCCTTCTAGATTGTTTGTTGCAGAGGCATATGCATGTTCAGGACCAACATTAAAGAGGTTTAGACCACATGCTCAAGGTAGAGCATTTAGGATAAATAAGAGAACTAGCCACGTAACAGTTATTGTTAGAGAAAGAGCTTAAAAAGGAGGGGAAATAAGAGTGGGACAGAAAGTACATCCGCACGGATTAAGAGTTGGTGTTATCAAAGATTGGGATGCAAAATGGTACGCTGACAAAAAGAATTTTTCAGACTATTTAGTAGAAGACAACATGATAAGAGAATATGTTAAGAAAAATTTATATTCTGCAGGAATATCAAAAATAGAAATTGAAAGAGCAGCTAAAAGAGTTAAACTTAATATATCTACAGCAAAGCCAGGCGTTATAATAGGCAAAGGTGGAGCTGGAATTGAAGCTCTTAAAAAAGGAATTGAGCAGTTTGTAACTGGAAAAAATATTTTAATAAACATAGTTGAAGTAAAAAGTGCTGAAACTGATGCTCAATTGATGGCAGAAAATATAGCATCTCAATTAGAAAAGAGAATATCTTTTAGAAGAGCTATGAAGCAAACTATACAGAGAGCTATGAGAGCAGGAGCAAAGGGTGTTAAGACTGCTTGTTCAGGAAGACTTGGTGGAGCTGAAATTGCTAGAACTGAGCAATATCATGAAGGAACAATTCCACTACAGACTTTAAGAGCTGATATAGATTATGGATTTGCTGAAGCAAATACAACTTACGGAAAAATAGGAGTAAAAGTGTGGGTTTATAAAGGAGAAGTTCTTCCTGTTAAAAAAGTAGAAAAGGAAGAAATTAACGCTTAGGAAAGGAGGAGTTCTACATGTTAATGCCTAAAAGAGTAAAACATCGTAAGGTTCAAAAAGGTAGAATGCGTGGAAAGGCTACAAGAGGTAATTTCATTGCATATGGCGATTATGCATTACAGGCTACAGAATGTGGTTGGATTACAAGCAACCAGATAGAAGCAGCCAGAATTGCTATAAATAGATATATAAAAAGAGGAGGAAAACTTTGGATAAAGATTTTCCCAGATAAACCAATAACAGAAAAACCAGCTGAAACCCGTATGGGTTCTGGTAAAGGTTCACCAGAATACTGGGTAGCTGTTATAAAACCAGGAAGAGTTTTATTTGAACTATCAGGTGTGTCAGAAGAAGTTGCAAGAGAAGCTATGAGACTTGCTGCACACAAACTTCCTATATCAACTAAATTCGTTGCAAGAAGAGATTTTGAGGAAATGGGTGGTGAAAGCAATGAAGGCTAGAGAGTTGCAGGAATTAAGACAAAGTTCACCTCAGGAATTAAAAGTAAAGCTAGATGACCTTAAATCTGAATTATTCAATTTGAGATTTCAGTTAGCTACTGGTCAGTTAGAAAATCCTATGAGAATAAGAGAAGTGAAAAAATCTATAGCCCAAATAAAGACCATCATTAGAGAAGAAGAGTTAAAGTCTTTTGAACAGTAAGACTTGAAAGGAGGTTTGCTCTGTGGAAAGAGGAAATAGAAAGACAAGAATCGGAAAAGTTGTTTCTGATAAAATGGATAAGACAATAGTTGTAGCTGTTGAAACTAAGGTTCGTCACCCACTATACGGAAAAACAGTAAATAGAACAACAAAGTTCAAAGCTCATGATGAAAATAATGAAGCAAAATTAAATGATAGAGTATTGATTATGGAAACAAGACCATTATCAAGAGATAAAAGATGGAGACTTGTAGAAATAGTTGAAAAGGCTAAATAGTCCTTTAAACTGAAAGGAGGGTATTAAATGATACAGCAACAAACCACACTAAAGGTAGCGGATAATTCTGGTGCCAAGGAAATAATGTGTATAAGAGTTTTAGGTGGTTCACACAGAAAGTATGGAAACATTGGAGATATAATAGTTGCTAGTGTTAAAAGCGCAACACCAGGCGGAGTTGTTAAAAAAGGTGATGTTGTTAAAGCAGTTATAGTAAGATCTGTTAAAGGTTTAAGAAGACCAGACGGTTCATATATTAAATTTGATGAAAATGCAGCTGTTATAATAAAAGAGGATAAACAGCCAAGAGGAACTCGTATCTTCGGACCAGTTGCTAGGGAGCTAAGAGATAAGGAATTTACTAAAATATTATCATTAGCACCTGAAGTTCTATAAGATAGGGAGGTGGCTAATAATGAAGGTTCACGTTAGAAAGAAAGATACTGTAATGGTTATATCAGGAAAAGATAAAGGTAAGACAGGTGAAGTTTTAGCTGTTATGCCTAAGAGTGGAAAAGTTCTTGTTAAAGGTGTTAACGAAGTAAGTAAACACCAGAAACCAAGCAGAGAAAATATGCAAGGTGGAATTATTAAGAAGGAAGCACCTATATATAGTTCAAAAGTAATGTTATACTGTACAAAATGCAAATCAGTTACTAGAATAAGCCATAAAATTCTAGATGATGGAACAAAGATAAGAGTTTGCAAAAAATGTGGAGAAACATTCTAGAATTTGAAAGGAGGTAAAATTTATGATTCCAAGGTTACAAGAAAAATATAGTAATGAAGTTATTCCAGCTATGATGGAAAAGTTCGGATATAAGAACATAATGGAAGTTCCAAGATTAGAAAAGGTAGTTATAAACATGGGAATTGGAGAAGCTAAAGAAAACCCAAAGGTTTTAGAATCTGCAATTACAGACCTTCAGCTTATAACAGGACAGAAACCAGTGGTTACTAGAGCTAAAAAATCAGTAGCTAACTTTAAAATAAGAGAAAACATGCCAATAGGTTGCAAAGTTACATTAAGAAAGCAGAAGATGTATGAATTTGCAGATAAGCTTATAAGTGTTGCCTTACCAAGAGTTAGAGACTTTAGAGGAGTATCTGACAAGTCCTTTGATGGAAGAGGTAATTACTCACTAGGAGTTAAAGAACAATTGATATTCCCAGAAATTGAGTATGATAAGATAGATAAGGTAAGAGGAATGGACATAATATTTGTAACTACTGCAAAGACAGACGAGGAAGCAAGAGAATTATTGAGATTCCTTGGAATGCCATTTGCTCAATAATAAGGAGGGGAAAACGTGGCACGTAAAGCTATAATAGAAAAATGGAATAAGACACCTAAATATTCTACAAGAGCTTATACTAGATGCAGATTATGTGGAAGACCACATGCAGTTTTAAAAAAGTATGGAATATGCCGTATATGCTTTAGAGAACTTGCATACAAAGGTGAAATACCTGGATGCAGAAAAGCAAGTTGGTAATATATAAATATAGCGAAAGGAGGCACATTAAATGGGTGTTATGACGGATCCAATTGCAGATTTGCTAACCCGTATTAGAAATGCAAATGCTGTAAGACATGAAATAGTAGAAGTACCTTCTTCTAATGTTAAGAAGGCTATAGCAGATATATTGCTTCAAGAAGGTTATATAAAAAATATTGAGGAATACTCAGATGGAGTAGTCCCAATGTTAAGAATAACTTTGAAATATGGAGAAAATAAAGAAAAAGTTATAACTGGATTAAAAAGAATTTCTAAACCAGGCTTAAGAGTGTATTGCAGAAAAGAGGAAATTCCAAAGGTATTAAATGGATTAGGAATTGCAGTAATTTCAACATCTAAGGGTATAATAGTTGATAGAGAAGCTAGAAAACTTGGATTAGGTGGAGAAGTACTCTGCTACGTATGGTAATAATTAAGAAATTTATTCGAAAAGAATTATATATAAATCAGCACGATGCTGCAAAGTGTTGTGTTTACAATCAGAAATGTAGGAGGTGCAATCATGTCAAGAGTTGGTAAATTACCAGTGGCGATCCCTAATGGCGTAACTGTTAGTGTAACACCAGACAACGTTGTTACAGCTAAAGGACCAAAAGGCCAGTTAGTGAAAGCTATGCACAAAGACATACAGATAAAAGTTGAAGATAATTCTGTAATAGTAACAAGGCCAAGTGATGAAAAAGAACATAGAGCTCTTCATGGATTAACTAGAGCACTAATAAACAATATGGTAAAAGGTGTATCAGAAGGATACCAAAAAACTTTAGATTTAATCGGAGTTGGATATAGAGCACAAGTACAGGGTAAAAAATTAGTTATGAATTTAGGATTTTCTCACCCTGTAGAAATAGAAGCAGTTGAGGGTATAACCTTTGAAACTCCATCAGCTACACAGGTTGTAGTAAAAGGTATAGATAAACAATTAGTTGGTGCTGTAGCTTCAGATATAAGAAGCTGGAGAAAACCTGAGCCATATAACGGAAAAGGTATTAAATATAAAGATGAAGTTATAAGACGTAAGGAAGGTAAGACAGGTAAGAAATAATAGGAAGGAGTGAGCCTTTTATGTTTAAAAAAGATAATAGGCAGGAATCAAAGCAGAGACGTCATTTAAGAGTTCGTAAAAAAGTTTCTGGAACTGCTGAAAGACCAAGGCTTTGTGTGTATAGAAGTGAAAAGAATATATATGCGCAAATTATAGATGATGTTGCTCAAAAAACATTAGTTGCTGCTTCAAGCTTAGACAAAGATTTCCAAGAGAAAATTGGTAGCAATAAAGAGTCTGCTAAAATAGTAGGCGAAGCTATTGCTAAAAAAGCTATAGAAAAAGGAATAAAGCAAGTTGTATTTGACAGAGGTGGATACATATATCACGGAAGAATAAAGGAACTTGCTGAAGGAGCAAGAGAAGCAGGCTTAGAATTCTAAATTAAGGAGGGAAATACATGAGAATCGATCCTAGCACACTAGACCTTAAAGAAAGAGTTGTTTTTATAAACAGAGTTACTAAGGTTGTTAAGGGTGGTAGAAATTTCAGATTCAGCGCTCTAGTTGTAGTTGGTGATGAGAACGGACATGTAGGCGTTGGAATGGGAAAATCTGCAGAAATTCCTGATGCAATAAGAAAAGGAATTGAAGATGCTAAGAAAAATCTTATTGAGGTGCCAATGGTTGAAACTACAGTACCTCATGAAATATATGGAATGTTTGGAACTGGAAAAGTTTTAATAATGCCAGCAGCAGAAGGAACAGGAGTTATTGCTGGAGGTCCTGCAAGAGCAGTGCTTGAATTAGCAGGATTAAAAGATGTTAGAGCCAAATCTTTAGGTTCAAACAATCCAAGAAATATGGTTAATGCTACAATTAACGGATTGGCCAATTTAAAAACAGCTGAGCAAATTGCTAAGCTAAGAGGCAAAACCGTTGAAGAGATTTTAGGTTAGGAGGGATTGCCTTGGCTAAACTAAAAGTGACCTTAGTTAAGAGTTTAATAGGTAGAAAAAAAGATCATATTGCTACTGCAAATGCTCTTGGACTAAGAAAGATAGGAAAAACAGTAGAACATGAAGATACTCCTCAAATAAGAGGTATGATAAATAAAGTAGACTATCTTTTGAAAGTTGAAGAAATATAATAAAGAGGAGGTGTGAGATTATGAAACTTCATGAGTTAAAACCAGCAGCTGGAAGCAGAAAAGCACCTAAAAGATTAGGAAGAGGAACTGGATCCGGTCTTGGAAGAAATGCTGGAAAAGGTGAAAAAGGACAAAATTCAAGAAGCGGCGGCGGAGTAAGACCTGGATTTGAAGGCGGTCAGATGCCACTATACAGAAGATTACCAAAAAGAGGATTTACAAATATATTTGCTAAAGAATATTCATCAATTAATGTAGATAGATTAAATGTTTTTGAAAATGGTACAGAAGTTACACCAGAATTGTTGCTTGAAAAGAGAATTATTAGTAAGATAAAAGATGGAGTTAAAATTTTAGGAAACGGAAATTTAGAAAAAAGTTTAACTGTTAAAGCTACAAAATTCTCTAAAACAGCAGCTGAAAAGATAGAAGCCGCTGGAGGAAAAGTTGAGGTGGTATAAAAATGCTATCAACCCTACGTAATGCCTGGAAGGTACCAGATTTAAGAAAAAGACTAATATATACTATATTTATGATAGCGATTTTCAGGATGGGAAATTATATTCCTGTTCCTGGGATCGATACAAATAAGTTGTTGAATCTTACTAAATCTGGGAATCTAATCAGTTTTTATGATTTAATCTCAGGAGGAGCCTTTGGTAGATTTAGTATATTTGCCATGGGTGTAGTGCCTTATATTAATGCTTCAATTATAATGCAGCTTTTAACTATAGCTATTCCTCAATTAGAACAACTTTCTAAAGAGGGAGAAGATGGAAGAAGAAAATTACAGAATATAACTAGATATGCAGCTATACCACTTGGTATTTTACAAGCATATGGTGCTTATGTAATAATATATAATCAAGGTGCTATAATCAAACCATCAATACTAAATACATTTTTTATAATTTTAACTTTAATTGCGGCTTCAACCTTTTTAACTTGGTTAGGAGATCAAATAACTGTTAAGGGTATAGGAAATGGCATATCACTATTGATTTTTGTAAATATAATTTCAAGATTTCCAGCTACTATAGCTCAAATAGGAAGTTTGAGAAAGGGTCAATATATTGGTCCAGTAGAAATATTAGTATTTATAGTTGTTGCTATAGCACTATTAATATCTGTAATAGTGATGACTTTGGCTGAAAGAAGGATATCTGTTCAATATGCAGGTAAAACTGTTGGAAACAAGATGTATAAAGGTCAGTCTTCACACATTCCAATTAGTATTAGTGGATCTGCTGTTATAGCTATAATATTTGCTATGTCAGTTATGCAGTTTCCGTATACTATAGGACAGTTTTGGCCTAACTCATGGTTTAATAAAGTTATAGTTATGGGTAGATATAGTCCATTTAAATATAATTCATGGATGTATATAGTTTTTTATGCAGTACTTACAGTATTCTTTACTTGGTTCTATACTCAGGTTACTTTCAAACCAGATGAGATGGCTGAAAATATGAGTAAATCTGCAGGTTTTATACCAGGGGTAAGACCAGGAAATGCTACCGCAAGGTATATAGAAAGGATATTAGATAGGATTTCTGTTTTGGGAGGAGCTTTTGCAGCAGTAATTGCTATATTCCCTATAATATTAGATGCCTATACTCCTTTTAAGGGTGTTTCCTTTGGAGGAACTATGTTCCTAATAGTTGTAGGTGTTTCATTGGATACTTTAAGACAAATAGAATCTCAATTAGTAATGCGTCATTATCAAGGATTTCTTAAATAATTTTATTGGAGATGATGCAGTTGAAGATAATATTATTAGGTCCTCCTGGTGCAGGTAAAGGTACGCAGGCTAAATCAATAAGTAGCAGATACTCTATACCACATATATCCACAGGGGATATATTTAGAAAGAATATTTCAGAAAAAACTTCTTTGGGTATAGAAGCGAAGAATTATATAGATAATGGTCAGCTAGTCCCAGATGATTTAACCATAAATATGATTAAATCTAGATTAGAACAAGAAGACTGCAGAAATGGTTTTTTATTAGATGGGTTCCCTAGAACTGTTATACAAGCAGAAGCGTTAGATAGGTATTTAAAGTTAAAGAATGAAAGCTTAGATACAGCATTATTAATAGATGTGCCAAGAGACTTCATATTAGATAGAATGACAGGAAGAAGAGTTTGCCCATCCTGTGGAGCTAGTTATCATATAAAGTATAATCCTCCGATGATTTTGGGTAAATGTAATATATGTGGCAGCGATATAGTCCAAAGAAAAGACGATACTGAAGCTACTGTAAGAGAAAGACTTGATATATATGATAGTCAGACTCAGCCACTTATAGACTACTATAGAAGTAAGAACTTATTATCTATAGTTCAAGGAACTAAAGCTATTAATGAAGTTTTTGAGAGTATCTGCAATATTCTAGGGAGAGATTATAATGATAACAATTAAAAATAGTCAAGAAATTGAGTATATGAGGCAAGCAGGTAGAGTGGTAGGAGAAACTTTACTTAAGCTTGAAGAAATAATAAGACCGGGTATAACTACAGCAGAAATAGATAGATTAGCAGAAGAATTTATAACTAAACAAGGTGCAAAACCTTCTTTTAAAGGATATTATGGATTTCCTGCTTCAATATGTACATCTGTCAATGAAGAAGTTGTCCATGGGATACCTGGTGACAGAGTTTTAGAGGAAGGGGACATAATAAGCGTTGACTGTGGTGCTATACTAAATGGCTATCAAGGCGATGCGGCTAGAACCTTTTCTGTAGGAACAGTCTCAGAGGAAGCTATGAGACTAATAAATATTACCAAAGAAAGTTTCTTTAAAGGTGTTGAAAAAGCTTTGGTAGGTAATAAGTTAACAGATATATCCCATAGTATTCAAAAATATGCAGAGGATGCAGGATATTCTGTGGTGAGGGATTATGTAGGTCATGGTATAGGTAAAGAAATGCATGAAGATCCTGAAGTCCCTAACTTTGGAAGACCAGGAAGAGGACCGAAATTAATCAGTGGAATGGTATTAGCGATAGAGCCTATGATAAACATAGGTGATTATCGTGTAGTTACTCAATCAAATGACTGGACTGTTGTTACAGTAGATAAGAGCTTATCAGCACACTATGAAAATACTGTTGCAATATTACCAGATGGTCCTGAAATACTAACATTGGTTTAATAGAATGCTATTGCTGCTTAGTTATAAATTCACATTGAATTATTTTATTTCAATGCTGGTTTATGACTAAGGTAATCATAGAGGTGAATATATTGCAGAACAATGACCTAATAGGTACAATTGCATATTCTAAAGCCGGAAGAGACAAAGGTAATTGCTATATAGTAATTGAGCAATTAGATAAAGAATATGTATTACTCGCTGACGGAAGATTAAAAACAGCGGATAGACCTAAAAAGAAAAAGATTAAGCACTTAAATATTACCAATGAGATAGCAGTAGAACTAAGAGGGTTGATAATGGCTAAAGATAATAGCCTAGATTCTGCGATAAGAAAGTTTTTAAAGCTTAAAGGCATTGTTAAGGAGGTTTGATTACCTTATGTCTAAAGATGATGTTATTGAAATGCAGGGTACAGTATTAGAAGCTTTACCTAATGCTATGTTTCAGGTAGAACTTGAGAGCGGTCATAAGATTTTAGCACATATTTCAGGAAAACTAAGAATGAATTTTATAAGAATTTTACCAGGTGATAAAGTAACTGTAGAACTGTCTCCTTACGATTTAACGCGTGGGAGAATCACATGGAGAGCAAAGTAATAAGGAGGGTTAGCCATGAAAGTAAGACCGTCAGTTAAACCTATTTGCGAGAAATGCAAAGTTATAAAAAGAAAAGGAAGAGTAATGGTTATCTGTGAAAATCCTAAACATAAACAGAAACAAGGCTAGTCTTAATGTAGTATGAGATTTAAATTTAAATTTCATTGATTAAACCTAATAAGATGGTTTATAAGGTAGCGTTTATTAAATTGTAGGTACGGCTGACAATAGAGAACCGCTACGATCTATTGAACCTATAATTTTAATATATTTTATATTGATTTTACTATTAAGTTAAGTAAAAAAGTCCATAGAAGTTCAATTACCAGGAGGTGTAAATTTTTAATGGCAAGAATAGCAGGTATTGACATACCAAAAGAAAAAAGAGTAGAAATAGGTCTAACATATATATATGGTATAGGATTACCTAGTGCTCAAAAGATATTAAAAGCAACAGGCGTTAATCCAGATACTAGAGTTAAAGACTTAACTGAAGAAGAAGTTAATGCTATAAGAGATTATGTAAATAAGAACTTTAAAGTAGAAGGCGACTTAAGAAGAGAAGTTGCACTTAATATAAAAAGATTAGTTGAAATTGGATGCTATAGAGGCATTAGACACAGAAAAGGACTTCCAGTAAGAGGTCAGAAAACAAAGACTAATGCTAGAACAAGAAAAGGACCTAAGAGAACCATAGCAAACAAGAAGAAATAAAACTAGTATAGTTAGGAGGTAAGGTAATGGCAGCTCAAAAGCTTAAGAAAACTAGAAGAAGAAAAGAGAGAAAAAATGTTGAGCACGGTGCAGCACATATAAAGTCAACATTCAATAATTCAATAGTTACATTAACAGATACTACAGGAAATACATTGTCCTGGGCTAGTGCAGGCGGATTAGGATTTAGAGGATCAAGAAAAAGTACTCCATTTGCAGCACAGATGGCAGCTGAAACTGCAGCTAAAGTAGCTATGGAACATGGATTAAAGAGCATAGAAGTTTATGTAAAGGGACCAGGAGCAGGAAGAGAAGCAGCTATAAGATCTCTACAGGCTGCTGGATTAGAAGTTACTTTAATAAAGGATGTTACTCCTATACCACATAACGGATGCAGACCACCAAAAAGAAGAAGAGTTTAATATGAGTAACAGGAGGTGTAATTAATGGCAAGATATACTGGAGCTACCTGCAGACTATGCAGAAGAGAAGGTATGAAATTATTCTTAAAAGGTGACAGATGTTATACAGATAAATGTGCATTTGCAAGAAGAGGATATGCACCTGGACAACACGGTCAGAGTAGGAAAAAGATTTCAAACTATGGAATGCAATTAAGAGAAAAACAAAAAGCAAAGAGAATATATGGAGTATTAGAAAAACAATTCAGACTTTACTATAAAAAAGCTGATAAACAGAGAGGTATAACAGGTGAAAACTTGTTAAAACTTCTTGAAATGAGATTAGATAATGTAGTTTACAGACTTGGATATGGAAATTCAAGAGTAGAAGCTAGACAGCTAGTTACTCATGGACATTTCTTAGTAAATGGAAAGAAAGTGGATATTCCTTCTTACAAGTTATCTGTAAATGATGTAATAACTGCATGCGAAAAGAGCAGAGCTTTAGAAAAATTTAAAGTGTTCGCAGAAAATCCAAAGACATTACCAAAGTGGTTGAGTGCTAACCCAGAAAACTTTGAAGGAAAAGTTATAGCTGAACCAACAAGAGAAGATGTAGATGTACCAGTAAATGAAACTCTAATAGTTGAGTTATACAGTAAGTAATTAATGTTTGCTAAAGTAGAATTTATATCTACTTTTAGCAAATATGGAGTCAGTTGCCCTCAATATAAGGTTGCCATTTTAATTTTAAGGAGGGTTTGTTGAATGTTAGAAATTGAAAAACCAAGAATAGAATGCGTAGAAATGAGTGAAGACGGCGCTTATGGGAAATTTGTTGTAGAACCTTTAGAAAGAGGCTATGGTATAACTCTTGGAAATTCACTAAGAAGAATTTTACTATCCTCACTTCCAGGAGCTGCAGCTAAATATATAAAAATAGATGGTGTACTTCATGAATTTTCTACAGTTCAAGGTGTCAAAGAAGATGTAACGGAACTAGTAATTAATATAAAAACTCTTGCATTAAAGATGACAGGAGAAGGCCCTAAGACTATATATATAGATGCAAAGGGTCCTTGTGAAGTTACAGGAGCAGATATAAAAACTGATGGTGATGTTGAAGTTGTTAATAAAGATTTACATATAGCAACTATTGACGATGGTGGAAGACTTTACATGGAAATAGTAGTAAACAGAGGAAGAGGATATGTTTCTCAAAATAGAAACAAGTCTGAAGATCTGCCAATATCCGCTATTCCTGTAGATTCTATCTATACACCAGTTAAGAGAGTTAATTTTTCAGTAGAAAATACAAGAGTTGGTCAGATAACTGACTATGATAAGTTAACTCTAGAAGTATGGACTAATGGTACTATAAAAATAGAAGAGGCCATAAGTTTATCTGCTAAAATACTTATAGAACATTTTAAATTGTTTATGACACTTACTGATCATGCAGATGATGTTGAAATAATGATTGAAAAAGAAGAAGATAAAAAAGAAAAAGTTCTTGAGATGACTATAGAAGAACTAGATTTGTCAGTTAGAAGCTATAACTGCTTGAAGAGAGCTGGTATTAATACAGTTCAGGAGCTTGCACAGAGATCTATGGAAGACATGATGAAAGTTAGAAATCTAGGTAAGAAGTCTCTTGAAGAAGTTGAAAGAAAGCTTAAAGAATTAGGATTAGGCTTAAGACTAAATGACGAGTAAGGAGGTAAAGCTATGGCAGGATATCGTAAACTAGGTCGTCCAACAGACCAAAGAAGAGCTATGCTAAGAAATCTTGTAACTAGTTTCTTAAAGAATGGTAAAATTGAAACCACTGAAACAAGAGCAAAAGAAACAAGAAGTTTAGCTGAAAAGATGATTACTCTTGCAAAAAAAGGTGATCTTCATTCTAGAAGACAGGTACTTTCTTTTGTAACAGAGGAAGAAGTTGTTAAAACCTTATTTGATGAAATAGCTCCTAAATATACTGAAAGAAATGGTGGATATACTAGAATGTATAAAGTAGGTCCACGTAGAGGAGACGGAGCAGAAGTGGTTATACTTGAATTAGTATAGCCTATAATTTAGGGGATTAAGTGATGTTTACTTAGTCCCCATTTTAATAGAATAATTTTTAAAATATAACTAGCTATGTAAATAGCAGAAAGTATCATTGATATAATAATTTAATTAAAATCAGTGTATTTTCTGGTATTTGAACAACATTAGTTATATAATCTTTTTGGAGGATTTATATATGAATAATGAGATGATAAAGTGCGAAAATTTGACTTATAAGTATGTAGACCATGAGGAAAAACAAGATAAATATGCTGTTAATGGGGTAGATTTAGAGGTTCAAAAAGGAGAATTTCTAGTTATATTAGGACACAATGGATCGGGTAAATCAACTATTGCAAAGCATATGAATGCGCTACTGCTCCCCACTGGTGGCAAGATATATATAGATGGTTTGGATTCTTCTGATTTAGATAATACTTGGGACATAAGAAGCAGAGCTGGTATGGTATTTCAGAATCCTGATAATCAAATAGTAGCTACTATTGTAGAAGAAGATGTAGCTTTTGGACCTGAAAATTTAGGGATAGAGCCTCAAGAGATTAGAAAAAGAGTGGATGAAAGCCTTAAAAGAGTTGGAATGTATGAATATAGAAGACATGCACCTCATTTGCTTTCAGGGGGGCAGAAGCAGAGGGTGGCCATAGCAGGAATATTAGCTATGAGACCTAAATGTATAATTTTAGATGAGCCTACGGCCATGCTTGATCCTTCTGGGAGAAAGGAAGTAGTAAATACTATAAGAGAATTAAATAAAGCTTTTGGTATTACTATAGTACTTATAACTCATTATATGGAAGAAGCTGTAGAAGCGGATAGAATTGTAGTTATGGATGAAGGAAAAATATTAATCCAAGGAACCCCAAAAGAGGTGTTTAGTAATGTTCCTCTTATGAAAAAGGTAGGATTAGATGTACCTCAAGTAACGGAATTAGCTTATGAATTACAAAAGAGCGGTATTAACATAAGTACAGAAATATTAAGGATAGATGAGATGGTGAATGCATTATGTCAATTAAAATAGAAAATTTAACACATATCTATATGGCTAACACACCTTTTGAGAAAAAAGCACTAAATGATGTTAATATTACCTTAAATGATGGGGAGTTTATCGCATTAATTGGTCATACAGGTTCTGGGAAATCTACTCTTATTCAACATATAAACGGATTGCTTAAACCTGATAAAGGTAGAATCATTATAGATGGTGAAGATATATTTTCAAAAGGAGTAAAGCTAAACCAGGTAAGAAAGAAAGTAGGGCTTGTATTTCAGTATCCCGAATATCAGTTATTTGAAGAAACCATAGAAAAGGATATAGAATTTGGACCTAAAAACCTTGGGCTTAATGAAGAAGAAATTCATAAAAGAGTAAAAAGGGCCATGAAAATGGTTGGATTAGACTATGAACTGTATAAGGATAAATCTCCTTTTGAGCTTAGTGGAGGGCAAAAAAGGAGAGTAGCCATAGCCGGTGTGGTAGCAATGGAACCTAAAACACTTATACTTGACGAGCCTACTGCTGGGTTAGACCCTAAAGGCAGAGATGAAATACTATTTCAAATTAAAGAGCTTCATGAAGAATACAAAATGACTGTAATATTAGTTTCTCATAGCATGGAAGATGTAGCCAAGGTAGCAGATAGGGTTTTAGTTATGAATGAAGGACAATGTATATTGGATGGTAGTCCAAAGGAAGTATTTAAGGAAATTGATACTTTGGAAAAAGTGGGATTAGCAGCCCCACAGGTTACCTATCTAGCAAGAGAACTTAATAAAAAAGGTTTTGATATTCCTGAAAACATATTTACTGTGGAACAAATTAAAGAAGCCATATTAAAAACAGTTAAATAGGAGTCGCATATATAACTTTAAATAATTCATAGGGAAGGCGGAAAAACTGAATGATTAAAGATATTACCATAGGTCAGTATGTTCCAGGAGAGTCTTTTGTTCATAAACTTGACCCTAGAACTAAAATTTTAATATCCTTATTATTCATAATACAAATATTTGTTATAAAAGATTTCAAGGGTTACATATTTGTTTTAGCATTTATAATAGGCACAGTAGCTGTAGCCAAATTATCTCCAAGATATCTTTATAAAGGATTAAAACCTGTTTTTGTACTTATAATAATTACAGCTATATTGAATATTTTTATGGTAGATGGAAAAGAATTGATATTTAAGTGGAAGTTTATCAGCATATACAAAGAGGGGTTAATTACAGCTGCTTTTATGGTATTAAGATTAATATTTTTAATAGCAGGTACATCTTTATTGACATTGACTACATCACCCATAGAGTTAACAGATGGTATTGAAAGACTGTTAAGTCCTTTCAAAAAGATAGGTCTTCCAGCCCATGAGTTAGCTATGATGATGACTATAGCCTTGAGATTTATACCTACTCTTATGGATGAAACAGATAAAATAATGAAAGCTCAAATGGCTAGAGGAGCTGATTTTGAAAGTGGGAGTATAGTGCAAAAGGCTAAAAGCCTTATACCACTTTTAGTACCATTATTTATAAGTTCTTTCAGAAGAGCAGATGAATTGGCTATGGCTATGGAGGCAAGGTGTTATAAAGGCGGAGAGGGAAGAACCAGGATGAAACAATTAAAGATGCATGGAAGAGATGCAGCAGCCTTTACTACATACTTTGTTTTAGCAGTGTTATCTGTTTTGATAGCCTATATTTAGGAAGCACATGTAGGAAGGAATAATATGAGAAATATTAAAATAACTTTAGAATATGATGGAACTAACTACTGCGGATGGCAGAGACAAAAAAATGCTATAACTATTCAACAATGTATAGAAGATAGTATATCCCAAATTACTGGTGATAATACTGAAGTTATAGGTTGCAGTAGAACAGACGCTGGAGTACATGCAAGAGGATTTGTTGCTAACTTTTTTACTAAAAGCAAAATTCCTGCAGAGAAATTTAAGTATGCTATTAATAGCAACCTACCAAAAGATATAGTAATATTGACTTCTGAAGAAGCAGATAATAATTTTCATGCTAGATATAATTGCCTGGGTAAAACCTATTCTTATACTATATTAAATAGAAAGATACCTTCAGCTATAGATAGGAATTATGTGTATCATGTAAAAAACAGATTGAATATAGACTATATGATGGAAGCCTCAGAATATTTTATTGGGACCCATGATTTCGAAGCATTTAAAAGCAAAGGCAGTTCTGTTAAAACTTCCATAAGAACTATAAATAGTATGGAAATAAAAAATAAAGATCACATTATAAAAATTTATGTTTCAGCGGATGGATTTTTATATAATATGGTAAGAATAATAGTTGGGACACTTATTGATATAGGTGAAAACAAGATAGAACCTAGGGATGTAGAAAGTATTATAAAATCTAAGGATAGAAACAGGGCAGGAATGGTTGTTCCATCTTCAGGATTATGTTTAGAAGAAGTATTTTATTAAATTTAATCTTCCCAGAAGTTTAGCACTTAAAAAATTTTTAGGACGATAGTCCGTTGATTTATAATGT
>CAMJGD010000034.1 GCA_946405135.1 uncultured Clostridiaceae bacterium | reverse complement strand
TATTGCTGGTGCTAATAATTAAAGTTTTTCGGGACATTTTCATTTTTGCTTGACAGCATATAAAATATATATTCTATTTATTTTATTATTACTATGACATTCATGGATGCATATAAAAATGCATAAATAATAAGCATCCATGCTTTTTTAAAGATGGATGCTCATTCATTAAACTATCTTAAAGCCTACTTCTTTAACTTTTTCTTTTATGATATCAATATTATCAGTTCTCATTCTTATAACTATTTCTCTTACATCTATAACACTCTTTGGATCTACTACTACGAAGCTTATTATATCTGCATTGTTCTCTGATAATATCTTAGATAATCTTGATATCTGCCCTGGTACATCATAAGCCATTACAGCAAGTCTTTCTCCTTTATTTAACCCAAATACTTGAGTAAATTGTTCAAAAACAGCGCGATGGGTAAGTATCCCCTGCAAACAGTTGTTTTCATCTATTACTGCCACAAATGATATATTCATTATTTCAAGAAAATGAACTGCTTTTTCTACCTGCTCCACAGGTGATATAGTAGGTATATCTGTTCTCATAACAGTTTCTACACTAAAATCAGATAAAAAGCACTGTTTGTCTTCACATTTTTCATAGTAGAATTCATATATTCTATCCTTGGATATGATTCCATAGAATTTATCTCCTTCTACCACAGGAATTGATAAAAAGTTATTTTGATTTATAATGTCTAAAGCTTTTCCTATATTAACTTTAGGACTTACTGTTATTAAATTTTCTTTTGGTAACATTATATTCTTTACAAGCATTTTCCCCATCTCCTTAATATTAGTTTAAATAAGATAAATAATAACCCCTGTAATTATTTTAAATATCAATAGTATATACTATATTATACATTAAAACATTCTATAAATTCAAACAATTTCTTAAAATCATTCAATACTAAAAATTAAATAATCTTATTGATTTGAAAGTTTATTTAATGAGTCTATATTTTTTTGTAATATATCTTCATATTTTAAATCAGATTGATGTTTAATTATAGCTGATGTTTTTAAATTATATTTTTTTATAAAAGCAGCATTTTTTTGAAGTTTCATATTGTCATCATAAAGAAATACTACATTTTTGGATTCTTCTATCTTTTTATTAAGCTTTTCATCTTCCTGTAGGTTTACACCATAATTATAAAATTTTATGGTCTTTAGTCCCAGATAGCCTGTAAAATAATCCAGTTCATCCCCCTGTACAAGAAAAGTATATCCTTCTAACTTGCTTGCAGACTTCTTTAGCTCTTCAGCATAATTATCAAGTTCTTTCAGCTTTTTAGAAAAATTATCTTCATAAAACTGTCTATTTTTAGGATCTTTTTCTTGTATTGCATTTTTTATATTGGAAAGACTTATTTTATAATAATCTATGCTTAACCAATAGTATGGATTTACTTTTAAATCTTTATTTAAATACTTTCTTGGTTCACTTAAATAAATAGGTTTTGTTCCTCTAGAAGCGTTTATTATGCCTACATTAGATTTCTTTAACTTTTCTATAAAATCTCCTACCCAAGGTTCAAAATCTGAACCTGAATATATAAATATATCTTTTTTCTCTATATTGTTTATACAGTCTTCACTATACTTAAAACTCCAATGATCTTCTTCTTTATCTAAAATATATTCCACATTATGTTTATCTCCAGTAAGATCTTTTACCATATAATATAGTAGTTTATCTGTAGTAACTATATTTAAATATACATCTCTTTCTTTTGGAATATCATCATTAGGGATAGTTTTAACTATTTTAAATTTATGGGATAAAGTAAACATAATAATAAGGCATATATTTATAACCAATAGAGTATAGGTTATTTTCTTCAAAATGATTCACCTCCGCATTCTCTTTTAACCATATGAGATGTCATATATATTCTATACATATTAAAACAAAAACAATTTTATATGTAACAAATTCCATATATCATAGTATAATATATATTGTTTATAATTTCATCTATCATTTATAGGTAAAAATACTATTAAAGTCATTTTAATTATACATGATTATATAAAATTTTAATATACAGCTGATTGTAATATTACGCAAATTTATCGAAATGGGGTATTATAATGGAAATAAACTTAAATAATGTTATTGCTTCAATATCCATGACATTAGATCTGTCTCAAATATCCTCTGAAATATCTGTAGTAGAAGATATTTCCAATGTAAAATATCATCATAAAAAGTTTCTATATCACTCAAAACGTACTACTTACATAGCTCTAGAGATAGCAAAAAAGTTAAATTTAAATTATGATATTCAAAAAAGTTTATATATTTCATCTATGCTACACGATATTGGAGCTGTAAACACTATGTCTAAAAGTCATACCTCTGAAACTTTTATAAAAGAACACTGTTTAGTTGGTTATTCCATATTAAAATCTTTCCCACATTTTAAAGATTTAAATCATATAATTTTATACCATCATGAAAATTGGAATGGTACAGGACCTTTTAAAGCAAAGTCTGAAGCTATTCCTATAGAAAGTCAAATAATAAGAATAGCTGACTTATTTGAACTTTTGTATGATGATAAAACTCCTTGTTATAAACAGAAAAGTTATATTATAAAATGGATAAGTAATAATTCTAAAATATTATTTAATCCTAAAATTGTAGAGAATGTCCTAAATTTATGTGAGAAGGATATTTTTTGGTTTAATCTGCAGAATATATATTCAATAGACCTTATTTTAGATGAAATTATTCCTGAATTAAATACCTATATAGATTTAAAGGAATTTGAAAACATAGCTTATATTTTTTCAGAAATAATTGACAGCTCAAGCAGCTTTACTGGAAGACACTCAAGAGACATAGGTGAAACAGTTTATGTAGTTTCAAAATACATAGGTTATGATGAAGAAAAATGTTTAAAGATGAAAATAGCTGGACTTCTTCATGATATAGGTAAACTTGCTATTCCTCAATCTATATTGTTAAAAAATAAAGCTTTAAATCAAGAAGAATTTTCAATTATAAAATCTCATGTTTATTATACTAAATTAATATTAGATAGAATAAAGGATATTCCTGATATCAGTGAATGGGCTTCTAACCATCATGAAAAACTTAATGGAAAAGGATATCCTCGAAAGCTTAAGGCAGATGAGCTATCCGAAGAATCTAGAATTTTGTGCGTATGCGATATATATCAAGCCCTTACAGAAGACAGACCTTACAAAAAAGGTCTATCCAAAGAAAAAACTTTTTCTATATTAGATAATATGATGAAAGAAGGTTTCATATGTGATAAAGCTTTAAAATATTTAAAAGAAGCTGTATATAATTAACCTTTAATACTAAAATACTTTACTGTTACCTTTTCTTTTTTTATTTTTTAATATAGAATATCTATAGATATTCTTATACTTTGGAGGTGAAAAGGCTGACTTTTAATCTAGTCACCAATATATATGGATTTTATTGTAGATAGCATAGAGAAAACCATGGAAATAGGAAGACAGCTTGGTGAAAAATGTAATGCAGGAGATATATTTTGCCTTATAGGAGATTTAGGAACTGGCAAAACCCATTTTACTAAGGGCTTAGCAGAGGGCTTAGGTGTCACTGATTACATAACGAGCCCAACTTTTACCATTGTAAATGAATACGAAAGCGGAAGATTAAAATTATATCATTTTGACGTATACAGGGTTAATGACCCAGATGAAATATACGCCATAGGCTTTGATGAATACATATTTAGTGATGGAGTCAGTATAATAGAATGGGCAAATTATATAGAAGAGCTGATACCAGAAGAATATATTAAAGTAACTCTAGAAAAGCTTCCTGAAAAAGGAGAAGAATTCAGAAAAATAATTATAGAATCTTATGGTAAAAGATATGATTATGTGAAGGAGATTAAGATATGAAAATTTTAAGTTTAGATTCCTCCAGTGAATCTGCAAGTATTGCTATTTTAGAAGAGGATAAACTTTTAGGTGAAATGACATTTAATTATAAAAAGCAGCATTCTGTTATTTTAATGCCTATGATAGATACTTTACTTCATAATTTAAGCATGAATATAGATGACATAGACGGCTTTGTGGTTTCTAAAGGTCCTGGTTCTTTTACAGGTTTACGAATAGGTATGGCTACAATAAAAGGCTTAAGCCTTGGTACAGATAAGCCTTTTATCGGAGTATCTTCTCTAGATGCACTGGCTTATAACTTATTTGAAATAGAGGGTATTGTATGTCCTGTGATGGATGCATTAAGAAATAACGTTTATACTTGTTTATACACCTACGAAAAAGGTGAATTAAAAGTTATTTCAGATTACATGGCCGTATCTATTGAAGATTTAGCAAATTTATTAAATTCTTATGATAAAAAAGTTTATTTTATTGGAGATGCTACTTATAAGTATAAATCTCTTTTGCAATTAAAAGTGAATAACTGTACTTTTGCTCCAAGTCATTTAAATTTAGCAAGAGCTTCTTCTTTAGGAGAAATTGGTTTGAAAAAAATGCAGCTTGGATTTAAGGATGATTTAAATAATTCTGCTCCTATATATTTAAGAAAATCTCAGGCAGAAAGAGAATATGATAAGAAGATGGGAATAAAAGAAAATGAATGATATAGAAATATGTACTATGAGTGAAGAAGATATAGACTCCATCCTTTATATCAGTGCTTTAAGTTTTCCTATTCCTTGGAGCAGGGAATCTTTTATAAATGAGCTTCATAACAAGTTTGCCCGCTACGTAGTGGCTAAAAAAAATGGCATTATTGCAGGCTATGGCGGAACTTGGGTAATAATAGATGAGGCCCACATAACCAATATTGCAGTACATCCAGAATACAGAGGCATAGGTATAGGAAATACTATAGTAAGCTCTCTTATAGACTTATGCAAAAAAGAAAAAGTATCTGTAATGACTTTAGAAGTAAGGCACTCAAATATAGTAGCTCAAAATCTTTATAAAAAATTTGGTTTTGTAGAAGAAGGAATAAGAAAAGAATATTATGAGGATAACAGAGAAGATGCCATAATAATGTGCAAAACAGATTTCTAAAATTTATAAGCGAACCCTTTGAGGATTCGCTTATTCATAATAATATTACATTTCTTTTTTTGCCATATCGTGCTTTTCTATTACCAAATCTTCTTTATGGAGAATTGGTGAAACACTTTTATACATTCCTAAAGTTACAATTGAAACCATTATACCCTTTATCAAATTAAAAGGTACAACTCCCCATAATATATAAGTACCTAAACTTTTTATATTTCCATTTACTTTGCTTCCCATAGCAACTAAAGCATCTATAGGAACTTTAAAAGCTTTTGCATAAACTGGAACTAATATATAATAATTCAAAATTCCTGCAAGAACAGTCATAAGAGCCGTACCAAACATTAATCCTAAAATAGCATTTCTTCTAGTCTTTTCTTTTTTGTAAAAATATCCTGATGTAAATACTAGAATTCCTCCTACTAAGAAGTTAGCAAGTTCCCCTACAAATACGGTTTGAGTTCCTTTAAATAAAATATGAAGTACATTTTTTAAAAATTCAATTATTACACCTTCTACAGGTCCTAGAGCAAAAGCTCCTATAAGTGCTGGTAAATCACTTAAATCAATCTTTAAAAACTGTGGAAATATAGGTAGTGGAAACTCCAGATACATTAGCAAAAATGCCATAGCAGATAGTAAAGTAATTTTGATTTGTTTGTTTAGATTAAGTTTGTCCTTTTTCATGAAAATACCTCCTCATAATGGTATCCTCAAGGGGGTTTGGTGAATAGGATTTTTTGTAAAAATAAAAACCCTGACAAAGGTCAGGGCGTTAAATCCTAAGTCACTATTACCTTCTTTCATCCAGACTCTAACTGTCGGCCTCGGAATTTCACCGAATCATGCCTTAATTAAGGCTCGCGGGCTATACCGCCGGTAGGGAATTACACCCTGCCCTGAAGATAATTAATATTATTTTTATCAACATTATTATATAACAATGCTATTAAAATAACAATACTTTATTTATAATTTTTAATCTTTTAGTCCTTTTTCATAGTCAAGGAAATTCTATTTCTTTTTAAATCTATTTCTAAAACTTTAACTTCTATAACATCCCCAACTTTTACAACATCTAAAGGGTGCTTTACAAATTTATCAGACATTTGGCTTTTATGCACAAGCCCATCTTGGTGAACTCCAATATCCACAAAAGCTCCAAAGTCAGCTACATTTCTTACAGTGCCCATAAGTATCATACCAGGCTTTAATTGAGTTATATCCACAACCCCTGTTTTAAATATAGGTTTTGGAAGCTCTTCTCTTGGGTCTCTTCCTGGTTTCTTTAGTTCCTTTACCATATCTAACAAAGTAGGAACCCCTATACCAATTTGCTTTGAAAGAGTTTCTACTCCTTCGCTTTTTACTCTATTATCTATATCTTTTAAGTTTCCCGCTCTTAAATCATCTTCTGTATAACCTAATACTTTAATAAGCTCTTTAGCGGCTTTATAAGACTCTGGATGCACTGATGTATTGTCTAAAACCTCATGACTTTCCATCACTCTTAAAAATCCTGCGCACTGTTCAAAAGCTTTTTCGCCAAGACGTTTTACTTTTAACAGTTCCTTTCTATTCTTGAATTTACCATTTTCTTCCCTATAAGCTACTATATTTTGAGCTATAGATAAATTTATACCGGAAATATAAGATAGTAATGAAGGAGTAGCAATATTTAAATCTACGCCTACACTGTTTACACAATCTTCTACCACACCTTTTAAAGATTCATCCAGCTTTTTAGGAGTTACATCGTGTTGATATTGACCCACACCTATAGATTTAGGATCAATTTTTACAAGTTCCGCAAGAGGATCTTGCAGCCTTCTTCCTATAGATATAGCTCCTCTTATAGTTACATCAAGATCTGGATATTCCTTAGTAGCAAGTTCTGAAGCTGAATATACAGAAGCTCCTGCCTCAGAAACTATTACATAAAATAGCTCTTTACCTTTTTCTTCTTTTACCTCTTTTATAAGCTGTGCTATAACCTCTTCTGACTCTCTGCTTGCAGTTCCATTACCTAAGGATATAACATCTACATTATGTTTATATATGAGCTCTTTAAGAGTATTTATAGTGCCTCTTACATCATTTTGAGGAGCTGTAGGATAAACTGTAGCCTTTTCTAAAAATTTTCCTGTGTCATCTAGTATGGCAACTTTGCACCCTGTTCTAAAGCCTGGGTCAAAACCTAAGACTACCTTTCCTTTTATAGGTGACTGCATCAAAAGTGCTTTTAAATTAGCCTTAAAAATATCTATAGCGCCAATTTCTCCTATTTCTGTAAGCTCTGATCGTATTTCTCTTTCTATGGATGGGTATATTAGCCTTTTTAAAGAATCCTTTACACTTTCCTCCATATATTTATCAGTTATTTCATTGTTCTTAAGACATTTTCTATTTAAATAATTTATTATCTTATCTTCTGGAGCTGTTATTTTAACACTTAATATTTTCTCTTTTTCTCCTCTATTTATAGCAAGTATTCTATGAGAAGGTATAGTCCTAACTGCTTCTTTATATTCATAATACATCTCATAAGGTGTTGGTTCCTCCGATTCTCCTTTTGTTTCTACAAAACCTTCCCTCTTAACTAAATCTCTTATCCACTTTCTATATTCTGCTTCATCAGATATAACTTCACTTATTATATCCATAGCACCCTGAAGCGCTTCTTTACTGTCTTTTACTCCTTTTTCTTCATCAACAAATTCTAAAGCATAGGCAGTTATGTCTTCTTTAAACTCCCCTGAAAGTATAATTTCAGCTAAAGGTTTTAATCCTTTTCCTTCTGCAATAGTAGCTCTTGTTCTCTTTTTAGGCTTATAAGGTCTATATATATCCTCTATTTCTGTTAATGTTTCACTTTTTATTATGTTTTCTCTTAGCTCTTCAGTTAACTTTCCCTGTTCATCAATTAGTCTTATAACATCATTTTTCCTATCTTCAAGATTTCTTAAATAGGTGAGTCTTTCTGAAAATTTTCTTAAAATCTCATCATCTAACGCTCCAGTTTTTTCTTTTCTGTATCTAGCAATAAAAGGGACTGTATTTCCTTCATCTAAAAGTTCGATAACACTATTGACTTGATTTAAGCTTATATTAAGCTCTTTAGATAATCTTTCTTCAATGCTTTTCATTAGGTACACCTCTTACTTCAAATATATAAAATTTAACATATACTTTATTTTATCTTATAGTTAGCTATATTTAAAGAGTTATACCTATTTATTAATTAAAAAATAAAATAAAAGCCTCTGAAAATAGATCAGAGACTTTTATTTGGGGTTTTTATAAGAATGTTTATATCTATAAGCAATTTATTTTATGAAATTTTGTAAATTTCATTATGCAATATACAAAATTTATGATATCATTATTATAGGAAGATTTTTGATTTTTTATTATATGATTCATGCTTAATTTAAATTATAATCCTATAAGCAAAAAGTAACAATACATTATAAGCATAAATTTTATTAAATATATATGAACTTTAGTTTTTTTCATGATTTTTTTATAACTTTAATCATAATTATTATGAAACTAATAACAAAAGCACTGAATCACTTAAGATTCCAGTGCTTATATTTATTCTTCCAACTTACCATTGCTGCTTTGCTTTAAATATTCATTTATAAAACTATCCAAGTCTCCATCCATTACCGCATCTACATTTCCATTTTCCACTAAAGTCCTATGATCTTTTACAAGAGTATAGGGTTGAAATATATAGGATCTTATCTGACTTCCCCAACCCATATCCTTTAGTTCTCCAGTAAGATCTTCTATCTTCTCTTTATGAGCTCTTTCTTTAAGTTCTATCAGCTTGGATTTAAGTACCTGCATTGCTACCTCTCTATTAGCATGCTGACTTCTTTCATTTTGACATTGAACAACTATTCCTGTTGGAATATGAGTTATTCTAATGGCAGATTCAGTTTTATTTACATACTGTCCACCCGCGCCGCCTGCTCTATAGGTATCTATTCTTAAATCTTCCGGACGTATCTCAATATCCTGATTTTGTGTAAGTTCAGGAAGTACTTCTACAGAAGCAAAGGAAGTTTGTCTTTTCCCATTAGCATTAAAAGGGGAGATTCTTACTAATCTGTGTATACCTTTTTCAGCTTTTAAATATCCATAGGCAAATTCACCCACAACCTTTATGGTTACCCCTTTTATTCCAGCTTCATCTCCAGGCAGATAATCCATGATCTGCAGCTTAAAGCCTTTCTTTTCACACCATCTTGTATACATCCTTAAAAGCATCTCAGTCCAATCCTGAGCGTCTGTACCGCCAACTCCAGCATGAAGATTTAATATAGCATTGTTTCTATCATAATCTCCAGATAATAATATTTCAATCCTAAATGCTTCAATATCCTTTTCTAATTCTTTTGTATCCTTTGTTAAATCATTTAGAGTATCTTCATCATCTTCTTCAATTAATTCACAAAACGTTTCTATATCTTCACGCCTAGTTTCTAGATTTAAATATTTTTCCAGCCTATCTTTAAGCTGCTTTGTCTGTTGAGTCACTTCTTGAGCCTTGTTTACATCGCTCCAAAAGTCTTCCTCTTGCATCTTAAGTTCATATTCTTCTATCTTCTTCTTTAAAACTTCAGTGTCAAAGAGAAGCCCTCATTTCCTTTAAATTTTCCTTTATAGTTGTTATTGAGCTTAAAATTTGTTCTAACTGCAATATCATATTTCTCAACTCCTATAATTATTTAGTTTTATATAACATAAAATAGATTTGCAGCATTAATATGCCGCAAATCTATAGATATTAACTAGGCTAATCTTCCGCAACAGTTTTTATACTTCTTTCCACTGCCGCAAGGACATAAATCATTTCTTCCAACCTTTTTTTCTTTTTTAATAGGCTCTTTTTTTGCTGAATCATCATAGTTGGTAGAAGTCTCCTTGACTACTCTTTCTCTTTCAGGAGCCTTTTGAGTCTGTACATGAAGTAGATATTTAAAAGTATCTACTTTTATACTGTATATCATCTCATCAAACATAGTACTTCCTTCAAACTGATAAGCTTGAATAGGATCCTGCTGTCTATAAGCTCTTAATCCTATACCCTGTTTTAGATGTTCCATATTATCTATATGATCCATCCATTTTGTATCTACCACTCTTAGAAGGATTACTCTTTCTATTTCTCTCATCTGATCTTCGCCGAACTCTTTTTCTTTTTCTTTGTAAATATCCGTAGCAATATTTAAATATTTTTCTTTTATTTCATCATTAGATAATTTTGATATCTCTTCAAAAGTAACCATGCCATGAGGTATATAAAGATCCTCCATATACTTCACTAGTTTCTTAAGATCTTCTTCAAAGTTTTCTTCTATACCAGTTATATGAGAATCCACAGAAGAATATATAACATTTTTTATCATCTCCTGTATTTCCTCTTTTAGATTTTCTCCCTCTAGCACTTGAGATCTCTGTTTATATATTATCTCTCTCTGTTGATTCATTACATCATCGTATCCAAGCAATGTTTTTCTTATATCAAAGTTATTTCCTTCAACTTTCTTTTGGGCACTTTCTATAGCTTTAGTTACCATTTTGCTTTCTATAGCTTCATCTTCTTCTAAGCCTAATTTATCTACTATGCCCTGCAATCTTTCTGAACCAAATATTCTCATTAAATCATCTTCAAGAGAAATATAAAATCTAGTAGAACCTGGGTCACCTTGACGTCCAGAACGACCTCTTAACTGATTATCAATACGCCTTGACTCGTGTCTTTCTGTACCTATTATCTTTAAGCCTCCAAGCTCTGTGACTTCTTCTCCAAGCTTAATATCAGTACCACGGCCTGCCATATTAGTAGCTATAGTAACCATGCCTTTTTCTCCTGCATGAGCTACTATTTCTGCTTCTTGTTCATGATATTTAGCATTTAGCACCTGATGAGGTATTCCTTTTTTTCTAAGTAAAGAAGATAATTCTTCTGATTTTTCTATACTTACAGTTCCTACAAGCACTGGCTGACCTTTTTTATGAGATTCCTCTATATCATTTATTATAGAATTATATTTTCCTTTAACTGTTTTATACACTACATCTGGATTGTCGACTCTTACTACTGGCATATGAGTAGGAATAACAATTACATCCAATCCATAAATTTCTCTAAACTCAAGTTCTTCTGTCAAAGCTGTTCCTGTCATACCCGAAAGTTTTGAAAACATTCTAAAATAGTTCTGGAAAGTGATAGTTGCTAAAGTTTTTGATTCTTTTTCAACTTTTACTCCTTCTTTAGCTTCTATAGCTTGATGAAGACCATCACTGTATCTTCTGCCTTCCATAAGTCTTCCTGTAAATTCATCAACTATAATAACTTCTCCATCTTTTACCATATAATCTTTATCTATTTTCATTATATAATTTGCTTTTAATGCTTGAGTCACATGATGTTGAATTTCCATGTTTTGGGCATCAGCATAGTTATCAAGTCTAAAATATTTTTCTGCTTTTTTGACTCCATCATCTGTAAGTATTACAGAATGAGCTTTTTCATCAATAGTAAAATCTTCTTCTTTAACAAGGGTTTTAACAAAATAATCTGCTACCTTGTAAAATTCAGTTGACTTTTCACCTTCCCCAGATATTATAAGCGGTGTTCTAGCCTCATCTATGAGAATTGAGTCAACCTCATCCACTATAGCAAAATTTAATTCCCTCTGCACTCTTTCTTCTTGATAAATAACCATATTATCTCTTAGATAATCAAATCCGAATTCATTATTAGTTCCATAGGTTATATCAGAATTATACGCTTCTCTTCTCGCCTGTGAGTCCAAATCATGCACAATTACACCTACAGACAATCCTAGAAATTCATATATCTGACCCATCCAGTCTTTATCTCTTTTTGCAAGGTAATCATTTACTGTTACTATATGAACTCCTTTTCCTGAAAGAGCATTTAAGTATGCTGGAAGTGTTGCTACAAGAGTTTTTCCTTCTCCAGTCTTCATTTCAGCAATTCTTCCCTGATGTAATACTACTCCGCCTATTAATTGTTCTCTAAAGTGTCTCAATCCAAGAGTTCTCACAGAAGCTTCTCTAACTACTGCAAAAGCTTCAGGAAGTATATCATCTAAGGTTTCTCCCTTTGAGAGTCTCTCTTTAAATTCACCTGTTTTAGCTTTAAGTTCATCATCACTTAAAGCTTTTATGTTATTTTCTAAAGCCTCGATTTTATCCACTATAGGAATTATCCTTTTTACTTCTCTTTCGCTATATGTTCCAAAAACCTTTTCTAATATTCCCATCTTTTCATCCTCGCTATCTTGTAGTTATAATTACTCATTTATAAATTATACATTTATGAGTAAATAATTTCAACAACAACACTTTAATTATATGTTAATTTACAAATTTGAAATAGTATTTTATATATATTCGATAATAAATGAAAAACTGTGAACTCCTATTAACTAGAAGTTCACAGCTTTTATGCTTATTTAAAAAACTTGGTTAAAATTCTGGTTCAATCAAACCATAGTTTCCATCTTTTCTTTTATAAATAACATTTACTTCTTCAGAATCAGCATCCTTGAATACAAAGAAACTGTGACCTAAAAGCTCCATCTGTAGCATTGCTTCTTCTGTAGACATTGGTTTAATAGCAAATTTTTTAGTTTTAACTATCTTAGGTTCATCTTTTTCATCTTCTTCATAAGCTTTTATAGATTGAAATCTCAATGAATCTCCATAGTTTCTTTTCTGCAACTTTGTTTTCTGTTTTCTTATTTGTCTTTCTAACTTATCTATAACTAAGTCTATAGATGTATACATATCTTCTGTAGATTCTTCTCCTCTTAAAATAACTCCATTGAAAGGAATTACTACTTCTATAGTTTGTCTGTTCTTTTGAACGCTTAAGGTAGCATGGGCCTCTACATCTGGACTAAAATATTTTTCAAGCTTTGAGAGCTTTTTTTGAGTAGTCTCTTTTAAAGCTTTTGTCAATTCGATATTTTTAGCAATTACTGTTATTTTCATATTTACAGCCCCTCTCTGCTATGTAATGTAAAATTGATATTTATATTTAATTTTTATTTATATTATACTTATATTTTAAATCTATATTGAAGATTTAACAAGCACTTTAATCAGAATTTACAAAATATTATACACATTTATGTCTGTCTGTCTTTAAAATACTAATTATATTTAAGTTTTATATTTACTACATAAATAGCCTAATTTCTTATTTATACTTATATATAATATTATTAATATCGACTAAATATAGCAATTAATAATATAAAAAGTAAAGCTAGCAGTCATCATTTATTATAATGACTGATAGCTTTACTTATAAAGCTAGCTGACCTGGTTTTTGCCCCCACACCCGCCTGCTGAAACTTTCGCTACTCGGTATTATCCTCTCACTACTAACTTTCTCACCTTTTTAGGTGGCAGGACTTACTTCTAAGCCGCACCATGCTCATCAAACCTTTTGTTTAACTTACGTGGATCGTTTTGCCTGCGACTGGCATCGATTTTCAACCACAAACCTAGCTCTAATTATATTATATCTTACTTTTAGCCGCAGTCAATATGATTACATTATTTGCTTTGTTATCTAATAATTTTTCTGCACAGTAATACACAGTGGCTCCTGTAGTCACCACATCATCTATAAGCAGAACATTTTTATTCTTTATATGTTCATTGCTTATTATTTCAAAGCTATTTTTTAAATTTTCCCATCTTTTATCAGTATTAAGAGTTTTTTGAATTTTTGTCTCTTTTGTTTTAGTAATGCAATCAATGACTTTCTTATTAAAATAATCGCCTAATAAATTTGCCATATACTCACATTGATTATATCCTCTTTTCTTGTAACTTTCCTTACCGCTAGGAACAAAAGTTATCACATCAAACTCCAGATTATTTTTTTTAAGAAAATCGCACATAAGTTTTGCAAGCAATTCTCCACATCTAAATTCATTTCTATACTTAAATTTTATAACTATATTTTTTATTGTATTAGAATAGTAAGTTACACTATAACATATAAATTTTTTTCTTCCAGTACCTATTATCATAGGTTCATTACAGTACATTATGCTTTTTTCACATTTAAAACAAATAAGTTTATCTTCAGTAAGTTCAGCATCACATGCTGTACAAAGCATATCTGAAGCATATATTATATCAATAAAGCATTGAAAAACATATTTTAGATATTTAGCAATCCCTTTTCCCATGCCATTTTATTGAAGTTCCTTGTAATAGCTTTAGCCTTTTCCATATCTTCAGTATTGCTATTTGCCAAAAATATCACTTCACCATTACTAAAACTATCATTCATTCCTACCTTTCCGCATATATACACCAATTTTTTGTAATCATAACTTTTATCATCTGCAAAATAAACCATTATATCAAGCCCAGTTATATTCCAATTTAAATCTTCTATATATTCTGTAACTATAATTCCTGTCTGTTCTCTGCTTTTCAATAAACTTTGAAATTTTTTGTCCTCTTCTAAAGTATATCTCCAAATATATTTTCTAATACTCCCTTTAAGTCCATATAAATAATCATATACTTTATCTGCTCTATAACTATCCGGCACATATATTATAACCTTTCTATTTGATTTCATGAACCAGTTTAAGTATTCATAGGCAACATAAGGTATCTCTTTGCTTATATCTATTCTAGTAGTTATTATTCTTGGTTCTGTCATAGGCATATTTATTTTTTTTGTAGGTATTTCTAATATGTTGCCATTATTAAAAATAGGCTCAATAGAGTAAGAGATTAACCTGTCATATTTTACATGATTTAAAAGGTCTTCAATCTGTTTTTTTGAATAGTTAGAAAAGCTGCTTAAATCATCATATATTATAAGATTAAATTTTTCATCTAAACCATAGGCATTCTCATGGCTGCATATGATAAGATAAGAATTCTCAAAATGTGAATTTTTATCTCTTATATAAGAGTAACTTCTAAAATCCGTATTCCTTTTTATATATTTTAATATCTGAATATCCTTTTCATTTTCATTGGTTATATAAAGAACTTTTTTTTGTTGTGATGTCATGCTTAAAATCACATCCAAAAACATAAAAGTATTACTGTATGGTACAGAAATTATATTTAATGACCTTTCTTTGCTTATACCATTTATAAAATTTAATATTCTGCTGGTTATATGCCATTTGCTTTCAAGCTTTTCAATGGGACTGATCATCACCATGCTCTCCTCCAATCAATTGAATATGTCCTTTGAAAGTATATCAGATATTCTCCATTTTAGAGAAGAATATCTTTCAAAACTCCTATCATTTTCTATCATGTATTTTAAAGCTTTTACAGATCCTGTGATAACCACCATATCTTTAGCTCTTGTTATAGCTGTATATAAAAGATTTCTATTCATTAAAAGGGGAGGACCCATAAATACAGGCATAACTATCACTGGAAATTCACTTCCTTGGCTCTTATGAATGGTTATTGCATATGCTAAATCCAATTCATCTAAATTCATGCCTTCATATGTTACTCTTCTTTCATCATCAAAAATTACATCTATAGTATTATCCTCTTCTTCAATACTCTCGATAAAACCCATATCCCCATTAAAAACCCCTATACCTTCAGCTTCACCTTTACCACATATTCGAGTCCATTTAAGTGAATAATTATTTTTTGTCTGCATAACTTTATCTCCTACCCTAAATACGGTATTTCTGTATTCTCTCTGTTTTTTGTCTTTACTTTGTGGATTTAAAATTTCTTGAAGTTTTACATTTAAATTATTTATGCCTAAAGGACCTTTTTTCATAGGAGATACTATCTGTATATGCTGCATCTTGTTCCAAGAATTATTAAACTTAGGAAGTCTAGTATTTATAAGTTCTATGAGAGTGTTTAATATTATATTTTGATTTTCTTCTCTTATAAAATAAAAATCTTTATCTTTTTCATTTAGAATAGGCATAGCTCCCCTATTTATTTTATGAGCATTTACCACTATAAGACTTTGCTCTGCCTGTCTAAAAATCTCTTTAAGTCTTACAACTTTTGTACATTTACTCTCTATTATATCTTTTAAAACATTTCCAGGACCTACTGATGGAAGCTGATCCACATCTCCAACTATTATAAGTCTTGTGCCTATGCCCACTGCATTAAGTAAGCTATTCATAAGTACTACATCTATCATAGAAGCTTCATCTATTATTATTACATCACAATCTAAAGGTGAGTCTTCATCTTTTGAAAACACCATAGCTTCATCATCCGCTGCAAAGCCTAGTTCTAATAGCCTATGTATAGTTTTTGCCTCTCTTCCTGTAGATTCTGTCATTCTCTTAGCTGCCCTTCCTGTAGGTGCTGCCATTACCACATTCATTCCAGCTTTTTCAAATATCTCTGTAATACATTTTATTATAGTAGTTTTTCCCGTTCCAGGTCCTCCTGTAATAACTTCAACTCCATTATCTACAGCTCCTTTTATGGCTTCTTTCTGGCAATCTGCAAATTTTATATTAAATTCTCTTTCAAATTCTTCTATTTCTTTTTCTATGTCTATATTTAAGGCATCATAATTAGAAAAAGCTAAAGTTAATAACTTTTTAGTTATGCCTAATTCACAATAGTAATAGGGTAAAGTAAATACACAATCCTTTTCCTCTATGTTTTCTATTTTTATTTTTCCATCCAATGCACTTTCATATAGATTTTTATCTATTATTTCTTTAGTAACACTTAATATTTTAGAAGCATCTTGAAATAATTTTTCTTTAGGCATATAAGTATTGCCCATAGCGCAAAACTCATTTATTACATATTTTATACCACTTTGTATCCTATAGGGAGAATCTATCTCTACTCCTAGACTTCTAGCAATTTTATCTGCAGTTTTAAAGCCAATACCTGATATTTCTTCTGTAAGTACATAAGGGTTTTCTTTAACTACATTTATGGATTCTGAACCAAATCTTTTATATATCTTTAAGCATTGGTTTGGTGTGACTCCATAGGTTTGCAAAAATACCATTATACCTTTTACTTCCCTTTGTTTAGCATAAGATTCATATATAATCCCTATCTTTTTGTCTCCAATACCCTCTATTTCTTTTAGTCTTTCTATATTATTATCTAATATATCAAAAGTTTCTTCTCCAAATTTTTCTACAATTTTTTTTGCAGTAACCGGTCCAATACCTAGTATAATACCAGAGGATAAATACTTTTCTATACCTGCTAAAGTATCTGGTAATATTTCTTCTGCATTTTTAACTTTAAGCTGCTTTCCAAATTGAGGATGAGTAACCCACTCTCCCAAGAGTTTTAAATTTTGTCCATCTATAATATAAGGTATAGTGCCTACAATAGTTATAATATTTTTATTGCTTTTTATTTTAGCTACTACATAACCATTTTCTTCGTTCTGAAACACAATTTCCTCTACTGTACCTTGAATTTCTTCCATAAAATCTCCTCACATCTATATACTTATCCTGTTTTCTTTTCACTGCACAGGTTATGTTTATACATAAATTCATAAAATAATTATATCATAATTACTGCTTTTATTTAAAAACTCTTATATTTAATTATAGCCCTATTAAAATCCTATAAACATAATTTAAGTAAAATTACAAAATATATTACATATTATACAATTGACTTATAAAGATTATAATCCTAAAATTATTATGAGGTGATTTTATGTTTATTAAAAATTGTAATATTATTTTTGAAAATAAAATAGAATTAGGAAATATTTTGATAGAAGACGGAAAAATCAAAGCTATAAATCCTTCTAATGTGCAAGATACTGAAATAATTGATGGAAATGGATTATATCTATCTCCAGGTTTTATAGATGTACATATACACGGTGCTGGCGGATATGATACCATGGACGGAAACTATGATTCTTTAAATAACATAGCCAAAACTATAGCTAAAAATGGTACTACATCGTTTTTGCCTACCACTATGACCTGTGATTTAGATGATATCAAAAAAGCTGTAGAAGCTATAGCTTTAGCTAAAGAAAAAGGAACAGAAGGAGCTAACGTGCTAGGTGCACACCTAGAAGGACCTTTCATAAGTCCAGATATGATAGGTGCACAAAACCCTAATTATCTTCAAAAACCTTCTATAAAAACTTTCAAGTATATGGTAGGTAATCACATGGATGCTATAGTAAGCATGACCATAGCACCAGAAGTTAATGGAGCAAAAGAACTAATAGCTTTCTTAAAAGATAATAATATAAATGCGTCCATGGGACACACAAAAGCCACTTATGCAGAAGCTATGGAAGGAATAAAATGCGGAGTATGTCACTCAACTCATCTTTATAACGCTATGACAGGCCTACATCACAGAGAGCCTGGAGTAGTTGGAGCTATTTTTGATTCAGATATAACTACAGAAACTATTTCTGATGGAATACACATAAACTTTGCTTCTTTGAGAGTTGCATACAAACAAAAAGGATTGGATAAAGTACTCTTAATTACAGACGCTATGATGGCTTGCAGCATGCCAGATGGAATGTATTCTTTAGGCGGACAAGATGTAATTGTTAAAGCTGGAGCTGCAAGGCTTAAATCTGGTGCTTTAGCAGGATCTATATTAACTTTAGATAAAGCCATAAAAAATGTTTATAAAAATTCAAATTATCCTCTTCATGAAATTGTTAAAATGGCTACTCTAAATCCTGCAAAACTATGCAAAGTGGAACATAAAAAAGGTATAATAAAAGAAGGTTATGATGCCGATTTAGTTTTATTTGATAAAAATATATCCATTAAGAAAGTAATAATCGGTGGAAAAGAAATCTGCTAATCAAATTAAGCGGCTGACTTTTGAGTCAGCCGCTTATATTAATTACACATATTTTTTAATATCTTCAACCTTGTTTAGTTTTTCCCAAGGAAGATCTAAATCATTTCTTCCAAAGTGACCATAAGCTGCGATCTGTTTATATATTGGTCTTCTTAAGTCTAGGTCTCTAATTATAGCTGCAGGTCTTAAATCGAATACTCTATTTACTATATCTACTATTTTCTCTTCACTTAACTTTCCTGTGCCAAAAGTGTCTATTTCAATGGATACAGGTTTAGCAACTCCTATAGCATAAGCTAGTTGAATTTCCAACTTATCTGCGACTCCCGCTGCAACTAAGTTTTTAGCTACCCATCTTGCTGCATAAGCTGCTGAACGATCAACCTTTGTTGGATCTTTTCCTGAAAATGCTCCACCGCCATGTCTTCCATATCCACCATAAGTATCAACAATAATCTTTCTTCCTGTTAAGCCTGAGTCTCCTTGAGGTCCTCCTACCACAAATCTTCCTGTAGGATTTATAAAATATTTAGTATTTTCATCTAATAGTTCTGCTGGAACCACTGGTTTTATAACATATTCTATCATATCTTTTTCTATTTGTTCTTTTGTAACATCTGGACAATGTTGTGTGGATATTACAACAGCATCTATTCTTACTGGTTTATTATCTTCATATTCTACTGTAACTTGAGTCTTTCCATCTGGTCTTAAATAAGTCAAAGTACCATTTTTCCTTACCTCTGATAACTTTCTTGCTAACTTGTGAGCCATAGCTATAGGAAGTGGCATATATTCTGGAGTCTCATTGCTGGCATATCCAAACATCATCCCCTGATCTCCAGCACCTATAGCTTCTATCTTATCCATTTCGCCTTTCTTGGATTCTAAAGCTTCATTAACACCCATAGCTATATCTGGTGATTGCTCATCTATAGAAGTGATAACTGCACAAGTATCACAGTCAAATCCAAATTTAGCTCTTGTGTAACCTATCTCTTTTATAGTATTTCTAACTACTCTAGGTATATCCACATAGCAATTTGTAGATATTTCTCCCATTACCATAACCATACCTGTAGTAACAGTACTTTCACAAGCAACTCTTGCAGTTGGGTCTTGAGAAAGTATAGTATCTAATATAGCATCTGATATCTGGTCACATATTTTATCTGGATGTCCTTCTGTAACTGATTCTGAAGTAAATAATCTTCTCATAATTTTCACTGTCCTAAAGCAAATTCTTTAAGACAGCAATTCACACTCCCTTTCATAAAATTATAAAAAAATAAAGCCTCTTCAATAAGAAGAGACTAAATTTTCACATCTCTCTTATCTTGCAGATAAATACTGCAGGAATTGGCACCATAGTATTTTAACCGGTTGCCGGGTTTCATAGGGCCCTGTCCCTCCACCTCTCTTGATAAGAGCATCTATTAAGTTTTAACATACAAAATGATAAAAAAGACACTAAAAGAGTGTCTTTATGGTGGAGGAAGATGGATTCGAACCATCGAAGTCGTCAGACAACAGATTTACAGTCTGCCCCCTTTAGCCACTCGGGAATTCCTCCACATATGGAGCTGGCAATAGGAATCGAACCTACAACCTGCTGATTACAAGTCAGCTGCTCTGCCAATTGAGCCATGCCAGCAAAATAACTAAATTAAATTTTATGGTGGGCACAACAGGGTTCGAACCTGTGACCCTCTGCTTGTAAGGCAGATGCTCTCCCAGCTGAGCTATGCGCCCTTTTTAATGGTGGAGGAAGATGGATTCGAACCATCGAAGTCGTCAGACAACAGATTTACAG
>CAMJGD010000033.1 GCA_946405135.1 uncultured Clostridiaceae bacterium | reverse complement strand
TTATAAATCAACGGACTATCGTCCTAAAAATTTTTTAAGTGCTAAACTTCTGATTCATCAGAGTTATTGATGTAGATGCTGTTACACTGGTTTTAATGCTAGCAGCTGCTACTATAGGAGCAGTAGTTGGAGCCGGAATTGTTTCAAAATTACCTGAAAAGAAAATTCAAATAGTAATGGGAGTTGCATTATTTGTTACAGCTGGCTTTATGTTTGCAAGTAAGATGAATTGGATTCAAGGTGGTGGAAGTGCTATAGGTTTAACAGGTAGTAAACTTGTACTTGCAGTAGTAATTAACTTTATTTTAGGAGCTTTAATGACAGCAGGAATCGGCTTATATGCTCCATGTATGGCATTGGTATTTGCACTTGGAATGTCACCAAAGGTTGCTTTCCCAATAATGATGGGCTCCTGTGCTTTCTTAATGCCACCAGCATCAGCAAAATTTATCAAAGAAAAGGCTTATAATAAAAAATCAGCAATTGGTATGGCTATTCCAGGAACTATCGGTACTTTAATAGCTGCCCTAGTAGTTAAAGAATTACCACTTGACATACTCCGTTGGGTAGTAATAGTTGTTGTAATTTATACCGCTATAATGATGTTAAAATCTGCAGCTAAGAATAAAGGTGTAGCAAAAAAATCTGTGGAAGTTTAAATGCTTCTGTGTTAATTAACCTTTTAATTACTTAATAAGTATTAGACACTGAAAAAATTCAGTGTCTAATACTTATTATAATTTAATTTTATGCTAAACTTATTTTGAAGTGTTAATTGTGAAAAAGCTAGTAAAAGTTATTGGCGTTATTATAGAAAATGAAATAATGAAATTCTTTGCATCTATAACTTTCTCAGGCTGAAATACAATATCTTCTAGTGAGAAATTTTTCTTAAATTCCTATTTTGGACCCATCCAATTACTCCATTCTTTTTTACTAAAGTCATTTCTCTAGCCTTTTCTATAATTGAAACAATATCTCCCTCTTTAGCCTCAATAAAGTAGTCTGTACAATCATAACAGCGCATACCATCTTTAGCTTTAAATATTTTATCATTCTTAATTAGAAGTTCATGATTTGTAGCTACATGTCTACAAAGGCTAAACTCTTCTTCTTCTTGAAGTATCTCTATTAAATTATTAATCCACGTAATTTGGATAGTATTTTTATTTGCTTCTTGCCCTTTTATAATCTTACCTTTTTCAAAATCATCTACAGAATCAAAGGTTATATTATTCCCATCAATTATTAGTGCATTAAGCTGCCCTTCTGCCTTTATGGCATTACCACCATCTATGCTTATAATTTTTTGTTTTCTATTAATAATAGGATTACAGTCTCCTTTTTCTTTTCCATAATTAGCTGTTGGCCAATGTCCTACTATAACATATTTTGAAAACACTAATCCCTCATCCATAAAGGCATCACGTTTTATAACCTCATGGGCTTTATTCTTTTCTAAATTTTCTGTTGTAATACCAGCATGAGCAAATATATAATTTTCTGTTTCGATAATATGTGGTAATTGCGCTAGATAATTTAACTCTATGCCAAAATTCTTTTTAAGCTGCTCTTTGATATAACTAATATCTGATTTTTTATTAACCTCAATGGAAAGCTTTTTACACATCTCGTTTAATATGCTATTTTTTCTAAATAGCATATATTTTAAAAGGTTTTCATCATCTATTTCATACTTTATATCTTCCCATAAAGTATCGCAATTCCCTGTAAGCACATAAACTTCTTGCTCTTTAGATAACTGCATAATATATCTTAAGGTTTCTAAACTATTTTCTCCCTTTTCAATTAAATCTCCAACCAAAAATAAAACATCATCTTTGTTATAGTTAACTTTTTCTAATAATCTTTTAAAAAACTTTAGATTTCCATGTATATCACTTATAACAATAACTCTTTTATTTTTATCAATGATAACTTTTTTAACTACAGCTTTCATTTGTTTAAAACCCCTTTTTAAGTTCATACTCTTCTATTAGCAGTGAACAAATATATCTATCAACTAGCTTGCCCTTATTTTTAACGCTTTTCCTCATCAATCCTTCTACTTGAAATCCTAAATTAGTTAATAAAGCTAAGGAACCTGTATTCCCCTTTTGTAAAGTTGCATATATTCTAACTAACTTTAATTCCTGAAATGCATACTTAATAAGCATTTGTACTGCTTCTTTAGCATAACCCTTCTTCCAAAATTTTTTCCTTGTCCAATATCCAATTTCACCATTTTCATATTTATAATCAATATTATTTAATGCGACAACTCCTACAAACTCATCTGTAAAATTATCAAAGATTCCAAGTTCAATTGAAGAATCATCACTTATAGAATTTAAATATTTTAAATAGCTTTCTGCATCTTCTAAAGTATATGGATATGGAACTTCATGCATATATTTTGTTTGTTCAATATCATTTATGTTTTCTTGAAGAGTTTTAGCATCAACTTTAGTTGTGAGTGTTTGTAAATAAATTCTTTTACCCTTTAATAAAAGTTCTCTCAAAATCTCTACCCCTTTTTATATTTTTACTATCACATTCTACTACAAAAAAATTCTAATGTATCAAAACTCACTTTCATGTCTTTTGAAAAATTCATAATATGTACGCACATTTTCTAATTCTGTCCACTTTTTCACGTCCACTGGATCTTCATCAAGATCATATATTTTTGCTCCATACATAGCAAGCAGAAATGGCGAATGTGTTGATATAATAAATTGACAACCTAAATACCGTGCTGATTCTTCAATAAAATTCATTAGTTCCATCTGACGTTTTGGAGAAAGACTGTTTTCAGGCTCATCCAATATATATAGTCCGTTTTTACCAATTTTTTCAACAAAATATTTGAATGCACTTTCCCCATTTGAATATTCCCTCACATTAGCCATCAATTCATTTCTCACAAACTTTGACTGGGTTTTACTTCTAGCAGTATTTACTTTTTTTAGTTGCTCATAATCTGTTATAGACTTCATTTGAAAATGAGAATATTTAGCATCCAAGTATTCCTCAAAAAGCTTTTCCCTCTTTTGATCAATTCCTCCGTTAAGGTTACGGATATTGAGCATATAATCAAATACATCATCGCTTGTTATAATCCTGCTATTTTTAGGGATTTCATTTTCAAGCTGCATCTCACACATATTCACATAGTCATAATAGAAATTAGATTTATTATAAATAGAATCTCGATGGATTCCTGTTTTTTCTGCTATCACATTTAACGCCGTTGATTTTCCAGAACCATTTCCACCATATAAAATCGTAACTGGCTCAAAATCAATTCTTTCAAAGCCATTTCTTGATAATATCTTAAATGGATAGAAAGAGTCATAGCACATTCTTTTTTCCTCTAGTAAAAAGTCAAATTCCATATCATCATTTGGAAATGTAAAAACATTTAAATAAATCATTATCATCTTCCTTACCTTTTGGCTTTAAAATAATTATATCATTGATAATATAATATTCATCTATATATTACTCATACAACTTTCTCATTTTTTCAATGGTATCTATAATTTCTTCTCTAAATTTATCTGAACCTAAAACCTCTACAGAGTCTCCTTGACTCAAAAGCCACATCTTTATACCTTTACCAAACATCTTTGCTTCTACTATATATTCTCCCTGTTTTTCTTTTACTACTTTAGCATTAGGTAATCTATCTAAAACTGCCTCTATAGATGCACCTGTAAATCTAAACGTTACTCTCTCTAGATCTCCGGCATGCATAAACTGAATTAGTTTTCTAAACTCTCCATCTTGAAATCTCTTGCTATACTCTATCTTATATTTTCTATCAGTAACCACTAAGTCTCTAATTCTATCTACTCTATAAATGGTTGGATATTCATAACTTTTCCCTTCGATTAAAGCTATCAGATAAAAGTAATATTCGGAAAATAATAAGCCCTGTGGATATACAATTCTTCTAGAAACTTCTTCTTGAATCTCTCTCTATACCAATCTTAGAGTATCCAATGTCTAGTATTCTTCTATCTTTTATTGCACTGCTTATTTGCCACAAAATGTTTAGAAGCTTTTTACCATGTTGTGGCGAAACATAGTTAACTAACTCATTCCCAATAATCCTTTTAATATTATCTTTATCTTGGCTTATACAATTTTCAAGAAGTTTGTCCAACATGTCTTTTAGCTCTGTATTCACAAAACCTCTACTCTCTAAAAGTACCTTAGAAATTGCTAAAACTTCCTTTTCATTGAGATTTTTTTCATGCTTTCCTTTAAGAATATATCCACCTTTTTCTCTATCTTGTACAACCTCTTCACCTATTAATTCACCATTAGATTCTTGGGCTACAAAATCTTTTATATCTTTTATGTACCTATAAAAACTTCTTTCATTAATATTAAATTTATCTAATATATCACTTTTTCTAACTACTTTTCCTTCTTTCAGCTGATTATAAATAAACAATAATACATCTGACTTAAATCTTTCCATTGTGATTATTCCGGCCTTTCCTAAATTTTTAACTTTTTTTATTAATTATGCACATATCCTTAAAATTCCTTCTTTTTTTCAATTTTTTCTTATACATTTCTGAGTCAGCCTTTTGTATTAAATCATTAATAGACATTTCTTTTTCTATTTCTTTATTATACTCATAAAATCCATAGCTTAAACTTAAATTATAGCTATTGTTATTTCTATTAATGTTATCTACCTTACTGCAAATTCTATACCAAACTTTATTAACCTCTTTCATTGTTGTTTCTGGAAATACTACTAAAAATTCATCTCCTCCCATTCTAACTACAAAATCAGTTTTTCTAATGCTTTTACTTAGAATTTTTGCTACTCTTATCAAAACCTTATCCCCTTCTTCATGTCCAAAGTTATCATTTATTATCTTTAACCTGTCTACATCAATAAAACAAACCATAAGACTTTTATTATTAATTTTTGATAGATTAAACTCTTTGTCTAGCAATACTAAACCTGCTCTTCTATTTAATACCCCTGTCATAGCATCTATACTTGCGTAATATTTTAATTTTTCATTTTCTAAAGATAATCTTTTTAACTTATCATCCTTCTGCCTTAATATTTTAATAAGTATTTCTTTGTCCATATTCTCATAATTCACTTAATACCCCTACCCTCAATCTGTTTATATCATAATCTTTAATTCAATTATATAAGGTTATAGTGACATACACTGTCAGTAGAAGTTAGAAAAATAAAAAAATTCAAAAAAGAAGCACATAGCTTTAACCCTTATCTACTTAGATTTTGGTTAAGCTATGTGCTATTAATCACTTTTGATTGCTATCTACCCATTCTTTTGCGTTTTTTACGCTATTTTCTCCAGGCATAGTTACTTTAGACACAGGCTTTGTACTTTCAATATTAGCCCAAGCAGCAGTATCATGCTTTTCGATAGGCTCTATCCTATGATTTTCTTTTGCTCTATTGTCTGCCATGATAATTCCGTTACCTCCTTTTAATTTTTTAATTAAAGCTTTTATTATACTTTATTTTGTGAACTAGTCATGGCTTTAATACAATGAAAATAATGGTTTATAACTTTATACATTTACTGCTATATATCTTCAGAATCTAAATTATCTACTATACTTTTCAATATCTTAAGTCCTTCAATTACCGTATCCATTTGTTCTTCACTACAATCTGCAAACAACGAAGAAAAATAGTCATTCATAGTACCTTTCATAGTTTTTGTTAAATTTTTCCCCTTCTCTGAAAGTTCTACATACACTATTCTCTTATCTTCACTGCTTCTTTCTCTCAAAAGTATATCTTGACTTTCAAGTCTGTCTATAATTCCTGAAACTGTACCTTTTGTAAGATTCATCATGGTTCCTATATCTGTGACTTTAAGCTTCCCATTCTTTGCCATTATCCTTATAAGCATTAGCTGTGGTGCTGTAAGACCAGTATCTCTAAATTCCTTAGCTATATTATTGTTTAATTTTAAATACACTTCCTTTATTAAAGAAGCAATTAAAATTCCTTTATTTGTATCTGACATTTTCATTCTCCTTGCATATTTGTTTGAATACCAATTGTTTGTACGGAAACTAATTATAAACTTTAAACAAAATAAAATCAATGTATTCACAATAGAAATTTTATAAAGATATATCAAAGAGACTTCCTTACGCAATAAGAAAGACTATATTAGCTTTGCTTTTATACAAATTTAATATAGTCTTTAATTAAATATATTTTAAGATATATTAATATTTCATCTGGTTATTTTGAGCAATGCCTTCTGGTGTAAAATTAAATTTTTCTTCCATATCAGCAACCATCTTGAACTGAGTTCTAGCTCTATCTAGATTATGCTTTTCTCTGTGTATTTTAAAGTAAACATCACCCTTTAGATAATCCTCTAGAAATCTCATGCCGCATTCAAAGGTCATCATTTTAGCTCCAAAAGGTAAGTACTTTATTTCAAGCTCTGTCAATGAATCTTTAGTGGCTTCAACAAAGCCTCTAGCAAATTGTTCATAAAGTTTCATGTCTAAACATACCTTTGTTAGATCTCTTTCATCTTCTTCAGCTGGATTAGCTCCTGATCTAATAGCATCACCAAAATCATATAAAGATGAACCTGGCATTATAGTATCTAAATCAATAATACATATGCCTTCACCAGTACCATCATCAATCATAACATTGTTAAATTTGGTATCATTATGGGTAACTCTTAATGGCAACTTTCCCTCCTTAAGAAGGTCTGTTAATATAGAGGTTTCATTAGCACGATCCATTACAAATTTTATTTCTTCTTGAACTTCTGATGCTCTATTCATAGTGTCTTTAGAAACAGCTTCAAGAAAATCAGCATAACGCTTTTGTGTATTATGAAAATTTGGTATAGTTTCATAAAGGCTATCTGCATCAAAATCCACAAGATATTTTTCAAAATTACCTAAAGCCTTTCCAGCATTATAAAAATGATTTAAATTTTCTACCACTTGATAAGTTTGGGCACCTTCGATAAATATGTATCCTCTCCAATAATCACCTTTGGGACTTACATAAAAACTCTTCCCATCTATAGTGTATATTAAATTCAAAGTTTCTCTTTTGGGATCCCCACCCATAGCAGTTATTTTTTTCTTTAGATGGGCAGTTACATTTTCTATATTCTCCATAAGTTTTTCTGGAAATTTAAAAATATTAGTATTAATTCTCTGTAAAATATATTTATGAACTGTCCCTGCTTCATTTTTAAAACTTGCTGCAAAGGTATCATTAATGTGACCTTGTCCAAAAGGCACTGCTTCAATGAATTCACCTTGAAATTGGAAGTGACTAACTATATCCTTAAAATCATAATTATTTTTCATGTCTTTCCCCCCACAATTTTTCTGGATAGATGCCTTTTTCTATCATAACTTTTATAGTTTCTTTTACCCTAGGCTTGTCATCCTTATATGTAACTCCATACCATTGTTCCTTAGAGGTTAATACTTTTACTTTCGCTTTATTTTCACCTATTAAACTGTCTACCACACTAGGTAAAAAATATTCTGCCTTTAGTATATTATCTTTATTTTCTTCTAAAAATTTTGGAAAATTGATTTTAAGTTCATTAAATATACTTGGAGTAAATCCCCAAAAGTTCATTGAAACTGTACTTCCTTTAGGAATATTAATCCAGTTTTCATCATCTTCTGTATACTTTGCAGCATCACCAAATTTTTTGATTTTAGTTCTCTCGTGAATTCCCTGCAAATATCCTAAAGAATCCACAGAACAAACTCCTCTAGCAACATGTCCATTCTCTGTGAGAGTATTTTCTACCATAAATCCTACCATGGAATAATCATAAAATTCTTCACTATCTTTAGCATTTATCAAATAATCATATAATATTTTAAAAGTTGAAGATCCATAAAAGTCATCTGCATTGATAACAGCAAAAGGTGTATCTACCACGTCTCTACAGCTCAAAACTGCATGAGCTGTACCCCAAGGCTTAACTCTCTCATCTGGAGCTTTAAATCCTTCAGGCAAATCCTCTATTTTTTGAAAAACATAGGAAACATCTACTAAACCTTCTAAGCGCTTACCAACAGTATTATAAAAATCTTCTTTTATCTCTTCTTTTATTATAAAAACAACTTTTCCAAAACCAGCCTTCAAGGCATCATAAATTGAATAATCAACGATAACTTCTCCATTTGGTCCTATAGGATCTATCTGCTTTAAGCCGCCATATCTGCTGCCCATACCAGCCGCCATGACAACAAGAGTAGGTTTCATCATAATCTTTAGCTCCCCTCAAATTTAAGTCTATTTAGTATATCCGTTAGGATTATCAAACTGCCAACGTAAGGAATCTTTGCACATATCATCAATAGTCTTTTTAGTGTAAAATCCCAATTCGTTTTTAGCCTTTGAGTTATCTGCATAACAGGTAGCCACATCCCCTGGCCTTCGATCCACTATCTTATAAGGAATTTCAGTACCTGCAGCCCTTGAAAAAGCTGCTACCATTTCTAGTACACTAAAACCTCTTCCAGTACCTAAATTGTAAGTTACAATTCCCGGATTAGTATTTAACTTTTCTAATGCCTTTAAATGTCCTTGAGCTAAATCTACCACATGAATATAATCTCTAACTCCTGTACCATCTACAGTTGGATAATCATTTCCAAATACTTTTAGTTCCTTTAGCTTACCTACTACTACCTGGCAAATATATGGTGCCAAATTGTTTGGTATACCATTAGGATCTTCTCCTATACGTCCGCTAGGATGAGCACCTACAGGATTAAAATATCTAAGGAGAGCAATATTCCATGTTTTATCAGACTTGTACAAGTCTCTAAGTATTTCTTCAATAAAAAGTTTTGTACGACCATAAGGATTAGTTGCACTAATTGGAAAATCTTCTGTTATAGGCACTGTTTTAGGATCTCCATATACTGTAGCGGAAGAGCTGAAAACTAAGTTTTTAACTTTAAAACTCTCCATTACCTCACATAAAACCAAAGTACTTATGATATTATTGTTATAATATTTTAAAGGTATGGATACAGATTCCCCTACAGCCTTTAATCCTGCAAAATGAATAACTGCATCAATATTATTTTCCTTAAAAACTTCTTCTAATGCCTTTTTATCTCTTAAGTCTATTTTGTAAAACTTTAAATCCTTACCTGTAATTTCTTTTACTCTTTTTAAAGCCTCTTCATGACTATTTTCAAGATTATCTACTACTACTACATCGTAGCCAGCTTCTAAAAGTTCCACACAGGTGTGGCTGCCAATATAACCTGCTCCACCCGTAACTAATATTTCCATAGAAATGCCTCCTTTTATTCCTATATTAAGATTACCCTTATCCAAGGTTTGCTTCTTATTATAAGAATATTCTACATTAATAAATTACCTAGGGGCAAGATTACAATTTGTAACTTTCTTTAATATACTTGCCCTTAATATAAAAATCATGTTAAATACTTAAATTATTGCCTTAAATTTTAAAAACTATCTGCTTTAACCCATTTTATTTCATATGGTTTTAAAGAAAGCTTAATACTACTATTTCTATCTTTATAAAGTTCAGTTTTCTGCAATTCATCTGAATTATTTATTACTGCTACATTACCTGTTTCTAAATATGCAGCACATTCAGTGTTGCTATTTGAAGTAAACCAAGTAAACATATCTTCTTCTTTATGGGAACACCAATATATGCTTCTTAAAAGTAGCCTTACATTTTCAGGGGTATAAGGAAGTCCTGATATATATACTGCCCTTCCTTTTCCAAATTCATTTACTGCAAGGTTTATATCACCCTTATCCATAGATAATATCTTTGTATTATCTCCTGTGCTATAAACATATTTCATTCCTTCTCCAAAGTCCATATCCTTCTTTTGATCTTCCAATATAAAATGTGGTTTTTCATAAACTTTATCATGTCTTGTATAACTTAAAGTAAAGCTTCTTTCTCTATCCACACCTAGTACATCTGAAAGTTGGAAGTACCTTCCTTGGTACTGGTATGCTGTTGGTTCACCTACTCCTATGAAACCACCGCCATTATATACCCATTCTCTTATCTTTCCTGTAACTTCCTCATCAATCCAATAATGATGTCCTGACCATGCAGTTTCAGCATCACCAGCATTTATTATAACCCCTATGTCTTCAGGTATACCATTTTTCTTAATATCATCAAAACTAATGAAAGCAACATCCACAGACATACCACTTAAGCACTCTATTACTCCCACATAAGAGTATATTTTTTTATACCATAGAGCATGAGCCACCATGTTTGTTTGCCAGGATCTAAGCTTACCCCAAGCATTTAAAACTGCTACTTTAAATTTAGGAGTATAAGCTTTGGTTCCAGCGATATTGCAATGCATTTCTCTAAATTCATCTGTTATTTCTTGAACCTTATCTACAAATTCAGGGAACTTTATTGCAAGACTTAAGTAACCACCATATCCCATTCTATCTATTGGGCTTCTAAGTATTGCTCTCCTTGCCTGTACCCAGTTTTCTACAGCCTCTTTAGTAGGATTTCCTCCTTCATGGAAAGTATCTGGAAAAAAGTAAGGCAAGAACCGTCCCTCAGTATATTTTACATGAGGAATATCTGAAATAAGCCTTAAAGTAGCTCCACTACCTACAGAACCCACCACTGAATCAAGTCCTATACTGCCAAAATATTCTCCATAAGGTTCTGTACCAATCCAGTTATCTCCTAAAAACATCATAGCTTCTTTTCCATATTTATGACATAAGTCCACACACTTTTTAGCATTTTTAGATACAAATTGCTGCATAAACTCTATCCAGTCTAAGTATTCCTTAGATGGTACTCTAAAAGGTGAGTTAAAATATCCTTCATCCACAAAATTTTCAGCCCTTAACTTGTATCCTTTAACCCTTTCAAATTCATCCATAGCTTCTGGACTTACGCTAGCACTATAACCAAACCAATCCACAAACTTTTCCTTTTCCATATTGTTATAGGCTATAGTAAAGTGATAGAAGAATGTGGTAAATCTAACTACATCCACACTAGAATTTTCTTTAAGCCAGTCCTCTAGATAATTAAATATATGCTCCCTTGTTTCTTCATGAATAATGTCATAAGGCATTTCTGGTGGTGTTGTCCAATTATTTGTTAAGTGATTATACATCTGTGTTGTATCCCACACTTGATAGACTAAAAAACTTACAGTATATCTATGCCACTTTTTAACATTTTCTATAATTACTTTTTTTGTTTTGCTATCAAAACTCCATTCATTTATGTCCACTACCTCACCAGTGGTTCTGTCATAAACTTCCCAATATCTTTTTACATCGTGATTTTCATCTATTTCAAACTGCCTTTTAAAATATCCATCCATGATATCTATTTCCAAAGTATCTGAAGTTGCAATATTATGTTTTGACATAAGATACTGCATTTGAAGCTGATCTTTATGGCTATAAGCCCATTTTTGATCGTTTCTCACTGTTAAGTAAGTGGCATATACCTTAATCGCTAGATCCATTAATTCCTTAGGTAACTTTGTACCATCACTATTTCTAATGGCATCTGCTCCCCATTTATCTATTAATCTTTTTACTTCCTCATCTATACCAGCCTCACCAGGCAATGTAAATCTACCTTTTCTTAAGTTTTCCATATTTAATACCTCCAAGTTTATATGGTTATATACTATAATTTCATGATCTATCTAACTTATAAAATTTATTACAAGATTCAAATTTTTATTCTTTTACAGCACCTGCTGCAATTCCACTAAATATATATTTTTGGAATGCAAAATATATAATCAAAGTTGGTATCATAACCACTACCACCGCAGCACTTAACTTTGGCCAAGAAGAAGTTCTAGGGTCCTGGGTGTAATTTAAAAGCAAGGTACTTAATGTACGATGTTTTGGTGAAGGCATGTACAAAAATGGAACATACATATCATTTAGAACATCTACTGCCTTAAGTATACCTAAGGTAGCTGTGGCAGGTATTACCATAGGAAAAATTATCTTCCAATAAACTGTAAAGTAAGAAGCTCCATCCATCATAGCACTTTCATCTATAGAAACTGGTATCTGCTCTAAAAACTGATTGTAGATGTAAATCTGCATCAAATCCGATCCTATATATATAAGTATAGGAGCAAAAAGTGTATCATATAGATGCATTTTATTTATTACTCCAAATCTTGATATTTCTGTAATGGTTCCTGGTATTATTAATCCTATTAAAAATATAAGATAATATACTTTTTTAAGTTTAAAATCAAATCTAGTTAGGCAATAAGCTACCATGGTACTTAGTATGGAGTTAATCACCACAGCTGCTACTACCAAAATCATTGAATTCTTAAGACCTACTAAAATATGCCCTTTTTTAAACACCTCTATATAGTTTTCTAATTTTAAACTTGAGGGAGGTTTAAGAGCAAATTCTGAACCAATTTGATTCAAGTCTTTAAAGGATGCAAATAAGGTTATTAATATAGGTAACACTACTATAATTGTTATGATTACAAAAGGCAGTACCTTTAAAGCTTCTCCAGCCTTTTTTGACGCCTTATTGCTATTACATTTCTTCTTAGTACTTAATTCAGCCATGATATTATCTCTCCTTTACATTAAATAGTAGCTTTTGAATTAAAGATATTACCATTATTATGATCATCAATACAATGGCCATGGCAGAAGCTTTTCCAAAATCCGAATACTTAAATGCTGCATTAATGGTTTCTAAGGTAAAAGTACTACTAGCATTGCCTGGTCCTCCGCTAGTCATAACATAAGGAATATCAAAAACCATTAGTGCTCCTCTAACATTTAAAAACAATACTATTTCAATAACGTTTCTTATATTAGGTAATATTATATGAAAAAACTGTTGAAAATTATTGGCACCATCTATAATTGATGCTTCTGTCATTTCACTTGGAAGTGATTGAAATGCTGCTAAAAATAGTATTATATGTATGCCTGAAAATCTCCATAATGAAACTGCAGAAAGTGAGTAGTTAACTATGCTTGGATCACTAAGCCAAGCTACTTTATTCATATTAAAAAACTGTAATATTCCATTTAATACTCCATCTTGTGAACTATATATAAAAGAAAACATACATGCTACTGCTACTCCATTAATAACATAAGGTAAAAATGTTATAGTCTTAAATAGCTTGCTACATTTAACTCTGTTATCTAATAAAAATGCTAAATATAATTCTATAGGTATAAATAATAAATGTATGACGAAATAAACTCCATTATTCTTTAAAGCTGACTTTATTTCAGGTGAGTCAAACAGCACGGTTTTAAAATTATCCAGCCCTACAAAAGTACGGGTTGGGCTTACTCCATCCCAATGGGTGAAGCTCATAGTAATTAGTTTTCCAAGCGGATATAACATAAATAATAATATAAGAATAGTTGGTATAAATAAGAAGGTAATTAGCAGTATATTCTTCTGCAGCTTTACTCCATCCTTTTTTAACATATACTAGCCTCCCAATCTAATTATTTAAAAAAGAATAAAGTAGTTATTAAGTACTTTATTCTTCTTTAATTTAGTTATAATGTTTTATTTAGCTCTTGCTTTTGTCCATTTTGTATTTAAATCTTTCATAATATCATCTAAATTTTTACCTGAAATCATTTGTTGTCCTATGCCTTTTACGTCAAAGTTTATTGCATTAGCAATCTTATTGTAATCTTCGTTATAGAAAACAGTTACATACTTAACATCAATACCATCAAAAGCCTGACCGAAGAACTTGTTTTCAAACTTTAAGCCTTTAACTGTAGGCGCAACATTCTGGCTAGCCTGCCAATCTTTATAGTAGTCACTAGCAAATAACCATTCGACGAATTCTTTTGCTTCTTTTTGATTTTTACTAGTCTTTGGTATTCCCCAGAACATTTCAGTCATAGCAGTTGTATAGAATGGATCACTCTCAGAGTTTCTTGTTGGTAATAAGAACACACCTAAATCATCATCTTTACCACCATTTTGATTGTAATCATCTTTGTACCATCCTCCAGCAGCCATCATAGCTCCTTTGTTTGCTACAAACATTGCTCTAGCTTGATCCCATCCATATCCTAGAGGATCATCTCCACACACTTTAGCATCATATAATTTTTGAATCTTTTCATAAGCAGTATAGAATGGTTCACCTTTCTTAAATGGTTCATCCTTTGCGGCCATTTTGTTATAATAGTCACCATCACCTGCTTCAAGCATAGGCATATATTCATTGAAAGGATAATCTGTCCAAGAATCCTTTGCACCTATTAAAAGTGGTATATACTTCTTACCAGCTTTTATTGTTTCACAAGCCTTTATAAACTCATCCCAAGTCTTAGGAACTTGTAAATTGTATTCTTTAAATATGCTCTTTTTATAGAATACAAATTCATTAAATACAGCTTGAGGTATTCCAAGTACATTTCCCTTAATTGATAAATCTTTTGCAAACTGATTATTTTCAGTTGCTTTTAAGTCATTTAGCGGTACCATAACATCTGCATAACTAGTTAAATTGCTCTGTCTTATTGGAAATACATCTGGCAATTGGCTTGCAGAGTTTCTAATTTTCATTGTGTTATCATATTCCTTTGGAGCTATATGTTCTATTTCAATATCTACATTTGGGTTTACTTTCTTATAAGCTTCTGCTAACTTGTTAGTTTCAGTTAGATACTTATAATCTCCTTCTGACCAAAGGGCCATTTTAAGTGTAACTTTTTTATCACTCTTATTACCTGCAGCATTATCTGTATCCTTTGACTTTGAACATCCTGTTCCCATTAAAGCAAATAAACTTACACCGGCAATTGCTAAACATAATTTTTTTTGTAATTGCTTTCTAATCATTTTTTTACCCCCTTCGTTTTCTATACTTACATTCTATCCATTTTACATCTTTATCTGAATGATATTATTTAATGTGTTTTTGATAAATATTATCTTCTTAATTTATATCAAAAAATAAGCTGCTCAAAATTCTGTTAAAAGAGCAGCTTATTCATCTTATATATGATTTATTATATTCTCTATAGTCTTTTTAACTTATATAACTATAATTTAAGATCATGTTCAAAAGCTTCATAAGTCTTTTTCATATTCTTTTTAAATATTTTTTCAATGAAATAGGAAGATATAAAAATATAAGAACTAGATATGAACAAAATAAAGGCTGGCTTAAAAAATGTTAATGTAATCAGCCCTAAAAGAATTAACACATTGATAATACTTATAAATATATGCTTATAAGCTAATATCACCGAATTCATCACTATATCATAAATACTCATATTAAATCTTGCTATTAAAGGGAATATATAGCTGCTTATAAAAAGCACCTGAAAAATTATGAAAAACTGAATACCATAAAGCCAAGCATAAGCTTTACCAAAGCTGTTTAGCTTAATAATATTGTAATAGCTTAAAGATATAATTAGGGTTATTATAATTCCTAAAATGGAAGATTGCTTAAAACTCTCCTTATAAGCTTTAAAAAAACCACTATATATTTTATAACTCTCTCCTCTTACCTTTTTCCCATAAACACTGCAAAGTGCAGTAGTTGAAGCCCCAATAGTCACTATAGGAATACTGCAAACAAACCACAATAGATTTAACATACAAGTTTCATATATAAGTACACAAAATTTGTATATTGGCCCATCAAAGCTAAATAATCCTTTCATTTAATCACCTATTCTCTAACATTTTATAAATTCTATTAATCTTCTTAAGTATGCCTTAGTATACAACTAAATCTTTAAACAATTAATGATATATATTTAGCAGATTTTGATTATTATTTGTTTTTATACTGAAGAGGACTTACTCCCACAATCTTTTTAAAAGTTCTACTAAAATGTTCAATATTAGGATAACCTACTTTTTCACAAATTTCATATATCTTCATATCTGTATTAATTAAAAGTTTTTTTGCTTCTTCTATCCTTACATTGGTTAAGTACGTAATAAAATTATCTCCAGTCTCTTCTGTAAATACTTTACTAAAATATGTTTTACTAAAACCTACTACCTTACTTAACATATCAAGAGATATTTTATCTCCATAATTTTTTTGTATAAATTCTTTTGCTTCTTTTACTGCACCGCTCTCCCTTTGTTTTACATTGCCTAAATAATCAATAATCTTATCTAAAAGTTCTAAAATCCACTGTTCTATCTCTTTTATGGTTTCAAACTTTGTTATTTCATCATAAAGGTCTAAATCTTCTCCAATTATGTCTTCAATATTATTATCTTCATCCTTCATTATATATTGAAATATCATCAGAACTATTTCTAAATAATAAATATAAATGTTTTCAAGATTATCTTCAAACATCAATTCTTTTATACTGAAAATATTTTTGATTTCTTCTATACATCTTTTTTCATCTAAAATATCAAGAGATTTTAAAAGTCCACTATCCTTACTCATTTCAAGCACAATTCTCTGAGTTAAATTACTATTTTTGTTTTTCTTTATATTGTTTAGTTCTTCCGCATGTTCTGGAAAAATATCTTTTCCTTTACCAAAAATAAATCTTAATCTAGAATTTTTTTGCGCTTCTTCAAATAAGTCACCTATGTTTTCTATTTCATTACAAAAGCAGCTGACACCAATGGTTACCCCTATATTTAAAAAGTTTAACAAAGCATATCTTATCTTATTTAAAATATCGCTTAGTTTTTTTATCGAACCATCTTTAGATGCATCTTCAAAGCTTAAAAAGATTCCATACTCTTTAGGAGATATAACTAAAATCTCTCCATTATTTATACTTTCAAAAATTTGATTGGCTGCATTTTTAACTGAATTTATAAGCTCTACAAAATCGTTATTTTCATATCTATCTTCCACTAATGTAAAGTTATCAATAGCCATATAGCAGCAAATATAATTAGAATTTTTTAATCTCAATACACTATTTTTTAAATCCTCAGATTTAAACTCTCCAGACAGAATTCTTCTAAGCAGTTCTTCCTTCTCTAATCTTAAGTTTTTATTTTGCCTATTCTTTTCTCTTCCTTCTAACACTGTAAGTACCATTTTTAAAATTTTATCTGGATCCATCTCTGTTTTTAAAATGTAATCATTTATTCCTAGCTTAAACGCACTTCTCACCAGTTCGTAATCATCATAAGCACTTAAAACCAAAAACTGAATGTCTTTATCCAGCTTTCTGCTCTCTTCAATAAGCTCAATACCATTCATAACAGGCATATTAATATCTGTTATTACTATATCAATATCATCACTATTTTTAATTATTTCTAGTGCTTTTTTACCATTAGCTGCTTCTAAGACTTCATCAAAATCATATTTTTCCCAATTTACCAAGGACTTTAGTGCAAGTCTTACAATAGGTTCATCTTCAACTAAAAGCATTCTATACATAATTAATTTTCCTGCTCCTTCCTTACTGGAAGTATGAGTTTTACTTTTGTGAATTTATTTTTTTCACTTTTAATTCTAATTCCATACTCTTCTCCACAGTTTAATTTAATTCTTTTTTCTGTATTTTTAATTCCAATGCTGTTAAAGCTTCTTTTAGAAGTTTCATCGCTTTCAAAAATTTTTTTAATCTGCTCTTCATCCATGCCTATTCCATTATCTTTTACCTCCAAAATAAGCCTGTCTTTCTCTATATATCCAGTAATAAAAATATCTTTATTTTCATCAAGCTCATTTACTCCATGTATAATGGCATTTTCAACTATAGGCTGCAACACCAGTTTAATGATATAAAGATTTTTAACTTCCTCATCTACATTTACCACAATATTAAAATTGTCACCTAATCTTGCCTTCATAATTTCTGCATAATTATCAAGATACTCTAGTTCTTCTTTCACTGTAATAAAAGTAGATTCGCTTTTAAATATTAAAGATAAAAGCTTCATAAAAGAATCTGTAACACTTCTAATACCTTCCGCTTTAGAAATTGCAGCCATTAACTTAATCACATTTAAAGTATTATAAATAAAATGAGGATTTATTTGAGCTTGAAGTGCTTTAATCTCTTCTTGGGAACGCTGCCTTTCCTTTAAATCTCTTTCTAACATAAGCTGTTTAATATCATTAACCATTTTATTGTAATTGCATCCAAGCTCCCAGATTTCATCTAAATTACTGTTTAGGTTTACAACTTCATCTAAATTACCTTCTTGCACTTTATTCATTTTATGAATGAGATCTTTTATAGGTTTTATGATATCTTTAAAAAAGAATTTAGAATACAATATAAATAGCAATATAAATATAATAAATATAACTAAAATTATTTTCATTATATTGGAAGTATCTTTTGTAAGAGCATTATAATCTATTATGTCAATAACGCTCCATCCACTCTCCTTTGAAGTATATTTTGATATGTACTGAATACCATCTTGAGATCTATATTTATAAAAATTACTGCTATTTTTATTGCCTTCATTAAGATAATCTATCTCTGAAATATTTTTACCAAGCAGCTTTTTGTCAGGAGATATTATAATCTTCCCATTTTCATCAACAATAACCATCTTGCCCACTTTGTCATTTATAAATCTTGAATATATAGAATTAAAAACCTCTGTTTTCACTTCAAAATATATAAATTTAGTATCTGTACCATAAAATTTTAATCTTGGACTTATTCCAAATAGAAACTCTACTGTATTGTTGCTTCCCTCTTTAAAGTTACTAAAATTATTTTCACTAAATACCTTGTCCTTATTCTCTGTACACTCCTTATATAGAAAGCTTTGCCTTACTTCATCTTCATTTTTATAAAAAGGATATTTGTATTTTAGTACTTTGGAATTATCAGAAAAAAACAAAATAGAGTTTATATCTCCTGGATAAGCAAATAAATAATCCAGCTTTGCCTCTATTCTTGTGTAAAGTTCAAGTTTTTTAACGGAATCTGTCTCATCATACCAGCAGCTTACAAGATACATTAAATCTTCTTCATTAGAAACCTTAGCCACATTCAAAGATATCCTTTTAATTTCATTTTCTAAATCCGCAGATAGCTGTTCCATAACCTGTTGAACTTTTTCATTATAGTGAGAAACCAGTACCTTTTCATAAAGCACGTTAACGATTACAGTCATGGTAATAAAAGGTATCACTATAAATAATATAAAACTCTTTATAAACTTTCCTGACATACTTTTATTTTCTAGCATATAAACAACTCCCCATTTGGATTATATACCTATCTTATAAAAATGTCTTTGCAAATTTCGTCTTTTATTTTTTGTAACTAATAACAAAAATAAACTGCAAACAGTTTTTTCTGCTTACAGTTTTTTAATATACATTTACATACTATTTTGCTAAAACCTGATCTTTACTAAAACTTTCTTTTACAAATTCAAATGCAAATCCCAAAAGTGCTCCTGCTAAAGCTGGAATAACCCATACTAATCCTTCACTGTATAAAGGCATATATTTTAAGAATTCGAATTTTATTCCAAATTGGCTTAAACCATCTAATATGCTGAATATTGACGTAAATACCATACTAAATTGATATACCCCTCTGTAACCCTTGAAAAAATTATGGGTAAAAGCAAGAACTATAAGTACTATAGCCATAGGATATATTATAGTTAAAATCGGAACAGATATCTTTAATATTTTAGTTAATCCCACATTAGCAAATAACATGCTTGATACACATAAAATTGTTACCCAATACTTATATCCTATTTTAGGTACTAAAGTAACAAAATATTGACTGCAAGAAGTTATAAGTCCTACAGAAGTTGTCAAACAAGCTAAAGAAAATACAAGTCCTAATATTATAGTTCCTTTAGTTCCAAAGAGATATAAAACTATGTTTGTAAGACTTTGAGCTCCATTTGAAACCTCTCCAAATCTAGTTTGAGCACAGGCCCCTAGATAGGAAAGTATCATATATATAAGTGTTAAAAACAGTCCTGCAATAAGACCTGCTTTTATAGTATTACTGGTTAAAGCCTTTTCACTGGTAACACCTTTTTCTTTTAATGCTAATGCTATTACTATACCAAAATTTAGTGCAGCTATAGCATCCATGGTCATATATCCATCTAAAAATCCTTTTAAAACAGGTATATTAGCATAATCACCTGCTGGTGCACTAATTCCTCCTATAGGTTTAAAAAAGCTAGCTGCAAATATAAGTGCTATAAGAGTTAAAATAGCTGGTGTAAGTACCTTTCCAAAACGATCCACAAGCTTTGAAGGTTTAATACTTAACCAAAATGCTACTCCAAAATAAAATAAAGTATAAATAAAAAGAGGTAAATAACTTTTGGTTAATTCTTTAGATAAAAATGGAGCTACCCCCATTTCATAAGCTAAACTGCCTGCACGAGGTATACCTAAAAAAGGTCCTATAGATAAATATATCAATATAGTAAACACTAAAGCAAAAATCTTATTGACACGACCCGCTAATATTTGAAGTCCCCCGGATTTTGCAATAGTAGCTACTGCCAATATAGGCAATCCTACTGCAGAAATTAAAAATCCTCCTAAAGCAAATATAAGATTTTTACCAGATAATTGTCCAAGCAGTGGTGGAAATATTAAGTTTCCAGCCCCAAAAAACATTGAAAATAGCATTAAGCTTACTAATAATAAATTTTTCTTTGATAGTTTTTCCATATTCTTTCCTCCCCAATATAGCGCAATTTGTAATGTTCTCCTTAATACCTATGTCACTTTCCACCACATCACCACCTTCAATTATGAATTCTTAAAGATTTTTACATATCTATTTAAAAATAAAAAAACCCGTCCCTATAAAGGGACGAGCATTACTCGCGTTACCACCCTGATTTCATAAAGTTTATATAATAAAATATAACTTTAATGACACTCTTCAACGTACCATCATACGTGTTCCTTTTAATGGAGGACTCCCATCAAATCTTACTATATTTCAGATTTGCTTCTCAGAGATGATTTTCAGCTATACTCTGGACATTGGCTCTCATCTTATGCCAACTCTCTGTAGAACAGACTTTATAACCTACTTTTTCTCTTCACAGAATTTATTTATCACTTTATTAAATTTATACCATTAATATTTCTAAATGTCAAATATTTTTCATGTTTTTTTATCAACTTTTGTATGTTTTTTTATAGCATATTATATTGGCTATTCCATATTTAATCTTTAAAGCAAAATAGTATCCTGTTCTAAATTCATCATTATAATGCTATAATTGTTGCATAAGAAATTTAGTAAAAGGAGATGAAAAATAGTTACTAAAAACATTGAAAAATGTGTATAAATGTATCAG
>CAMJGD010000032.1 GCA_946405135.1 uncultured Clostridiaceae bacterium | reverse complement strand
CTTGGGAAGATTATAAAAATAAAGCCATAGAAAATTATGAAACTAATATTTTAGGGTGGCTAAATAACAATGAAGTTAATAGAAAATCTGAATCTAAAGAAAAAACAAATGCAAAAGAAAAAGATGAGAAAATAAACTACAGCTATAGTCCAGAAGATGAAATTGGAGTTGGAGGACTTAAAACTAAATTTAGAAACAATATAGAAGCTATTAAAACTTTAAAGGTTATTGAAGAAGAAAATAGATTGGCAACACCAGAAGAACAAAAAATACTTGCTAAATACGTAGGATGGGGAGGTATGGCTCAAGCCTTTGATATTAATAGTACAGGATGGAATAGTGAATATACAGAGCTAAAGGCACTACTTACTCCTGAGGAATATGTATCTGCAAGAGCGTCTACACCTAATGCTCATTACACTTCACCTACAGTAATTGAAGGAATTTATAAGGCGCTTGAAAGCTTTGGGGTTAAAACAGGAAATATATTAGAACCTTCCATGGGAGTTGGAAATTTCTTTTCCATGCTTCCAGACAGCATGAAAGATTCTAAGTTATATGGAGTAGAGCTTGATGATATTTCAGGGAGAATAGCAAAGCAGCTATATCAAAAGGCTGATATTAAAATACAAGGCTTTGAAGAAAATAACTATCCAGATAATTTCTTTGATGTTGCTATAGGTAATGTCCCCTTTGGAGATTATAAGCTTCATGATCCTAAATATGATAAATATAATTTTTTAATACACGATTACTTTTTTGCTAAGGCTTTAGATAAAGTAAGACCAGGTGGAATTATAGCTTTTATAACTTCTAAAGGTACTATGGATAAAGAAAACAATAGTGTAAGAAAGTATATTGCAGAAAGAGCAGAACTAATTGGAGCTATAAGACTTCCTAATACTGCCTTTAAATCAAATGCCAATACAGATGTTACAGCGGATATTATATTTCTTCAAAAGAGAGAAAGGCTACAGGTTGTAGAAGAAAATTGGCTTCATGTTGCAAAAACAGAAGATGGAGTACCTATAAATGAATATTTTCTTGATAATCCAGAAATGCTTCTTGGAAAGATGGTTTTTGACCAGAGAATGTTTGGTGAAGGCAGTAAATACACAGCCTTAGTTAATGATGATGAAAACTTTGATTTGAAAGAAGCTTTGGATAAAGCAGTACAAAATTTACAGGCAAATATAACTAACTTTGAAAGGGAAGAAGAAAGTAAAGAAAATGTAATTCCAGCAGATCCTAACGTCAGAAACTATACTTACACTTTTATAAATAATCAGCTTTATTATAGAGAAAATGCTGTAATGAGAAAAATTGAAGCTACAGGAAAGACTTTAGAGAGGATAAAAGGACTTCATGCTATAAGAGAAATCACTAGAGAGATAATAGATATTCAAACAAATGGATGCACCCAAGAAGAGTTAAAAGAAAAGCAGGAAATATTAAATAAAAGGTATGATACATTTGTTAAAAATTATGGATATATAACAGCAAGAACCAATAATACAGCTTTTAGAGATGACAATGATTATCCCCTATTATGTTCTCTTGAGGTAGTAGATGAAAACAAAAATGTTACTAAAGCGGATATGTTCACAAAACAAACTATAAGACCTCAGATAAAGATAACAGAAGTAGATACAGCAATTGAAGCTCTTACGGTAAGTTTAAATGAAAAAGGAACAGTAGATTTATCTCTAATGTTAGAAATTTATGATAGTACAAGAGAAAATATTATAAATGAACTTAAAGGTTTAATATTCTTAAATCCTGAAAAATATAACAAATATGATTTACTTCAAGGTTGGGAAACACAAGATGAATATTTAAGTGGTAATGTGAGGCAGAAATTAAAATTGGCAAAGCTTTATGCTGAAACTAATCCAGAGCTTTTTACACAAAATGTAGAAGCCTTAGAAAAAGTGCAACCAGTAAATTTAGAAGCAAGTGAAATTGATATAAGGCTTGGAACAACATGGATTGAAGAAGGAGATATAGAAAAATTTATTTATGAAACCTTAGGAACTCCAAAGTATGCTCAAAACTCAGGTTCTCGTTATAGCAGCAATGAAATAAAGGTTCATTATAATAATTTTAATGCATCTTGGGTTATTGAAAACAAAGGGATAGATGGTTATTCCGTTGCAGCAACAGAAATCTTTGGAACTAAAAGGCTTAATGCCTACTACATTATTGAAGAAACCTTAAACCTTAGAACTGTTACCGTAAAAGACAGAATAGAAGAAGGCGATACTGTAAGATATGTACTTAATCAAAAGGAAACTATGCTGGCTAGAGAAAAGCAAAATCAGCTTAAAGAAGAATTTAAGAACTGGATATTTAGAGATCCTGGCAGAAGAAAGAAGTATGTTGAATTCTATAATGAAAACTTTAATAACATAAGGCTTAGAGAATATGATGGGAGCCATTTAACTTTCCCTGGAATGAATCCAGATATTAAACTTAGACAGCATCAAGTAAATGCTATAGCTAGAATTTTATATGGTGGAAGTACACTTCTTGCTCATTGTGTTGGTGCTGGAAAGAGCTTTGAAATGATAGCAAGCGCAATGGAGCTTAAAAGACTAGGACTTTCCAAGAAAAGCATATTTGTAGTTCCTAATCATTTAACAGAGCAGATGGGAGCAGAATTTTTAAGATTATATCCTTCAGCTAATATTTTAGTTACTACAAAGAAAGACTTTGAAAAGCAGAACAGGAGAAGATTTGTAAGCAGAATTGCTACAGGGGCTTATGATGCAATAATTATAGGACATACGCAGTTTGAAAAAATACCAATTTCAAAGGAAAGACAAGAGAGAATGCTAAATTACCAGATTGAGCAAATGACCTATGCCATAGAAGCTACTAAAAGAGAGCGAGGAGAAAACTGGTCTATAAAGCAGATGGAGAAATTTAAAAAGAGTTTAGAGAGTGAACTTAAAAGACTTCTTGATGAAGGGAGAAAGGATGATGTTATAAACTTTGAAGAACTTGGTATTGATACTATGTTTGTAGATGAAGCACATTATTATAAAAATTGTGCAGTATTTTCTAAAATGAGAAATGTGGCTGGGATATCCAATACCAGAGCTAAAAAAGCCAGTGATATGCTTATGAAATGTCAATACATACATGAGATAAATGAAGGCAGGGGAGTAATATTTGCTACAGGAACTCCTATTTCAAATTCTATGACAGAAATGTATGTAATGCAAAGGTATCTTCAAAACCATGAACTTGAAAGGCGAGGAATACAGCATTTTGATGCTTGGGCAGCTAGCTTTGGTGAAGTGGTTTCTTCATTAGAACTTGCTCCAGAAGGTACAGGCTATAGGTTTAGAAGCAGGTTTTCAAAGTTTACAAACCTTCCAGAGCTTATGACCTTATTTAAAAATATAGCAGATGTTCAAACCTCAGATATGTTAAAGCTTCCAGTGCCAAAACTTAAAGATGATAAATATATTTTAGTATCTTCAGAGCCAAGTGAGTTTATAAAACATGAAATGGAAAACTATGTTGAAAGAGCTGAAAGAATTAGAAATGGCATGGTTGATCCTTCTGTAGATAATATGCTTAAGATAACTAATGAAGCAAGACTTTTAGGAACTGATCCAAGGCTTATCAATAAAGAAGCAATAAATGAGACAGATTCAAAGGTTAATAAGTGCATTGAAAATATTTATGAAGAATATAAAAAATCAGAAAGTATAAAAGGGACTCAAATAGTATTTTGTGATGTGGGAACGCCTAATTCAGATGGGCGTTTTTCTGTTTATGATTCAATTAAAGTAGAATTAATAAATAAAGGAATTCCTGAAAATGAAATATGCTTTATCCACGATGCTAAAAATGAAATACAACGTGAAGAAATATTTTCTGATGTGAGGTCCGGAAATAAAAGAATAATCATAGGAAGTACTCCTAAGATGGGAACAGGAACTAATATTCAAGACAGACTAATTGCACTTCATCATTTAGATTGTCCCTATAGGCCAAGTGAGGTAGGACAGACTTTAGGGGCAGTGAGTAAATATATAGCTTAAAGTCAAATATATCAAGGCTTTAAGGGTAATGGCAACAGACCAAATAATATTCTAAAAGTAAGCCTAAAAGTAAGGAAATAAGATGTAAAATTTATAATTAAACTTTATAGTTTGAAATAAAACAGAAATGAATATAGGTATACTTTTGAATTTAATATTAAACTAAAAAGGAGAAATTAAAATGGGAGAAAAAAAACTAATGAGCCTTGATGATTTATTTAGCTTTGAAGAAGAAGAACTACTTGAAATAGTGAATATGGATGTAGACTGTTTAATACCATTCTCAAATCACCCATTTAAACTTTACGATGGTGAACGATTAAATAATATGGTAGAGAGCATTAAGGAACTTGGAGTTATTACGCCAATTATAGTTCAGCCAGGTCAAAATGGGTTATATGAAATACTGGCAGGACATAATAGACATAATGCTTCTAGAATTGCAGGGCTTAAAAAAATTCCTGCGATTATTAAGGAGGGACTTACTGAGGAAGAAGCAATGTTAATAGTTACTGAAACTAATTTAATACAGAGATCCTTTGAGGATTTGTCTTATTCAGAGAGGGTTGCTGCCATTTCAGAAAGATATAAAGCAATGAAGAGACAAGGGAAAAGAACTGACCTTATAAACGAGATAAAAAGACTTGCTAATGTGGAGAAGATAGAAAATAATCCAACCTCTCACCAACTTGAGACAAGGACAAGAACTGATACAAAATTAGGACAAGAATATAATCTTTCAAGAAATATGATAGCTAGATATGTTAGATTATCACAGTTAAATAAGAGTTTATTAAGTAGACTGGATAATGGAGAAATTGCATTTATGACGGCAGTTACTCTTTCATTTATAAGTAATGATAAGCAGCAGATGATAGAAGATATTCTAGATGAACATGGATTTAAAGTAGATATGAAAAGAGCAGAATTACTTAGGAAGTATTCAGAAGAAGGAAAATTAACAGGTGAAGCAGTTAAAGCCTTATTATCTGGAGAGATATTAAAAGGAGTTAAAGATAAAAATAACAATGCTATAAAGTTAAAGCCTAAGTTTTTAAAGAAATACTTTGAAGCTGATGTTAGTAAGACAGAGGTGGAGGAAACCATAGCAAAAGCCTTAGACTTATATTTAAACAAATAGATATTTGATATATTTACTGATGAGATTAGTCTTATCAGTTTTTTTATTCTACAAAATTAAAGAATTGGAGAGATGATTAATGACATTCTTAGATAAACAACATGAACAAAGATTTAAATTTTTAATTCAGGAGGACGGTACTAACCCATACGATAATGAAAGGCAATCCTTGTTTTATATACTATCAGGTAACAGCGATTTATTTTCCAAGAGGAATTATATATATGATTTTGATGAACGTTGCATATCTATAGACTGCTTGGATAGTGATAAAGTAGACTTTTCAACCAGTGCAAAGGCTCTTATAAGATTAGGATTTAACCTATACAATGGCTATTCTGATGACAGGACTAATCCTATGGATATATTCTATAGCTTAGATAGCAGCAATTATAACCTAGCGATGTTTGCTACAGATTTAAGGTTTGGTATGGCAATTACAAATGAAAAGACCAATAATGCTGAGATAGAAGATGATTACGATTTATCATTATAGCAGCAAAGAGGTTTTATTTTCAATATCCCTTAAATAAATTAGATTTGATTTTTATTAGTTATATGCTGGAGGTATGGGGTATAAAAAATCATCTCGTTAGAGATGGCAAGCTTCCTATTGGTATAGCCAATAGCTTGTAAAGAGTGGGAAATCCCCACACCCCTTATACTAGTTTTCAAAACGAGAAACTTAATTTTACTTTAAAGTTAATCTCAAAAAAACGGCAACTACGCTAAGTGATAATACTACTAAACAATAATTTAAATTTAGAAAAAGAAGAAACCATTTTAGAAAGTGAAGATTAAGAATAAAATATAACCTTGTATTGTAAGAGGCGTTAGTTCACTATGATATGATTTAAAGATAAGATTTATTTATAAATATGAAACCTTAATGTCAAAAATAAACTACTTTTAGAAAAGTAAATTTTATATTAATTGCAAGATAGGAGGAAAGTTATGAAAATAGAGAATTAAATGAAGGGAATAGGTATGTTTAGCTAGTAAATTTGTTGCCTAAATAAAATATCTAGAATTACTCTACACAGTAGACTTTCACCACAAGCCGTTTCTTATATTGAGTACATCTTAAAAGCAGCACTTATTCTGTAATATCAGTACTGCTTTCATTAAAAATTATATTGTATTTAACTTAAAAATAGTAAGGTTTAGAAGGTTGAAGTCGCTTATAACATAATTAAGTAATTAAAATGTTATTTTTTTAGTTCTGTTGCTTTTCCTGCTTCTCCACCAAGCTTAGACCAAACATAATTGTGATCTTCGACAGCTTGACTAAAATCCCCTTGTTTCCATCTGTTTAGTATTTCCAGTAGTCTTGATTTATCACTCCAATTAGATCTATTTACAGCTTTAATAAGAGCATTTATCCTATTAGGGGTAATATCAATAGCTGCATATTTTACATCTGCTATAACTTTTGTATTAGCCATTTCATGCATTATTCGGTAAATAACATCTTCGTTAGCTAAGTTATTCTTTACTCCATCAATATTTAGGGCTTCGTCAAAATATGGTTCATTGTCTTGAACAACAGACTCAGTAATCGGTTTATTCTCCTGCTTCTCTTCTGTAGCTGATCTTTCTGATTGCCTTAGCTTATTTATAGATAGTTTATAGAAACTAATATATACAAATAAGCCTAATAGAACAAAAATTCCAGCATATGTTAATATTTTTTTCATTTTCTATCCTCCGTATATGTGGAATATATTTTATTATACAGCAATTTTTTATAAAATATAACCATATAAATAATTTATATTAAATCAAATAGACTATATACTAAAATGCTTTTTATTAAGAAGAAAGCTGCTGATACTTACGTATGACAGCAGCAAGACATTTATATTAATTTTAAGTTTTCTTCTACTCTAAAATTATCATCACTTATTTCTAGTAGGTATTGATATTATATGACTTTGGATCAGCTGTAATATTAATTTTTATATAACATCCTGATAAATCGTGGTATACGTTATTCCCATCAAGATATCCATAAATTCTTGCATATTGGAATGCATCAAGTTTAGTAATACCTATACCGTAATCAGGAGTCATACCTTGTGGGTTAATAGATGTTTCTCCCTGAAATACAGGTTTATAGTTACTTGGTAGCGAGCTATCGTAACTCATACTTCCATCACTATTCTGTTTATAAAGACTCCAGCTACTTCTCATATTATAATATGAGCCATAAGAATTACCCCAGCACATACCCCATTGCCTACAATTATACGAAGCTAATGGATATTGAGAAAACCATCCTAGATAGTATCCAGTGTGACCATCTAATGACGCCTGAGCTGTTGCCCATGATCCGGTTGAGTAGTTCCAATAATTAAAATTAATAGTTGTGGAGTAATCTGAATCATAATTGTCCCACTGCCAATTATCAATAAGAACTAATTGATGAGCTCTCAAGTTACCTTGGGCTCCCCAGTTGATGTAGAAAGTAGACCTAAATGGGAAAGACATAGTGTACCTCCTCTAAATCAATTTATTTTATTTTTATAGTAAATAATATGCATCACTATATCAATCAATAACTAATATTATGCAATATTCATTAAAATATAAATATTTTTGCTATAAATATTCTATAACTATGTATCTGAATTTTATGGCATAAAAAACATTATCCGAATTTTCATCTTTTCAATAAATTGGTTAAAAACAACGGAAGTAGTGCGCGTAATTGATAATATATTCTTTTCCATATATGCTAATTCCTTTTATTTAATAATCTCACATAGGTATATGGATTTTGAATCGTTCTTTGTCGGTTATAAAGTCCAATTGAGTATCAATTAGCAAAATAACATCTTTGTAAAAGTCGTTATTAGAAAAAACAATCAATTAATCCAAAACCTCAGCCATTTTAATAAGCAAACTCTTAATTTTACTTTTTATTTACAAATCTTTTACTTTTATTAGGCTTTAAAATCATAATATCCTTAATATAAATATAGTAAACTAATTAAATAATTAATATTAAGTAATAGGGAGGTTCTTTAATATGTCAAATTCATTTTGCATAAATAAAAGCGGAGGCAGTTGTCCAGTATATAACGAACCAGGGTGGGCTGGTTCTGGAAGAGTAAAAATAGGAACAATTTACAATAGAGAAGCTTTTGGATATGATTCTGATTGGGGTGGAGATGGTGTTTTCAATCACATTGTCTTTAGAAATTCAAATGGTCAAGTTGTAGGCGGTTTCCTTGAGCCTAAATATGTTGAAAATCATTACGATGTGCTAACAGATTGTACAGATTACCCATATGGGACAGTTACTATTGGCGGAACTGTCTATAAAACATTCAAATTCAGAAGGCAAGAAACTGTTTATAAGGCTGATGGAAGCGTTTGGGGAGCAGTTGCAGCTAATATGAGAGTCGCTTGTTTAAGTGCCTTATCTGGCGGTTCAAACCCCCACTGGAAAGCAATAAACTATGTGGAAAGAAGTAGTGATGGTGCATGGATACAAGTAACAGGAGCAGGTTATAATTATGGTTTTGTAAATACTGGATTAGAAGATGGATCAACCCCTACTACAATATCCATGTACGGTAGCTGGTAAAGTAAAGATGGTGGGAATATTCTATTCCCACCATCTATTTATTTTCTTCACTTATTAGTTTTTGCTTTCCTTCTAAAGTCTTAGTAGCCTTAAAATATATATCATGCATATTCCCATAATCGACTTTAGCATCATTCCCTTCGCTATAAGGGACATTTAATAAATGTCTGGATAAATCCTGTAGAATACGATTTGAATCTATAATTTTTAATATATTTTTTTCTGCCAATCCTTCATCGCTTAATTTAATTATAGTCTCTAAATCGTCAAGTAAAGGTTGATATTTTATAAGACTTTTAATTCCCCTTAGCATATTTGAAATACCGTATAAGTTATTAGCATCGTAAATTTTCCACTTTTCGCTATTTGGATCAATTAAATCCTTATATAAACTATCTGAAAGAGTATTATTTAATTGAAGTGCACTTGAATTTATTGAATGAGTTATATTGCTAATATTATAAGCTTCAACTCCACTAAAAATTTTCTTTCTTAGGTCATATCGCTGTTTTGGTGTCATGGTAGGTTTTGAATCATATGGATTATCATTTTCGATTAAAGTAATTATATTTTTTCTATCTTCAAACATTATTGAATTAGATTTTTCTGAGTCAACCTTGCTTATACTATTTTCTTGGACTTTATTATCTGATTGTGATTTATTAATGCTATCTAGTTTATTATTGTTATTACATCCAGCTAAAGTGATTATAAATAATATATAGAGTAAAAATGGAGTTCCTTTTTTTATTATGTTACTATTACAATTTTGCATAATTAGTCCCCTCCAATGCATTTGTATGCTTATTATTATATTAGATTTCTACTATATAATCAAATATCATAAATACTTGAGTAATCTATTTTGTACTATTCCTATTTTTAAACTTCAAAATCAGAGTGCGATATATTAGTAATATTAAAGATTTTAGTTTAAAAAATAGGTATTTAATTAGTTATCTGGATTATATAAACATAATTCCAATTTTTTATTCATATAATTTACTGTCCAGAATTTAAGTATATAAATAATCTGGAATATATACTTTTTATCTTAAGTACTTAGAGGGAGGAGATATATTCATGGCAGACTTAATGGTACAAAAAACACAAGAATGGCTTAACAATAAGTATGGAGGAAAGCAGGGGTATATACCACTTGATTTATCTGAGGAAGCTGGTATTGTAGGAAGAACAGGATGGGCAACAATTAATGCTTTGCTTAGAGCTTTTCAAATTGAATTAGGAATAACCAATACCGCTGATACTTTTGGTCCAACAACCGAAAGATTGTTTAAAGAAAAGTTTGGGCAAGGTATTCAGCCACCGAGTGATGAAACAGCAGTTCTCGGCATATATGGAGGTATCTATGGCATTATCCAAGGTGCACTTTGGTGTAAAGGATACCCTGCACATTATGGTGAGATAACAGAATATTTTGATCAGTCAACAAGAGCAGGAATAAGTCAGATGAGGCAGGATGCTGGAATAGAAGCTGGTACAACTGTTACTTTAAATGTAATGAAAGCCTTACTCTCTATGAATCAATATAGACTTGTATGGAAAGGTTCTTCTAAAATACAATCTATTCAACGAACACTAAATAGAAAATATGAGGCATATATTGGGCTTGCACCTTGTGATGGCTTGTATGGACGAGAGATGAATAAGGCGATGATTAAGGTTTTACAAGCAATTGAGGGATATTCTGTAAGTGAAGCTACAGGTAACTTTGGAAGTGGTACGAAAGCTCGATTGCCTATGCTTCCACAACAACAGAACTCAGAAGCCATCTACCTGTTTCGTGCAGTTCTTTGTTGCAATGGATATGATGTAGATTTAAGTTATACTTGGGGGGACGATGTTGAGTCATCCACGAGAGAATTTCAAGGAAATATGTTGCTTACTCAAAACGGTAAAGCTGATACGAATACACGGATGGCTTTAATGGTTAGTCGGGGAAATGTTGATCGCCCAAGTAATGGATGTGATACAAGATTTGAAATTACTAGTGATAGACTAAGAATTTTAAAAGATAGAGGTTACCAAGTTGTAGGCCGTTACTTAACAGGTGGAAGCTTTAAAGAATTGCGTATCGGAGAAGCAGATAGAATTATTGCCGGTGGAATGCGCCTATTCCCTATATTTCAAGAGTCAGGAGCAAGTATGTCATACTTTACTCCTGAAAGAGGAAAAGTAGATGCTCTACGCTCTTCTAAAGCAGCTCATAAATTTGGGATGCCGAAAGGTACTATCATTTATTTTGCAGTTGATACCGACCCGATGGATTATCAAATAGAGAACTATATACTGCCCTATTTTAAAGCCTTACATGAAAATTTTGATCCATATTACCAAGTTGGTGTTTATGGAACTAGAAATACTTGTACTCAAGTTTGTGATAATGGTTATGCAGTAACTAGTTTTGTTAGCGATATGTCAGATGGATTTAGTGGTAACATGGGCTTTAGAATACCATGGAATTGGAACTTAGATCAGTTTTATGAACTTAAAACCAGTGAGACAGGATGGGATTTCGATTTAGATAAAACAACATACTCAGGAAGATATCCTGTTGTAGACCGCATCGAGCACCGCAATTATATTCAGCCAGCAATTCCTACAGTTGAACCTGGAACACCATCAATTCTTTCTTTTATCGAGGACATACGAACACTGGAAACAATGTATAAGCAACAGTATGATCAGACAATCGGATCAGTTGTTGGTGGTATGCCTTTATTACCATCTAAGTTAGTATTAGCGATGACTAATTTCTTGCGTAGTCAAGAATATGCAGATTGGCAATGGTATTTTACTACTGGCCATGTTATTGACAATGGTTTTGTGTATGATGTTCAAGAAAAACAGCCTGGTATTTGGAATCGTATTTACGACTATATAAAGAAGGATGAGATTAATTCACATCGTTTGTTAGTTTCAGATGGAGAAACTGGAACTATTGATTTGAGTCATTTTGCGGCCACACTTGAGGCGTATCTGAGTACAGGTTTATCTCCAGACTTCTGGGCAGGATGGGGTGGAGACTTAGCAACTGGAATGGGTGACACCACCGTCAATTATAACAATAAGAATGAACCTGGTTTTGAAGTATACGCTGGAAAAACATTGCAGCAAATTGCTGATGCTACAATCGGAAAAGAGAGTCTACGCTGCAATTACACTGATTTCTGCTGCGATTTCGATGCATATAAAATTAGCCGCTATTTACTCGAAGAATATGAGAATAGTACAGAAGAAACATGGAATTTTCATCTATTTTCAGATGCCTTGATGTGGTATTATAGCGGACAACACAGGAATCGCTTTCTATGGATTTGCGAAGAGTTAAACTGCCAGCCTACTCTCGGTGCATTGAATGCTAAAATTTACGAAGCTATGAATGGACTTTCAGAAAAACTAGGTCTACTTATTTTAAAAGGAGGAAGACCTACCGATGAAGTAAATGCAGCTTGCTGCGATTCGTTTGCAAATTATATTTATACAATGATAAACAAATAAGAGAATGAGTGGGGGAACCATAGCCTCCACTCATTCTCTTATTTGTTTATTAATTTGAAAAATTGATTACTTTCGCTGCTTAAATTTTACAATAAAGGCTCCCGCAACAAATAATAAAGTGGAACCAAGAGCTGAATAAAGTTTGAAGTCAATATTATATAGAATGCTATTTATTAATATTCCATCTAAGCCACCAGATACCAGTATCAATATAAATACTAAAATAAAATATATGATGGATAAGAGTAAGATTTCCTTTGCCGTACTTACTAATTTGCTTTGCAATAAAATCCCCATGATAAAACCGTATGGATAAACTAAGTAGAGTGAGAAAGGCATATAAAAAAGCCAAACCCAAACCCAAATGATATCATTGTCCCTTGGTATGAAGATACCGCCTAAGGCAGATAGAAAAAGTAGGGAAAAATAAATTGTCCAAAATAATCTAACTCTGCAAAATAATTTTTTTATCATAAATTCATCTCCAAGTTATTTTCATAATTATTAATAAACAAAAATTTTAACATAGAGTCATTTAATATTTTTATATTAATTATATTACATTAAATGCTTTATATCAATACAATGGAGTTAATCACGATGATTAATGAAGAACATAAAAATCAAGGTACTATTACTTTCTAAAATTCTTTTGCATCATTTAAATATGAGATATGTCGTATTTTTCTAGAATATTAATTGCAGCTATAAAATCTATCTCATATTATCAAATACAAATTATCCTTGCTGCATTTTTACAATACAGTAGGGTTTTTTGTTTATCAACAAGTTATAGTAATGTCTAACGCAATATCAAAGATATGATTATTGTTTATTAATAAACAATAATTGTTATATGGGCTATTATTTTACTAATATATTCCTACAGCAACCTTATAATTTGGTTGCTTTTTTTATGTTTAAATAACAATTTACTTTATGTAGATATCACTAAGTCTAAATTTAATAAATATAATTACAACTTCATAAATAATATTCCAAATACATTACAATGGTACTTTCGGATAGTTGAGGTTAAGTCCCAGAGTCCGACCCGCCATCAGAATGGGGGGAGGTGGAATTCCTATGATGCCTTATATATTAGGCAGTTTGGAATATTTTAAATTTTTATATATGTTGGTGTTATCTTATATCTTTTAACACTTATCGGGACAAGCATATAAAGTAAAGAGATTAATTGCAAATATAAAGGCGAAAGGAACAATTTGATGACAGTAAATAATAACTTGAATATACAGAAAAACTCAAAAACAACTAAAACTAAAATTATAGTCAAGCCATGCTATAGTAAAGAGAGAAGCATTACAGAAGCTTTTACAGAAGTAATCATAAGAAACTTAAATAGAAAAAAATCTTAATATAGAATTTAATACTTATAACTGTTTTTTATTTATCTTGAAATTATAGGGAGGATGGTACTATACTAAAGAAAGAATATTACATGGTCTGTTGCCCTTGAACATAGAGGAGGAAACTTTAGATGATAAGGCAACAGAGAGAATACAACACAGCAATTTATTGCAGGCTTTCAAAAGATGATGGAAAGGTTACAGAAAGTTCAAGCATACAGACACAGAAGGAAATGCTGACCCAATATGTAAGGCAGCAAGGATGGAAAATAGCAGATATTTATATTGATGATGGTTTTTCAGGACTAGATTTTGACCGTCCAGATTTTAAAAGAATGCTTCAAGATATTGAAGATGGAAAAATTAACTGTATAGTTACTAAAGACCTCTCAAGACTTGGAAGAAACTATCTTGAAGCTGGGGCATATATAGAAGTCTATTTTCCAGAACGTAGCGTGAGGTATATAGCAGTTAACGATGGGGTAGATACACTGGATGCTATCAATACAGACCTGGCACCATTTAAAAACATTCTTAATGAAATGTATGCTAGAGATGTTTCAAGGAAGGTAAAATCAGCAAGAAAAACAAGGTTTATGCAGGGGAAATTTTTAGGTACTTCTGCACCATACGGATACAAGAAAAGTACTGAGAATAAACACTTACTAATTATTGATGAAGAAGTAGCTCCTGTTGTGAGACGTATATTTGCTCTTGCAAAACAAGGACTAGGAATCGCAAGGATTAGACAAATACTAACCGATGAAAAAGTAATGCGTCCAGGTGCTTATAGTTGTAATAATTATGATAGGTACTTTGATGGAGTAGAAGATAAAAGGTATGTTTGGAGTAATAATTCTGTTAGAGATATTCTCCGTAATCCTGTATATGCTGGACATCTTGCAGGATATAAAAGACCTGCTATATCAATGAAGAATCAGAAAAGACCTTGTAGATTACCTGAAGAGTGGGTTGTAATTGAAAATACTCATGAGCCTATAATACTACCAGAAGAATTCGAATTAGTACAAAAACTTATTACAAGCAGGAGAAAATCAACTCAGTCTGAATATGAGAATATATTCTCTGGAATTATTAAGTGTGCTGATTGTGGCTATGCTATGCGAACAAGTTCAGCAAAACGTAGAAAACGACCCGAACCTATAGATAATATCGGATATTTCTGCAATAACTATGGTATCTATGGAAAGAAGGCTTGCTCTCAGCATTGGATTGAAGCAAGAGATTTGCATACTGTTGTATTAGAAGATATAAGAAAACATGCAAAAATGGCTTTAAAAGATGATGGAAAGCTCGCTAAGCGTATAGCTGAGAGAATAAGTTCGCAGAGTAAAGCAGAAGTTGTTAACCTTATGAAAGAGCAAAGGCGTTTAAAAGCAAGACTTGCTGAAATTGATAAGATATTTTCACAGCTCTATGAGGATAGAGCTACGAAGAAAATCAGTGATAGAAACTTTACAGTAATGACAGAAAAATACGAGTTAGAGCAGACACAGCTTGATGAAAAAATAAAGCAAATCGAAGGCTCGTTATCTGAAAGTCAGAAATCATCTGATGACACCAAGTCATGGATAAAGATGATTAAGCAATATGCTGACACAATAGAGCTTGATGCAGTTATGTTAAATGAGCTTATTGAAAAGATAACCATATCAGAGCCTGAAATTATTGATGGTGAACGCATTCAAACCGTCAGTATCTTTTATAAGTTTGTAGGTTGCATTGAGTAGCCTATAACTGCCCTTTAAGTTTGTCCCACCGATATTGAGCAGCGTGAAGGAAGAATTTTAAGGCAGGGGAATATTAATCCAGAAGTAAATATTTATAGGTATGTTACTAAAGATACTTTTGATTCATACCTTTGGCAAATTGTAGAGCAAAAACAAAAGTTTATATCTCAGATAATGACCTCTAAATCTGTTGCAAGAAACTGTGAAGATGTGGATGAAACTGTACTTTCCTATGCGGAAGTTAAAGCTTTAGCTACAGGAAATCCATTAATAAAAGAAAAGATGGATGTTGATAATGAAGTAGCAAGACTAAGAGTTTTAAAAGCTGCCTATGATAGTCAAAAATATACCTTGCAGGATAATTTCACTTTCAAATATCCAAAACTTATTAGTGAAGCTAACAGCCAGCTTGAATGTGTTATTAAGGATATTGATAAAAGAAATATGGAAGATGGTAAGGATTTTTCAATAATTATAAATGGTAAATTATTTGATGAAAGAGAAAAGGCAGGAACAATGCTTCAAAGTCTTTATAACAAGATACCTAAAGGTGAGGAGCTTCATGTAGGAAGCTATATAGGTTTTGAACTAAAACTTAAAAAAAATCTATTCTATGAAAAGTATGAACTCTTAATTCATGGTAATTTAAAATACACGATAGACCTTGGAGACAGTGCTCATGGAAATATGCTTAGAATTGAAAATGTGCTAAATAATCTTGAAAGCAAAATGGAGAACATAGAAACAAAGATTGAAGAGTACAAAAGAAACTTAGAACAGTCAAAGATAGAGTATGAAAAACCATTTCCTTATGAAGAAGCATTAAAAGAAAAGCTATCAAGACAATTTGAGCTAAACTCATTACTGGATCTTAATAAAAAAGACAGTGAAGTTATAGTAGATGAAGATGCATTAAATAAGGAAGGTGAGGAAAATGAAGACTTTAAAGAACAGGAATATGATGAAATGGCAATGTAAAAAAGATTTCTAAAAAGATGGGGTGAGGTAAGTGAATAGAAATAAAGGAATAAACAGAAATAACTATAAGTATATAAGTTCTTTAATAGCACAACTTTTAGAACTTGATATAGAAACCGAAGAAAAAATAACAGGTTATATTGAAAACTATGGGGTAGATAATTTTCTAAAAGACTATGATAAAATGGAGCTTCCCTATGATACTTATGAAAAATTAGAAAGCTTGGGAATGATTATAGAAAATATGGGAGGTGCGGTGTAAATGGATAAGAATATGCCCTATACTAATAACTTTCTAAAAGGCTTAACCAGTTTGACAGGTATTCCTATAAAGAAAATTCAAGAATATGCAAAAGAAAATAATCCTTTTAATATATTAGAGCATCCAAAAGTAATAGAATCAAATGAAAAGCAGCTTCAAAAAATAGGACTGCTTAATGAGTTTATAGCTTCTTACAACTTACTTAAAGTACATGAAAGTGAAAATAAAATTAAGTTTTCATCTCCCAAAGAAGCAGCAGATTATTTTATTCCATTATTAAGCGGTATAAAGGATAAAGAAAAATTTATGGTGGCATTTTTAGATAATGGAAACAATATAATTCAGACAAAAATAATGTCAGAAGGTAATATAGCTCAGGCAGTAATTTATCCAAGAGACATTTTAAAAGAAGCACTAGCTTGTGACTGTAAAGCCATGATATTAGCACATAATCATCCAGGAGGATCTAATTCTCCATCCAATGAGGATAAAACATTAACACAAAAGCTTGTAAATATATTTCATCCCTTAGATATTAAAATCCATGATCATATAATAGTTGCAGGAGTGAATTTTTGTTCTATGGCTGAGAAAGGCTATATGCCACAAGCTATAGATGAATTAGCTAACTATGAACCAATAAAAATAGAAAATAAAAATATATTAGAAGAAAATCAAAGCTTCAATTCTCAGTTAGACGAGGAATTGGAGCTTTAACTTTATTTATAGGAGGGAATAGTCCATGGCAATGGAAAAACTAAGATTTACTGATGAAGAAATATCTAAAGCTGATAGTGTAAATATAATAAGCTATGCGTTAAGTGCAGGATATCCAGTAAAGCAAGTTACTTCTCGTTCCTTTAAAATAGATGGCTATGGAGGTTTATATATTCATAGTGATGGCCATAAATGGAATTGGTTTTCTCAGAATAAAGGTGGTGGAGCTATTCAGTTTGTAATGGAAATGGAGAATAAGTCCTGGGTAGATGCAGTAAAAACTCTAATAGGAAAAACAGATGAAATTGTACGATATAAACCTCCAGAAGTAATTGAAGAAGAAACAAAAGGAGAATTTATTCTTCCAGAAAAAAATACTACCTTTAAACATATCTTTGCATATCTTATTAATTCAAGGGGCATTGATAGTGAAATTGTAAGAGATTTTGTTAAAGAACATAAGCTATATGAAAATACACATGGCAGTTGCGTATTTGTAGGTTTTGATAAAGAAAATAATCCTAAATATGCAAGTATAAGAAGTACTAATACTACAGGGAATTCTTTTAGATGTGATGTAAAAAACTCAGATAAAACCTATCCATTTTGTAAGGAAGGAAAGAATAATACAGTATGTATATTTGAAGCCCCTATAGATTTAATGAGCTATCTTACATTGATAAAAAAACATAATATACGAATCTTTGATAATCACTGTATTTCTCTTGGAGGAGTTGCGGATAAAGCTCTTGAATACTACTTAAAAGAAAATCCTAATATAAATAGAATAATGCTCTGTCTTGATAATGATGAGGCAGGGCATTTTGCATGTAATCAAATTTTTAATAAATATAAATATAGCTATGAAATTGTAAGGCATAAACCTAAAGGAAAGGATTTTAATGAAGATTTAATAGCTTTAATTAAGGAGTCAAAAGCAACAAAAATAAGTGAAAATGAAGCTATGTATGGAAGTAATGATTACTCAAATGAGTTTGAGGATATGAGTATTTAGAAAGGTAAGGGTGATATGGAATGCAATTTTTAAATAAGGAACATGCAGTAAATTTTAATGAGCTGATACAGAAGGACAATACATATCCGAGGGATACTGAAAGGTATTCTTTATTTTATATTATTGCAGGTAATGAGGATTTATTTAGAAAGAGAAAATTTCTATATGACTTTGAAAGTAATGGTATTAAAGCTAACTGCATTGATGATGGTACTGTTGATCTTTCTAGTAGTGCAAAAGCTCTTGTAAGATTGGCTTTTAATTTGTTCAACAGCTATGAAGATAAATATACAACACCTATTGATATTTTTTATAGTTTAGATGATAAAAATTATAATCTGGCAATGAATTCAATAGCTATAAGGTTTGGAAGGGGTATTGAAAGTGAAAAAATTTGTGACATGGAAAAGGATGAGGAATTCGAAGTTTAGTTATTTTTTCAATATCCAAGAGGACTGAGCGAAAGCCATGGGCTTGAGGTGAAGGCAAGCTTCCTATTGGTATAGCCAATAGCTTGTGAAAAGTTGGGGAAATCCCCAAGCCCCTTTTAAAAAAATTAGAAAGAAGGGAAGGAATGAGGAAAAGAAATGTTCAAACTAATATTAGAATGACAGAAGATGAAGTAGAGCAAATAAAAAAGAAAGCAAAGAAAGCTAATATGACCTTTAGTAATTATGTTATAGCTTCAGCACTTAATAAAGAAATTGTGGTTATTGATGGAATAAAAGATTTTACTCATCAACTTTCTAAAGTTGGTACAAACCTTAATCAGTTAACTATGCTTTGTCATCAAGGAAAGATAAGCTGTCCTGATATAAATTCAGTAAATAAGATGTTGAAGGAGATATGGGAAATGCTTGTGAGTATTAGAAAATAAGAAAGGATATTAGGAAATAATGAAATTAGATTATAGGGTAGAGTTATTATTCAACAATAATGAATTTTGTAGTTATTTTTGAAAATAGATTGCATGTAAAAACTAAACGGTATATACTCAAATTAGGGACACTTAAATATTGAATTAATATTTAAGTGTTCAAAAATGAAACAAGGTGGTGAATATAATGGATAATGGTAATAAGCTAAGAATCCTTAGAAATCAGGCTGGGTATAGTCAACAAGATGTTGCAGATAAGTTAGAAATAAGTAAAAGTAAATATTGCAGAATGGAAAATAATGAAACAACCATAGATGTAATTGAGTTGAAAAAGATATTGGAAATTTATAATATTTCAGCTGAATATTTTTTACAACTTAAATTTCCTTTAATTCGTGTTATCTCTTTTCCAGAAAAACTTTTGGATGAACTAGAAATGACGATTAATGAAAATATTAATATTACAGATAATTGGAACTTAAATCGTGAAAGATTTAATTTACTTAGAAAATCACTAAATCCAGTTTTAGAGATTAGAGATAAGGCATTTGATTTTCCAGAGTTAAAATTAGAGGCGATTGAATCTGGAAAGACAATTAAAACAGTTCAATTGGATATGAGAGGGGAAGAGTTGATTAACAAATGTCTTAAATTACAAGAAAAATATTGTAGAGTACTTTTTGGTTAAAAGTTATAAGAGGTCTTATATAATTAATTTGGAATGCACGAAAAATGACTTGACTAATATTAAAGTATATAAATGTAAAATAATAATTTATGATGAGGAATACCGTACTATTCAAATGGATATGCGGTGTTTTTTATTGAATTATAAAAAGTGTGGTGAATTCATGGCGGTAATAGAATTTATAAATGCATCAAATAATACCTATAAAGGTATGAAAAGAGCTATAAATTATATAAAGAATCCTCTAAAGACATCAGAACATTTAAAAGGAGGAAAAGATTGCTCGCCAGATACAGCTTATGAAGAATTTGTTATGACTAAGCAGAATTTTAATAAAGAAAAGGGGAGGCAGTTTATACATTTTATTCAATCCTTTTCGCCTAATGATAAAGCTACACCGGAAATTATAAATGAAATAGGAAAAAAGCTTTTAGAACATGAAGTTTTTAAGGATTTTCAAGTGATATATGCAACTCATACAGATAAAGAACATCTCCATAATCACTTTATTATTAATTCTGTAAGTTTTGTATCAGGGCGAAAATGGCAGCTATCAAAGGAACAATTAGAAAATTTAAAAGAATACTCAGATGAATTATGCAGACAGTATGGACTTATAATTGTAGATGGTGCTAAAGGAAATCATAAAAATAGAGGAGAATATAGAGCTAAGGATAAAGAACAAAGCTGGAAATATGAACTTTACCTTGCTGTTAAACATTGCAAATGGTGCAGTTTTAGCAAAGAAGATTTTATAGATAACATGAAAAAACTTGGATATAAAGTAGACTGGACAAACGAAAGAAAATATATAACTTTTACAACTCCTGACAACAAAAAGTGCAGGAATAGAAAATTATATCCTCCAGAGCAATTTACAAAAGATGCACTTCTTAAAGCTTTTGAATTAAATAGACAGAAAGCAGATAAAAAGAAACTTGAAGCGAGAGTGAAATTGCTATTGACATCAATTGAAATAATTTCCAAGAATAATAGTAATAATTATAATTCTCATTTACATTTAACTGCACTTGAGGGGCAAGCAAAGAAGGAGAGAGCAATTGAAGAGGCTAAAGGAAGGGGATTAGAGTGGGAAGATGGAAAAGATATGTAGAAAACTTATAGAGTTAGATAAGTTATCATGGTAAAATGAATTTGTATTAATCAGTAAAGAATGATATCGTTAAGAGATAAATAGTAATTTGATAAACTGCTTAGTTCAGTAAAATTACGATTTTTTATGTACAATAAAATCGAAAAATTGTGATGGGGATGGTAATAATTTATATGATAAAAGAGATAGAAAAATATTTTATTCCTAATAATAATGCATCATGTTTCTTACCAAATGGAAAACGTATACTTGTTTCTGTTGACAGAAAAAATAATGAACGTACAAAAACCGCAGTTATACAAGCGAAAGAAAAAACAGTACCTATTGAAGAGGTATTTTCATATGTAAATGAATTTTTAGATGTGATAAAAGGCAATGTGGCTAATCAGAAAAATCAAGTTAATAGAATAGAACTTGATGGTATTGAACATGAGGTTATTAACAATGGCATAATTGTAAAAAACTGCAGTTGGAAAGAGCCTAAATGGGATGGAAAGAGATACACGTTTTGCGATAGCAAATATGATTTTATTAAAAAAGTATTTGATTTGAATTATGCAAATGATATTATTTGGTTAAAATTTTCGTCGGATGGCTATTTGGGAGTTGTTGCAGATAGTTTTGATATTAATTTTAAATATGATAATTCATCTGGGAAACTGCTAAAACAATTAACACCAGAGAAAAAATGGGATGAAAACTTTGTTTATATATTTCCACTCACCAAAGAGCTACTTAAGATAAAAAACAGAAAAGAGATTGAGACAGCAGTAGGAAATTACCTAATAGATAAAGGTGTTCCAATTATTGATTATTATTCACATAATAACTTTTTATAATCACTTCTTATGAATGAAGAAATAGCTCGTTAAGTAGAAATTCAACAGTATTCTAAATTCCAATTTATAGAGTACAGAAAAATTTTAAGACTTATCACTGGTAGGTCTTATTTTTATCACCCAAATTAAATCCAGAAAGGAGCACTCCATGAAATCCAAAAAGAAAAAACTTTTAATAAGCCTACTCATATTAGTGAGTGGCATTTTATTTAATTTTTATTTTTCAACAATAATTCATCAGCTGCTTTCAAAGCAAATGACAATACTAAAAATCCCAAATTTAATAATCTGTATTCATAGCATGGCGGTAAGTAAAAAACACTTACTGCTTTTTTTATGCCTTAATGGGTTTACTGGTTTATTTTCAATATTTTATTACTTTGCTAATGATAAGCCTTATCAAAGTGATTTAAGAGAAATAACACCTAAAATTTCAACTCCAGTGCCAGCAGGTCAAAAGCAATTTGGCTCAGCAGAGTGGCTTACAGAAAAAGAGAAGGATTCAGCTTTTAATAGCTTTATTCTGAATACAAATGACAACAGGGTAAAGGCATTAATAGAACAAGGATATGATGATCTAAAAGAAATGAAGAAAGGATGGAATGAAAGAAATGAAAGAGAAGATGAAGGGGAAAAGAAGCAAGAAAAATGCTCAGAGAGGAAAGAACAGTTTACCATGGAAGGAGAAAAAGGAAATATTCAAGGAAAATCCAAAGATGAAACCTCAAAACGTTCAGGTGAATTTACCAAATCTCTTTTACCGCAGGGTGGGATAGTTTTAGGTTGTAAAAAGCATAAGGGAAGTGAAAAGATTTATTTTATAGGAGAAGATGTTCATAGTCTTTGTATTGGAGCTACTCGTTCAGGCAAAACAAGAACGGTGGTACTTGAAAGTATAGGTACAATAGCACTTGCAGGGGAAAGTATGATATTAAGTGATCCTAAGGGAGAATTGTATGCTTATACCTATCCTTTTTTAGAAAGGTTAGGCTATGAAGTTATAGCCATAGATTTTAAAAATCCTGAAAAGAGCAGTAGGTATAATTTCTTGCAGCCTATAATTGATGCAGTAGATAATAATGATGTTGCTAAAGCTATTGATGCAACTTGGGATTTAACCTCACAGCTTGTAGGAGAACCAAAGGGTGAGAGGATATGGACAGATGGTGAAGCTTCTATAATTGCAAGTGCTATTATGAGTGTGGTTTATGACAACAAAGATGGCAATAACAGAAAATATCAGAATATGACTAATGTTTACTACTTTATTAGTGAAATGTGCAAGGCTACTGGTAACACTATGCCAATAATAGAATATGTTAAAAAACTAAATCCTTCCCATCCTGCTAAAGCTTTACTTGCCATTTCAGAAGTAGCACCAAGTAAAACTAGAGGAAGTTTTTATACAGCAGCTCTTACAACTCTAAGATTATTTACTAATCCTTTAATTAATTCCATGACTAATGTAATTGACTATAATCCTAAGGAAACAGGCAGTAAAAAGAGAGCTATATTTATAATACTTCCAGATGAAAAAACAACTTACTATACATTAGCAAGTTTATTTGTATCACAGCATTATATTGAACTTGTAAAAAGTGCAGATGAAAGAGGTGGAAGACTAAAAAACAGAGTAAATTTCTTACTTGATGAATTTGGAAATTTTTCTACAATACCTGATTTCTCTAATAAGCTAACCGTTGGTGGTGGCAGAGGAATCAGGTTTAATTTATTTCTACAGAGTTTTGCACAGCTTGATGATAAGTATGGAAAGGAGGTGGCAAAGACCATAAAAGGCAATTGTGAAAACTGGATTTATCTTCAGGCAGACGATATTGAAACTCTTGAGGAAATATCAAAAAAGCTTGGGAACTACACAGTATCTACTTATTCTTTAAGTGCATCCCAGGCAAAATTTTCTACTCCATCCAGCTCTCAAAGTATTAATTTAACCCATAGAGCACTACTTGCAGCAGATGAAATAAGGCTAATATCAAGACCTTACAGCTTAATTACTTCAAGAAATAACCCTGCAATTATGTATTCTCCAGATTTATCAGCTTGGGAATTTAATAAAATGCTTGGACTTGGAGATAAAGAACATAACAGAAAAGTAAGGGAGATAAGGCAAAACAGAAGAAAATCAAGAAACATAACTATGTCAGATATGGACTTATGGGGAATTTGGCTTTACTATGCGGCAAAGGAGGAAGTAGGTTTAATAAAGCAATCAGTAAGAGATAAAGGTATTCAGGCTTCTAAAATTCAATCAGGATATTTTTATGAAGAAAGCGAAAAGAAAGGAGAAATATACAAGGATGAAGATTAAAAATTTATTAAAGAAAGCAAAAGAAAAGGCTTGGGCAGTAGTTTTAACTTTATATGGTTTATTTATAAGCAGCTATACAGTCTATGCTGATGATACAGTACAAAATAGCAAACTTGTAAAAGGTACAGAAAAACTTATAAATGACATAACAA
>CAMJGD010000031.1 GCA_946405135.1 uncultured Clostridiaceae bacterium | reverse complement strand
TCCTTAAGAGAGGTAATTGCTTATGACTAATTTTATTTCTAAAGAAGTGGATAAGATTATTAAAAAATATAAGACAAGAGATCCTTTTGAAATGGCTAAAGGTATGAAAATTAATATATGCTATCATGATTTAGGTAACTTAAAGGGATACTATTTTTACCAGTCTAAATTTAGATACATTGTAATAAACAAGAACATTCAAGAAGAACTTTTGCCAGTAATATGTGCTCACGAGCTTGGACACGATAGGTTTCACCAAAATTATGCCAAAAATGATGCTATAAGAGAATTCTCTTTGTTTGATAAGACATCAAAACCTGAAAGAGAAGCTAATCTTTTCGCATCAGAACTTTTAATTCCAGACTCTACTATTATGGATTTATTTAATGAAGATTGTACGTTTTCATCTGTAGCTGCAAAACTAAAAGTACCTGTTGAATTAGTTGATTTTAAAAGTCAAATTTTAAAATACAAAGGATATTCGATAACTCCTCTTGAACTTGCAAAAGGCAATTTTTTAAAAAGTTAATCACTACAAATTACTACTCTTTAATTATTAGGCAATATAAAGAGTAGTAATTTGATCATGCTTCTAATTGATAATACTTAATTTTTAGTATATCTCTAAACTCTATTTTAAGTCTTTTTATTGTTCATTCCTATATCATGGTATATCCCTGTTCTTTTTATTAACTTAGTAATAATAATAAATGTAATATAAGTACCAACTGCTACAATTATTATTGATGCTCCAGAAGCAATATGAAGTTTATATGATATAAAAAGTCCTAATAGTGAAAATACCACACCAAACAAAATAGATAACTCCATAATTTTTCTTAAATTAAATGTAAATATTTTAGAAATAGCAGGTGGAACTGTTAATAATGCAATTACAAGTATTATTCCAACTACTCTTATAAGTACAACTACACTAAAAGCTATTAGTAGAAATACTATATACTCCATTAATTTAGCATTAATACCTATTACCATAGAAAATTCTTCATCAAAAAGATAAGCTTTTAAATTATTATAAAATGCTATTATAATAAAAATAACAATAAAATCTAAAATAGCCATTATATAAAGATCCATTTTAGAAACTGTAAGTATATCTCCAAATAAATATGATGATATGTCTGGTGGATATCCTGGAGTTAATGAAATAAATATTATTCCAAGTGCCATACCTAACGACCAAAACATTCCTATAATAGTGTCTGTATTTACTCTTGATTTTCTTTTGATTCCAACTATTCCAAAAGAAGATATTATAGCAAAAATCAGAGCCCCTATTATTGGTTCTATTTTTAAAAAGTAGCCCATGCCTACCCCGCCAAATGCAGTATGTGCTATACCACCACTCATCATCACAAGTTTTTTTTCAACAATTATTGTGCCAATAATGCCACATATTATACTTGCAAGTATGGCCCCAATTATAGCATGCTGTAAGAATGTATATTTTAAAATAGCATCTATCATTTAACTCTCCTCCTGATGACTTCTAAACACTCTATGAGGTATATTTCCATGTGCTATAACATCTACTGGGCATCCATAAACCTTGTCCATTATATTTTTATCAAGTTCAGGTTCACCGTGATAAAATAACTTCTTATTTAAGCAGGCGATTTTATCAATATAAGAATATATAAACCCAGTATCATGAGTAACTACCAATATAGTAATATTTTTATTAAGTTCTTTTAGCAATGAATAAATACTGGTCTTTGATTGTATATCAAGACTTGCTGTTGGTTCATCTAAAAGTAAAAGTTTGGGTTCTGTACAAAGTGCTCTTGCAATCAAAACTCTTTGCATCTGACCACCAGAAAGCTGCCCTATTTGTCTATCCTTTAATTCATATATCTCTAACATATCCATTATATTTTTAGCAAATTCTACATCCTCTTTAGAATACTTATGAAAAAAATTCATACCAAATTTTAATCTTCCCGTTAGAACCACATCTATTACATCAATAGGAAAAGTTTTTTCGAACTTTGTAAATTGAGGTACATATCCTATAGAATTTTTTTTATAACTTGGATCTTTACCATATACTTTTATTTGTCCTAATGAAGGTTTAATTAGTCCTAAAATTGCATTTAAAAGTGTTGTTTTTCCACCTCCATTAGGACCTAAGATAGCAATAAACTCCTTATCTTTAACAGTAATATTTATATTCTCTAGAGCATTTACATTTTCATAGTAAACACTTAGATTTTCTATTTCAACTGCATTCATACTAATTCACTTCCATTACTTTTTTAAAAGTTTCCGCTATTTTTTCTAAGTTATTTATATAATCTGATGAGAGTGGATCTACCATTTCAGTTTTACCACCAATTTCTGAAGCAAAAGTTTTAGATTGTTTACTATCTATTTCTGCTTGATAAAATATTGTTTTTATTCCTTCTTTTTTTGCAAAATCAATAGTTTTTTGAAAATCTTCTGTTGTAGCTTCTTTTCCTTCTTGTTCAAGTGATACCATCTTAAGTCCGTAATCATCAGCCAAATATCCAAAAGCAGGATGATAACATATAAAAGCCTTATTCTTTAGTGGTAACAATGAACTTTTTAAATCAGCATCCAGTTTATCCAGCTTATTTAAATAATTCTCAGCATTAGTTTTATAAAAACTTTTGTTAGCAGGATCTTTTGCGGAAAGTTCTTTTTCTATTTCGTTAATCATAACTTTAACTCTTTTTGGAGAAAGCCATATATGAGGGTCTCTTCCTTCTGATACAAATTTTCTTTCTGCATACACCTTTGAAACCTCATCTGCCACATTTACTATTTCTATACTTTTGTTAAAATCTCTTATCTTCGGCAATATACTTGCTTCTTCAGTAGGTACGCCTATACTAAAATATATAGATGCACCACTAAGCTTTTCCATTATATCTGGTGTAGTCGCAAAATTTTCTGGACTTTTTCCAGGCGGAATCATTGTAATAACATCAACTTTATCTCCACCAACTTCTTTTACAAAAGCTTCCTGAGGAACAATAGAAACTGCAACACTAAGTTTCTTTTCTTTATTTTTATTACTACTTTTTTCAAGAATACTACATCCGGAAGAAAATATAACAGAAATAGAAATCAAAAATACTAATAAATTTTTACTTATTTTTAACATTAGACCACCCCTCTATATTTATGTAAATGCAAACTATTTGCATTTACACTCAATTTCATTATACTCTTTTCTTAGAATTTATCAATAACTAGTATTATCAATTTCTACTAATTGAATTAGTGTAATAAATTCAATTAATAACATATCTTAATTTTTTTAAATCCCTATTGATTAGCTAATAAAAATTTGTTAAAATAAAACAGTAAGTCACGAAGACTTATAATTGTTATTAATGTTTATAATTTTTAAATTTGTACCACGAAGGTAGAGTCAATTTTGCTCTACCTTTTATTTTATTATGGGGGTGTTATAATGAAATTCAAAACAAATGAAATGATTAAGGCAAGTTTGTTTATTGCATTAGGACTTGTTCTTCCATTTGCTTTTCATCAAATTGGGTTGGGTCAAGCATTGCTTCCTATGCATATTCCAGTTTTATTATGTGGATTTATTCTTGGAGGAAGGTATGGTATAATTGTTGGACTTATAACTCCATTTCTAAGTTCTATACTTACAGGTATGCCACCTATATATCCTGCTGCATTATCAATGGCTTTAGAGCTTGCTACATATGGTTTTGTTTCAGGATATTTGTATAAGAAAAAGAACACAAATATTTTTCTATCTTTAATAATTTCAATGTTACTTGGAAGATTAGTATCTGGAACAACTAATTATCTTTTACTTTCAATGGCTGGAAAGCCATATGCTTTTAAAATATTTATTACAGCATCTTTTATTACCCCAATTTCAGGAATAATTCTACAATTAGTACTAATCCCTGTTATTGTAAAATCATTATATAAAATTCAAAAAGGAACTACTGTAAATGGATAGCAGAGATTTTTTTAACAACCTTGCTTTTAAATGGGACGAAATTTGTAATCATGAGCCTTTAAAATTAAAGAAAATTATTGATTTATCTAATATCAAATATAACTCTAAAATAATAGATATTGGTACAGGTACTGGAATCATGTTAGACTATCTCATGCAGACTAATCCACTAAAAATTACTGCTATAGATATATCTGAAAACATGATTGCAGTTGCTAAATCAAAATATAAAGATGATAAAATCTCCTTTGTAAATGATGATATATTTAATTTTAAAGAAGATGGTTACGATTATGCCCTCTTATACTCTGTATATCCTCATTTTGAAGATAAGGAAGCTCTTTTTAGACAAATTTCAAATCTGCTAAATAATAACGGGAAAATAATTATTGCACATTCTGAAAGTAAAGAAAAAATTAATGCTGTTCATTCACTTAGTGAATCTGTAAAACATGATATTCTTCCGTCTATTGAAATAACAGCTAAAATTATGTGTAAATACTTTAAAATATCTACAATAATAGACAATGAAGAAATGTATTTTATTGATGGAATTAAAATATAATAAATAGAAACACTACCATGAAAAATTGGTAGTGTTTCTATTTATTTTAATTATGTTTCCGGTATTGTTATATATAAATTTTTCTTTAAATTCATGCTTAATTTCTTCAGCAGCTTTTTCTCCTGTACAATGAGACAATCCTAAAATTTGTATATGCTTTTCTTTTAAAAAGTCAATTGTTTTACTTAACCTTAATTCATCAGCTTCAAGTAAATGAGTTCCCCCTATGACACCATAGATTGAAATACCTGTCCTTTCTATAATTGTCTCTAAAATATTAATTATTCCTATATGGGAACATCCTAATATAACCATAAATCCCTTATCAGTTTTTACTCCCAAAACTATTTCATCTGAAAAATTATCCAATACAAAATTTTCATCCTGCTTTATTTTAAACTTCTCACTTATGACTTCAAAATCATTATTTCTTTTAAAATTAGCAAATATCATTATATTTTCAGTAATATAATATATATCTTCTTTAACATATTTTATTGGTATATTATTTTGATTAACAAATTCCTCATAAAAAGAATTTCCGATATACTTATAAGTTACTTCTTCTATAAATTTATATTTGTTGTTAAAAAATCCTTTCCCAACAATTAATTTATATGAGGTTTTAACTTTATCCACAAGTTTTTTAAATCCTCCACTATGATCGTAATGGCCATGACTTAATATAACATATTTTAAATTGTTTAAATCGACATCTAATTTCTCAGCATTTTCAATAAAATTGCCACTTTTACCAGTATCAAACAACATCTTTGTTCCATCAACTTCTATATATAGAGATAATCCATGTTCATTAAATAAATTTAAATTAATACTAGGATTATCTTCTATAAGGGTTACTATTTTTAGATTCATTTTAATTATCAACTCCATTATTTTTCTTGCTTAATTCCAGATTATTATCAGATAATACCTACGTTGAACTAATTCTCTCGTCCTTAAACTATATACTCTAAAGACTTCATTTCTAATTGTGATTATATCGTATCATATCTTCCACATTTCTTTCATTAACAAAAATACCTTTAAACTTTTCTATATTAAACCTTCTAGTAAATAAATCACATTTACATAAAAAGATATAATAAATATTCTTGCCGCAGCCGAAGAGGGTTTCAAAATTTCCTTGTCCTTTTGCAATTATTAAATCTGCATTATCAATTATTTCTTTTGACTCTAAATTAATTTTATCTAATTGTGTACCTGGTATATCTGTTCCATTTTCTATGACATTAGCTATTTCACATAAACCTACTTCTTCTGCATCAATTATAGTTGCATCATTAAGTGCTGGTTTTCCTCTTACAATAACATTTACAATTATATTGGGATATATTTCATTTATAACTTTAATAAATATCTTATCAAACACTATTTCCCCAGCATTATCAACTATATATGCTATTTGTTTAGCATCTTTTAGTCCTTGAAGAAATTCTTGATATCCCTTAACATCAATTACTTGTTCTTTAGCACCTGTAATTAATTTTTTTAATTTTTCAATATCCACTTGATCCATAGCACCAAAATCAATAAAATTACCAACCATTGCATATTTTAAAGCTGTAAGAAGTTTATCCTGAGAGCTATAAATATATCTTAAAATCTCTTCTTGCATAGAAATTAAAAGTTTATTGTATTCCTTTTTTATTTCATAATAAATATCCCCTAAATTAAATTTACTGTTTAAAAATCTCATTATCCTTGTATTTAAATAAGGAGATGTGTCTCCTTTTTCAGACATTGAAATTATTTTAAATACTTCTTTCATAAATTTTAACTTTTCATCTTCATCGGTTTCATACTTACTAAATAAAGAATCTGCTTTTTTTATAGTACAATAAATACATTCTAAATTAATATCCACAGTTATCCCCCATCATTTTATTTCTTCCATGTCTATGTCTACCGCAAATACATTTTTCGCAATTTTCTCTATCTCCAAAATCACTGCATAGCTTATAATCACCGCCTTCTATTTTTAGTATCTTACCATTTACTAAGCTATCTGCTATTTTTTTGCGTGCATCATCATATATTCTTTGTATCGTAGAACGTGCAACCCCCATTGTATCTGCACATAGTTCTTGATTTAACCCTTCTAAATCCATAAGTCTTATTGTTTCATATTCCTCTACTGTCATTATTATTGCTTCACTTACACTTTTAGATACATCAATAGGGCCAAATTTATCTACTTCCGGTAATGTACAAACTCTTCTCCACTTTCTTGGTCTTGCCATTACTTACAACACTCCTCAGCCTTTTTATTTCTATAATATTGTAGTGCTATTGCATATTCAATTCTTTTTCTTTGCATATTGCATCCAATTTCATAAGGTATTTTTGTATCGCCATTAAAATTATAATTATTGGCTTGGCAACCTCCACTACAAAAAAATCTTGCCCAACAATTTTTACATTCTGGTTTATTATATATATTTGATTTTCTAAAATCACTTGATATTTTTTTATTTTTAATGCCTTCATATACATTTCCCATATAAAAATCTTTATTACCTACAAATTGGTGGCAAGGATAAATATCACCATCAGGAGTTACTGCAATATATTCAAAGCCAGCTCCACAACCTGATATTCTTTTATAAATACATGCGCCTCCATTAATATCAATATTAAAATGATAAAAAACAACATCATCATGCTGTAATAATTCGTCTAAAATTTTATCATATTCCTCATAAATCTTATCTAAATATTCTTCCTTAATAGAAAATACATTATCCTCTGGTAATACTACTGGTTCAATAGAAATTTCTTTAAATCCAAGCTCTATAAAATGCTTTATTTCTTGAGAAAAATCTAAATTTTGTGATGTAAAGGTTCCTCTTATATAATATTGCTTTTTAGATTTGTGTCTTCTTTCAACCATCCTTTTTATTTTAGGAAGAATATCATCATAAGTACCTTCTCCATTAATTTTTAATCTTATACTGTCTTGCACCTTTTTTCTACCGTCAATACTCAAAACAATATTCACCATATTTTCTTCCAAATAATCCATTACTTCTTCAGTTAAAAGCGTTGCATTGGTAGTAATTGTAAATCTGAAATTTTTATTATATTGTTTCTCCAAGCTTCTTGCATAATCAATGGTTTTCTTTACAACACCAATATTTAAAAGTGGTTCCCCGCCAAAAAAATCCACTTCTATATTCTTTCTTGGGCCTGAATTTTTAATTAGAAAATCAATACTTTTTTTAGCTACATCAAAACTCATTAACTTTTTTTGCTGATCATATCCTTCACCATCAGCAAAACAATACTTGCATCTCAAATTACAATCATGGGCAATATTAAGGCATACTGCTTTTATATAATTAGGTTCTTCTTCAAATTTTTTAGCAATATTCTCATATATATCTTTAGTATATAACTGCTCATTATAAATGAGTTCTTCTATTTCATCATAGCACTCATTTATAATAGCTTCATCATATATTCCTTTGAATTTATTTAAGACATCAGCTCTACTTTCAATACCATTTTCATCAATCATATCATATACAATTTTATCTACCACATGAATAGCCCCAGAATTTACGTCTAAAATAAAATAGTCCTCTTTACATTTAAATTTATGTATATTTTTCATTTATTTATTATCCTTCTTTCTCTATTTACACTTATATCTATTAAAAACCATATCCTAAATATCAGTATTCTTAATAGTTCCTGAAACAACCTTATCAATAAATAGTACACCATCAAGGTGATCTATCTCATGGCAAAATGCTCTTGCAAGCAATCCTTGAGCTTTAATTTCTACTTCTTCACCAATTTCATTAAGAGCTTTAACCTTTACCTTATATGGGCGTTTAACTTCACCTACAATGCCAGGAATACTTAAGCATCCTTCTGTATCTTGTTCTTCACCTTCTTGCCATACTATTTCAGGATTTATGAGTTTTATAAGACCATCACCAATATCAACAACAATTGCTCTTTTTAGTATTCCTACCTGAGGAGCAGCTAATCCTACACCATTCTCTTTATACATTGTTTCAGCCATATCATCTAACAATTGCAATGTTCTTTTATCAATTTTATTTATATACTTTGATTTTTTTCTCAATATATCATCTGTTTTATAATTAGTAATATTTCTTAAAGCCATATTTTTCTCTCTCCTTACAATAAAATTCAAATTCTATATTTATAATAATATATACTTATACCTTAAGCATAAATAAAGGGTGGAAAACCACCCCTTATTTACTTGTCATCTTGAAGAGTATTTAGTTGATTATTGATTAGATTAAGTCTGTTTTCAAGAATAGCTTTTTCTTCCTTGAGTAAATCCTTTTGATTTTCAGAATTAATTGTATTATTAAAGCCATTCCTTCTCAAGCCTCTTCTGAAGCCTAACCCTAATCCCAAGCCTAATCCTCCAATTGCACCAAGAGCTTTAGTTTCATTACATAAGCCCATACCTCTTCCTGTCACTCTACCCATTCCCATTGGACCTGTACCATCTCTTCTTGGCATAAACCCATCTCCTTTTTAATTTTTGTTTTGGGCATTTGCCCTTTACAATTATTATTATACTCAGTTTTGGGCATATGTCAATAATCATTTATATTGATTTTAAAGAAGTTCAATTTTAGAAAAATCAATGTTCCCTTTATCATCAACTGTTTTTCTATCAGTATGAACATATTCAATTTTACCCACAAACATTTCATGTGAACCAGTTACTATGGAGTCCACTACCTTACACTCTATATTTATTGGACAATCCGCAAGTAAAGGAGCATTAACCTTTATTCCCTCTTCAACCTTAATATTAAGTTTTGAAAATTTATCCTCTTCCCTGCCACTATGGCTTCCTAAATAATCAAACATTTCCTTTTGTTCTTTTGTAGCAATATTTACAACAAAAACCCCTGTTTCCTTCACAATTTTATAAGAATATCTTGAAGGAACAATGCCCACCATAAGCATTGGCGGATCATAACTGCAATTACAGCAGTAGGCTACTGCTAATGCATTGTTTTTACCCTCTGCGTCTCTACAAGAAACTAGTATCTTTGGCATTGGCTGAAGACAGCCCTTCATATTTCCTTGAACTTTTTCCATAATAATACCTCCATTATTTATATAATTTATTTTTATAATAACCATCTGAAAGATATAATGCACCAATAGGGTTATGTGCAAGTACTCTATCTTTAACTGCAAAAACTGTTACAGGTGCATCAGAATATTTTATAAATAGTGAATCGTGTCCTACACATAATCCCAGAATAATATTCAAATCTGTTTTAGTTTTATTTAAAAATGTTGCCTGTCCTATGGGATTGCACATTGGTTCATAAGTACCTGGTCTTACTTTATGACTATCTTTAATTTTTAAAAATTCTTTAGGTATGCTTCCATTTTTGCACACCACCGAATTAACCTCAAAGCCATTATATTTTAATATAGAACATAATATTTTTGCCTCATTGCTTAATCCAACACAAAAAGCTACCCCCAGCTTTTTAAAGTTACATTTATTTGCAAAATCAATGGTTTCTTCAAGTCTTGTTTTTTTACAATATCCTTCTGCTTCAACTAAAGCAGAATTATAAGCTAATTTATGATTTTCTTCTTCCAAATATAGTTTCTTTATTTTTTCCTGTTCTTCTTTTTCATTACATGGACAATTAAGCGGAAGATTTTCATACTCTCCTGTTTTACAGTAATGTTCTCTACACATTGCACAAGTATACATATTGTCACCTCAACCATTTTAATCTATATAAAATCAATCGTAATTTTTCATTATTGCCTCTGTATCTTTAAATAACTCTGGAGCAATTGTACTCATGTTCATTTCCTTCCAAAATGACATTTTTTCATGGTCTAAAAAATATTTCATAGGAATTGGATGTGTTCCAACTATAACTGGTATTTTATAATGAGTCTTGATAAATTCTTTAAATTTTTCAATACTAGGGCATGGAGGATATCCCACAACAAAACCAGTCGCTAAATGAATTGCCTCTGCCCCATTTTTAATCATTTCTGCTGGAACATATTCTATATTACCACCTGGGCATCCCCCACAATATGAATATCCAACTATTTCAACTTGTTCTTCTTGCGAGTATATTGCAAACCCTCCTACACGTTCCTTTAAAGCTCTAAAACATTTTCCTCCACCGCAGTTCTGATAGCGTCCACAAATAATAATTCCTATCTTTTTCATTAAGATTCCCCCCATTCTTCATATTTTAAATAATATTTAATTCTAATATAAATTAATATTTTCTCTTAAATTTATTATTATATTTCTAATTCTATCATCATGTATAGAATATGTAATAGAAAGTCCATTTTTATATGAATCTACTATTCTATGAGCTTTTAAGATAGCTAAATGCTGTGATAATGCTGGCTGTGTAAGATTATTCATCCTTTTATGAAGCTCACTTACTGTCATTGACGATTCTAATAGATAGCAAACAATTATTACTCTATTTTCGTTTGCTAATACCTTTAATAATTCTGATATATCTTTAGCATTATCTATCATGTTATCTCTCCTTATGAGGTAATGTATAATGTAGTTATACCATTTGATAAAAGACAGACGTATTTTCAAACAAATATTACAAGCTCATTTAATTCTCTAGTAATTATATTAAAATTTAAACTTGTCCAATTTTTAAGTTTTATTCTATATGTAATGCTATAAACAAAAGCTCAATTTGTGTTTATCAAGCTTACAACTAGGCTAATTAAAAACACTGTAAGATACCTCGTCTTATGTCCTAGATTTGGAGTAAAATTATTTTTTACGTATATTATCTTTTGTTAATTAAATATTACTTCTTAAAATAAAAGCACAAAAGAATATCTCATTTTGTGCATAACCTTCTTTTGTGCTTTATTAAAATTTTAAAATTTATTGTACATTATACATTCCTTTACTTTCCATATACTTAAATATAGATTCTCCATGCTTTTGTTCTTCTTTTTGTATGTGATTTAATATATCACGAACATTAGTATCTCTAAATTCAAAAATTGTAGTATCATAAGTTCCTGAAACATATTTTTCTGTCATTAATAAATCTGAGCATATATCCTTATCAGATAAATTATTTTCCTTAGTTTGAGTACTACCAATATTCTGCTGAATATTTTGATTTTGCTGTTGGTTCATATCAGGAATCTTACCACTTAGCAATTGATTAATAGTGTCAAGATGATTTTTTTCGACTTGCTCATTAGCCTTACATATTTGTTTTAATTGATTATCTTTTGCTTGATTTGCATAATTATTATACTTTTGTATACAAATTTGTTCATGACTTTTTTGATCTTCTAGTAACATTCTTTCTTTTTGTGATAAAGTTATTTTCAAAATAAAACACCTCCTGTCTTATTTTGTGTAAACTTTGTTTTTTTATACTATTCTTCTTTATGAATACTTTTAGCAAAATAGTCATCAATGGCTTTTCTTAATGCTTTAACCCCAAGGTTTGAACAATGCTTCTTTTTTTCAGGTAATCCGCCAAGCGCATTTATTATATCATCTTCTGTTAGTTTTAATGCTTGTTCTATAGTTTTTCCCTTTACAAGTTCTGTGGTCATGCTGCTTGTTGCAATTGAAGCAGGACATCCAAAAACTAAAAAACTAATATCATCAATTATATTATTTTTCACATTAATATATATACATAAAGAGTCCCCACATCCTGGATCTCCTATTGTTCCTTCTCCATTTGCATCCTTTATTATTCCAACATTTCTTGGACACATAAAATGTTCAATTACTGTGTCAGTATAATCTTCAGAAAACATAAGATTCACCTCATCACTCTATTGGCTTATAATTACTCTGATATAATTTTATTTTTTAAAAACTCTAATAATTCAGAGACACTTTCAAAAATGCAATTCATAGATGCCTCTATCATTGGATTTAATTTGGAATATTCATATGCACCTCTTTTATCAGTTTGTAATCCTATTAACAATTTATTATTATTTACTAAACTTTTGTGCATATAACACATTCCTAATGCAACGCAGGCTCCCTCATCTGGTATTCTACCATCTAATACAAAAAGAAATATATCAGAGCTAAACATTTCTTTTTTATCTAATTCAAATATAGATTTTGATTTTTCATGATTGGTTATTTCTCTTGAACATTTTTCATCTAAATCAATATTGGCTCTTTGAGGTAAAAACACTTCATATCCTAATCTTTCAATCTGATTAGTTATTTTTTCATTAAATTCTCTTTCTGCATCACAAAATAGTGGTGCTGCAAAATATAGTTTTATATATTTCACCATCCTTATAAATTTATATCTACTCAAACATATCTGAAAGCATATAATGGTTAATTACTTTATCAGTATAATTTTCTGAAAATAAACAATTAAATTAATTACTCTGTAGTTTTACACCATTTTGTGCAAAAATCTGCCTTTTTACTGCACATAACTTTATCTGAACCGCAAACAGGACAGTTATATTTATCCTGCTCATAGTTTATTTCATATACATTCCCACAATTAAAGCATTTAAATTCACAAAATGTTGCTCTGTAATTTCCACCACTTATCCTTATAGCATTCCCTTCTGTCAAAGCTATAGCTATCTTTTTTCTGGCACTATCAATAATATTTTGAAAAGTTTGCCTTGATACCTGCATTCTATCGGCACACTCTTCTTGATTTAGTTCCTCAATATCCTTAAGCCTCATTGCTTCAAGCTCTTCTACTTTTAATACTATTTCTTCAATCTCGCATTTAGGCTTACCCCATGGAACAAAATAAGTATCCTCTGGAAAAAATTCTACTCTTCTAAATTTTGTTGGTCTTGGCATTTTAATTCCTCCCTGCATTTACTGCATAATCCTTCGAACATAATATTTGAATCATATATTACTATGTTATTTTCTTCTTCCACTTTTTTATTTAACTTTAGATAGTCAAAGTTTAAACTTTGACTATCTAAATCAATTATACTATTACATTTAAAACATTTAAAATGAATATGCAGGGGTTTACCACTAAATATTTTCATTTCATAATAACTTATACCATTAATATTTATTTCTTTTACTATTCCGAGTTTATTAAATACCTTTATAGCTCTATAAACCGTAGCAAGTCCTATTTGGTATTCTTTTATTCTCTCGTATATTTCTTTTACATTTAAATGAGTTTTACTATCTAAAATAGTTTTTAACACTATCCTCTTACCCATTGTAAATTTATATCCATTTTTCTCCAAGAGCTTTTTAAAAGATATCAAATCATCTTTCATAAAATCATCCTTTATAATTATTCATTGCAATGTCCTTCATGTTCATGTTCTCTGCAAACACTGCCTGTTGATTCTAATTCACCATTTACATATTTTTGCACTATATCATCGCATGAACCTTCAGCACCAACAACTACTTCAATTCCATTTTCATTAAATAACTGTTGTGCTGTTTCTCCCATGCCTCCTGCAATAATTACATTTACGGCTAATTCCTTTAGGAATACTGGAAGATAACCAGGTCTATGTCCTGGATTAGGAGTAAAATTCTTAATTAATGATTTACCGTCCTCTACCTCATATATTGTAAAACCCTCACAATGTCCAAAATGTCCACTTACATATTTTCCTTCACTTGCAACTGCTATTTTCATTTAAAATTCCTCCTTATATTTTTATTTAAATTTTTATTTTATACTTTCTTTTAAAATATCATAGGTATATTCTATTATTTCACTACAAGATACACCTTTTTTCTTTAACTCTAAACATTCAAATGTACCATATTTTTCTTTTACCTTATTCATTATTTCTTTTGTATACTTTCTTGATTCATTCTTATTTGCTGCTTCTTCTCTTCCTTTTAATGCTCCTAATGCTATAAGTGATCCTGTAATTGCTCCACAAGTACTTCCTATAGTCATACCTGTACCGAAAGGGCTAGCAATTTGAACAGGAATATTCAATTCTCTTTCTTCATTAAATGCTTTTATAACCGATTCTGCACAATTATATCCTTGCTTATGATATTCTAATACTTTTGTCATTTATACTAACTCCACATCTCGTTTTAATTTAATGCAAACACATCTGCATATTATTCCACATATTTTCAATAGCCTTTTCTGCTATACTATCTTTATAAAAAGTTATTGGCTTTAATTCATTTATAGATTTCATTACGGTATCATCAAATGGAATTTTTCCTACTAAAACCAATTCTTTTTCATTAATGAACTTTTCTATTTCTTTGCTCATATCCTCATTTATGTCGTATTTGTTTATACAAACCATAGTAAAAACTCCAAAGTGTTCACATAAAGCTCCTACTCTCATTAAATCCTCAAGCCCTGATTTTGTAGGTTCTGTAACAACTAAAACTGCATCTGCTCCTGTTATTGATGATATAACAGCACATCCAATACCTGGTGAACCATCTATTATAGTTAGTTTCTCATCTTTATTAAATCTTCTTCCGTTTTTTCTTAAATAAGTTATTAATTTTCCTGAACCGTCACTGCCTATTCCCATTTCTGCTCTAGAAATTATTCCATTATCTAATTCAGTAATAAAGGTATCTGCTGTTTTCTCATCTTCTAGTTTTATAGCACTTTGTGGACACACTAATGTGCATGCCCCGCACCCCTCGCAGATAAATGGATTTATAATAAAGTTTTCTACAGCATGAAACTTACATACACTCTCACATTTTCCGCACTTAGTACAAAGAGCTTCATCTATTATTGCTTTTTTACTACCTGTAAATTTGCTTTTTTCAATATCCTTACCCTCATAGAACAAATAAAGATTTGGAGCATCTACATCACAATCTATTCTTATTACATCTTTAGCAAGTTCAGATAATGCTGTGGCAATGGTAGTTTTTCCAGTGCCACCTTTCCCACTCAAAATTGCTAATTCCAAGATAGCACCTCCTTTGCAGCTATAGATAAGTGATTAAATATTTCTTTATGATGCAAATCATCATATAGTATCTCTCCCTTAGAATAAATTACTGCTGTATCTTTACTATAAGGAATTGTACCTATCAATGAAATTTTTTCTTCTCTGCAAAATTTTTTAACTATATTATCACTACCATCATCTTTATTTATAACTATTCCAAAAGGTATACTATACATTTTCACAAGTTCCACAGCCATTTTCAAATCATGGAGTCCAAATTCAGAAGGCTCTGTAACAAGTATTGCTGAATCGGCATATTTCAAAGCATTTACTACATTACAAGAAGTTCCAGGAGGACAATCAATCAAGTTAATTCCATCTGATAAATTTTTAAGAAGTTTCCTTATAACTGGTACTGCCATAGGTTCACTTATATTTAAAATTCCTCTGCTGCAATTTATATCTCTTGCTGTACCTTTTTCAATTTTACCTATTTCCCTTTTACCATAAGTTATAGCATTATATTTACATACAATCTGGCACGCCCCGCACCCATGGCATAACTTTTGAAAAAGCATAATATCATCCTTCACCTTCGCCAGTGCATTAAATTGACACACATTAACACAAGCACCACAGCTCTTACATTTATTATCATCTATAACAGGATATTCTACTATAACTTTTTCTTCTGCATCTACTTCAGGTTTTAGAAACAAAAAACCATTTGGTTCTTCCACATCACAGTCTATATAATTTGCCTTTAATGCAAGCGCTAAATTAGTTGAAACTGTAGTTTTTCCTGTTCCACCTTTACCACTAAGTACTGCTATGTTCACTATATACTCATCTCCAATCTAGTGGCTTCCTCCATGATGTGCAGGTCCAGACATTTTTATTTCTTCTAGTTCACCGTTTTTATATTTTTCAAGCACTGAACTTATAGTTATATTCCCACACTTATATGCTTTAATTCCTGCTTTTTCGATAAGTTCAAAAGCATTTGGTCCAAGATTACCTGTAATTATAACATCTGGTTTTTCATCTATTAATTGATTAGATGCAGCTATACCTGCTCCACCACTAGCATTCTGTCCTTTATTATCTAAAATTTTAATTTCCCCACTTTCAGTATCATGAATTTGGAAATATTCACATCTTCCAAATCTCATATCAAGCAGATTTTCAATAGTTTTTCCTGTTGCTGAAATTGCTATTTTCATTACTATACCTCATTTCTTTATTTTATTTTTTTAAATCCTTTGTTAAAGCATCTAATGCAGCTGCATTTATAGGATATGCAATAGGTGAAGCTGTAAGAAGCGGATGAGTAGCAACCTGGAAAGTATTTAGTTCATTTGCAGTTAATCCTTTCTGTATTGCCAAACTCAATATATTAATCATCTCACCAACGCTTTCCCCTCCAGATATTTGTGCTCCTATAAGTACTCCAGAAGTTTTTATAAATATTAAAGTCAATTCTAATTTACTTGTTTCTGGAAGAGAACCGGGATGTTTATCCATAGTTGCAAACTTTCCTATATTTATTTCAAAGCCCTCTTCTTTTGCTCTTCTTTCTGTAAGTCCAGCAGCTGCAAATGATTTATTAAATAATTTTGTTGAAAATGCACTAATTGTTCCTTTATTTTCTCTTACATACTTTAATCCATATAAATTAGATGCTGCTACTTTTGCTTCCATAGCCGCTGTGGAAGCAAGTAATATTGGAATATTTTTGTTAGTAAAGAAGCATCTCTTTTCAGCACAATCGCCTACTGCAAAAATATCTTTTTCACTAGTTCTCATATATTCATCTACAACTATTGCACCTTTTTCATTGACCATTATACTTGCTTCTTTTGCAATACTTGAATTAGGAACAACTCCCATACCTAAAATAACTGCATCAGCTTTTATTTTTTCTCCATTTTCAAGTTCAACTTCTTCAACTTTATCATTTCCTAATATGCTTTTCACTCTAATACCGGTCTTAACATCTATGTTATTATCTTTCATCTCTTGTTCAGCATCATCACATATATCATTATCAAATGCCTGCCATAAGCACTTTTCTGCCACTTCAATAATGGTTACATTTTTATTATCTTTTTTTAATTGCTCTGCAAATTCTACTCCAATAAATCCCCCACCTATGACTACTATATTTTGCATATTTCCCAATTTATTTAATATATCATTTAGATAATCTTCATCTTTTATAATTGGAAACACATTATTTAAATTATACCCATTTATAAACTTTGGTATTATTGGAAGTGAACCTGTTGCTATTACAAGCTTATCGTATTTTATCTCTTCATTCTCTGATAAAATTGCAATCTTGTTTTCTTTATCAATTTTTATAACTTCATCTATTAGGAGCTCAACTCCTGCGTTTATAAGCATTGCATCTGGTATTCTATTTTTACTTGCATCCTTTAATGTTCCAAAAACATATGGTATTCCACAAGGAACCATTACTGTTTTATTCTTTCTTACAAGTACTACTCTTTTATCTCCATATACTTTTTTAGCTGTTGTAGCAGTAAGTATTCCTCCTGCACTACCTCCGATTACTAAAATATCTGTGTTAATCATTACTAATCCTCCAAGTCTTTTATTATATTTTTTACTATAGGGTTAAAAATCAATTCAAGACTTTCATTTACGCTTTCATACCAGTGCTCACTTAAATTGCTTATACTATTTAGCATAGGAAGTTCTCCTAATAATTTTAAATCCATTTCCTTTAAAAATTGCTCTGTGCTTTCGCTATTAAAAAGTTTTATTTTTTTACCACAGTCAGGACAAGTTATATAGCTCATATTTTCTATAACACCTAAAATGTTAATATCCATCTTTCTTGCCATATTTACAGCCTTTGATACTATCATAGAAACAAGATCTTGTGGCACAGATACCATAACCACTCCATTAATTGGAATAGATTGCATTGCTGTTAATGCAACGTCACCTGTTCCTGGAGGCATATCAATTATTAAATAGTCAAGTTCTCCCCAAAGAACATTTGTCCAAAATTGTTCAACTACACCCGCAATCATTGGTCCTCTCCATATTACAGGATCATCTTCCTTATCTATTAGGAAATTTAGTGACATGACCTTTATTCCATCATAGTTTTCAACAGGTATCATCATTTCTTCAGTAACCTCAGCTCTTTTACCTCTTAATCCAAGCAGCCTTGGAATACTTGGTCCTGTTATATCGGCATCTAATATGCCCACACTATACCCAAGCTGTTTTAAATGCTTTGCAATGAGTACAGATATTGAAGACTTACCTACTCCTCCTTTTCCACTCATAACACCAATTACATTTTTTACACTGTTTAAAGGATTATTTTTAACCATACAACTATCTTTATCCTTTGAACATCCTTCACTTGATGGACATGTACTGCATTCTCCCATGAAATCATCTCCTAAATAAAATCTAATATTAGCATTTGCCAATTTCATATTAACTCTTTTTTTAGTTATTGTCAAATGCCAATTATAAAAAAAGCATAAAAATGCTTAAAAAACATTCTTATGCTTATCTATAATTTATTAAACTGCTTTAGAAATAAAGTTTCAAAAGTACCTTCATCAACAGGCTTTCCAAAATAATATCCTTGAAATATATCACACTTCATATTTTTCAATATTTCATACTGTTGTGCATTTTCCACACCTTCAGCCACTACATCATAATTAAAGCTGTGTGATATATTAATAATATTTTCCAGTATTATTCTGTCTTTTTCTTCTTCATTAATCGTATCTATAAAGGATTTATCTATCTTAATAATATCTATAGGTAATTTCTTAAGATAATTTAATGAAGAATATCCTGTTCCAAAATCATCCATACTTACTTTAATGCCGAAATCTTTTATCATTTTAATATTGTTTGCTGCTGCATCAAAGTCTTTTATAATCATTGACTCTGTAATTTCAAATTCTATATATTCTGTAGGTATATCATATGACTTTATTCTTTCAATAATACCTTTACAAAGTTTTTCATTAATCAGGTGTTCTGCTGTAATATTTATAGAAATAGTAAAATTCCCATAACCTTTTTCTATCCAAAAATTAACTTTACTGCAAACTTCATCAATTACAATTTCACTTATAGAAATAATCAAACCATTTCTCTCTGCCAAATTAATAAATTCAGAAGGTGGCAGCATCTTACCATCACTTTTAAACCATCTAACCAATGCCTCTGCACCAATTAAAACTCCATCTTTGGAAACTTTGGGTTGATAAAACACTTTAAATTCCTTGTTTTTTATTCCATCTTCTATTTCTTTCTTTTTAACAGCATTCTCATATATGTGAAAGCTCATACTTTTATCGTAAAATTTATAACTATTTTTACCTAGTCCTTTAGCACTATACATAGCATCATCTGCACAATTATAGATAGTCTGAAAATCATTTCCATCCTGTGGTATCAATGCTATACCAAGACTTGCAGTTACATAATCTACATTTTTCCCATTAATAATAAATGGTTTTGTAAATGTAAGTATAATTTCTTTTGCAATTTTTTCAACTTCACTTTTATTATTAGCAGACTTTATAAAAAATAAAAATTCATCTCCTCCAATATGACATACACAATCTTGGATTTTAATAATTTTTTTGAATCTTCTACCTGCCTGTCTTAATAGTTCATCTCCAGATAAATGTCCAAGATTATCATTAACACCTTTAAAATTATCCATATCTAAGCTAATTAGCGCTGAAAACTCTTTGATCCTAGAAATTTCACTAGTTAAATTATTTAATACATAATTCTTATTCGGTAGTCCAGTTGTACAGCTATAAAATGCATAATTATTTATCCTTCTAAATATCCTAGTGATTATAAGCACAATAATAATAAAGAGTATAAGCATACTTATATTAATAATAATTAATTTAGTTAAAAACAGCTTTATAATATTTTTATCAACACCAATTTTTCTCAAAACGTTATAATTTATAAATGACACTGAAACAAACTGTATCATTGCAAAAGTTATTAAAATGAGTAGTAATAATTTTAATGGAAGCTTCTTAAAATTTTCTTTATCATACCTACTTAATCTCATATATTTTATCACTTATTTCATTAGATTTCGTTCATAAATATCTTCTTTAATTATATTAGATATATTTATTTACTATCTGCTCGAAATCTGATTTAGGTCTAAAACCAATTATATTTTCTACAGCTTTACCACTGTTAAAAACCATTATTGTTGGTATACTTGCTATTCTGAATTTATTTGATATTATAGGATTTTCATCAACATTTACTTTAACAAATTTTACTTTTCCAGAATATTGTTTATCTAATTCCTCCATAACAGGCGCAACCATCCTACAAGGACCACACCATGGCGCCCAAAAATCTACAACTACTGGTATATCACTTTCAATAACTTCCTCATTAAACATGCTCTCATTTATTTCTTTCATCTGTAATTACCTCCTCTTTTTAAATATAAATTTATTTTTATAGAAATTTTATTTTTATTCTTCTACAAATTGTATTGCACCCATAGGACAATATCTTACACATTTTCCACACTTAATGCATTCATCCTCTGAAACTGTTGGTGCCTTATATGCTACCTGCTTAAGAGCATTTACTGGACATACCCTTACTGATGGACATGAATGATTTTGTGGGCATCTACTCTTAATTACTTTAATTTTCATAAGATTCACCTCTTTTCTTAACATACCCCTCACAGGTATTATTATAGCATATGCCAGTTTAATTTCAATAGAAACCTAACAACATTTTTGATTCAGTTTTAAAAAATTTTATGATAACATCTTAATTTAATTCAAATAAGAACTTTAATTTAAACTTCTATTCAATTTTTCTAACATTTCATTAGAATTAAGTTTATACTCTTTTACTATATTTTCTATTGAATCAAACAGATTATTACATAATAAGCATTTTCCTAAAATATAATCATATTCATGAAAAATTTTTTCTGTCTCGGGATATTTTTCAACTATGTCTAGTAATATCATTTTTTCTGTAATCATATTTTACCTCCAAATTGTTTTATATTTTGAAATTTAAAATTGCTTCATTAAGTTTTTGTGCTAGGTTTGCTTGATGCTGTGAAGTTATTGAAACTTGTTTCACTCCTTGTAATAAATGATTAATATTACTCTCTATTTCATTTGTATTTTGTGAAACTTTTTCTGAAAAGCAAGTCAAAGTTTGAACTGAGTCATCCATTTTATTCATAATTAAGTTTATTTTTTCTATCATAGAAGCAAATTCTTCAGACATATTACTCAAAAATTCAGCATCTATATAATACTGATTTCCAATTTCAATATAGTAATTAAATTGTGGATTTATATCATTGTCCATAAATTTCAATATTTGATTACTATGTCCTGATAAACTATTGAAGGCCTCTTGAACTAATATAACTGTATTTTGTATCTCTTCTACTGATTTTTTAGACTGTTCTGCTAAAGTTCTTACTTCTTCTGCTACAATTGCAAACCCTTTTCCATCTTCTCCTGCTCTTGCCGCTTCTATAACAGCATTCAAAGATAAAAGATTAGTTTGTGCTGAGATACTTGCAATTGTATCTGCCATTATTCTTATATTTCCAACTACTTTTCCCGCTTCTATTGCACTTAAAATAGCTTTCTGTTTTTCTTTATACATGCGTTGAATATTATTTAAAGTTCTTTTAGTTTCCATTTGAATATTAATAGCTCTTTGTTTAATATTACTCGCATTATTAGTTCCTTCCATTGCTTTATTCATAAGTTGAGTTATATCTTTATTAACTCCTTTCACTATTCCAGTCACATCTTTAGATATACAATTAGTCTCTTGAACTTCTTTATTTATTTCTTTTACAGAATCATTGATATTTTGAAATTTCACAGTAAATTCTTCAATGATAGCAAATAATTCTTGGCTTATTGCACTCATATCAGAAGAATTTTCAATAATTACCTTAATTAAATTATTTATGTTCATTTGAGCAACATTTAGTGCTTCACCTGTTTGTCCAAATTCATCTTTCTTTTCAACATTTATAAAACTTGAAAAGTCATACTTAGAAAATCTTTCTGCATATTTTTTAATTTTTCCTAAAGGATATAATATATCATTAATTATCAAGATAGTTATTACAAGAATAGCTACTAATCCTAAAGTAATTAATACTGTAAATATTACCTTAGCATGTTTGTATGTATATAAATTATTTGCATTAACATTTTCTGCATTTTTTTCATTAATTTCTATTGTTTTGTCTAATAATTGATACATTTTATTTCTCAAAGGTATCATATTTGTAAAATAAACATTTAATGCCTCTTCTTTATTACCTTGTTCAACTAAATTAATTAGATTATCTCTCAAGTTGCTATATTCACTTAATTGTATCTTATATTCATCAAAAACTTTTTTTCATTAAAATCACTTACAAGCTTCTCATAATTTTCTCTATAATTTTTATTTTCCTCTTTATATTTATTAATTTGTTCTATTTCTTCTTTAAGTTTAACTGAATCTTTTTCATATAGTATTTGTATTAAATTTTCTCCTCCTTCTTTTGATACACTCTTAATCCGTTCTAAATATTTAATCGATTGCATATTTTTTGAATACATACTATATGCATTATCAGTAACAGTTTTTAAAATTTTCATTCCTTCAAATCCTATTGTTATTACAAATAATCCAATCACCATAAATGATACTGCTAATTTAATCTTTATACTTAAATCTTTAATTTTTCTCATACAAAAACTCCTTTCTAATATATCATTACAACTCTATACCCCTGACAGGTATAATTATAGCATATGCCAGCTAAAAATCAATTCTATTTTATATAATATATCATCAAATTGAAAAGAAGAAACTTGTTATGAGAACATCAACACAAAACAATAAATTATTTATATCTTATGTACGCAGTTGAACAAACATCGCCATGTAAAATAACTGTGTGTCGCAAAATGATATGTTCCCTTATAAGTCGACAAGTAAAATAACCCTTTTGTTTACAACAAGGAGGGAGTATATCAGATGACCGATGTCTTCTAACTACTTCAGTCAATGAATTTAAGGGTCAGAAATTCAACTATCTCATGGAGAGTTTTATTCTCCTGTTCTAGCCCTTCAATGCGGTTTTCTAGTTTTTTTATCTGTGCTTCTCTATACATAATTAACAGTTCCTTTACTTATTTTATTTGTATTCTACCATAAAACGGGATTTTTATTTCTATAGTGCAGTTTGAACATCTATCCTTTTTACTGGCTTTGGCTGATTTAGAGAAAGACCTTCCAAGAGCCACATAAAGTCTTGAGGGGTTATGCTTCTTACTGCTTCAACATCTCTAGACCATTGAAGGCTACCGCTTTCCACTATATGAATATATTTTTTATATTCATATAGCTTATTTTTATGTTCTTTTTACTCTTGTAAAGTAATTACAGGAGGGAGATTTAAATGAAATATGAACCTGCCTATAAAAATATCGGTGAAAGAATTCGTTTTGAGCGTGAATTATTAGGAATATCAAGAGAAAAATTTGCAGAGCTTATGAGTCTTTCTCCTGTTTATGTTGGTCAAATTGAAAGAGGAGAAAGAAAAATGAGCATGGATAGTTTAGTTAACATATCTAAAAATCTTCATAGCTCTATTGACTATTTAGTTTTTGGAGATAATAATTCTCAGTTAGTTAAAGAGACTACTGAAATTGCTTCTCTTCTATATAAGTGTTCAAATCATGAATCGGAAATAATTGGAAATATTATTAAAGTTATACTTCCACATATAAAATAATAATCCTTTAAGCAACATCTCTTGCTTTTAATGATTCTTAGATGTTGCTTTTTATATTTTTAAATTTGGAATACCATATTCAGTTTCAGTCACAATATAAATACCCTCTAAATCCTTAAAATCCCTGAATTGATAAACTACATTCATCTGCTTTAAAATATCAAAAGGATCTATTGGATAAGAAGGTATTCTTTGAAAAAAATATATTTCTAAAACTTTCTTTGCAAGAATTTCTGGCTTATAGAAATAATCTGATAAATCTATACTACTAAACATTTGCTACAAGTCTCTCTTTTATTTTTTTCTTGAATTCAATTAAATTCATTATTTCTTCTTTATCTATATCTGAAAGACTAGAAAATGCTCTTGCAAACATTTTAGTTTCTTTGGTATTGTCCTGTTCATAAACTAACTCATCTAAGGTTACTCCATAAATTTCAGCGAATTGCTTTAATTCATCTGCCGTTACTTTTCTACTTCCAGTTTCTATCGCAGTTATAGTCGTTCTATGCACCTTCATTATATCAGCCACATATTCTTGTGAAAGCCCTGAATTTTTACTTACCTGTTTAAGTCTCTCATTTAATTTATTAGTCATATAGTTTACTCCCTATTTTAATGAAATATGTAATAATAATTATTTTACAACATAAAATGTTAGCATAACTAACAATAATTATTACAGACTTGATCTAAGTGAACTATATAAACTTACAAATATTTTATAATACACTTTTTACATTTTCTTATTTCTCTATCCTTAAGTGTATTTGCAAATTTCTCTGCTTCATCAAAACTTGAAAATTCTCCATGCCATTTTCCATGAATATTCTTATTATTACCTTTTCCATGGTTACAAAATACACAGCTATCTTTGTGAATTACTGCTTTCTTTTCTGCTACCCAATTTTCATAAACCCAATATTTATTAGTAACACTTGTTATATCTTTGCTATTTTCTACTTCAACAATAAGAATTTTAAATTTACCCCATTTTTCATCACTAATACTACTATAATCCTGCCAGTTTAATTTATAGTTTCCCTGCAGTAATAAAGATTCTTCTCTGCCCTTTTTAGTTCCTATTCCTGCTGCTTCTCCCCATTTAAGTTCCCCTGATTTTATTTCATCTTTATTTATTCTAAAATCCCTATCACAGGTTTCCTTAGCAGAGGACTTTGTCCAATAACTACAGTCATTAGTTAGAAAAATAGCATACCCCTTCTTATATTCATTATGGTTATAAATGAGTTTTTCAATTCTCATAATATCCTTTAAGAAGTCATATCTTCTTATATCTTGTGCTCCATGATTTTTTAATAAATATCTCTCTCCATCTACAATAGTATCACAAGCAGCAGTTACATATTTTAACTCTATAGGATAAAACTCATCCTCTTCTTTAAGAAGAATATCAATACGCATAGATGGATCAATATGTGCCGGAGAGTATTCTAATCTAACATCACTTTTGGGCATATGCCTTTGCAGCTCCCAAGAAAGTGCAAACTGAAAGTCTGCCTCCGAAAAAAAGATTTTTCTTTTATTGCTCAAGGAATTTATTGTGGTTATTATATTTTGTTTTGAAAGCATTTATAATACCTCTCTTAAATTTTATCAGCATAAACCATTTGCATAAATAGTCCTTTGCTATCCTTCATTGGATTCCTTGGTATTGTTTTAAATCCATTTTTATATCCAAGCATTCCAGTAATAGAAAGACATAGTGCATCTATGATATCATCCTTAATTCCTTTCAACTTGTCATCAGAATATAGTACTTCTCTAATTTCATCAGTCTTCTCATAATAGCGACTTAATATCTCTAATCTTCTTTCCATTCCTTCTTCTGTTTTCTTGTTTTCAAAAATAGGCATTGCCATTGTTCCATTAAAATTAAGCATTGCAAAACAGATTTCTGGATGACTCTCTACAAGCCTATTTTTAAACTCTGGTGTATTATTTAGAAATTCATCTATCTCTTTTATTTTGCTGGAAATAGAAAAAGACTGTTTGCTTAAACCTTTTCCTAATATATTTCTGTTTATTTCATTAGCTTTATAATAATCTTCTTCATAGACAGCTTGTCTGCATGGTACTGTAAATATACAGGATGATCTTGAAGATAATATTTTTCTTCCTTCTGTTTCTGGCCTTATATCATATGTGTTTTCAGGAAGTCCAATAGGCATATCTATTAAAATAGTATTACTATCACTATATTTTGCACATATTTCTTCTATATTTTTAAAAACATTAATTTCAAAATCATTATCTGTTATATTTACTGCTACATAACCATATTTACAGCCATCAACACCAACATAACTATTCTTAGTATCAGATTTGTTTATATTTTCAAAGGCATATATAAATTCACTTTCAACAGTTTTAAAATCTCTTTGTGAAAAGTTATGCTTCATAGCTATAAAAGGCTCTTCATCAAATATTTTTTCATCCATAAGCTCTATAAATTCATAATAAAGCATTACATCATCAATTTCTCTTATTTTATATATTTCATCTTCTGTTAAATTGATAAGTCCAAATTTTTCGTATATTACCTTTTGAAGCTTATCTTCAATAACAAAATATTGTGATAAATTCTTTTTAACTGGTCTTGTTAAATCTGAAATATAGCTTTCACTGGCATCATGTAAAAGACAGCCAAGCTGAACTCGCTTTGAATATCCTCTAATTTTTGCTTCCTTATAACAATTAACAGAATGCTGAGCTACAGAATAAAAGTGTTTAAAATGCCCGTTTGCCCTTGTCATCAGAGAAAGAGCATGGGATATATCTTCAATTTTTATATCTTCCATTAATGGTTCTAAAGGATAAAATTTAGTT
>CAMJGD010000030.1 GCA_946405135.1 uncultured Clostridiaceae bacterium | reverse complement strand
GTTGAATAAGGAATAAATCTCTAAATATTAGATTTTAGTAGATTTTATGTAACGGACTGACATTGTGTACTAACTTTGAATTTTTAAAGTTTAAAAAAGAATTTAGTAGTTTTTCAGATGCCTGTATTGAAGCAGAAAAGAGTATATTGGTAAGTCCAGCAACTACTGCTATTTTAAGCAGACGTGCATTAGAGCTTGCAGTTAAATGGGTATATAGTTTTGATGAAGATTTAAAGCTGCCATATCAGGATAATATAAGTAGTTTGATTCATAATAACAGCTTTTTAGAACTTATTGATAGTGGAATGCTGCCTTTACTTAAATTTGTTATTAGCTTAGGTAATGTGGCAGTTCATACTAATAAAAGTGTTAGTAGGCAAGAAGCAATTCTTTCACTACATAATTTGTACCAATTTGTTAATTGGATTGATTATTGTTATGGAAACGATTATAAGGAAAAGCAGTTTGATGAAAATTCTCTTCTAAAAGGAGAAGAAAAAAGAGTAAGGCCAGAGGAGCTTAGAGATTTATATGAAAAATTAAGCTCAAGAGATAGAAAACTTGAAGAAATTATAAAGGAAAATGAAGAGCTTAGAAAAGAAATAACTCAAAAAAGAAAAGACAACACTGAAAATTATAAATTTAATATAGATGAAATAAGCGAGTTTAAAACAAGAAAGATTTATATAGATGTAGAGTTAAAACTTGCTGGATGGGATTTTAAAAAGGATATTGGAGAAGAAATAGAACTTTTTGGAATGCCTAATAATGCAGAAAAAGGTTATGCAGACTATGTTTTGTATGGGGATAATGGGAAGCCTCTTGCAGTGGTTGAGGCAAAGAGAACAAGTAAGGATCCAAAAGTTGGACAGCAACAAGCTAAATTATATGCTGATTGTTTAGAAAAGCAATATAACGTAAGACCTGTTATTTTCTTTACCAATGGATTTGAAACATATATTTGGGATGATTATAACGGTTACTCTGAAAGAAGAGTTTGTGGATTCTTTAAAAAAGATGAATTACAGCTTATGATTGACAGAAGAACTCAAAAGAAGAGTTTAAGAAATATTAATATAAAAGATGAAATAACCAATAGATATTATCAAAAGGAAGCTATAACTGCATGTTGTGAGGAACTAGAAAGAAGAAAGAGAAAGCTTTTATTAGTCATGGCAACAGGAACAGGTAAAACAAGAACTGCTATTTCTTTAGTTGATGTATTAAGTAAAAATAATTGGATTAAGAATGTATTGTTTTTAGCAGATAGAACAGCTCTTGTAAGACAGGCTAAAAAGAATTTTTCAAAACTACTTCCAGATCTTTCGCTTTGTAATCTGTTGGATAATAGGGATAATCCAGAAGAATCAAGAATGATTTTTTCAACATATCCAACAATAATGAATGCTATTGATGATACTAAAGCTAAAGATGGTAAAAGATTATTTACTTGTGGACATTTTGATCTAATTATTGTTGATGAATCCCATAGAAGCATTTATAAAAAATATAAAGCTATCTTTGAGTATTTTGATGCATATTTAATAGGACTTACAGCTACTCCCAAAGATGAAGTAGACAAGAATACTTATACTATTTTCGATATGGAAAATGGAGTTCCTACTTATGCTTACGAATTTGAAACAGCAGTTGAAGATAAATTTCTTGTAGATTATAAAACTATAGAAGTTAAGTCTAAAATAATGGAAGATGGAATTAAATATGATGAATTATCTGATGAAGAAAAAGAAGAATATGAAGAAACATTTGAGACGGACGAAAATGTTGGGGAAGAAATAAGTAGTACTGCTATTAATGAATGGCTATTTAATGCAGATACTATAGATTTAGTTTTAAATAAACTTATGGGAAATGGATTAAGGATTGAAGGAAATGAAAAGCTGGGTAAAACTATAATTTTTGCTAAAAGCCATAAACACGCAGAAGCTATTAAAGGAAGATTTGATAAATTATATCCTGAACTTGGCTCAAGCTATGCAAAAGTGATAGACAACAAAATTAATTATGCAGATAGCTTAATTGATGATTTCTCTGATAAAAATAAGTTGCCGCAAATAGCAATAAGTGTTGATATGCTTGATACAGGCATTGATATTCCTGAAATTTTAAATCTTGTTTTCTTTAAAAAGGTAAGGTCTAAAACTAAGTTTTGGCAGATGATAGGAAGAGGTACAAGGCTTTGTGAAGATTTATTAGGGATTGGAGAAAATAAGGATAAATTTTTAATATTTGATTTTTGTAATAATTTTGAATTTTTCAGAATGAATCCAAAGGGGTTTGAAGGTAATTTAGGGCAGACTTTAAGTGAGAGAATTTTTAATCTTAAAGTGGATTTAATAAAAGAGCTTCAAAATTTGAAATATTCTGAAGAAGAATATGTAAGTCATAGAAAAGGATTGCTTGAAGAAGTACTTGAAGACGTAAATAATTTAAATGAAGATAATTTTTTAGTAAAAATGAACTTAAAATATGTTCAAAAATATAAAAATAAAGAACAATGGCAGAATCTTGGAGCTATTAATACAAGGGACATTAAAGAATATATAGCACCTCTTATAATAACATTAAATGATGATGAGCTTGCAAAGAGATTTGATATACTTATGTATACTATTGAACTTGCTAAACTACAGGGGAATAATGCAACAAAACCAATAAAAAGCGTTATAGAAACAGCAGAAAGCCTATCAAAGCTTGGAACTATACCACAGATTCAGGAACAAAAATGTATTATAGATAAAGTTAGAACAACTGAATTTTGGGAAGAAGTTGATTTATTTGAGCTAGATGAAGTTAGACAAGCACTAAGAGAACTTATAAAGTATTTAGAGAAAACTAATCAAAAGACTTATTATACTCATTTTGAAGATATGATAATAAAAGAAGAATATCATGGAGCTATGTATAATACAAATAATTTAAAAAATTATAAAAAAAAGGTTGAATATTATCTTAAAGAACATGAAGATCAACTTGCTATATATAAACTTAAAAATAATAAGAAGCTGACAAAACAGGATTTAGAAACTCTTGAATTTATTTTATGGAGAGAGCTTGGAACAAAGGCAGATTATGAAAAAGAGTTTGGAGATATGCCAGTTAACAAGCTTGTAAGAAAGATGGTAGGTTTAGACAGAAATGCTGCTAATGAATTCTTCTCTGAGTTCTTAAATGATGAAAATCTAAATACTAAACAGATACATTTTGTAAAGCTCATAATTGATTATGTAGTAAAAAATGGATTAATTGAAGATAATAGAGTTCTTATGGAAGACCCATTTAGAAATGTTGGGAATCTTTCTACATTATTTAAAGATAATATGAATGATGCAAAAAGAATCATGGGTAAAGTTGCCGAAATTAAAAATAATGCGGAAATAATTATTTAGTATAATAGTTATAATTAAGGATTTAAATATTTTAATGAAATATTTAAAGAACATTATGATAGGGAACTTAAGGGAAATGTTAAGGTTTAAACTGTGTTTAGCCACAGAATGGAGGAAAAGTTTATGAAACAGCATGCCAAGACTGCAATAATTAATTCCTTTAAGGACTTATTAAATAAAAAATCTATAGACAAAGTTACAGTGAAAGAAATTTGTAAACAGTGTGATGTAAACAGGCAGACTTTTTATTATTACTTTACGGATATTATGGACATTTTTAAATTTATAATATCTGAAGAACTATCTGCAGAAATTGCACAAAACAGAACCTTTGAAACCTGGGAGGGTGGTTTCTTAGCTACAATGAATTATTTGAAGAAAAATTCAAAAATGATTTTTAACATATACTATTCTTCTTATTGGCCTGAAGCAAATATGTATTTTGCAAATCTCTCCAGTAAATTGCTTAAAGCTGTGATTGAAGAATGTTGTGATAAAATTGGGGTAAAATTAAAGGATAAAGATCAAATCTTCATTGTTAATTTTTATAGACATGTATTTAATGGATTGATGATAGACTGGGCAAGTGAAGGAATGGAAGAGGAACCTCAAATTATTCTTAGAAAACTTTTGATAATGATAACAGGAAGTATTCCTCGTTCAGTGGCTGCTTTTATAAATGAGGAAATAAAAGAATAATTTTAATAAATATATAATTACATTGAATTTAGACATTTTCATTAATGTGTCTATTGAATAATATTTAACAGGAATTGTATAATATATTTGAAAAAAATACTAAATTTTTTATACTAAGGGGGTAATTATATGTTTGTTTTTAACTATGCTGAGGGGGCATCAGCGTTAAGTGTATGGGGTGTCTGGATATTAGTTTTTATAGCTCTATTTGGATTAAATGAAATATCACGTAGATGGAAATATGTTGGATTTTCCTTCTTTGTTGTTTTGCCAATAGTGCTTTCAATATTATGGTTTACAGTATTAAAAGATACAACTTATACAGACTGGTTCCATTTGGCAAAAGTGTATTCTGCTACAGCTGGATGCATCGGTTTTTGGTGTATCAGACATGTTAAAGGAAAAAATAAGTCCACAGGTAAGGAATGGAGATTATCTGAAAAAAAATGGGCATTATGCTTTCCACCTCTAATTCTTGCTATCAATATTGCGGAAGCAGTAACTCGTGATTTCCAGATTGGTATGCAATATCATGGTGGCGGAACCTTAGCAGATGAAGCTATGTATGTTCTTGGAGGTTCATGGAATTTTATGAATGGTATTGCTGGTATCTTGAATATCATAACTATCACCGGATGGCTTGGAATTTGCATACGAAAAAAGACGGATAAAGATGGCAGCATGGATATGCTATGGCCTGATATGTTATGGTTTTGGATAATAGCTTATGACGTTTGGAATTTTGCTTACACATACAATTGTCTACCAGGACATGCTTGGTATTGTGGTTTTGCATTATTGTTAGCGCCTACAGTTTGCGCATTTACTATAGGAAAAGGAGCATGGTTACAGCATCGTGCACAAACTCTTGCATTATGGTGCATGTTTGCACAGACATTCCCTTCATTCATTGATAAGGGTGCTTTTGCAGTTTCTTCAACTTACAATACTGCTCCACTTTTTGCATTTAGTTTTGCAGCATTGCTTGTTAATATAGCGGTATTTATTTATATGGTTTATAAAGTAGTTAAGACAAGGAGAAATCCTTATCTTGGTGAGCTTTATACAGACCTTGAAAAATATCAGGAAGTTAAAGCTCTTGCAGAATAAAAAAATTATCACTCTGTATTAAATATTGGGATGTGCACAGCGCATTCCAATATTTTTTTCTTGAAGAACGGTTATTTATGCTAATTAGTCTTTAAGTTATAGAAGAATAGTATTTGTAAAATATCCAATGAAGTATGTTATAATATTGTATTATATATATTTTATATAACGTGAGGATTAAGTATGAATAAAAATATTAATATACTAATAGTAGAAGATGATAATGATATAAATACTTTGCTTGCTAGGCTGATGGAGAAAAAGGGATATAATGTGGTACAAGCTTATTCAGGTACAGAAGCTATGTTGCATATTAAAGCTTATGAATTTGATTTAGTTTTACTGGACTTAATGTTACCTGGAATCACAGGAGAAGAGTTATTACAAAACATAAGAAAAACTAAAGAAATGCCTATAATAATAATTTCAGCTAAAATTGATAAAAAAGATAAAATAAAGCTTCTTAATTTAGGAGCAGATGATTACATTACTAAACCTTTTGATATAGAAGAAGTATCAGCTAGAATTTATTCAAATCTTAGAAGATACATGAAATTTAATAATGGCAATGAGTCAAAACAAAATTTAGTTTATAAAGATATAATTTTAAATAAAGAAACTAAAGAAGTTTATGTAGATGATAAACAAATAACTTTAACAGCAAGAGAGTTTCACATACTTGAGTTACTTTTGAGCCATCCTAAAAAAGTATTTTCAAAAGCAAATTTATTTGAGAGCGTATGGGGAGAAGAATATTTAGGTGATGACAATACAGTAAATGTTCATATGAGTAATTTAAGAAACAAATTACAAAAGTATAATCCAGAAGAAGAGTACATAGAAACTATATGGGGAATGGGTTATAAGCTTAAAGGGTAGAGGGTATATTTTATAAGTACAGTTAAACTTAAAGGGTAAACTTAAGGTTTTCTTAAGGAATCCTTTAAGTTTTTTTATATTTAGGAGTATAGAATAATCTTAACAGATTGAATTAAATCAATACTTTAGATTCTGGAGGGATTATTTGTGAATGAAGTTTTAAAAATTAATGATGTAAGTAAAGCTTATGGAAAGCAAACTGTACTTGATAAGGTTAATTTGTCTTTAGAGCAAGGTGAAATTTTAGGGCTCGTAGGACCTAATGGAGCAGGAAAAACTACACTTATGAAAATTATTACAGGACTTATTAAAAAGTATGATGGAGATGTTTTTATAGAAGATGAAAATATAAGAGATAACAAAAAACATAATACAAAACAAATAGGCTGTGTAATAGAAACACCTGGTTTTTATCCAGAATTAACGGGTTATGAAAATTTATTATTTTTTGCTGAAATATCTGGATTAAAGGATAAAAGTGAAATAGATGAAATAGTTAAGAAATTAGGTATTGAAAGTTATGTAAATAAAAAAGCAAAAAAGTATTCTTTAGGTATGAAGCAAAGGCTTGGAGTAGCACAAGCAGTTCTATCTTATCCACCTGTATTAGTACTAGATGAACCTACAAATGGACTAGATCCTGCCATAGTACCACAGTTTAGAAAGTTTATAAAATATATGGCAGAAGAAAAGCACACTACTGTATTGATATCCAGTCATATTCTTTCTGAAATAGAGCTGATGTGTGACAAAGTTGCATTTATACAGGAAGGAAAAATAATTAAAATTGAAAATTTAAATAAAAGTGAAAAAGATAATGCTGTTATTGCTTTTGTAACAAGTAAGTCAGAAGAATTAAAAAGCTTTTTTAATAATAAAAAAATAAATTACAAAATATTGGATAAAGATAAAATTCAGGCTCAACTAAACCCTGAGGAATTAGAAAATTTAGTTTTAAGTATAGCAAAAGAGAATATACCACTTAAAAGTGTGTATGAGGTGAAGGAAAGCTTAGAACAAAAATATCTAAAAACTATGGGGGATGAGCAAAATGCATAAGTTATTAAAAATATCTTGGTTCAATGTTAAAAATACGGCTTGTTCAAAGGAATTTTTATTAGGTATAATTGCAGCTTTTACTTATTCTATGTTATGGGTTTTTGCTATAAATCTTCCTCAATATGGACTTGATGGTTATAATTTTGAATTTGGACGTTTTTTATATGTAATAATCCTGTATACCGCAGTGTCAATTTTACGAAATGATATAAGGTTTAACATTACTAAAACAGTATTTACAGGAGTATTCAACAGAATAGAAATAATGTTTTCAAAAGCAATTGCTTTAATCCTATGGGGAATTATTTTTTATATAATTGCTGAAGTGGATAACTTACTAGTATCTTTGATTTTGTATAAAAAAATAGGAATCACTGGGTTTTTAGCATTTAACCATTTACAATTATTTATAAGCTACATTGTGGTAACAGTTACTATGGGCACTCTTATGCTCTTAATAGTTTCTTTAATGTTTAGTGAAAAAAAATCTATTTTATTTTATATAGTAATATTTAGCATGGTAAATTTTTATACTGCAGCTATTACAACTTTGATTAGTAGAAATCCAGAAGCTGCACAGAAATTTTCAGCTTATATGAAAACACCTTTTTATAATGTAGAGGCTTTAATGTATGGAATTTTTGATATGCAGGCAATATTTATAAATTTAGCTTGGGCAGCAGTATTTTTTATAGTATCCATTTTTATTATTAATAAAAGAGAAATCAAATAAGCATAAGGGATGGTGATTTATTTTGGAAAGAGCTTTAAAAGTTATAACTTTAGATATAAAGAAGAAAAAATTTTTAAGGAACTTATTAATTTCTTTATTTACCATGGCTGGTATTTCATTTTTAAATTATATAGTACTTAGTAAGTATGAAATGTGTAGAATAGAGGATATTCCATCTATGATACTGAATACAATTCCATTTGTTATTTTAGCTATCAGCAGTTTTTCGTTAAACCAGGAGTTTTCAAATAAAACTGATAAAATGATATTTACAGGTGTATTTAGCAGAAATGAAATAATGATTTCGAAACTTATGAGTTTTGTATTTGCATCTATAATATGCTTTGCATTTTATGAAATCATCTGTATTATATGTAAAACTTTTAATTTAGATATATTGCTTGATAATTTATATGCTTTTATTGTATATGCTTTTACTTTAGGTTCTTTTATTTTGTTAGTTTCAGCTATTACTTCTAACTTTATAGTTACAGGAATTATTGGCTATGTATTGTACTTTGATTTGATATTAGCACTATTTGGTCAAGCCTTGGCATCTAGGGGAAATGAAATGCTAAAGAAAGTTATAGAAAAATTACCCTTTTATATAGCTAATACTGGATTTTATGCAGGAACTTATACTACACATCAACTAATTATTTTGATAAGCTGTGGAATATTATTTTTAGGAATAGCTTGTGTTATAATTAATAGAAAAAATATATAAATAATCATATTTGCATTGACATTTCTAAAGTTAGACAGGATTATGGAGGAAGTCTATGATATGAATGATATTGTATTAAAGGTAAATAACGTTACAAAGAAATATAAAAATATAGATGTGCTTAATAATATAAGTATGGAAATAAAAAAAGGTCAAATCTATGGCCTTATTGGCTTGAATGGAGCAGGAAAAAGTACATTAATCAGAGCTATAACAGGGCTCTTAACCCCAGATAGCGGCAGTATTGAACTTTTTGGAGAGCACGAGAAGAATAAAATAGAAGAGGGCAGAAGAAGAATAGGTGCTATCATAGAAACACCAGCACTTTATGAAAATAAAACTGTTTATGATAATATGTATATTAATAGGATTCAAAAAGGTATACCAGGAGAAGAATGTGTAGAAAGATTGTTAGATACAGTAGGATTAATTGATGTAAAAAATAAAAAGGTAAAGGCTTTATCCTTAGGAAGTAAGCAGAGATTAGGAATAGCTATGGCACTACTTGGTGAGCCAGAATTTGTGATTTTGGATGAACCTATTAATGGGTTAGACCCAATTAAAATAATTGAAGTACGAGAATTATTAAAAAAATTAAATGCAGAATATGGAGTGACAATGCTTATTTCTAGTCATATATTAGGGGAACTTTATCATATTGCAAATAATTATGGAATAATACATAAAGGCAGATTATTAGAAGAAATAACATTAGATGAATTAAACGATAGATGTAAAAAATTTGTTCATATTAAAGTGGATAATGCAGCTAGTGCAGCTGTTGTAATAAGTGAGAAACTAAAAACATCAAATTTCAGCATCTTACAGGATAATATTATAAACTTATATGATTATATAGAACAGACAGGAAAAGTAACGGAAGTACTTGTAAGGGAAGGAATTAAAGTAGAACAAATTATGCCTATGGGAGAGGATTTGGAAGGCTATTTTTCTAAAGTAATAGAGGAAACAGAAAATGTTTAATTTGTTAAAGATTGAATTTTATAAATTGAAAAAATCAAAAATATTTTACTTTTTTTTATTTTTAGTTATACTTCAGGCTATTATAATTTATATTTTTTCAATAAAGGATTTTTCAAAAAATTTAAATCTAATGAATGGTAAAGAAACCTTAGTATATATGTTCTTTATTCAAAGCACTTTGACAGTAAATATGTTAATAGGAGTGTTTGCATCGGATTATATAGTGACGGAGTTTACTTCAGGCTATATTAAAAATTTGATTTCTTATGGACATAGGAGAACAAGTATTTTTATATCAAAAACTATGGTCTATTATATAGCAAGTATAATTCTTGCTTTTACAGTGCCGGTAGTAATGTTTCTGATAAATACAGCTAGAAATGGATATGGGGAAGCATTTACTTTTAATTCTCTAGTAGTTTTAATAAGGTTATTTTTCATTATGTCACTTATATATATTGCCATAGGAAGTATTAGTGCATTAATAGCTTTTGCATCTAGAAATGTTAATATAACTATGGGATTAGTTATAGCACTTGATTTTATAAACAGAATTTTCAATATAATGGTTATTCGTAAACCTTCATTTAGATGGATTTTTGACAAGCTTATATTTTCTCAGCCTAGTATTGTATTACAAGATAAAGCTACAGCAGTAGATTTTTTACAAGCAGGTGTGATATCATTAATAACTATATTAGTAACCACAGCAGCAGGAATTTACATATTTAAAAAAGAAGATATTAAGTAAAACCTACTTAATGGAAGGCAGGAAGTAAAATGGTATATATAATTTTGGTTTTATCAATTATATTAGCATTTTTAAGTATCCATTTGTTTTATATAGAGAAGCAAGTAAAAAGCTTAATAAAGCAGCTTACATTTATTAATGAAAATAAAGTAGATAAAAAGATATCTATAGGATTATTAAATAAAAAAATTGAAACTTTAGCTAAAAATATAAATGAAATTATAGAATTAAAAAAGCAGAGTGAAGCAGATAAAGTTAAGCTTGAAAATGATTTAAGGCAAACCATTGCCAATATGTCACACGATCTTAGAACTCCTCTAACGTCAATCAAAGGATATATTCAACTTTTAAAATTAAATGATATAAGCGAAGAGGAAAAAAAGGAATATTTAGATATAACGGAGCAAAGAACAAAAGTTTTGGAAACCCTTCTAAATGATTTTTATGAATTATCATTAATTGAGTCATTAGATTTTGAATTGAATTTAGAAAAATTAAATATTAATAAAGTATTACAGGAAGTTTTATTAGGTAAGTATACTGATTTTGCCAATAAAGGTGTGGAGCCTAATATAGAGATACCTAAGGAAAATATATATGTTATAGCGGAACAAAAATCTTTAGAGCGTGTTATTGAAAATTTGTTGAGTAATGCTGTTAAGTATGCTAAAGATAATATAAATATTTGTTTAAAAACAGAAGAGAATATGGCACTATTAAAAGTTAGTAATACTGCTGAAAACTTAACTTCACAGGATGTAGAAAATATTTTTGACAGATTCTATATGGCAGATAAAACACGTTCAGGAAAAGGAACGGGTCTAGGACTTGCTATTGCAAAAGGATTAGTTGAAAAAATGCATGGAAATATAAATGCAGATATGAATGAGGATGTGTTTAATGTTTACTGCAGGTTTCAGATAATTAAGATTTAAAAAATAAAATGGTAAAACGTATAATGAACATTTTGATGGGGGAATGGGAGAATGTCTAAAAATACAAATGATTTAGGAAAAGGCAGTGTAGGGGGATTATTATTTAAATTATCATTACCTGCTATTATTGCTCAAATTGTAAATATATTATACAACATAGTTGATAGAATTTTTATTGGAAGGATAGCAAATGGAGATATAGCTATGGCAGGTGTAGGTATAGCTTTTCCAATCATAATTATAATATCTGCATTTAGTTCATTGGTTGGAATAGGAGGAGCACCCTTAGCAGCCATTAAGATGGGTGAAAAAGATAATGATGGAGCAGAAAAGATAATGAGTAACAGCTTTTCCATGTTATTAATATTGGGAATTATATTAACTATAGGATTTATGATATTTAAGGAGCCTATACTTTGGGCATTTGGTGCAAGTGATGCAACTATTGGTTTTGCTAAAGATTATTTAACTTTGTATCTTCTAGGTACTGTATTTGTGCAGATAGCCTTAGGAATGAATCCATTCATCAATACTCAAGGCTTTGCTAAAACAGGTATGATTACCGTAATGATTGGTGCAGCTATAAATATAGTACTTGATCCTATATTTATTTTTGTATTTGATATGGGAGTCAAAGGAGCGGCTTTAGCTACTATTATTGCTCAAATAGTTTCTGCAGTATGGATATTAAAATTTTTGTTTGGAGAAAAAAGTATAATTAAGATTAGAAAAAAATATTTAATTCCAGATTTAAAAGTAGTATTATCAGTTATGGCTTTAGGAGTATCACCATTTATAATGCAGGCTACAGAAAGTCTAGTACTAATATCCTTAAATAATAAGTTACAAATGTATGGAGGGGATTTGGCAGTAGGTGCTATGACTATAATGAGCAGCATTATGCAAATAGTAACTCTTCCTATTCAAGGAATAGCCCAAGGAGCACAACCTATCATAAGTTATAATTTTGGCTCTAAGCAGTTAGATAGAGTAAAGAAAACTTTTAAATTATTATTTATAAGTTGTGTAACTTATACAATGGTTATGTGGGGATTGCTTATGATATTTCCAAGGGTATTTGTTATTATATTTAATAACAAGCCAGAACTTCTAGAGATTACATCTTGGAGCATAAGAATATTTTTTGCAGGTATTTTTCTGTTTGGTGCACAAATAGCTTGTCAACAAACATTCCTTGCTCTTGGACAAGCTAAAATATCTATTAGGTTGGCCTTGCTCAGAAAGATAGTGTTATTAATACCACTTATATTTATACTTCCAAGATTTTTTCAAAATAAATTGCAGGCAGTTCTAATGGCAGAACCAGTAGCAGATATAATAGCTGCTGTTACAACTACTTTGTGCTTTATTATGTTTTATAAAAAAACTTTAGTAGATAATAGTGTGGAAACTTATGAAGAAACTTTAGAAAATATAAGGTGATAAAAATATTTAATAATTAGAAGATGAGATTTATAAAGGGGCTGTTGCATTAAGAATAAATGCTGCAATATATTGATTTTAAATTTTCAAATCAATGTATTGTATATAAATTTCTTGGTGTAATAGCCCATTATTAATGTTGAAAAAAATTAAGATAAATGAGAATATGTAAGTATGATGAACGATATTATTTACTTTAAATTAAAATTATGTAATAATAGAAAGTTGTAAAACCATATTAATTGTTATTACTTGTAAATATATGTTAATGATAAAATAATGTATAACATTTTGTATTGTGAGGAGTAAATATGAAAATAGGATTTGATCATGAAAAATATTTAGAAGAACAATCAAAGTATATTTTAGAAAGAGTTAATAATTATGATAAGTTGTATTTAGAATTTGGAGGAAAACTTTTATTTGATCTTCATGCAAAAAGAGTTTTACCTGGATTCGATGAAAATGCAAAAATTAAATTATTACACAGATTGAAGGAAAAAGCTGAGATAATTATTTGTGTATATGCAGGAGACATCGAAAGAAACAAAATAAGAGGAGATTTTGGAATTACTTATGACATGGATGTATTAAGACTTATTGACGATTTAAGGGCTTATGAGCTTGATGTAAATAGCGTTGTAATTACTAGATATGATGGACAGCCAGCAACCACCGTTTTCATTAATAAACTTCAACGTAGAGGCATAAAAGTATATACACATAAAGCAACTAAAGGATATCCTACAGATGTAGATACAATTGTAAGCGATGAGGGATATGGTAAAAATCCATATATTGAAACAACTAAGCCTATTGTTGTAGTAACAGCTCCAGGACCAGGTAGCGGAAAGCTTGCCACTTGTCTTAGCCAGCTTTATCATGAGTATAAGCGAGGAAAAATAGCAGGATATTCAAAGTTTGAAACTTTTCCAGTATGGAATATTCCTCTAAAACATCCATTAAACATAGCTTATGAGGCTGCAACAGCCGACCTTAAGGATGTAAATATGATTGATTCATTTCATTTTGATGCTTATAATAAAGTTACAGTAAATTATAATCGTGATATTGAAATGTTTCCTGTAATTAAAAGAATTATAGAAAAGATAACGGGAAAAGAGTCGGTTTATAAGTCTCCAACAGATATGGGGGTTAACAGAGTTGGCTTTGGTATTATTGATGATGATGTAGTCAAAGAAGCTTCTAAACAAGAGATAATTAGAAGATACTTTAAAACCAGCTGTGAGTACAAAAAAGGTTATGTAGACCAAGATACTTTCCAAAGAGTAAAGCTTATAATGGAAGAACTTAATTTAAAGCAAGAAGATAGAAAAGTGGTATTACCTGCAAGGGAACATTCGGCTAAGCTAAAGCAGATGTCCAATAAAAATGAAATCTGTCCAGCTGTAGCCATAGAACTTGAAGATGGAACAATATTAACTGGTAAAAGCTCAAAATTAATGGATTCCACAGCTGCTGTAGTTCTAAACGCAATTAAGCATCTAGCAAATATATCAGATGATATACATCTTATTTCTCCAGTTATAATTGAACCAATTATAACTCTAAAATCAAAAAACTTAAGAAGTAGACACACAGCTTTAAGTTGTGAAGAGATTTTAATGGCACTTAGTATATGTGCTGTTACAAATCCAACGGCACAAGTAGCCATAGAAAAATTATCATTATTAAATGGATGTCAAGCTCACTCAACTACAATTTTAAGTAGAAATGATGAGCAGACTTTTGGAAAACTAGGCATAGATATAACTTGTGATCCAGAATATCCTTCAGAAAATCTTTACTATAATAATTAACTTAAATAAAATATTACATTTTTGATAGGGGAGCTGTCGCATTAAGAATAAATGCTACAATAATATTGTGCTGATTTTAAATTTGCAAAACAATATATTGTATGTAAATTTCTTAGTGCGACAGCCCCTTTTTAATGGTTTTAGTTAATTTGGATAATTTTTATGGAAGATTTGATTACATATTACTTTTTAAACAATCTTTTTTTTATTTATATGTTATAATGATTATTAAAGTTAATAAGATATCATACAAAAACAGTATAATTAATTTAAAAGTATTTTAAGTGTTATTTTTTATTATTGAAAGTAGAAGTATATGCTAATTATGGAGCATAATCAAGCAATATGCATTTTTCCATGGAAATTCTTTGGCAACCTCTAGTAAGGCAGGATTCCTATAGTTAACGGAGAGATACAGACTTTGATTTAAATGGATTATGATGGTATAATTTACACGAGTTTGATTTTAAACCTGTTATTGGGCGTTAATTCGTTCATAATATGGTTTTTTTATTATTTTATGGAGGAATAGTATTAATGGCAGATAATAGTGTAAATTTACGAAGGGAAGTTTTTGAGGAGGATGCTTGGAAAATTATTGATTGGTTAAAAGATGAGGAAGTAAAACAATATTTAAATGAAAGGCAAAATGTGTGTAAAAGCATTGAACAAGTAATATATAGGATTAATATGCCTATTCTTACTCACTTATTTAACCAAAATGGAAGTTTTTTTATGATAACTACAGTTAAGAAAGAAACCGTTGGGTTTTTAAGACTTGTACCTAAAGAAAATGGAGCAGAAATGGTGATAGTAATTGGTGATAAAGAAAATTGGGGAAAAGGATTAGGTACTAATGCGATTTTTGAAGGACTAAAACATGCATTTTTTGAATGGAGAGTAGATGAAGTTATTGCAAAAATTAATTTTGAAAATGAACGTTCAAAAAGGGCATTTAAAAGAGTAGGTTTTACAAAGGATAAAGAATTACCAAAAGAGATACAATACACTATTTCTATGGATAAATTTTTAAAGTTAGCATCCTAACTATAATTGTTAATTTTGACTCGCTTTAACCACTTGGTATATATCTTCTAGCATTTATGACTCTGTCACAATAAAAAGTTGATAGGACATGGCATTTTAATTGTACCTTTTGATATTTATAACTTTGTCACAATGAAAAGTTGATATTAGTGTGCATGTCCTTTTTAAAATGCATACCCTGTTATAATAAAAAGTAGATATTATTTGTAAGTAAGTTTTAGTATCAGTAAATAATTTTTTATTTAGAATATATCAGGCTAATAATTGAAATATATACACTAAAAATAGGTAGTCTGCTTCAATTGAGACTACCTTTTAATACAAAATTAAGAAAACGTGCTACACCAACTTAGTAGTATATTTATAGTCTTCGAATTAAAATACCTTTCATATTTTTTGAAGCATTATGAGTATGATAAATCTTTTCTTTTTCTTCTTCAGTACATCCAATTAGTATTTTGATTTCTGAATCTTTTTTTGTTAAATCTACAGTGCATATTATAGCATCTAGTTTTTGTTTCTTGTCAGTTCCTTTCCAAACATCAATTCCACCACCATCCATTGATGTGGTATTTTTTAAATAACCATAATCTACTTCATAAAGAAAATCTGGATATTTTGGATGCACCGTTCCTTTAGGTCTATCAATAACAATTTCTAATTGTTGCACAAGTTTATCTAATATATCCCAAAATTCTACATTATATTCCATAAATTTTTCCTCCTTAGCTTATGAAACATAGCTTATATATAAATAATCATTAGTTTAAATTTCCTACAATTAAGTATTATTTGATATATATCATACTATAATTGTATATACTTGCAAGTTTTAGACATTTTAAATTTACGTATATCAATACTTTTTAAAAATATAGTTTTTATTTTAAATTTAATAGTGATTAGAATACAATTTTTTTGTCAAGAATCTAATTATAAAAGTAATTAGAGGTGACAAACATGGCTATTGAAATTAGGAAAGAGGCTGAATTTAGCAGTATAGCTTATTTAGAAAAGGCATATGGATCTTATAGATTTAGCAACTTTAGCAAAAATAATTACTTACCTAAAGATAATAATACTTATCCCTTTAATAATATACCTGTTTACAATATACCTAAAGATAATAATACTTTTTTGATAAAAGAAACACCAGACCCTAATAGCATTTTTAGCCTTAATAACGCATCAGAAGTTAGTGCTGATACTGAAACTAAAAATCTATGTGAAGTTAACAATATAATAGCAGCACTTAAAATGCTTAAATCTAAGGATTTAGCATGTTTTAAAGAATTGATATATGAAAAGGACAGCTTGATTTCCGACGAAGAGTTTATAAAGCTTATGAAAGAGAGAGTGCTTACCCAGGAAGTAGTATGTCCTCATTGCGAAAGCAAAGATATTGTTAAAAATGGGAAAAATGCATTAAAGAGACAGAGATACAAATGCAAGAGCTGCAAAAAAATATTTTCCGATTTTACAAAATCTCCTATGAGCTATAGTAAAAAGACAGAGGAACAGTGGCTTAATTATATAAAGTGTATGTGTAAGAAACTTCCTATAAGAGAAAGTGCTGAAATTGTCAATATACATAGAAATACAGCCTTTCATTGGAGGCATAAGATACTTAATGCCATAAAATCAAAACTACCTGACAATCTTCAAGGTATCATTGAAATAGATGAAATATATATTGAAGAAAATTTCAAAGGAAACCATTCAAAAGATCCTAACTTTTCCAAGAAAAGATCACATAGAAAAAAAGACAATAAATATGGGGTAGAACCCACTGAAGAGACTAGAGTATGCATATTATGCTGCAAGGATAGAAATGAAAATATATTTTGTCAAACAGCCTGTAAAGGTTTAGCAAAATTCGAAACTGTAAATAGTTTATTAAATGAAAGAATTCCAAAAGGGTCTATACTTTGTACCATCAATAAAATGTACTACCAAAGTTTTGCTAAAATAAAAAAATTAAAGTTATATAAAATAAGATGGGAGAGTGAAGTAAAGAAAGGTTTATATCATATAAAAAATGTAAGGCGTTTTGGAAGAAAATTTAAATGTTTTATTCGTGATTTTCAAGGAGTAGCAACAAAATATCTAAATCACTATATTTCTTGGCTTAAATGGCTAGAATTAAATCAAAAGACCAGTTTAAATTATAAGCTTATAGACATAATGATTCTATTAATGAACAGTAAAGAAAAACTAAGGGTTTGCGATTTTAAAGAAGTAAAATCTATAGCTTAAAAAATTAAAAAAATCAGACTAAATTTTGTTACTCTAAAAATTTAATATAGACAAGATATAGCAGAATACATGTTATAAGATTTTATAGTAGTGTTATTCTATAAGCATTAAGTAAAATTATTTGTAGTTCTATGTAGCTCTGCTTAGGGTGTAAGGGTAATTATTAAGGTGCTAGGAATTTTTGTTAAATCACTTTTATCCATATAGACTATGTATACTTCAGTATAAGTCTATGTCACAAATAAAAGTTGATAGAATATTATAGTTTATCAACTTTTTGTTGTGACAGGATATTATTTTTATTATTTTTGGCGTAAGTTACATATTCAAGTTTCATCTACTTTTTAGTGTGACAGAGATATAAATTCAGAGAATGCAGTAGTGCCACACTTGAATTCCAAATTTTAACTTTTTATAATTAGGTAACATATCCATAAAACTACAGTTGACTAATTTTAAATTTTATTGCATAATATTTTTTATAATAAAAGTAAATAACTAAGATAGAGGCGCGATATTTAAGAATACTGCTGTGGAGGTAAGCACAGTGAATCAGCAGGAAAGGAAATATCGCCGAAGCACATAGCTGAAGCTTTAGGGCTGTGTAGCTGGTTTTGTATAGAATATGTACAAGACTGTCACAAGAATTTCTTGTGGAGAGCTATCATTCATTAGGATTAATATATGTCTTAAGAGGACGTTATTTAAATCCCTGAGTGTGTATGCTCAGGGATTTTTTTAAAAATGAATTTTAAAAACTATTGAAGTATATATTATCTTAGCAATTTACTTTAAACAACAATATTTTTCATAAAACAGGAGGAAAGCTATGGAGCAAAATACAACATTAAAGAAAGATATAGGTTTAGTAATTGCTACAGCACTAGTTACAGGTAATATGATGGGATCAGGTATATTTATGTTACCGGCAACTTTGGCACAAAAGTCAGGAACAGGAGCTACAATGATAGCTTGGATTATAACAGCTATAGGATCAATTTTTTTAGCACTTTCTTTTGCAAAACTAGGAAGTAAAATTCCTAAGACTGGCGGTCCTTATAAATATTCAAAAATTGCATTTGGAGATTTTATGGGATTTATGAGTGCTTGGTTATATTGGAATGGATCATGGATTGGAAATGCAGCAGTGGTTATAGCCATTGCCAGCTATGCAGGTAATTTAGTACCAGCTATCTCAAATAGTCATTTAGGAGCTTTTTTATTTACTAGTGCAGTATTATGGATATTTACCATAATAAATATATTAGGAGTAAGATTGGCTGGAAAAGTTCAAACGACCATTACTATATTTGAACTTGGACTTTTCTTATTCTTTATTATATCTGCTGCTTTACACTTTAAGTTAGAAAATATAATCCCAGTGATTCCAGCAGGAAAAGCACTTAATACAGTACCTTCAGCTGCAACTTCAACACTTTGGGCTTTTGTAGGACTTGAAAGTGCCTCTATAGCAGCAGGGGAGATAAAAAACCCAGAAAAAAATGTAAGCAGAAGTACCATAATTGGAATAATAATAGCAGCTATTATGTATATGTCTATTAGTTTCTTTGCTATGGGAGCAATGCCTCAGGAAGTTCTAGCAAAAAGTGGTGCGCCAATAGCTGATATTTTAGCTCAATATTTTGGCAGCGGAATATCAAACTTTATCACTTTTGGAGTGGTAGTAAGTATATTAGGAACTACTGTGGGCTGGTTATTATCTACAGCACGTGTAGCATATGCAGCTGGAGAAGATGGAATATTTCCTGCATTATTTGCTAAAGTACATCCAAGATTTAAGACACCTTATGTAGCTTTAATTATAGGATCAGTACTTGTTAATATACTGTTATTTATGAACTATAATAAATCTTTAACTTCAGCTTTTAGCTTTATCATACTTTTAGCCACATTATCATTTTTACCTATATATGCTATGACTGCAGCTGCAGAAATACTTCTAATAGTTAAAAAAGAAAAGAACTTTAATGTATGGAATTTTATTAAGAACTCAATGATACCACTATTAGCTTTTGCATATGCAATTTGGGCTATATATGGTTCTGGAGCGGATGCTGTAATGTGGGGATTTATAATGATGCTGATAGGAGTACCTTTTTATATCTATGGAACTTTAAAGAGTAAAGAAAAGTTTGACAGATTAAGAAACTACGAAGAAGCAGTATAGAACCTAGAAGCATAAAACTGTCTTTAAGGGATAACATATCTATGAAAGGATGTGTTATTATGAAGATTAACCATAGAAATGAAAATAGACCTCATAGAGAGCAGACAAAAAGCTTAGATCCTAAAGATGAGGTGGAAATAAACTCAATGTATTATGGGAACGATGAAGATATAGGAACACAGATAGTTACGAATTATTACTATAAACCACGCGATTAAAGAGCTCTGCAGAGCTCTTTTTTAGTACACTAATAAAAATATTTATAAATTATGTTTAAATAAAAAAATAATATGCAATAGTTTTTTTATAAAAACTATTGCATATTGGCTAATGATATTTTATAATTTATTTCTATGTTTTTATTCTAATTGGCATAGTGGCAACATGCTCCAGTATATAAAGCATAGTTGGAGCTTAAAATATTATTATATCAGCAAAAAGGAGTGACGCTGTAATGAAGTTATTTAAAGAATTAATAGATGAAACTTTGGAAATTAGAGATTTAGAGGAATTGGAGTCAGCGGCAGATTTATTTCATTTTGGAGCTGAAAAAGGGTATTATAATAAGAGGCAAGCAGATGAATTTAATCAGGTATATTGGAAAGTAAAAAATAGATGCTTGGGTTATGAAATCGCTAATGAAGTAGAAGGAAATAAATTAGATATTATCAGCATAGTATCTAGTGCTCCTTCAGAAATAAAGGAAAATAAAGGTGAACTTCTTAAATATGTTAAAGATCGTATTAGGGCACTAAAAGGTAAAATCAGTGGCATTAAATAAATTAAAAGGACTGTTGAGTAATGAATTAAAGATGCATTACCTACAGTCCTTTTTCTATAACTTCAATTAAATTACACAGTTTTTATAAAAAATATTTAATATATTATATTTAGGTAACAGACTTTTGTTTGAAAAAATTATTATTTAACTTCTACGATCCATCCTTCTGGAGCTTTTACAGTGCCAAACTGAATTCCACAAAGAGTATCATAAAGTTTTTTTGTTATAGGGCCAACTTCAGTTTCACTATGGAACACATGAAGTTTACCTTTATATTCTATGCCGCCAATAGGAGTTATTACTGCAGCAGTACCGCAGGCTCCAGCTTCCTTAAATTCATCTATTTTGTCTATATAAACATCCCCTTCTTCTACTTCTAGTCCTAAATATTCTTTGGCCACATGTAATAAGGAGTATTTGGTTATACTTGGAAGTATAGACAATGATTTAGGTGTTATAAATTTATTATCTTTGGTTATTCCAAAGAAATTAGCAGCTCCAACTTCTTCAATTTTAGTGTGAGTTGCTGGGTCTAGATAAATACAATCTGCAAACTTTTTATCCACAGCTTCTTTATGAGGAAGAAGGCTGCCAGCATAGTTTCCTCCAACTTTTGCAGCACCAGTTCCAAATGGAGCTGCTCTATCATATTCTGAAACTATAAAGTTTACAGGAGCTAGTCCACCTTTAAAGTAAGGTCCTACAGGAGAGCAGAACACACAGAAGATATATTCATTAGCAGGTTTTACACCAAGGTTGTCTCCAACACCTATAATAAAAGGTCTTAAGTAAAGTGTAGCACCAGTTCCATAAGGTGGAACATAATCTCGGTTTGATTTTACAACTTGAATACAAGCATCAATAAATTTCTCTTCAGGTATTTCAGGCATCAAAAGACGTCTGCAGCTCTTATTTAAACGTTTGGCATTTTGATCTGGTCTAAAAAGCTGTATTTTTCCATCAACTGTAGTATAGGCTTTTAATCCTTCAAAACATTGTTGTCCATAGTGAAGTGCAGTAGAACCTTCACTAATGCATAGATTATTATCTTCAACTAATGCTCCTTCATCCCAACTTCCATCTTTCCATTTGGATATATATCTAAAGTCCGTTTTTGTGTAAGTAAATCCTAATTTACTCCAATCAATATTTACAGTTTTACTCATATAAACACCTCATTTTTATAATATATTTTGTCTACACAATTATATTATAATTCAAAATTTAACATAAAAACTCACAAAAATAATAATTATGTTAAAGATAAATAATATATTAAATAATTATAATTTTGTTAACGTTTTCAAAAAATATTTTCCATATTATTAATAAAGGAAAAATCTAATTAGGTTATTTTGCGTAAATGAGATATTATTGCAAAAGTATTATATATTTAAAAATTTTAAAATATAGTTAAAGTCATGCAAAAATGGCTTTGCTTAATGAGTTTATTCATTATGCAAAGCCCATTATTTAGTGAGAAATATGATTTCCCGTTTTTATCCAAGAAGCTACACAGTCTTCAAGAATTTTGTGAAGCATATCTCCAATTTCAGTATAAGCTTCATCATTAAGATTTGCTAAAGATATCCTTATAGACCACTCTGGGGCATGAAATCCAGCTCCGCTTAATAGTACTATGGAAGATTCTTCAGCTAGACGATAAAGAATATCTATAGGTTTATAATTTGTTTCTAGGTATTTAGCAAATTCTTCTCCATAATAGTGATTAGCCCATTCTAATAAGTCAAATTCTGTATAGTAAGCGGCATCATAAGGATCTTTTCTTAAGTCTAGTCCTAGGCTATGAAATAATATCTTTTGACGACGACGGCAAATATCTTTTGTTAATTGTTTATATTCATTTTCTTTATCAATTAGTGCAAAAGCTGCAAAAATAGCCATTTGAACTTGTTGAGGTGTAGATAGTCCTGCGGTATGATTTAAAGCCACTTGTCGGCTGTCTGCCACAATTCTGTCAATGAATTTAATTTCCTCTGGATTAATAGAAAGTGCTTCGTAGCGTTGTTTTAGCTCCTCTTTTATGTCTTGGGGTAATTCTTTTAGTAATTTATCAAAAATATTGTTTTCATAAAGACAAATAACTCCCAGACGCCAACCAGTAACTCCAAAATATTTTGAAAAAGAATAAACTCCAATGGTGTTGAAGGGTGAATCTGCCATTAAGGAACGATAATTATCCACAAAGGTACCATACACATCGTCTGAAATAATCATTAAGTTAGGATTATGTTTTTTAACAATATCCACTAATATTCTTACTGATTCAGGCTTTATAGCTACGGAAGGAGGATTGCTGGGGTTAACTACAAACAAGGCCTTAATATTTGAATCACAAAGTTTTTCTAGTTCTGACTCTGGATATTGCCAAGTATGAGTACCATCTTCCAAAGTTTCTTTAGCTACTATGTGCACTACATTAAAGTCATAACGAGGCAAGTGTGGAATTTCAAGATAAGGAGTAAAAATTGGCGTCATAACTGCAATTTTATCTCCTATTGCTAATAAGTTGTTAGCAATAAGGGAATCAAATATATAGCACATGGCTGCTGTAGCTCCCTCTACAGCAAAAAGATGAAACTTGCCTACAGGAGGCTTATTATAACACATTTCTTGCACCAGATAATCATGTACAATTTTTTCAACATGTATTAACATTCTATCTGGAGATGGATAATTATCACCTATAATACCATCTACTAATTCATGAACCCAATCATCAGCATTAAATCCTTGAACATTTATACCATAATCAACTATATTTTTAAGAAGTTCTATGCCCGGTTCTCCAGCATGTTTTTCAATATAGTGTCTAAGGCGTGTTGCTATACCTTCTTTTTTAGGAATTCCAGCTAGATCCTTTTCATTGCACACTCTGCGTGTTTCCATGGCAGCAAAAAGTCCAAGGGTGAAGAAGGCTTCACGAGGAGTTGCTGCTGTCCAGTTTGGATTACCTCTGCCAGCATCTAGAAGAGAACGAGCACTTTTTTGTCTTTGACCTTCAGCTAAGCTAATTAATTTATTTTTTAGCTCAAAAGGGCTAACTTTTCCATATATATGTTCTATTTCTTTACGTTCTATATTATGAGTATTCATATTTAATCCTGGATAATAAAGACTATATAGTTTTATTATCCGCACTCCTCTCTTATTTTATATTAGATTTTATAGGATAATTAAAAACTAGTTTATCTTAGTAAATTTTTTATAATATTTTAATTTTATTTTTTTCAATTAGCATTTATACTATGCATTAAATAATAAAATTAGTTGAACTCAATAATTTATTATGTTATTATTAATTGGTAAGAATGAGCTATATAACACAGGGGAGCTGGACAGGCCAGCTGAGATTAAGAACCTTAATTCTTTGACCCTATGTACCTGAACTGGATAATACCAGCGTAGGAAGTGTTTATTGTTGTATTAGAATTAAAACCTATGATGATTTAAACACAAGTCCTATGGATTTGTGTTTTTATTTTAGTACAGCATTTCTAAAATCCTATCTTATATTATCCACAAGTATTTGGGTATTTCTTATTATTTTAAATAAATAGATTTTAACACTTAATGTTTATAGCTCCATTTATCATTAGATTTATTTGATGAATATGAGGAGGAATTACGATGAAAAAAGCATTAACCATAGCTGGTTCAGATAGTTGTGGCGGAGCAGGTATACAGGCAGATCTAAAAACTTTTAGTGCTAATTATGTATATGGCATGAGTGTAATTACAGCTATAACTGCACAAAACACTCAAGGAGTTTTTGCAGTACAGGATATAGACGAAGACATAATAAAGGCACAGATAGATGCTATTTTTACTGATATAGAAGTGGATGCAGTGAAAATAGGTATGGTTTCTAAAATATCAACAATTATATCCATTAGTGAAAAATTAAAAGAATACAGACCTAAAAATCTGGTGTTAGATCCAGTAATGATATCAAAAAGTGGGTATTCACTATTAAAACCTGAATCAAAATCCGCTTTAATTAATGAGCTAATACCTCTTGCAGATATTATTACTCCTAATATTCCAGAAGCTGAAGAGATACTTAAAGAAGTCAAGTCAAAGATTACTGTGATTGATACGGTTAAAGATATGGAAATAGCAGCAAAAGAGATATACAAATTAGGCTGTAAAAATGTTCTTCTAAAGGGAGGTCACATTAAAGGAGAAGCCATAGATATTTTATATGATGGCAAGGAAATAACTCAGTTTTATTCTAAAAGGATAAATACAAAAAATACCCATGGTACAGGATGCACTTTGTCTTCTGCCATAGCTTCAAATTTAGCTCTTGGATTTGATATGAAGGAAGCAGTAAAAAATGCAAAAGATTATATCACCACAGCTATTGAACATTCATTAAGTATTGGACATGGAGTTGGACCTACTAACCATTTTTATGAATTATATAAAAAAAGCGGAATTCTAGAGGAATAGTGCTAAAAAATGATATATGAAGCAAACTGGAGGCGGATTTTTTATGGAAAGTTATAAAAAAGTAATAGACTTGTTAAATGTATTAAGAGAAAAGAATCCTTTAGTACATCACATAACAAATTATGTAACAGTTAATGATTGTGCTAATATCACTCTTGCCATAGGTGCATCACCAGTTATGGCAGACGATATAAAAGAAGTAAGGGATATGGTATCTCTAGCTTCTTCATTGGTTATAAACATAGGTACTCTCAATGAAAGAACAGTAGAATCTATGATTGAAGCCGGAAAGAGAGCTAATAAATTGAACATACCTGTCATATTGGATCCTGTTGGAGCAGGAGCTACTTCTTATAGAACAGAAACAGCTAAAAGAATAATGGATGAAGTGAAATTAGCAGTTATAAGAGGTAATATATCAGAGATTAAAACATTATATGGCATAAATACTCAAACTAAAGGAGTAGATGCATCGGAATCTTTTTCTTCAGATATTAATGAATTAAAAAAGGAAAAGCATATGGCAATGAATTTTGCTAAAGAGTTAAATACAGTTGTGGCTATAACAGGAGCCGTGGATATAATAACAGATGGAAATACTGTATATTCTGTAAAAAATGGACACCCTATAATGTCTAAAGTTACTGGTACAGGCTGTATGTGTACTTCACTTATAGGTTCTTATATAGGAGCAGGAAAAGATAATATTACAGCTGCTTTAGCAGGAGTAGTTTCCATGGGAATAGCAGGGGAAATAGCTTATGAAAAGTTAGCTGAAAACCATAGTGGTACAGGAAGTTTGAGGATAAATATAATAGATGCTATTTACAATCTTTCAGAAGATGATATATCAAGGAGGTCTAAAATAGATGAAGACTAATATTGATTATAAGCTTTATCTTGTTACAGACAGAGATATATTAAAAGGAAGGGACATATATACTGCTGTAGAAGAAGCTATAAATGGAGGAGTTACTTTAGTCCAGCTTAGAGAAAAAAATATATCTACTTTAGATTTTTATAATATAGCATTAAAGCTAAAAAAGATAACAGATAATTATAATGTTCCTTTAATTATAAATGATAGATTAGATGTTGCTTTATCAGTAGATGCTTCAGGAGTGCATTTAGGACAAAAGGATATGCCTGCTAGTATAGCAAGAAAGATAATAGGAGAAAATAAAATATTAGGTGTTTCTGCATCTACATTAGAACAGGCCTTAAAAGCAGAAAAGGATGGTGCTGACTATTTAGGAGTAGGAGCTATATTTCCTACAAGCACTAAAGATGATGCAGATGCTGTATCTCTAGAGCTTTTGAAAAAAATTAAAGATAGTGTATCTATTCCTGTGGTAGCTATAGGAGGAATTAGTGAAAATAATGTGGGCTTATTGAAACCTGCAAATATTGATGGCATATCAGTTATATCTGATATTTTAGGAAAAGAAGATATAAAGATGGCATCAGAAAAATTAAGCAAGTTAATTAATAATTAACTCTTCTAAATTAATACTAATTGTGATAAAATTATTTTTGTTTCAGCATAGAATGTTTAGTATATTTTATGCTGAATTTTTATGTAAAATATTGAAATTAGGAGAGAAAACATGAGTATATTAACAGTTAAAAATATAAGCCATGGTTTTGGAGATAGAGCCATATTGGAGGATGTTTCCTTTAGGTTATTAAAGGGGGAGCATGTTGGTCTTATAGGTGCTAATGGAGAAGGTAAATCAACTTTTATGAACATAATCACAGATAATCTTATGCCAGATGAAGGTGAGGTTATTTGGTCAAATAATGTTAGAGTAGGATATATGGATCAGCATGGTTCCTTAATTAAAGGTATGACAATTAGGGAAGCATTAAAAGGAGCATTTCAATATCTTTTTGACCTTGAAGCAGAAATGAATAACCTTTATGGTGCTATGGGGGACATGAGCGAAGAGGAAATGAATAAAGCCCTTGAAAGAACTGCTGTAATTCAAGATATGTTAGATAATAATGGTTTTTATGTTATCAACGCAAAGGTTGAGGAAGTAGCAAAAGGATTAGGACTTTTAGACTTAGGACTTGATAAAGATGTTACTGATTTATCAGGAGGGCAAAGAACAAAAATTCTTTTAGGTAAGCTATTGCTTCAAAACCCAGATATATTACTTCTAGACGAGCCTACAAACTATTTAGATGAAGAGCATATTGAATGGTTAAAGAGATATCTTCAAAATTATGAAAATGCATTTTTACTAATATCTCACGATATTCCATTCTTAAACAGTGTAATTAATTTAATTTATCATATTGAAAATAGAAAGCTTACAAGATATGTTGGGGACTATAATGAATTCCAAAGATTATATGAGCTTAAAAAGGCACAATTAGAAGCTGCTTATGAAAGACAACAAAAAGAGATAGCTAACCTAGAGGATTTTGTTGCTAGAAATAAAGCTAATGTAGCTACAGCTAACATGGCAAAATCAAGACAAAAGAAGCTTGATAAGATAGAAAGAATAGAACTTTCAGCAGAAAAACCAAAGCCAGAGTTCAACTTCAAGCAAGCTAGAACTTCAGGAAAGATGATTTTTGAAACTAAGGATTTAGTTATAGGATACAATGAGCCATTAACTAAGCCTTTAAACCTTGCAATGGAAAGAGGACAAAAAATTGCATTAGTAGGAGCAAATGGTCTTGGTAAGTCAACACTATTAAAAAGCTTACTTGGACAAATTAAGCCTATTTCAGGTGAGGTAGAGCTTGGGGAGTATCAATATATTGGATACTTTGAGCAAGAAATAAAAGAAGCAAATTATGATACTTGTATAGATGAAGTGTGGAAGGAATTCCCTGCCTTTACTCAATATCAAATAAGAGCAGCCCTTGCTAAGTGCGGCTTAACTACTAAGCATATAGAAAGTAAAGTAGTAGTTTTAAGTGGTGGAGAGCAGGCGAAGGTTAGATTATGTAAGCTACTAAACAAGGAAACAAATATACTAATCCTAGACGAGCCAACTAACCATTTAGACGTTGAAGCAAAGGATGAGTTAAAGAGAGCATTAAAGGAATACAAAGGAAGTATACTTCTTGTATGCCACGAACCAGAATTCTATAGGGATATAGTTACGGAAGTGTGGAACTGTGAGGATTGGACAACGAAGATACCATAGGATGTGTGCTTTAAACGTAGATATAGAGCCATTTTCTAAAGCAAATAAAAAACTGTTATGATGTTATTAGCACCATAACAGTTTATTTTTATTTAAGGACAACTTGGATGTCCTCCTTACTATTTATTAAAAAATAATCTACCTTTTTTAGATACTCTTCCCTTGTAAGCTCTTTTCGTGTAGTTTCTTTTTGTTTTTCTAATTCCTTGATTTTACTATTTAATTGTCTTACATATCTTTCCTTATCCAATAGTATATTCTGATTATTTTCTATTTCCTTTTCTTTTTCTTTAATATTATTTTCAATTTCTTCCATTTTGCTTTTAAAAATCTTTTGAGTAGTTTCTGTCATATTTGTAAGCATATTATTTATTAAAAATTCTGCTTGTTTTTGCAAATCTTTTAATTCTTCTTCGCAAGTTTTCAGCGTTTTATAAATATTAGTCTCGTCTATATCATTTATTTGTGACTTTAGTTGTTTAATCTGTAGATTAATACTTAATTCGCCTGTGCTAGGATATATAACAGTCCTTTGTTTTTCAATAAAATCATCAAAACTAGATTTCTTTATGTTTTCGGCATTACAATACTCTTTGCCCCCTGACTTACGGACAGTAATTTACATGAATTATGATTAATTTCATTAATAATCATC
>CAMJGD010000029.1 GCA_946405135.1 uncultured Clostridiaceae bacterium | reverse complement strand
ATTTGTTCTACTGTTTTAATCCAACCTACTTTTTCAATTAATACTAAATTTTCTTCTTGTCTTGCAAGTGTCCAATTATAGATAAATCTTGCAGTGTGAGCAGACTGCCATAATTTTTGTTCCTGTTCTACATTTGGAATAATTCTAACTTTCTTCGCCAGTATCATTCTCTAACAACTCCTTAATCATCTTTTTAGCCTTATTAGCTCTCTTATCTTGAAGTCTACAACTAAAACCGGCTAAAATCTCTTACCCCGTAAGCACGCCCTATTTGAATTAAATCTTCAACTAATTCCTGTTCTTCTGTCTTTTCAGTATTGTCTATAATTTCAATAGTAGTTCCATATTTATTACATAGATTTTCTATGATTTCAAATCCAAATCTTAACAATCTATCTTTATATAAAATTACTATCTTTTCAACTTCTGAATTAGTTATCATATCTATTAATTGATTTAAGCCTTTTTTGTTGTAGTTAATACCACTTCCTATATCAGTAATAATGTCAAATTGATAACCTTTAGCAATCATATATGTCTTTACATTTTCAACTTGTCTTGCTAAATCATCTTTTTGCTTATTACTTGATACTCTGCAATATCCTATTACTTTTCTATTTCTCTTAACAAGTGGCACTTGCAAAACTTGATTAATTTGTTGTTCAGAATAATAACGGTGTCCACCTTCTGTTATATGATGTGGTTTTAATTTTCCTTTATTATCCCATAGTCTTAAAGTTTGAATACTTTTCCCTACTAATTTTGAGAATTGACCAATTGTATAATATCTCATGCCATCACCTCTTTATACATATTATGATAACATAAAACTATTAATTCTTAAATATATTTTAGTAGGTCTTAGTAGTTATTCAAAAACTGTTACTCCCCCCTCTTCATTCCATTGTATATCATATTCTTTTAGCCTACCTTTACAAATTTTTTCTCATATCCTTTTAATTAAATAATTCTCCATTTCAAATTTCAATTTGTCGACTTGGTTAATAAAATCTGAAAATTCCTTTTGTAATTCTAGAGGTGGCATCGGAATCATTAATTGTCCAAGAATTTGTTGATTTAAGTTTTGTATATTAGCACCTCTACCTGCCATATTTTTTCTCATAGAATCTGTTTTAAGAACTTGTAATAAATACGGTATTTCTATTTTTTCATCTGTTTTTCTATATCGAATACAAAATCCACTATATGTTGTTGAAATTCCTTTTGGATACACAGCTAAGCATCGTCCTACTAGAGCTTTATTCCCATTTGAACGTACAAACACAATATCTCCATCTTGTAGAATATATTCTTTGCTTGGCATCTTATTTAAACTTACTTTTCCTAAACTACTAACATCATCAATCTTTGATAAATCTTTAAAATCTCCAACACCTAAATATTGTAGTTCAATACCTGTTTCATCTGCACCAAAATTCATACCGTTTTTACAACTACCACTCTTTAAAAATGGTTTTAGCTCCCATCCTAATGGATTTTGGATAGGGTCTCCAAACATCTCGATAAATCTCGATTTGCTTTAGATATTAAAACTCACACAACCCACCTTAAAGTTTACCGAAAAAGTAATTAATCTAATAATCTTCCTTCTAAAATAAGAGCACTTTAAATATTCTGGGTTGCTATAATAAACTGATGAATTGAAATCTGAAATTTCATCACTTATAAATGAATTAAATACTTTGAATAAAATATCCACTAAATTATCTTGTTCTGAAATTATACTTATTATTAATCTCTGATACACTTTTCCTATTGCTTGAACGCTTGGAACATTATATTTACATAATCCAACAGTATCATAATCACCTTCTGGTATATTAAAATACTCTATTATTTCATCTGAAACTTACTCAAATGATAGACAATGATTGATTTCTGCAATATCTAATTGTCTTGCCAATTCTTCTTTACCTAATATTTGAACAATTGTTGCCCTTCTATTTTTAGTTTTTCTACCTATAAATTCTATAAGACAACATACATAAAACAAATCGTTTTTTAAAGTATCATTCATTAATAATCTCACCTCTTTCAAACTTTATACAATCAAAAGCTCTTAAAGTATGAAAAATATCAATTTTATATATAAACTCACCTAACGCCCTATCCAATATACTTTCTATGTGAAATCTTAACATTATTTTGATTTACCATTGCATATTGAAGCGTTGTATCTATCTTCTGATGTCCTAAAAGATGTTGTACCTGCTCTATGGGCATTCCCTTATCAATAGCCCTTGTTGCAAGAGTTCTTCTAAATTTATGAGGATGTACTTTGTTAATATTAAGCTTTTTTCCCAAAACTCTCATTCTAATTTCAACACCGCTTATGTTCAATCTATTATATGGTTTTATTAGAGATACAAATAATGCTTTATTATCATCAACTCTGCTATTAAGATAATTTTGCAGATGTATCTTGGTTCTAGCATCAAAATACACTTTTCTTTGCTTATCGCCTTTACCTATAACAGTGCATTCTCTCTCATTAAAATCTATATCATCAATGTTTAATTTCACTAATTCTCCAACACGCATCCCTGTAGAGTTTAATAAATCTATAATTGCAAGATCCCTAATTTCTATACAACTATCTCTCATCATCTCTAAATGTTCATCTGTATATATCTCTTTTACAACTTTGCCTGTTTTTATTTTATGAATACGCCTTACCGGACTTTTTAAAATATAATTTTCATCTTCAAGCCAAGAAAAAAAAGTTGAAAGAATACGCCTAATATTATCAATGTTAACCTTGCTGCAATTACTCCTTTTATGATATTCTGACAAGTATCCTCTTAAATCCTCTGTTGTAATATGCTTAACCGGCTTACCTAAAGCCTTTAACATATTTTCTATAGTTGATTTGTAATACTTAAGAGATTTTTCTGAGCAACCTTCTACTCGCTTTGCACAAATAAATATGTTGCAAAAATCTACTTCTTTATTCTCTAAACTTCTCTTGTTGCCTTTCTCTATAAAAGCAAATCCTTGCAATTTTTTAAGTAACACCTTATGAAGCTCTTCCATTTGCATATTATTAAGTAAATTTATCATTTCCTGTTCAATTTCAACAATTAGTTTTTCCATTACAATCTTCCTCTCTTAAAAAGTTTTAGATTGTAATATTATTGCCATTTTATAGGATTTAATTTCCAAATAAATACTTCATAAGTCTCTATTTTAACTAAATAATTCTCCATTAAAAGCTTTTTGCATTAGTGAATTAAAGTTGTCCTCTAATTCCTTTAAACTCTTCTCCATTTCAAATTTCAATTTGTCTATTTGATTGAAGAACTTAGCAAATTCATTTTGTAACTCAATTGGTGGAAATATAAATTCTAACTCTGACAATTGCCCTTTGCTCAAAATTCCTTTTAGTGACATATTAATTGTACTTTGTATATATTTTTGTGATAAATTAAATTGCACAAACATGAAGAACACATTATTTTTTATTGGTTCAATTCCATTTATTTGTTGATTAAATGCTACTTTTCTATTAGCTATAGCAACATTACCAATACACTTAACACTTCCAGCAATACAGGTCATTAATATACTATTTTCCTCTACACTTCTGCCTACCTCTAGACCATTTTTAGATAAGTATTCTCGTGCTTTAGTTAAATAAATATCATTATTTGTTATATTGTCAGATTTAATCCATTCGATATAATTTCCATAATACTCTTCAACTTTTCTTGATGGCGTATTACCTGTAACAATATTACATTCATCAACTAACTTTTTCTTTTCCCAGTTCATAGGATTTAAAACTGGATCCCCAAACATCTCGATAAATCTCGATTTGACTAATTCATCTAATTCTTCTAGTTGCTTTTTTCTTTTATCTATTAATTCTTGAGCTTTATCTAATATACTAATTATTTTTTTCTGAACTTCAATAGAAGGAATAGGGATAATAACCTCCTTCAAATATTTAAAATGCCTACTATATCCGTCACTAGGCAAATCAATAGTTTTTAAAAAATAGTAAACATATTTAACATTTAGTATATCTCTCTTTAATTTTGATTTTAATACTTTAACCCCATCTGCTCCTAGAAGAAAACTAAAATCAACATATTTAATTATTCTTGTATGGTCTCCAAATATAATAACAGGAGCTGATTCATATAATCCATCACTTTCATTCGTATATCCTGCTATATATGATTGTCCTTGGTCAATTATTGGATATTCTCCTTCTAAAAGATAGTCTTCCTTTTTTATCTTAGTTGCATTTTTAGTGTCATCTTGGAAAATTTCCAATATATTATTTAGTTCCCAACTATATTCATTCTTCACTTTATCAAGCAATTTGTTATTCTGAAATACATTATATTCCATATCCTACACCTCAAGCATTCCTTCTAGCTCTTCTAATCCTTGAGTAATCTCTTCCTCTAAATCTTTAATTCTTCCTAAAATAACACTCGGAGCATCATATTGAACTTCTTCATATTCTATTTCCTTATATTTATTAATGGAAAGGTCATATCCATTTTCTCTTATTTCTTCTACTGGTACAAAAAAGCTTTGTTCTGTTCTCTTTCTATGTTCTTCTTTATCTAAATTATTAAATCTTTCTATTATATCTGGAATATCATTTTCTTTCACTGGAGTTCTCTTATCATCTAAGCTATACCCATCTGCTTTCATATCATAAAACCAAACCTTATCAGTGCCGCCAGTACCTGTTTTAGTAAATATCATAATAGCTGTAGATACTCCTGCATAAGGTTTAAATACTCCACTTGGCATACTTATTATGGCTTCCAGTTTATGATTATCAACTATTTCTTTCCTTATATCTTTATGCCCCTTTGTTGAACCAAATAGTACTCCATCTGGAACTATTGAAGCACATCTTCCACCGGTTTTTAATATTCTTAAAAATAATGCTAAAAATAATAGCTCTGTTTTCTTGGTTTTGCTAACTTTTAAAAGGTCAGCGGATACGGCTTCATAATCTAAGCTGCCTTTAAATGGAGGATTGGCCAATACTAATGTATACTTTTCCCTATCTTTATTAGTTTCTGAAAGTGAATCCCTATATTCAATATTAGGGTTGTCCACTCCATGGAGCATCATATTCATAGCACCAATTCTAAGCATAGTTCTATCCATATCAAAGCCATTAAACATTTTATTGTTAAAATGCTCTTTTAAGCCTTGAACTAAAAATAAATTACTATGTTTTTCTCTTAAATATTCTTCAGCTCCTACTAAAAAGCCTGATGTTCCCATTGCTGGATCTACTATAATATCTTCTGGCGTTGGTTTCATTAATTCCGCCATCATTTTTATTATGTGTCTTGGAGTTCTAAATTGACCATTTGTACCTGCTGTTGCTACCTTAGACAGCAAATATTCATAAAGATCTCCTTTTACTTCCTTATCATCTATTTCAAGCTTATCTATTGCATCAACTATTTTAGATAGCATAAGTGGAGTTGGTATTTTAAACATAGCATCTGACATATATTTTGAGTATGCAGATTGTTTATCGTCATGAATATTCTTTATAAAAGGAAAAACTTCTTCTGACACTATTCTATACATTTCCCCTGCTTCTTTATTTTTAAATTTACTCCATCTTAAATGCTGCTTATCATTAGGGAACATACCTTTAAAAGGTATTTCAAGTAATTCTGCATCACTTTCTCTCAATGTTTCATTATCATCTAAGTCTTTTATAAATAAAAAGTATGTAAATTGTTCTATAACTTCTAATGGATTAGTTATTCCACCAGTCCAAAAGGTTTCCCATATTCTATCTATTTTGCTTTTTAACTCTCCTGTAATCATTGTATTTCCTCCAATATTATTTATATATAATTAAGTTTTTTCATATGTATAAGTAAATAGAAACCATTGCATTAGCTTATACCAATGTAATTATATTATAGCTTTATTCCTTTGTGGTTTCCATAAATCTTAACAAAATCTATGTTTTCTAACCCTGCATCAAAAGCATACAATACTCTTGATGTATGTATGCGTAAAAACGTTATAACTTGTAGACAAACATGATACAAAATAAATTGTGATTATAATAAGTGGTTTATATACTAAGTTTAGGAATAACAGAACTTAATGAGATTTTTACTTCTTAGACACCAAGGACATCCTTGCCTTAAACTATGCATTTGGCACTATCAACTCATGCTAGGAACTTTCACCCGTTAGACCACGCCCATTTTTGGGCGCACATAAATTTAGAGAGAATTAATTTATTGATTAATTCTCTCTAAAGTGCTTGTTTCTAATGTTTTATTATATTAGTAATTTTCCTTTATTTTTTAGAAATATTCGTGTTAGTAGATTTACACGAGTAACTAAGTTTATTTATCTCATAAAAGCAACACAATTATAATCACTAGCTTTTACCATACCATTTTTCCCATAAAAGTTAATTGTCTTTTCAGTTTGATCTGTCAATAATATAATTTGTCTAATTGATTTATATTTTTCTAAAATGCATTTTAATAAATGACTTCCAATACCTTGTCCTTGATAACTTTCTAGTATCAATATGTCTTGGATGTAAATTATTGTGTGGTTGTCTCCTATTACACGAGCTAACCCAACTAATTTATCATCATCCCATGCTGTCAGTACCTTTAGTGAATTCTCAATAGCATTTTTTAATCTCTTATTATCCTTTGTATAGGCAAACCACTCTACATCATTATATAAATTCATTAATTCCTCAATCTCAGGTATAATATCTTCTTTAATTATTATTTTATCCATTTTTATCCTCCTCAAATTTTACTATCTAATTTGAAGAAGAATTCTTAATCTACCCACCTTATCCACTCCTTTAAATAAAAACATTATTATCTAAATAATAAGGTCTTACTTTCATCTATTATTCCCATGATTCCCTTTCCTCTTTTATATAAGTATTAGTATCTATATTTTTCTACAGTTCTTTCCCCAGACCCCTCATAGTCTTTGCAAAATCCTCCGGTTTTTCTATTAACAATATTTGCGATGTACCTTCATCATATAACTATATAATTTCAATTCCTGGATCTGCTTTTGTAATAATTTCTTCAGTAATTTTTATGCTTCTATCTATACTTCCTTTTCATAAAAGAAAATAGTAAAATCTATTAGTAAGTATATTATATCATAATTTTCTGTAATTAATTCTGTAATGTTAAAATCTAATTTATCCAATTTCTTAATCACTTTCAGAAATAAACTCTATTACTTCTTCAATAAGGTTTATTTTTTCTATATGTTTTGTAGCTGATAATTCTTAGCTTGAGTTGTAAATAATTCTTTATAAAGATTGTTTTGTTTCATCAAATTAATATGACTATCAAAAGCTTTTATCTCTCCATCTTGTAACAACAATATTTTGTCACAGAAAACTGATGAACTCATCCTATGAGATATAAAAATGGCAGTTCGTCCTCGCACTAGACGATGGAAGTCCTCATAGATTTCGCTTTCTGCCAATGGATCCAAAGCAGCAGTTGGTTCATCTAATATAACAAGTTCACCTTGTTTTATTACAGATCTTGCAATTGCAAGTTTTTGACGTTGCCCTCCAGAAAAATCTGTGCCATCTTCATGTATATGTTTATCCAAATAAGTATCCAATCCTTTTGGCAATTCACAAATAGCAGTTTCAATATTGGTTTCCCCTAATACCTGCCAAATTTCTTCATCAGACACATTAGTTCTTCCTGCTACTATATTTTCTCGAATTGTAAATGGGAACAGCTTATAATCTTGAAAAACAACTGCAAGTATTTTCATATACTCATCATAATCATACTCTTCTATATTTCTTCCGTTATAAAGTATCTCTCCTTCATCAGGTCTATATAAACAGCAAATTAATTTTACAATTGTACTTTTCCCTGCATTGTTCAATCCCACAATTGATATCTTCTCGCCTTTATGAATACTAAAGCTAATATGATTTAAAATCTTTTTATCACTTTTTGGATAGGTAAAGGATACATTGTGAAATTCCAATGTTTCAAAACTTTCAGGTGCAATCTTACCATCATTTTCTTCACTTTCAGGTAAAGCCATAAATTGAGCAAAAGGCTCTAAATAATTTAGAGATTCAATAAACTTAAAATAACTTTCAACTGTAGACATAAATGCAGTAGAAAATTGCTGACTAGCTCCTGTCAAGAGTGTGAATTCTCCTAATGTGATTTTAGGTCCAAATTGGGTAGAAAATACGCGAATTACTCCATAAGCAAAAGTTACAAATTGTGTCAAATGATTTATTAAACTTTGGATTGATAATATGTTTGCAATTTTAATATAAAGTTTATCAGACCATCTCATAGATTCCATATTCAAATCCGCAATTTTATCAACCATAATATCGCTCATATTATATATTCTAAAATCATTTTGCTGACAGCCATTTAAACATTGTCCAACATAATAATTATATTTGCGATTTACAGGAATAACCTGTTGTGTTGATTTTTGAGTTTCAATAACTATTCGATAACTAAATGCTAAACTCAATGCCGATAATGCAAAGATAATTAATAAAAATAAATAATTAAATTGACTAATAATTCCACCAACTCCAATGAGAGTGAACACTGCAGCTAGAAATTTAATCATGGCATCCATAATAACACCTAATGCTCCATAAGACTGAATTGCAAAAGTAGCTCTCTCCTTCAAATCCAATATATCTGGATCTTCCAAATAACCATAATCGATAGAAGTTATTTTTTGAGCAAATCTTTTCATAGTCCTCTGATTTAGAATTTCTTTTTGATTGTTTTGCTTAATCATAATCCATTTATTTGCTTCTAACAATAAATATTTTGATGCTCCTATAGCTAATAGCAATTTCAAGAGATGGGAAATAGTCATCTTCTCTATAACTGCATCGATAAGCAATTTAGGGATCATTATGGTCAATAAAGTATTCAGTGTACTTGTAATAGCACCAATAAACAACCAAAAATATATGGAAGGCATTATTTCTCTTATAGTTCTATTAAATACTTTCAGCACTTGCTTGTTTTTCATTTTCCTCCACCTCCTGATAATACTTCCCCTGGGTTTTAAACATATGGGCATAAAGTCCATCATAGGTCAATAATTCATCATGAGTTCCTTCTTCTAACACTTTTCCGCCATCTAACAGTAGTATTCGGTCGCAAAAAAGAGTACTTGCTAATCTATGAGAAATAAATAGAGAAGTTTTTCCTTGCATAATTTGGTCAAATTCACTATAAATCTTTTCTTCAGCAAGTGCATCCAATGCTGCTGTAGGTTCATCCATAATCATCATTTGTGTCCCTTTTCTATAAAGTGCTCTTGCAATCATAAGTTTTTGATTTTCTCCACCTGACAAAACAGCACCATCTTCATCAATAATCTTTAGTAGCATTTGATCTATTCCCTTTTCGTACTGACTAATTTTATCCCAAAGTCCAACTTGTCTTAAAGATATTTCTACCCTTTTTTCATCAATATCACTAGAGCTAGCAGCTACATTTTCCTTAATTGTCACAGCCAATGGTTCAACATCTTGAAAAACCACGCCAAACAATTCATGTAAATCCTCAATACTAAACTGTGTATAATCTATACCATTAATGAAAATCCTACCTGAAGTCGGACGATAAAGACCCGTAAGCAATTTTACAATTGTAGTTTTACCAGCTCCATTAACACCTACTAATGCAAGCTTTTCTGAAGGTTCAATTCTAAAGGATAAATCTTCAAAAACATATTTTTCAGAGTTTGGATATTTAAAGGAAACATGTTGAAACTCCACTGATATTGGTGTACTAGGTGCATAGTTTTTGTCTGATTCATCAGTAATGAGATTCATATCTAAAAAACCAATTGTATCCTTGCAATAGGCAAACTCCCTATGTATATTTGCAAAATCCTCTGTAATTTCATTCATCATTAGTGAAAATAAACTGGTTGCAGTTAAATACATGACGAATTTTGAAATTTGAACTGTCATCCCTTGGGAAGCTAATATATAATAGGCAAATAGATCCGCAAATACCAATCCCAAAATGGATAATAATGAAAATCTTCTTTCCACTAAAAATAAATCTCTATATATACCTTCTAATTTCTTAATTTCATTTTCATAACTTTCTAAAAAACGATCTTGAAAATTATAAATTCGAATATCTTTTCCATAACTAAAATCTGTAGTTAGATGCCCATAGCCATAATTTCTTCTTTCTGCTTGATTAAGCTCTTCTTTCCTTTTGTAACGCGCATCTGATATTTTTGTCAATGTCCAAAATGTAATCAATACAGATAAACCAATTACTACCACAATCCAAAAATTAATTTGAGCTAAAATAGTAGCAAGTAAAATTGCTCCAGTTAATTTTGCACCCAATAGATAAAATGTATGATAAATACCTTCAATTCCGTTGTTGTTACTTTGAACAGCAATTATACAAGATTCCATTTCATCTGCAAATTCTGGATTTTCATAATACTTCAGATCCATAGTCATTGTTTTATGCATTAATTCCTTCAAAAAGTCCAAACGGATATAGTTTATTTTATTATAGGTTCGTCTTTCAGCTTGTGTTTTAATGGTTTCTAGTCCAAAACCAGCCAATGATACAAAAGCAATAATTTTTATCACTTCTTGAATTTCCACATTGCTTTTTAAAATTCTACTCGTAATCCACTCCATAGAAAAAACAGATAATACAGGAATCAAACCACCTGCTATTCCATGTAAAATCATACTCCACCAAATCTCTTTGGTGACTGGTTCAATCATTCGTTGGATGGTTTTTTTCTTAGATGCAGCTTGAATATATTTCATTTTTTTACACCCCTTTTGACCATTGATTAAATAATTCTCCTAACTTTTCAATTTTTTTATCATTCACATGATAATAAACTTTTCGTCCTTCAGCAGTCATATAAACTAGCTCTGCTTTGGTTAATTGTTCCATATGATGTGAAACTGTAGCAGGAGTGAGCCCTATGATACTTGCAATTTCTTTTAAATAATATGGTTTTTGACTTAACAGTTTCATAATATTAAATCGATTTTCTTCTCCCAAGGCTTTCATTTGTTCAATAAAAAGTTCCGCGTCATGTTTTTCCTTGTTAAGCAACTCTGTAAGTTCTTCAAATAAAATACCCATAATCATATTTGGTCTTATAGATTCATCCCTGATAATTGTCATTCCAAAAGTACCTTTATTAATAATTGAAAAATATAAATGAATAGGTTCATCACTTCGGAAGCTCCATTGTTCAATATCCATATAATTTATAATTGGAGTATTTTTAGCATCATCTTTCCCTGAAGAAGAAAACAATTCTACTTTGGACCTAACATAATGCTCTACATCACCATAATATTTCAAATAAATTTCTTCAATTCTCTTTAAAAGCTCAATATAAGCCTCAAATCTTTCATCTGCATATTGAAACAAGTCCATCATCTTAATTTTTTCATCATTATCTAACTCAGAAGCCATAACCTTTGCTATATAATAATCTGCCTCAAATGCTCTATCCTTCATTTTTTCAAGAGCTTTTCTAGTCTCTTCTATGTCATCGAAATCTAATTGTTCTGTTTCTGCATCTAGGTTTTGAAGATTATAATGACAAGCATTAAAAAATTCTATTTTCGATAATTCATCCACTTCCTTTGCATTAGTAAATCGAGTCACCGTTTGAAAAAATCCGTCATCCTCTTTGCCTGATTGGATACTGAATAATTCTCTCCATTCTGGATAGTCTTTTAAAACTTCTAAAGATTCATCGAAAACCTTTACATAAAATTCAATTAAATCGCTGTATTTTTGATTGATTTCATCTTCAGATAAGATAAAACGATCCCTATTTTCAATGATATGTACAGGATCTCCTTTTTCACGATTTAAAATTTCTCTTACAATAGCACTTGCTTCCCAATAAATATTGGGTTTATTCTCAATAATTAATTTCATTATCTTGCCCCCTCATAACTATACTTTTGATATCTTTTCTTTATTATATGTCTAAATTAGATAATTGTCAAATATAGATATTTATATAATTTTGATTATCTCAAAATTTACATAAAAAAAGAAGCTAGTCAATTAGCTTCAATAATTGTTCTTTCAATATATTTATATCCATATCAAGATTTCACATATTAGTTTTAAGTTTACACCTTCAATCATATGTATTATAAGATTTCTTAACCTCTCATTTTAAACCAAGGAATCTCAAGATGTTTTATTTATATATTTCAATTTTGCTTTTTAACTCGCCTGTAATCATAGAATATTTTTGATGTATGTAAACGTAAAAAACTGTTGTAATTTGTAGAAAAATATGGTATAAAATAAATTGTGATTATAATAAGTAATTTATGTACTAAATTCCATAGTATATACATTCCTTATTAACAATATGACTTAATAAAATATGCTTAAAGTTAAAGGAGTGTTTTTAATGAAATCATTTACTAAGTTTATAGCTATTAGCTTACTCTTTATTACTATTACTTTTAATTTAACTGGATGTGGAAACAACCCTAAAAAAGATATTATCGGAAAATGGAAAGTAGTTAGCTGTGAAGTGGACCCATCCGTAAAAACAGATGAATCCAATATGTTTGAAGCACTGCAATGTGTATCCCTTTCTCTTCTATTTAATACAGGATCTACTGTTGAGTTTGTTAATAAAGAAAAGGTTAGTCTAATGTCTATTAGTGCAAATTACAAATGGATTAATGATAACAAAATGGAGATAATCCTTAATTCATCTGAAGCTAACTCAATGGCATTTGATGTAACAATCAAAGGAAATCAGCTTATTCTAAAAAATTCTATGACAATTACCTTAGAAAAGGTAAAATAATAAATCATTTAAAAGAAAACCTTCTTGTGAATAGTTGTAGCAAAAGCAACCATTCGCAAGAAGGTTTTATAAAATTTTACATTACCTCAGGTAATTTTCCCATTTGGCTTATTACCATGTTGTAATACTGCCCTTTTTTCTCAATAAGACTCTTATGATTTCCTATTTCTAATATTTTCCCATCGCCTATTACCATGATGTAATTGGCATCTCTAATAGTAGACAAACGATGTGCTATTAAAAAACTTGTACGGTTCTTCATCAATTTTAACAGTGCATTTTGAATATCTTTTTCAGTTTTTGTATCGACGCTGCTAGTTGCCTCATCCAATATTAAAATAGGACTGTCACATAATACTGCTCTAGCTATGGCTATAAGCTGACGCTGTCCTTGACTTAAGTTATCTGCAGCTCCTGACACCATTGTATGATAGCCTTTAGGCAACTTACTAATAAAATCGTGAGCATGAGCTATTTTAGCAGCCTCTATCACTTGCTCATCCGTGGCATCATTTTGTGAGTATCTAATGTTATCCATAATTGTACCCGTAAATAGACAAGTATCCTGAAGTACTACGGAAAAACATTTTCTAAGACTCTCTCTCTTCAAATTGGTAATTAATTGATTATCAATTAAAATCCTACCGCTGTCAGCATCGTAAAAACGAGTTAATAGATTTACAATAGTAGTTTTTCCTGCACCAGTCTCACCTACTAAAGCAACTACTTCCCCTGCCTTAACGTTAAAGCTTACATTCTTTAATATAGGTCGAGCTTTGTCATATGAAAAACATACATTTTCAAAAGTAACATCGCCTTTGGGGTTTTCTATATCAATTGCGTTTTCTACATCATCTGGTTCCTCTTTGCTGTCTAGAATTTCGAAAACCCTTTCTGCTCCAGCAAGTGCGGATTGAATTGTATTAAACATACCCGCTACAGAATTGATAGGCTGAGCAAACTGTTTTGAGTAACTCAAAAAGCTGACTACAGTACCAACAGCTAAACCATATTCTACTGATAATACACCACCTACAATAGCAACAACTGCAAAAATAAAGTTATTAATAACGTTCATCAGCGGCATCATAAATCCGGACCATATCTGTGCCTTTTTACTGCTTTCATACAGTTTTTCATTAATCTCTGCGAATTGTTTTAAAACATCCTGCTGCTTGCCAAAAGCTTTTACCATTTTTAGTCCTAATATATTTTCTTCAATTACCCCATTCAGTGATCCAAGGCTTATCTGCTGAGCCTTAAAGTAATCACGGCTTCGTGCTGTAATTACACGGGTTAAAAGAGCTACAAGAGGAATACATAATAAGACAACCAGAGTAAGAGGTACATTTAGCCTTATCATAACTATAAAAGAACCAACTAGTATTAAAATACTTGATATTAACTGTGTGGTTGTTTGTGCAATGGTAGAACTAATATTATCTACGTCATTTGAAATTCTGCTCATTATATCTCCATGAGAACATGTATCATAAAATTCCAGTGGGAGCTTCTGCATCTTTTCAAAAAACTCCCTACGTATTACATACACCAGCTTTTGTGAAACCTTAAGCACAATAACTCCGTTTAGACTTGAAATAAGCCAGTTGGTTAAATGAAGGGCTACTATTATCATTAATAGCAGTAACAGAGTTTTAGTATCCACTGTTCTAGTTTGAATTTTAAAGGTATTGAAGGTTTTTCCTATAAAATAAGGAATTGAAACAGAAATTAATGAAGACAATGCTGTAAGCAGCATAGCAAAAATTATGGTTTTAGCCCAACGCGTATATATTTGTACAATGCGTTTTAGTGTACCTTTTGCATTTTTAGGTTTTGCAGTTGGTTCGAAACGATTTCTACCGCCGCCAGAACCGCCTCCTGGTCTTCCTCCCATACCCATGGAAGGCATCTTTACCTGCTGTTTAGAAAATTGTTCCCCCATTGCACACCTCCTTGCTGCTTTCTATCTGTGTTTTATAAATTTCTCTATACATTTCACAGTTTTTCATTAGTTCGCTATGTGTACCATATCCAACCTTTTCCCCATTGTCCATAACTAAAATTTTGTCTGCAAACATAGCTGTTCCGCAACGTTGAGTAATAGTAATTATGGTTTGGTTTTCTGTTTTAGTATTTAGATTTTCTCTTACCTTAGCTTCAGTTACCGCATCCAGCGCACTAGTTGCATCATCTAGTATAAGTATAGAAGAGTTTCTAAGTATACCACGAGCTATTGAAATACGCTGCTTTTGACCACCTGAAACGTTAACTCCTCCGCTTCCTAAATTACTTTGAAGTCCCTCCTGCATCTTCTCAATAAAGCCAGCTTCTGCTTTATCTGCAGCCTCCTTAAGCATTTCATCCGTAGCTTCTTTATTCCCCCATTTAATATTTTCTGCAATGGTTCCTGAAAAGAGCATTGGTTTCTGTGGCACAATAGCAATACTATTTCGCACTGAATCAATACTTAGTTCTTTAATATGGGAGCCATTAATCAAAATCTGCCCGTTATTTACATCATAAAATCTTAAAAGCAACCAAGCAATTGTTGACTTTCCACTTCCTGTTGGTCCAATTATTGCAAGGTTCTCTCCACTTTTTATAGAAAATGATAAGTCTTTTATGGCAGGTATGCCGCTGCCATTAGGATATGCAAAAGTAACATTTCTAAATTCAACATCACCATTTAATTCTTTTATTTCCCCGCTGTGAGTAAAATCCTCTTCGCAGTCAAAAATTTCTTTAATACGGGCAGTAGAAGCCTTTGTTCTTACAAAGCTGTTAAATATATTTGTTATCATAATTAAAGATGTAAGAATTTGTGCCATATATATTGTAAAAGCAGTAATATCACCTGGCTTAGCAATATTTAAAGGAAACATCCTGCTTCCAATAAAAATTACAATTACTGTCCCAATTCCAACAGTAAGAGTCATCAATGGTGCCACTAATGTAATAATAATTTGAGTGGCTATGCCCTTTTCCATTAAATCTATATTGGTGATTTCAAACTTGTCAGTTTCCTTGTCATAGGTTCCAAATGCTTTAACCAAGCGTACCCCTATAAGATATTCCTGCACCACAGAGTTTATCTTATCCATAGCCTTTTGCAATTTATAAAAACGAGGATAACTGAGCTTCATACTAATAATAATTAAAAATGCAACTATTGCAACAATACAGTAGATAATAATACTTAGTCTAAAATTCAAAAGACTTGCAAGTACTATGCTGCCAATACAAATAATAGGTGCTTTTAAAAATATACGCATAGTTCCGTTTACGAACTGTACAACCTGTGATGTATCATTAGTCATACGTGTAATGAGAGATCCGCTTTCAATTTTATCGTTACCTAATTCAGAAAAATACATAATTTTTTCAAACAGGTCATATCTCAAATCTGCTCCCATGCGCTGAGATACTTTACTTGCTAAAATATTTCTGGTTATGGCAAAACATGCTCCAAAACCAGTAACCATAAGCATAAGAGTCCCCCAATAATAGACCTTTGAAAGTTTTTCCTGATAAATTCCTGTATTAATAATGTTAGACATAAGCGTAGGACCAAGCAAATCACAAATTGCCTCAAATGCAACACAGCAAACAGCTATCAAAAATGAAAATTTATATTTTTCAAAATATTTACTGTATAAATTCATTTTTGTTATCTCCATCTTTCATTAAGAATTTTATTTTCAAGTAATATTATACCTCTTTTTTGATTTTGAAAGTCAACATGTATTTTCTATAAATTAACATGCATCATTCTCCATGAAAAATATCCTACTGTAGTCGGCTATATAATCATTTACTAATGTAATATTTTTTTTATTTAACAAGATAGCAATAATTAAGCATTATAAACTCCTATAATATTTCTAATACTTCTACTGTATATTTTTCACCCGGAGCATCAACTTCAACTACATCTCCAACTTCTTTCCCTATTAATGCTCTTCCTAAATCTGATTCTATACTTATAAGCATATTTTCTGGATCTGCATCTAAAGTAGTTACCAATGATACAATTGTCTCAAATTCATCTTCTACAAATCTAACTTTTGATTTACTATTAACTCCAAGCACTGACTTATCTTGATTTTCATCGTCTATTACAATTGCAGTTGAAATCATAGTTAACAAATATTGAATTCTATTGTCATTTTCCCTGTAGTTTGCACAAGCTTCTTTGTATTCTGCATTCTCTGATCTATCACCATGAGCAGCAGCTACTAATTTTTCTTTTGCTATTTCAGCTCTTTTTACAGTCATTCTATAATCTAATTCTTCTTGCAATTTATTAATATTTTCTCGTGTTAATACATTCTTCATTTATAAATAAACCTCCCAACATATATACATGTAAAAATAATATTTTTTCTATCCAGCATATTATAATATTTTTTAAACATTTTTAATATAGCTATTCTTATTCATTTGAATAACTAAACTCTAACATAAAATAATTTAATTGCAAACATATACTTGGTTTTGCTACCCTAATCATCAAAAAACGCAACCGCCTGTAAGTAGCTATTTAAGCCACCTACAGGCATTTCATGAATTTTTCTGCTTTTAAATATTCAATATAGTTACTCTTAAACCCCCAAATTAGTTTGGGCATGTAAATCCGCTAATTTATTTCTAAAAATTAATTTATCTACTATCATTGCAAGTATTATTCCTATAAACACATAACCTACCCTTTCGATAGCTGTTACAATAGTACCATTGATTAATGAAACTGATGCCACAACAGACATTGTAACACATATCATCTTATCTCTATAATTAGTTGTATAGGTATCTAAATATCCTCCAACTAAAACTATTAATCCTCTTATAGTATTGTTCTTAATAAACATGAATAATAGTATTATAATTAATGTACCAATTATTGTTCCTTGTAATCTTTGTTTAGATCTTACTTTGCAATTCTCAGAATATAATTCTGTTAATGAAAATATGGTGTATACTATCCATCTTCCTTGTTGTAAATTCAAAAGAGCTACTGCAAAAGCTGTTATTGATGTTATTAGTCCAATTCTAATAGCGTAGGCTGCTCTTACAGTATGAATTTTATATGTTTTTCCAAATATCTCTATAAGTCTATATTTATATTCTTTTTTATCAGATTCAATTAACTCACTTTCTTCAATTTTTATATTATTATTTTTTCTATGAATAATAAGTTGAACGACCATAATCAATACTGCGCCAAAGCTTAAGCCTAATATTCTTTTTCCAAAATCCATCCCAATAACTGGAGTATATAACATAAACAAATACTGTAATCCAAAAGGTATTATATTAACTTTAGTCAAATTAAAGCTCAATAAATATCCGATTCCAGACAAAGTAACAAAATTCAATATTAATCCCATCCACATGTTTTGACTTGATATGTACGCAAATAATCCTAAAAATACATTTAGTAAAAATAATTTAATGAAATTTTCAACTGGTTTTTTAGTTAAATCTTCTTGCATTAATACTAATATAGATATAATTACGGTAACACCAACTAAACTATTTTTTGCTCCAAATATGACTTCAAATATTTTCACAAAGGCTAAAATTGTAACAAAAAGTATTGTATTTGCTTGAATTTTCTTCCACATATATTTCTCCCCCTTTTTTTACAACGAGAAATATTATCACAAAACTAATTTATTTGCAAGCATAGTTCTTGAATTCCATATTACAAAGATATACATCATTTTTTACTAAAATAGCGGATTATGATTTTTTATGATAGTTCCTGTTTAATTTTAGTTCTATACTTCAAGTGGAATTTAAAAATTAAAATAATAAAACCCCTTGAAATCAAGGAGTTTCTATTGTATCAATATTTAAGTTCTTTCATGGTAGAGGCGAACTGTCCCAAATGCATTATCATTAAAAGTAAATAGCATACAAGTCACTAAAACATTTTAACTCATTTAAATTATTTCATTAAATTAATTTTTATCTGTAATTAAGCTTAGATTAGCTATTGCAATCTATAATAAATGCTCCTCCTTTGGAAAATGGTCTAGTTGAACCAAATAATTAATGGAGGAGCTTGTTATCACAAATTCATATTCTTCATATTATTTTAAAACTGGCCAATATTCTTTATTAACTTAAATAAAATCATCTTTATGACGATTCCACTATTATGGGTACATTCTAATTTTTTACAGTTGATCTTCTTCTCATCCTTTACTTCAACTCTTAGCCTTGTAAAGCAATTCTCCACCTCAGTGATATTATTCTTTCCGCCTAAAGCTTCAACAATCTCTAAAATATTTACTTTAGTATCTTTGACATCTATTACTTCTTCTTTCGTAGAAGTCGTTTCTATCACTTTATTGGATGTAGCAGCAACAGTTTCTTCTCTCCCAGGTGTTTTCATATTAAACTTCTTGATTAAGTAGCTAAATAAAAAATAGTATAAAAAAATCTGAATGACTCCTAGCAAAAGGAATAGTGGCCACTTCGTTTTTTCAACCCCTAGCGCAATATTTAAAATAATACTGCTCAATCCATTAGTTCCAGCACGGATTCCTAAAACATTTAAGATAACCATAAATGTTCCTGCTATGATTGCATGTAATACAAATAAGGCAGGAGCTGCAAAGACAAATAAGAAGTCAATTGGCTCCGTGATGGATCCCATAAAGGATGTGATAACCAGTGGAATAAGCATGGCTTTAGTCTTCTCCTTAGTTTTCCAAAAATTTAGTGATATGAATAAGAATATACGCAAGTTCAGGTTTCCCTAAGGTATAGCCAAATTCTTCTTCAACATAATAAATAAACTGTTGGATAAAAACTTTATGATTTGTGTTCTTAACAATTAAGTAATCATAGATGTCATTAATTTCATTGTCCTTATAATCACAATTTGTAAAAACTCTTTGTGCTAAGTATTTAAGGTGTGTCACCAGTCTATTTTTATCAAATAAATTTTCATCTACTTTGATTTTATAGACTTTTTCGATGAGTGCAAGTGTACCACTTACAAATTTTAAAGTATCTACTGTTACTTTTGAGTTATTGTTCATTCCAGAATTTATAATATGTAAAGCGATGTAACCTACTTCATCTTTTCCAAGTTTTACACCGAACTCAGCTTCTATATGATCTAATGCCCAAAGACCTATATTATATTCATTAGGGTAGAAAGACTCAATTTCATGAAGCATGAGATTTGGTGTAACAGCTCCCTTTTCCCACCTTTCCACTGCAAAACTGATATGCTCCGTTAAAGCTAAAAGAGCAACAGTTGAAGGTTCGTAGTTAAATTTTTGTGCTTTCTTAAGAATGGCTTCGGATATAGCCAAATATTCCTTACTTGTACTATTTAAAATTTTTTGGAATTTGTTCTGTAATTCCGATTGGATATAATAAATCTTCTCTACGTTTTTCTCATCAATAGAATCGCCTACCTTTTTCTTGAACCCCAGACCTGCCCCAAGTACAACTGCTTCATTCCCATTACTTAAGAGAACAGCAACTGCATTATTGTTGAAAATTCGAGTTGCAATCAAAATTGCCCCCTCCTTTTAGCTATATTTTGTAACAATACTTTTTCCTCCTGTGACATCTCCCTCTTTCTTCATACTTTGAAACGTAAATTTTTTATCATCTACAAATACTAAAAGCACAGTCGTATCAAATCCCTCTTCTTCTAGGTTCTCTCTTTCAAATTCAATTAATAAGTCTCCTGTTTTAACTAAAGCTTCATTGTCACAATAGACTTTAAATCCCTGTCCATTTCTTTTTACAGTATCAATTCCAATATGTAGAATCATCTGCATTCCATCCGCCGTTTCTAAACCAAGTGCATGCTTCGTTTCTGAAATCATGATGACTTTACAATCACATGGAGCCACTATTTCATTCCCATGAGGTAATATAGCAATTCCATCTCCCATTTGTTTTCTCGCAAAAATAAGGTCTTTTACTTCTTCAATAGGAATGCATTTTCCAGTGATCGGTGCGCTTATTTTTTTTTCTTTATAAACATCTCTTTAAACATAAACTCTCCTTTCTATAAAAAATGTGGTAAGCTGAGTAACTCATGCTCAAACCTATATCTTTTTAAAAATAAAACAAATAAAAAAAGCACGAGTCAAGTAATATATACTCAGACTCATGCCTAATTGAATAGTCACATGTATTAACTAATATAGTTGTAAACTATGTTTTTACATTTTGCAACCCTTTTCTTAAAAATGGCATACTTCTACCTTTTAGCAATTTTATAAACAATATAAAAAGTAGTGTTAAAATATTCGTTACTTAAAAGTAAGTTCCTTATTTTACTTTTTTACAAGCATTGAATTATACTCATAATGCAATGTTAGAATTCACATATTATTTTTAAAAGTTCTATAACTTTATTTTCCCATTTATGCCTAGTAATCAAATTAGTCCAAAGCATAACATTTGGATAAAATGAAGCAAAAATAATGCGTTTATAGTCATCTACAACTTCTAACTCATTTTTATTTAAATTATAATTAGCAGTTATTGAAGATAACAAGCTATTTTGTATATTTTTCATTTTTAAAAAAATCTCTTTAGCAGACATTTCTTCAAAGTCCTGTTCTTCAAGGAAATACATTGATTCATTTAAAAAACAATTAATATTTACTTCTGTACCAAACATGTTAAAATCAATTATGCCTCTAAATTTATTATCTTCATCAACTAAAATATTACTGTCGTTTAAGTCTCCTTGATAAACACAACGCGGTAGTTTACACAAATAAGCCTTAATTCTATCTCTTGCTTTATTGTTTAATTGGAATAATTTATTTGCTATTTCTACATAACCGTTATCCATTAAACATTTGATTAATACATCCATATTTTCCTGTTTTTCATCTACATCCTTATCAAAAGGCCCTAGTTCTATTAATGACCACATTGATTTAGTTTCAGACAAATCCTTATCAGTATAATTGGATGCCAATATTCCCAAATGTTCTAAAACTGTCTTTTTAAAATCATAATCCTCAATACCTTGACTTTTATAGAGTGGATATGGTGATAATTCTTCAACATAACAAGTGTATTCAATGCCTTCTTTCTCAATTCTATATGATAAATTTCCCTCTTTTGTTCTATATAGAACAGGACAATACACACCAATAGATTTATACTTTTTGATAAGTTGTTCAATATCACTTAGAAACTTTTCATTTACCGCTGTTGTATTGTTTATTTTAAGGAAATACTGGTGATTTATTTTGTAATTATACCTTCTATCGTCATCATTATGAGAAGTATCAATTAAATCCCCAATATCAAAACAGTCAATATTAAAATTCTTGCATATATTGTATATCTCATCCCTGCTGAACATATGTAATCCCCCCATATGGCTTATTCAGTATCTATATATAGTATTATTTTTCATAAATTTTCTTTACTCTTTCATTCCCTATAAAAAACCGCACACCCATGTGCATAATTTAGCATTACTGTGTGCAAATATAAAAATCCTATCTTAATTTTATCCCTAAAAACAAGCAAAACCCCTTGAAATCAAGGAGTTTGTATTGTATCAATATTTAAGTTCTTTTATGTCTATAAACTTAAATTTTAATACAATTTAGCAATATTTGATTAACGCTAAAAGGTATATTAACGCTAAATTGTTTGCACACCCCTATAAAGGATTTTTTAATATGTATTCTAATCATATAATTAAGTCAATATAAAGAATTCCTTTTCCATTTTTGAGAGATACTCCTATTGAATATAATATAAATATCGTTTAATTTGGTTTTCTGAACCTTAAATATACCTCTGCCTCGTCTCCTGTAAGAAACTGTTTGCCAGGTTGTATGTCTATATCAAGTGGAAGATTGGCATAATGAAATATTGTTGCATAACGATTGCAACGATATTTTTTATAATCTCTTCAAAAAGAAGTGTTCTGAAAAACCATCAACTTTATTATCATAAGACCCAACTTCTTCATATCCTAGCGAATGATAGAAGTCCCTACCCTGCCAATTAAAGGTATCTAATCTAATCATATTTGCCCCCATTAATTTTGCACGTTTTTCAATTTCATTCATTAACAACATACCAATTTTATTTTTCCTATAATCTTCATCAACAAATACAGTAGAAACATATAGTATTCTAAATGCAGTCATACATGCATCTGCTCCAGCAATTAATTTATCACCATCTTTTACACCAATTTTTATACTACCTGAAATTTTATATGTTGTATACTTTTTATCATATTCATCAAGACGATTTTCAATATCCTCTACCTGCGTATCATTAAGTTCAATAATCTTATAATTCATAAATTCAACCCTCCTAAAAATGTATTTAATATCCACGTCATATTTTTCTACTTTTCTGCTACAAATAAAAAATGTTTTTCCACTAGATCTACTACAGTTACATCAAATCCTTGTTTTGCAAAAAACATGCTATATTCTCCTTCTCCATCACCTAAATCAAAGATTTTCATTCCAGATTTAAGATGTTTTTCAATCTGTCTTATGTTGTCAAAAATTCCACTTGAGTTGCTTTTGTTGATAGTCTTGTCCCTTCTTCAAATATGTCATACAAAGCTGAGACTTTATCAGATTAACTCCGATACTTAGATGGGTGCATCCAATAGATTTTAAGTATTCAATTCCTTTTATCATCATAATCTTACCAAAACCACGTTGCTGATATTTTTTGTCTATTAGTACACTTTCAATGTAATACTTTTTATTTTTACTATCCATGCTAAATGCTACTAAGCCGATGGATCGATTGCCTTCCATAATAATAAACAGCTCGTGTTTGTAAGCATATGCTATACAAATTGCTTCTTTAGCATTGCTCATATATTCTAGTTGTTCATCATTTATTGATAGCTGCATTGCATCCCATACATTATTTTTACTAAATGGTACTAACCTAGGATTATTAGGATATACAAATGTTGCAGCTGCCTCTTGACGAAACTCTTTACGAAATTGGCTTAGACTCCCATTTTGGGATTGTATAATAAGTTCACTATTTGTTAGATGAATAAGACCTATTCCTGTTTCCCAATCCAAATAAAGATATGTAATTTCAGAACTATGAGTATATTCAGAAATATACTTGTCCAATTTATCTTCAAGCTTTAGTTTGTCTTCATCAATCAACATTCCTATACATAATCCCATTAAAAATCTACTATTAAAAGACATAAGATATGTACTATTCTCAGTTATTGGTATGTTTTTTCCCTATCTGCAAGACCATAGAAATTCTTATGATAACATTGTTCATCTTTATAGATTGCCACTGCTCCAGCTACTCCCCACTCTTCAGCACATTTATCTATTTTTTACTTAATTCAGTCTTATTAATCATCTGTATTTCCTCCGTATATCCCAAATATCTTTAATTTCCTTTATTCTATCAAACATATTAACTAATTTCTACTAAATTTTATTTGAAACAAAAACAAGCAAAACCCCTTGAAATCAAGGAGTTTGTATTGTATCAATATTTAAGTTCTTTTATGGTGGAGGCGAACCGTATCGTATGAAATGTACAAAATCTATTGAAGATTATAGACATAACTAAGTTAGTGGGAGTTTAATTGCTCCCACTCTACTATAGAATATTAGTCTTATAACTAATTCCAATCTATTTATAACATTTCTTAAAATTACATTAACAAAAACTCATGTTGTATGTCCATAGATGAAAAACCATTTGCACATCTCCGATATGGCTGTAAAAATAATTAAAAAGAGTACTAAAATATAAATATTTGAACTTGATATGTTTACTCTTACCATATGGCTCGAGAGGATTGCATTGATGTCTTTGGCTGATTTCTGACCCTTACAGTTCTCGGAAACATATCAATGGAACTTATTCCACGATTCCTTTCTATATGCACAAATACTTACATATCAGAGAATGTTTCATTTCTCCATCTGGTAAATGATAACTTTCCCACTAGTACTTTACTTTTGGGATTCAAATTAAAATTCACTAATCAAGTAGTTGACTAATATCAAAACTAAAGTTTTTTCCGTCCATTGAATCTAAAACCACCTTGCTACCTTTATGTGATTCTATGCTTTCCATAAGTTGCGGTGAAATTCGTTTTTTACCTGTATATTGTAATATCTGTTCATAAACATCGAACTTGATACTTTTATCTAAATCATATACAAATACCTTTACATTTAATACAGTACCTAAGTACTCACCACCAGTCACATATGTGCCATTTCCTCCTGGATAGTTTTTATACTTATATTGTTCCGGACCTTTTACTCCTTGTTTAATATAGGTAGCCCTAGCCTGATATTTTTCTATATCCACAATTCTGCCTTTGTATTGATAATCCATAAAAATTCCTCCATTCAGTGTTGATTATAAAAATTTTAATAATTGTTATATCTTTAAAATAACATTTTCTTATAATCCTGTATGTGAGTAATTCGTATAAAAAAGCAGAATTATATTTGCAATGAAAATTAGTTACAAATAAATTTCCCAAGTCCAATACTAATCTGTTCTAGCGCATATTCGTCATTAACAACTTCAATAAAATTTTTATATTCTATAACTCGTCTTTCCCGATCTACAAAAAATAAGAATAGGAATGTTTTATCCTGCTTTTCATTTAACGATAATCGAAATCTGTGCTGCATCCCTTTGGCTATAGTCTTTGAATAGTAATTATGAGGCTTTTCATTATCGAATTCTTTTATCATTTCTCCAACCTCTTTTGCAACTCTTTCCATTGCTTCTCTGCTTAAAAGAAACTCTCTAAACATGTCTAGGACATTTATCCCTTCATCGAACATTTGGAATTGATATGGGCCACATATTTCAGCTACCAGGTTTGCGAACTCAGCACCTACCGCCATTGCAACTTTTCTGCTTGTTAAACTCCTTGCAGCAAAGTGAAGAATCAGGGAATTTGCAATTTCCAAATCAGAAATATTTTGATATTCAAATAGCTTACTTTTTATCTCATATATTATATTCTCGACTTCTCTCTTTTTCTTAACCAATTCATAAGCACCCAGATTTATTGAATATCTATTTTCAACTTTGTATACCCATGCAGTTTTCGCCACAGCGCTTGCTGCTTCAGCATCTTTAAGGCTTGAAATCATAGACTTTCTATAATATTTGTTCCCGTAAAAATCATTTATAAATAGTTCCTTGTTTTTGTTAACAAATACGATCTCTTGAATTGCTGATGCTAAAATAGCTAAAGGATAACCTTGTGTAAAATTTGTATCTTTAAATTCTGTTAGCCAAGATAATAGTGTTTTCACATGCTTAAATGCAAACTTTGCATCACTTATATCATCCTCTGATAGCTTGAGCTTTCTAAATATCATAATTGAAATAATCTCGGTTTCTGCATCATATTCATCGTTAAGATTGCTCAGCTTATTTAAAATAACTTCTAAGTCTTCTTCTTTAACTAACCATTTATCTTCGTATTTAATGAATGCCCCAATATATTCATCCTCAGGGGGATCCTCTAGTGCAATTTGATAATTGGTTCTTAAACGATCAGAATCATAACACAAGACCTCGTGTGAAACCAAAATACTATAAAACGTATCGAACAGACTTTCTTTATAAGGTAATTTTAACTCCGAGACATTAGGCAATCGTTCTAGAATTTTATGTCTTAGATACCTTTCGATTCTATCTAATTCCCCATAGGCTGAGTCTTTATTGTTAAGAGCCATTTCGCTCATTACATAATCAAATGTTTTTTGAGTGATTTTTTCCCAATAAGAGTTTAGATATTTAAATTTTTCTTGCTTTGATAATATAGATTCTTCTCTTAATTCTTTCTCTATGCCACTTTTCATTGCCGAAAGAATACTGCCGTAAGCACTATTTGTAGCTATAGGAGTATTTATATTATCCAGTCTTGGCTTATTAAGCACATCGATAATTCTGATTTTAGTTTTGTCATAATATCTTGTACTTTTACTTTTGCTCAGACCGTTTTTTTCTAAACAGTATAAATACTTTAAAAGTTTTAGTTGGTCATACTTATCATCAAATTCCTCAATCCTAAAACCCAATATAATTCCTAATTTATCAATAATGCCGCTTTTATCATGATTTTTAAACTTGTCTCTTAACGTATCTGGAGAATTTGAAACCAAGTCTTCATTCTCGTCAGCAATTTCATTACATAGTTCTGCTATTGTTAACGCACAATTTACACTTTCATTCTGTCCTAAGTTATACCTACTCACGCTTCACCTCCTATTTAAATTATACCTTTTATATTTACATAAACAAGGTAAGATGAGATTAGTGTTCAATTAACTTTCATGGAAAACATTTCAATAAATAAGTCCCTAAACGGTTCATCAAGTGTGGCACACACGAGTTTACTCCAGGTGCTTATTTCAATCGCATCACTTTCAACGCACCAGATCTTATAGTGTTCATCACCATATTTATCAATAGGTACTTCAGTATCTGTTACAGCATCTCTAAACTTTTCCTCAAAGATGGTCTTTGAATACTGATTCACAGAAAAATCCACATGATTAAAGACCTTTTTATCAGGATAGTATTGTGAATGCACATAATTCGTGATTACAAATGAATCTCTGGCTCGATCAGGATTCCATAGTTCTTCAACTTCAATATGATAAAAACTGTAGCCATACCGATCTCTATCTGGCTTTATTATCATAACAACCTTATCTAGATGCTCAGGATTATAGTGAACGATTATTTCCTTTTTATTGACCAGCTTTTCTATATCGCCAAAATCAATAGTTATTCCACGATACTTTTGGGAATCCATCGTTGCTGTGCTTATCATTCTATCTGCTGGTACAGCTACTTTTTCATCGCACCTAAAAAATAGTTTTCTTGTAGGTATCTCTTCATTAATTATTTTAATAGTATAAGGTACATCATCAGTGGCAGCTCCGATTGTAGTATCAAAGAAAACATTATAAAGATAATATCGCCCATCAACGATAAATCCTTGTCGCAAAAATTTTGCTTCATTTACTAGGCTTAATCCATATTTATTATGTGGATTTCTTAATACTTCATGTCTACAAATTTCTGAAATGCCTTCTATTTCAATCATTTTGCTTTTTATTAAAAAGCATACCAACGCATATAACAATAATTTGTGGTCTAATTCAAAGTAGTCCTGAAATCTCAACTTAGATGATATCACGGACCAGAGTATTGGCGCACCTTTATTTATTTCCTCGTACTCCTTTTTAGGTTTCAATACCCGAAATCCAGCATACCAGAAATTATCATCATCAAAGCATAGCCAACATAATTCTTCAATATCTATTTCACATATCAAAAACTCTTGATAAGCCTCTTCAACTAATGATGATAAGAAATATGGAATATTCTCTGGTTCGTGAGTAAATAACCAAAAAGTATCAGCAGAATAATGTTTCAAATATATATTAGGATAGAAAATATGTGCAACCCCACCGTGTGGCTGTTTCTTCATACTTCTAAAATAATAATTGGTCTCTCGAAATAACTCGGAGGTTACTATCTTGTCTATTAGATATGATAAATCTTTTTTCTCACTCAACTCTTTCCTAACCCCCCTGCCACCTACTTGTAAATTACTACTTTCCTACTATTTTTATAGTTAAGTTAAACCTGTCTATTCCTTTTTAAAACTTGGTAAAACTGCCTCTAAATACTCCTGCCAATAATCATTATCGCCTTCCATGTCTTGTATCCAATAGTACATAAATAAAATCTCAAATTCCTGCTTTCTTCCTTTTATAAAGGACTTTTTTGGCATCTTTCTATACAGTGAATCCAGGTTAAAGAGATTACTTTTCTGCTTATAATCGTAATCATACTTTCTCCAACTATATTGACTCTTCTTTCTATGTGTTGAAGGCCAAATATCCTCATTTTCATAAAAATTGTTTATCCAGTCGTAAGCAAAAGCAAGAAGATTAACCTGGTGTTTTGCCCAGGTCTTATCGACCCAATCCGTTATTTCTTCTGAAATTGATGGTATCCCAAAGCCAAACCGCTGTTCGCTCTCAACCCTGTGATAGTCTTTAATAAAAAGAAATAACATTTCAGTCTGATCCTTGAGGAACGAAAACTTTTTAATAAGCCTTGAGTAGCAATCATATGATGCATTTCTAAATTCACTGTCAGTATCATACAAAAAGAACAACTCATTCTCCTTCATAATGTTTCCAATGTACCTATGTATTTGCTTCCAATACTCATTATATATACCGACCGCCCATTCCCTAACTTCAGGCTCATACTCCCTAAGCTGCTTACGATACTTCTCCAGCTTTTCATTATGTAGTACAGTTTTTTCATCAGCTTCTGTAATATTCAGATAGTTGTTAAAGTACTCAAATACATAATCAACACAAATCTTCATATTTTGAGTACGTGCATCAAGGTCAAACTCATTAAGTTTATCTTCTTTTTTCCTTCGGGCAATGTATTCCTCAATAGTAAGCATATGAACACCTCATTTTTTCCGCTTTTACAGTTCTCTTAGTCAACCACATCAAGAGTACCTTTAAGCTTATCAAAGCCAAATCTGTCATAATAGCCTTTTCATTAAGTTTTTCGCAGTATGCAGGAACAAGTCAACTGTATTGAGGTTCCCAGGAACATATCAATTCTTTATATTCCTGGCAGGAACTAATGCCTTTTTCCTCTAGTAAATATCGCAATAAACACAGCCGCAGCACCACTGCCAACACCAGCAACTATCTTCTTAGTTTTATCTCTTCTATCTTCACGATTTGCAACGCATCTTACACAGTATTTTTCACTATTGTCCGGCAGCTGTGTATAACAATCTTTGCACACATAAACCAGCGGACTTCCACATTTTGAGCAGAATGCCTCTGATTCTTTATAAGTAATTTTCTTCTTATGAGTCTCACATGACTCATTGCCACAACCTTTGATTTTTCCCATCACTCGTTCTCCTTTGAAACACCAAGATAAATTGTTTTATCCGGTGAATTTAACTGCTTATTGAACTCTGATACATCAAGTTTTAATCTTGCTCTTGATTTCCATATACCTTTCTCAGTTCCACTATCTGATGTATCACATTGCGCTAACAACGCGGCATTCTTAGCTACCGTACCATCTATGAACCTAGAGTATTCATTAAAAACCGTAGACATAGCTGCCAGCTCACCTTCATTACAGTAAATTCCTGCTCTAAGCATTGTAGCCCGATGGATATACGCGAATGACTGATTTATGCTATTCATACGACTATCAATCAAGCCTACACTCTTTCCTTTGCCGACCTTATACTCTCCATCCGCCAAATATTTAATATCCGATTGCATTGTAAGCCCAAGCTGGAATGTCGCTTCTGATAATGCTCTTAAGGATTGAGCCATCAGCGCTTTTTTCATTTCTGGATCATTAACATTTCTGGCCTCTAGGTACAAGGTCAATCCGCTATAATACAATCCAATTCTGTCATTCTGCTGGCCCTGTATTACTTCTCTAACCCTATGGTCAATGACAGCGATCTGGTCAGCGATCTGTTGAACTTGCTCTTGAAGTGCTTTCGTCTGCAGTGCATTAGTCATCTTGACCGGATCGACACCTTTTGCAAATACCTCTTTCTTAATAGGTAACTTCGATCCATAATGGCCATTAGCTTCACGTATCTGAGCATACATTTTACCTGAGTTTTCGGTCGTTAACTTTATCTTACCACTTTCGATCGCTTCCAGTGTGCTTTCAGTTGCATCAACAACGTACCGATAACCCTTCTTCGTTGCTTCACGCACCTGTGCTACCATCGGTGATGCTTTTGAAACTGCCTTATAGACATTCTCCACCACATTCTCTGCTTGAGCTAGTTTAAGTTTAAGTCCATTTGATAATAGTTTTACCGGGTATGCCGCGTCGTAAGGAGATAGTTCATCCGATACTGGACTTGATAAATCCATATACCTATTTTCACTTTTTATTATTTTATCCATTTTGACTCCCCTTTGCCCTATCATTCCATTTGCCGTCTCTTCATTTAACTCCATGTCTTTGTAGCAAGCTGTTCTGCAATTTCCTGTGTTCCAGGTAGCTTCTCTGTCTCAAGAACTTGTGTCAAATCAAATATACGAGTTCCCATAGGCGCTCTCGGTGTTATCTTCTTAAAATCCGTCTCGTAGAATTTTTCCACAAAGAAATACCGGTGCTTTATCGTTCTTAAATCATAGCCGTGCTCATCACCGTCTGCGATAGACTTGAGAATTTTTTCTTTTCTTTCATTAGTCATTTCTCCAAATTCAGCTTCATATTGCATACCGTTTTCGGTTTCAATTGCTGTAATTCGAGCACAGACTTTACCCACTGCACGTACACTCTTATTTTTATATAAACTCAAATAATCATGTGCTCTAAAACCACGCTCAGCATTATCGTAGTAGACATCTTCGCTAATATTGAAATCAAGTGTTGTACCTGCAAGCTGCATTCTCATGTATTTCCATGAGTCAGATATCGCAATAAGACCATCGTTATAGCAATAATTTAAGTAGTCGTCAAGTACTTCTTGCATGTCATAATCCTTATCATCGATAACCTCTTGAATCGCATTTGCTATGCCTTCAAAGGTAGTGTTTATGTGGATGACCGGATGGTCTTGTGTCTGACTTACGGACAGTAATTTACATGAATTATGATTAATTTCATTAATAATCATC
>CAMJGD010000028.1 GCA_946405135.1 uncultured Clostridiaceae bacterium | reverse complement strand
GTGTCCTATGCACAATTAGGAAGCTACATTATGCATTTTCTACTTGCAAAACACAATATGAAGATGAAAACAAGATAACTGAATTGATTTATAGGATACCATATAAAGGATTATAATATAATAGAAAGATTATCGTTTAGATTTGGTGTATAGAATTGGAAATAGAAAAGATTTGCAAAAACATATACTATATAAATATTATAAGTTTCGTTTTATGGTCCATATAACCTAATCTTGAACGATTATAATATTAAATCTCTCTATTAATCTGTTTTTCTCACTATTTTAAGTTTATCTATACTTAAGTTCTAAAGACTATATACTTTTAAAATCGTATTTTGTTTTTATGGCTGATTTATAGGCTATAAATTTTTGCTTTACATTTTCCCTTAGTCAACGTAACGTTGACTAAGGGAAAATGTAGAATAAAACAATTTTAAAAATGCTGACTTAAAAGGCCATATGTGCTTTCAAGCTGATATTCTATATAATACATAGCTATATCCTTTAAGGTTAAATCTCTCTAATAAATCTTTATTTGCCTTTCGATACTGAAAATTATATTTGTTAATTAATACAGGTATAAGCCTTTTATAATTAATATATTTTGTTTCCCTTTCTACTATTTCTCCATCAATTATAACTTGTTTTTGATAAATATCATCCAATATCACATATCCCTTTTTTATGATTTCCTCAACCATGAACTTTTCTAAAATATCCTGCAACTTTTTTGTGTAGCTACTAGCTACACTTCCCCTAAAAACATAATTAGCAACTGTTTCATCAAAAATATCTTCTATAAATGCTTTACTTATGGTTTTTATGGAGCTATACCCATTTTCAAGCATTATTTGTGATATTTGATTTGCTTCCTCTGCAACTTCATCCCATATTGGGACTGTATAAAAGTTAATCATTCTTTGTTTAGTGTTTTTTGCAATTTCTTTAGCATTCTCCAAAAGTGGACCTGGTATACTTTCTTTCGGAACTTTATTTACTAGCTTCAATATACAAAACAAATTTATATACTGGTTTACTTGTTTTAAATTCATTCTTACTCTATCTGCTAAAAACCTATTGGAAAAAAGAATACATTCTCTCCATTAAAGTTGAATTTTTCAGAAGTGATATTATCCATGCCAATTTGGTTTATTTCCGTTAGCACCCTGATACCCCATCGAATAATTTTATTTAAACTTGTATATCGCTTCAAGCCAGAATTATCTTGTAAACTATTAAAATTTTGTGCATATTTTTTCTCTTGTGATTTCCTCCATCTTACTTCCGGCATTTCAATTGAAAATTTATTACACAAATGAGTTACTGCTTCTATAAAAGGAATAGATTTTTCTTTGGATACTATATCTATTAAATCCAACCCATTTTGATTATGGCATATACAAAGAGGAGAATTACAAAAGTATTTATATATCCCTTTATTATTTGCTATTACTGCCGAAGGTCTATGATCATCATGAAAGATGCATCTAAATGGCGTATTGGGTTCAACTTTTATCCCCAGAACTTCTATCATGTTCTGCCTTCTTAAGTAACTAATAATCTCATCAAGATTATAAAACTCTCTACCATTCTGTTCATTAGTAATAACTTTATCTGTAATACCTTGAAATACAGGTATCTTTTCCTTTAATATATTCCTTTCACCATAATTTTCTTTATAATCTTCTATTATCTGATTTTCCACTTTTGATAAATCACATTTCAAAATATCAGCTATTTCTCTCTGAGTATATCGAAGAGTTGGATCGAATTTAATACATTTTATTTTAAATGGATTAGATGGATTTTTTAAATGTAAGTAATTGGGAATACGTAGTATCCTGTTTAAATCAACGATACTCTGGTCAGTATTAAATTTTTGTATTATTGCCTTTTGTATCAATTTAAAAGCATTCAAATCTTGATTATCTTTTTCTAATAGCCAGTAAAAATGAAATCCATTTTTTGTCTCAACAATAACGGATACTTCAAGTTGAAACTGTTGCAATTGTATTAAAAAATTTCGTTTATACTTTTCAATCTCATCTTGAGTCCTATACCTTACTATTTCCTTTCCATTTTCGTCAGTTCCCATGATTTCCTTACCAAAATCTGCATCTCCAAAATGTGCTGAAATAGATGTTATATCTTTACCTTTTTGTCCTCCGTTGTTTACTACGAAAAATATACCACATCCTTTGTTTTGATATCTTTTAAATACTATCCGCATAAATCCATACTCTTCTTCAGTGTCCATCATAATACAATTTTCATTTTTCCCGAATGATCTAGTACTATCTTGGGTTATTCTAAAAAACACTGGCTGTCCAGGTTCTTTAAAAGCTTGCAGAAATTTAAAATCGTCTATTTGAAGATCTTTTCTATTATTTATATCTAAATTAAACATTTGACCACCACCTTAATATTTAAAGTTATGTAACCAGTAGTTATCTAGGTATTAGCGGTCATAATAGAAAAATAAAAGCCTTATATCAAGTTTACATATTTTTTGCATTTTGTGAAAAAAGTACAACTATAAATTCCTAAATATTAAGTAGAGAGGGGGTTATTGTTGTACTTATTAATAAAAATAAGTTGTATAGCTTAAATATACTTGAATATACCGTAAATCCTTTTTTATTCTTTACCTATAATAAATTTAATTTCAAGACAAATGAAGGAGGATTTTTATGAATAACATAGTAATACTCAAAGTCGGGAGTAACTCAAACATGCATCATTTAAAAACGGCAATCGTAGGCAATATAATGTCTGGAGCCATTGTGTGCATAGATGGAATTGGTGCAGGTGCAAACTATATTGCACTAAAGTCTATAATAATGGCCAAAGGCCAATTAAGCATGCGCAACTACTCCCTAATTTCTGAGCCATCATATCAAGACATTATGATTGATTTCCCTATGGACAATACTATCAAAACGGGAATACGGTGGAAAGTAAAAGGTGTACCAAATGATTGTTAATCTTAAAAAGTCTATACATGGAATAATCTCATATATAGACTTTACATATTAATTCTTAATATATTCGTATAATGATAAAAATACCTATAATCTTACATTCTATCTAAATCATATATTGTTATAACGCCATTACTATTTTGCAATTAGAGAGTCGTACCATCTTTCATAATTTGGCTTTATTATCAAGTTATGCGTGTCTGTACATGGATTACTACATATTTGAACAATTGTACCTCCATCTTTATCAAGGCATTGAAGGGTAATCCATCCCCATCTATCAATAACCGTAACTATACGATCTATTAACAGTCCATTTACGTATTGTCCAACAGAGTATTTAGCATCTTCCAATTTTATACTATTATAATACTCAAAATCCTGTTCGTGAGTTTTTACTCCGGCTTCACAATTAGAAACTATTCCGTCCTCATAAAACTCCATAATAAAAGTTTCATCATTCTCATAGAAGCGTAATAATTCTTCTTCCTCATGCATTAGTATATCTACGAATCCATAGCTATCGAGATACGACTCTATATTAGTTATTATCTTACCGTTGTATATATCACCTAACATATATTTTTCATTGTTTTTAATAATTGTCTTTATTCTTCTCATCAGATCACACTCCTTAATACTGTTTCTTAACCATTTCTGCAATGGGAAAGCTTTATTATTTAGTCTAATAAAACATCTTATTCAATTAACAGTTTTAGTTGTTTGAGCGCTCAATTTGTTTTACTGTTTATATTTGATATTATAGATACCTTTTTTACTAAAGTCTAATTTTACTCCATATAAATTTTCACAAAATAATTTACGTCTATATCACATAAAATTTAAGAATTAAATCGGTAATAAAATAACCCCTAAGGTTATACGCCTCAAGGGTTTGATAAACACATCTTATGGTATTTTAGTTGTCCCACTTTGACAGTTCCAAATATGTGTTTTCCTTTTGGCATAGACACCTTATTTCATCTCCTTAATTCATACTTTTCATGTTAATATGAAAAGTATATATAAAAAGAAAGAGGATGTCAAATTACTATTTATCTATCACTTAAAAATTTTTCCTCTTTTATTATAACATATTTTGTTAATTTATCATTACTTGTGATACGGTATTTTCACTTGTAAAAACAGTCTTAGGCAAGTCATATCAATGCCTAAGACTACTTTCTAAAGGAAACTCCTTCTCACATTCGTTCAAAGGAGTAAGTTCCACTAACCAAATCTAAGATTTGGAGTCTCACTTATGGTACGGTTCTCCGTAACTACTATAAGTGAGGTTTTTCCATTTAATACCCCTATATTTATTCTACATAATTATGGTATAATATCCAAGTTACAATATGAAAATTCCGTAGTAGGATGGCTACGGAGGTTTTGAACGTTTTATCCTCCTGGGCTATTGGTGAACTATTTCACCATAGCTAAGGGGGTGGTATTGGATATGTTTGATACTTTTATAAAATGTATATCAATTGTTTATGTAATAAAATTAGTTTTAAAACATAATCTTTTTATACATCAGTTAAAAATAAAGATTAAGTTTCTTGGTCTTGATATAGAAGTTAAAAGCAAAGAAAAAAGTGCTCCATCCAACGAAGATTAGCACCTTTTCTTAATTAACCTTATTAATTCATCCAATAGCCCTAAAACAAAATAAATGTTCTAAGGATTGCTTAGTGTTACCAGCACTAAGCTTTTCTTACCAGAATTCTTAGAAACTTGTTTCTTTAGAATTCTGTACTCCTCAGTTCCCCTGAGTGAGTTTCCTTATTTATATTATATCAAATTTTTATAAAAAATAAACATATAAAATTTTTTATATTTAAGGATTTTAATCTCAATATTATAGTCGAGTAGACTTACACCTCACAATGTAAGCCCCTCACAGAATCCGTACGTGCGGCTTTCCCGCATACGGCTCCTCATAATGACATTCACAGTTAAAACAGCTTAAAATATATCTTTGGTTTCGCTAAAGGATAATATTTTAGCATTTCTATATAGCCATCCCAGTTGTAACTTTTCTTATCGCTCCGCCTATTCAGTGTCTTACATAAAAATTGCTGTACTCTATGTAAAAAGTTTGTTATCATCTTTCCATTGAAAGATACACCATAATACCTATAATGCCCAACCAACTTAAGATTTAACGCCTTTATCATTTCTTTAACTGGCATAGTTCTATTATCGTACAACCACTTTTTAGTATTTTTCAGCTTTTGTCTAAATTTCTTCCTACTTGTTTGTAACATGACACATGAATACCCTCTGCGACTTTTCCCACAGAAAAATGTAAATCCTAAGAAATCGAATGTCTCTGGTTTTCCTTCTCCTCTTGATTCCCTATTGCTTTCTGCAAATTTACCAAATTCTAATAATCTGCTTTTACTGTCTTCAAGTTCTAGGTTGAACTTCGCCATTCTTTCCTTAAGTTGTTCATAATATCTTTCTGCTTCCCATTTATACTGAAATCCTGCTATAAAATCATCTGCATAAACTACAAGAAAGCTATCTCCCTTAATTTCTCTAGAGAAAATAATCTTATACCATAATATCAAAACGTTGTGCATATAAATGTTTGCTATTATTGGACTCATTATATTTCCTTGTGCAGAACCATCTATGCTTTCTTGATATACTCCATCAGTCATTACACCAACTTTCAAGTATTTCTTAATCAGCCATAAGATATTAGGGTCTTTTATATACACTCCTAGAAATTTCATTATCCAATCATGATTCATATGGTCAAAAAAACCTTTGATATCTGCATCAACTATGTAGTTTATCTTTCCACTATACATTCTATTGTAAACTTCCTTTATAGCATCATGACAGCCACGTCTTGGTCTGAAACCATACATATTATTTAGAAATCTTGGTTCATAAATTGCCTCCAGTATCTTCTTCACAGCAAGCTGTACTATCTTATCTTCATAGGATGCAATTCCTAATGGACGCATTTTACCATTACCTTTCGGTATAAATACCCTTAATGATGGTAAAGGCTTGTACGACTTATTCCTTAGCCTTTTTACTAGATTTGATATATTCTCTTCTAGATTCACTTCATATTTTGCTTTTGTAACTTTATCAATGCCTACGGCCTTATTCCCGTCTAGTTCTCTGTGACACTGCTTAAGCATTTCAGCATTAATATGATGATACAATGAAGTAAATTCTGGCTTTCTTGTATTTGCTGATATTTCTGCTATTCTTTCTAATTTTGTTACCATTATTTCTCCTGTCCCTGAGTACAGATAATGTGTCCTCAGAAAGATTGTTATTATGTAGTTCCCTTCCCTCCACTGGCATTACCCAGTCTCAGCGGTACTATGAAACTATCCGACTGCCTATCATTCGTTTGACATCCTCCGTTTTATTGTTGTTTGTCATACTTATTTACTAAGAAACGACAGGCTCTCCCCAGTTGATAATTAACCACAGTGTAAAGCATGATTGGCCCTTTGACCCCGCAGTGCCACATAGTTCTTGCCATTACGACCTATGTGATGTTGCTTTCCGCACCAATTAAGACGTCAGCCCTCTGATATACAAAATTTCGAGGCTCAATAGCATTTCAACCCTACTTTCTCGCTGTCTACGCTTAGCTCCCACCATTACTGATGACAACTCAAGACTCGCTACTGCTGGTTGGCTAAACCTTACTCAGACAGGATTTCCACCTGCTAGGTTAATCACCCTTAGCTGGGCGCACAATTGGAATTTGTTTCGCAGTATATTAATTTTGTACGCCCTTGAGCAATGAGTATCATCTACACTCAATTTGCTTTCAACAATTATAGTTGATTATCAAAATATCTTAATGCAAATAATTCTATCCCATTTCGTAAGCCGATGAAAAATAAGCCATAGATTAAAACATGACTCAAGGTAAGGGTTATTTGAATATCAGAAAATGTCAATATCGCTTCTCCAACAGCTAAAAATACTATTAAGATATAGTTTGAATAATTCGCTGTATTATTAGCTTTGTTCTGGATTAACTGCCAACGTTCGTCTTTTTTATAATCGATTTCCTTTTTACCCTTCCACAAATAAAGAAAAAGAGTAATTCCAGTACTAATAATCAAGAAAAGTAAAATAATAATTTGTTCATTCATTGTTTTAATCCTCCTTGTATTCAAAAACTTTATTTATAGAAACATTAAAAACTTTTGCAATTTTGAAAGCTAATTCTAAAGATGGTGTATATTTATACTTCTCAATTGATATAACCGCTTGACGGGAAATACCTACCTTTTCAGCTAAATCAGCTTGTGTCCAATCACGCTCGGCTCTCAAAACTTTAATTCGATTCTGTATCAAGGTATTACCTCCTTAACAAAATGTAATCTATTGTTTACATCTTAATTGTAATCTCCTGATTACATTTTGTCAATTATAAAATACCTTTTTTACATTAATGTTCCTCTAAATGTTTACTGAGATACAAGAGGTTCATATTGCTAAATTACTATTTATCTTATATTTAAAAGGTATATTCACACTACCCCATCTAATATTAACTATAGCATTTTGTGTAAAAATTGTATATTGAAATCATTTTATCTTATTACTTGTGGTACGGTGTTTTCACATATGAAAATAGATGCACTCAAGTAATATTAATGGTTACAGCTATAAACCGCACTTATTTGTGATACGGTTCTCCTTTTATTATCCTAAATAAGACTAAAATAATATAGCTTTTACTATAGATCCCTCTAATATAACTGTTCCTACACACAACACAATAAATATCCCCAACTTAAGTTCTCATAAATAATCTTTTAGATATTCTCCTTTGAATAATGAAAATATATCCGGTGTAAAGCTATATCTTATAGAATCATGAAAGTCTTCTTCATCTCTGAATATCCACTTAAAGTAAAGTCTAAAAAGTTTTATGCCCACCCAAATTATAAATGGCAACATTATTAATACTATTATCCACATGATTTTTCTTTCCCCTTAATCAATATTTTTTATGAGTTATTTGTTAACCTTTTATATTGTATTTTATATTGAGCAATTTGGAATTTATTTTCAATACCCTTACAAAGTTAAAATATTATTATTAAGCTGAATTTTCAAATCTAAATCTTTAATACTTAATTTATTCTTTATTTACATTAATTATCTTGAAATTTTGAGCACTTTTCAAAACTTCATAATTTCCGATACATTAAAAAAGCTACAGATTCTAATATAATCTGTAGCTTTTTTCATATTAAATTATTAGGAAACTCCTTCTCACATTCGTTCAAAGGAGTAAGTTCCACTAGCCAAATCAAAGATTTGGAGTGTCACTTATTTTACACTTTCTAATTTGGATAGCACTATATTTTCTATAGCTTTAATTTTATCATCTGCAGCTTGAAGAGTTTCATCTATGCTGTAAATATATATTTTTATCTTTGGTTCTGTACCTGAAGGTCTTACTGCATACCAACTTCCATCCTCTAAGAAGAATCTTAAAACATTTGATTTTGGTATATCTACAGGTAGCTTCCCTCCATTTTCCACATCATAGCAGGTTCTTTCATCATAATCTATGTACTTAACAAGTCTTGAACCATTTATCTCCTTAGGGAAAGCTTTTCTATATTCCACCATCATTCTGTCTATCCTAGATTTACCTTCAACACCTTCTAAAACTAAGGATATTTGTTTTTCCCTATAGTAACCATATTTTTTATATAACTCATTTAGCACATCTAAAAGAGTCTTCCCTTGTTTTTTATAATAAGCTGCAGCCTCACATAAAAGCATTGCTGAACTTACTCCATCCTTATCTCTTACAAAGGTTCCTGTAACATACCCTATACTTTCTTCATAACCAAATATAAACTCTGCTTTTCCAGTTCTTTCAAAATCGGGTATTCTGCCGCATATATTTTTAAACCCTGTTAGTGCTTCATAGGTTTTAACTCCACTTTCTTCAGCTATTCTCTTCCCCAAGTCCCCTGTAACTATAGATTTAACTATAGCAGCATTTTTAGGGAGTCTGCCCTTTTCTTTTAACCCTTCAACTATATATTTGATAAGTATGGCTCCTGTTTGATTGCCTGTAAATGGAACATAGTTTCCATCCTTGTCTCTTACTTCTATAGCCAATCTGTCACAGTCAGGATCTGTAGCTATAAGAAGTTCTGCTCCAACTTCAGTTCCTAGATTTTCTGCATATTTGAAGGCTTTAGTATCTTCTGGATTAGGATATCCTACTGTAGTAAAATCTGGATCAGGATTTTCCTGTTCAGGTACTACTATTATGTTAGTAAATCCTCTTTCCTTAAGCACTCTTCTTACAGGTATATTCCCTGTACCATTAAGCGGTGTATAGACTATCTTTATATCTTTATCTATATCCTCTGAATTATCTCTTATGCTTAAGGATTTTACTTTTTCTATATACTTATCATCCATATCTTTTCCAAGTATATTCAATAAACCTTTTTTTACTGCCTCTTTTTCATCCATAGACTTTATACTGCCAAAACTCTCCACTGCATATATCTTTTTTAATATATCCTCTGCTATACTTGAAAGTATCTGAGCACCATCTTCCCAGTAAACTTTATAACCATTATAATCCTTAGGATTATGGCTTGCAGTTACTACTATACCTGCAGTAGTATTTAAAGTTCTCACTGCAAAAGATAGTTCAGGAGTAGGCCTTAAGCTTTCAAAAAGATAAGCCTTTATGCCATTACCATTTAAAACCAAAGCAGCAGTTTTAGCAAACTCTTTAGAGAAATGTCTGCAGTCAAAAGCAATAGCCACTCCTCTATCCATGAATTCTTTTCCTTTTTCTTTAATATAATCTGCTAGCCCTTGAGTTACTTTGGATATATTATATACATTCATTCTGTTAGTGCCTGCACCAAGTTTACCTCTAAGCCCTGCAGTACCGAATTCCAGTTCCTTATAGAATCTATCTTCGATTTCCTTTTCTCTACCCTCTAAAGCTCTTAGTTCCTCTTTAGTTTTTTCATCTATATATTCATCTTTAAGCCATTGCTCATAAATCTTTCTATAATCCATAAAAATCAGCTCCTCTAAATTAATATTTCATCTCTGGTTAATTATTAAATTACCTCAAGCTCTTTACTATAGCTATTCAATACTTCTACTCCTGTATCCGTAACTAAAACCAAGTCTTCTATTCTAACCCCACAACTTCCTGGTAAATATATACCTGGCTCTATGGAAAATATCATACCTGGTTGAACTGTCTCATTATTACTGGAGCTTACATCTCCAAACTCATGAACCTCTATACCAATATTATGTCCTGTCCTATGAGTGAAATACTTACCATAGCCAGCATTTTCTATGACCTCTCTTGCAGCTCTGTCTATCTCAGAAAATCTAACCCCTGGAGCTACCTTTGCTATAGCCTTTCTGTTAGCTTCTAGAACAGTATTATACACTTCTTTAGACTTTTCTTCAGCTTTTTTATAAAATACAGTTCTAGTCATATCCGAACAATAATAGTCTTTTCTTCCACCTATATCTATTATCACTGTATCTCCTTCAGTAAGCCTGCTCCTATCGGAATCATGATGAGGTTCTGCCGCATTTTTTCCATAAGCTATAAGAGGATAAAATGAAAATCCTTCCGCCCCTTCTTTTTCATATAAATCTGCTAAAATTCTGCAAACCACTTTCTCTTCATGATCTTCAGATATAACCTTTATAACTTTTTCCATAACTCTGTCATTTATAGCAGAAGATTTTCTCATAAGTTCAATCTCTTCTAAATCCTTTATCATCCTAACCCTATCTATTAAAGGTGAGGCATTTACAAATTTTTTTGCTGCTTTTTTCTCCATTAGAGCTATTAGAAAATGTGCAGGCCACTGTTTTTCAATACCTAAATCATAGTTGTTATCAATATACTCTGTCATTATAGCCACTGCATCTTGAGTATCATTATATACTATAATTTCCACTCCTAAATCCTCATTAATAGGGAAAAGCTCATTAACAAATAATTTTCTTTCCCCTTTAGTGTCTATATAAAGAGCAAGTAATCTTTCCCCTGGCTCTATCCATTTCCCTGTGAGATAAAATATAGAAGCAGGAGATGTTATAAGCATTTGCTTTAAATCATTTTTTTCCATGCTTTTTATTATGTTATTTAGTCTGTTTTCTTTCATAATAGTACACTCCCTTTCCTTGTATAACTATATAATTCAAGCTTCAGAAAAATCTTTCTCTGAAGCTTAAGTTATAAAAAGTTTTAAAATTATCTATGGCAGCAGCCTGATTTCTTTTTTGCTAAATAGTATAAAGTTCTTACACCTGCTCCTGTGCCACCCTTTGATATATAATTCTTTTCTTTCTCTGACCATGCAGTACCGGCTATGTCCATATGAATCCAAGGTTTATCTTGCACAAACTCTCCTATAAAAAGTCCTGCAGTTATACTGCCAGCATACCTTCCACCTATATTCTTCAAATCTGCTATATCAGATTTTATAAGTTCCTTGTACTCTTCAAAAGATGGTAACTGCCATACTTTTTCTCCTGACAACTCTGAAGCTGCTTCTAATTCTTCATAGAAATCTGCATTATTAGTAACTACTCCTGTTACATCTGTACCTAAAGCTATGAGTACGGCTCCTGTTAAAGTTGCAAGATCTATAACCTTTGAAGCTTTTTCTTTATCTATTATATAGTGAACCGCATCTACAAGAGTCAATCTGCCTTCAGCATCTGTGTTCAATACCTCTATAGTTTTACCTGCCATAGATCCAATTATATCTCCTGGCTTGTAAGCTTTACCTGAAATCATGTTTTCGCAAGCAGCTACTACGCCTACTACATTTATTTTTAATTTCATTTTAGCTATGGCGCTGATAGCTCCTATTACAGCAGCTGCTCCACCCATATCGCTTTTCATAGTTACCATTCCATCTGTAGGTTTTATTGAATATCCACCAGAATCATAGGTCAATCCTTTTCCTACTAATCCTAAAATATCTTCTTTATTTTCTTCATTTCCAAAATACCTCATAACTATAAGCCTTGGAGATCTTGAAGATCCTTTTGCTACCTCAAGAAAAGCCTTCATTCCAAGCTTTTCAATTTTATCTTCTTTAAAGATATCTACAGAGAATCCATAGGTTTCTCCAGCTCTTTCAGCTCTCTTAGCTAGTTCTTCTGGATATAATACATTAGCTGGCTCATTAACTAACTCCCTAGCAAGAATAGTAGCTTCAGTCAATACTTCTGCTTCTTCTAAGGCTTCCTGAGCTTTTTCAAGTTCTTCTTCTATGCCTGTAATAAATACTTCCTTAAGCACTTTTTCCTTTTTATCTGTTTTATATCTATCAAATTTGTAATCTCCAAGTATCATGCCTTCTGCTATGGATTTAACAATTCTCTTTAAGCAGATTCCTTCTGCATTAATCATCTGCATTTCTAAAGAAGTAACTTTAAGCTCTTCAGCCTTCTTAAGTGCTTTAGAAGAAGCTATTCTTAGCTTTTCAGAGTCTATCTCTTCTTTCTTTCCAAGACCTAAAAATATACCATACTGCATACTTCCATTATTGTCTCTTGTAAAATATACAACTTCTCCCAAACTGCCCTTAAATCTATTTCTTTCTTTAAAATTCTTTAAAATATCTATAATACTATCCTTAGTATTTTCTAAATTTTCATCCTCATAAAATGGATAAATTACGGCTTCAGCTAAAATATTATCTGATTTTTTTAATTTTAAATTCAACTTTATCACCTCACAAAAATTTATTCCTTTATATACAGTATAATGCAATTTAAATATAATTCCAATAGAAAATATTATTATTTGATAAAAGTTATCAAAACTATTATATTTAAATACTTATTATGTTATTATTATAGTATAACTTTTTTCACAAAAATTATCTAAATAATAAAGGTGAACTATATGGATAAAAAAATTAAACTACTAGGAAAAAAATCATTAAAAATATTGTTTATAATTCTTTTAATACTAATTTTAACAATACTAATATTGGCGGGAATAAACCTATATATGAAATACTCTTTAGAAAAGAAATATAGTGAAACTCTTAAAGCTAAAAACACCTTAAATGTTGATGGCATAAACATAAGTTACAAAGAATACGGTAAAGGCAGTCCTCTTCTTCTGCTTCATGGCTTTTTGGGCTCTTCTGAAGATTATTCTCTTATAATTAATGAGCTTTCCAAAAACAATAAAGTTATAGCTGTTGACTTACCTGGATTTGGGCTTTCTGATAAGAAACTAAATTATGACTACAGCAAAAGAAACATGGCCTCTACCCTATATAAATTTATGAATAAAAAAGGCTATAAAAACTTTATGATAATGGGTAATTCTATGGGAGGAGAGGTAGCCCTAAATATGGCTTACTTATACTCTAAAAATGTAGATGCCTTAGTTCTCATAGATAGCGGAGGATATTTAAATGAAAAAAAAGCCTTCTCTATAATGTCCCCAAATATCCTTTTAAATTATTTAACTCAAAAAATAGTTTTTAGAAAATATTTTTATGATAATTCAAAAATAAATAAGGAAATATTTGAAAAAGACTATTTACTTAACAGTTATATTCCTTCAAAAGTTCTATGGAATTTTAATAAATGTGATGATAGTGGAAGCATAAAAGAAAATATAAAGGAAATAAAATGCCCTACCTTGATAATATGGGGAGATAAAGATAAAGCTATACCTGTAAATTATGCCTATAAATTCAATAATGATATTGAAAGCAGTACTACTGTAATATTAGAAAATTGCGGCCATATGCCCTGCCTTGAAAAACCAGATATACTCCTAAAAGAATTTAATAGATTTTTAAAGATAGTAAAAAAATCTTCGTAAATTTTCATTTAAAAAAGGGATGCTGTCCCACTAATCACCTAGTGCGGCAACATCCCTTTTTTGATTATTTCTTAATGAAATTTTTTCAGCAATTGTAAAATGACATGTAATATAAAAAAAATCCACATTTAATTTAAAATATGAATTTTTATGTATATCTATTTTGTTTTATGAATATAGTTAACGACTTTTGTACCCATGGGACCTGTACTTATAGTTATTGTATCTATCCCCATTGGTGGATTATGTGGACCAGTATAAGTTTCTATTTGTACAACTACTTCAAATCTAAATTTTTCACCGATTTTTTTAATACTAAGTATTTTTGCGTTATAAAGATCAAATTGCTTTGAATTATTATAATACTCATTAACTGCATTATCTATATATGGATATAATAATGATAATAAGGCTTCTTTACAATAACTTGGATATTGTTCAGTTTGATCTATTGTTGCTCCATTTTCTGCTTTTGCAATAGTATTAAAACCTAATATATTAGGACTGATTATATTAATTAAAATAATCATACTACATATTACTTTTTTCATTATACATATACTATACACCTTCTTTTTCTTATAATTATTATGTTTAAATTTTTAAGTTATATTCATTTACATTATAAAATAAATACTTATAAGCATATAATTAGTATTTACTATACGAAGAGTTAAAAACTGATAAATTCTACTTTAAATATTATTTTTTTGCATTACAGATTCCTTTTCCTCTTTTTGATAAATGTCGTGTAATAACTAATATTATTTATATAAATCCATTTAACATTTATTTTAAAGACCTTTCAAAAAATAATTATAACTATATTATACTTAAGAAGTATCTACAAAAAACATCTAATCAACTTAAAATAGCTTGTACATGCAAATGCATAAAAAAGCTTAAAATTTTAATATGAATAACATTTTAAACAAAAACATCCACACTCCAGCTCCTCCCAAAGAGCTAAAATGTGGACAAAAGGTCTTAATTTATACATATCTATTTTTACTTAATATCTTGTTTTCATCCTGCAATTCCTCTAATCATAATTTAAAACATAGATTTTTCCAAGTTCTAAACTTTTTCTCACATCAATTATTCTTTGATTAGACGATCCTCTATACCTTAGTGAATCATTCTTATTATCTTCTTCAAATTTTCCATCTACCAAGACATCAATGTACTTTAATAATTCATTCCATCCTTTTCTTTCATTTTTATGTTCTATAATATACTCAAATTCATATCCCGTATAGCACCATATATTAATACTTTGATTTTTAAGCTCCTCAGCCATATAAGCAAACTTGTCTGCCTGCTCAAAAGGATCTCCTCCACTAAAGGTTACTCCTTTAATCAATGGATTTTCTCTTACATCCTGCAGAAGCTTATCCATATCAAATAATTCTCCTCCACAAAAACTATGAGTATCAGGATTAAAGCAGCCTTTGCAGTTATGGATACATCCTTGTGAAAAAAACACCCTTCTTATGCCAGGACCATTTACCAAACTTTCATACATAAGTCCAGCAAGCCTTATCATCTTATCTTCCTTGTCCATGCTTATCTCCTAAATTTAAAAATTATCTGCTTACATAATCTTTATATCCTAGCCTATGACCTGTATGAGTCAACCTGTCTTCTCTTTCTTGATACTTTCCAGGTCCAAATCTTTCATCTAGGCTTAAATATCCTGTTACCCTGGATACTCCTTGTATATTTGTGCCTCCACAGTTTGAACACTTCTGTTCTCCGCCTTGAAGGTAAGTACCACAGTCTCTGCAATATCTTATATGAAAGTTTATGCCTATATAGCTTATATTGGTATATTTATAAGCATAATTTAATATATCCATTATAACTTCACCACTTGGGCGGTCATCTACTTCAAGATAAGTTATATGACCTGCATTACAAAGCTTATGGTAAGGTGCTTCTATATCTATTTTATCTTTTATAGAAATAGGAAATTTTACAGGCACATGATAGCTGTTTGTGTAATAATCCTTATCCGTAACCCCAGGAATTATTCCAAATACCTTTTTATCCTGTACTATAAACTTTCCGCTGAGTCCTTCTGCTGGTGTAGCATAAGTACTCCAGTTTAATTTAGTTTCTTTAGTCAATTTATCTGTATAATCTCTTATGTAGGATACTATCTTTATACCTAATTCTCTCGAATCCTTATCTTCACCATGGTGTTTTCCTGTTAAGGCTTTAAGCGTTTCTGCTAGACCGATAAACCCAATGGACCAAGTACCTTGTTTTAATATAGGCTCTATGGAGTCTTCTGGATTTAATCCTTCAGAGCCCTTCATAAGACCTTGACCTGCTACAAAAGGAAGATCTTTAACCCTAAGCTTTTTAAGCACGTCATATCTATGCATTAAAGCTTCTCTTCCTAATTCTAATCTGCTTTCCAAAAGCTCAAAAAATTTATCTATATCTCCCTTAGCCATAATGCCTATTCTAGGAAGATTTATAGTAGTTGGAGCTATATTTCCTCTTCCCTTAGTACCTGGTTCGCCATTTACATTACTCATAATATAGGTTCTACATCCCATAGTTGCAGGTACTATACCTTTATCAAAATAGTACTTATTAAAATCTGCATCCATATTCATAAAGGTAGGATTCATTCTTTTAGATGCTACCCTGCAAGCTAGCTCATATAAGTAATAATAAGGGTCGCCATTTTCTCTATTTATTCCTTCTTTAACCCTAAATATTATGTTTGGAAATATTGGCTGCTCCCCTTTTCCTAGCCCTTTTTCATATTCTAATAAAAACAGTTCACAGACTAAAGCTGCATCCTTTGACATAGGAATACCTACATTTACTGAAGAAAAAGGCACCTGAGAACCTGCCCTTGAATGCATAGTATTTAAATTGTAAACAATTCCCTGCATAGACTGACTTATAGTTTTTCTTAATTTCTTTTCTACCAGCTCTTCAATCCTACTTTCATCTACACCTAGTTCCTTGAATTCTTCTCTTATCTCCTGTCTAGTTGGCTCTACAAAAACTGCCATGTCATTATCAAAATCTGGATGAGACTGTCCCCCAAACATATCATTTTGGGTGGATTGAAGAAGTATACAAGAAAGCTCTGCTGCAGATTCTATTCTCTTTGGTCTTTTTATAGTACCATAACCTGTATTAAATCCTCTTTCAAGCACTTCTCTAGTTGGTATATGTAAACAATTAGTGGTTAAATTATAGCTATCCAGATCATGATAATATATATCACCATTTTCATGAGCCTTTGCCATGTGCTTTGGCATTGCAGCTAAATTATGCCATTTATTGGATTCACTAGCTATTCTTAACAATTTTGAACTAAAATTATTTCCTACATTGGCATTGTCCCTGTCTGTTTCAACTCCAATCTTTTCAATGGCCTTCATTAAATCTGATTTTATTTCTCTTAATTTTGTTCTTTCTTTTCTATAATTACTGTAGGCTATACCTATATTTCTATAGCCATTTTCTAAAAGCTTTTTTTCTACTTGGTCTTGGATTTCTTCCACACTTATTTTTTCTTTTCCTAAAGCCTCTATATTTTTTATAACCTCTCCAGTAATATTTACTATTTCACTTTCTTTAAGTGAAAATGCAATCTCTTCTGCCGCACCTTTAATAGCTTCGCTGATTTTTACGGAATTAAATTCCACCTCTCGACCGTCACGTTTTACAACATGTAGCATTTACAAGCCCTCCCATGCACCATATATTGTACTTATGTAATTATACTTTAGCAAAAATTTATTATCAATTTCAAAATTCATTTTATTTTCATGTTGGACTTTTTTAAGTCTGCCTATCTCTGTTTTAATTAGTTTTTTATAGCATATTTACATTTGACAGTTGCTTTTATCCATATACTGTTATATATTAAATTTGATTAAAACCTTGAAAATCCTTATTATCTTTGCTTTTATAAATCAAAGTATATTTTTAAACCTAGCATAAAAATTTTATTAGTGGACTATAATTATAAAATGAAGGAGGGAAAATTTATGAAAAAATTATCTATAGTTCTATTAAGTTTACTTATACCTGCACTTTTATGTTCCTGTGGTCTTTCTAAAGATAAAAAGACTACTAGCTTAGATGCAGGAAACCATGTTAAAACTGAAGAAGGCTCTAAAGAAAATGAAAAAAAGGAACCCGTTATGTACTCATTTGCCTATACTGGTGAAAAAACAGAAAAGGATCCTTCTAATAATATAAGCTTTATGGCCATTATAGAAAATTCTAAGGATGCTCGTCCTCAATCTGGTCTTTCAGAAGCAGATATAGTATTCGAAACCATGGCAGAAGGAGGTATCCCTAGATTTATAGCTCTATTTAACAAGAATTCTCCTAAGGAAATAGGCCCTATACGAAGTGTAAGACCCTATTTTATAGACATAGCTAAAGAGTATAATACTGCTTTTGCACACTGCGGCGGCAGCGACGATGCTATTAAAATAATTAATTCTGAAAATCTTATGAGCATGAATGAAATGTCCTATGGAAAATATTATTGGAGAGATAAATCAAGAAAGGCTCCTCATAATCTATATACTTCTTCAGAAAAGCTAAGAAGTTTAATTAGCAGCAAAGGCTATGTAAAAAATCAAAATGTAAAGCTAAACTTTGACCAAAATTATTGGGAAAATTCTGAGCTAAAGTCTGCAAGTTCTGTAGCACTAAAATTAAATAAATTTTATAATACAAGTTATAAATTTGAAAATGGTGCCTATACAAAATACATAAATGGAGAAGTACTCAAAGATAAATCTAATGGCAGCGAAGTCACCTTTAAAAATGTAGTAATAACCAAAACACCTATAACATTGACTAAAGATAATGTTCATATAAACGTTCCTCTAACAGGTGAAGGAGAAGGTCTATTATTAAGCAATGGCAAGTATCAAAAAATAAAATGGTCTAAAAAGGATAAAAACTCACAAACCCAGCTTAAAGATTCAGAAGGTAAAGAAGTTCCATTCTCCCCTGGTAATACCTGTTGGAACATTATAGACAGGAACAATGTGGTAGAAATAAAATAAAATTAAGCTCACAGTTAAACTTTCTTAACTGTGAGCTATTAAATTACATGTTGTTTTTTAAGCTCTAATTTTTTTCTTTTTATTTACATACATATTCTTATCCGCTAAATTCAATATTTCATCTACAGATATATTTATATCCACAGGGCTTAATCCATAACTAAAATTTATTCCTTCAAAAATAATATCTGACCTAGATAATTTATTTTTTACATTTTCTAATATATTTTTCGATTCCTCTTCTGATTTATTTATAAATATTACTATAAACTCGTCCCCAGACATTCTAGCACATATATCCTCCTTAGATATATTATTGCGTAGAATTTCAGCAAATAAAATCAAAGCTTTGTCTCCCATATTATGTCCATAGTTATCATTTATATTTTTAAAATCATCTATATCTACCAAAGCTAAATAAGAAGAATGTCCATGGATTTTTATATTTCCCATTTCATCTACAATTATTTCTTTAAAACTTCTTCTATTATAAAGCTTTGTAAGTTCATCATGACTTACCATATATTTAAGTTCATCTTTAGTAAAAAAGTTTTTCAAAGCTAATTCTATCTCACTTTTTACATGTTTTAAAAGCTTTATATCCTCTTCATCAAATTCTAACTGCTTATTTGATATATCAGATATATCTACATTTATTATACCTATAAGCTTTCCATCTACATAAATTGGAGAGCTAAGGGTAGAAAGTATTTTTATGCTTTTAAGTCTTTTAAGTAGCTCCTCATCTTCTAATACAGTATCCTTAAAATATTCTGGATCGTTTATAATAGCAGTATCTTTAAAATTATTACATCTATATAGATACATATCTTCTTTTTTAAAAAAATATCATATACTGCTTCTGCATAGCCTCTTAAAGCCTTAAAATGAAATTTACCGTCATCTTCTAGTATAAGTATACTCCCCTTATCTGCCTTACTAATAAGCCTTATAGCTGAATCCAGAATCAAAAAATAAGCTTCCTCTTTAGTACTAGCTTTACTTACCCTTTCACATAATTTATATATATCTTTCTTTAATTTCTCTTTTGTGGCTATTTCTCTTTTTAAAATATTTATTTTTATTCTTTGTAGCACTATTATTATAAAAAATAATGTTCCTAACCCCAATATAACATAATCATTCATATGTTTTAACACCTCTAATATAATTATATGATTTTTAAATAACTTTTACAATAATATCAAACTGCCGCTCAACTATATCAATAGAGATAATTAGAAATAATTATCGCATCTGATAACTATATCACTATTGATATAGTTATCAGATGTGATATAATTAAATATATAAATAATATATTTATTTTAGGAGGAATTAATTTTGGAAAAAATAGCATTAATAGCTGATAGTACATGTGATCTTGATAAGGAGGCTATAGAGAAATATGATATAAAAATGCTCCCTTTAAGAATTATATATAAAGATAGAGAATACTTAGATAGGATAGACATAACGCCTAAGGAAGTATATGACGGCTTAGAAAAAGAGGTACCCTCTACTTCTCTTCCTTCTATGAAAGATATGGATGAAATGTTTGAAAACCTTATAGCAGATGGCTATACTCATGCTATAGCTATAACCATATCCAGTGGTTTATCTGGTACCTACAACAGTCTTAAATTAGTTAGTGAAAATCATCCTGGAATAACAACTACAGTGTTTGACTCAAAATTTTTGTCTATGGGTACTGGAGGATTGGTGCTTGAATGTGGTGAAATGATAAAACAAAATAAAAGTTATGAAGAAATTGTTAACGCTTTTTCACATATCAGAAGCAGAATGTCTTTATATTTCGTAGTAGACACTCTAGAATATTTAAAAAGAGGTGGAAGAATAGGCAAAGTTTCTGGCACCATTGGAGAACTCTTAAATATAAAGCCTATTATTTCTATAAATGAAGAGGGTGTTTATTATACCTATTCTAAAGTTAGAGGCAAAAAGCAGGCGATATCCAAAATGATTAATATACTTAAAGAAACCTTAGCAAATAATAAATGTAAAGTATGGGTTATGAGCGGCGGCGGAGAAGAAGAAGCCAAAAAAGTTTTTGATACTGTAAAAGATTTTGATAACATAGTAAGTTTAGGCACAGGAGATATAAGTCCAGTAGCAGGAGTCCATTCGGGTCCAGGACTTGTTGGCTTATGTATTATGAAGGAAGATTAATACATGGATAAACTAGACTTTGATGATAGAGATTTAAAAGAAGAGGAAAAAAGACTTTATGAAGAATACAAAAGAAAATTAGCTGAACTGAAAAAAGTTCAGAAAGAAAAAGAAGCCGTGGGGCAAGTTTTTACTAAAGGCCTCCTGCCTATATATGTTTTGTATATATTAAGTCTTGGTCCTACTAATGGAAATGAAGTTTCTCATAAAATAGGTGAGAGAACGAATGGACTTTGGGTTCCAAGTACAGGAGGCATATATCCCATACTAAAAAAATTTGAAAAACAAGGTTTCATAGAAGGAAATTGGGATGATCCTCATAAAAAATTTCAAAAGATATATACTTTAACAGAAACCGGATATAAAGAATTGGATAACAAAAAAGAGCTTCTTAAAGGAAGAATAGAAGAATCTCTAGAAGTTTTTAAAATAGTATATAAAGATCTATACAAATAATAAATCAGCGAGTTCCTATAGAGAAATCGCTGATTTTACTTTTATAATCTTTACTGGATTATTTTAAGAAACAGAAATAGCATTAACCGGACAATTTTCTTCTGCTTCCTTAGCTTGTGATTCATTATCTTCAGGTACCTTATCTACTATAGCCTTTGCTTTTCCGTCATCATCCATTTCAAAAACTTCAGAACATATGCTAGGACACAAGCCACAACCTATACAAGTATCTTTATCTACTTCAGCTTTCATTTTTTTCCCTCCTCATGCAAAATGTTTAATACTATAATATTATTTGTAAAGAAGATAATTATATTCCTATTAAACAAAAGTCATAAAATAAATTTAAAATATTTATTTTATGACTTTTAAAACTATATTATAGTTTTTATAAGCTTCTCATATTGCTGGGAATGGTTTAAATATTCTTCAGCCTTTCCCTTTTCTAGGTTCTCTATTAAATCTAAATTTATAGGCATCTCTGCTAAAAGTGGTATGCCAAGGTATAAAGCTTGCTCTTCTGCAGATTTCTTACTAAATACTCTAGTTTTTTCTCCACAACTTTCACAGATTATATAAGACATATTCTCTACAACGCCTTTTACATTTACTCCTAATTTTTCTGTCATTATAACTACCTTTTTAACTATCATAGATACCATATCCTGTGGTGTTGAAACTACTATCATGTCAGATATTGGAAAACTCTGCATAACTGTAAGAGCCACATCTCCTGTTCCTGGAGGCATATCTATTAATAGATAATCTAAATCTCCCCATTCTGTATCAGAATACATCTGATTAAGTACTCCTGTTATTACTGGGCCTCTCCATATTACTGGCTGTTCTTCCTGTTCTGTTAAAAGATTTATGGATATAACCTTTATACCAAGAGGAGTCTCCACAGGTATAAATTTAACTTCATCATTGTTTCCAACTGGAAGCATAGGTGCTCTCTTTTCATTTATTCCAAAAAATCTTGGCATAGATGGACCTGTTATATCCGCATCTAAAACTCCAACTTTATATCCTGCCTTCCTTAATTCCACTGCCATTATACCAGTAACAGTAGACTTTCCAACTCCGCCTTTCCCACTTATAACACCAATTATATTTTTCACATTTCCGTATTTAGGAATTATTTTTGAGCAAGAATCTCCCCCAGCTTTTTTTGTACTGCAATTATTCTTGCTTGGACATGTAGAACAATTACTCATGCTTATTCCTCCCTGTTCATTCTAGAAATCTTTCTGTCTTTCAGTTGAAATATCTATATTCCAGCTTTTATCGTCATACTTACACATAGCATAATATTTTATCTCACTATTATCAGCTTTATTATAGACTGTTATTGTGCTTTTATAAACTTTTGTTTTGTATCCATAGGTTTTTACTGAAATTAAAATATCAAAGTCTTCTTTATTTTTATTCACCAAAGCAGCATTATTCATTTTATTATCAAGATTTATTTTAAAATACTCTATGTCTGTAGATAGTATATATTTAGCTACTTCTACATCATCAGATACATTTATACCTACTTTCTTATCTTTAGGCAATGTATTACCATACTTATCTAAAAAATTTAATATTACATCATAATATAAATCTTCGAAAGCTCTTGGCTTTCTTAATGTGGAAAGATTTTTTATTATATCGTTATCTACCCTTGTAGATACCACATAAGACTTATTATCACCATAAAAATTTCCTAATCCTTTTTTCTGTATACCTACCACGTAACTAAATCTATGAACCTTATCTGCGCCTTCATAAAACTCAAATACATAGTCTGGCTCTAAATCTGTTTTTTGCTGAACTACCTTAGCACTAGATAATATATCATATAAATCATTCATAGCTCTTTTATCTGTGACTATAAATTTAAATCCAGTGTCTCTAGTGCTTTGTATTATTATTTTTTGAATTTTATTCTGTTTTATATACTCAAAATCTGTATTCTTCATTCCAAATTTTACTTTCAAATTTTCTATGCGGGCACACCCACTAAATATAAAACTACTTAAAAGAATAACAGTCAAAAATAAAGCAACTTTTTTATTTCTCAACTTTTTCCATTCTCCCTTTAATTTTATCAAGATTGAATATAATTATACCTATAACCACAACTATTAATGATATAAACTGTGAAGTGGACAGAATACCCACATTACCTCTTGGGTCATTTCTCAAATATTCTACAAAAAATCTTCCTATACTATATAGAATAGTATATAAAGCAAAGGTCCTTCCTTCTTTTTTATTCTTTTTATCGTACCACAATAAAAATACTGCTAAGGCAAAATCAAAAATGGAAGAATATATTTGAGTAGGATGTAACTTAATTCCTGCTGGTGCATAGTGAGAATTGTTAAATTCTACCCCAATAGGAAGATTAGTGGGGGCACCATAACAGCATCCAGCTAAAAAGCATCCTATTCTACCAAAACCTTGGGCTAAAGCTACAGTTGGAATAGCTAAATCAAACACCTTAAGTATATTCCACCCCTGCTTTTTGCAATACATATACACCGCAATAGCTCCGCCAGTTATAGCACCATAAACTACAAACCCATTTCCAAAATCTTTTAAAGTCGAAGGATTTTCCACAATATATTTGATATCAGTTATTATATATAAAAGTTTACCACCTAGCACACCACATAATATAGCTATTATGGTCATATTAAAAATTTTGTCTTGGTCATAACCTTTATCCTTTGACCTCTTGTCCAAAAGTATTACCGCCACTAATATACCTACTGCTATCATAAACCCGTATCCATAGATTTCTATATTAAATATATTAAATAATACCGGTCGCATTTTTTCCTCCTATTATATATAAAAAGAGAAGCTTGTAGCTTCTCTTTCTATTCTTTTTATTAAAATTATAATACTTTAATAGAATTAAATCAAATTAATTTTTAATTCCTAATAACTTTTAATGTAGATACTAAACTTTCAAATATTACTGTCATATTTTCTTTATAATATTCTTCTTTAACAAAAAAAGAAAATCTAATAAACTCGTCTTTATTTCTTAAAAAATATTCGTAGGCTACATATTTTATGCCCGGGGAAGTTGTCATTTTATAATTTATAACATATCCCTCATGCCCACTTATCTTTATGGGTTCCATTTTATAGTTTTCCACCTTATTTTCTTTTAAAGAAATCTCTTTGCTTTTTTCTAAAAACTCTTTAAGCTCTTGCTTGTAATTCCAAACTTGTATAAACCCACTTATTTTCATATCTTCAGAATTAAAATCGTTATGATATAATATTTCTTTGCTATGAAAATCCTTAGTATGACTTTCCCAATTTTCAGGTAACCTATAGATTATCCTTCCTTCTAAAGCAGAATATGTTTTTAAATTTTCTATATCACTGTTTATAAGGGTAGTATGTTTTAACCTTTCATCAAAAATTTTTTCAGAAGCAAATAGTATAACCATAAGTCCTATTATAATCAATGTAACTCCAATTCTTTTCCTATTTAATATTATAACTTTCAAATTTTTCACTTCCTTTTTTCTGAAAACTTGTCTATCCTCTTTAAAATATATTAAGGAAGCTTAAAATTTATTACTATGAATAAAATAAATGCACATTCATACACTTCTAAACATTATAGAAGTATATTGATGTGCATAATAAATAAATCACCTCATAGGTACAACTACTACGGAATTCCTAAAGTCATAGAACATAAGCCAATAACCATACTCTATATTACCTTTTTTAAATTTTGAAGGTACCCAAGTTACAAAACCTGATTTACCGCCATAAGGCTGTTCAAACTTGCTTTTAGTCCCTGGTATAGCATATACTATATATTTCATCTTACCTTCTTTATCACATTTATATCCTATGCTATAATGCCCATACTTTTTTATATAAGGGTAATAATTTATCATAGGATAATAAACGATGGTATATTTATTGTAGTTAGATACATTACACATTACATCCATATCACTTATGGGTACTTTATACCATCTGCATTTCTTTATTTCAGGACAGTCTAATTCTATTTCTTCAAATCCTTCCGCTACACTCAAGAAAAATTCTCCTACTGTCCCTATAGGATAATTTTTATGTTCATCTTTTTTATCTCTAATTTGTTCAATATGATCACTGTATTGATCTAGAGGTTCATCTGCTTGGACCCTCTCTATGGGTTCTTCTTTAGTCTCACATTTGCCTGTATCAATTTTTTCTTCAGAAACTTTAGCTATATCTTCAATGGTCTTAGCTAAGGTTTCCACTTCTTTACCTTTATCTTCTTCATTTGATAGAGTCTGATCATCTTTAGTGACTATCTTTTCTCCTTCTATTTTTTTCTCATAGACATCAAATATATTATTTTCTATAGCATTTTTGTCTTTCTCTAACTGTCTTATATAATCTTTTTCTAAAGAAGCTATTTCCCCCTTAGTATTTAATTTCTTCTCACTTATTTCTAATTCTATTTTTATATTTTCTTCATTCTTTAACTTTTCATCAGTTTTTTCTTTCTTTTCCACTTTTTTAATACCTTCATCTTTATTTTCTTCTCTGTTTATAATCTTATCCTCTGTTTCAGTCTGTGCCATTATACTTTCATTCTTATTTTCCTCTGGTTTAATTTCCTCTTTTTCTAGCTCTTCTCTCTTCTCCACTATATCAGAAAATGGATAGGTTCTCCAATCCCCAGGTGTATCTGTGCTGCTAAAACCTCTCATAGGTGAAACTATATTTTCACCTACCTTTTTTACTATGGCGGCACCACCAATCTTTTCTGCAGATATTCCTGTACCTCCTATGTTATTTACATCAAACTCATAGGACACATCTGCTCTTCCGTTATCATCTATGTTCAATATACCTATATTTACAAGCTTTTTTTCATCCCTCTTATTGCATATAAGTATCATATAAAAAGGATCTTTATCTCTTTTTATATTCTGAACATAATAAGATATTTTGCATCTATCATTTTTTATTTCAATCTTTGTATATCCAGAAGGTTGTTTGTCCTGAGACATTGCAAAACCTTTTTCATCTTCCTGCAATATTATAAAATATCTACTATACGACTTTTTATGTGCCAATCAATTATCCCCCCGTACTATATTTATTCAATATAGTATATGAGGGTATTTTGCAAAAGTGAACTCAATCAAAAAAATAATCCCTATTTAGAGATTATCTTGTGAACTAATTAAGTCATATATATTATCTGAAAGCTTAGCAAACTCATCAATAGACAAAGTTTCCCCTCTTCTTTTAGGATCTATATTACTTTTTGCAAAAGCTTTATTCAATTTTTCTTTATCAAGTCCAATATTTTTAATAGAATTTGATAAAGTCTTTCTTCTCATATTAAAGGACTCTCTTACAATTTTAAAAAATAGATTTTCATCTTTTACCTTAACTCTAGGTTCAGATAGTTTATCCAGCCTTATTACTATAGATTCTACCTTGGGTCTAGGAACAAAGGAAGCTGGTGAAACCTTTCTTACTATATGGGTATCACAATAATATTGAACTAACACTGATAAGGCTCCAAATTCTTTACAATCAGGCTTTGCATTTATTCTTTCTGCTACTTCTTTTTGTATCATTATAGTTAAAGATTTAAATTTATACCCTTCATTGAGTAATTTAGCTATTATTGGCGTGGTTACATAATAAGGAAGGTTTGCCACAAGTTTTACACTTTTTTCTTCCCCTATTATTTCATTAAAATCTACCTTCAATGCATCTTTATGTATTAAGTTAAAATTATTAAAATCCTTTAATTCTTCTTCTAATATGGGAATAAGGTCAGAATCTAACTCTATAGAGCATACTGCCTTTGCTTTTTTAAGAAGCTCTCTAGTTAAGGTACCTACTCCAGGACCTATTTCTATGATAAAGTCTTCTTCAGATACATCTGCTCCCTGCACAATATCTTCTAACACCGATTGGTCTATAAGAAAATTTTGTCCCAGACTTTTACTAAACTTAAATTTGTACTTTTCAACAATATCCTTAGTATTAAAATGTTCCATAGGATTTTCCTTTCTATCTTTATTATTCTATGATTTTGTTAACAGCTTTTATAAATTCTTCTCTAGTTATACCATAGTTGTTTAACCTAGATAAAAATTGATTACCATTACAGTAACCTATGCCAAGTTCTCTTCCAATACTGTCTCTTCTTTCCTTTGATTCTTTACAGCCTACTAGCCCATGATCCATTAAATCCTTCATATTAAATTCTTCTCTCTTTTCTTTTAAGTTACACTTTGCATTTTCAAGTGCCCTAATGATAGTTTCTGGACTGGCATTTTCCACACCTATATCTCCATCCTTCATGCCTTCTTTTTGAGAAATATAAGCATGCTTTATACCAGACACCCTTTTAGCTATTATCTTTCTTATCTTTTCCCCTGCAAAATCTGGATCTGTAAGTACAATTACTCCTTGCCTCTCTTGAGCTTCTTTTATTTTACTTATAACCTTGCCATTTATTCCAAAACCGCCTACAGCTATAACTTCTGCATCTACTGCTCTTTTAACAGCAGTAATATCATCTCTTCCTTCTACTACTATAACTTCTTTTATCAATTTTTATACTTCCTTTCAAATAGCAATTAAGTCCATATATTTAAATTAAAATGCAATACATTGGTAATGTCAATAATTTAATTTATACAAAGCAATAGAGGTCACTTTTAGTGACCTCTATTCTACTTAAGAATGTATAGATTTACATACTTAACTCCCCAGTTATAAGTTTCTCTTGCCGAATCAAAAAACACATCTATGGTGTTTCCTTTTATTGCTCCACCAGTATCCTCTGCAATGGCATACCCATATCCTTCTACATAAACCTTCGTTCCCAAAGGAACTACTCTAGGATCTACAGCTATACTACTATAGCCCTTAGGATTTCTTCTAGTCTTTGTGCCAGAAGCCGTGTAAGCATTACCATTTCTTCCACTATCATAATAAGCTGTTGCTTTAACTCTTATTGATTTGGAATAAAGAACATCGCTGGCAGAACCTCTAGATACATTTAAAACTCCTAAGGTTCCTTGGAGAATTACCTGCTGAACAGGTGCTTTTACCACTTTTTCGCTTATTACTTTTCTTGAAATTTCTTTTCCATTTTCATAAACAACTCTAGTGGAAATTAATTTTTCTCCTTTTTGCCCTTCTTGGGCAACTTTTTTAACACTATTTGCCAATGTGTCGTCCTTTTTAACTACAGTAGAATAATCTATAGGTGCCTTTTCAGTTAAAACCTTAGATTCTACTCTAGTTATAGCAACCTTTAATCCTTCTTTTATAGGAGAATTTACTTCTGGGGAAATTTTGTCTTCAGCATTTAGCTTGATTCCTTCCTTCTCAAGCATAGCTGAAACATCATTCTCCGTAGTTAGGACTTTTAAGTTTTGCCCATCTACAGCTACTTCTACATTGACAGCTCTCTTAATAAATATCCTATCGTTGTTTTTAACTTTGCTGTCTATGCTGGGCTCCAACCTATCTTTTTGACATAATAAAATATTATTGTCATGTAAAGCCCCTTGAACGGTCCCTTTATATGTTATTATTTTAGATTCTTTTCCGTCTATAACAACTGTTAGTGTCTTTCTCATGCTAAAAATGGTAATCAACAAACAAATTATCACAAGTGATAATATAAATGCTGCCTTTGGACCGTTTGAAAAATAACTCTTTAAATTACTTTTCAATCTTTCAAACATATGAATTACCTCCCTCTGGCAAGAGCACATTCAAGATTATAATATTATTGACGAAGCTTGTCAAATTTATGCTCTTTACCTTAATTTAGACTGTATCAGTACAGCTAATAAAATCTATAATAAAATGGATAATTGCTTATATACCATGGCTTACAGTCTCTTATTTAAGGCTTTTTTCAGAGGGCAAATGGGCATTTATTTACCCTATATTTTATTATATGCCCATTTTAATTTTTTTAAACTTATTTTTTCCTTTTTTTGAAATATAATAATATATTTCTATATTATACCATTATTTAACTTTTAGCAAGTGTTTTATATTTTCTATGGTTTTTCGGCTAACTTCTTCTGGTGAAATACCTTTTATTTCAGCTATTTTATTTATTATATGTTTTATGTAATCAGATTGATTTCTCTTTCCTCTAAACGGTGATGGAGCCATATAAGGACAATCTGTTTCTACTAAAATTCTATCTAACGGTATATCTTTAGCTACCTCTACTATTTTTTTAGAATTTTTAAAGGTAACTACTCCTGTAAAACCTATATAATATCCTTGCTTTATACATTCCCTAGCAAATTCCACACTGCCAGAAAAGCAGTGTACTACTCCCTTTACCTCCGGAAACTCTTTTATTATATCTAATGTATCCTTATGAGCATCTCTATCATGTATAACCACTGGAAGTTCTAACTCTTTTGCTAGTTCCATCTGTATTCTAAAAGCTTTTTTTTGTATTTCTCTGGGAGGATTTTCTTCATAGTAATAGTCTAAACCAATCTCTCCTATAGCCCTTACTTTTTTATTTTTGGAAAGCTCTTTTAATTTATTTACCACATTTTCATCTACCATATCTGCAAATTCTGGATGTATACCTATTGCTGCATAAAACATTTCATACTTATTAGCAAGCTCTGCAGATTTTAAGGTTCCTTCTAAGGAAGAACCACAGTTTAAAACTCCTATAACACCTTGATTTATTATTTCATCTATTACCTTTTCCCTGTCTTCATCAAAAGCTTCATCATCGTAATGGGCATGAGAATCAAATATATAAAAAGAATTTTTATTTTCCACAAAATCACCTCATTCAATATAATAACCTATGGCTATTTCTAACCATTTTTAATGTAAATATATATTACTAATATATAAGACTTATTAATGGAGTTAATATTCCTATTAATCCCCCTAATAAGGCTCCAAACCAAGTTATTGCACTTAACTCCTTGCTTGCTATTTCTAATATTATCTTTTCTGCAAAAGCTACATCAAAAGCATTTATATTATCTTCAACAATTTTCTTAATATTTAAGATTTCAATGATTTCTACTGCCTCATTTTCAATAAATCTGTTATACATATTTTCCACAAAAGATTTTGTCATAAGTCTAATCTTTTCTTCATAACCATTTAAAAGTTCTTTCATTGATTTCTTTGCATAGCTGTCTACAACCTTACTAATCAAAGATGCTATGCTGTTTTTGAAATCCTCTCCTGAAAGTATTTTATCTAATTTTTTATCTATAAATATCTTTAACTTTTCTTCATAATTGCTATCAAAAGTTCTTATTATTTCATCTATAGATTCTTTATTTTCAATATTTTTAATCAGTAGATATAATGACTTATCTACCACTTCATCATCTATAATATTATTCAATAATGACGATGTGAAACTATTTATAATATACATCTTATCCTTCTCTGAAATAGAATTAATCATATACCCTATATCAGTCTGCAGCAATTTATCCAGTATGCCATTTATAAAAGAGCATAAATCTTTCTGGCTACTGTCCTTATCAAGATAATCTTCGGTAAAAGAAATAAATTTACTGTACAGATTATCTGGAGTTAAAAACATAGCTACAAGTGGATTTACATTAGAGCTTATTCCTTGAGCTATAGCGTGCTTAATCTTATATTCCATTTCTGGAGATTTTATAGACTCTTTAACTATACTGCTTATTTCACTTCTATGCTCATATACATACATCTTTCCATATACTTTTAAGCTTTCTGGAAGTATATCCTCTAAAGTATTGCTTCTAGAAGATAATTCATCTATCTTCTTTTTAACCATCAACGATAAGCCATAATTAAAATCTTCAGAAGACTTTATATCATCTATCTTACATTTTAAAATATGTATACATTTATTTAAATCCAAATCCTTCATTAAATTTTCAGGCTTACTTTTAAGCTGAATACATAAATTATTAAAGATTATACTGCTTATATGATTTTTAATTTCTTCTTCATTTATCTTCGCAAATATCTTTTCATTCAATATAGATTTTATATTATTTAAGTCAATAACTTCTTTATTAAAATACTTATTTATATTTTGTATAGGAGAATCTTCGCAGGCTATTAATCCATCCATCTTTTGATCTACCCAAGTATTTAGATGTTCATTCATCTTTTCACTACATAAGGCTTCCACCATGGTTTCCTTGGAAAGAAGATGAGTACCTATAGCATCTCCTACACTTCTAGCTATTCTGCTTTTTTCTTTAGGTATTAAACCTGGAGTAAAAGGTAACTTTATACCTAAAATTCTTTTTTCTTCGTAAGGTCTAAAAAGCATTTTTATAGCTAACCAATTTGTTATATACCCAATAATTGCACCCATAATGGTAGGCATTATAAATTTCATATGTTTCTTCCTTTCTCTATGTATTGACTTACAATAACTAATTATAAGATTTTATGGCAACAAATTCAATTCATATTTATTAAATATGATTTAATAAATATTTAGCTTTATATGAATTTTAGATTATAATATAGGTATAATATTCTATACACTAAAAAGGTGGTGTTTATTAGTATTATGTCAAATACAAAAATTTATATAGATATATTAAAATCTCTACCTTTATTTAAAGGTTTTAGTAAAGATCATCTAGAGACTATCCTAAATTCTAAATACATAAAAGTTTCTCATTATCCAAAAGATGAAATAATATTTATGGAAGAAGAGGAATGTAAACACCTAAGTATAATAATAGAAGGTACTGTAGAAATACAAAAAATAGATTCTAATGGAAAGATACTTACTGTAGCGAATTTAAAATCTGGAGATATCTTTGGAGAAAATCTGCTATTTGGCGATAAAAATATGTATCCCATGACAGTTATATCTAAAAGCAAAGCTATCATACTTCATATAACAAAGGATTATGTAGCTAATCTATGTCAGCAAGATAGCATTTTCTTATATGAGCTTTTAAGAATTATTTCTAACAAAGCGGTGGCTCTTAGCTCTAAACTTAAAGAAGTGACTTTAAAAACTATCAGGCAGAAGATATGTGAGTATCTGTATTTACAGTACAGTTCATCTGATAACTTAACTATAAGACTAAACATGTCAAAAAAAGATTGGGCGGATAAATTAGGTATACAAAGACCTTCTTTATCTAGAGAATTGATAAAACTTAAAGATGAAGGAATAATAGATTATGATAAAAATACTATAAAGATAAAAGATTTAAAGAGTTTGGAAGAAAATCTTTAATATTAAAGGAGCATGTGAAAAAAAGTCTGTAAATTGTAAAATATAACAGCTTCCTATGATAAA
>CAMJGD010000027.1 GCA_946405135.1 uncultured Clostridiaceae bacterium | reverse complement strand
ACAATTGTACATAAAAATATTGGCACAATTGTGCAAAATAATCTTGACATTAATACCCATTGATTATATAACTAAAACTGCTGAAAATATAAGCATAAACAACTTAAAAGAACGAATAGAGGTAAAGGGGCCTGAGGATGAATTAAAAAGACTTGCAAATACCTTTAATAAGATGATAGATAGACTTCAAGGATCTTTTAACAGGCAGACACAATTTGTATCAGATGCTTCTCATGAACTTAGAACTCCTATTGCCGTGATTCAAGGATATGCTAATCTATTAGATAGATGGGGAAAAGATGATAGAGATGCTTTGGAAAAATCTATTTATGCAATCAAATTAGAAGCTTCTAATATGGCTGGTTTAATTGAAAAGTTATTGTTTCTTGCCAAGGGGGACAGTGGTACTCAACCCATAGAAAAAAAGGAATTCTGGCTTAATGAGCTTATAGATGAAGTGGTAAGAGAAAGCAAGCTTATAGATCATAACCACACAATATCAAGTGAAAAAAACCATATTATCAGTATAGTTGCAGATTATAAAATGATAAAACAGATGCTTAGGATATTTATTGATAATAGCATTAAATTTACACCGGAACACGGAAAGATAGATATAAGCTCAGAGGTTTACAATAAAAAAGTTAAAATTATTGTTAGTGATAGCGGCATAGGAATATCAAAAGAGGAAATTCCAAATATATTTGAAAGGTTTTATACTGTAGATAAATCTAGATCTAAAGAAAAAGGTGGTACTGGACTAGGATTATCTATTGCTAAATGGATTGTAGATATGCATCAAGGAACTATAAATGTAGAAAGCGAGGAAGGTAAAGGAACAAAAATAAATGTTACATTAGATATAGAAATATAACTATGAAACATCTAGATTTCAAATGCTCTTGATATCTAGATGTTTTTTTATTTTAAATTTGTACAATAATTAAGATAAATATAATCTTATTTTAATCTTATTTTAATCTTGCAAATAAATAATATCAATTATAAAAATTTCTATACGAAAAGGAGAAAGCATGAATATTTTAATCAATCTTATAAATGGAATAATGCATATTGATAAGTATTTATCACTGATAGTGCAGCAGTATGGAATATTAACCTATGCTATACTTTTTCTAATTATCTTTTGTGAAACAGGTTTAGTTGTTACACCTTTTTTGCCAGGAGACTCTATGATTTTTGCAGCAGGAGCAATGGCAGCAATAGGATCAATGAACTTATTTACCCTTTTTATAGTAATATACATTGCGGCAGTGCTTGGAGATACTGTTAACTATCATATTGGTAAAAAGATTGGGCGTAGTATATTAGAAAAAGAAGAAGTTAGGTTTATAAACAAGGAGCATTTAAAAAAGGCACAGAAATTTTATGAAAAACATGGTTCAATGACAATAGTATTGGCAAGATTTATTCCTATAATTAGAACTTTTGCGCCCTTTGTAGCTGGTATTGGGGAAATGAATTATTCAAAATTTATACCTTACAATATGATTGGCGGCGGAATGTGGGTAAGTTTATTCTTATGCGGGGGTTATTATTTTGGTAATTTATCTTTCGTAAAAGAACACTTTTCATATATATTAATAGCTATAATAATCATTTCATTGCTGCCTGGAGTTATAGTATTCATAAAAGAAAATGGCAGGAAGAATAAATGAAAAAACCACTGTTTTTTATTAGAATATATTACAGGAAGGATAGTTGAAAATGAATATGGAGTTTTTTAGATTAATAAATAATTTAGCAAATAAAAATGCGACTTTAGATTGTATTATGATTTTCTTTTCAAAATATGTACCTTATATATTTATGGTAGCTATTGTAATAGCATTTATTGAAGGAATTAGAAAAAGAAACTCCCATTATAGAAAAGTTGCTGTTAATACTTTTATCATTACGGCAATAAATTTAATAATAAGTTTTATCATTGGAAATATATGTTATATTGATAGACCTTTTGTTCATAATAAGGTAAATTTATTATTACCTCATACAAAAGATGCATCTTTACCAAGTGATCATGCTATGGGAACCATGAGTATAGCCTTGGGTCTTGAAAAATATAACAAACTATTTAGTATAATATTATCTCTATTATCAGTCATTGTAGGATTTTCAAGAGTGTATGTTGGACATCACTATCCTTTAGATGTTATAGCAGCTTATATTATTGTTTTTGTAACAAGTTATATTTATAATCAGAAATTTGCAAGCAAAGTTGGAAACATATATGAAGCAATTGAAAAGAAAATAGTTTTAGCAAAGGTTCCTATGTATTAATCATAAAATTATATCTATAAAAGGGTGCCATATATTGATTAAACAATATATGGTATTGTTTTCATAGGTACTAAAGCTATGTCACAATAAAAAGTAGATGGGGATTGTCCAAGTGATAAATATTATTCCATCAACTTTTAGTTGTGACAGAGTTATATATTGGATCTAAATATACAGGGGAAATTTCTTTATTTTATTTTGTAAAAGGCGAAGAGGCTGAAAAATATATGCACTGTTTATTATGACTCTAAGGTCCAAGGACAAGTATCCTTGGATATTTTTTTTACTAAATTAATTTTTTTTCAATACCCATGTCGGTACTATTTAAAATGATAAAATGAGAAATTATATATATTTACTTTAGTATAACTATGTTATATAATAATTTCTACAAAATAAGTTATATTATCTCATAATATTTTTAAGTAACAAAAATTAAATTTATGGGGAGTTGAGCTTATGGACATGTACTATGATAAATTTCTTCATATGCTGGAGGAAGAAGACAAGGAGAACTGTGTAGAGTTTGCATTATCAAAACTGGAGAGCGGAGAAATTGATGTGATTACTCTATACAAAGAAATACTTGAGCCATCACTGAACAATATGACTTGCAAGTTAAGTGAAAAAAAGATATGTGTATGGAAAGAACATGTCAGAACTTCCATAGTTAGAACTATATTAGAATGTTCATATCCATACATACTAAAGGAAAAAAAGAAAAACCATGTGAAAAATAATAAAGGAAAGATAGTGGTAGTTTGTCCTCCAGAAGAATACCATGAGATAGGGGCAATAATGGCTGCTAACTTTTTTATATTAAATGGTTTTGACACCATATTTGTAGGAAGTAATACTCCAAAAGAAGATTTTATAGGGGCTATAGACTATATAAAACCTAAATATGTAGCTATTAGTGTAACAAATTATTATAATCTTGTGGCAGCAAAAAATATAATAAAAGAAATAAAAAATACTGCTAATTACCCTATTCAGATTTTAGTAGGTGGTTATGCATTTAATTCTAATCCAGATGCACTTTATCAAATAGGTGCGGATAGGCTATTACAAACTTATGAAGATATTAAAAAGTTTGGAGAGGAAGGGTAGCATGAAGTTAGCTTACAATATAGCTGTTAGATTTTTAAAATCCAGTAAAGGTCAAACTATACTTATAGCTTTAGGAATAGCCATAGGGGTATCAGTGCAAATATTTATAGGCTGTCTTATACAAGGATTACAGAAAGGATTAGTGGATAAAACCATAGGAAATTCTTCTCAAATAACCATATCCTCTAAAACTGAGGATAAACTTATAGATGATTGGAAGGATAAAACAGAAAAGATAAAAACAATGGATGGAATTAAAAATATTTCTGTATCTGCGGATTTAAATGCTTTCTTAAAAAGCGGAAACAGCGATTATGCTGTATTAGTTAGGGGATTTAACATAGAGGATGCAGAAAAAATATATAATATAAAAAATAGAGTTTATGAAGGCACTTATCCTAAAGAAGAAAATGAAATAATATTAGGAAAAGACTTTCAAAAAGAATCCAATGTAAAGTTAGGAGATAAAGTAGATTTAACCACAGCAAAAGGCAATAAAAAAGAAGTGAAAATAGTAGGCTTTTATGATTTAAAAGTAGCTAGCATAAATAAAAATTGGGTTATAACCACATTGAAAACTTCACAAGATTTATTTTCTTTTGATAATAAGGTTACTTTTATAGAGATGCAAGTAGAAGATCCATTTAAAGCAGATGAGCTATCTAGCAAAGTAAAAGCAAATTTGTCCAGTGAAGATATTAAAGTAGAGAATTGGAAAGAACAGAATGAGCAGCTTTTAAGCGGTCTTAAAGGACAAAGTGTATCTAGCATAATGATTCAAGTATTTGTTCTTATAGCGGTACTACTAGGCATAGCTAGTGTTTTAGCTATAACTGTAGTTCAAAAATCAAAACAGATAGGTATACTAAAAGCTATGGGTATAAAAGATAAAACAGCCAGTCAAATATTTTTATTTGAAGGAGCTATGCTTGGAGTCATTGGTGCTATATTTGGTATAGCTTTTGGTATAGGACTATTATTTATGTTTACAAAATTTGCTGTAAATCCAGATGGAACACCTGTAGTGGATATATATATAAACTATAAGTTTATTGGGTTCTCAGGAATTGTAGCAATATTAGCAGCTACTTTAGCATCACTTATACCTGCTATAAATTCATCTAAATTAAGTCCAATAGAGGTGATAAAAAATGGCTAAAGTTATAGAATTAAAAAATATAGAAAAAATTTATGGAACTTTAGTAAAAACTCAGGTACTATTTGGTTTAAATCTTGATTTTGAAGAGGCTTCGTTCAATTCTATAATAGGTCAATCAGGCAGCGGCAAGAGTACACTGCTCAATATCATGGGAACTTTAGATACTCCCACCACAGGTGAAGTTATAATAGATAGCAGAAATACAAAAGGTATGAATAAAAATCAGCTGGCAGCACTGAGAAATGAAACCATAGGATTTATATTTCAATTCCATTATTTATTACCTGAATTTACTGCTTTGGAGAATGTACTTATGCCTTATAAAATAAAAAAAGTAAATCCTACTAAAGAGATTTATGAAAGAGCTAATGAACTTTTAGAGCTAGTGGGACTAAACAAAGTAAAAAATAACCTTCCTTCTATGATGTCTGGAGGACAGCAGCAGAGAACAGCCATAGCTAGAGCCCTTATTAATAATCCTAAAATAATACTGGCAGATGAACCTACAGGAAATCTAGACTCGGAGTCTACAGAAAATATATATAATCTTTTAAGGGAGATAAATGAAAAATATAAAACTACTTTTATTATAGTAACTCATGATAGAAAAATAGCAGAAAAAGCAGATAGAATAGTAGAAATAAAAGATGGAAAAATAAATATGGATATTTACAGATAAGATAATAATATTTGTTTAAATAATAGGAGGATATATGGAAAATATTGATAAGCCAAAGATAGTAGTAAGCAGATGTTTAGGCTTTAGTGCCTGCAGATATAATGGTCAGAACGTTCCAGATAAATTTGTTAATAAGCTTAAAGATTATGTAGAATACATAACTGTTTGTCCAGAATTAGACATTGGACTTGGAGTGCCAAGAGACCCAGTTAGACTAGTTTATGAAAAAGATGAAATCCAGCTTTACCAGCCTGCTTCTGGTAAAGTATATACTGAGGAAATGGAAAGTTATTCTTTGAATTTTTTAAATTCTCTTAAAGAAGTGGATGGGTTTATACTTAAAGGCAGATCACCATCCTGTGGTATTAAGGATGTAAAAATGTATCTAGGAAAAGAAAAAGCTGTAGCATCTACTAAAACTAGGGGAATTTTTGCTTGGAAAGTTATAGAAAAATATCCTTATGTTGCCATTGAAGAAGAGGGAAGGCTAACTAACTTTAGAATAAGAGAGCATTTTCTTACAAAATTATATATAATGTTTAAGTTTCGTAAAGTTAAGGATTCTAAGTCCATGGCAGAGTTAGTTAAATTTCAGTCTGAAAATAAATATCTTCTTATGGCTTATAATCAAAAGGAACAAAAGCTTCTAGGCAGAATAGTAGCAAATCATGATAATAAAAATTTTAATGAACTTATAGAGGAATATAGAAATCATCTTGGAAATGCATTTGCAAGACTTCCTAGGTATAGTAATTATATAAATGCTTTAATGCACATATTTGGATATTTTTCAGAAAATTTATCTTCTAAGGAAAAAGAATTTGTTTTAGATACTTTTAATAAATATAGAAATGGTAACATACCTTTGAGCGTGCCTATAAATCTTTTAAGGTCTTATACTATTAAATATGAGCAGGCATATTTGCTGGAACAAAGCATTTGGGCTCCTTATCCTGAAGAGCTTATGGATATAAGTGATACAGGAAAATAATATAATTTTTAATGACGGAGTTGAAAATATTGATTTCAGAAGAAAGAATTAAAAGTTTAAATAATAAAAAAATACTTAACAATCCTTATGTGGTCTATTGGATGCAAAGTTCTCAAAGAACTGAATATAACCATGCTTTAGAGTATGCCATAGTGCAAGCTAATAACTTAAAAAAACCTTTAATTGTATACTTTGGATTAGCTGATAACTTTCCTGAAGCTAATGAAAGACACTATTATTTTATGCTGGAAGGATTAAGGGAAGTAAAGACAGAGCTTTCAAAAAGGAATATTAAAATGCTTATTAGAAAGATATCTCCTGAAAAAGGGGCGCTAGAGATATCCTCTTTAGCAGCTTTGATGGTAGTAGATAGAGGATACCTAACCATAGAAAGAAAGTGGAGAGATTTTTTATCTAATAATGCAAAATGTTCTGTGGTACAGGTGGAAACTAATGTTATTGTTCCTATAGAAGAAGTTTCTTCAAAAGAAGAATATTCTGCAGCTACTATTAGAAGTAAGATAAGCAAAAAGTTAGAATACTATACATTACCTCTTAATGAGAGAAAATGCAATGAGTGTTCTACTAATTTGAATATTCCTTTTCAAGAGTATGACATAGACGATATAGATAAGGCCATATGTAAATTAAAAATTGATAGAACTGTGAAAAAGGTTTCCTACTATAAAGGCGGTACCAGCAATGCCAAGCTATTATTGGAAGAATTTATTTTAAATAAACTATCTTATTATAGTGAAAGAAAAAATGACCCAGGAGAAGATTATAGTTCTAATTTAAGTCCATATCTGCATTTTGGACAGATTTCTCCTTTATACATATATAGACGATTAATAGAGGTATATATAGAGGATAAAAAAGATTTTTTAGAAGAACTAATAATAAGAAGAGAATTAAGCATAAACTTTGTTTACTATAATGACAAATATAATTCCTATGAAGCTATTCCTTCTTGGGCTAAAAAAACTCTTGAAAAACATTTATCTGATGAACGAGAATTCATTTATTCTCTAGAGGAATTAGAACAAGGTAAAACCCATGATTTGTATTGGAATGCAGCTCAAAAGGAAATTGTGCTCACAGGAAAGATGCATGGTTATATGAGGATGTATTGGGGAAAGAAAATATTGGAATGGAGTAAAACCCCAGAAGAAGCCTTTAATAGGGCCATTTATCTAAATAATAAATATCTTATAGATGGCAGAGATCCAAATGGATTTGCAGGGGTAGCCTGGTGCTTTGGTAAGCATGATAGGCCTTGGAAGGAAAGAGCTGTATTTGGTACGGTTAGGTATATGAATGCTAAAGGCTTAAAAAGAAAGTTCAACATGGAAAAGTATTTAGAAAAAGTTTTAAGCATCTCTTAAAAAAGCTGTGGGTAATGGATAAAACATCCATAACTCACAGCCATTTTTTCCTTTTGAAAAATCTAATTAGGAATAGTAGTATTATACTGCTTAATACCCAAAAAAATAGATAACCATATTGCCAGGTAAGCTCAGGAATATTTTGAAAGTTCATTCCGTATATACCTGCCAAAAATGTCAGTGGAATAAAAATGGTTGAAAATATAGTTAAAAACTTCATCACTTCGTTAATTTTATTGCTTATGCTTGATAGATACGTATCTAGCATGCCAGAGATAATATCTCTATAGGTTTCAATAATATCAATAATTTGAACAATATGGTCATATACATCTCTCATATATATTTTTGTTTTATCATCAATAAAGTCCATATCTGAAATAATTAATGTGTTAATTACATTTCTTAAGGGCCATACGGCATTTCTTAGATATACCATTTCCCTTTTAATTTCATATATTTTTTTAAGAAGATCTTCTTTAGGATTAGTCATTAATTCTTCTTCAATTAAATCAATTTTTTCATCGATTTTTTCCAAAGTATCAAAATAACTATCTGCTATACTATCCAATAAAGCGTAAAGTAAATAACTAGGACCATTTTTTCTTATACTTGTACCTCTCTTTAATCTTTCCAGAACATTTTCGAAAGTATTTCCTTTTTTTTCTCTAAATGTAATAACTCCATTTGGTGTTAGAATTAAACTTATTTGTTCATCTAGGATTTCAAACTTTGTATCATTGACACTTAACAGTTTTGTTATTATAAAAATCTTATCTTCATAAAAATCTATTTTTGTTCTTTCAGTAGTATTAAGAATATCTTCAAGTATTAAAGGATGAAGATTAAATATTTCTCCTGCTTTTTTTATTAATTCAATATTACTTAATCCATCTATATTCAGCCAAAAATTATGGCTGGAAGAATTTATAAAATCATTTAAATTATCAAGCTTTGATTCATTAAAATAATCACTGTCATATTCTATAAGGGTTAAACTTTGTTTGTCATATTCTTTGCCTACATGTATTAAAGTTCCTGGAGCTGTTTTTTCCTTTTTGGATATATTTTTATTTCTTCTCAAAATATTCACCTCTGTACTTATTTATGAGAATTAATGAGTTCTTTATATTATATCTAATTTAAAAATAATTGTCCAAATATGCAATGAAATCTGACTATATTGATTGAAGTCTCAAAAATGGAATTTTAAAAATTATTTATAGTAACATATGTTACCAAGGTTTTTGGTAATATCATGTATAATTAAATTATAAAGTATTTTAACTTGTTTAGGGAATAAATAATATATATAAACCATGAGAATGATTTGAGGGAGTGATAGTATTGAGCTTTTATAATGAGTTAAGTAAAGTATATGATATAGTCTTTAAAAAAGATGAAGCAGTGGTAAACTTTCTAAAAAAAGGATTAAAAGATAAAAATGAAATACTTGATTTAGGATGTGGTACTGGAACCTATTCTATAGAATTAGCTAAAGACGGTCATAAAGTAGTGGGTATAGACTTAGATAAAGATATGATTGAAAAAGCTAAAGTAAAGGCTTGCAATGATTTTGCTGAGTTTTACTGTGAAGATATGATGAATTTTACAAAAACAACTAAAAATAGGCTTTTTGATAGAATATTTTGTATAGGCAATTCTTTGGTTCATTTAAAGGATAAAAGTGAAATAAGAAAACTTATGGAGGATGTTTATCATTCCCTTAAAGATGATGGTTCTATGATAATGCAAATAATAAATTATGATAGAATTATAGATAATGGAATAACACATCTTCCTGCCATTGATAGAAGTGATGAAGGTGTAAAATTTATAAGAAACTACAGTGCAGGTAAAGACAAAGGTAGGTTAAACTTTGAAACTGAACTTATACTTAATAATCATGGGAAAGAAAAAGTTTATAAAAATTCTGTGCCTCTTTTAGCATTAAGAAGTATAGAAATTATAGAAATATTAAAAGATATAGGTTTTTCTAAGTTAGAACTGTATGGTGACTTTAAAGAAAATGATTTTAGCAAAGACTCCTATGCTTTAATCATAAAATGTTATCATTAGAATGCACATTTTTTTTACTTTATTATAGAAAAAAATATTTTGGTAACATAAGATACCGAATCTGTAACTAAATTAATATATCATATAAGCATAGAAAAAATAAATAAACCTAATAGTTAAAGGAGGATTTTTAATGGGTATGTTTTGTTATCAGTGTCAAGAAGCAGCCAAAGGGACAGGCTGTACAATAAGGGGAGTTTGTGGAAAAACAGATAAGACTGCTAAGCTTCAGGATTTAATGATTTATACTTTGAAAGGTATAGCATTAGTGCAGCAAGAAGGTTTAAAGGCAGGTATTAAATTTCCTAATGCGGATCATTTTATAATGAATGGCTTATTTATGACTATTACAAATGCAAATTTTGATGATGATAAATTTATTGAAAAAATTAAAGAAGGTTTAGCATTAAGAGAAGAAATGAAAAAGAAGCTAAAAGATGCAGGTATAGAACTTAATGATTTGCATGATGCGGCTACCTGGGCAGCACAATCAGATGATGAAATTAAAGCTAAATCAAATTCTATTGAAGTAGGAGTTTTAGCTACTGAAAATGAAGATGTCCGCTCACTTAGACAATTAATTACCTACGGGCTTAAAGGTATGGCAGCTTACGCTGAACATGCTTATAATTTAGGAAAAGAAAATGAAGAAGTTTACCAATTTATATCAAGAGCTTTAGTATCTACTTTAGACGATAAATTAAGTGCAGATGATTTAGTAGCTCTTACATTAGAAACAGGGAAATACGGTGTAGATACTATGGCTATGTTAGATAGTGCTAACACAGGTGCTTATGGAAATCCAGAAATAACAGAGGTTAACATAGGCGTTAGAAATAATCCTGCTATATTAATATCAGGACATGATTTGAAAGATTTAGAAGAGCTTCTAGAACAAACACAAGGTAGTGGTGTTGATGTGTACACCCATGGTGAGATGCTTCCAGCACATTATTATCCTTTCTTTAAGAAATATTCAAATTTTGTAGGTAACTATGGAAATGCTTGGTGGAAACAAAATGAGGAATTCGAATCCTTTAATGGACCAATTTTATTTACAACAAACTGTATAATACCTCCAAAAGAAAACTATGCAGATAGGGTTTATACTACAGGGGCAACAGGATACCCAGGTTTTAAGCATATAAAAGATAGAGAAGATAAAAAGGCAAAGGATTTTAGTGAAATTATAGAACATGCAAAGAAATTAGCAGCTCCAAAGGAAATTGAAAATGGTAAAATTATAGGAGGATTTGCTCACGCTCAGGTTTTTGCTCTAGCTGATAAGATAGTTGAAGCTGTAAAGTCAGGAGCTATTAAAAAATTCTTTGTTATGGCTGGCTGTGATGGAAGAATGAAGTCAAGATCCTATTATGCAGAATTTGCAGAAAAGTTACCAAAGGATACAGTAATATTAACTGCAGGATGTGCTAAATATCGTTATAACAAACTTAATTTAGGTGATATTGGTGGAATTCCAAGAGTATTAGATGCAGGACAATGTAATGATTCCTATTCTTTAGCTATAATAGCATTAAAATTAAAAGAAATATTCGAGCTAAATGATGTAAATGATCTTCCTATAGTTTATAATATAGCATGGTACGAACAGAAGGCTGTAATAGTTTTATTAGCTTTATTATATCTAGGAGTTAAAAATATTCATTTAGGACCTACACTACCAGCCTTCTTATCTCCAAATGTAACTAAAGTTTTAGTGGAGAATTTTGGAATATCAGGCATTGGAACTGTAGAAAGTGATTTAGAAATGTTTCTAAAATAAAAAAGATTTTTAAGGATTTACAATAAGGACTGTGGGTAATGGATAAAAGTACATTACTCATAGTCCTTTCACAATTTTAGATCATATTCTTAATGCTTTATTCAATAACTCATGAATGATGAATAATAAAAGTGGAATAATATACTTAAAAAACAAGATACTATCCTAGGTATAGAAGGTGATAAAAATATGAAAGTATTGATGATGACATTGTGTATAAATTTATTAAGCTTAAATTTATCAGGAATAAGTTCAGTTAACTTTCCTTTTTATAACCCACTACATTATGAGTGCGGTAATAGAGGTGGAACTTTAAAAGAAGATAAAAATATAGAATTAAGTTTAAATTACAAATATAAATATTTATTTTTAAAATTGGAAGTTGATAGTTCTATGTGCAAAAACGTAGTAAGCTATAAAATAAAAAATCCAGCTGGAGTTATATTAGATGAAGGTAAAATAGAAAATTCTAATACTGTTTTTGTAATAGAAAAGTGCTATGAAAAACAATTTACTGGTAATGAGCCTTGGTATATTGAATTTAATGGTATTTCAAAAGATGACAACCTAAAATTCGAACTTAATTATAGAGCTAAAAACCTAAAATTTCCATATCCAAATGAGCACCATGAGAATTATTAAATAAAAAGAATTGTGGCAAGAAAACCATGATTGCTTGCCTGGATGGTAATTGATAAAACATATGGATATATAATAATCATATTATTTCATAAATCAATCATAATATATATGGAAAGTATTTTAGAAAAAGAGGAAAGAGGTTTGAAGGTCATAAAGCAACATAATTTTGTAAGCAAAATTTTTATATGCTTAATTTTAATATTTGTTACCATAGTTTTATCAGTAATAAAAGATAATAGATCAAAGGAGGCTATGACTAGTAATCAAAAGCTGCCTATCTATTCCGTAGATTGTAAAGATAACAATATTGCTTTAACTTTTGATATAAGCTGGGGATTGAATAATACCATGAGCATTTTGGAAGTATTAGATAAATATAATGTGAAAGCTACTTTTTTTATAGTAGGTGCATGGATTGATTCTGATGAAGAAAATGTGAATATAGTAAAGGAAATAGACCGCAGAGGCCATGAAATAGGCAATCACAGTAATATGCACCCTGATTTTACTAAAGTATCTAAGGAAAAGATAATAAAAGAGATTGAAATTACGGATGCTAAAATTAGAAAGATTACAAATAAAGAATGTAAACTATTTAGATGCCCCAGCGGAGCCTATAATGAAAATGTTATAGAAACGGTGGAAAGCACAGATCATTATTGTATACAATGGGATGTAGATAGCATAGATTGGAAATCTCAAGGTGCTGACTTAGAATATAATAGAGTTATTAAAAATGTTAAACCTGGTTCTATATTGCTGTTTCACAATGATGCTAAATATACCCCTAGCAATCTTCCAAGAATAATTGAAAATTTGAAAAGCAGAGATTACGAATTTGTAAAGGTTTCAGACCTTATATATAAGGATAATTACTATATTGATAATGATGGTAAACAGATACCTAGATGAAAGATATTGAAATATAGAGTACAAATGTATTATAATGGAAGAGTATATTTAATTTGTCTTAAATATAAAAAATTTAGTAATAATAAAAGAATTAAGAGAATAATTTATTTATGTAAGACAAATTAAAAACCAAGGGAGAGAGAGGGGTTAAGATGGACAATTTAATGTTAAACAATAAGATTTACTTAGAGGGGTCGGTTAGTTCAAATCTAGAATTTAGCCACGAAATGTATGGTGAAGGGTTCTATACATTTTATTTGGATGTTAAAAGGTTAAGCGACGCTAAAGACAGCATATGTATAACTGTGTCAGAGAGGATTATATCTGGTGTTGATTTAAGTATAGGATCAGAAATAATAGTTGAAGGTCAACTAAGATCTTATAATAAATTTGTTGATGGAGCCAATAGGCTTATACTAACAGTTTTTGCAAGAAATATAGAGCCTTGCATAGAGAGAAGTAAGAATCCAAATGAAATATTTTTAGATGGCTATATATGCAAAGAACCTGTATATAGAACAACACCTTTTGGAAGGGAGATAGCAGATGTTCTTCTAGCTGTAAATAGGCCTTATAATAAGTCTGATTATATACCTACTATAGCCTGGGGAAGAAATTCTAGATTTTGTCAGACTCTTAATGTAGGAGATAATATAAGAATATGGGGAAGACTTCAAAGCAGAGAATATCAAAAAAGAGTGTCTGATACTGAAACCATTAAAAAGATAGCCTATGAAGTTTCTGTATCTAAGATGGAAAGAGTTAGTAAGGATTCAGTAGATAGTACAGAGGATTTAAATAGTACCCAGGATATAGGATAACATTAATCTTATGATTAAAGTGGACTTTATTGGTGCCCACTGAATATGAAATACTTATATTATTTCTATTATGAAATGTAATTTAATAAAAAATGGTTTGAATAAACATCAAACCATTTTTTATTCTAAATTTATTACTATCTTTTTATCATTTTCTTAAATCTTCTACAAGCTGTGTTTTATCTTTTGTTTTGTCATCTACATGTTTTACTATTTTTGCAGGGGTTCCAGCTACCACCACACCTGCTGGTACATCTTCTACTACCACAGAACCTGCTGCTACTACAGAACCTTTTCCTACTTTTACTCCTTCTAAAATTACTGCATTTGCGCCTATAAGTACATCATCACATATTTCACAAGGATTCTTACTTGGTGGTTCTAATACTCCTGCTACTACAGCACCTGCACCTAGGTGTACTCGGTTTCCTATTTTACCTCTTGCACCAACTACTGCATTCATATCTATCATGGTGCCTTCTCCTATTTCTGCACCTATATTTATAACTGCCCCCATCATAACCACTGCATTTTTGCCTATGGTGACTTTGTCTCTTATAATGGCACCAGGTTCTATACGTGCATCTACATTAAGTAAATCTATCAAAGGAATAGCAGAATTTCTTCTATCATTTTCTATTCTGAAATTTTTGATTTTATCTTTGTTTGCTAGTATAAATTTAGAAATTACATCACTTTCTCCAAACAATATATAAAAGTTTTCATTTCCGTAATATTCTATATCCTCACTTAGACAACTTTTCATATCACCATTTATGTATGCTTTTACAGGAGTTGACTTTTTGGCTTCTTTTATGTATCTAGCTAACTCATAAGGGTCTGTAAAATTATAATTCATATTATCATCCTTTCTGCTTTAATTTTAAGTAAAAGTATAATAACATTATAATGTATAGATAAAAGTAATTAAAGGGGTATAGAGATAATTTGTTAATTAGTGCTATAATTCTTCCTAATTCTTTCTTAAAAATGTATAATATTCTTTGAATAAAAAAGGAAAAGAGGGATTAATATGAACAAAAATGTTAAGTCCATAGAAATTTCTGGTATCAGAAAATTTTATAATAAAGTTTTAGAAGTAGAGGATGCTCTTTCCCTCACTTTAGGTGAACCTGATTTTCCAGTACCTGAATCTATAAAAAGGGCTATGATAGACTCAATAAATAGTGATAAAACAAGATATACTTCAAATAATGGGATATATGAATTAAGAAGAGAAATAAGCATTTATTTAGAAGAAATGGGTATAAGTTATGACCCAGAGAATATATGCATAACTGTTGGAGGAAGTGAGGCTCTTTATTCCATATTAAGTGCTTTATTAAATAAAGGAGATAAAATATTAATACCAGATTTGGGTTACCCTGCTTATGATAATATTGCAAAAATTCTTGGAGCTCAAATAATACATTATAAATTAAATGAAGATTTTTCTATAGATATAAAATATCTAGAAGAAATAATAGAGGAAAGTAAAGCATCTATGATGATTTTATCTTATCCTTGTAATCCTACAGGAGCTATATTATCTAAAAATTATAAAGAAAAGTTACATAAGATAGTAAAGGAAAAGAATCTATTAGTTGTTAGTGATGAAATATACTCTTCATTGTGCTATGAAGATTATTATTCATTAGCTCAGTATGAGGATTTAAAAGATAATATAATACTTGTTGGCGGATTTTCAAAAATGTTTTCTATGACGGGGCTTAGAATAGGATTTTTCTGCTCATCCTATGAATTTATGAAAGAAATCATTAAAGTTCATCAATATAATGTTTCTTGTGCTTCATCTATATCTCAGTGGGGAGCTTATGAAGGATTAAAAAATTGTAGAGAAGAAGTAGTATTTATGAAGGAAGAGTTTATGCGGAGGAGAGATTATGTTTATAATAGATTAATCTCCATGGGAATGAATACGAATTTACCTCAGGGGGCTTTTTACATTTTTCCTGATATCAGCAACTTTTCTAAAAACAGTGAGGAATTTTGTACTAAAATGCTTTATGAGGCAAAGGTGGCTTGCGTACCTGGCAGCGCTTTTGGGAATAGCGGCGAGGGCTATATGAGAATATCCTATTCTTATAGCAGAGAAACTCTTAAAGAAGCTTTAGATAGAGTAGAAAACTGGCTAACAAAATAATAATATGTATAAATATAAAAATACAGGATGTATAATCCTGTATTTTTTTAAATTTTATATTCTAAATATGCAAAATACGAAAGAAATATATCAAAATATAAAAAATTCTGACATTAAACTATATATGAAAATAATATTAATTTATAAAATTTATTAATAATTATACAAAAAACTATTGATAAAAATAAAAAAGTATTATGAAGAATGTATTAATTTTTTGTTGACATAAAAATGTCATTATGCTAATATTATAAAAAATGAAAGTTAATTAATGTTGTTTTGCAAAAAATATTCTTTGATATGTGAATATATATACAAACAGGTGTATGCATATGCTTGATTAAAATGTTAGGTAGGCATGAATTCATGTCTTTATTATTTTATATATTAAATGTAAATAAATTTAATATATATATATAAATGTATTTAATAGAATTTACTAGACACACAGGAGGGAGGGACTTTTTATATTTAAATTATTTTAAATAGGGGGAAATTTTTATGGTTAAGTACATTTTAAAAAGATTTTTAGCCAGTTTAGTGACTATTTGGGTAGTAATAACATTGACCTTCTTTTTAATGAGAGTAATGCCTGGTGGACCTTTTGATGGAGAAAAAAAGGTTCCAGAGCAGATAAAAGCTAATCTTGAAGAAAAATTCGGAATGAATAAACCTTTGATGGTTCAGTATGGAATGTATTTAAAGAATTTGCTAAAAGGTGATTTGGGACCTGCTATGAAATACGAAGGAAGAACTGTAAATTGGGTTATCGATTATTCGTTTCCTACTTCTGCTAAATTAGGTGCAGTATCTGTTATAGTTTCATTAGTTATAGGGGTATACATGGGAGTCGTTTCAGCACTAAATCAAGGCAAATGGCCCGATTCAGTCTGTATGATTCTAGCAACCCTAGGAGTTACGGTACCTAGTTTTGTACTAGCTACCTTGCTTATTTTACTATTTGCAGTTAAACTTCAATGGCTACCTGTTATAGGTTTTGATGGTCCTAAAAATTATATAATGCCTGTAATTGCACTTAGTGGTTATTCTATGGCGTTTATTGCAAGGCTTACCCGTTCAAGGCTTATAGAAGTAATAAGGCAGGATTATATAAGAACTGCTAAAGCAAAAGGGTTAAGCAGAAATACAGTAATATATAAACATGCTCTTAGAAATTCATTAATTCCTATAGTAACTTATCTAGGTCCACTTATAGCAGGAATATTAACAGGAAGTTTTGTGGTAGAAAGACTTTTTGGTATTCCAGGACTAGGTGGAGAGTTTGTTAACTCTATAAATAATAGAGATTATACAACTTTACTTGGAGTAACGGTATTTTATAGTACACTTCTCATAGTATGTAATTTTGTGGTAGATGTTTTGTATGTAATAATTGATCCAAGAATAAAACTTGATAGTGTAGAGGCCTAGATTTTACTTTGAAATGGGGGGATGAATCTATGGAGATAAGAGAAGATATAATAGATAAAAATCTGTTTGAAAAGGCTAGTAATGAAGAGAAAAAGATAGATGATATAGTTAGGCCAAGTGTTACCTACTGGCAGGATGCTTGGAGAAGACTTAAAAGTAATAAATTAGCTATAGCTAGTTTAATATTTATAATACTTATAACTTTAGGAGCTATCTTTATACCTATGTTTTCAAAATATAACTACTATAGCAATGATTTTAGTGTAGCTAATCAAAGCCCAAGCGGTAGTCATTGGCTTGGCACCGATCAATTTGGAAGAGATCTATTTGTAAGAATAATGTATGGAGCTAGATATTCTCTAGCTATAGGTTATATAGCTTCTTTTCTAAATTTAGTTATAGGTGTTCTTTATGGAGGTATTTCAGGTTACTTAGGCGGTACTGTGGATAATATAATGATGAGAATTGTAGATATAATTTATTCAATACCTATGATGATTTATGTTATATTGCTAATGGTTGTTTTAGGTCCAGGAATGAAGAGTATCATAATTGCATTAGCTATTTCTTATTGGCTTTCTATGGCTAGAATAGTGAGAGGAGAAATCCTTCAGCTAAAGCAGCAAGAATTTGTATTAGCAGCTAGAGTACTAGGAGCTGATGGAAAGAGGATATTATTAAGGCATCTCATACCTAATAGTATGGGACCTATAATAGTAACTTTAACCTTATTAATTCCTTCAGCTATATTTACAGAATCTTTCCTAAGCTTTGTAGGACTTGGAATACCAGCACCAAAAGCTTCTTGGGGAACTCTTACTTCGGATGCTTTACAAGGATACCAGATATATCCATATCAATTACTATTTCCAGCTCTAGCTATATGTCTCACAATGCTTGCTTTTAATTTGCTTGGTGATGGTTTAAGAGATGCTTTAGATCCAAAATTAAGAAAGTAGCTAGGGGGGAATGATTTATGGAAAACTTATTAGAAATAAGAGACTTAAAGACTTCTTTTTTTACTCATGTAGGAGAAGTGAAGGCAGTAGGAGGAGTTACTTTTCAGTTAAAAAAAGGAGAAGCTTTAGGGATAGTTGGAGAATCAGGAAGTGGTAAAAGTGTTACTATGATGTCTCTTATGAGGCTGCTTTCTGATAACGGAAAAGTTGTAAATGGGGATATAATGTTTGAGGGTAAAAATATTGTAAAACTTACAGAAAAAGAGATGGAAAAAATAAGAGGAAATGATATAGGAATGATATTTCAGGATCCTATGACATCTTTAAATCCTGTTTATACTGTAGGAAAACAGATTATGGAACCTTTAATGAAGCATAAAAATATGAATAAGACAGACGCTTTTAATACAGCGGTTAAAATGTTATCTATAGTTGGCATACCAAGTCCAGAAAAAAGAATGAAACAATATCCTCATGAGTTTTCAGGTGGTATGAGACAAAGAGTTATGATAGCTATGGCTATAGCTTGTAGCCCAAAACTTTTAATAGCAGATGAGCCTACAACTGCATTGGATGTTACCATACAGGCACAGATATTAGAGCTTATGAAAGACTTAAAAGATAAGATAAATACTTCAATAATACTAATAACTCATGATTTAGGTGTAGTTGCTGATGTTTGTAACAATATAAATGTAATGTATGGAGGAATCATCGTAGAAAGGGGAAGTACAAGAGATATATTTTATAATCCAAAGCATCCTTATACTTGGGGATTATTAAAAAGTGTACCTAACCCTAAAACTCTTGTAAAAGAGAGACTTAATCCTATTCAAGGGCAGCCTCCAGATTTATTGAAGCCTCCAGTAGGATGTCCATTTGCAGCAAGATGTGACTATGCAATGAAATTATGTATAGCAAAGAGGCCTCCTTTGTTTGATATATCGGAAGGGCACAATGCAGCTTGTTGGTTAAATCACCCTGAAGCACCTAAAGTTAAAGCTCCAGTTGGGAAGGAGGTTTTTGCAAATGAGTAAAAATGATGAAAAAGTTTTACTAGAGATTAACAATTTGAGTAAATTTTTTTCCGCAAAGACATCATTTTTGTCAAAGAAAAAAAGCTATGTTAAAGCAGTAGATAGAGTCTCTTTTACAATAAACAAAGGTGAAACTTTGGGTTTAGTAGGGGAGTCTGGATGTGGAAAAACTACTACGGGGAGAACCATCATAAAGCTATATGAACCTACTACAGGGGAAATTATCTATAATGGTGTAGATCTGGCTAAACTTTCTCAGAAAGAAATGCTTCCTTATAGAAGAAAGATACAGATGATATTTCAGGATCCTTATGCATCCTTAGATCCAAGAATGACAGTAGGAGATATTATAGGAGAATCTATTGATATACACAAGCTAATGAAAGGTAATGATAGAACTGAAAGAATTAGAAGTTTATTAAGTAAGGTAGGATTAAATAGAGATCACATTAATAGGTATCCTCATGAATTTTCTGGTGGGCAGAGACAAAGAATAGGTATAGCAAGGGCTTTAGCTGTAGAACCAGAATGTATAATTTGTGATGAGCCTATATCAGCTCTTGATGTTTCTATACAAGCTCAAGTGGTTAATATGCTGGAAGATTTACAAAACGATATGGGATTAACCTATCTTTTTATAGCTCATGATCTTTCTATGGTTAAACATATATCAAATAGAATAGGAGTAATGTATTTAGGCAGGATGGTAGAGCTAGGAGAAAGTAATGAACTTTACAGCCATCCTTTGCACCCTTATACACAAGCTTTACTTTCTGCTATACCTATACCAGATCCGGATGAGTCTGCAGCCAAAAAGAGAATTGTTTTAGAAGGAGAAATTCCTTCACCTATAGATCCTCCGCCGGGATGCAGATTTAGAGGAAGATGCAGATATGCAAAACCTATATGCAGTGAAGTTGATCCAGAGCTGAAGGAAATATCAAAAGATCATTTAGTTGCGTGTCATCTATATTGATGTATGCACATAAAATATTATAAAGGGGGTGCTTAAAGTATTCAATTTTAAATCCTATAAAAAAATATATAAAGGGGGAAATGAAATGATTAAAAGCAAATTTAAGAAGATGAGTGTGTTGTTACTTGCTCTTACGGTAAGTGCTAGTTTCTTTGGATGCTCACAAAAAGGTGGAAAGTCAGGAGAAGGAGATAAGAAAACTCCTCAAGTTATAAGATATAATCTTGGTGCAGATCCAAAAACTTTGGATCCCGCATTGAATGCTGCTGTAGATGGGGCCACAGTACTTTCAAATGCTTTTGAAGGCTTGATGAGATTAGATGATAAAGATCAACCTATTTATGGTGTAGCTGAAAAGTATGATGTCTCAAAGGATGGATTAAATTATACTTTCTATCTACGTAAAGATGCAAAATGGTCAGATGGTAAACCTGTAAAGGCTCAGGACTTTGAGTATGCATGGAAAAGAGCGTTAGACCCTGCAAATGCAGCAGAATATGCATATCAATTATATTACTTAAAAAATGGAGAAGCTTATAATACTAAAAAAGCAAAACCAGAAGATGTAGGTGTTAAGGCTGAAAATGATACTACATTAAAGGTTACTTTAGAATATCCTACAATTTATTTTCTATCTTTGATGGCTTTTCCAACCTACTTCCCTGTTAGACAGGATATAGTTGAAAAAGCACCAAAAGAATGGGCTAATAAACCTGAAACTTATGTTTCAAATGGTCCATTTAAAATGTCTGAATGGAAACCAAAGGATACTATAACTTTTGTTAAGAATGATAACTATTGGAATGCTAAAACTGTAAAATTAGATAAAATTGAGTATAAAATGATAGAAGATGCTACAAGCTCATTGTCTGCTTTTAAAACTGGTCAGTTAGATTTAATTGAAGCACCTCCAGCACAAGAAACTCCAACTCTTGTTAAAGAAGGTATTGCAAAGATATATCCAAGTTTATCAACTTATTTTTACTGTATAAATCTTACTGATAAAGCAGAAAGTCTTGATAAAGATTTAGCTAAAGCATTAAAAGATCCAAAGGTAAGAAAAGCATTAGCTCTTGCAATCAATAGAAAAGAGATAGTTGAAAATGTAACAAAAGGCGGTCAAGTTCCTGCAGTCAGCTTTGTTCCAAAAGGGATAAAAGAAACACCTTCAAAAGACTTCCAAGGTAAGGAATACTTTAAACCTGAGGGAGATGTAGCAGAAGCTAAAAAGTTATTAGCAGAAGCTGGATATCCTGATGGAAAAGGCTTCCCTAAAGTTACATTGATGTTCAATACAAATCAAGGTCATCAAAATATAGCTCAAGCTGTACAAGATATGTGGAAAAAGAATTTATCTATAGATGTTGAATTAAAAAATGAAGAGTGGAAGGTTTTCCAAAAAACAAGAAATGATAAGAATTTCTTGATAGCAAGACATGGATGGACAGGTGATTATTCTGATCCAATGACTTTCTTAGATATGTGGGTAACCAATGGAGGAAATAATGATGCAGGATATAGTAATACAGAATATGATAAATTAATAAATGCAGCTAAGAGAGAATTAGATCCTGCAAAGAGAATGTCATTATTGCATCAGGCTGAAGATGTTCTTATGAATGATATGCCAATAATACCTGTATACTATTACACAAATGTTATTTGTGAAAAAGAGTATGTTAAAGGCGTTAGAAAATCTCCTTTAGGATTTGTATTCTTTGACAAAGCTTATGTAGAAAAGAAATAACATTATAAAATAAAGAGAGGCTGGTTTAATACCAGCCCCCTTTTTTATATATTTATATTTATCATATCATCCATATTATATAGTCCTTGTGATTTGGAACATATATATTTGCAAGCTTTTAAAGCTCCTATGGCAAAAACTTCTCTGGATATAGCTTTGTGATTTATCTCTATAACTTCTCCAGCACCTGCAAATATTACTTCGTGATCCCCTACAATGTTGCCGCCTCTTATAGCATGGATACCAATTTCTTTATGATCTCTTTTCTTCAATCCTTGTCTTCCATAAGTAAATTCTGTGTCTTCATCTATAGAAGATTTTATTGAATCAGCTAATAATAATGCGGTACCGCTAGGAGAATCTACCTTTTGATTATGATGTTTTTCAATGATTTCTATATCATAGTTTTCATATAATAATGGAGATATCTTTTTTAGTATATTATTTATTACATTTATTCCAATACTCATATTTGCTGACCTGAATATGGCTACTTTTTTAGAAGCTCTTTCTATAGCTTCTATGTCCTCATCTGAATAGCCTGTGGTGCATAAAACTAAAGGTTTTTTATATAAAATAGCATATTCCAGTATATGATTTAAAGCATCTGCCCTGGAAAAATCAAGTATTACATCAAATGCTGCGGTGCACTCTTCTAAAGAAGGGAATATAGCATAGTCTTTTGAAACTGTGGCGTTTTTGTCTACTCCTGCAGCTATAACAAGTTCAGGAAAGTTTTTTACAGATTCTGAAACCACACTTCCCATTCGTCCATTACATCCATTCAATAAAATATTTATCATAAAAACCTCCTAAACTATAAAAGTCCATAATTTTTCATTTCTCGTTTTAGTACTTCTAAATTATTATCCTCCATGCTGCAAAGAGGTAATCTTAAATTTCCCACATTTAAATTCATGAGATTCATGGCTGTTTTTACAGGGATAGGGTTTGTTTCAATGAATAATGCATTAGTTAGAGCTAAACTATTTAGTTGAATTTTTAATGCCTCTTCTGTTTTACCCTCTAGGTAAAGCATGCACATGCGATGTACATCCTCTGGAATTATATTAGCAAGAACAGATATAACTCCTATGCCTCCTAAAGACATTATAGGTATTATTTGATCATCATTTCCAGAATAGATGTCTATATTATCTCCGCATAAAGCTTTATATTGAGCTACTTGAGATATATTTCCGCTGGCTTCTTTTATAGCTGCAATATTTTTGAGCTTTGATATTTCTAGTAGAGTTTTAGGTGAAATATTCATGCCTGTTCTTCCAGGAACATTATATACTATTATAGGAGTATTTACTTCATCAGATATAGCTTTAAAATGCTCTACAAGCCCCTTTTGAGTAGTCTTATTGTAGTAAGGGGTTATAATAAGAAGACCATCAACTCCTATGCTTTCTGCCCATTTGCTCATAGAGATAGATGCAGCAGTATTATTTGTCCCAGTTCCAGCTATGACAGGAATTCTCTTTTTTACAGTATCTACTGTGAATTTTATGGTTTCTTTTTTTTCACTTTCACTCATAGTGGATGCTTCACCGGTGGTGCCGCATATTATTATAGCATCAGTGCCTGACTTTATATGCCATTCAAGTAATTCTCTAAGTTTATCAAAATCTACTCCGCTTTCGTTAAATGGTGTTACTATAGCTACACCAGATCCTTTAAATAATGCCATATAAATCCCTCACATTCTTTATTATTTTTCTTTATCTTTTATTATACATTCTGCAATTTGGATTGCATTTAAAGCTGCACCTTTTCTGATATTGTCAGCTACAACCCATAGATTTAGACCAAAATCACAACTAAAATCTCTTCTTATTCTTCCTACGAATGTTTCATCTTTTCCTTCTGCATCTATAGGCATTGGGTAAACAAGATTTTCTATATCATCTTTTAAAGCAATGCCTTTTGTGTTTCTGTAGAGTTCAAATATTTCACTTATTTCAAAGTCTTTTTTTAGTTCAACATTGATGCTTTCACTATGACCATAAGCTACAGGTACTCTTACTGTAGTAGCTGTAATTTTAAGGGAATCATCATGCAGTATCTTCTTTGTTTCATCTATCATCTTCATTTCTTCTTTTGTATATCCATTATCCATAAATACATCGATATGTGGAATTACATTTCCAGCTATGGCATAAGGAAATTTTTTATTAGGGTTGCCTTTGTAACCTTCAACTAAATCCGTAAGTCCACCCATGCCTGCACCTGAAACAGCTTGATAAGTAGAAAATATTATTCTTTTTATGCCATACTTTTCATGTAAAGGCTTTAGGGCTACCATTGCTTGAATGGTAGAACAATTAGGATTTGCGATAATGCCTGAATGAAGTTTTATATCTTCAGCATTTACCTCTGGAACTACTAGAGGTACTTCAGGGTTCATCCTCCAAGCACTACTGTTATCTATAACAATGGTCCCATGATTTGAGAATATTGGGGCATATTTTAAACTCACATCGCCGCCGGCAGAAAATAGGGCAAAATCTATTTTTTTATTTAATATGTTTTCTTCTTTTAATTCTTCAACTTTGTACTCTTTACCTTTGAAAATTAAGGTTGACCCAGCAGATCTTTGGGAAGAGTAAAAATAGATGTTTTCTACAGGAAAATCTCTTTGTTCTAATATTTCTATAAATTTTCTTCCTACCATTCCTGTTGCTCCAACCACTGCTAAATTATATTTCATTGGTACATACCTCCTAAACTTTCCTTTACTATATTATATAATCAATGACTATAAAAATATATAGTTTTATGCCCATTGTTTATTTAAATTTCAAATATAATTTGAATAATTAATATGAGCCAAGTAAAAAATAGTATATAAGTTATTATTTGAAGGGGATAGATTGTATGGGAAAAACGCCTTTAAAAAAAGTGATAAAGTCTAAAATAAAAGCTAATAAAGAGCTCACAGAAGAAGAAATATTAAGAGAAAAAATGAAGTATGAAATTGCTTCTGAATTAGGCTTAAAGGATAAGGTGGATACTTATGGCTGGGGGGCTCTGACTTCTGAAGAGACAGGAAGAATTGGGGGTATTATGACCAAAAGGAAAAGAGAATTAAATATACCTAGCAATATAGAGATACTGAAGAAATATGAATGATATCAGTTGACTAAATATCGAAAAATATATAATATAAATAAAGTAAATTGAAATAATATAATAATTCCTTTTGGAGGATGAAAATGGAAAGCTACAATAAATTTGCTGAAATATATGATGAGTTAATCAATCAGGATATAGATTATAACTATTTTGCATCTTCAATAATAAGTATAATTGATGAATTAAAAATAGAAAAGGATGATTACTTAGATATAGCCTGTGGTACGGGAAATCTCTCTATGATTTTAGGTAAACATTTTAAACATACCTGGTTAGTAGATGCTTCAGAAGAAATGCTTACAGAAGCCTATAATAAATTTCTATTAACCAGCATTAAACCTAAAATAGTATGCCAAAATATGTGTTCTCTCACTTTAAATCATAAATTTAATCTGATAACTAGCTGTTTAGATGCTACCAACTATATATTAGAAGATAAAGATTTAAATTCTTACTTTATATCTGTAAAAGAGCATCTTAAAGATGATGGCATATTTATTTTTGATATAAATTCTTACTACAAATTAAGCAGTATTTTAGGAAACAATATATTTAATTATGATAGTGAAGATGTATTTTACAGCTGGGAAAATATTTTTGAGCAGGATATATTAGAAATGTATCTAACCTTTTTTGTGAAAAAAGAGGAGCTTTACGAAAGATTTGATGAAGAACATATAGAAAGGGCATATACATTAGATAAGATTAAAAATTCTCTGCATAGTGCAGATTTTGAAATACTAAAGATAATGGATAATTATGACAGGGCAAAAGAAGTAAATGATAAAACTGAAAGAATTACATTTGTGGTAAAGTAAGTTTTTAACCTAATGTGTACAGGTGGGAGAAAAACAACAGTTGAAAATACTTCATGTGATGATAAATTAATGGTCAAATAAATTATAAAAGGAGTTGAAAACCGTTGATATAGGCGAGATTGCACAGAAAGCAAACGTCTATGTGTAGGGTGAGTTACATCCGAATTTACGCCTTTGGAGTGTTAGACCAAACGAAAGTAGTATATCTTTTCGGAGAATACAAAATCGGGCACGCTGAATAAGGAAGTAAACATAAACTCTTATAGAGTTTTATAAGTTTTACGTAACGGTAACATATTATGAAGGATAAATTAATTAAAGCTATGGCAAAAGATAATATGATTAGAATTATAGCAGCTACCACTACAGAACTTGTGAATGAAGCTGTAAAGATACATGAATGTACACCTACTGCTTCAGCAGCTCTAGGCAGGATGCTTACTGCAGGAAGTCTTATGGGTTCTATGCTTAAATCTAAAGGAGATGTTATCACTTTGCAGATTACAGGAGATGGAGAAGCAAAGGGAGTAGTGGTAACTTCTTATAATGATGGAAGGGTTAAAGGATATATAGGAAATCCTCATGTGGATTTACCTTTAAATAGTAAAGGTAAGTTAGATGTAGGAGGAGCCATAGGTAAACATGGAACTTTTTCTGTTATAAGAGACATGGGGCTTAAAGAACCCTATGTAGGACAAGTTCCTGTATATACAGGAGAAATAGGTGAAGATTTGGCATATTATTTTACAGTTTCAGAGCAGACTCCTTCAGCTGTAGCTTTAGGAGTACTTGTGGATACTGACTTAAGTATAAAAGCTTCCGGGGGATTTATTATTCAGATGATGCCAGGGGCAGATGAGCTGTTAGCAGATTTAATAACCTATAGGCTTCAGGAAATTCCATCCGTTACTGAAATGATGACAAAAGGTATGGATATATATGAAATAGTGAATTATATTTTTGAAGATATGGATTTAAATATTATGGAAGAAATGCAGCCTTTTTATAAATGTGATTGTACCAGAGAAAAAGTAGAAAAGGCATTAATAAGTATAGGTAAGAAGGATTTAAAGGAAATATACGAAGAAGGTAAAGATGAAGAATTAAAATGTCATTTTTGCAACAAGTCTTATATTTTTACTCATGAAGATATAGAAAAATTAATAAATAGCTAAATCGTATTGACAAACATTAATAAAGTTATTATAATTATATGTGTGTTAGCGAGCTAACACTTCGGGCGCATAGCTCAGCTGGGAGAGCATCTGCCTTACAAGCAGAGGGTCACAGGTTCGAGCCCTGTTGTGCCCACCACATTATATGGCCCAGTGGCTCAGTTGGTTAGAGTGCCGGCCTGTCACGCCGGAGGTCGAGGGTTCGAGTCCCTTCTGGGTCGCCATATATGGCCAGATAGCTCAGTCGGTAGAGCAGAGGACTGAAAATCCTCGTGTCCCTGGTTCGATTCCTGGTCTGGCCACCACTTTTGCGGAAGTGGCTCAGTGGTAGAGCGTCACCTTGCCAAGGTGAACGTCGCGGGTTCGAATCCCGTCTTCCGCTCCAAATTTTAATAAGGCGCTATAGCCAAGTGGTAAGGCAGAGGTCTGCAAAACCTTTATCCCCCAGTTCAAATCTGGGTGGCGCCTCCAAATAATCAATTAAATATTGATACAATAGAAAGTCCTTAATTTTAAGGACTTTCGTTGTTTTTTGGAACAAATCTTAGTGGGAAATTTTAAGCTTGTGGCATGAAATTTTGAATTTTTGTATTGGACATGCACACCTTGGGTGGAAATTTTCAAAGAGGTGTGCACTTTTTAGGTGGGGTGTGCACAATTTAGCGGAAATAAAAAAGATGATAATATTAATATAGTATATTTAAAGAATTATGAATTTAATAAGGAGGAGTAAAAATAATGGCTGTTACAATTGAAAAAGTTAATGATAACTATATAATGGTAAGCTTTAATTATAGCTATGATAATGTTTCGGCAATCAAAAAAATAGAAGGCAGCAGATGGAATGAAGCGAAGAAAGCATGGATAGTGCCAAATACTAATAAAGCCCTATATGCAATATCTGTAGCTTTTTGTGATGAAGATATTATATTTGATTCATCAATTGATTTGTTTGATTTATAGTTGTTAATTTTAAATTTTCCTATATTCAAAGAATAAATTGTGTTTTTTTCTAACCAAGCCTTATAATCGTGGAATATTGGGTAAGTTAAGGTATTGTGTGAAGAAGGTGTAGCCAGTGGATATGTTTCCACACACATCACACGTGGAGTGCGTAGTGGGAATACGTCGCAAGGATTCCTTATAATCATTGAATTTACTCACTTTGCAAGCTTTTATAACTTTAACACAAATGGTGATGATTTTAGAAATAAAGAGGTTATTCAGGGTGTTAAGGTTAGAGTGGGAATTTGATATGGTGAAAGTAGATATGTAAAACAATAAAATAATCTTTAATAAAATTATTACTAAAAAGTTCAAATTGAAAAATTTGAACTTTTTGTTTTAGAATACGAATTATTTATTAAGTGCAAAAAATATACTAATTATGAATGACTAATGGGAGGAGAGATGATTTTAAGAAAAGTGTATATGTTTAAATGGGAATTTTAGTGTTACTAGAAGCATAGATTATGATATAATGAGGAAAAAAGAGGAGAAGTAAGATGAATAAACTTTTTAAAAGTGCAATGTTTTTTACATCTTTTTTACCACTTTGGATAACAGTACTGTTTATAGATATAAAGAGTCTAATCAGTAATAAAGTATATATCTATACTGAATATATTGTGGTATGCTGCATTTTAATAGGAATATTATGTTCAATAATTATAATTTGGTTTTCTATGAAAAATATAAAAAATTCTGATTATAGAAAGTATAAAGTAGTTGAGGCAACTCAAGAAAAAGGAATTACTTCAGAATTTTTACTTTCATACATACTACCTTTATTTGTTTTTGATTTTACTAAGTGGGATAGTGTTATACAATTTATAATATACTTTGGAATACTTGCATTCCTGTGCATTCGAAATAATAATGTATATGCTAATTTGTTATTTGAATTAAAAAATTATAAATTTTATACATGTGAACTTGTATGGGTACCAGAACCAGGAACAAAGTCTATACAAGTATTAGCTATAAGTTGTAAAAATCTATGTGCAAATAAAGGTAATACCATTGAAATAGCCCCATTAAATAAGCCTTTTTATTTAGTTAAATAATTAATGGTGTTGAGCTAGGTACTTCACAAATACCATCATCAAACATATTTAATTTTGTTTTACCGCAAATTGCTAAAGTAAATTTTCGTGCATTTGCTTCTTCGTGCAAATCAAATTTTTTTGTTGTAGAATCAAGTGGGATTTTTAAGTCCTTAGCTAACTTGTTTTTCCATTTTGTTTGCGTCAGTTTTTCAACAATGGAAGCATCATAGGTTATAAATTTTTTTGGATTTTGTCCTGAAGAGGCAAAAGAATCATAATTCTCAAAATTAGCAATAATATTAGCGGCTTCTAGTTCTGATAAGTGCTTTTTACATAGGATTTTATGAGTGTATTCCATGTTAAATATGCTTTCACAATTGTTATTAATCATATACATAGTGTTTTTGTAAACAATGGCATCAAATGATTTACTAAATTGAACTAGTGGTTCATCTGCTTTAGCAATGGTGTTGTTTTGAGATGTAAAGATCGGAGTACGTCCTTTTTTATATGTAAGGAGTGGATTTTTTCTTGTTATTAGATATATATTTTCAGAAGTACCATCACTTAAGGTATATGAACCAATAAAAACATATGCATTGGCTTTTATATGTTTGAAGTTAGTTGTATCATCGCTATTATTTATATGTTCAATTAAAAAATTCCAGCAGGTTGAAATTACAGTATTGTTAGTTGAAAGCTTGTCTACTACATTTTTAGGATTTTCTCCAGTATAATCTATAACTTTTTTATCATATTTTTTTACAATAGATAAGAAAGCATCGCACATACCTGTAATTGTTGTAGACAATAAATCAACAGATGAAAAATTCATATCGTAGCAAATATATTCATTAGGGTGTTTAGAATGATTATATTCAACTAAAACAGAACTCCAAGTTGGAATCTCTTTTGCTTTAGCTATTCCTTCTTCAATTATTGTATAAGACATAATATCCTCCCTCAATTAGAATTAATATCAATATTATACCATAAGATACATTTTTGATAAATGCTAATACTTTTCTTGATTTCACCGCTTTAAGGGGTGATTTTTTATTTTATATAAAAAATATATATTACATTTTTTTAATTTGCAAATATGATAATTTGCAATTACATATTTACAAATTAGTGTTTGGTATGTATAATTGAATCAAAGAGAAAAAGGGAGTATGTATATATGGATAAGAGTACATTCAGTTGCTTAATTAACGCTGAAATTTTAGAAAAATTTAATTTGGCAGTAACATTAAACAAAGAAAATAAAGAAGAAGTTATAGAAAAACTACTTTCTAATTACATTAGTGATAGTTTCTTAAAAGCCGCTAAAGATTTATCTTCTAATACTGTAAAAACAACAACTCCTGCAATTAAAACAGTTGAAGATAACAATTATGCTAAAGCAAACAGAAAGATTCCAGTATGGGCAAATCGAGAAAAACAAAATAACCATAAATTAATTAAGGCATTTTTAAAAATTGAAGAGGAACAAGGGGTAGTAAGTTATGAGGAATTAATGAAAAGATGTTCGAATTCTACAAAATATCCTGACACTTATGTAAGTGATTTTAGAGGTAATTTCGCACAGATGAAAACAGATGCTAGTAATTCTCATGGGAAGGTATTTATAGTGGAGGGAGATAAGGTAGAAATATGGAGTGAGGTTCTTGATACATTGAGGAAATATAGAGATTCTTTTCTAAATAGCAATAGTGAGGGGCGTGAAACTATGAAAATAACAAATGAAATGACACATAGAGCATATGAGATAGTTAAAATGGTTTATCATGGGAACTTGACTCGTAATGAAGCAAAATACAAAATTGCAGATGAAACAGGTATGAATGCTGGGTCAGCAGGTGATTATGTTACTAATTTTCTTGCAATGATGGAAGGTCAACGTTATACAAGAACAATGAATACATATGCTACTCGCTATTTATTAGAAAAGATCAAATTGGAATTTGGAGAAGAGCAATTTAAAAAGGCTCTTGAAGCAACAAAAGAACATGTAAAGTATTATAATGGTTTAAATAATGGAACATTACATAGTATTCAAAATGTAATAGATGAATTAAGTTAGTTAAAATTTAGGGAGAAAATACTATATTTTCTCCCCGTCCTCAAAAACAAAAAATCCTTCAAATTTGCAGCCAAGAGCTGTAGCAATTTCAATTAATTCCTGCTCAGAAAAGTTGTCACGATTCAATTTATTAGTTAAATTTTGACGAGAAGTACCAACCATATCGGCTAAGTCTGATATGGTTAATTTTTTTCGCCTTAATAGAATTCTAATTTTCTCACCCATAGTTAATGCCATAAATATTCACACCTTTAGATATTTTATATATACAAATATACACTAAAAAATTTACAATAGCAACTTTGTTGAATTTATAGAAACTATTTAGTTTACAAAAGTAAAGACATAAGATATAATTGAGTTTATAAAGAAACTTAAAAGTGTACAAAAATAATAAGGAGGCAAATCTTATGATTAGTAATAAGGTAATTTCAATAGTGAATCAAAAAGGAGGTGTGGCCAAAACTGTTACAACGTTAAACTTAGGATATGCATTAGCAGAAATGGGAAAGAAGGTATTACTTATAGACTTTGATCCTCAGAGTAGCTTAACAGTGTGTTTTGGTTATGATAATACGGACAGTATAAAAACAACAATATATAATTTGATGTCGCTGGCTATTGAAGAAAAAAGCTTACCTAAAAAGGAAGAGTATATTATTTCATCAGGAAATATTGATATTATTCCTTGCAGCTTAGAGTTATCAGCAATTGAAATAGCACTTGTTAATGTTATGAGCAGAGAACTTGTTTTAAAATCTATTGTTGATGAAATAAAAAATGATTATGACTATGTAATTATTGATTGTTCACCATCACTTGGAATGCTTACTATAAATGCACTTGCTGCTTGTGATAGTGTGATTATTCCTGTTACTCCTCAATATCTTTCAGCTAAAGGTTTGGAGTTACTTCTTAGAAATATTATAAGAGTTAAAAAGAGAATAAATCCTAAGATTGAGGTTGATGGAATACTTTTAACCATGTATGCAGAAAGAATGAAGCTTTCAAAAGAAGTATTATCAATAATTCAGGATGCTTATGGAAGCAGAATAAATATTTTTGAGAATAAGATACCAACTTCAGTTAAGGTTGGCGAGGCTAATATGAAAAGCAAGAGTACCATAGAATATGATTCTAAAAATAAAGTATCCATCGCATATAGAGAATTTGCTAAGGAGGTGGCTGCAATATGAGCGAGAGAAAGTTAATGAGTTTAGATGATATGTTTGGAGATATCTCATCTGAAAAAGAAACTAATTCAGGAATAGCAGAGATTGAAATAGAAAAACTTGTGCCTTTTAGTAATCACCCTTTTAAGCTGTATGAAGGTGAAAGATTAAATGATATGGTAGAAAGTATTAAGGAGTTTGGAGTTATAGTACCTATAGTTATAAGACCTATAGGCACAAGCTATCAGATCCTATCTGGTCACAATAGAGTAAATGCTGCAAAACTTGCAGGAATACTTAAAGTACCAGCAGTTATTAAGGAAGGACTTACTGAAGATGAAGCTACTTTAATTGTTACTGAAACAAATACAATGCAAAGATCATTTTCAGATTTACTTCATTCAGAAAGAGCTGCTGTTATTTATACAAGGCACAAAGCTATGGCTAATCAAGGAATTAGAAATGACCTATTAAATGAGATAGAAAGACTTTCTAAATCCAATGAAATCAAGGAAGATGAAACCTTTTCCCCATTGGGGAAAAAGTTAAGAACCCATGAAGAAATAGGTGAAACTTATAAACTTTCTAAAAATTCTATAGCAAGATATTTAAGAATCTTCAAGTTAATAGATGAAATAAAAGAATTTATAGATAAAGAGGAAATATCTATAAGAGCAGGTGTAGATTTATCATATTTATCAGAAGAACATCAAAATATGATTGTAGAAATTACAACAGAAAATAATTATAAAATAGACATGAAAAAAGCCGAAGTACTTAGGGATTACTCAGAGAAAGACAAACTAAATGAAGAAACAGCTCATTCAATTCTTTCGGGAGAACTAAATAAAAAAACAAAATCAAATAAACCTAATGCTATAAAATTGAAGCCAAAACTAATAAGCAAATATTTTGCGCCAGAAGTTAAGCAGCCAGAGATTGAAGATATTATTGATAAGGCTTTAAAACTATATTTTGAAACACAGGGGAAGGAGGTACTTG
>CAMJGD010000026.1 GCA_946405135.1 uncultured Clostridiaceae bacterium | reverse complement strand
TTCTACTTATTAAGGTTGTTCCGTAGATGTTTCTTGCTTTTTCTTTTTCACTATTTCCATCTACCTCGAGAATTACCTTATCTCCTTCATAGAGGTAATTTGTCTTAGCTTCTCCTTGTTCTTTTGCTACCCTTAAACCTTCGCCATTATACTTATTTTTTAATATTGTTCCTGTTTCATTTTTTGCTTCTACTAGCTGATTAAACTCATCATAAAAATATTGTATTTCCTTTTGTTTAAATTTTGAGTTATCATTTGTAAGCGTTCTTGTTGTTATTTCTATTACTGTATTTGCTAATACCTGGTCTTTTATTTCTTTTTTTGCTATCTCATTTAATCTTCCTGGATTTTCAAAGAGTTCCCCTGTACGCTTTTCTAATGGCTGAGGTATTATAAAATCTGCCACTCCTCCTGTCTCTTTTATTACATTTCCATTGTTATCATACTCATAATTCTTAAAGCCTAAGATTACAGTTCCCTGCTTTTTAACTGTTCCCAATAATCTATTTTGCTCATTATATGAGTAAATTGTTACTATACTATTACCTTTTTCATTTATGGTTTCTGTTTCCCTATTTCCTGCCTTGTCATAAGTATATTTGGTTTCTTTTTCATTTGGTTCTTGTATTTTTTCTATTCTATTTAACTCATCATAATAATATTTAGTTTCTCCCTTTTTATCTTTCTTTGAAATCATATTTCCTGCTTTATCATAATCATAAGTAAATTGTTCTAATACTTCTCCATTTGCTTTTTTATTTATTAAAGTTTTTAAGGCGTTATTTTTATTGTAATTATAGTCTTCTCTTGAACCATCTGGATATATGGTACTTTCTTTACTTCCATTATCGTAATAAGTGTATGTTGTCGTCCTATCTCCATCTATAACCTTTGTAAGTCTATTTGCTTCATCATATACTTTCTTAGTTATATTTCCTTTTGGGTCTTTGGTTATTTCTGAAGAGTATCCTTTTTCTAAATCTTCTACATTGTCATATATAAATTTAACTTCACCTATGTTTGAAATTGTCTTAGATTTAGTTCTTCCTAACTCATCATAAGTTCTTTCTGTAACTCCTGTTTTATCTGTCATCTTAACTCGGTTACCGCTATTATCATATTGGAAAGTTAACTTATTACCTTCTAATCCTTCTGAGGTTTTTTGACCATGAATATCATAATTATATTGAATAGTTTGTCCATTTCTATCCTTCTTAGTCTTTAAGCTTCCATCTGCAAAGTAAGTATATTCTTCTGTTAGCTTTCCTCCTGGAGATATAATTTTTGAAACCTTATTTGCAACATTATATTCCCATGTAGTTTTGTTCCCTTTTCCATCTATCTGTTCCTTTTTGTTTCCATTATTATCATAGGTATAAGATGTCACTTCACCTTTTGCATTAGTAACAGATATAAGCCTATTTAACCCATCATAATTGTAAGAAGTTCTATTTCCTTTACCATCTACTTTATAAGCTAAATTTCCTATTTCATCATAACCTTGATTTACCTTATTTCCTTCTCCATAGGTTGTACTTATGAGTTTTCTATTTTTATCATACTCATAAATTTTTTCATTTCCTAGAGCATCTATTGATTTTGACTGAACTCCGTTATTATAATATTGAAGCTTTTCTATTACGTTTCCTGCCCCATCTATTTTTTCCACTAATCTTCCTAAGCCATCATATTTATATCGTATAGAGTTTCCTAACCAGTTTGTTTCTTTAATTACACTTCCAAAATTATTGTACTCTAAGTTTGTTATCTCTGTTTTCTTATTTCCATCTATATCTGTTACTTGTGCCTTACTAGACCTAATGTTATTTAATTTGTTGTAGCTGTATTCTTTTATGTTACCATTTGGATCTTTTTCAAAGCACTTATTTCCATTCTTATCATATTTACTTTCTTTAACTATCGCATTTTTGCCTTCCGAATCTGCTTCTATTTCTTTTAATAACTTTCCTTGAAGATCGTATTCATATTTATGAGTCTTTCCTAAACTATCTTGATTAAACACTTCATTTCCCACTAAATCATATTGATAACTTATACTGCTTCCTGGAATACTAAAATCTCCTTGGAATATAGTTTTTCTTGGTTTATTGAAGCTATTTATCTCTATAGTTGTCTTATTTCCATTGCCATCAATTTTAGCTATTGCATTATCTAACAAGTCATATTCATATTTTTCTAATACTATAGTTTTATCACCAAAGGTTACTGTCTTATCTAACATCTTTCCTAGATTATTGTATTGATAAGTATAAGTATTCCCTTTAGCATCTGTTTCTTTTATTTTTCTTCCTAAAGCATCATAAAAATATTTATAGGTAAAATCTAGTTTTTTGTCTTTATTTTCTGGATCTAATACTTTTGTCACTCTGTTATTTAAATCATATTCATATTCTGTTCCATAAGCTGCTTCTATTTTTTCTTCTATTGTTGTTCCAATAGCATTTTCATAAGATACAGCATCTACTTCTTTTATTTTATTTCCTTTTTTGTCATACTTATAGCCCTTAGATATAAATCCTACAAAATCTTCCTTTGCTCTATCATAGTACTCTACCTTTTCAGCTATAACTCTATCTCTTTTATCGTATATATAGATATTTCTATTATCAACAAGATTTCTAGCTACCTTTACCATATCATATATATCAATTATAGAATCTGAATTAAAGTCATAATTTGGATTCCAAAGCTCATCACCTGGCTTTGAATTATAGCTTAAGGCAAACTTTGCAATAGATTTTATGCCTAGATCTTCCTTTGTATCTGGCATCAATTTTTCTATAACTCTTCCTATTTTGTCATACCTAAATTTGACTTCATTAAGTTCTGGATCTATTTGTTTTGTTAAAAATCCTCTTGCATCATATTCATATTGAGTCTTATTATTATTTTTATCTAAAGTATATAGCGGTTTATTGTTCCAATTATATGCTACATGGCTTTCTGCTAAGATCTTTTGTCCTGCTTCATTTATAACATTTTCCTTGCTAGCTATCTGCCTGTTTAATCTATCATATTCATACATAACCTCATGATTATTAGGCTTTACATCTTTTATTAAATTTCCGTTGTCATCATAGTATAGTTCTGTATTTAGTGCTACATCTTCTTTGATTTCTATACTGTTCCCATAAATATCTCTAGCTTTTACTGTTTCTACTTTCTTATATGGCTTATTTAGATAGTTATTTTTATACTCTATTATCTTTTTTTCATTATTTTTATTTACATATATGGTTTCTTTACTTAAGTTCCTATCCCCATCATATTCATATTCACTTTTTCTTCCTTCATTATCCCACTTAGCTTTTAACTTACCATCATTATAATAGGAATAGTCTATTATAATATACTCACTTGGTTCTTTTTCCTTTTCTGCTGTATTCTTACCTATAATTTCTTTTATTTTATTTCCATTCTTATCATACTGTGTCTTTTTATGAGTATATAAAGATCTTCCATTGTTATCTTCATTAGGTGTTAATTCTTTTACTAATCTATTCAGACCATCATATTCATAATAAGTAATTGACTCTTTTTCATCAATTTCATAAGCTTTAGTTCCATTTAAACTAAAAAATACTTTCTGTTTTGTATCGTCTCCATTAACATTTTCTATTACATTTTTTCTATAGTCATAAATAGTAGAGCTTTCTATAAAATCTTTATCATCTATATATTTTCTTTGAGTAACTTTTAATGCATTATCTTTGCCATTTCTTATACTAGAATATATATTTTGTTCTAATAAAACACCTTCTACACTATCATTTTCTTTGAAATACTTCTTAGTTTGTCTATTAAGTTCATCATACTCATAAATATAATAAGAACCACTTGGTAACTTTTCTTTGGATATATTCCCGTATAAATCATAGCTATATTCTATTTCATTTTCCTCTTCATCTTTTACAGTTCTTACTTTTCCGCTTGGATAATAAGTATATGTCTTGCCTTTTTCTTCTCCATACCTTTTATAAAGTTCTGGTGAAATATCTTTTTCTTTTCTTCCAAAAATATCATATAGCGTTTTTGATATTGAACCATTATGATAAGTTGTAGTTACTAAGTTTCCCTTATTATTGTAATCATAGCTAGTTTTAAATTTATTTGCTGATATATTAGACACTTTAAAACCAAACTCATTATAATTTTCTTCAATTGTATTATTTTCTTCATCAGTAATAGCTTTTGCATATCCATATTTATCATAAACAAAGGATTTAGCTCCACCCTCCGGGTTTATTATCCTTTTCACTAATCCTTTTATGTTGCAGCTTTGTTTTTGCAGCTCTTGTTGAGAATAATATTCATATGAAGTTATAGCAAAATTTTTCTCTTTTGAAGGCTCATATTCATCAGTACCATTTAAAGGTTGTACCTTTTTTATTAAATTTAGTTTTGCTGAATCATAGATATAAGCAGTCTTTTTACCCATTTCATCAATTTCTTTTATTAGATTATTATTTTCATCATATACAAATTCATTAAATCCTCCATCAGGATTTATTTGTTTTGTAATATTCCCCTCCTTATCAAATTCATATTGAGTTATATTTCCTAAAGTATCTTTTACTTCCTTTATCTCACCATATTTGTTAGCTTTTTCTTCATCTAAATTATAATTTTTTGTTTCTATATCTCCGTTAGGATATATTTTTAGTGTGCTATACATGCTACTATCATAGAACTCTTGAGTAATCATATTATTACTGTCAATTATTTTCACACATTTCATGGCATTTTCATAAGTATAACTTAATTTATTTCCATAGACGTCCTTATATGTTTTTATCTTATCTTTATTTTCTTCTGTATCATAATACTCTATAGCTTCTACCTCTTCACCATTTTTTATTATGGTATTCAGTCTATTATTATCATCATACCTATATTCTTCTTTTATCTTTCCATCTACATCAGTAACACTTTCCAATAAACTATTTAAATAATTATATCTTATACTTCTTTTCTTATTACCACTTACCATTTCTGTGATTAAAGATAACTTACCATTATCATAACTAAAAACATATTCTCTATAAGCTTCATCATATATCTTGATTATTTTACCACTTGCATCATAATCTATAAAAATTTTATTTCCATTTTTATCTCTTACTTCTTTTAATAATCCTTTTTCATCAAAAACAAATTTATCCATTTTCTTAGTAGTTAAAATGTAGTTGCTATCGGATTTAGATAACTTATCTCTATTATCTATAGCACTAAAGCTTCCATCTTCATTTTGTTTAAAGCTTTCCACGCTTCCATTTGGTAATGTTACTACTTTCCCCTTAATTTTAAGCTTTTCATCTATATCCTTTATACTTGCTTCATAAGAAAATCTCCAGCCACCGCCTAAATAATCTCCTTTATCTTTTGCTTTTGCATTATAGGTTCTTCCTAATTCTATGTCTATACCTGAAGAATTTATTGAAATATCTAACTCTTTTTTGCTGTAATTTCCTGTAGGAACATATACTCCATCTTTTCCTAAATGTCTTTGTGTTGTATAATCTACATCCGCTATATATTTATTAAGCTCATTTTGAAAATCCGCTAAATCCACAAGATTTTTATCAGCTGGTTCTAATAAGTAAGGTTTATATTCAACCTTTCCGACTATATATTGTCCTTTATCCTTATGATAAAAATTAACTTCATCTTTATTAGGTCCATATTTAGATCCCCAATAATTATTTTTAGCATCAATTACACTAGATGAAGCATTAGAAATTGCAGTCTTATTATTGCCTCCAGAAAATGAAGTTAATTGGATTTTTGCTTTTTCTGAATAATTTTTATCAAACCATATTCCACAATTACAATTACTTATTTTGCTAATTAATATATTAAGTGTTCCTTCTGCACATATTCCTGTTCCACACTTATCAATATAAGAATTAAATAAGCTTGTTTGACTTGCAATTTCATCTTTTAATGAAAATATACCAATCTCATCCGAATTACTTACCTCACTATTATTTAAAAATATACTGCCCTTATTAATTATCATGGGAAATTTAAACTTATCCCCTGAAAAATTTTCTCCTCCATTTCTAATTTTCATATAATCTGCTACTATCTTGCCGTCCTTAGATATATCTATAAAACTAAATTTATCATCTGTTTTTTTATTAGAACTTATATGTTTTAATCTTCCAATATCATCATTTATACTTGTTAAAATTATAGGATTATTTTCTTTTCCAATACAGATCAAACTACCATCTATTATGATACCATTATTGTAACGTTTTCCATCTATAGCTTTATAGCTACCTCCTTGAATGTTAAAAATGACACCTTCATTTAACTTTAAGACTTTATCCTTACATACTTTAAGATTATCTATTATAACATAATTATATTTACCTTTATTTATAGAAATATCTGAATCAATAACTAAATCCTTCAATATTACTCCATCATAATTATTATCATGTAATACATTACTTTCGTTTTCATTTATAGAATTAATATTGCCAAATATATTTTCTTTATTTTCTACCAATGTACCTTTTATACATATAGGTCCGTTTTCTATAAATCCTGTATCAAAAAGTGTTTTATTGGTTCCTGTTATATTATTTTTGTTTATTTTTATATTAGATAAAAATAAAGAATTTATGTTAATTCCACAATATTTACTTGAATCTATATTATTATTATTTATCAAAATTTCTCTTGAGATATCTTTATTAATATCAATTTCATTTCTTTTAAATATGTTTATACCAAATTCATTATTACTAAAGGTATTATTTAAAATTGTTATTTTATTATCTGAGCCTTTTTCATCACCTTCATATATACTTATACCGTTACTGTTACCTTTAATAATGTTATTATCTATAATAACATTTCCTTTTATTCCATTTATACCATCTGTCTCTATTGCCGTTTGAAAATTATTTATAATACTATTTTGTATATAAGTATCCTTATCAGAATTTATAAAAAAAGCTGTTGCTTCTTTAATAGTTTTATTGGATATATTTATTTTATTTAAATTAAGCTCTCCTTTGTTATCTATTACTGGGTAATCCTGCTCATTATTACATTGAAGATCTATATTTTCTCCTCTAAATAAACCTTCCTCCATAACATAAATTTTGAAATTACTTTGATCTTCTATTGAAGAAATTTTTATTCTATCATTTTCCTTACCTTGAGTTATAAGTTTTCCCTTTACTATTATTCCAGATTCCACATTAGGATCATTTGTAAATTTTATTTGAGCACCAGGCTCTATTGTTAATGTAGCATTGGGAGCAACTTCCACCATGCTAGAAATATTTTTAACCCCTTCACTTTTTCTCCAAACTGTATCTTTATCTATAACAACGATTTTCCCAACTAACTCTATATATAAAACTTGCATTGCATTATTACTATTAATATTCCCAGAAACCTCTCCATTCATCGTTACTGTTTGATTTTGTCCATCCGTCATTAAATATTTAACTCCATAACCTAAGGTATTTCCTTCTAATTTTACTCTTATAGCTTGAATACTTTTACCCCTTTTTCCTATTTTCTCAATAACTCCAGCATCTTGTCCATTCTCTTTCCATTCCTGCCATCTATTTTCTTCCTTTATATATACTTGATATTTTATTTTCATATCACTTGGTGCATTTTGTAGACTTAATCTCACACCTTCTATTCCATCACTTCCTGGTGCATATTCATGATTATTATATCTTTTACATGCCCATTTATATTCTTCATATTCATTCCCATTAGAATCTCTTTCAGCATATTTTCCATAAAGTTCAACTTTAACTTTTATACCTTCTATTCCTAAGCTACGCATCACAGTCGTTTTTTCTTTTGTACTTTCTGGTATAGGTTTCTTTTTTACTTCATTACTCCACTTACTATACTGGTCATTTATTTTATATCTAATTTTGTAGATATATTCCTGTCCTTCTTTTATATCTGTATGTATATAAAATTCTCTTTTCCCAACTTCTATTATTTCATCATTTATACTAATTTCATAATCTACATCTTTTGCACCATTACACATCCAAGATATCTGTCGCGTTCTTTTTGTTATATTACTTATCTTAATTATAGTAGGCGCTTCTTTTCTATTGCTCAAACTTCCTATATTTTTTAATATAAACTTCCTTTCTCCCTCTGCATTTTTTTCTAATTTCTTATCAGTATCAAAAAAACCTTTTACGCCATTTTGCACAGCTGATGCACCATTAGAAATACTCACCGCTGCTGAATCAATATAATTTTCAAAATTTACAGCAGCCAAAACTTCATAGCTATTACTTAGTAAAATAATAATAGTAAGTAAAATTGATATTATCCTTTTATGTTTTCTCATTCTCTTTACCCCACTTTAGTAATAAAATTTAATTACTTTTCTTTTTCCTATAAAACTTTCTAATCAATATTAAAAAAATTAAAAGAGAGATTCCTATAATTCCATAAATCCAAAATCTCTTTTGTTCTTTAATATAATTTATTTTTGTGTCCTTTTCACTTAAATTATTACTATCCTTTGCTTTATTCTCATTTATACTCTTATCATTACTTTGATTACTTTTAATATTACCTTTTTTCTTTTCAGTTAAATCTTCTTTCTTTTCAATTAAATCTTCTTTATCATTTGAATGTAATTCTTTTTTTGTTTTTTCAGAGCCTTGTACATTTTTCAAACTAATATTATTATCTTTATTATCTTTAAATTCATCTGCTGCACTTTCTTTTTTGATATCCTTTTCAAAGTTTGTTAATTTGTAAGCTATTTCTTTTATTTCATTTGATTCTGTTCTTTCATAGAGTTCTAGCTTTAATTTTTTCTTATCAATTACAACTTTACCTTCTTTAATTAATTCCGCATTTATGGCTATAAAGGTTCCTCTTCCAAAATACCCATTAGCCTTACCTAGACAGGTAAACTTATATCGAACTTTTCCATTAACGTTGTCTATATCTTTACAAATTTCCGTTTTGTTAATGTTACTAGAACTAATTAATTCCCCTACCCTTAATGAGTTTACTTTTAATAAACCTGCATCATAATTAAATTCCATATCCCCTGCATAAAGTCTCTCTACACCTTTTAAATCTATCAATATTTCCAAATTATTACCTTTTCTTATTTCACCATTTACTTTAATGTCTGTTGATATTTCTTCTGCCATCGCTTTACTATTAAAACAAAATAATAAAATAATTACCAATACATATGTTAAAAATTTTTTCATAAATATATAATTTTTACCCCCTTTTATGTATAAAATGCATATTTTATGTATATTATAGCATGTTTACCATAATATATATATACAATTTTGTTTTTTAATGTATCATGTGTCACTCAAATTTTGTCATAATAAAAAAGCTTGCAATGTTTTTTGCAAGCTTTAATTTATTATTAACTATATAGTTAACAAACTTTAATAAATTTGTAACCAATTAAATTACCTAGTGTAGTAATATGATATCAAGGTTAGTTTTGAGGGGGAGTTAATATATCTATAATTTTCCAATTTGAGTCCTTGTTCTGCTTTTCTAGTATGAATCTATGATAACAAATGCCATTTTTTAATTTAGAATTAGCATCCTTATCTAGATTATAATTAACTTCTATACAATAAATTTTAAAATCAGCAAAATTTTCATTTTTTAATAGAGAAGTATCTGTTATATCTATAATTTTTTTAATATCCATAGATTTTATGGATTCCATATTTCCCAATACACTATTATAATTATTTTTTAAATCCTGGCTGAAGTTATTTAATGCTTCAGCATATCTTTTGGAATTTATACTATCTTGAAGAGCATAAATTGTTTCTATATTATTTTCTTTGCTATTTGTTACATCTTCATATTTTATAGTTTTTGATTCCTCATGATATGCATTCATCTTGCTATCTTCATAGACAACTAAATTTAATTGAAGTGCATTATTCTTGTTATAAACAGATGCAACCTGTTCTTTTTCATTTTTTGTTTCATAAACAAGGCTGGTTTTTCCTGTGTCTACATTTAACACATAAACATTACCACCTCGAGTAACTGTTCCGTAACCTAATCCAACAATAACAAAAAGTTTGTTATTGTCCGCCCATTCCACAAACAAAGGACTATTTTGCTTATCTTTTTCATTTATAATAGAAAACTTCCATGCCTGCTTCTTATCATTATCCTTTACTACTATACTCCCTATACCTTCTTCTATAACCTCAGGTCCTTTTCCTTCGATGCATGCAGCAAATATTTTGTTTTTAGATTCCTTCCAAGAATTTGCAAAAGCAGGTTCCTCTTTATAATTTAAATCTTGCTTCTCAAAAACAGGTGAATAAGTAGTTCTTATCTTTAATTCGTCTCTGTAAAAACTATTGATTACCTCTTTATCTTTTGCAGCATCTTCCTTTCCTTTAGTTTCAGAAAGAGAAGCACTGGCTTTGTCTCTAGATACACTATTCATCTCTGCCAATTGATTTTGCAAATTGTTTGTTTTTATTCTATTTAAAATATAAGGTGATATAAAGGTTACAAATATAACTACAGCTGCAGAAGTCATATATATAATCCCATATTTACAAAAGTGATATTTTAACTTTGAAACTATATTCTTAGAGTATCTGTTTTTATCTATAGATTTTATTATATCTGTCCTGGAACTTCTAAACATGTCTGGACTTACATTTAATGAATCCTTAAGCATTTTTTCTATAGTCATGGCTTCTTCGTAAGCTTTTTTACAATTGTTACATGTACTTATGTGTTCTTCCATAGCTTCACGCATGTCATTATACAAATTATCTTCTACATAATCATCAAGCCTTTTCTTGAAAGTACCACAATTCATAAATTTACACTCCTTTCACATTATCTTTGTTATTAATAATAGAAACCTTAAATTTATCCCTGGCTTTATAATATCTCCTTTTAACTGCTGATTCACTCATATTAAGTACTTCTGCTATGTCTAAAAATGTGAGTTCATCAGTATATCTTAATATTATTATCTGCTTATCTATTTCATTTAAACTTTCTATATAATTTTCTACTATAGCTTTTGTTTCCTTAAATTCCATGCTTTGCTCTGGTGATGGTTCTTTTGAAACCAAATCTTTTACATCTTCTAAATTAGCTTCATATACCCTTTTGTATTTTCTTATATAGTCTATACATTTATTTCTTGCTATCTGCAATATCCAATTGGAAAACTTATATTTTGAATTATACATATAAAGCTTATTATATACCGTAATAAAAACCTCTTGAGTTATGTCTTCTGCAGCCTCTCTATCTCTTATCATGTTATAAACAAATTTTAATATATATAACTCATATTTATTAACTAATATATTAAAGCTATCTATATTACCATTTAGAATTTCTTTAATCAATTTCAAATCTTCATCCAAAACTCACACACCCCTCTATGCATAGTGGACGTATATTCCATGTTCAATATTATATACGATTTTTATAGTGAGTAGTCACACTTTTAATAAAAAAAAGTCACAGAATTTATATCTGTGACTTAGAACCTACTTAAATAGAAGGTTCTTCATAATTTAGGAATGTATTTTGAGAAAATATTAATCTTGATTAATTATAATTTGTTTTGCTCTTAATATGGATGATGCACTCATAGAGAATTCATCAAGTCCATACTCTACCAAAGTTGGTATAGCATTTTCATCTCCAGCCATTTCACCACACATACCGCACCATTTTCCTGCTTTATGTGCACCTTCTATAGTCATCTTTATCAATCTTAAAACTGCTGGATGCATCGGATTGTAAAGGTAAGATACTTTTTCACTCATTCTATCTGCAGCTAAAGTATACTGTATCAAGTCATTAGTGCCTATGGAGAAGAAATCTACATGTTTTGCTAGCTCTTCAGCACATACAGCGGCTGCAGGTATTTCAACCATTATACCAAATTCTATATTTTCACTATATTCTATGCCTTCGTTTCTAAGTTCTTCTTTACACTCATCTACAACGGCTTTAGCCTGAATAAACTCATCAAGAGAAGATATCATAGGAAACATAACTTTTAAGTTTCCATGGATAGATGCTCTTAATAATGCTCTTAACTGTATTTTAAATATGTCTTTTCTATCAAGACATAATCTTATAGCTCTATAACCAAGGAAAGGGTTCATCTCTTCTGGCATTGGTAAATAGGATAACTTCTTGTCGCCACCAATGTCAAGAGTTCTTATAACCACTGGCTTTCCTTCCATATTTTCAAGTACGTATTTATAAGATTCAAATTGTTCTTCTTCTGAAGGCATGTTATCTCTATCCATATATAAAAACTCTGTTCTAAATAATCCTATAGCATCAGCGCCATTTTCTATGACTTTATGAACATCTTGCGCCTTTCCAATATTTCCAGCCACTTCAACTCTTTTTCCTGATTTAGTATGCGCCTTTACACTTATTAAAGTTTTAAGCTCTTTCATTTCTTTTTCATAATTTTCTTTTCTTTTTCTATATTCATCTAGAGTAGCCTGATCTGGGTCTATTATAACTACACCTTCTACACCATCTACTATAGCTAAATCTCCATTTTTAACACAATCTGTTATATCATTTAGTCCCACTACTGCTGGTATTTCTAAAGTTCTTGCCATTATAGCACTATGAGAAGTTCTTCCACCTATGTTGGTAAGAAATGCTATAACTTTATCCTTATCAAGCTGGGCAGTGTCTGAAGGAGTTAAATCATGGGCTACCACTATTGTGTCATTATCAGTTATATCTAATCCCTTCATCTTTCCTGTTAAATTCAATATTATTCTATTGGATACATCCTTAATATCTGCTGCCCTTTCTCTCATATATTCATCTTCCATAGATTCAAATATAGCTAGAAAGTTATGAGCTATGGTTTCTACAGCCTTTTCTACATTTATGCTATTATTTTCTATTTCCATTTCCATAGCACCAGTGAATTCAGGATCATCTAAAAGCATAATATGGCTATCGAATACTGCCGCTTTTTCTTCTCCTATTTCAGCTATAGCTTTTTCCTTGATTTTTGAAATTTGAAGTCTTGATTCAGTTATGGCTTTATGTAGTTTTTCTTTTTCCGCTTTAATATCTTCTATTTTTTTATCTGTTATCACTACTTCTGCATTTTCCTTTATAAATACATGTCCTATGGCATAACCTTTTGATGCAGCAATACCTTTTTTCATCCTATTTCCTCCTATTTATATAAAATCTTTTATACTTCATTAAAACACCTATACATATATAGTAGCAATTTCTATGCCAACATTCTCTTAAAAGCTAAATATGCCTAATTAAGCTAATGTTCGTGGTAACCTGATAGATATAATATATTTTTTTTATGTATTCATTGATATTTTTTATCAACCTCCACTTTCTTATTCATAAAAGAAATTTTAATTATATTACTTTAAAGTTGTAAAGCATACCAAATATTTGAATAATCTGTAATGTTATAGTAATCCTACCGTGAAAAATTATCTTTATAAATCTTAATTAACTCATTAATTGCTTTATTATAATATTTATTACATAAAATAACTGGATTTATACAATTTAATATAGTATTATTGTGTTGATAAAATTTATCATGCTATTATAGGTTTTTGATAAATTTTATCAACTTTATATGTAAGGATGGTATTGGAATGTATTCAAAAGAAATAAAAGTAACGGTTCATAATGGAATCCATACAAGAATTGCTGCTATGGTGGTAAATAAAGCTTCTGAACTTAAGTCTAAGTATAGCACCGAGTTATATATAAAGAGAGATTCTTCTGGAGAATATATAGCTATAAGTATGTTGGCTCTATTATCTTTAAAGATTCAACAGAATGAAAAGGTATCCATCTGCTGCAAATCAGAGGAGAAAAATTCTAAAGCTGCTGTAGATGAACTTTGCCATTTCATAAGTCAAGAACTTGCTGCAAGTACCTCTCAAATGAATGAAATAGATGCCATAATTGAAGAAAGCACTATAGCTAATGAACAGATAATTCAAAATGTTCCTATTGGTATAGTGGTTATAGATGCAAATTCATATATTACCAGTATAAATGAATATGCTTTAAAACTTTTAGATAAAAACTCTAGGACTATTCTAGGAAAACATATTAAAGATATAATTCCTAATTCAGATTTACCTAATATAATTGTATCAAAACAAAAACAGTTTGGAAAGATTCAGCATGTTAATGATCATATAACCATGGCAAACAGGAGTCCCATATATTCAGGAAATAAAATAATTGGTGCCATAGGGGTATTTCAGGATGTTTCAGAAATCGTAGGCATGAAGGAATTAAATGAGAAATTTAAAAAGATACTAGAAACCTCCCATGATCTAATCTGTTTTATAGATGAAAATAGAAAGATAAGTTATGTAAATCCTGCCTACGAAAAATATTTTGGTGTAAAGAGCAATGATATCATAGGTAAAGATTTAGCAGAAGTTTCTCCAAACGGAATAAGAATGAAAGTTTTTGAAAGCAAGGAAAAGGTAGAAGATATAGCCTGTAAAAATCAGGGAATAGATATCATAGCTACTGTAGAACCTATATTTATAGATAACGAGTTCAAAGGTGTCATATCTACCTACAAAACTGCAGATGACATAAAAGATCTTTTAAGCAAATTAGAAAAATCCGAAGAAGAATTAAACTATTACAAAGAAGAACTCATAAAACATACAAAACTTAATTCTTCTTTTAATGACATAATAGGATGTAACAGTACCTTAAAAGAAGTTTTATATATGTGTGAAAAAGCTTCTCAAAGCACCTCTACGGTTTTGATAAGAGGAGAAAGCGGAACAGGTAAAGAGCTGATTGCTAAAGCCATACATAATAGCAGCGATAGAAAGGATAAACCTTTTGTAAAAGTAAACTGTGCTGCTATTCCTGAAAATCTCTTAGAAAGTGAATTGTTTGGTTATGAAAAAGGTGCATTTACTGGTGCCATAAAGAGTAAGCCCGGAAAATTTGCTATAGCTGATGAAGGCACTATATTTTTAGATGAAATAGGTGACATGCCTCTATCTATGCAGGTAAAGCTATTAAGAGTACTTCAAGAAAGAGAGATTGAAAGCTTAGGAGGTACTGCTCCTCAAAAAATTGATGTTAGAGTTATTGCTGCAACTAATAGAAACCTTGAACAAATGCTAGAAGAAAAAACTTTTAGAGAAGACATATATTATAGATTAAATGTAATTTCCATTCATCTCCCTCCTTTACGAAATCGAAAAGAAGATATAAGTTTATTGGTGGAACACTTTGTAAATAAGCTTAATTCCAAACTTAATAAAAATATAATTGGTATAGATGGAGAATGCTTGATGCTTCTTCAAGAATACAATTGGCCTGGTAACATAAGAGAGCTGGAAAATATAATTGAGAGAGCAATGAATCTATGCGAAGGTAAAATAATTACTTCGGAAGATTTGCCCTATTATATTAATAGTAATTATACTAAGCAGGAGCAGCTGATAAATACAGTGGATGGCGAGGTTTTACCCTTTGAAGAATATGAAAAGGAAATCATTCGTTTAGCTATGGAGAAATATAAAAGCTACAATAAAGCTGGCAAAGCTTTAGGCCTTACCCATAGAACTATTTCACTTAAATGTAAGAAATATAATATTAATTAGTATATAAATAAAAGAATAGCAAGCATATCCATTATACTTGCTATTTTTTTATTTATTTATATTTATTTTGATAATAGTTCATTAAACTTTTTATTTTCTCTTACTATATTAAAATAGGCATCTTCACTTGCTTTATCTTTTATTTTAGGATTTAGCTCTATAGCTTTAGAAAGATTAGCTATGGTATTATCCAAATCTCCTCGCTTAGCATATATGCATGCTTTACCATAATAGCTCCATTCGTAATTTTCTACTTGTAAAGCTTTATCATACCACTCTAAAGCTTTATCATACTCGCCCCAAAGCTCATAACCTAGCGCCTTATTAAATCTTGCAAATCCAAAGTCAGGTCTTATGGCTAAAGACTTATCTATCATTTCCATGCCCTGTTTAAACTGCTTTAAATAACAAAGAGAGATACCTTTTATATTATAAGCTTCATAATCCTTTGAATCTTCTTCTATGGCATCCTCACATAGCTTTATGGCCTGTTCATATTTTTTATTGTAAAGATTTGAAAGAGCTGCTTGATTAATGCTCTTAGTTTTATTTTCTTTTTCCTTTTCTTCTTGCTGTATTTGAATTTGTTTTTCTTTTTCTTCTTTTAGTGACTTTATTTGTGAAGTTTGGTTTTCCTCTATCTGCTTTAATTTAATATTGTTTTCTACTCCTGTATAAGCTATCAAGAAAACTCCTACAGCAGATAAAATAATAAATATAACAAGCTTAATCTTTAACTTTTTATCCATAGGGCTCTTCTCCTTATCATTGACACCGTAAATATTAATAAAATTTCCTTTTTACCTCATATAAAAACATGGTAACTGCTGCTAAATCTGCACTTCCTCCTGGACTTATATTCTTTGATATAAATTCTTCATTAAGTTCTACTATAGCACGCCTTCCTTCTTTTGTATTCATAGCTCCCATATTCATTATTATTTTAGCTTTATCTTTTACTAAGTTCAGCATATCTATAGAGTGTCTGTAAAGTATTGTGGTATCTTCACAATACTGCATTATACCTATAAGAGTATGAATCATCCTATCATTTTTTGAGAGCATACTATTTTTCTCATAGAGTTCCAAACTATAATTAAAAACTAAAGGTAATCCTCTTTCCACTTCTCCTCTTATACCTAAAACATTGTATTTTAAATATAGATATTCTCCATGGCTAAACTTAGACTGTGATGATTTAATATTTTTTAGTTCTTTGTCCACTATGCCTTTTGTCATCTGCTTAATAATATGATGAATAGAACTAAAGTTTTCCTTATCATGCACTGCTTTAGCCGCTGCTGCAGTGCATATACCCATAAGAAAAATCATTCCCTTATGTGTGTTAATACCACCAGTCTTTTTAAACATATCTTCTTCTGCATATATTCCTATACTTCTTATGTCATTGAATATATCTTCACAGTCCTTTGAAGAAAATCCTGCTTCTGCACATAGTATCATGGGCTTTATTAAAGAAGCTGTGCTATCTATAAAGGTATAATAATCCATATCCTTGTGAGCTCCTTTAGATACAGGAGATACAAGACCCGGAGATGGATAACTGGAAACTTCATATAACATAGATTGTATAGCAAGCTCTGATATAGAAAAGGTTATATCACTAATATTATAGTGTTTATACATCAAAAATCTCCTTATATCTCTCATAACAGCTATCTATATAATTTATTATCTGCCAGGTTTCATGTTTTCTGCTTCTTACACAGTTTTGAGCAATATCATCACATATGTAACATTTTCTAGAGGAAAATCCTAAATCTTTCCTGCTTATACTGCTTCCATCTTTAGGATCGTAAACATCTATATCTACACATCTTCCTAGGATATGTTTATCTTCAATTTGAATAGTTAATTTTTTTATATCATAAACTTCCCTGTCTATCACTATAATAACATTTGGTCCCTCTGCAGTAATTCTACTAAACTTAAATATAATATCTTTTTCAAATATGTTTGTAACTGTATTATCCATAATCTTTATTATATTATTTGTAAGCTTATTTTCCTTGTTTACTCCAGGGTAATTTACTCTGATAAATAATAGAGGTTTTTTATATCTATTCATTAAATAATTTTGAATTCTTACTCTTTCTTCTCTTTCAAATAAGATGTCTTCTGGTTTATATGACATATTTAATGCAGAGATTAATTACTTTTTATTATCTCCACTATCTCCTTTCCCTTTTCTGAATTTAAAAAATTCCAAGTGATTTCAGGAACCATTGATTTTACTTTATCTAACTTATCCTGCTTTATTAAGTTTCTAACCATTGAAGCACTTATAGGTTCCTTTTCATATATTTTTCTTGGAATTTTAAATAAGCTGACATCAAACTTATTGAGCTGGTAAGAAAGGGCATTGTTATAGCTATCTGTAACTTTGCAATAGGGTTCTTCTCCCACAAATCTTTTATCTATATTAAGCTTACTGCAAAAATACTTTCCAAATATACCAGCATCTAAATTTGTGTATATATTAAGTTTATCGTCTTCTTTTTTCAAAAAATAAGATGGAAATGTAGCTGAAGATATTATATATTCCCCACCAGGTATTATCTTTACATTATTTAAATGTTCTGTGCCTCGTTTTACTAAATCGTATCTGACGGAAAAAGGAAACAGCGATTTGTTTTCTTCTACTATAAATACTAATACCTGTTCTGAATACTTTGATGCCTCTTCAATTAAATATTTATGTCCTTCTGTGAATGGATTGCAATTCATAACTATAGAAGATTTAGGTTTATTTATGTCTATATCATACTTTTTTATAAGTTTATCCAAGTAAGAATTTATATCATATATGCCATTTTCTAGTAACACTACTTTCTCTACTCCATATAGTACCTTGTAATTTAAAGAAGTAAATATCTCTATATTTTCTGGCTTAGTAAATATAAAACTATGGTATAAACCTTCTTCAAAAAGCTTATCCATTAATGCATTTAAAAGCGTAGCTGTTATTCCTTCTCCTCTGAATTCATCTCTTACAGCAAAACATTTTAATACATTTCCAGCTTTTGAAGCAGTAGCTATTATCCTTTTGTTATCTCTAATAATTAAGGTATAGTCTACATCTTTTTCATATTTAAGATAAAATTCTCTCAAAAAATCTTCTACTTCAGCTGTTTCTATTTTATCATTTAAATCTATTTTTTCCATGTGCAATCCATTCATAGAATTCACCTACTCTTTAATTTTTCTAATTACATCTATAACTGTTCCATCTCTATATTCTACCACAGCTATTATATCTTCTTCTGTTTCTATAGCTTTAGGCTTACCTGTAAGCTTTTCTCCTATAGCTTTTAGCTCTTCTATAGTCATTACAGGAAGATTTGTATCTTTTAATTTTTCTATTAAATCCTGTCTTTTAGGGTTAACTGCTATACCTCTTTCTGTTACTAGCACATCTATGGTTTCTCCTGGTGTATTCACTGTAGTAACTTTATCCCTTATAAGAGGAAGTCTTGCTCTCATAAGATTGGATACTATTATGGTAAGTTTTGCTCCTGCTGCAGTATCACTATGTCCTCCAGATCCTCCCATTATGGTTCCATCTGAAGCAGTAGTCACATTTACATTAAAATCTGTATCTATCTCCGTAGCCCCTAATATAACAATATCCAAATTATTTACTACCGCTCCCTTGTTATGGGGATTACCATACATAGAAGCTGACATTCTCTGATGTTTATGAGACTGAGTATAAGATTCTACTGCTTTTAAGTCAAAGCACTGTACATCAAATAAATATCTAAATAGCCCTTCTCTAAACATATCTACTATATAACCAGTGATGCCTCCTGAAGCAAAGCTTCCCTGTATGCCTTCTTTTTCCATGATTTCTTTCAGTTCTTTAGCCACTGCTAAAGATATGCCTCCTGCTCCTGTTTGAAAAGACATACCTTCTTTTACTAGCCCAGAAGCCTTCATAACCCCTGATGCCATTTTAGCTATTTTAAGTCCTACAGGATCTTTTGTGATCTTAGTAGTACCTGAAACTATACCTTCTGCATCTCCTATAGAATCCACCTTAACTATATAGTCCACATATATTTGACTTATCTCTATAGGGCAATTAGGATAAGGTACTAAATGATCAGTTATAGCAACTACCCTATCTGCAAATTGGCAATCTGCCACTGCATAGCCTAAAGCTCCACAGGCTGATTTACCTTGGAGTCCATTTAAATTACCATAATTATCTGCAGTAGGTGCAGCCACAAAAGCTACATCTATATGCAAATCTCCGCTTTCTATAGCCCTGGCCCTGCCTCCATGTGTCTGAAGTACTGCTGGTTTTTTCATGCTTCCACTGGAAATAGCTTCAGCAACTGGCCCTGATATATAACTTGCCACAATCTTTGTAACTACTCCATTTTTTATGTGTTCAACCAAGGGAGCATGCACTGGAAATATGGAACTTGAAGCTAAGGTAATATCTTTTATACCTCTTTCTGCTATTTTTTCTAATACCATATTGAGCACATGATCACCATTTCTTAAATGATGATGAAAAGATATGGTCATGCCATCTCTTATTTTAACTTTATCTAAAGCTTCATCTATGGATGATAAAATTTTTGTTTCATTAGGTCCTACCACGCTTTCCCTAGAGCCAATTTTCTTTTTAACCATGGGGTTTGCATAGGCTCCTTGAAAGGGCAGTACTTCACCATAGCCTTCTATATAATCAGGAATTTCTCTTTCCAAAGCATTTTTCATAGTTATCCCACCTTTTTTATAAAGCTTCTTATTTGTGAATAGATTATATTAAATAAGTCCTAAAATTTTTGCTAGTTCTACTGTAGTTGTAGCTCTATTTATTATTGGTGCATCTACCATTTTCCCATCTAGAGAAAATACACCCTTTCCTTCCTTTTTAGCCTCTTCCATAGCTTTTAATACTCTTTGGGCATGATTTATTTCTTCTGGTGTTGGAGCAAAGACTTTGTGTATAGTATCTATCTGTCTTGGATTTATGGCTGATTTTCCTGTCATACCAAGGCTTTTAGCTTTAGCTGTATCTCTTTCTAATCCTTCAAAATCATTTACATCTGTAAATGGAGTGTCTATAGCATGAATTCTACAAGCTTTGCATGCTGTAGCAATTCTGTTTCTAGCATAGAATATTTCATCTCCTGACTTTGTTCTCTTTATTCCAAGATCTGCAGTTAAATCTTCTCCACCTAATAATACTGCTTCTACTCTGTGGGAACTCTTTATAATATTATATACATTTTCCAATCCATAGGCAGTTTCTATCAGAGCAATTAATTTTATACTTCCTTTTTTAAAGCCGTTCTTTTCCTCTACTCTGCTTAATATTTCATCTGCTTGTTTTATTTCATTTTCATCTGCCTTGGGTAACATTATAGTATCTGGCTTTACTTCACTTATTACAGCTAAATCCTCTGGACCATATTCTGTATCTAAGGGGTTAATTCTTACCACCACTTCTACATCGGTATAATCCATATTCTTTATAGCTTCTCTCACAAGTATCCTTGCACTGTCTTTTTCTTTAAGGCTTACAGCATCTTCTAAATCTAATATTATAGAGTCAGAACCCATTATAGCTGCATTTTGAAGCATACCAGGATTATTCCCCGGCATAAAAAGCATGGTTCTTCTAAGCTTTTTCATATAACACACCTCGCACATATTGTTAACCACTCTAGGGTCATTGCATTTTTACATAGCTCTCTTTATAGCTGTTTCTACTCTGGCTTTTATAGTGTAATCTAATGCTCCTTTATCTTGAGCTTTTACTGTTATAGATTCTACTCCCATAGCTTTTATAGTTTCTTCTATAACTTTTTTTATCTGATCTCCAAATTGTTTTATTACTATGCTTTCTATTTCTATTTGGATGTTTCCCTCTTCATTAGGGCATACCATTACAAGTATATCATTAGATTCAAGAGTTCCTGCCTTTGCCACCTTGCTTATTTTCATTTTTACACCTCTTTTTTAAATGATCATTTATTAACGCTGTCTAAATAATTTTTCTGACCTATCTCATATAAATTATTTCCTTCGCTATCTATTACTACTACCACTGGCAAATCTTCTACTTCTAATTTTCTTATAGCTTCTGCTCCTAAATCCTCATAAGCAATAAGCTCTGCTTTCTTTACAGCTTTTCCTATTAATGCTGCTGCACCTCCAATAGCTGCAAAATACACTGCAGTATTTTTTATTATGGAATTTACCACTTCTTCACTGCGAAGTCCCTTTCCTATCATACCTTTTAGACCTCTATCTAAAAGTTTAGGTGCATAAGGATCCATTCTATAGCTGGTGGTAGGACCAGCAGAACCTAATGCCATACCAGGCTTTGCTGGAGTTGGTCCCACATAATATATTATAGCATCTTTAATATCCATAGGCAGCTTTTCTCCTTTGTCTAAAAGCTCCACTAATCTCTTATGTGCTGCATCTCTAGCTGTATATATAGTTCCTGTTATTAATACCGTATCTCCTGCTTTTAATCCCTTTACTTTTTCTTCTGTTAAGGGAGTAGTTATTCTCTTTTCCATGTTTATACCTCCTATAACTCAATTTCTGCATGTCTTGTAGCATGGCAATTTATATTTACAGCTACAGGAAGACCTGCTATATGAGTTGGATATGTTTCAATATTTACAGCAAGGGCAGTACTTCTTCCTCCAAAACCTTGAGGTCCTATGCCCAAAGCATTTATCTTTTCCAAAAGTTCTTTTTCTAAATCTGCATAATAAGGGTTGGAATTTCTTTCTTCTGTAGGTCTTATAAGAGCTTTTTTTGCTAAATTAGCAGCTTTATCAAAAGTTCCTCCAATACCTATGCCTACTATTATAGGCGGGCATGGATTAGGTCCAGCCTTTTTTACTACCTCAAGTACAAATTCCTTTACTCCCTCTACTCCATCTGCAGGTTTAAGCATTTTAAGCCCGCTCATATTCTCAGATCCAAAACCCTTTGGTGCCACGGTAATCTTAAGTTTATTCCCAGGAACTATATTATAATATATTACCCCTGGTGTATTATCCTTAGTATTAACCCTGTCTAGAGGATCCTTCACAACAGATTTTCTCAAATATCCTTCTGCATAACCTTGCCTTATTCCTTCATTTACAGCATCCTCTAAAGCTCCGCCTGCTATGTGCACATCTTGCCCTATTTCTAAAAATACACAGGTCATACCTGTATCTTGGCACATTGGCATTTTTTCATTCTTTGCTATATCTGCATTGATCATTATTTTATTTAGTATATCCTTTGCTATATCCCAAGTTTCATTATCATAAGCTTCTTTTAATCTTTTTCTTACATCCTCTGAAAGAAAATAGTTAGATTCTATACATAAATTTCTAACACTATTGGTTATTTCAGATACATGAATTTCTTTCATAATCAACATCTCCTTATAAAATTTATAATATAAATACGCTAAAAGGCAGTTTATAAAACTGCCTCAAAGCTTAATTCTAGTAGATTATCTTTTACTTCTTCTATTTACAAGGGCAATAACTCTGTTCATCTCATTATTAACAATCATATAGCCTTCATCTACACCCATACCTGGTTTAGCTAAACATTGATCTGCACCACAAGCCATAGCTATATTAGTACAAACTTCTGCGGATCTATTAGTTTCATTACAAGTTCCCCCGCAATAAGCTCCAACACCTTTTTTCTTGCAGTATAGTATAGCCTCTATTATATTGTTTACTCCTCCTAAATCTGGAGTCTTTATCTGAAGCATATGTCCTGCTTTGTTGTCTGCAAATAGAACTACATCTTCGTATGTGTTACACCATTCGTCAGCTACAAGTTCTACATTTATATTTCTTTTTTCAAGCTCTGCTGTTAAATCTCTTAAAGCTTCCATTTGCTTTTCTCTGTGCTCTACATCCATAGGTCCTTCTATTCTCAAATGGAATGGTTTTGCTGCTTCCTCTAATCTTTTTAAATATTCAGCCATAGCATCTGTATCATAATTAAAAGCTACTCCTATAGTTCCATAAACATCTATATGAAATACTGGGTTATAGTTTTCTGAGGTTCTAAGCTTTAATACTCTGTCACTTAACCATTTAATATAAGCTAAAAGTTTTTCTCCATTTTCACCTAGTTTTTCCTTAACATTATTTATTAATGCATGAGGCATAACGTCTGCACCTTTTATTATCATCTTATCAGAATTATCATATCTGTCATCACCAGATTGAGTGAATATTGGAATTTTCTTTATTTCTACGCCTGTATTATATTCATCTCTTACCACTTCTGCCATAGTTACTTTTTTTGATTTAGCCACTGCATCTAAAATGGCTTGAGTTACTCCATATCTTATAGCTGTATGTAATTTTTTACCATTAACCTGCATCTTATCAAATTCTTCTGCAAGTTGTTTAAAACTTGTTAATTCTCTTCCTATTAATTTAGGAGCAATTTCTTTTTCTATAACAGGTATAAAGTCTTCTGCAAGAAATAGAGGATCTCTTCCGCCTGCACCAGAATATTGTACTGCTGCACAATCTCCATGAGCTACCTGACCATCCTCAAGGATTAGCATTACAGATATAGATTCTCCAGCTTGTCTTACCGCTTTAAATCCTTCAGTTACAGGTTCTCCTACATAAGTAAATCCATCATGGCTAGCTCCTCTTTTTATTGCTCTCTGGTCATCAAAGTAAAATCCTGTTCTTCCAGCAGAACATACAACATCAACTACTTTCATAATCTTGCCCTTCCTTCTTAAAATTTAGTATATTATATACTTTATTATTTTTTTTCTGGTCTTCCTACTAGAACTCCCTTACTGACAGCAAATATGTCATCTACAGTCATTTGGAAGCCTACAGTTCTTCCTTCAAATTTAGCTCTTTCTTCTAACTTTGCCATATTAAAATCTATTAATTCCTTGGTAAAAGGTATATTTCCAATTTTAAGATATCTTACAGCCCCATTGTTATCTCTTGCTGGAAGCATCTTACCATAATTATATTTACTAGGAGCAAAAGGCACATCGATTATTCCCATTTCAAAGCCTTTAACTGTTCCTATAGCTAAATCTCCCTTTCCTAGCTCGAAAAGTTTATCTATCATGCATTTAGTTTCTGCTTTTATTATAGCTATTTCAGTCTCCAATTCTTTCGACATCTGCATTTTCTGACCCTTTAAAAGGTTCAATGTTACTTTTGTGGCTTTTATTCCAGCTGCATTTGCTTCTTTTGTTGGAACTCCTATAGCCTCATGTGGAGTTTTAACAATAACTTTTGTAGCTCCTGCCAAAGCTGCTGCTGCTGCTCCTGTAGATATTACTCCGAAAGCTTTAGATTCATCCGCAGGGAATCCACCCATCCATTCATGAAATACTGTAGTTATATATACATCCTTATAGCCTTGAGCCTTTAAATATTCATCTGTCTGTTCTTCTAGGGCTCTTATAGCTGCCACATCCTGTATTAAATTACCACATTGACCATATCCTACAGTTATATTCTTAACACCTTGCTCTGCTGCAAGTAATGCTTCAACTATAGCAACTGCATTGGAAGTGCTTGGAGGTACTAAAGTTCCTGTTAATGGACCAAAAGGTTCTCTGTTTATAGATACGCCCTGTTCTTCATAAAATCCAACTAATCTATCGCAATACTGCCAATCTAATATGGATCTTTCTATACTGATGCTTTTAGCATAAGGTATATTATAAGATATACCGCCGCCTTCATTAGATGTCCAGCCCGCTGCATGTATTATTTCTGAGAGTAATCTAGCATCAGGGGTACCATGTCTTGCTTCTAAAGGAAGATCTACAGCCTCAAGTACTCTTCTGCAGCCTGATACTCCGTGATTAACTCCAGGAAACCCATTTAAAAGAGACCTGCCTGCTGATATACTTTCTTTTATTCCTATTTCACATTCATCATATCTATTTTGTCTGGTATAGCTATCTATGGTTGAAGGTAATAAATCTGCCCCGCCTTCATCCTGCAAATAAGTTAATAATCTTATATGACTGTCTATAAGAGCCACTCCTGCTCTTGGTTGAGCTAAAGTTACCCCTTCTTCTTTTGCTTTTCTAAGCTTCTTTGCAAAACTTTTATGCTCTGGAACCTTTTTTAGATAGTCTACAGCTTCTTTTAAATCTACTTCTTTTCCTGTGGGCCATTGATTTAATACTAACTCTCTTTGTTTAAAAAATTCTTCCTCAGTCCATTTTTTATTTTTTAACTCCACTTTTTATACCTGCCCTTCCTAATTTATAATTTCATATAAAATTTTGAAATTAAAACATCATATCACAATGATTGTCAGTAAAAGCTTTATCACTAAACTCTTTTTTTATTCTTTTAGTCATAATATCTTCTTTGTCTTCTTCTATTTCGTCGCTTTCTATTTCAATTAAATATTTCTTCATTATTCTGACAGCCTTATCTGGATAATCTTCTGCTAAAAGTCCCATAGCTGAAAGTATATAGGTTTTGTCAAGTAAATATTTTGGTCTTTGGGGCTTTAATGAATTTAAATTTTCATTTGAAAAGGCTCCTGCTTTTAATATGCCTGCAGGATTATTGCTGTGTACTAGTACTCCACCTGTTCCTATCATATATTTAACTTCCATTAAATCTTTTCCATATTGGGAATATATAACCCCTAGTGGAGAATATACAGGTTCTACATAACCACAGTGTCTTTCCATAGATAAATCTGTGGCAACTTTTGCCATAGCTTCATCAAATTCTATCTCTTCTTCCGTACTTGGCACCATTTTAATGTGCTCTGATCTATATTTACAGCTAGCTTCTACATCTAATTCTTTATTCTTTAAGTATTTTCTGAGTTTTCTTGTACCTGCGGCTTCCCATAAGGATAGTGCAGAATATCTCATACCTAAATCTCCTTCTACAGTTCTTTTGGCAAAAGGTTCTTCTAATCCTCTTAAAGTAACTCCAGGTTTTGAAGGTTCTCCTAAGGCTAATGAATGTACATCTGTAGTAGCTCCACCTATATCTAACACTACTAGATCTCCAACTCCTTCTTCTTTATCACTGCCTTTGCTTAACACACTAGCTGCTTTTAAAACTGCTGCCGGAGTTGGCATAAGTATTCCACTTACAAATTTCTCTGCATTTTTAAGGCCCTTAGCATTTACTATTCTGCTCATAAATATTTTTCTTATCTCTTCTCTAGCAGGTTCTACATTTAATGAGTTTAATTTTGGCATAACGTTTTCTGTAATGGAAAAATATATATTTTCTTCACTTAATATTTCTCTTATCTCATCACTGGCTACCTTATTTCCTGCTACCACCATCGGAAGATTTATGTGGTGTTTAGCTAATATCTTTGCGTTATGTATGATACAATCTTTATTTCCTCCATCTGTTCCACCAGCAAGAAGTATTATATCTAGTTTTGACTCTTCTATTTCTTTTAACTCTGTCTCTGTAAGCTCATAGCTGTAAGTTTTAATCACCCTTGCTCCTGCACCAAGAGCAGCTCTTTTTGCTGCTTCTGCAGTAAGCTCAGGAACTAATCCTATAGCTATCATCTTAAGTCCTCCTGCTGCAGAAGAGCATGCTAATTTTTTAACAAAGTTTACCTCTTTACCTTCTAAATCTTTCATGAGTTTATCATAGGCATTATTAAAGCCTATCATTATATTATCTTCTATAGTGGTTATATCTTTAGCAGTTCCTAATATAACCTCATTATCTATATCTACTGCTGTAAGCTTTGTGTACGTGCTTCCAAAGTCTATTAGTAAATATGCATTCATATAATCACTTCCAGTTTATAAACATTTATTCTATTTTTAAATCTTTTCTTAAACATTCTACAGTGGTATCAATAGAGGTTCCTGGAGGGAATACCCTATCAAATCCCATGGCTTTAAACCTTTTCTCTACATCTTCCCAGTTCTGCTTTCCTACAACTATGTTTCCACCTACATATAATAATATTCCTTTTAATCCTGCTTCTTCGCAGTTTTCTCTCATGCCTCTGCAATCGATTTCTCCATGTCCATAAAGGGAAGAAACTACTATTACATCTGCATTTGTCTCTACAGCAGCATTTATAAAATCTTCTTGAGGAGATAAAACTCCTATATTAATCACATTGAAGCCTGCTTCTGTAAGAGCATAATCTAAAATTTTATTACCTACCGCATGACAATCTGATCCTATGACACCAAGCACTAATGTCTTTTTATCCATATTGATAATTCCTCCTAAATACATTTCTTTTTATATAAAACTCATAGGCTATTTTACCTATAAATCTTTAATATGCCTCGTAGGTTTATATTACTCTAGATAACTTACATCCAGTATTTTCGATTTTAATGCTTTTACTGAACCATCATCTAAACTGTATAAAAATTTTATTATGTCTTTATTTTTATAGTTTAATTTTTTAATTTCATTATATCTTCCCGGTGAAACTATTATTACATCAGAATTATCTATTATTTTTATAATTTCTTTTTCATCATAGGTATTAGAATATACTATATCAATATTAGCTAATCCAGCAGTTTCTAAAGCCCCTTTTATCTTAAACATAAATTCTTCTGAAATGCACAAGAATCCAAATTTTGTATCACCTGGATACCTGGCTATTTTTACTATAGTTTCTAAATCAGGGTTTATTGCTACTCCTAAAATTTCTTTATTGAATCCACTTATAAGTTTATTTACTTCATTTACATGGTTAAAGGTAGCTATGATAACCTGGGATTTTTCTATAATATTTACTATATTACTGTCCATTTCTTCTAAATCAGCTAAGGTTAATGGTATTACATTCATATTTATGCTATCGCTTAATTCTTTACTAAACATCCTTGCTTGTTCGATATTACACTCTATATATACCGCAGTAATCTTTTTCATCGCTTCCTGTTTTTCTTGTACTCTGTTACTTACTATGTCTAAAAACTCTTCTGTACTCATGCCTGTTTCCATAGCTTCTTCCAATCCTAAGTCTACAAATTTTATTATCTTATCTTTAATATTTTTTGCCTTCCAAGGTCTAGCTTCTTCTGCTACAAAGGTTCCTCTTCCTTGATAAGATTTTAAAACTCCTTCTTTTTCTAATTCCTTATACGCTGAACTTACTGTATTTCTGCTTACTTTTAAATTTTCTGATAATTCTCTTTCTGTGGGCATTTTAGTACCAACCCTGAGAGAGCCATTTCTTATAAGATCCATTATTTGTTTTTTTACTTGAAGATATAATGGTACTCCACTATCCTTGTTTAATACTATATTTATTTTAATCACCCTCCCATGCCCAATGGATTAATGGATTAGTCCATCAAGTAAATAATAGCATAATGGTAGGTACCATTCAATAATATTTCAACATTTTTTTTACATGGAATAAGGCTTTATTTACAGTTTGTTTATATATTTAAATGATTGTTGATATTTTTTTAAAATACAGCTTTAAATTAATGATATAAATTAAAATCTATTTAATATTTTTATAAAATTCTACTGATTGCTAAAAGTTAAGTATATTTAAAATAATACATAAGTATAATTTTATATAATGCTTTTTTAATAGGAGTTAATCATGTATAAAAAAATTATCAATTATTTGTTTTATATAATCATTTTTGTTTTAATACTTATTATGATTTTTACCTTTGCTAAAGTGCTACATAAGGAGATAAACTATGTGCCTAAAAACAGTATTAATGTATCTCCTATAACTGGAGAAAGATTAGAAGCAGTTTATCAAAATGCAAAAAATCCTATGGAGGTAACTTATATAAATTCCAATGAAATAAATAGGTTTGCAGGTATGGGAGATGCGGATATAGTATATGAGTATATGAATGGTGAAACTATGATATATAAAGCCATATTCTATAATAAAGTACCAGAAAAGAAATTCCCTATAACTCACATAGATAATATAAATCTAGATGTATTACCGAAATTTAAATTTTTAGATATGGTAGATCTATCTCTTGAAAATAGAAAAAATGCTACCGTATTATTTATCTCATTTTCTCCAGAGTTTTATTCTAATTTTATATATGAAGATGGTTTATATTATCACTTTAAAAACAATGTAAAAGATAGAGATGAAAATACTAATAAACCTATTAGTACATCTAATATAATAATACAATGGGTGGATGAATCTTCTTCCTACCTTTCAAAAGACATAGATGGAAAAGGTGATGGTCTTTTATTCTGTGGAGGGAAAGTGCTGAATATAAAATGGAATAAAGAATCAAAACCTATAAAGATTACAGACGAGCAAGGAAATGATTTGTCTCTACTAAGAGGTAAAACCTGGTGGATAATAGTTAAAAAAAATACTTCTGTAGTCTATAAATAATGTAGGACTGTGGCATAATGAATAAGACTACTCTACCCACAGTCCTTATCTTATAATTTCAATTAAATTGGACAAGTTTTATGGAAAATATTAGATATACCATGTTTTTAAAAACTTCCATGTTAAGGTGCTTACTCGCATATTTCCTAGGAAATATACAGATTTTATTGTTTAAAGTAATATTTATTTACAGCTTTAGCTATAGCTTCCGCTATTTTTTGTTGATATTCCTCGCTTTTTAAATTTTTTTCTTCTTGTTCATTGGATAAAAAACCACATTCTACTATAACAGAAGGTGCTTTATATCCATCTCTCAATATCTTATAGCTGTCTGAGGCAGGCTTTGCTTTTCTATGGTTATCCGTATCTAAATTTTCTCTTAAAGTTTCCTGCAATATTTCTGCAAATTTTTTACTTTCTTCGTATCCTGAATACCAAACCTGTGCTCCATAATATTTAGATTGAGGAAACATATTCAAATGTATGCTTATAAACATATGACAACTAGTATCTTTTTTCATTTTGCATCTATTGTTCAGATCTTCTACCTTTTTACTTTTTACAGTACCCTTTTGACTATATAAGCCTATATCCTCCTCCCTTGTCATAAGCACTGTATAACCTGACTTCTCCAGTTCTTGCTTTAATTTTTTACTTATAGATAAATTTATTCCTTTTTCTACGGTACCATTTTTAGAAACTGCTCCACCATCCATTCCTCCATGTCCTGGGTCTAATAAAATAATATATTTATTATTGGAATCGTTATTTTCACTTTCAGCTCTTGGACAAACACTGCTATTGCTTATAAAAATTGTAATAAAGAGCATACACATAAAAAAGTTTTTTATATACTTTTTTGCATACATAATATCACTCCTAGTCACTTAAAACTGTACATTCTGTGATTATTGTTTACACTTTACTATTTTTTATGCTTAAAAGCAGTTATAAAAAATATATAGCTTGAACTCCTAACAAAAACTTTTTAGAGTTTCAAGCTATATCTTCTCAATTTATTTAATATTAAATTTATTTAACGCTATTCATTACACATTCTGCTATATTAGTAGAATGATCACCAATTCTTTCAAGATTACTTATTATATCTAAAAATACTGCTCCTGCATGGGCATTGCATAATCCACTATTTAATCTCTTTATATGAGCAGATCTAAATTCTTTTTCAAGAGAATCTATCCTTTGTTCTATATCATTAATGGTTTCTGCTTTTTTTGCATCGTGACTTTCATAGCTTTGAATAGCTATCTCTAATGCATTTAAAGTGTAATCATACATGGATTTTAAATCTTTCATACCATCTTCTGTATACTCCAGCTTTTTGGCTATCTTTTCACTGGTCAAATCCGCAATATTTTCTGCATGATCACCAATTCTTTCTATATCATTTACTACATGAAAAGTAGAAGCTACTATTCCAAGTTGTTCATCAGACAGCTCAGATTTAGATAATTTCACTAAGTATGTGGTTATATCTTGTTCTAAAGCGTTAATAATCTTTTCATTTTCATAAACTTTAGCCACTAAGTTATCATCATTGGTTTTAAAAGCTTCCATAGATAGTTCAAGATTTTCCTTTGCTTTATTAGCCATTCTTATAGTTTCTTTAATAACTTGTCCTTCTGCTATTACAGGAGTTTCTAATAATCTATCATCTATGTACTTAGCACCTACTTTTTCTATTTCATCCTCACCTGGTATTATTTTATTAACTAGTACTATTAAATATTTAATAAGTGGTAACATTATTAATGTATTGGTAATATTAAATATAGTATGTGCATTTGCAATCTGTCTTTTTACCGAATCAGGACTTATGTATTCAACTATGTGAATTAAAGGTGACATTAAAGGAATAAATATCAATGTACCAAAAATATTAAAGAAAAGATGTACAAGTGCAGCTTTCTTAGCTGTTTTTGAAGTACCTATGCTTGATAAAAGTGCAGTAACACAAGTACCTATATTACAACCAAATATTATAGGCAATGCTACTTTCATAGTTATAGAACCAGTACTTGCTAAAGCTATTAGTATTCCTGTGGTAGCTGAAGAACTCTGAACTACTGCAGTCATAGCCAGTCCAGCTATAAGACCTATTATCCAATTGTCTCCTACGGTTACTACAAATTCTTTAAATTGACTGGATTGAGCTATAGGACTCATGGAATCACCCATTATTCCCATACCCATAAATAAAATACCAAATCCAAGAATTATGTTTCCAATTTCTCTCTTTTTATCTGCTTTAGAAAATAATACTATTGCAGCTCCTATTCCAACAAATATGGGTGCTACATGATCAAGCTTAAAAGCTACCATTTGCGCTGTGACAGTTGTTCCTATGTTAGCTCCCATAATTACACCTGCAGCCTGATATAAATTCATAAGGCCCGCATTTACAAATCCTACTACCATTACTGTGGTAGCACTGCTGCTCTGTATTATAGCTGTTACAGCAGTACCTACTAAAACTCCCATTATAGGATTAGAGGTTACTTTTTCAAGTATAACTTTTAAGCTGTCTCCTGCTGCATTTTCCAGTCCATCTCCCATAAGTTTCATACCAAATAGGAAAAGTCCTAATCCACCTATTAATCCAATGATCATACTTAAAGCATCCAAACCTATTCCCCCATTATAAAATTTTTTATCACTAAAATGATACATTATTTTTTCACTTTTGTTAATATACATTTAATAGATTTAACTTAAACTTAATATAACTCTCCATTTAATGTATACATTAATAATTTATGTATAAATATTAATTAAAAGTAGGGAATATTCTATGAGTTAATTATAATCTTATACTAAATTGTGCATAAAAAAAAGAGAGGAATCCCTCTCTTGAGATATTATCTCTTTGAAAACTGTGGTGCTCTTCTTGCCTTTTTAAGACCGTATTTCTTTCTTTCCTTCATTCTTGGATCTCTTGTTAAGAACCCTGCCTTCTTTAACTCTGACTTTAAGCTTTCATCTGATTTAACTAGAGCTCTAGATATTCCGTGTCTTATAGCTCCTGCTTGACCTGTAAATCCACCGCCATGTACATTTACTAAAACGTCAAATTTATCTTTTGAGCCTGTTAATTCTAATGGTTGATTAACAATAAATCTTAATGTTTCTAATCCGAAATAACTCTCTATGTCTCTTTTATTTATAACTACTCTACCTTCACCAGGTACAAGTCTTACTCTAGCTACAGCTTTTTTTCTTCTTCCAGTTGCTATATATTGAACCTTAGCCATTTATATTCCTCCTCCCAGCTTCCTATTAGTACTTTAGCTCAAGTACTTCTGGTTTTTGTGCTGCATGATCATGCTCAGCTCCTCTGTAAACCTTAAGCTTCTTAAGCATTTGTCTTCCAAGCACTCCCTTTGGAAGCATTCTTCTTACAGCTTCTTCAAAAGCGAATTCTGGCTTCTTTGCCAATACTTCTCTATATGGAGTCTCTTTTAATCCACCTGGATATAAAGAATGATGTCTCATCATTTTCTGATCTAATTTTTTTCCTGTTAAAACTACTTTTTCTGCATTAATAACTATTACGTAATCACCTGTGTCTACATTTGGTGTAAATGTAGGCTTGTTCTTACCTCTTAATATTGATGCGACCTGGCTTGCGACTCTTCCTAATGGCTTTCCAGCAGCATCAACAACATACCATTTTCTTTCGATTTCTTGTGGCTTTGCCATGTATGATTTCATCTTTTTCCCTCCCTGAACTGTACCTTAGGTTTTACCTGTCGTATCCTTCTATGTCAAGATCCGGGGCTAGTGGATCTTACACACACAAAAATCTATAATACAAACATTATTATTATAATACAATCTGCCTGGCGTGTCAATTATATTTGGAAGATTACAGAGATTTAGCACCTAAATTCCAGTGAAATTTTTATTTTTACTGGAATTATATT
>CAMJGD010000025.1 GCA_946405135.1 uncultured Clostridiaceae bacterium | reverse complement strand
TCCTATGCAATTGACCTCATTTTAGATTGTGTCACAAATAAAAGTTGATAAAATACGGTTATCATTTGGACAAGAACAGCACAATCTAACTCATCATATGATGCTATGCTACAGGTTCATTTTTTATATAATTTTTTACAAACTCTCAGTTTTATTTGCACCATGGCTATGTAGTATAACAATAAGCATTTAGATTTTTTATCAAATATTAAAATCAACTTCAATCTCAAGTATGCTAGTCAACTTTTTTTGAAAGTATGAATTTTTTTTATAAAATCCTTCTGTGACATTTTTATTTTATCATAGAAAGCTGTTATAATCTGATATTTATAGTTTTTTTCATAAAATCCATTTTATATTATATTTTAATGGGACTGTCGCACTAAGGAATTTACATACAATATATTGATTTGCAAATTTAAAATTAGCACAATATATTGTAGTATTTATTCTTAATGCAACAGCCCCATTTACTTTAAAAAGTTAAAGGACTGCAATAATAATAAAGTGTAAAAAGAATTTATGGCTTTTTTAAGCTAAAATTATGTTAGAAAACAAGTATCTTTGGGTCATATTTAAGTGATAAATAAATAAAATGGGAGGAATTTTTAAAATTGCAAGCAACAAAACATGAGGAATTTTTAAAACGCAATGAGCAAGGAAGATATGAATGTCAAAAGTATGAGGATTATTATTTTCTAAAAGAGGATGAACGTATTTATGTATATAACTTAAGTGGAGTAAAAGCTAGGGTTTTAGAATAATAAAACTGAAATTTTTACAGTATAATTTTTAGTACTATATCGTGATTAAATTCTAAATGGTTAGGAATAACTAAAATTTAAACTTGTGGATATAAACGGATAAAATTTATTTTAGACGATTATATCCCCCAAAATGCTTTAGTCTAGCAATGTTTTATTGCAAGTGGTTAGCTTAGAAATTATGAAAGTCAAGTTTCTTTTAGTTTTGCATTTGGATTGCGTAGAGAGAGCACTTGTGGAGGACAATATGCTGTTAAAGATGTTTCTTTATTGGAGAAAAACGGTAGAATATATTATTGCTTAATAGAGAAAGGCGGAAAATATCGAGAAGCTCCATATCTTTCTATTATGGAAAATTACATTACAAAAAACTATAAAAATATTCGAAAGGTAAGAGTTTTTAATCTTGGAGAATATAACTTTTATACAAAAAAGCAATTTCAAGGGTTATATAGTATAGCTAATAATAATCTCTTTAATAAATATTAATCATGCCTTTAGAAGCAAATATGCTGCTATGTTATATAAAGAATATAAAAATGATGTCCAGGCATCTGGTGGAGCTATTAATAATGATTATCGTGGATATAATAAAAGTATTGTTTTAAAGGTTTCTAAAGCATTAGATCATAATAGACCTAGTGTATGTAGTTGTAGAACATTATTTAAGATAATATATAGGTTTAAAAATGATTTAGAGCGTTTTTAAGCCTATATTAATATAAAATAGGTAATTTTTGTATTAAATACTATTTAAACATACTTAGAATTGATTTTAGAACGTTTAAGGATATTTAGAATTAATCTTTTATGGTATATTTAATCCCAACCTAATAGTTTTTCTCTAATTCTTAAAAAATTATATGTTCGTTGCTCAAAATTATTAAAAGAATCTTGTTTTATATTTTTTTGAGGTTCATGAAATACTCCTGGTTTAACCATTGCAATTATTGTACCTACAAAATTATCTAATTGCTTATTTTTAAAATGTTTGTAAACTTTCTCTATAGCATCAAAAGAAGTTAGATCAAACGCTGAAAGAATCTCAAGAGATTCAGAGAACTCATATGTAGATGATGAAATTATTGAATGATACAATATCACAGGTGAAGAAAATAAGCACTTCAAGTTGGAGGGACAAAGTAAAACAATATTCAATTCAAATAGGCATAACAATAGGAGCAATACTTATGATAATATGAGCCTACAATATGGTAATCACATTAATAAATTAGACGGAATATATTTTGAAGTAAGCGATTAATCAGAAAAAGAACCAGGGGTGATACATCCCTGGTCAAGCAGACAAAGAAAATAATTAAATTGTAGGTTCTAATATAACCAGCATTCATTAGAGTGCTGGTTATATTTTCATATTGCTTGTTGTAATGCCCGTTGTTTCTTTTGCTCTATCTCAGTCCAAAACTTAATGTATCGATTAGCTTGTTTGATTGGATATATAGTTGGTTCTGAGGATTGCAGAGCTTCTTTTCTGACATGTTCACAGGTTTTACCTTTATATCGTTTTTGTGGATATTCATTTATGTAATAATCGAGTGTCCTATATATAGCGTGGATCATTTCTTCTCTGGATTGAATATTCGGATAGAGAATAAATAGCATATCCTTAAAAATTCCTTGGAATCCTTCACAAGGTCCATTATCAATGCATCGAGATACTCTAGACATGGATTGTGTCATTCCATACCCCTTAAGCTTTGTTTTAAATACTGTTCTTGTATACTGGAAGCCTCTATCACTGTGATAAAGTGGCATAGCCTCAGGATAACGTCATGAGCCATTTCTAATGCTGTATTTGCGAGAGCAATATCATTTCTATCTGATACAGCAAAGCTAACAGGATATCTATCATATAAATCCAAAACAGGGCTTATATATAGTTTTTCACCGGTTGTTGGAATTTTGATTTCTGTAACATCAGTACACCATCTTTCATTAGGCTTGTTAGATGCAGCAACTTCTTTGATTTTGATAAGAATTCTTTCGTCTTCCAATTGCTTTCCTGTATGAGTAGAATTGAGCCATTTATAATAAGCAGACCTAGAAAGATTAAGATGATTACACATGAAAGATATATCCCATTTTTTATCAGATTCATGAAGTTCCTTTATAAGTTCATAATCTACAATTTTATTATAATGGGTAAAGTAAGCTCTTTTTGCTTTAGCTAAACCCTCAATCACCACCTTTCTCGTTCATCGGCTTTTTTTAACAATTCATATTTCTTTCTATATTCTTCTTTTTCACGTTCTAGCTGCGCAATCTTCCTTTCAGCTTTTTCCAAGTCTGATAATTCATCCTCTTGTTTGCGTTTTCCTCGTTTATCAATAAGAGCTGTTTCCCCTTTGGCTTCATATTTTCGAACCCATTGATATAATTGGGCATATTTGCATCCATATTTAGCTGCAGTTCCCTTGATATCTCTGTCGTGAGCAAGACAGTATTTAACGATTTCTATTCTCTCTTCAAAAGTAGTTTTTAATGTATCTACCATATAGACCTCCGGTTTAGGATTGTACTCCTTTAATTCTATATGATTATTATACATCTTTATCCATTTAATGAGTGTAGTTCTTGATGGAATATTATACTTAATAATTAATTCATTTGGAGAACTGGTGCCGTTAAGGTACTCCTTAACAACTCGTTCCTTGAATTCTTGTGAATAATAATTATTTCTGGTCTTATTAATAAATACAGATGCACCATATGCTTTGTACTTTTTAGCCCAACCACGAACAACACCTCGTCCCTGTTTTCCCATATTCAGTTCTATTGCAATTTGACTAGCTGATTTCAAACCTGACAGATAGTCGGTACATGCTTTTATTTTTTCTTCAACTGTGTAACTTGATTTTCTGGACATAATAAAATCCCACCTCCATAGATAAATGAAATTTAATTATTTCATATGTCTACTTAAGTGGGATTATATCAGGGTTTCTGGTTCTTTTTCTGATTATTTTACATTGAACATGAAGTATATATACTACCAAATCCAGTTACATTTGTTTTAACATTATACCATTGAGAAAAATTTCTACTTACACTTATAGAACAAGTTCTTGTACTACTGTAAGAATAAGCTCTTTCTACATCTGATGACGCTGATAATGAACCAAATCCTGGAATAGAAACGCTACAACTACCAGAATTTACGATATTAAGTGCTTCTGATTTTGTTAAAGATTGACTATAAGTATAAGTTGATCCCAATCCTCTTACTTGAACATTCTGAGAAAAATTTGTGTTATTAGAGATATATAATGATCCTGTAGAAAGAATGTCACAATTTCTTCCATTATTTGTCCACATTGAGTCAGCTCTATCTAGATGTACAGTATTGTTCCCAGCAATATCACTATAGAAATGCCCTTGAAGAATTGATACTACAATTTGTATATCATTCATTCGTACTCCATTTAAAAGTATTCTAGTATAATCACTAGCATTTAAGTAAGCATCACTATAACCTGTTCCTGAGTAAGGAACTATTCCTTGGTTTTTTGTACCACCTACATTTAGAACTTCTTTAGTAATAAATTTTTTAGAGTCTATTGACTTATTAGTACTAGCAAAAGCAGTTGTTGATCCAATCAAGCATATAGATGTAAAAAGAACACTTAATAATTTTAAAAATTGTTTTTTCATTTGGATACACATCCTTATTATCATATATTATTATACAAAATTTGTATGCAAAGTATAATATTGTATGATATAATTTTTATTAATAATTTTATAAAATAAGGGGGGGACTACAAAATGATAATAAAAAATAAATCTCATATGATAATTTTAATCATCATATGTCTAGGCATAGGTATTATATTCATAGCGAATTCATATAGCTTAAAAAAAGGCGATAAGTATTTTGATAATGGTGAATATAATAAAGCTCTTCAAATTTATAATAAACATAAAAATTTGAATGAAGATAATCTAATAAAAAAAGCTAAATGTGATATTAATATAGGTAATTATGATGAGGCTCTTATAAGTTTAAATTTAGCAGAAGATAAATTAGCTAATCAAAAGGAGAATGAAAAATTAGCTACAGTATACAGCAATAAAATAGTTTGTTTTTATCAAAAATGCAATTATACGGATGTAATTACTACATCTAATATGTATTTCAATATAGAAACTAATCCTTATTTAAACATGAGTGTAGAAAATATGAGTATTAATAGTTATATTAAGTTAAATAAATTTGATGAATGTATTGAAGCTATTAAAACATTTATTCCTAAATATAGTGAAAATCAGTTTAAACCTCATTTAATAGAACTAAATGATATGCTATTTAGTTCGTATTTTATGAAAGGTGATTATAATAATGCATTAAAAACAAATGATATTCTTTTAAAATATGATCCAGATAATATTCAATTTTACATTGGACGATCTGTTGTCTTTAGTAAAATTTATGGTAAACAATATGCATTTAATTATTTAAATTCATTAAAATCTCAATTTAAAAATAATTCAACACTGGAAAATTTTATAAATTCATATAAATAATAAAAAATGAAAGATGTATTGAGGAATGAGTAATTTCAAGGGTTAAGGCCTTCTTTTTCTATGAGTATGAAATACTCAAGGTGGCACTAAACATGAAGGTGAACTAATATTAATCTAATTCAAGTAAATTCAATGGCTATGGCAATTTTTTATATAAGCATAAACTTGAAATGAGAATTTCACTTTTTCATTACAGTGAAAGGGGGCAGATGCCCCACCTATCTATTCTCTACTAACCATTGATTACAACAAAACTTAAACTCTTCATAATCAAGTTCATAGCCTATACTAACCATATCAAAATATTGCATTTCTTTAGCATAAACGTGTAAATTATGTGTATTATTAGATTTTAATTACCTAGATTTCGTACAAATATAAATATTATATTTGTACATATGCGCCAGTTATTATTATCCATAATATCCCTGTAATTTCCAACATTTCAAACAAAGTCTTGCGGAATATTATACAATTATTAAAAATGACAATACTAAATATGGCTAGAATTTCATTTCTAGTTTTGGATTAATTTGTTAAATTAAGAGTATTTTAACTTCAGATATTAAAGACTATCTGTATATCTAGGACTACAAAGTGCGTCAGCGATTAGCTTCGATAGATTTGTTATGGGTGGAATATTTACACTAATTCCTTGGGCAGTCCTTTTAACAAAGCCTTTTATATTACCAACATTTTTGACTAATACTCTAACCCCTACATTTTCAAGCTTAGTTCCATATAGAACTGTAGATTTAAACCAACTTATTAGATTGTGTGTAATAAACACCAACCATAAGAAACCATAGATACCATAAAACTTTGAAGTTCTAAGATTTTTTATGTGGTACACATTTTTAGCCATTTTAAAAAAAGCTTCTATAATTTGACGCTTATTATAAAAGTGAAATATTTCTACTGCGCTCGTATCCCGGCTATTTATGTTGGTTATGATCAGAAAGTATTTCAAATTTCCTTTCACAGATAAGGTCTGAACTATAATATATCTAACTCCGTTATTTTCAGGAAGCTCATAGACCCAAGTAGCCTTGTCGGCTTGAGTATATTCTGAATAGTGTATGTCTTTTGCAAGATTACTAGCAGTTCTAGTTGAGTATCCTTTTGTAACAAACTTTAATTTAGGGATTGAAAGCAGCTTTTCAACATTTTCTGTTGACCCAAAGCCACTGTCAGTCCTTAGTATTAATATGACATAGATACCATTATATACCACGTGCACTACTTACTACTTATCATCCAAAATTTCATTTATAGAATTAGCTTTATTTTTTCATATACCTTGTCCATCTACTTTTTATTGTGATATAAATACAGTGCTTTGCCGTGCATAATACTGACTACTTGTCATCCAAAATTTTACTTATAGAATCAGATTTATTATTTGTTATACCTGTCCATCTACTTTTTATTGTGACATAAATATATTCTTACGTGTGGAGTAATACTCACTTCATATTACAAATTATGTTAAATTAACCTTCTATTTCTTATATACTGGTATCTACTTTTTAGTGTGACACATTGTTAATTATACCCTATTTCTAATGCTTATATAAACGCCTTTTAGTAAAACTTAGGTATATATAAAAAAATATGACTGTAATATAATGAGTAAAAACTCATTATACTCAGCCAAATTACAAATCTTAAAGGTATTTACTTGCTTCTCTAACACTAAGTGCTGATAACTTGTTAGTCTCCAAAAACTTTTTTACCCATTCCTTATTGGTTTTTGAATATTCCCTTAATGACCATCCTATTGCTTTATTTATAAAAAACTCATCTGTATGACAGTTACTTAATATTGCCTTACTTAAAATATCTATATCCGTTTTGTCTTTATATTGTAACTGAAAATCTATAGATACTCTTTTTAACCAAATATTATCTGAATAAATCCATTTTAAAATAGTAGATTCTATTAGTTCAGGATATTTAAGACACATATTTCCAACAATAGCATCAAGACAATCTATGCTGTCCCACCATGAATTCGTTATAATTAATTTTTCAATATTATTAATATCGTTCAGTATAAGCTTCTCTTTTAAGTATATTAATTTCATATTGCCCAAGCTTTTCAGATCATTTGATTAGTTTTATAGTTTAAAATCTTTAATCAAGTAAGGATTTATTGAAAGCAGACATTATTATTTCATCATAATACTTCCCGTCTTTAAATACTTCATCTTTTAAAATTCCTTCTACCTGAAATCCACATTTTTCATAAGATTTTTGAGCTCTTAAATTAAAGGAAAAAGTGCTTAACCTTATCTTACGAATGTTCATATCTTCAAATATAAACTTCATTAAAACTTTCATAGCATCTGTACCATATCCTTTTCCCCAATAATCCTTATCTCCAATCATAATTCCTACTGTTGCTACACGAGTTAACCAATTAACATTTTGAATACCGCAGCCGCCAATATATTTTTTTGTTTCTATATCTTCTATAGCAAAATTATATTCACCATTCCTATTACTTTTTTGTGATTTTACCCATCCTTCCTCTTCCCAAGCGCTCATTGGGAATGGAATATCTGTAACTAAAAATTTTTTAAGCTCTTTGTCATTAACAAATGCAGTTGCTACTTGAATATCCTCTTCTTTATAAGCTCTTAAACAAACCTTTTCTCCATAATACATTTTTATACCCCCCAATCTTTATATATACTATTATTACCGGATTCAATATTTGTATCTATTTACAATTATGTGCATATTTTATTTTTTTATAAATTAACTATATCATATTTTTAATGTTTATATAATAAATGTTCTTGGTAACGCAATAAAAAATTTTTATGTTGGAAAAAAAAGCATAAAAGAGAGCTTGCTTTTAAGCTTAATCTCTTTTATGCTTCTATTATGTTTTAAAGATTATTGAACATTATACATTCCTTTACTCTCCATATATTTAAATATGGCTTCTCCATGTTTTTGTTCTTCCTTTTGTATATGATTTAATATATCTCGGACTTTAGTATCCCTAAATTCAAAAATCGTAGTATCATAAGTTCCTGAAACATATTTCTCAGTCATAAGCAAATCTGAACACATATCCTTATCAGACAAATTACTTCCTGATACTTGAGTATTGTTCATGTTTTGCTGGGGATTTTGATTTTGCTGTGAATTCATGTCAGGAATTGTTCCATTTAACAGTTGGTTGATAGTATTAAGATGATTTCTTTCCACTTGCTCATTAGCCTTACAAATTTGTTTTAATTGAGTATCTTTAGCTTGATTTGCATAATTAGCATACTTTTCTATACAAATTTGTTCATGACTTTTTTGGTCTTCCAGTAGCATTCTTTCTTTTTGTGTTAAAGTTATATTCAAAATAAAACACCTCCTGTTTTATTTTGTGTAAACTATATTTTTTTATACTATTCCCATTTCTGCATTTATTAAATACATAAAATCATCCATTAGCATATCAGTATAATCTTACCACATATAATTTTTGTATCATTAATCTAATGTTTTACACCACTTTTTACAAAAGCCTGCCTTTTTAGTACAAATAACATTATCTGAACCACAAGAAGGACAAGTGTATTTGTCTTGTTCATAATTTATTTCATATATATTTCCACACTTATAGCATTTAAATTTACAAAATGTTGCTCTGTAATTTCCTCCACTAATCCTTATAGCATTTCCTTCTGTTAAAGCTACAGCTACCTTTTTCCTTGCACTATCTATTATATTTTGAAAAGTTTGTCTAGATACCTGCATTCTTTCAGCACATTGTTCCTGGTTTAATCCTTCAATATCTTTTAATCTCATTGCTTCAAGTTCTTCCACTTTTAAAGCTATCTCTTCAATTTTACATTTAGGCTTCCCCCACGGAACAAAATAAGTATCTTCTGGAAAAAACTCTACTCTTCTAAATTTTGTTGGCCTTGACATTTTAATTCCTCCCTGCATTTACCACATAATACTGCAAATATAATATTTGAATCATTTATTTCTAAATTATTTTCCATATCATTTTTTATTTAATTTTATATACCCATAATTAAAATTCTGACTGTATACATTAATTATACTATTACATTTATAGCATTTAAAATCAATATGCAGGGGTTTCCACTAAGTACTTTAATTTCACAATAACGCATAAATATTAATGTTTATTCCTTTTGCTATCCTTAATTTATTAAACATATTTAAATTTCTATAAATTTTAGCAAACCTTATAGTGATTATTCATTACAATGTCCTTCATGTTCATGCTCTCGACAAATACTGCCTGTTGATTTTAATTCGCCACTTATATATTTCTGCAAAGCATCATCACATAAGCCTTGTGCCCCAACTACAACTTCAATTCCATTTTCATTAAATAACTTCTGTGCAGTTTCTCCCATACCGCCTGCAATAATAATATTGGTATCTAATTCCTTTAAAAATACTGGAAGATATCCAGGTCTATGTCCTGGATTTGGAGTAACAATTTTGTTTAATGATTTGTCCTCCCCTACTTCATATATTGTAAATCCTTCACAATGTCCAAAATGTCTGCTTACATACTTTCCTTCACTTGCAATTGCTATTTTCATTTATAATTCCTCCTAAATTTTAACTATTTAAGCTCTAACGAGCATATTTTTTAAGGCTAACTTTTTTCATATCTCATTTTACGCTATCTATAATATACTTAATAAATATCTAATTTATTAAATTTTATATAAAACCTTATATCTTGATTGTTATATTTCTTTTAATATCTTCCCACATTTTTTCAATAGATTTTTTTGCTATACTATTTTTATAATAAGTTATAGGCTTTAACTGATTTATAGACTTCATAACCATATCATCATAAGGAATTTTACCTACTAAAATCAACTTTTTTTTATTAATAAATTTTTCTATTTCCTTACTCATATCTTCGTTAATATCATATTTATTTATACAGACCATGGTAAAAATCCCAAAATGCTCACATAAAGCTACTACTCTCATTAAATCATCAAGTCCAGATTTTGTAGGCTCTGTTACAACTAATACTGCATCACTTCCTGTTATAGAAGATATAACAGAACATCCAATACCTGGTGAGCCATCTATTATAGTCAACTCCTCATTGTCTTTAAACCTTCTACCATTTTTTCTTAAATACATTATAAGCTTTCCAGAACCATCGCTACCTATTTCCATTTCTGCTCTTGAAATTATTCCTTCATCCAATTTAGAAATAACTGTGTTAGCTGTCTTCTCATCAGTTAGACTTATAGCATTTTGTGGACACACTAGTTTGCAAGCGCCACATCCTTCACAAATAAAAGAATCTATAGCGAAATTTTCTATAGCATTAAATTTACATGTGCTTTCGCATCTACCACATTTAACACACAAAGATTTATCTATAACAGCTTTTTTGCCGCCTATAAAATCACTTTTTTCAATATCTTTTCCTTTATAAAATAAATAAAGATTTGGAGCATCTACATCGCAGTCTATTCTTATTACTTCTTTAGCAAGTTCAGATAATGCTGTAGCAATAGTGGTTTTCCCTGTGCCACCTTTTCCACTTAAAACTGCTAATTCCAAGATAGCACCTCCTTTACTCCTTTTGAGAGCTTATCAAATATTGTTTTATGATAAAAATCATCATATAATATTTCTCCCTTAGAATAAAGTACTGCCGTATCTTTGCTATAAGGAATAGTACCTATTAATATAATTTCCTCTTCCCTGCAATACTTTTTTACTACATTATCTTTTTCATCATCTTTATTTATAATTATCCCAAAAGGTATATTATACCTTTTTACAAGTTCTACGGCCATTTTTAAATCGTGAAGTCCAAATTCAGAAGGCTCTGTAACAAGTATTGCTGCATCAGCATGCTTTAAAGAATTTACCACATTACAAGAAGTTCCAGGCGGACAATCAATTAGATTGATTTCATTTGACAAATCATTTAGAAGTTCTCTTATAACTGGTACTGCCATAGGCTCACCTATATTTAAAATTCCCCTTCTACAATTTATATCTCTTACATTGCCTTTTTCAATTTTACCTATTTCTCTTTTATTATAATTTATAGCATTATACTTACATACAATTTTGCATGCCCCACAGCCATGACACAACTTTTCAAAAAGCATAATATCATGATTTACTTTTGCAAGAGCATTAAACTTACACTCATTAACACAAGCTCCGCAATAATTGCATTTATCATCATCAATAACAGGATATTCCACCATAACCCTTTCTTCTTTATCTATTTTAGGCTTTAGAAACAAAAATCCATTGGGTTCTTCCACATCACAATCTATATAATTTGCCTTTAGTGCAAGAGCAAGATTAGTTGAAACTGTAGTTTTACCTGTTCCTCCTTTACCACTAAGCACTGCTATATTCACTATATATCCATCTCCAATCTAATGGTTTCCTCCATGATGTGCAGGACTAGCTATTTTAATTTCTTTAAGCTCACCTTTTTTATATTTTTCCAGTACTGAACCTATAACCATATTCCCGCACTTATATGCCTTGATTCCTGATTTTTCAATAAGTTCAAATGCATTAGGTCCAAGATTTCCTGTGATAATAACATCTATTTTTTCATCTATTAATTGGTTAGATGCAACTATCCCTGCTCCTCCACTAGAATTTTGGCCTTCATTTTCTAATATTTTAATCTCTTTACTTTCAGTATCATGAATTTGGAAATATTCACACCTTCCAAATCTCATATCAAGTAGATTTTCAGTAGTTTTTCCTGTTGCTGAAATTGCTATTTTCATTACTATTCCTCCCAACCTTTTATTATATTTGTTACTCTAGGATTAAAAATTCTTTCAAAATCTTCATACCAATATTAATCTAAATTATTTATACTATTTAACATTGAAAGCTCTCCTAAAACATTATTGGCATTTGCCACTTTCATATTACTCTTATTTTTAGTTATTGTCAAATGCCAATAACTAACTTTGGAAATTAAAATTTATTTTATAATTTAACTTATACTAGACGTTCTAAACCTTCTACCATGTATTGTAATGCTCAAACTGTATCAAGAAACGGAAAGTATAAAGATAAGCAAAGATATATTTGTAAGTCTTGCAATAAGACTTTTACCGATTTTACAAACTCTGCTACTTATAAGAGTAAGAAACTATTAGATAAATGGCTTAAATATGCTAAATGTATGATTGAAGGGTACTCTATTAGAAAAAGTGCTAAAATTGTAGAGATAAATATTGCAACAAGTTTCTTTTGGAGACATAAAATACTTGATTGTATAATTCTCATATATTTTATTGAAGATCATGTTATAATTAATGAATAATAAATCTATAATCATAAAATCATAGCAAGGTGATTAGGATGAAAAATAAGGGGTATCTTATCTTTGGTATATTATTAAGTGTGGTATCTTTATTACTACTATTTATTGGAGCAACATCAAATTTGGTATTGTTTGCAATTAGTTTCATTGGATTATTGATAGGAATTTATACGTTAATGCGTTGGAGTACAGTTAGGTATGAGTGGATATGTGATGAATGTGGAAAAAGTTTTGAAATTACCTTAAAACAAAATGTTTTTGGTGTTAATAGTGGAGTAAACTATAAAAATTTATATTGTCCTAAATGTCACAAGAAAACTATGTGTAAAGGCGTTCCAAAACAATAAATAGCACTACAATTATAATTTAAGAGGGATTGTATAATCCCTCTTAAATTATATAATATTTTCAACACTATTTTAAAATATAGCCTTATTTAATAATTCATTATCTAGAAAAAGCACCCATAGATGCTAGTGAATAATATCGAGAAACAATCTGTTTGGCAAGGCAATAGATAGTTGCATCCAGTAATGATAATTAATACCACGGCTAAAATCTAATATCAGTAGCATTTACAGCCTTACTATTTACAAATATGATAATAGCATCCGGCATATTATATATAGATTTTCTCCTTTTGAGTTTTTTCCAATCTTCTACTCTATTAAATTCTTTTGTATTTGGATATAGAATTTTATCCTGTAATTTCAAAAAAGTAATATAAGGCAATGTGGAAACTAATTCACTCTTTCCTAGCTCCTGACCAAACATAGATTGACTATCTAAATATTCCAAATTTATAGTATACAATTGTCTTTGAAGCTGCGGCTCTTTATTAAGTAATAAAGCAAAAGATTCAACTTCTTGCCCATCTGAAGTATAATTGTTGTTACTAATATGATTTGAACCCATATTCACTAAAAAATATCCCTCAGGCAAATATTTTTTATAAGCCATAAAGCATTCTGTCATTTTTTTATCTCTAATGGGTATAACATCTGAAGAAAGATATCCTTTTTCTGAGTAGCGCTGTGTTAGTGCCATCTTCATATCAAATATTTCTTCTTTCTTTAATGGCAGCATTTCTTCGGACTCAATAAATAAACTAAGAAACTTTTTACTATCCTCAGGGCTAAATGTAGTTGCTTTAGATAACATTAACCACATTTCTTTTACATAAGAATTGTCAGCAAATGGCCCTAACACTTGCTTAAGGTAATATAAGAGTGTATCTTCCTTATCTTCTAAATCAACACCAATAAAACGAATAGGAACCTGTCGATGCTGATTTATTTCTTTAACAGTATTAATCATATTTACGAATTCTTGAGATGCCATTGCCGTTCCTATTTTATTAGAAATAAATTTAAATAAATAATTCCTTTCACCGCTTTTTAAATAGAAATTAATAATTGCAGCATCAGAAGGACTTGCTTCTATAACAAGGTAGTCTATTTTATTGTCTTTATTCATTGTCTTTAATAAATTTTCTAAAAAGCTATAGGTTTTTTCCATGCCATGACTCTCACCTACTAGGGTTATCTTTTTAAATTTTTCCGTAAGTGGTTTATAACTTTCCTCATTGCCAATTTGAAAAACTGGAGCTGAAATTAATCTATAGTTTAATCTAGCATCAAGAAATAGATTTGTAGCTATAGCTTTATAGAGAATTATACTCAATAATATGATATTTGCAATATTTACAGCCATTCTCTTTGCTTTTTTCTTGTCTTTCAAAATATTACCCCCCTTATTTACTTCTTAATAAAAGCATCTTGCAACAACTCTTGTCATGGAGGCATCTGCTTTTATTTTTAATGGAAAAGCTATAACTTCAAAGTTTTTAATGCTAAGCAATTTATCAATATTGGTTAAATTCTCAATTATATATACTTTATTTTCCAAAAGAAATTTATGAACTTCAAAAGGATATCTATCAGGAGAAGGCATATCTATTCCCAGCATTTTGATTTTTTTCTCTAATAAAAATTTGCATAATTCCATATCTACAATAGGATGGCTTTCATAGTATTCTGACATGCCATAAAATTTATCCGAGCCTGTATAAAGCAGCACTATACTATTTTCTTTTATTAGTTTTTTGTATTCTTCTTTCATCTTTATTGTAGGCTGATTTCTAACATCTATAACGCATCCTGCAGCTATAAAAGATTCCAATGCTAATTCACCTATGTATTCGTTACTTTCAGTTAAATGCATGGGTGAATCTATATGGGTACCTGCATGCATATTAATCTCTAACCTATGGTTATTATAACTATCTACATTTAAATAGTTTGTCTGAAATAGGCTTGTTTTAATGTCTCCAGGATAAATAGGCATATTATTTTCAATTATATAAGTTAGATCGATTAATCTTTCCAAAAGACCACCCTCTTTTTTTATCTATTAGTCAATGGCTTTTTAAAATCTTTATAAAAAGCTCTGTGATTTTGTACACATATATGTATTATAAAAATTTTTCATAGTCTTTTCTAAATTCTCCAAAAACTTTATTAAAAAATAATTTAAAAAACTTATCTGCATTAACTTCATTTAAAACAAGACAGTTAGAGCTTTTATTGTAGAAATTTTCCTCATCTGCAATAGGTTTACCCATAGCTATTCCTTCTGTAACTACTTCCACATAAGAATCAAAGCCTTGACACAAAGTATTGTCTATAAAATATGCCATAGCTAGTGCATCATGTAATAAGCAACCAATAGTTCTCTTTTTATCCCAGTAAAAATCAAAATAAAATCTAGAAGAATCAAATAAAAATTTGGATATAGGAGTATTAAAATGCCTAAAAAGCTCCCTATGAATTGGTGTTAATTTTACTTTACTTGTCACATCTAAGCCAACCATAGTAAAAGGTGACTTAATGTTTTCTAAAACATACTGTGCTGCATGAGGATCTGCCCAAAAATTAAACTCTCCTACTGGAGAACAATTTCCTGGTACTTTAAAAGCTCCTCCCATACATACCACTTCTTTAACTTTATTAAAAGTATCCATATCTTTATTCATGGCTATAGCCAAATTAGTCAATGGAGCCAAAGCAACTATACTTACATCTTCCTGCTCTCTTAAAGTACTTAATATAAAATCTGTGGCATTTTCAAGAATTAAACTTTCCTCTGCTTCCTCCAAAAATGCATTACCTAATCCATCTTTTCCATGGACCTCTTTAGCGGTAACTAGTTTTCTTTTTAAAGGACCTTCTGCTCCCATATATACAGGTATGTCTAATCTACCCATAAGCTTTAATATCTTTAAAGCATTTTTAGCAGAAGTAATCGCTTGGATATTACCACCAACAGTAGTAATTCCTAAAATATCCAATTCTTCGCATTTTAATGCCAAAATGAGGGCAAAAGCATCATCTATTCCTGGATCACAATCAATTATTACTTTTTTTCTTATCACTGGTATGACCTCGTTTCTTAATAATTTATTTTTTATTATAACATATATAACCTCTAAGGAATATTTGATATAATAAAAAATAAAGTTAACTTAAGGAAGTGTTACAATGGTATCCCTTATATTTATCTTTTGTTCAATAGTAATAGGTGTAAGCTTATATTTCAATAATGGAACTGCTTTAAAACCAAATAAAAACATGTTACTTGGAGTAACTTTACCTTATAATATGCTAGATAATATTGATGTAATTAATATTATAAATAAATATAAAAAGTCTTATGTAAAATTAATTTTAACAGCATTAATTTTTTCAATATCAATGATATTTATGGAAAGATATCCTTCCATAACCCTTATATATATGTTTCTGTGGGTAGGATTACTTTTTTATTTTAATAATAAGCTTTATGTTAAGTATTTTAAAGAATTATATTCTCTAAAAGAAAAAAACAATTGGTTTATAATAGATAAAAATTATGATGGGGACAGATATTGGGAAAAGGGCTATTATTATAACCCAGAAGATAAAAGAACCTCTGTAGAAAAACGAATAGGTTATGGATATACTTATAATTTAGCTACAAAGAAAGGTAAATGGCTAACCATAGTTCCAATAGTCAGTGCCATTATTTTAGTTCTAGGCTTATCTATAATGTTTTTTATATTTGATTTTTCAGATTTTAAATTATCTATTAATGGAAGCAAAGTTAAAATATCTGCTCCTTTATATGGCTATAGTTTTAATACAGAAGATATAGAAGAAGTAACTAAAATTACTTTCCTTCCTAAAGGCATGAGAGTTAATGGTGTAGGTACAGCTAGATACAATTTAGGGAATTTCAGCTTAAATGTCTATGGAAAATCAAAATTGTATGTATATAAGGATAATCCGCCCTATATTTTAATTAAACTAAAGGATAAATACCTTGTAATAAATGGTAAAACAAAAGAAGTCACAGAAGAATATTATAATATGCTTAAAAAATAATTAAAAGAGGATTTATCCTTTCAAAAAGTTATAAGATAAAAGTTGGGCCTATAAGTTAAGGCCCAACTTTTTTATATCCTTAAAGTTTATTAATAATTAATTATCAAGCAAATTAATATAGTGCCTAACACTGGATAATTTCAATTTTTTCAGCCCTTGTACATGCTTTAATGTCTTTCAAAGTTTTTTCCATATAACCTTTCTCACTTTCTGAAACATTAATATTTAATATGCTTATATTTTCTTTTAATGAAAGATTTCTTTCAGACTTATATTTTCTTACTTCGCCTATAATCCTTTTAATATTTTCTCCAAAAGATAATATACTTTCATTTTTAGTATCTGACTTCATATTCCACTGCATTGTATGAATTGAAATTGATTTTTCAAAATTTTTATAATAGGATTGATATATCTCTTCAGTGATATAAGGTATATATATGGCATAGAGCTTTAATATTTCTAAAAGTACAGTATATAATGCATATTGACCAGATAATCTTTCCAAAGCACCATGTACTTCTGGCTTATATAGTCTATCCTTTACTATTTCAAGATAATTATCACAAAAGTCATTCCAAAAGAATTCATCTATTTCTTGTTTTGCAATACCAATCTCATATTGATTTAAATTTTCCGTTACTGAACCTTCTAGCATTTTGGTCTTTTCAATTATCCACTGATCAATTGGTAGTATCTCACTAGGATTTGTTCCATTAAAATCTTGAAGGTGCATAATACAAAAGCTAGATGCATTCCAAAGCTTAGTCAAAAGTCTTTTTGACATCTTAAGCTCATCCTCAGAGAACATAGTATCAGTTCCAAGTTTTGCCCCAGCAGCCCAGTATCTTAGTGCATCCGCTGAATGTCTTTCTATCAATTCCTTTGGTGAGGAAGATGCATTATTTTTTGACTTACTTATTTTCTCACCCTTTTTAGCCAAAACAAAACCACATATCATAGCATCCTTCCAAGGAATACTTCCAATATGAAATAAACTTCTAACTATTGTATAAAATGTCCACGTTCTAATTATTTCATGCGCCTGTGTTCTCATTCCCATTGGAATCAGCTTTTTAGTTAAATCATCACTTTCTATATTCCATCTAGAGTTTATCAATGGAGTTAATGAGGAAGTCGCCCAGGTATCAAGTACAGCAGTTTCAGGTATAAATTCCATGCTTCCACAACTACATGCTGTAGATGGTTTTGTTTCAATTGGATTCACTGGGAGTTCCTCATCCTTTGCAAAGATAATTTTACCACATTTACTACAGTACCAAAGAGGAAATGGAATACCAAAGTATCGCTGCCTTGATATACACCAATCCCATTTTAAATTTTCAACCCATTTTATATATCTATTTTTCATAGTATCTGGATACCAATTTATCTCATCAGCAGCCTTTAAATATCTTTCTCTTTCACTTAAAATATCTATATACCACTGCTTTGAACATATTATTTCTATGGGCTTTCCACATCTTTCATGAACTGAAATAGTATGATCTATGGTTTCACTTTTTATCAAAAGATTATTTTCCTTAAGAAGTTCAATTATTTCTTCTCTTGCCTTTGAAACCTTTTTTCCTCCTATGAATGGAACATAATCAGCTATTTTTCCGTTACTTTCTATAACCTTCTTATAAGGTAATTTATGCTTTTCATACCACAATGCATCTGTTGTATCTCCAAAAGTCGCACACATTACTACTCCTGTGCCCTTTTCTAGGCTAACCTTTTCATCTGATAAAATTGGTATTTCATGATTATATAATGGAACTACTGCACTTTTTCCTATATACTTTAGGTATCTTTTGTCTTCTAGATTTACAAATAAGCATACACATCCATATAAAAGTTCTGGTCTTGTGGTTGCAACTAATAACTCCTTCCCATCTGCTAGGAATGGTATATAATTAAAAGTTGTTTCTTTATCTATGGTTTCTAGCTCTGCCTGTGCAATTGAAGTTTGGCATGTTGTACACCATAATACTGGTGACTCCTTAATATATGCCTTTCCTGCTCTTGCCATATCTAAAAAAGCCTTTTGAGATATTTTCTGTACCCTAGGATTTATGGTCTCATATTGAAGATTCCAATCTACACTAAATCCCATTGAAAGCCAAAGCTCTTTAAACTCTTCTTCATATTTTTTAGTTGTTAAAAGGCATCTTTCAATAAATTCACTTCTTGGCATATCAATAGCCTTTATATCTTCTTCCTTTTCTACAAGCCTTTCTGTGGGAAGTCCATTATCATCAAATCCAAAGGGATAAAATACATTCTTTCCCTGCATTCTTTGAAATCTTGCTATTATTTCAGCCTGTGTATAGGAAAATATATGTCCTATATGAAGACTTCCACTTATTGTGGGCGGAGGCGTATCTATTGAAAATGTCTCCTTTTCACTTTCAAAATCATACTTGTATATACTATATTCTTTCCAATATTCCTTCCATTTACTTTCTGATTCAATTGGATTATACTTTTTATTTAACATCATGAATTCCTCCCAAAAATCAAATATTTTCATCAGCTCTTTTCCTAATTGCGCACTTAGAAAAATAAACTGAAATAATTTTTTATAAAATAAAAACCCTTCATCCTGATATAGGACGAAGGGCAAATCTCCGTGGTACCACCTAAATTTGTACATGTACACGCTCAATTATAGTACGGGCATATATACCGATACTACTTCCCTTTTAACAGTAGGAAACTCCGTTAAAGCTTACTCACCTAAAGCTTTCAGTTTAAAACTCCGAGGCTACCTTCATCACACCCATCCTGGGAAATTTCCACCGTCATTCCCTCTCTTTATTTCAAGCATGTAACTACTCTTCCTCATCAAAGTCTTTATTTATAATATTAATATTATTATGATATGTTATCAAATTTTCTGTATATTGTCAATATTTTTAAAATAATTTTATATATTTTAAGTTAAAATATTGAATAGTTAAACTGTAATAAAAAATGATTGTACTGTAAGAATTATTTCTCCCCTTGCTAAATTTAATGTTATAATTAGCACAAACATATATTGCTAAAGGAGGGTTTTATTTAATGTATAGTTTTAAAAATGACTATAGTGAAGGTGCACATCCACAAATTTTAAATGCTTTAGTTGAATCAAATATGGAGCAAGAAGAAGGCTATGGAAATGATAGCCACACTGAAAATGCAATTTTTCAAATAAAAAAATTGATAGGAAATGAAAATATTGATGTTCATCTTATATCTGGAGGTACTCAAACCAACCTAACCGCAATCAGCGCCTTTTTAAGACCTCATGAAGCTTGTATATGTGCAAATACAGGTCACATTGCGGTTCATGAAACTGGAGCCATTGAATATACAGGGCACAAAGTAATTACAGTAGACTCAGAGGATGGAAAAATAATTCCTGAAAAAGTTCAACAAGTATTAAACTTTCATGCAGATGAACATCTTGTAAAACCAAAACTTGTATATATATCTAATCCAACAGAACTGGGTACAGTATATTCTAAAGAAGAATTGAAAATTCTTAGTGAATTTTGTAAATCTAATAATCTTATTTTATATGTAGATGGCGCAAGATTAGGTTCTGCCCTTTGTATTAAAGAAGCTAATCTAACTTTATCGGACATGTGTAATTTTACAGATGCATTTTTCATTGGTGGAACTAAAAATGGTGCTCTTATCGGTGAAGCCCTAGTAATAAAAAATGAAAACTTAAAAGAAGATTTTAGATTTCTTCAAAAACAAAAAGGTGCATTACTTGCTAAAGGAAGGCTTCTAGGCATTCAATTTGAAGAATTATTTAAGGATAATCTTTATTTTGAACTAGCAAGGCATGCTAATGAAATGGCAAAACTTTTGAGGGAAGGTCTAAAAGAAGCTAACTTTAAGTTTCTGGTAGATTCCCCGACCAATCAAACTTTTCCTATTCTTGAGAATAAATTAATTGAAAGCCTTGAGAATAAATTTAGCTTTGAAATTTGGAAAAGTATTGATGATAACAGCTCTGCTATTAGGCTAGTTACTTCCTGGGCTACAAAAAAAGAAGCAGTACTTGAATTTATTGAAGAAGTGAAAAAGTAATATACTTTAAAAAAGCTGTGAGCATGTCTCGCAGCTTTTTTAAGATACATTTATAAGTAATCCCTTATACAGGTCAGCTAATTTTCTTCATTTCTAATATTCAATGTATACTTTTAATAGCAAGTTTGTGATAATCCCTTATTACAGGTCATTTTTCCTATAAATAGGCATATCAAAAGAAGAAGCTATAGATTTCTTGTGATAATCCCTTAAATCAGGTCAACGGCTTTTCTACTAACACAAATAGAAAGATTGATTAATACTATTAAAAATATATGATAATCCTTTAATTCAAGTCAACTTCTTTTATACATTAAAAAATATTTAACTAACAATGCCGAAGAGAATTATATCATAAAATATTATATTTTCCAAGTCCAAAAGCTGTATTTTTCCCTACATGTACCAGTTCACCTGCAATGATATAATCCATATATTCATTTATGCTCTCTGGAAACTCAATTTCACCTTTAACTCCGCCTAACTTCATGCTTTCCTTTTGCCTATTAGAATATCTGTTTATATCAAGCCAAGTGAGATTTGAACTCATTAGCTGAAGTTCTCTGCTCCATTCAATATCATCTATATAATTGCCTTCAAAAGCATTTAAAATCATAAGTCTTCTTGAAATAGAAAACATAAAATCATCAAAAGTTAAGCTATCTTTATACCTTCCATTTCTTTTCAGTCTAAATGGAGTTATGAACTCAATAGTATTTATTCTATCAATTTCTCTTTTTCTTTTATCAATATAGCTTAATATAGTATTTCCATATATATTTTCATCTTTCAGGAAAAATCCATCATATATTTTTTCATTTTCTTCATTATAAACACTTGTAAGTATATAATGATATTTAGAAAATCCCTTGCCTAATTTTCCAAGCAGGTCAAAGCAGTAAATAATATTTACCATATAACTTATGGTATCACCAAACAATATGATATTGAATTTTAATTTGTCTCCTCTTTTATAATGCTCTCTTTCATCAAAGCATTCTATAATATATGGAGCTATGGTTTTATCTTTTATAAAAGATAATTCATTTTTTAAATTTGAATACATTATATTTTTTACAATACAATCTTTATTACTATCACATTCATTACACTTACCATTACTTGTACAATTTGACCCCATCAGCATGGTTCCCATGCCGCCTCTTAAAGAAGAAGTTTTATATTTAGGAAGCTTGCAATCATTAATGAATTCTATTTCAAAGTTAGCTTTAGCATATCTTACATCAAACATCATCTATCTCCTTAAAAATATTGCGTTTATTAATATACAATTTCATCAAAACTCCTAAAATTTAAAGATTCATTGACTAATCTTTCAATATAATCCTCATTAACCTGAAATGTTAATGAAATGCATCTCTTAACTGCTTGTTCAAAATCCTCTTTAGGTTTATCTACAAAATCAAATCCATGAATTAAGCTTAAATTATTTCTGCAGTTTTTTAAAGTCAGCAACTTATTTAATAGGGATCTATCTTGTTCAATAATAGGTTGTCTTAACTTTCTTTCTAAGGTATTTTCTCTTCCTTTACTTAACTTTATCCCTGCTACCTCTAAAGCACTCACTAATCTTAAAATATATGCCTGGTAATCTATTTTTTTGTATTGAATTGCACTTACATATCTGTCTACAGAAACTAAAAATAAATCTATATCTTTGCACTTGTTATCCTCTTCATATATCCTGTTTAAAAATTCTTTTTGTACTTTTTCCCCCATATAATTATATTTTTTACTGATTTCATCTTTTATATTTCCTATATTGGTATAGGTATCTTTTAGTCTGCTTAAAATATATACTTCATTTTCATTTAAGTATTTACTATCCATAGTTATATTTTGATAAATAAAATCTATTCTTTTTTCATATATACTAGCAAAATATCTTATCTTTTCAATTTCTTCTATTTGGCTTTCTAATCCGTACTGAGGAAATTTTTTATGCATTTTCTTTAAATTCTTTTCAATGCTTGTAGACAGCTTTCTAGCTGCTCTATACTGACAAGATTCAAACAAATCTTTTAAGGCTATTTTTTCTAAAGAACTATAAATATTATTAGGATTTAATAATGTGGTTATAAATTCTGTTCCATATATAGGCTTATTGTTTTCATATTCCTTAAAATCCATATATAAAATATCAATATTATTACTATTTTCATACAATGAAGCACCTAAAAAACCTGCTGCAATGGTTGGCTTTTTACCACCTGTAATATCTAACGCAATAGTTTTACCTTTGCAATCCTTTAAAGCTTCTTTTATTATGCCATATATTTCTGCTGTGTCCGACTCATTCTCCACAATTTCCATTTGTATCTCAAATTTTAAATCTAGTTCTTCTTTAAATGTTTCAAAAACCTGTTTAAATTCATAACTCTTTTTACTAAAGATTAATACTAACTTCTCTTTAGGATTTAATATTTTTATACTCATAAGCAAAGGATATATAGAAAATCCAACGGTGCATATGCATATATCATACTGTATATCTTTAACATTTATAAAACTGCTTTTTTCAACTTCATCCATATAATTATATAAATCTAGGTCTCTATTTTTTATCATTTCAATTATGGCATCTTTATTATTATATAGCTTTCCCAGCTTATCTCTATCAAAACTCAAAATAAATCTCCCCTATAATCTTTAGTTTTTTCTTATTATTATAAAAGGCTGCTTTTAAACTAACATTATATACAATATATTGAATCTTAATTTAAAAGCAATCAATATATTATGAAATTTATTATTTTGCAGCAGCCCCTTAAATTAGCACACAATAATTTGTTTTATTTTATTAACTTTTTCTATCTGTTTTTTGCTAAGCTTTCCATCCCATTTGTTGTTTTTAATATAATAATTCTTAATTTCTTCTGCTATAACAATTTTATCTTCAGCTTCAAAGATATCTATTTTATTGTATATTTCAGTAATATAACTTTCAAGATTTCCTGTTGCTGACTTTTCATTTTTTATTGCATAGGCAATTTTTTCCCCTTCGCTCATTAAAGAAAGCTTTTTTTCCTCTTCTTTTCTTATATTTTCCTGCTCTTTTAGCAGCTTTTCTTTTTCTACTTCTTGTTTTCTTCTCTTATTTTCAAATACTAGCTTTTCTTCAGCTACTATGCTATCTTTCAAATTTATTTTAGCTTTATTCAATCTCACTATTAAAGAAAAGTAATAATTAAATTCTTCCATATTGAATTTATTTAAATTATTTTTAGCAAAATATATTACATTTTTTAATTCTTCGGTTTTTACTCCATATAAATTTTTTGAATTGCTTCTTATTATTTGATCAAAAAACTCATTAAGAGAAGCTTTCTTTTCTTTTTCACTTTCATTAGCATTATTTATACTTTTAATAGTATCTTCTACTAAAGCAAATACCGTATCCTTTGCACTTATATCAGTAAAATCCTTAACAGCTATTGTAAAAATTTCATGTCTATCCATAACACCCCTCCTAATAAACCTTATTACCGCTTATTTCAGGCCATGATGGAGCATTGTCCTCTTTTAGTATACTTTCAAGCTTCTCTATAGCATCTTCAACTTCACTGCTTGAATTTTCCTTATATTCAGCTGCTAATTTTTCCAATAATTCTTTATTCAAAACACTATTCTTTTTATATTTTTCCATATAATCTGATACCTTTTCTACATTTAATTGTATACTTCCATAAAAAGCAGGTTTAGCATAACCTATCTTAAATTTATAATCTTGACCTATGCCTAATGCTAAAGATAATATAGAAAGTTCTTTTCTTGTTAAATTTTCAAATGTTATACTGCCTTTAAAAATTTTATTTTTTTTAACAACCTCATAAAGTTGACCATTAGTTACTGTAATCTGCTTATTGGTATTATGTAAATAAAACTTTCTTCCTCTAAATTTTATGCTTCTATTTACACCCTTTTGCTTTATGATGTTATAATACTCAGCTTTAGTTAAAGTATCATACTTTTTTTCATCCTTAGGATAAAAATCCGCATAATACAGCCTTTCATTTCCAAATTTTCTTTTGCTTATATCTTTTGGTTTATTCAGCTGTTGAATTTCTCTTTGAAAAATATTTAAATCATTATTTTCAGGATATGGTTTAAAAGGTGACTGTAGGTTAGGCATATTTATATATTCTAAATCCTCTTTTTCATTATCTTGTACCAATATAAACTCGCTTATTTTTAATTTGCCTCTATAATTATATTCCCTGCTAGTCATTCCAAAAACTGAACAGGTTGGACACATTTTATCACTGCTGCACTGCTCCCTATTATCTTTAGGTAATGCATTGGATAAAGGCTCAAAATTGTTAGGTAACTTAGGTGGACAGCTTTCAGAAATAGCTTCAAATACACTTCTTAGCATCCCCTTAAAGCTGCTTCCTGGAATAACTATATGACCATTTCTTCTCATGGTAGCTTTTGAAATATGACCTTTATTTACCTTAAGTATGCCTTGGCTTATATGAATGGGGGATAAAGTTTTTATACTTATATCTAGCTTTCCACTATAGGTTTTATTGTTAAATTCATTATGGCCTATGGCATTTTCTCTCGATACACTATTTATGATAGGCACAAATTTATAAGGTTTTTTACTTAAAGAAGTTTCCATGTTAATCCTCCTTTATACAAAATCTTCTACTGTTATATTTTCCATTAATGCTAGTACATTTTCTTCTCCTTTTACAAGAAATTCTTTGTAATATAACTTTTTATTGAATTTTACTTCTTGTCCTAAATCTGATTCATAATATCCTTGAAGTTTATTTATATTGTTTACTCTATAATCCCTAAATTCAACTTGTAGATTTTCAACTAACATTTTCCCATTTCCTCTAGTTGAACCTGAGCCAAAAGTTACATAGCCATCATTTATATCACTTATGGCCCAAATTAATGTCTTAAGCTGGTATAATTCGTAGTTAGCTGCAGTTATGGTTACATGAAAAGTCCCTTCTTCCACCACTTCAAAATCGTATAATGCCCCCTTTTGAGCTGCACCAGTTATTCTATTTATTCCTACTCCATTTCTATAGCCTATCTTAGGTTTATCTCCAATAGGATAAGCATCTTTAAACTTAAATCTTCCACCTAAGGACTTTGCACCAAACATTTTACATGCAGAACAAATTTTTTTATATATTTCCTCTGCAGATAGCTCTTCTGATTTTTCTATTTTTGCATCACAGCACTTTTTCATATCTACAATATTACATACTGAATTTTTATTAGCTACTAAATTTAAAATTCTCTCACATCTACTTCTTAATATTCCCTTAATGCTGCTGCCTGGAATGAAAACCACACTTTCTCCATCTTTATAACTTCTTATACACTGCATATCAGGTAAGGTTGGATCAATTCCATTGGCATTGCTGCTTCTAATAGCTAAAGGGCTATCGGTTTTAATATCAAAATTTATTTTAACTTCATTTCTTAAATCCTTAAACATATTAGTTCTCCTTTCCTATCAATCTTTCTTCAAATTCATCCATTGTCATTTTTAAAGGAGCCTTTTTTAGCAATGCATCAAGAATATTATCTTTATCTATATATTCTATTTCTATATTTTCTAATTTAAACTCTCCTAACCCTCTTGAGGTCATGCCACCTATGTTAATATTCCCTTCTTCCATGCTTCTAAGTAAAATAAATAAATATTGTAACTCTTCATCACTCATATTTTCAGCTGCTGCTTTAAACTCAAAAATTGTATCTGCTGGCACTACTTCAACTTCATATAAATTACCTTTTGCAGCTATATTTTTATCCCTATCTATGGTAACGCCAGCTCTAATTTCATATTTTCCGACAAACTCTTCTTCTTTAACTTTAGCATCTCTAACCATTAATTTTGCACTATTTATATTTGAACCAAAAATTCTACATATAGGACAAATTCTTTCATACATATATTTAGATACTTCCTTTTGTTTATTAGAATCATCTACAGTATTATCCTTCTTTATTTCATTCCAAATTTTTTCTCTTTTAGATTTATCGTCAAACTGTCTAGAGCATAAGTCAGGTATCATGCAAACTTCTTTTCCCATGGCCTTAAGAAGTTTTTCTAAATAGCTTCTCAAAACTCCCTTCAATGAAGATCCTGGAATAAATGGCATACCATTTACATCTTTTATAACTGCATTATCCACTACACTTGGTACAAATTCTTGTTTAGCACTGCCAATATGAATGGCGGTTGTAGTTCTTATGCTGGCTGTTATTGTATATTTATTTATAAATTCATGAAACACTATTTTCTCCTCCTATCTAACCCTTTTTTAAATACTTACATATTTCCTATTACTGTTCCTTTCCAGTATAAATATCCTAAAAATTTTTCAACTACTTTTAACTTTATAATTCTTAATTCTATTTCCCCATTTACTTTTTCATATATGTTTTCAGCTATAACAATTAGCTCATCTATTTTACCAAGTACATATTGTACAAAAGTTATATTATTATTATCTATTATTGAATTCCAGCTTTGACCCTTATTGGCCTTTGCTGCTTGATATTTAATGTATAGCTTTAATTCTTCAACACTACTGGCATTTTTACAGCTATCTAATAACTTAGTTAATTGACTTCTGCCTATCTTTTTACTGTCTTCTCTCTTGGTAAACACTTCTCTTATTTTGCTGTATTTATCGAGTTCATTAACATATGCTACTATTTTATCTGTATATTCATTATCAATAATATTTTGAAGTTCTATTAGTTTCATACTATTACCTCCATACTCTATTTTGAAAACATTATATGAAAATCATCTGCTATAGATATATCACCAAAACCATGCATGGTATTATATCCTATTCCTGAATTTTCGAGTTCTAATAGTTCTTTATAATTTATTGAATTTATATCCGCTTCATAAACAAATATGCTGCCTGCCTTGGTTACAATTTTGCTGCTTCTTAAAGGATTCTTTTCTGAGGAAGTATCAAAACCTCTTCTTGATTCATTGGCAGCTATTATACTTACTAGCTTTAAACTTTTAGGTATCCACTTATCCAAGATTTTACTATAAGCCTCTTTATAATCTTTAGTAGCTATACTATAAAGCTCTGCATTTTTTTCAAATTGCTTTTCAAGGCCTAAATAAGCATCTGAAGCTAGGGTTATGGGGACATATATTTTATTGCTATAATCTACTTTTTTGTTTAGTTTTTCTATCCTGGCCTGCAAATTCTTAATATCCATTTTTTCTTTAATAGGTTCATACTTCACTTCTATTTCACCAAAACCTGCAGTATTATATGCACCAACTCTAATGCTTTCTATTTCTTCTAATTCACTTTTATCTTCAATACCTTCTATAGTGCCTTCAAAAACTGTAGGTACTTTTTCATCATTTTTATAAATTTTTTCATTTAAAGTATCTAAGGAATAAAGCATACCTTCCTTTGAGACTTTTAAATAAGGATTAACAGAATTTTTTGTAACAATAGTATATATAGGTGTTATATCTAGTAATCTACCATTATTTTCTAAATAAAACCCACTGCATTTTTCTACCCTTTTACCACATTGTCTACAGATAAATTTTGCATATTCAAATTTATAACTATCATCTTTAATACTAATATTTCTTTTTATTCTTTCTATAAGCGTATCTATAGGCATATGGCTTGGCTCTTCTTTACATCTCATAGCAGTTAATGGATATACTTTACTACCTAAGGGATAACTATGATGTATTTTTATATTAGAGAAATTTTTGCATAAATTTTTAACTTTACATTGATTGCATTCTTTTTCTCCTCTATATTGAACCCAATACTTTTTATCTGATTTTTCATAATCATATAATGGACATCTTTCAGTTATTTCTCTGCTAAAAGCTGCTCTTAATACACTTCCTGGTATATACTCTATAGACTTTATATAATTATTATTAAGTTTTTTACCACCTATAATCATGGGTGATTTTAGTTTTAATATTATTTTATACTTCAAACTTCTCCCCCCATTCTATTAAATTATTAACTTCAACTTTTTCTTCATTAACATATATATCAAATTGTTTTCCATCCTTGATCCAGCCTATGCCCCTGCTTTGGTTTCCTCCTAAAGTATCTATAAAAGCAAAAGCTAAATATAAAAGCAAAATTTGATATTTATAAGTATCTTCCTGTACATAACCTTCAATTTTTCCTCTAAAATTAATATTTCCGCCGCAACCACTGGTTTCAGTAAAAAATAAAGCATCATCTTTAGTTGTTCCAAGATATCTATTAATCTGCACCCCTGCTCTTACAGAATACAAACTTTTTAAATGCTTATTATAATCTTCAGCTGCTAGATTGCTAAAGTTTAATTCACCTTTAGCAACTCCTTTATTGCCAAACATTTTACAAACTAAGCAATTACAAGTTTCATCTTCTTTTTGTTGAAAAAATATACATTTATTGTCCTTCTCTAATGAATTATATAATCTAGATGTTTCATGTCTTAGTCTTCCTTTTACGGTTGATGCTGGAATATATGGCCTTCCAGCAGAATCCTTTATTATATGATTATCTATATTAGATAACCCCTTGCCTCCTCCTATAAAATACTCATTATAGAAAGCAAGTCCAATTTCAATCCTTATTTTGACTTTACTCATTTAGTTTTCCTCCTTAACGTAATCCCATAACTCTACTATATCTAACCAAGGAGAATAATATTTTTCTTGTGCATTTAAATACATAAGTTTATCATCTTTTATTTCTTTATTTAAATTTCTTTCATAAACATATTCTTTTAAAATATCTATAGTGCTGTCTAGTGCATTTACTTCTTCTTTTTTGCTTCTTATTCTCTGATACATATAAAATAGATTTGCTTCGCTGACTTTCATCTCTAAGCTGGCTTCTGCAAAACTGTAGCACTTTCCTTTCTGGTTACTCCTATTAAGTATATTTATAATTCTTTTCATTCTATCCACATCACTAAAAGTATAAGGTTTTAATGTATGATTAATCTGTTTTTTATTTTCTATTTTAACTAAATTGTCTCTTATATATTTTAAAGAAGATCCTAGTGCTGCATCAGTTTCTAATACCATTACATCCATAGTTCCTTTGCCTAACTTTTTAGAGGCTTTTTTTGCGCTTTTTAGCAATTGCTGAGATAAATCAAAAAGATATTGTACCGGTGTGTTATACTTAGCAATAGTTACTCCAAGAGACATTGTAATTTGGTACTTTTCTTCTGACTGATTTTTGAATAAATTATCAAATCTTTCTCCTATGTTTTTAGCAATATCTATAGCTTTCTTACCTGGAACTATCATAAAAATGTCATCTCCACCTATGGCTATGACTTCAAAGGCAGTTACATTTAATTCTTTTAATATTGCACCATAAACCGCTTCATAAATGGAACTTTCAGTTTTTTCACTAAAGTATCTCATCTGCAGAAGGCTTTTAATATCTTGAATTATGCTGCCCATATTATTTCCATCACCATATATTATTCCTATGGTATTATTACCTTGTTTTATATCTGCAATGTCTTCCAGCTCATTTATTTGTTTATCTTCAATGCTTTTATTGTGCTTATATGCATACTTTAAAAATTCATTCTTAAAATAGTTTTTTCCGGATTTTCCGCCTTGCAAATTTTTGTTTAAGCAGCTTAAGCATAGGTATTCATTTTCATTAAAAATATATGAAGCATTTCTGCTGTTACAGTGGGTACATATTTTATCTTTTTCATTGTATTTGTTTATTGTATATTCTTTATCATCACTTAAATATGTAATATCCCCTAGGTCTGGATTCACTCTAAAATCGAATTTTACCATCTGTCTTTCATCAATTTTTTGTTGAATCCTGCTAACAGTGTTTTGGTAATTTTCTTTTGCAATGCTATTAAGTGATCCCTCCATGCTTACTGCTACGCTTTGCCCTGTAACGGTTACCTTTTCATATACTTTTTCTATCTCTTTAGCTAGGTTCTCTCCTTCCCCCTCTGGAACAATGGCAAAAAAGTTTCCCCCACCGTTATAAACTATACTTTCAGGTATGAATTCCTTTTCTACATATTTAGGAAGCCTTTTTCTATTTATATCATCAAGAAGCATGCTGGCTCCTCGTATATCTTTAATTTTATTTGTCTCTAAGTAATATTGTTTAACCTTTACTGCTCCGCCTTTTACAATGTGAAATTTGTATTTATCCGCTTCTTTACTGTCATCTTCATTTAAACTGTCACCCTTTAATACCTTGTCTATTAAGCTTAACTTTTTTGAGTATTCTGTATTATTCGCTCTAAATATTAATGTGCCATTAACATCTAAAAGCTTTTCTATACCCAATAAATACCCATGCCTTTGTATATTTAATTTTTCTTCTTCACTATGACCTTCTATTGAATATAAAAGACCTGTTCTTAAGGATAAATAATCGCAGATTCTAGCATTTTTACTGTTCTCACTTAATTCTCCAAAAGGAAGCTGTGGAAATAAACTTGCATCATAAGCTATGCTTTTATCTATATTATCTAGCTCTTCTTCTTTAAGTTTACCTGATAAATATTCAAAGAGTTTATTGTTATTATCTATATTACTTTCAATATACTTTCTAGCTGCATTTAATATTTTGTTCTTGTCCTCATTTGATAAATAAAATATTGTTTTTGTTATTAAATCACTCCAAGTTATGTAATCTTCTTTTTTAAAACTTACATCTATCTGAATATCTTTTTCTGATGGATTTTTCATATATTTATACCAATTAATATATTTCATATTCTTACCTCCTTTTGAAATTTTTATAGTCTAAATTAAATTTTATTATGCTCAACATAAGCATTAAACCTTTCGTATAAATTTTTAATATCACAGTTAAGAGCTTCATAGCTTAACACATTGTCCTTATATCCAAAATGATTAATATCATTTCTTTTTTGACTTAAAGTATCAGACAATTTAGATATTTCTTCATCTAAACCACTTACTATATTTTTCAAAGTTTCTCTATAATCTTTATCATTTCTATATTTTTGTGCAATAATCCATTTATCTTCTGATATATTTTTAGCTTTTATTTTCAATGCTTTAGCTGCAAATTCTTCTCTATGGTCTTTTATAGTTTCATCTAGTCCAAATTTTATACATACATAGGTTTTAATTGTTTCTTCAAAGGCAGTATATGCCTGTTGAGTAAGATTATTATCTATACTCCATTTCACCACTGCCATACCTGTATAAAAATTATCTGCATTTTTAAAATCCTTAGTTCTTTCTTGTATCTTATCAAATAAAGGTACTAGAGGTTTTACAGAATCATTTTTATTAGCTTGAATTTTCTCTAAACATTTCTCCATATTTTCATAAGCAATTTTAATTGATTTTGTATTAGGATTTTTATTAATGTCTTTTGAACATTTTCCTCTGCAGGTATAAATGCAATTTGTAAAATCGTTTAACCTTTGAATAAAGTTATTTACTTCTTGATAATTTTTATTTCCATTTTTTAAACCATCTTTAATTGTTTTTACTGATATTTCTTTTAAGTGCATACTGTTACCATACTTTAAAAAGCTATTTACTGCTTGGCTCCACTCTAAAAGTTCATCAAAAGAAGTTAAATTAAAAATTGGTGCTATTTCTTTATCATCAACTAATTCTTTTGCTTCATAGGCACCATAATAAATCCCTGTGAGCTTAATATCTTTAACTACTTTTACATAATTGAGAACTACTAAGGCTAGCATAGGGATAGATCTAAAACTATGTGTAATGTCAAAAATAACTTCATCCTTGTCATCAATATTGGCGCATAATATGTCAAATATTTCCCAAATTTCTTCAACACTTTTTCCATCAGGTATACTTACATCTACAACATCTATATTTTTGTTATGCTTTAATTTTTCTTCCAGCCTTCTCTCTATGACTTCTTCATTAGTCCAATTATTTTTTCTTGCTTTTTCAGTTAAAAAAATTATAGCCTTATCATCACTTGTCCAATCATCACATAAAGCTTTAATAAGTGCTTCCTGAATATACTTTGTGGTACATTCTATTTCCCTATTTTCCTGTGTGTATATATATGTGCACTCCTTGTAATCGCTAGTACCTAAAAAACTTAAAAACTTTTTAGCCATATTAATACTCCTTTTTATATAATCTATAGTTTACATGCTTAAACACATGAATATTAGTTGTAGATTTATCCTCCCTCTGTATGGAGTTATAGATTCTTTTCGTAGTTGAATATATTGGAATAAATCCATTTTTAAAGCACCAGTTAACCATAGAGTAGGTTACTCCAAAATCACCTTGTATTAATACATAATTCTCTTTGTCTCTATTTTTTAGTAAAAACTCCTTAAACTCTGTTAAATAGTTATCTTCCATTTCTCCTTCTGGGGGAATATTGCTCCACTTATACTGTAGCTTTTCTGGTAAGTATATGAATTCATCTATTTTAAATCTATATTCTGCTTCAGTTTTTTGCTCATAGGTAAGATTATGTGAAAAAAGTAAAAATAGCTTATTCATGCATTCATCCCTCTTTTTTGAATTCGATTCTTTTTATACATTTATAGTTTTCTTCAGATAACATTTATAAGTTTTAAGTAATATTAAGTATATACTTCTATATATTTCAAAAAAATTTCTCTAACTTAGTTTTATTTTTACAAAATAATTTAAAAATAATAAGTTTCAAACTCTTTTAATTATAAAACTTACTTTTTACCATTTTACTGCAACTGTAATTTCATAAAAAAATTCATAAAATAACAAATCCCTGTAAGCTTCTTTCAATTTGAAACTTGCAGGGATTATTATCCCATTTTCTTAATTTAAGTTAACCCCTTATTTAAATATTGTAACTTATTTTTAATAAATTTTAAATAGAAATTTATTTCTTATAGTATTCTGAAGTATTATCAAAAAAATTAATTCCCTGGATATCTTCAACTTGGCGTATTTCATCTAGAACCCAGGTGCAACCCTTTCTGGTAAATTTCCAGTACTCTACAAAATTACTCCTTAATTTGCTTCCACTTATCATCTTCATGGTACGATCATCTACTATATAGTCAATCATGGAGCCCTTTATATAAAACCAAACTACATCTTTATCATTATCTTTATAATCTTCCACTCCTACAGGTTTTGCATCTATAAGTTTAATTCTCTTTAATATATTTTTTTCATGCCTGACTATCATCCAATCAGTCTTTCCCTTGTGCAGTTCATACAACCTTTCACTCATATATTTCTTTGCTAAATCCTGATTACGATCTGCCCATGCATTTTGAACCTTATAAAAAGTTTCTTTTACTATACTTCTTAACTCTTTATAATTCCAAGAACTATCAAATTTCTCCAGTTCTTTTATAAGCTTCTTGCTTTCTTTCTTCTTTTTATGAATCATTATAGTAAATACTATAGATCCGCCTGCTAAACTAGATATTACAACAGTAAAAAACAGTACCTGTTCTATAGCTGAGTCTATATTGTTTCCTTCATCTCTATAATACTTGGCTTGAGATCCATTTCATCATCAATTATAGCTATATTAATAGTATCCATCCTCTTACTCACCTTCTACATATGGACAAAACTCGGGTGGTGCCTAGTACCCCAAATTTTTCTCTCTACTAATCTTATAATAATTGAATTTCTCCTTGCCAAGGTCAACAATGCCTACATACTTAAATCCGCATTTTTGCATTACTCTATTTGAGGGTATATTGCGTAAAAGTGCAATGGCAATTAATTCATGAGTGTTGGTTTCTTTAAATAAGTATTTGATTAATCCTTCTGCTGCTTGTGTTGTATAACCTCTGCCACGATATTCTTTTGAAATAGCATAAGCTATTTCTCTACTTGAGGATGATAATTCATCTTTAATACTTGAACAGCACCAACCGATAAATTCATTGGTTTCCTTAAGTATAATTCCTAGCCTTAAGCATTGACTTCCTATATTAGGTACAGATTCGAGGAACTCTTTATTCTCCTCAATGTCTTCAATTAACCACTTTCCACGTTGCTCCTTAGTTGAAATCCAATCTGGTAAAAGGTCTGTTATTTCTTTCTGTAAAGTAAGTCCGTATAATTTATCTAAATCCTCTAACATAAACTCTCTTAAAATTATATCCTTACACTCTATTGTAAAAATTTTTTTCATAATTTTACTTTCATTAATATACATATTTTTGCCCTCGACTTTTATTTATTTTCCATTATGATTTATATATAATTTCTATGTCAATTTTAAAATTCCTTTGTATTTATTTGTGCTCAAACTTAAACAGAAGCATAGTTTATTATTATTGAAATTATAGTATTATATAATCACAACCTTTAACAGTTAATATACCAAAAATATTAAGCTAGTCCCCATCTACTATGATATGGACTAGCTTATTTCATAATAATTCACTATTAAACCATATATAAATACATATCTAAACTTCTATTTACAGCTTCAACAATTATATTTGTAAAATCATTCAAATTCTTGCTAACAATATCATCTACATAATCAATTGCTTCTTTATGATTAATTACTTCTAAATGCTCTTTGTTTTTTTGCCCTTGTTCCAAACTCCTATAGCCTTCCTCAAGCTTTCTTTGACCCTGTTCTAGATTTCCTTGGCCCTCTTTTAGATTTAATATTTCAGCATACATCTTTTCCATTAAAGAAAATACTTTTTCATCCATAAAATAATCAGCCTCCAACTATAATTATGGCAATTATTTAACTCTATTAATAGTTTAACCATAAATTTCTATATTATGCGAACATTTGTTTAGCTTTTTACTAAATCTAAATTAATACTTAAACTTTGTAAATATCGTCCTACTCCATTAGTTGAAACAAATCCTTTTTCAGTAAAGTAATCAAATTCAGTACCATCAAATATATAATCACAAATTATATGATATAAAAGCCTTTCTTTTGTAAAAAGACTATAGCTTGATAAGCTTTTAAGCTTATTACAAGTTAATACAGTGAACCTCCCCGACCACAAGGGTACGGGGCTTCGTATAGAAGATTGATAGTTTATGCTATCCTTATTCTAACAGGCGTATCCACTTCGCCACTACTGTATAGTGCATTTAAGCACACAACACTACTTTTTTTGAGTATATTCAAAGCACCGTTAACATCTGCATTTAGGGAATATCCTTTTTTAGTTTGATATAATCCTCTCTTGACCCTTTTACCACTAAACTTATATTCTTTTGGTGCATTAGGATTATATTTAGGTATTTCATCATTATCGAAAAAACTTGCTTTAGAAGTATAACTTTCTTCTTGTTTAACAAATTTTATACCATATAATTCGCAAAGATATTCAAGTTTTTCTTTAATATTACCTACTGGAATATTAACAAATTTTTGATTATTAATTCTACCTAAATTAATATTTTTCTGAAGTGTTTCATTATAACCAATAACTAAATTTCCTATATTATTATTAATACAGTAATTTATTATATATCTACAAGTTTTATTAATATAATCATTAACTTTATTATTACGATTATTAGTTATAATCATTTGTTTATTAGTAGTACCTTTAATACCTTGCTTATCTTTAATACTTTGTAGAATACTATTTTGCTTATTGAACCATTGATTAATTGACTTTAATCTTCTTCCGTCTATAATGAATGATTTTCCTTCATTAGTTACACAAGTAGCAAGATTGTTTAATCCTATATCTATTGCAAGTGATTTTGTATTGTTTAAATTCCTTTGAATTTCAACACTTTCATAAGTGTACTGTATCTCAAAGAACCTTGCTTTAAATTTAGGTATTATTCTAATCTCTTTAATCTTCTTATCTAATAGTATTGGAGGTATTTTTATCTTAATAGGTTTATGAGTTTTCTTGTAAGCATTAGAATAAGGCATAATTAATACATTGTCTTTTATTCTAACAAAGCCTATAACTAAAGTAGTAAAGCTATCTTTATCAAGATATTTAGGGAGCCTTATATAATTAAAATCATACTTACCTTTTTTAGCTAACTTTAATAATCCAAAGAAAGATTTAAAACTTCCATCAACTTCTTTAAGTATTTGTTGACTCATATTACTATTTAGTAGCTTATAATTTTCATTTTCCTTGCAAAGTATGTTATTCTGTTCATACTTTAAGTATTCTTTTTCTTGAAAGTAATACTGTCTAACATTATAAGTTGCAACATTGTATAGATTTTTGGCAATATGAGATAATTTTTTTAAGTTTAAATAATCTTCTTTAGATAAGTTTTTAAGTTGTTGTTTTACTGTAAGATACATTATTTTTCACCTCACTTTCCATTTACATTATATCGTACTTTTACTGAAAATATAATATTTCAGTAAAAGTCGATTAAGGAAGGTATTGAACCTTCCTTAATCGAAGTCCTTACATCCTCGGGTACAAGACCACGAGGTTTTACGGACTAAACTATAAATTTTCATAAAAATGTGACTTTCGAATTTTTAATTTATTATGGTACATATGTATTATCATAATTTTAGTTGTAGCAGAGATTAACTAAGAACAAAATAGCAAAGAACTATTTAAATATTTTTCAATAACCTTACTAAACCTATAAAAATCTGATATATTCTTTAACATTGGTATATGGATAAACAAAATTTTTGTTTTCAAATCATTTTCTTCTATATAATTTAAGATATTAAAATACAAATTGTTACAAAATGATGTTCCTGCATTTTTAGATAACTTTACATCATATTTACCATTAAAAAAATTCAGTATATCGTCTACAGGATATTGAGTATAATAAATAATATCATTATGTCTACCTTGCAGTTCTAAGCATATTTTGTCTTTTATTACTGGTTTCTGTCCTATTGCAAGTATGAACCCAATATTTTCTCTTTCTAATACCTCAACTACTTGTTTTACACTTTTTAATTTATCGTTTAACAAGTAGATTTTATTAAAATCTGACGAAATTCCATCCAGTAGTAATTTAGTACTATTAGTATCTCCTTCAAATCCGATTAAAAGGTTTTTCAAATTATTGCCTCCTCTTATCTATTTTACGTTCACTACAAAACATAAATTTTATTCATATCAAATTTAAATAAGCAACTAGACAAATTCTGATTTAAGTGACGCTCTAAATCTTCGATTTAGCTAGCGGAACTTACTCCTACGTAGAGTAGCGAAGTAGGAGTTTCCTTTAGTTTATGATACTATAAATGACTATATATCAAGTTTTTTATCATTATTTATAAATGAAACACCTACTCCATTTCATTACGTAGGTGTAAGTTCGACTGACCAAA
>CAMJGD010000024.1 GCA_946405135.1 uncultured Clostridiaceae bacterium | reverse complement strand
TAAAGCAAAGTATCTTCCTCCACCCCTTTTAAGAGGTATAGATTGACCTTTAGCCCAGCCTGAGGCAACAAATACGTCTCCCTTTTTACCTGAAACATCTATCTTTTGATAAATTCCTTTTTCTTTATCTGCATAGCCATCCATCTTAACGCAGCTTTTATATCTATCTAAGTTTGAAGGATAGTTAGAATCTGAATTCATCTTTATCAGTTGATTTCCTGAATCATAATTTTCTGCTGTCCAGAATCTTGAGCTTGCATCAGTATCCACCATGAAATTTTGATTTTCTACAATATTATATCTATTAGCTGCAGAACCTTCTTCCAGCTGGAGACAGTCAAAATATGCTGTTCCTGTTTCCTCAACAATTCCTGCCCTAGCATACACCACATCTGATGCAGCATTAGCTGGGAGGGTAAATATAACTTCATACCTGTCCCAGTCTTTAGTGGAATTTACATATTCGCTATCAACAGTTTTGTATTCTCCAGTACTGTCTTGATAATTTACAAATAGGGCTGCTCCTTTACGACTAGAATTTGATATATCTCTAGCTTTTATATATCCAGAAAGGGTATAGGTTTTCCCTTTCTCTAGATGAAGTGTTTGTCCCATATAATGTCTGCTTCTATTATTGGTTTTAGTTATTTTTAAGCACTGTTTACCAAGATAACTATTACTGCTGTCAAAGCTTCCAGTACCTTCAGAACTTGCCCAATTACCTACATTCCAATAATCATTTACTTCTGCATTGTGGTTACTTAGATAGTTCATTACAGACTTTTGCATTTTAGAATTTAAAGTTAATTTATTTTTTAAAGAGTCCTTACCATATTTGTAGTAAAGAGCACTACCGTCACTGTCTGTTACACATATAGTGTTTCCTAAATCATTAAATTGATATAGATTTTTTCTTCCTTTAGAGTCCTTAAAAGTAGTAGTGTTAAACCCATAATTCATGGTTAGCTGCTGTCCTGCGCTGCCATCACTATATACTTCAGATATTTTAGAAACCCTTTGTGGTTCAGCATTATAATATTCATATCTAATCTTGTATCCATCTATATTAGAAACTTCTATGAGATTGTCTTTTGAATCATACTTAAAGCTTACAGCTTTACCATCGGGATAAGTTATAGTGGATAATTTTGAACCATTATAAGTAAAGCTTGTTTTTCTATTGCTTGGATCTATAATCCCTGTAAGTTCTCCATTAGATGAAACTTCAAAATTAGTAACTCTTCCTGCACCATCTGTAATCTTTTTAAGAGCTGCTCCACCGTAATTTAAAGTAAGTATGTTATTATTGTTATCTATGATTTGATATAGATATCCCCATTTTGTAAAGGTTAGCTGGTTTCCGCCCTTGTCTTTAATTTTAAAATAATCCGTAGCATTTTCATTGCTGTTAGTGGTCATAGATATATCTATACCCGACTCATCTTTCCAAGAAGATGCGGAGGAATCCCATTTTAAATAATGTTTTGTTCCATCCTCATCGGTATAAACATAATAATCCGTTCCTTGTATGGTTTGTTTTTTAACTCTTTGGCTTAGATTTAGTCTCCAGCCTGTTCCATAACCAAAGGATTTATCATTATTATCTAACTCATCCTTTTGATTGCTGTTATATACATGGCTTAAGCTTATAGGCATTCTGCTGCCACTCATAGACAAATCTTCATGTACAAATACTAGATTTCCATTGTAGTCGTTTACATGACTAGTGCCTGCTCTTCCCACATCTTGAGAATGGTATGTCCAATAATCTTCTAGGCCTGAATTGTTTACATATTGAAATGTAACTTGAGGTCTGTACCCTTTTACTGTTGCATCATCATCATCTGCTGAAATAAATATAGAATCTGGAGTGCTTTCATCTCCATTGCTTTTTAACATTAATCCATAGTTATTTCCAGTACTGTACCATTCTTTAGCTATGGAGGTTATGTCCCAATTAACCCATACATTTGAGCCTTTAGCAAAGCTGTAATCTTCAACTTTAGCATCATAGCCTGGCTGATTCTTCCATCCTAAATTGTTATTAGCATCAGCTTTCCAATCCTTAGTTACTTTATGAACATTAATCTGATTATTAGAAGGAGCATTATATAGCACCAAAGCTAATTGTGCATTAACTATGGTTTCTGCTGAAGTTAATTTTGGCAGATTAAATTTAATGAAAGAACGAGTGATGCCTATTTTAGAATTTTTTCCTACCCTAAGAAATTGATTATTGTGCTTATTTTCAGTATCATTAGAGCATACAAAAGTATCTGTTATGGTAGTTCTGCTGGGGTCTGTAGAAATGATAGGATCTATGGTTACAGGATAAGCTCTGTCACTATGATCTAACCACTCTTTATCTGGTACTAATGTCAATAGATAACCTTTGTTTGTTTTTTCAATTTTAAGCTCAATATTTCTGTTTTCTTCTCCCTTAGAGTCAATCATATAAGGTGCTTCTATTGAAAATACTTCTTTTGATTTATCTTTTTTATCTAAAAACACAATTTTATCTTTTGATTTCCTTACTGCTTCTAGATTTTTAACATTAATATTGTATATAAATTCACTATGGGAAGTTTTACTATTTAATATTATATTTTCTTTGACTCTGTCAGATACTACATTATATTGTAGATCCACACCAGGCTGTATATTGTAAAAATTAACAGTAGATGATACATTTTTTAAAACTTTCCTTTTTCCATTTTCAACTAGAGTCTGCTTTTCTATATTTTTTTCAGCTTCACTTTTTGCTTTAAAAGTGCTGCTTTCTTGAAGGACTTTTGAAACCTGCTCTTCAATATCTTTGTTAAGCTTATTTTCATCTAACTTAACTAAATTTGGTGATACCTTTGATGTATTCTTAATATTCCAAGATATTTCATATTTATCCTTTGATATTCTAACTAGCTTATTAGAATCTGCCTTCTTTGCAATTTTAACTTTAAAATTGTTAGATTTGTTTTCTAGTACATTCTTTTCTTTATTCTTTAATGGATCTTGTTTTGGTTTCTTATGCTTTTCTTTTAGTTCCTCTATGTTTTTATCCTTTTTATTTTCCTTTAGTTCACTTTTGATGGATTTTTCTAAATTACTGTCTTCACCATTTTCTAAGTCTTTTTTAATATTTCCCTCTTGCTTTAACTTCTCATTCTTGTTTTCATTTTTATTAAAACTTTCATTAGTTTCTAACAATTTTTCCTTCTCAGTTTCTTCTTTAGTGACTTCCTGTTTTTGTGCTTCTGATAAGATTTCTTCAGTGCTTTCCTGTGTTTCTGATAACTCTTTTTCAGCTTCTAAAGCCTCATCTTCTTTCATTAAAGCTTCATCCTTGGTTTCACTTAAAGAGTTATCTATATCTTTCCATTGTCCATCTTCTAAATAATGTACCGGCTCATCATATACTACCGCTTCATAAGTCATATTATCTAGCAAATAGTGTTTTACATTAGCTTCTCTTTTATCATCAAGTTCTTTGAGTATCTTACCTGGGGTTTCTTCCTTTTCTACTGAGGTCTTTGCTTCCACTTTTGTATTTTCAGGCTCAGGGCTTTCTGTGGTAGCAAAAACTTTAGTAGGAATTATGGTAGCTAAAAATGTAACTACCAAAACCTTTGCTATGGTCTTTTTCATATTTCCCATCTTTTTCCCTCATTTCTGTAAAATCATTGTCATATCATAGTATAATTTATAGTTTATGTAAAAGTAAGGTAAATAATGTCTGTAAAAGCCTTAAATATTTTGACATTATAACTCTATTTGTGACTTAAAATAATATTTTAAAGAGTAATAAATTTAAGTTTCTGATGTTTTTTTATTAAGGCTATATAAAGATTAAAATCTATAAAATTTTATATATAATATAAGTAGAAATAGCTGCATTATTGTTAGATATAAAAGAGAGATTGTTTCACAACTACAAACTACTCTAAGATAGCTCGTGTACTATTTTTGTAGATTAAAACTAAAAACATCTATGGACTGGAATACAGCTCTATTTACTTTATTGAATTGACTTTAAAATATTAAATATTGTATGCTATAGTTATGTGTAATAAAAACTGTAAATTTACGGAGGATTGTAAAATGGTTATAGGTATTATAGGAGCTATGAGCGAAGAACTAGAGATACTTTTAAAAGAAATGAGTCTTGAAAAAAAGGATATAAAGGCTAAAATGGAGTTTAATTATGGAACTCTATGGGGAAAAAAAGTAGTAGCTGTAGTTTGTGGTATAGGTAAAGTAAATGCAGCTGTATGTGCCCAAATATTAGCTAGTGAATATAAAGTAGATAAAGTTATAAATGTAGGTATTGCTGGTGGAATAGGTGAAAATATACGTCCTGGAGATTTGGTTATTGCAGATTCACTAGTACAACACGATATGGATGCTACTGCATTTGGGGATAAAAGAGGACAGATACCAAGATTAGATACCTTTGATTTTAAGAGTGATACTAAGCTAGTAGAGCTTGCTTATAATTGCAGCAAGGAATCCAATGAACATAAAAGCTTTGTGGGAAGAATAGCTACAGGAGATGAATTTGTTGCCAGTGTAGATAAGATTCGTTTTCTTAATAAAGAATTCAATGCTATAGCCTGTGAGATGGAAGGTGGAAGCATAGCTCACGTTTGTTATTTAAATTCCATTCCTTTTGTGGTAATAAGATCTATTTCAGATAATGCAAACACTGGAGCTCACATGGATTTCGATAAATTTAAAGATATAGCTGTAAAAAATTCTACAAATATATTGAAAAATATGCTAAAACTAATATAAAAAATAGGAACTGCCTTAAAACAAAATTTTTAAGACAGTTCCTTTTTTTATTTATTATCAAATAATACTTTTTCCTTATCTTCATTTAAATCATAAGCTACAATTCTAAACTCACCATTCTTTTGTGCTCCATCTTTTAGTGCTATATAAATAAGAGTATTTTCATCCTTAAAATTATAGCTTACATGTTTCATGGATGGCTTTACAATTTTAGAAGGCCTATTATCTGAAAACAAAACTTTTATATTATCCTCTGGTCCTAAAAGACTATAGGACAAAACATTTCCTCTTCTATTACTGATAAAATGCGGCTCTATAGACTTATCAAAAGAATCTTTGTATTCAAAGCTCTCTAAAGTATTGAAATTAAATATTGCCATTTTAGACTTATCTTTTTCATCATAAGCATAAACTTTATCATCCTTTACTATACTGTTTAAACCACTTTTAAATCTTGTAATAGGCTTTTCACTATTCTTATCCACCTCATATACTTCATTACCCAAAGTTACAATCCAGCGATCTCCGCTAAACCTACTAATTCCTTTATCTGATACATATTCTGGTTTTTTATAATTATCTCTATAAAAGTAACGCTTACTATCACAATCCATTACTGCGTATCCAGAATCTGATACTCTTAAACCAAAACATTGCTTACCAGAAAATCCTTTGACCTCTGTAATTTTATTTTTTGCTGCATCATATATATAACCTTCAGGACTTCCTTTACATATTCCTATACCTAGATACCTTGAATTACTAGACCAATCTACAATAAGATCAGCTCTGTTACCATCTAGTATCTTCTTTACACTATTATTTACAACGTCTATTACATAAACAGGATTTTTTATATCTCCTTCTGCATCCGCTGTGATAGTTGATGCAAGTATATAATGTCCATCAGGGCTAGGGTCAAAATACATCATTTCACTACCTTGAATATTTCCGTTAAAACCTAACTTTTTAAGATCTATAGCTGAATACACTCCTATTCTTTCATCAAAAGAGTAAGCAAGTATATGGGAATAACTATTAAATATAACCTTGTGTTCATCACTATAGATTATCTTCCAAGGATAAGCTCCTATGTCAATTTTCTCTCTAAGAAGCTTTAGTGTTTTTTCTATAGATTTTTTCCTGCTGACATTCATCTTTTCTAGTATAATCTCTTTTTCAGATATACTTTTTTCACTGTCACTTGTACTTATATCTTCTTTGTATTCTATTAAAGGCTGATGGTCTTTAATTTTTTCATCTTTAGCTTTATTACCTGCAGAAGCTTCTTTTGTGCATTTAGTTGCACCAAACATAATATTTTCATAAACGTATCTGTAAGAAAATATAAATATAAATCCTAAAAACACTGCTGCTACTAAAGGATACAATGCTTTTTTATGCTTTTTAAACCAAAAACTCATTTTATTATTTTTAGTATAAAGATTTTTATCTATTTTGGACAATATAATATCTTTTTGACTTTCGTATTCTCTACCCTTCTCTTTAAAAAAATCAGTAAAGTCTTTTCTGCTAAATTTCATTGAATCATATATAGCCCTGCATTCCTCACATTTTTTTATATGATCCATCATGTCCTCTTTTATTCCAAGTCCTGCTTCATTTTCCATAAGATCAGGAAGATAATCTTTAAACTCCTTACAATCCATAAAAATCACTCCTTCCTCAATATTTCATAAGATTTTGTATGCTTTTTATATTTTTCATAAATACTATAATATCGCTTTTTTACTGCAGCCTGACTCATACCTACCATCTCTGCAATATCGTTAAAAGTAAATTTATCATATATATATCTTAAAAGAAGTATCTGTTTATTCTTGTCATCTAGTGTACCTATAAAATTTTCTATGGATTGCTTAAGCTCTTTATATTCTACAATTTCTCCCGGAGACTCGCCTCTATCTGGAGTTATCTCCATATTTTCCATGCTTATTTGCTTTTCCTTATCTCTTTTCCTTATATAATCTATAGATTTATTTTTAGCTATTTGATAAAGCCAGGTGGAAAACTTATATTTTTTATTAAAGGTATAAAGTTTATTATAAGCAGAGATAAAAACCTCTTGAGTTAAATCCTCTGAGGCTTCTCTTTCATTTATAATATTGTATATAAAGTTAAAAATCATTTTTTCATATTTTAGTATAATCTTTTCAAAAGAATCTATGTCCCCCTTTAATACTTTATTTACTAGTTCCAAATCCTCCATGGCTTTATGTTCCCCCTTAAGTACTTATTCATCCTTATTACGATGGAAATTATAATTAGTTACCTTATTATAATATCAGGCACCATCTAAATAGTCGCAGCAAATAATAATAGCTAGAAAAGTTTTTTAACTCTCCTAGCTATTATTTTCCCCTAATTAAACGGTTCAATAGATTTTTGTCCATATAAATTTTATATCTACTAGTCTTTTTATAATTTATTAGATAGTCCCTTAAGTATGGAAACTGCATTACTTACTTCACCCATGCTGGCAAGGATTTCTTCTATGGCACCTGCTTGTTCAGAGGTTATTTCATTATTAGTATTAACCAGTGCTTTTATTTTTTCGTTAATGCTCTTTACTTCATCTAATATAGTTTCTATGTTGCTTACTGCCCCTGAACTGCTATTACCTAATTTTTTCATTTCGTTAGCCACTATAGCAAAGCCTTTACCTGCCATACCAACTCTAGCAGCTTCAATTTGAGCGTTTAAGGATAATAAATTAGTTTGTCTAGAAACATTTTTTATAAAATTTAATATGTCATCTGTTTCTTCCTGTTTACTTACAGACTCAAACATAGTTTCTACCATATTCTGACTTATTTCTTCTTGCTGCTGTGATCCCTTTGCAATATGGTTTATAGCTTCCCCTATTTGCTCTATGGATTGGACTATAGTATTCGTTATATCTATAAGCTTTTCTTCTATTTCCAGTTCTCTTCCTAAAGCTAGTCCACCTATAATTTGATTTTTTTCATCTCTCACTGGGCAATAGTAAGCTTTAAAAGGTATGCCATACAATTCTTTACCAACCTTTACCTCCATAGGTTTTCCTGTTTTCATAACCTCAAGCATAGGGTCCTCTGGTGGCAGCATTGTATTAGGCGGTATACTTAAATCAATTATATCATTAGGGATAAATCTTAAAGTTTTTTCCCTGTCTGTTACTCCTACCATATAACCATTTTCTCTCATAGCTTTTATGTAAGGTGCTGCTTCCACTAAAGATTTTATTATAGGGTGCATATTTTCCATTAAAGCCACTCCTTTTCTCAATATTTACCAAAATTAAAAATTAAAAAATTAAAAAATTATGCTATAAATTAAAATTGGGTTCAGAAGAATATTCTCCTGAACCTTATAATGTTAAAGGTTTTCATAGTCAAATTATATCATAATTGTTAAAATAATTTAATATAAAATTGAAATTATTTAAAATTTTAGTTAAAATTCAATGCTTCTTATATCCGTTGGATCAACCTTTTGAAGCATCCTCCACTCCTCCGTCGTAGGGTCTTCTGTAAATCTTATTTCATCATAAAGTACTTCAAAACCTGTATTCTCAATTACCTGTTGAAGACTTGAAGTTTTATGAATACTATCTAAAACTAATCTTCCATCCTTAAATGCAAAAATACATAAAGGGGTAACTATTTTATGTACGTTTCCTCTGGTAGTTACAAAATCACACTTAGGTACAAAGGTTCTTTTATCATGCTTTGTTCTCCATATTATAGCTCTTTTAGCTGTAGGTATAAGCACTGCACTTCCAGCTCCACCAGGCAATCTTACTTTAGGTTTATAATAATCTCCTACTACACTGGCATTAACATTTCCATAAAAATCAAATTGTATTCCGCTAAGAAAAGCTACATCTAATCCGCCTCTCATAGATAAATCAAATATCTCTGAAAGAGGGAAAAGAGATTTTGTTCCTTTTAAAAGTTCTGGACCATCTGTAGATTTAGAAAATTTAAGAGGTTTAGCATCTACTCCACCAGTGATGTTTACATAGATTAAATCTGGTGCATGAAGACTTTTAGCAAGTTGTATGGCTACCATAGGCAGTGGAGAAGCTACTCCATGGAAAACTGTTTCATCATTTTTAAGCATTCTAGCTATTGCTATGGTCATTATATCTGATGGTCTGTAATTCATATTTTATCACTCCTTAGAATCTGCTTATACCTCTATCTTTTTTACTGTATTTATCTATATAATCTATGATTTGTTCTTTTGTTTTTAAGCTTTTAAATTGGTCTAATGATTTTCTATCTAAATCATATCTTCCTGCACAAGTACCAGGAGCTGCTCCATTAGGTACAAGCACTACAGCCTCTACTAAAAATCCTGGTATATCTGTAAGTTCAGGCTGTCTTGCAAAATTATCTGTATGTATTAACCTTTCACAAGTAATTATTACTTTTTTAGCTGATCTTGATAATAAAACATCTTCATACTTAGGTCCAATTATCCTTGCGTTACCATATTCATCTGCTTCCTGAACGTGAATAATTGCATAATCAGGTCTTATAGCATTAACCACCGTTATTTTATCTCCACTGAAAGGATCCTCTATAACTTTAAAATAGTCATTCTTTTCAATTAAATCACCATACATAAGTCCTCTTACCGGCATAAAAGGTATTCCATATTGAGATGCTCTTAAGGCAGATATAACTGTATAACATGCATGTTCATTGGCTTTTACCACTCCACCTTCTACCGCTTTTCGATAGTGCATAGCCAATCCATACTCTGTTTCATAACCTATAAATCCAGCATCCACTGAAGCAACAGCACCTACAGAGCATAATATATCTACATCATGAGCTCCTGCGGTCTTTACAAGCTTTAACCCTTTTCGATTTTGCCTTATCAGCTCTCTGCAAAAGGCTAGAGGACTTCTATGAAGCACATTACCTCCTAAAGATAGGGTATATCCGTCTTTTACCAAAGATGCAGCTTCTTCTAAACTCAAAATCTTACTCTTTGTCATATGATTCACCTCAACTCTATTTAGCAGCATTAGCCGCAATATGAACAGCATCCCAAACCCCAGCAAAAGGTGGTGCATAACATAGGTCTAACATTCCCAATTCTGCGGTAGTCATTTCATTATGAATAGCCGCAGCAAAAACATCTATTCTTAGGGCTACGCCTTTTTCTCCTACCATTTGAGCCCCTAAAAGCTTTTTAGTTCCTTTTTCATATATTAATTTTATGAATATAGGTGTAGGATTAGGATAGTAAGCAGCATGACTTGAAGCCTTCACAAATACAGTCTTATAATCTAAAGCAAATTTTAAAGCTTCTTTCTCTGATATGCCTGTCCTTGCTACCTCTAAATCTAAAATCTTAGCTACAGCACTGCCTAAGGTACCTTTAAACTTTATGTGCTTTCCTAGCATATTTTCTCCAGCTATTCTTCCTAATTTATTAGCTGTAGTGCCAAGAGGAATATAAGCATTCTCTTCTAACACTTTGTGATATACCATAGCACAGTCTCCTGCAGAATATATATCTGGTATACTTGTTCTCATTTCTCTATCGATTATGATAGCTCCGTTTCTCTCCATTTGTAATGGCAGATTCCTTAAAAATCCCGTATTAGGCCTTACACCTATACATATAACTACTAAATCTGCTTCATATTGACCTTTATCTGTTTTAACTGCCTTTACTTCCTCATAACCAAGTAACTCTTGAACACTTTCATTCAGGTTAAGCTTGACTCCTTGCTTGATAAGTTCTTCTTCTACTATAGAGCTTATCTCAGTATCAAAGTTTCCTAATACCTGAGAGCCTAACTCTACAACTCTTACGTTTTTCTTAAGCTCTACCATGGACTCAGCTAACTCTATACCGATATATCCTGCACCTACTATTACAACATTTTTAATATTGTCTTTGCTTAGAGCTTCCTTTAATATCATTCCATCTTCAAGAGTTTTTAAAGTATAAACATTTTTTAAATTAACCCCAGGAAAAGGTGGTACTATAGGAGAAGCTCCTGTAGATATCATAAGCTTGTCATATTTATCTACAAACATATTTCCATTTTCTAAATCTCTTACCACTACACTTTTATCCTCTGGGTATACCTTTACCACCTCATGTCGAAGCTTCACCTTTATACCCATAGCTTCAAATTGAGCTGGTGTTCTAGCTATCATTTTAGTATAATCCTCATTTACATTAGAAACATAGTATGGAAGTCCACAAGCTCCATAGGAAAGAAAGTTTCCTTTTTCATAAACTATTATGTCTGTTTCAGGCTCTAATCTTATAGCTTTTGAGGCAGCACTCATGCCTGCTGCAACTCCACCTATTACAATTATCTTACTCATTTTCTCACTCCTATCTCCCACACTGCATTATTTTTTCATGAGCTGTCTTTAAAGCTTCTTCCGCACTTAATTCATGGTTAAAAGCTTTACTTATATATTCATAAAGAATCCCTAAAATTTCTCCAGATCCCTTTAGACTTGGCAGCGGCTTAGCATACTTCTCTACCATTTCTAAGTGAGCATCATACCAAGGGCATTTACTTCTTTCTCTTTCATCTAAATATGTAGACTTTCTTACAGGACTTCCTGCATAGCTTCCTACTAATTTATCTATATCTTTAGACGTCAAATAAGCCAAAAATCTAATTGCTTCTTCTTTATTTTTACTATTATTATTTAAAGCAAAGCTCCAAGTTACATTCCATGGCTTATCTAAGGTAGCAAAACCTATGTCCTCTAGTTCTTTACACTGTTCATTTAATACCACACCTAGCTGACCACCCCAGGTAATAGCGAATACTACTTTCTTATGTTGAATCTGATATTTTATCTCTGCATTTCCAAATTCATTAGTATCAGCTGGTGCATACTTTCTTAAAGCAATATACTTATTAAGTGCTTTTATACCCTTGTCATTATAAAAGCTTGGTGTACAATCCTCATGGAATAGGTCTATACCCTCATTTCTTAAATAAGGCAAGAAGTCTGTCAGTATTTCGCTTACATGAGCTTTTAGAGCTATTCCTCTTAACCCTTGAAAACCATCCACCTTTTCAACCATTTGAATTAATTCATCTATAGTAATACATTCTTTTGGCAAATGTCCTAAAACTTCTTTAACAATACTTTTTCTATATAAAACCATATGTCCATCACAAAAGGAAGGCAATAGGTATTGATGTCCGTCTAATTTCATTTCTTCTCTTATTATGGGTAATATGTCCTCGTAATCATAGTCCTTAGGAAATAAATTCACATATTCATCTATAGGACTTATAAATTTGTTTTCTACAAAATCCCTTAGCCAAAAGTGACCTGCCACCATAACAATATCATAATTAGGTTTTTGAGACTTAAAATCTTCCATCATGGTATCATAATAGCTCTCCCAAGGAACTATGTTAAAATCTATATCTATATCATTATCTTTTTTCCATCCATTTAATATCTTATAATTTTTATCTGCATAAACTTCTACCGCTGGATCTCCTACTGCAAGCACACGGACTTTCCTGCTACTCATAGACCATAGCCTCCTTTATCTATTGTGAAATAGAGTTTCTTTTAATGTATCATGAGGATTCGCTATAATATTGCATGCAATTATCTTATCTTTTAAATGCATAGGTAAACATATTTGCTCTACTGCATGTTTTACAGAAGAATACTCTCCGCTAATAACAATATTTGTTCTTCCGCCCATGGCTTCGGAAATATTAAATCTTACAATATTAGCATCAGAAGTTTTAGAGGTTATATCTGCAATAATAACTCCAGTTATTACATTTAAAGTGTCTATTATGGCTAAAGACTCTAATTTTTCATTGGCCTCTATGCCTTTTAAGGAGTTTAATAAATCTTCCTCTGCTTTTCCTATCATATAAAAATCCTCAATGCTCTTATCAAAATTATTTACTGCTATTTGCATAGCATTTTCTATATTGCCATAGCTGCCCTCTATAATTATAAAAAACTTACCTGGATTTACTAAAGAGCTTCTTATTACATTGATTAAAGCTCCCTTTAACATAAAATCCATACATGTTATACCATCGGACACATTATTAAGCTCTAAAAAACCCAGGGCACTATTCATAAGCTTCACCTCATTTAGTTTAAGTCATCTTATAAAAATCACTAATCATCCTTTTCCTCTACTCTTGGATATCTAAGTATAATAAAAACCCTCTATAGACAAACAACTTTTATAATATATATTATGCATAAAGAAAATACTCCTAAATCTAGTATCTCCTTTATGCACATAAAAGGGAAAATGAACAATTGCTTATCTTAGCAGGGCTATTTGCTAATCTATTTTATTTCTATATGCTGATCTTCATCTATAATGCCTACTACTATAGCATCTATGGGAACTTCATTTCTATCTAAGGCATATTGAGTATTATGACCTTGAGTTACTAGCACAGTTTCTCCTATGCCTGCGCCTATATTATCTGCTGCCACTATGTAATCAGCACTTTCATTAAATAGAGGCTTTATGATCAATAATTTATATCCCTGTAACTTTTGAACTTTTCTAGTGGATACTACAGTTCCACAAACCTTACCTAATATCATTTTCAGCCCCACCTTATTTTAATATCTCTATCTCATCTCCATTATTTATCATAAAGGCATTGGCGTCATCAGTATCTACATGCATTTCAAGGAAGAAGTCTTCTCTCACCTTAGCAGTAACATTATACATAATTCCGCCTTTTTCACCTTTTATTTTTACAGATAACTTTTCATCATTTTTTACTCCAAAATATTCTGCATCTTCTGGGGTAAAGTGTATATGCCTATCAGCAATAATACAGCCTTTGTCTAAGGTAACACTTCCTTTAGGTCCTACTATTGTTATCCCCGGGGTATTTTCTAATTCCCCTGAACTTCTTACGGGTGGGTTAATTCCTAGTACTCTGGCATCTGACTTTGCAAGTTCTATTTGGGTTTCTTTTCGTTCAGGACCTAGAATTCTTACTTGCTCAATAGTTTTTCCGTTCTTACCTACCAAAGTTACTTTTTCATTAGCTGCAAACTGTCCTATTTGAGAAAGATCTTTAAACCAAGTTAACTTATAACCCTTACCGAATAACACATCCAGATGTTCTCTAGTTAAATGTACATGCCTTGCAGATATAGCCACATTTATTATTTTATTTTTAGACTGCACATTTTTGTCTTTTAGTGCCTCCATAACCTTTTCAGTTATGAAAGCTATAAGTTCTTTATTTTCCATAGCCTCACCAGCTTATTATTTTATCATTGGTAAAATCTTAGCTATATCAGAATGTGGTCTTGGAATTACATGTACTGCTACAAGCTCTCCTAATCTTTGAGCTGCCTCTGCCCCTACTTCTGTAGCTGCTTTTACTGCTCCTACATCTCCTCTTACTAATACTGCTACTAACCCTGAACCTATCTTTTCTGTACCTACTATTTCAACATTTGCTGCTTTTAACATAGCATCTGCTGCCTCTATAGCTGCTGTTAATCCCTTTGTTTCTATCATTCCTAATGCTTCACCGTTCATTTTTATTTCCTCCTTAACAATCTTTTCTTTTTTCTTTCTTTTATTTTCCTGTACTTCTTCCTGGGATTTTGCCTCTTCAATTCCAGAAACTTTTTCATTTTTATTTTCCATTAATATCACTCCCCTCTTTTGAAATTATGAACTTTAATATTTCCTTATGGGGATTAGTAATTAATATCGCTGCCTTTAAAGAAGATGAAATATGAGAATTATTTTTAACTGCTTCTATAGCTTGATTAACATCAGAGACCTTTCCTCCAACAATTAGAGTAACCAATTTACCTCCAAGAACCTTTTCTGAATTAAGATAAGTCACATTGGAGGTTTTTAGCATAGTATCAAGAGCCTCTACTGAGTGAACAAAGCTTTTAATCTCAACAGTACCTATTGCATCTATGGTCACTATTACCTACTCCTTTTAGGTGGTTAACCCTCCTACTTTTTACTTTAAGCTTGGAAGTAATTTTTCTATATCAGAATGTGGTCTTGGAATTACATGTACTGCTACAAGTTCTCCTAATCTTTGAGCTGCCTCTGCTCCTACTTCTGTAGCCGCTTTTACTGCTCCTACATCTCCTCTTACTAATACTGCTACTAACCCTGAACCTATCTTTTCAGTACCTACTATTTCAACATTTGCCGCTTTTAACATAGCATCTGCTGCCTCTATAGCTGCTGTTAATCCTCTTGTTTCTATCATTCCTAATGCTTCACTGTTCATTTTTGTTCCTCCTTAAATATCACTTTATTTTTACCTTGCCAACATTAATTAACTTTTGAAGATCTTCATAAGGTCTTGTGATTATGTGGGTTAAAATATCTTTTTCTTCGTTATAATTTAGAGCCTTTCTCTTTGCTACTTCTAAGGCGGCTTGTACATCATCAATAGTACCTGTCAGTTTTATCTGCACCATTAAGGGTATATTAGCCTTATCTCCAAGAGCGGGAGCATTGCAATCCATGGCTGCTAGCTTTACATTAGCGGCCTTGCAGGCAGAATCTGCTACAGCTAATGCCACAGAATAACCTTGAACCTCTATTATTCCTAATGCATAATTTAGCATATTATCTCCTCGCTAATCTAAATTATAGAAAATCCTTCAGCAAGCACACATCTTCTTTGTCTTGTAAAAGTTCTTGCAGAAGTTATTCCCTCTCCAGTAGGTCCAGCTATGGTAAAGGTTGTAAATCCTTCTCCTCCAAATCCTACTCCAGTAAATGATTTAGCATTCTTTACAAATATAGTAGTTTCAATTTCCCTAGCAAATCTAGTTAGGTTGTCCACATTTTTTGAGTGCATATGAGCACTATGTCTATTTCCATGTTCTGCTTTTTTGGCATATGCTATAGCTTCATCTATATCTTTAACCCTAACTATTGGTAGTATTGGCATCATCAATTCTGTCATTACAAAAGGATGATCTAAATCTACTTCGCATATTAAACATTGAATATCATCTTTTCCTTCAATGCCTAAAGCTTTTAAGTAAAGCGCTGCATCTTTTCCAACCCATTTTTTATTTATCACATAATGTCTTTTTCTATCTAAAGAGCAGCCTACTGCTTTTTCTTCTATATTCTCATGCAGTACTATCTTCACTAGCTCATCTACCTGATTCTTAGTGAGCATGTATGCTTTGTTTTGAAGCATATGGTATATTAAATCATCGGCAACGTTTTCAAAGACGAAAACCTCTTTTTCTGCTATACAAGGTAAGTTGTTATCAAAACAGCAGCCTTCTATTATATCTTTTCCAGCCTTTTTAATATCCGCTGTATCATCTACTATAACTGGAGGATTTCCTGCTCCTGCCCCTATAGCCTTTTTGCCTGAAGATAATAAGGTTTTAACTAACCCTGGGCCACCAGTTCCGCATAATAATCTTATTTCTGGATGCTTCATTATAATATTTAAAGATTCCATAGTAGGCTCTGCTACCATAGTTATAAGATTTTCCGGGCCTCCAGCCTCTACTATAGCCTTATTCATCATATCTACTGCATAAGCCACACATTCTTTAGCTCCTGGATGAGCATTAAATACCACTGAATTTCCTGCAGCTATCATACCTATGCTGTTACAAATAGCAGTTTCTGTTGGATTAGTAGATGGAGTTACAGCTCCAATTACACCATAAGGCGCCATTTCTACAATGGTCAATCCATTATCCCCTGACCAAGCTTCAGTTTTTAATATATCTGTACCTGGAGTCTCTTCTGCTACCAGCTTATGCTTTAAAACCTTGTCTTCATATTTTCCCATACCTGTTTCTTCTAAAATCATTTTTGCAAGAATTTCCGCATTAGCTATGGTTACTTTTCTTATATTATTTATAAATCTTTCTCTGTCTTCTATTTTAAATTCCTTTAATAATTTTTTTTGAGCTCTGCTAGCTGCTTCAATAGCATCTTCGGCTTTTTCAAAAACTCCTAAATACTTCTTTTTAAGAGGTACTGCTTCAGTTTTAACTTCTGGAGTTACATCCTTCTTAACGTTTTCATTTGGCTTAGAAGTAATATTTACTAAAACCTGCTGAATTATTTTCTCTATATCATTTTCAGTTATATTCATTTTATACCCTCCTACTTATTAAGCTTTTGGAGTACACTTTCAGTTACCTTTTCAACTATTGTTTTTATTAGTTGTTCTTTTTCCACATCTTCTGCTAATGAACTTTTATTTTCAGTACTGCAAGGTGGAACTCCTCCAGTATTTAATCCTAGACGTTTTCTTAAATCTAATAGAGCAGAAACTTTATCGCAATCTAATTCGTTGGCTCTGCCAATCATCCTTGTATGTAATAGCACTGTACCAAAATACTCCAAAGTTTCCATTCTGTAATAGGCTTGATATAAATCGTCACCCCAAGTAAGTGCTCCATGATTAGCAAGCAGCACTGCATTGTAATCCTTTAAATATTGAACTATAGAATCTGGTACCTCATTTGTACCTGGTGTAGCATATTGAGCTATAGGGACTGTTCCTAAATTTACAATAGCCTCTGGTAATAAAGCTCTCTCTAAAGGTATTCCTGCTATAGCATAAGCTGTGGCTACAGGAGGATGCGCATGAGTAACTGCCTTTACATCTGGTCTTTCCTTATAAACTCTTAAGTGCATCTTTATTTCAGAAGAAGGCTTGTTCTTACCCTCTATTACTTTACCATCTAAACTTACTTTTACTAGCATGTCAGGAGTCATAAACCCTTTACTTACTCCTGTGGGAGTTGTCCAAACTGCATTAGGTCCTACCTTAACAGATATATTTCCGTCATTTGCTGCCACAAACCCCTTTTCATACATTCTTCTTCCAATTTCACATATATCTTTTTTTACTTGGTATTCAGACATATACTGTGACATTTTATACCTCCTCTCATTTATCTTTTTGGTTTTATATTTGTTTTACTTTTGTTTTCATTGTTTTATACATACATTTTATCATCTTCATTGTATCAAGTCAAATATTATATATGAATTTTGTTATTTTATTTTGGTTTTTCTTTTGATTTATTTGTTTTGTAATAAAACGATCTTCTCTTTTGACTTTGTCTTTACTTTTTTAGAATCAAACAAAAACAAACAAAATTCTCCCTTTGTATTTACTATTAAAGCAATAAGATGTTATAATATATGTATATAATAATAAAGTATAAAGGTGATAAAACTATGCTACCAATTGCAAGGAGAAACAAAATAAAAGAAATAATTACAGAAAAAAAGAGTGTTATAGTGTCGGAATTGGCAAAATCTTTTAAAGTCACAGAAGAAACTATTAGAAAAGATTTGCAGCAATTAGAAGAAGAAGGATTTTTAACTCGTACTTATGGTGGAGCTTATATTTCAGACGGTGTAGAAAACGATGTAGATATAAACTTAAGAGAGCATATACAGGTTGAAGGAAAACAAAAAATTGCCCAAATGTGTTTGAACTATATCAATAATGGAGATTCTATATTCCTAGATGCATCGACTACGTCTTTATATATTGCCTCAAGTATTAAAGAAAAGCGATTAACTGTAACTACCAACTCTATTAAGATAATCAATGTATTAGCAGATAATCCAAACATAAAACTTATTATAATTGGAGGAAGAATCGAACATCCTTCCATGTCTGCTTTAGGCAGGAATGCTGAGTGGAATATAAATAACTACTTCTTTGATGCTTCCTTTATTTCTTGCAGGGCCATAAGCATGACTCACGGCATAACTGATTCTAATGAGCAGCAGGCAGAAATAAGAAAGATTGCTATAGATCACTCAAACCATACTTATTTAGTGGCTGATTCTACTAAATTTGATAGGACTGCTTTTACAAAGTTAGGTGATTTTAGCAATATTGATACATTAATTGTAGATAAGCCCCTTGCTGATGAATGGCACGATTTTTTGAAAAATTATGATACAGCTCTTGTTGAATGCGAATAAAAAAGAAGCACCCTCAATATACTGTGGGTGCTTCTTTTATACTCTGTATTTTAATCTTAAAACCTACTCAAAAAGCTTAGCTAAGCTTTCATTGTATGGAGGGTAAGCAATACCCTTTTCTGTTACTATGGCAGTAATTAAATTGTGATCTGTAACATCAAAGCAGGGATTATAAACCTTAACTCCCTCTGGAGCCATTGGCTTTTCATACCACTTTGAGGTTACTTCTTCATCTGGTCTTAATTCTATGTGTATGTTGTCTCCATGCTGGCATTTTAAATCTATGGTAGATAATGGTGCACAAACATAGAAAGGTACTCCATAGTGTTTAGCCAAAATTGCTACTCCTGAGGTTCCAATCTTATTTGCAGTATCTCCATTAGCAGCTACTCTATCGCAACCTACAAGGACAGCTTGTATCTTTCCTTCTTTCATTACGATAGATGCCATGTTATCGCAAATCAAAGTAACGTCTACCCCTGCTTCTTTAAGCTCCCAGGCAGTTAATCTGGCACCTTGAAGTAATGGTCTTGTTTCATCTGCATATACTTTAAATTCATAGCCTCTTTCTTTTCCAAGATATATTGGAGCTAATGCAGTTCCGTACTTAGCGGTAGCTATAGCTCCTGCATTGCAGTGAGTTAATATGCCCATTCCGCTCTTTAAAAGTGATAAAGCATTTTCTCCTATGGTCTTGCAAACTAATTCATCTTCTGCTCTTATAGCCTCAGCTTCTTGTCTAAGAGCTTCTTTAACCTCTGCTGCAGTCTTTCCCTTTTCTCTTAAAAATCTATTTTCCATACGGTCAAGAGCCCAGAAAAGATTTACCGCTGTAGGTCTTGAGGAAGCAAGGTAGTCTTTCACTTTTTTGAAATCTTCATATAGTGCTTCGTAGGTTTCTGCCTTAGATTCTTTTGTTCCTAGATAAGCACCATAACCCGCTGCTATACCTATGGCTGGAGCTCCTCTGACTCTTAGAGCATATATAGCTTCCCAAATTTGATTTTGACTAGTTAATCTTAAAAAGATCTTCTCATTAGGAAGTAAGGTTTGGTCTAATATAACTAATGTATTGTTTTCATCATCTAAAATTACAGACTGTATAGCTTGGTTTTCTAACATATTTATCACCCTACCTTTTACATTTTTCTATTAAGTCTAAATAGCTCTTTCCATCTAGCATAGCTTCTCTATTCATTACAAGTTCTTTTCCATAAACTAAGCAGAATTTTTCTGCTGAAGCTCTCTTTTCAGTATCTTCAATAGTTGTGACATCCTTTACATGAGCAATACCTAAAATTCTTCTGCAAAGCTCTAATCCAGCTACTGCTGCAGTATCTCTCAATATATTATTTAAATAGTACTCATCAAAGCCTTCATACTTAGCTACTCTTTCTGTAGCCTTTTCAGACCATAATTTAAAGAATTTATCCTTAAACATATCTATAGTATTTTTAATAGATTCCTTTACCCACGCTAAATAGTTTTCTTTTTCTGCTCCTTCTTCCATAGTAGCCTCTGCGTTTACCATGGCAAATATGAAATGAGCCACCACATTACCTACATCATAGCCTGCAGGTCCATAAAATGCGAATTCAGGGTCAATAACTTTAGTGGAATCTTCTTTAACAAATATAGATCCGCTGTGAAGATCGCCATGAATTAAGCTTTGAGCATTGGACATAAATTCAAACTTAAGCTTAGCAGTTTCTAATAGGAATTTATTATCCTTCCATAGCAGTTCTTCTGCTAAAGGTTTAGTTGGTTCAAAGATATCATTTCTTTCACAGTTAAAGAATGGCTCTGTGTAAACTAAATCCTCAGTGATTTCGCAAAGCTCAGGGTTTATAAAACTTTTAACAAGCTCTTTCTTTTCCTTATGTCCCATAACTACGTCTGTAGTAAGCAGTAAAGTGTTAACCATATAAGTTGTAATGTGGTCTGCTAACATAGGGAATTTATTGTGATTTAAAAGAGCTGTTCTTAAAATTACATGGTCAGATAAGTCTTCCATGGTACAGCAATTCATCACTGAATCATATTTATAAACCTGTGGTACTAATCCTGATGCTAAGGAATATTGAAGCTTTAATATTTCACTTTCAATTCTATTTCTATCTGGTGAAAGCTTAAAGTCATCTGATATTCTAGCTACAGGACCTGCTTGCTTTATTATAACGGACTTATTATTCTTTTCATCAACTACTCTAAATACATAGTTAAGATTGCCATCACCAATTTCTTTACAAGTTAAAACTGCATCCTCATCAAAGAAATTTAATACGGTTTTAGCATATTCTATGGCATCACTTTCCTTCATAGTAAAATATTCTTTAGTAAAATCTAAATTTGGCATAATACATCCTCCTCATCATGCTAATGTTTCTTGTAATATGTTAATGCAAGGGCAAAAGCCAATACTGTTCCTTTAACTATATCCATAGCGTAGTAAGGCACTGAAAGCATTACTAAACCATTTTGTAATATTCCTATTAGTATGGCACCTACTAAAGTACCAATAGCATTTGCCTTTCCTGATCCTCCTACAGAAAAACCTATATAAGCTGCTGCTACCGCATCCATTAAGTATGGAGCTCCAGCATTTATTTCAGCGGTCATAACACGAGAACCTAATATGATTCCCCCTATAGATGCAAATAGTGCAGAAAGTAAATATGCTATCACTCTATATCTATTGACTGGTATACCAGATAATCTAGCTGCTTCCATGTTTCCTCCAATAATATACATGTATCTTCCATGTTTTGTATAAGTAAGGAATACATGAACTATTGCTACCACCACAAGCATTATAATGATTATCCATGGAGCTTTACCAAGCTTTGCAAATGCTGCACTTATTTGTCCTGGGGCTGTTTCTCCGTTAGCCATCACCATATTTTGAGATATAACAGCTCCTTTAGTATAAGTTAAAGCAATACCTTGGAATATAAACATGGTGGCAAGAGTCATAAGCATATCTTGCACTTTTATCTTTACTATCATGAAAGCATTTATTCCCCCAGCTATTAAACCCACTGCTAAAGCTGTTACTATAGCCACAAATGTGTTTTGTTCATGCCAAACGAACATGGAAATAACTACTGCTACTGAAATAGAAGCTACAGAACCTACAGATAGGTCAAAGCCTCCTACAGATAAAGAAATAGTTATACCAATGGCGATAATTGTTACTATAGAAATAGAACGTAGAATATTTATTATATTGCTTTGGGTCATAAATCTGTCTGAAGCAAAAGTAAAGAATATTGTAAGTAACACAATAGTCAATAATGTTCCATATTTATATAAAAAATCAAATAAGCTAAAACTGCTTTTTTTACTCTTATTTTCCATGATTATTTTCCTCCTGTTGAATAATATAGTATTTCTTCTTCGTTAGTCTTAGAGGTTTCTAGCTCTTTTACTATTTTTCCATCATACATAAGATAAACTCTATCTGTTATTCCTAAAATTTCTGAAAGTTCACAAGAAGCATATATTACAGCCTTTCCTGCTTTAGCTAAGCCATATATAAGTTCGAAAATATCTTTCTTAGCTCCTACGTCTACTCCCTTGGTAGGTTCATCAAATATATAAACTTCTGAATCTGTCACTAACCATTTTCCTATGGCTACCTTCTGCTGGTTTCCTCCAGAAAGATTTTTAACCTTGCTTTCATGGCTAGGAGTTTTGATTTCCAGGCTGCTTATCGTCTCTTTTGCTGTTTTATTCTCTCTTGCAAAATTTAGGAATACATTACCATTACAGAATTTTTTAAGATTTGCAACTGTTATATTTATAGCAACGGATTCACTAACTAATATCCCTTCTTTTCTTCTCTCTTCCGGTACAAGAGCTATGCCTTGTCTAACTGCATCATAAGGGTCTTTAACTTTAAGCACCTTGTTCCTTAACACTCTTTCTCCAACTACATCAGGTGTTGCTCCAAATATAGCCTTACATAATTCCGTCTTGCCTGCACCTACTAATCCAGATATTCCTACTATCTCACCAGCATTCACATGGAAGGAAACATCTGACACCATTTGTCCATCACTTAAATTTTTTACCTCAAACAATTTTTCTCCTATAACATTTTCCTTCGGAGGGAATTGCTCGTCCATTTTTCTTCCTAGCATATATTCAACTATTTCACTTTGGCTTGTATCACATATGTTCTTTTTAACCACAAACTCTCCATCTCTCATTACTGTGATCTCATCACAGATTTCAAAAAGCTCTGGTAATCTATGAGATATAAAAATTACGCCTACATTTTTCTGTTTTAAGTCTTTTACTATTCTAAAAAGCTCTTCTGTTTCTGAATTACTCAAAGGAGCTGTAGGTTCATCAAGTATAAGGAATTTGCAATCCTTAGAAATAGCTCTAGCTATTAAAACCATTTGTTTTTCTGCTAAGGTAAGCTCGCTTACTAGCTTTTTAGAAGATATATTTACATTCATACTATTTAATATTTCTTGAGATTTTTTATAAATTGATCCCCAGTTGATAAGGGAGTTCTTATTTCCAGATTCAACCATGTCGTTTAGCATTATATTTTCTGCTACAGTTAAATAGTGAATGAGTGCAGTATCTACTTCTTGATAAACAATTTGTACTCCATATTGCATTGATTCTTTTGGTGATCTTATATTTGCTTTTTCATTGTCAAAATATATATCCCCGGTATAATGATTATAAGCTCCAGATAATACCTTCATTAAAGTTGATTTTCCTGCCCCGTTAGCTCCTATCAGAGCATGAGATACTCCAGTCTGAGTTGTAAAATTAACATTTTTTAATGCCTTTACTCCGGGAAATTCTATAGAAATATCTTTCATGTCTAATGTTATTTTTTGCACTAAATCCATCCTCCTCACCTTACCCTGGAATATTTACAGGGAGAACACATACAAAATGTGTTCTCCTATGGTAGTTAATTATTTTTTAAATAAGTCTTTTAATTCTTTCATCCAAGATTCTAAAAATGCATCTGATTTGCCCCAGCCTTGAACTACTTCTGAAAGGTTGTCCATATTAACAGCTTTTCCTGCAGATTTTAATTGTTCTTGAGTTATTAAGCTTGCTTCCATTTTATGTACTTCTGGTGTTTCTTCTCCAGCTATTTTCTTAGCCAAAATTCTAACATCTACAGCTCCTATAAGTTTAGGATCTACTGCAGCAGTTGCTACCCATGGGCTTCCTTCTTCTTGCATTAGCTGAAGGTCAGCATTTGAAATGTCTATTCCTACAATCTTAACATCTGTTCTATTTGCTTCCTTAACTGCACGAGCAGCACCTATAGCAAAAGCATCCCAAGTTGCAAATATAGCATCTAAATTACCCTTTGAGTATTTAGTAAGCATTGCAGAAACTGCATTTTGAGTTTGTACAGATGTATCTGCAGCAGCTACTCCAAATCTATCAACTTCTTTAATTCCAGCATTATCCTTTAAGAATTGAGTATAAACTTTATTTCTACTTACCATTGGTGGGAATCCATCTACCCAAAGATAAGCTAATTTGCTTTGCCCTTTAGTTATCTTATTTAATTCACCTAAAGCTAATTTAGCTAAAGATTCATCATCTTGTGAAGTCATAGTTACACCTTTTACTGATGATATATTTGGATTAGAGTCAAAAGTTACTACAGGAATCTTCTTATCTGTTAGTTTCTTAATGTCTTCTACTGTAGCATCATCATCTCCATGAGATATGATTATTCCATCATAGCCTTTATCCATAGCTTGATTTATAGCATCATGGAACTTAGCTGTATCTCCATTTGCTGTAAAGGTATCCACCTTAAAGCCCATGGACTCTCCCTCTTTTTTAGCACCCGCTAAGAATTGAGCTGTATGATCATCTCCACCTATTTTACGGATAACCATAATTTTTACTCCGTCTTCATCCTTAGCAATTTTTTCTGGAATATTTTTTGAGTATTCTACTTTTTTACCGCTATTTGCAGTTTTAGAACCTGATTTTGATGAACATCCTGTTAATCCAATTACCATTGACATTGTAACGGCTAAAGTAGCGCTTAAAAACTTTTTATTCATTTGTAGTCCCCCTTATAAAAAATTGTTTTGATATTCTTGTAACACTTAGCTGACTTATTTCCATCAAAATATCCAACTCACCTCCAACCTCTGTAATAACGTTTACATCTAGCTGAAAAAATAAAACAAAAACATTCTAGTTAAAAAACCAAATTTTTAAGTATATATTATCATATATTTTTAGATTTTTCAATATTATTTTGTTTTTTACTTGTTTTTTATTTGTTTTTATTTGTTTTTGCATGTTTTAAGCTTTGTTTTTACTATGGTTTTAAATTCCTCTACTTTTATATAAATAAAAAGGAGCTGTGGTATTAGAGTTTAAAACAGCTAATGCTAAGCTCCATTCGTAATACAAAAAGGGAGTAGCTATGGATAGTAATCCAAACCTGCTCCCTTTTTATACCCCTTTTATAAAAGCCTTTTTATCTCTGATTAATCTTTTTTGTTGTGGACATCTATTTTAGCTTGTGAATAAATAGTCCACTTCTAAGTTTTGGCTCAAACCATGTAGATTTAGGAGGCATTACCTTCTTTGCATCTGCTATATCCATAAGATCTTCTATAGTAGTTGCATACATGGAAAAGGCAACTTTCATTCCATTCTCTACTCTTTTCTCAAGTTCCTTTAGTCCTCTTATACCTCCAACGAAGTCTATTCTTTTATCTGTCCTAGGATCTTTTATCCCTAAAATAGGATCTAAGAGATTATTTTGAAGGATAGAAACATCTAATCTATCTACAGGGTCTTTGGCATTATAAGTCCCTTCCTTTGCCTTAAGACAATACCATTTACCATCTAAATACATTCCGTAGGTATGCTTACTGCTAGGCTTATATTGTCCTTCACCTTCATATAAGCTTATTTCAAATTTTTCCGATACCTTAAGCATATATTTTTCAGTAGAAAGACCGTTTAAATCTTTAACCACCCTGTTATAGTCCATAATATAAAGATCTTTATCAGGAAATATTACTGATAGAAAATAGTTAAATTCTTCTTTTCCATCATATTCAGGATTCTCACTTCTTCTCATTAGTGCTACCTTTACTGCAGATGCGGCTCTATGGTGTCCATCAGCAATATAAAGGTAATCTACATCCTGAAATAAAGAACATAATTTATTTATGGTGTCTTTACAGTTTATGACCCATACTATATGGGATATTCCATCTTCTGAAGTAAAAACATAAACTGGTTCTTTTTTCGTCCATTTATCAATAATCTCTGTTATTTCATCTTTGTTTCTATAGGTAAGAAATATAGGACCTGTATTTGCATCACAATAATCTACATGATTTATCCTGTCCTGCTCCTTATCGGCCCTAGTATGTTCATGCTTCTTTATCACATCATTTATATAGTCGTCTATGGAAGTACATGCTACCAAACCAGTTTGAACTCTCCCATTCATTATTTGTCTGTAAATATACAAGCATTCCTCTTGTTCTTGAATAAGCACCTCATCCTTTATCATATTATATAAATTTTCTTTTGCTTTTTCATAGACCTTTTTATCATATATATTTACAGAAGGATCTAAATCTATTTCTGCCTTATCCACATGTAAAAATGAGTATGGATTATTATTTACCATTTCTCTTGCTTCATCACTGTTCATTACGTCATATGGAAGAGCAGCCACATTACTTGCTAATTCTTTTTTGGGTCTCACTGCTTTAAATGCTTTTACAACTGCCATTATATTCTATGCCCCCTTGTATACTATATTACTATTTTACTCCCCAATTAAATTTGACTAATTCAAATAAATATTGCCTTATTTATATTAGTCATAGATTCTACTTAAAAAACTCTTTTATTATATTTACAATTTCTTCTCCTATTCTTGTTTGAGCTTCTATAGTTGAACCTCCTATATGTGGTGTAACAGATACTTTAGGATAATTTACTAACTCCACATTTTTTGTTGGTTCTTCTGCATATACGTCTATACCCGCTCCAGCTACCTTACCACTATTTAAAGCTTCAAGAAGTGCTGCCTCATCAACCACGCCACCCCTAGCGCAGTTAATTAAATAAACCCCATCTTTCATCATACTAAATTCTTCTTTACCTATTAAAGCTCCCTTTGTTTTATCAAAAGGTACATGTAAAGATATAAAATCAGATTTTTTTAGCAAATCCTTAAGCTCACAATATTCATATTGGTCAAATCCGTCAATTTTTCCCCTTCTATTGGTATATAAGACTTTCATTCCAAGTGCTTCCGCTCTTTTAGCTAATTCTTTAGCTATTCTTCCGAAGCCTATAAGTCCTAAGGTTTTTTCGTACAATTCCATGCCTTCATACTTTTTCTTTTCCCATTTCCCTTGGCGCATGGTAACATTAGAAATATTTACGAATCTGGAAACTGAAAACATATGAGCTAATGCAAGCTCTGCTACAGATATGCTGCTAGCATTAGGAGTATTAGTTACTTTTATGCCTTTTTCTTCAGCATAGGCTACATCTATATTATCTACTCCTACGCCGCCTCTTATTATAAGTTTTAATCTTCCTGACTCTGCTGCCTTATCAATTATAGGTTGTCTTACTTTCGTAGCAGATCTAACTACAAGCACATCATAATTTTTTAATTCTTCACCTAAAACCTCAGGCTCAAAATGCTGCTCTACCACTTCAAAGCCTAAAGACTTTAAACTTTCTACAGCACTGCTTTCCATACCGTCAGCAATCAATACTTTATACATAAAATAACCCCCTACAATTTGTTTAGGGATGGAAATTTATAAAGTTCCCAAAGTTCCCCCACCTGAGAATCAATTTCTCTATTTAACCTATTAATACTATCCTAGAATCCAAGTATTTCATCTATAGCACTTAATAACTCTTCTATATCTTTCATCTGGCAATCTGCCATATGTGCTATTCTGAAAGTCTTATCTTTAAGTTTTCCATATCCATTAGAAATCTGGAATCCTCTTTCTCCTAGCTGTTTATTTAAAGCAGCTACATCAATATTTCTTGTATTTTTTATATTAGTCAATGTATTTGATAAATATCTTTCATCAGGGAAAATTTCAAAATGTTCTCTTGCCCAAGCTCTTACAACTTCGGCCATTTTCTTATGCCTTTCAAATCTATTTTCTAATCCCTCTTCATTTACTATTCTATCTAGCTGATAATCAAGAGCAAACATGTGAGATAATGAAGGTGTTGATGGATATTGATAGTCTTTCTTTTGAATATATTCATAAAGAGACAATAAATCTAAGTACAATCCTCTAAAAGGAACCTTTTTAGCTCTTTCTAAGGCTTTTTCAGAAAAAGTGCATATTGCCATTCCCGGAGGAAGCCCTATAGCTTTTTGAGTGGATGTTATACATATGTCTACTCCTAATTTGTCTACTTCAATTTTAGTACCGCCTGCTGAACTTACAGTATCCATACAATATACTACTTCAGGATACTTTTTCATAACTTCTGCTATTTCCTCTACAGGATTCATTATGCCTGTGGAAGTTTCATTATGAGTTACAGTTATTAAATCATATTCTCCAGTAGAAAGAACTTTGTCAATGCTCTCTGCAGTGGTAGCAGTTCCCCATTCAACCTCATACAAATCTGCTGGTACATTGTTGAATTTAGCCATATCATACCATCTGTTACCAAAAGCTCCTACTGAAAATACAGCAGCTTTTTTAGCTGTACATGAACGTATAGCCCCTTCCATAAGTCCACTGCCTGAACTTGTTGAAAGCAATATTTCACTTTCAGTGTAGAAAAGCTTTCTCATGTTATCGCTAATCCTTCTCTGAAGTGCTGAAGCATCCTTACTCCTATGACCTATCATAGGTTCTGACATTTTAGCTAGAACATCAGGTCTTACTTCTACCGGTCCCGGTATAAATAATTTTTTGTGCATCAAACAACCCTCCAAAATATGGCAATGCCATTTTTAATTCATTAACTTCTCTAATTTGAAGTCTCATCACCATTCTTATTCTATCATTTAACTCTTAACTTCACAATATTTTAAAAAGTAATTATATAGATATTTTTGTGAATTATCACAAAATTCCTGCATAATACTTTAATTTTTTTGTGCTTTAGATTAAATAAGTTTTATTATGTTCAAAAGGATTATGCTTATTAAAATAGTGTTGTAAACATATAATCACTCTATCATATTTATTTCTTCTATATCAAATTTTTATATGAATTTTTATTTATACAAAGCAAAAAGAAATCACATTATGCATTTTTTTGCATAAGTAATTTCTTGTACTTAAAGTAAATCTTTCTTTTTGTTATGTTTGGTCTAATCCTGTCAAAACTTGATCAAATAGATTAATGTTGCATTTATCATTTTGCCAATGATTGCAATTAGCACAGCTCTTACTATGAGTTCCTCCTATATTTGATTGAATATCACTATGGGTAGAACTATATCCTGGACAGCTGTTTGCTACATGCATCATCTGCTGAATATTTGCCATATCCATACCCTCCCTTCTATACATTAACTTTAATTAGTTTATATTTATCATGTTTTTCATATTATCAAATAAGTTTTTTTTGCAGGTACCTTTTACAAAATTGGAACAATTATCGCAGCTAGGAGATAAATATCCTCCTGCACTCATCATAGAAAGTTCATATTTAGGATCATATCCGTGGCAATTCTCACCGATAATACTTTTTATCTCATCTTTATACATCTGTAAACACTCCTTAAGGTTGCTGATACATTATAGTCTAACCAAGTTTATTTTTATATATGTATTAAATAAATTTGTCTTTTAAAGAATTTTAATTTTTTAAATTAAAGGATAATGCAGTAAAAATAAATAAAGGCCTGCTCTACACAACTATCCCTTTGTATAGAACAGGCCTTAAAACTAACTTATTTTAAGTTATATATTTCATAATATTTTTTATTTAAATAATCTATAAAATATTTAGCAGACAATTCTTCTTTAGTAACCATCTTCAAAAGCTCTGCTGGTTTATATACAGCTCCATATTTGTGGATGTTATCTTTTAACCACTGATGAACTCCATCCAGATTACCCTGCTTTATGTCATCATACATATTAGGTATATCCTGCTCCATTTTGTGAAGGAACTGAGCTCCATATAAATTTCCTAAAGCATAACTTGGAAAATATCCAAAGCTTCCATCAGACCAATGCATATCTTGAAGCACTCCCTCTGCATCGTTTTGTGGTTCTACTCCAAGATATTCTTTATATTTTTTATTCCATATTTGTGGTAAATCCTTAACTTCTATTTCTCCGTTTATAAGAGCTTTTTCTATTTCATATCTTATTATTACATGTAAGCTGTAGGTAAGCTCATCAGCTTCAGTTCTTATAAGAGATGGCTCTACCGCATTCATGCCTTTATAAAATTCATCAAAGTCTACATCTTTAAATTGAGGAAATCTATTTTTAGCTTCAGGGTAAAAATATGTCCAAAACGCTTTACTTCTGCCTATGATATTTTCATAAAATCTTGACTGAGATTCATGTATACCCATAGAAGCACCTGCCGCAAGACCTGTTCCCTGTAATTCATCAGGAATGTCTTGTTCATACAATGCGTGTCCTCCTTCATGTATACAGCTAAATAGAGCACTTCTAAACTCGTTTGGAATATATTTTGTAGTGATTCTAACGTCTTTATTTCCAAAATTTATAGTAAATGGATGTACACTTTCATCTAGCCTTCCCGCATCAAAGTCATATCCCATTTTATTTAAAACATATAAGCTGAACTCTTCCTGAGATTCTTTAGAAAAATCCTTTTTGAAAAAGTCATCCTTTATACAAACACCGCTTTCTTTTATTTTGCCTAGTAATTCAACTATGGCATCTCTCAATTCTCCAAAAACCACATCTAACTTTTCTACAGTTATACCTGGCTCATAAAAATCAAGCAATGTATCGTACTTATTGTTTTCATATCCCCAATATTCTATAAATTCTCTTGAAAAATCTACCACTTTTTCTAAATAAGGCTTAAATATATTGAAATCAGATTTTTCTTTTGCTTCTTCCCAAGCTACTTCTGAATTTGATTTTAAAATTACATATTCTTTATATCTATGCTCAGGTATCTTTTTAGTTTGATCATAATCCTTTTTTGCATTCAAAACCATAGATTTTGTAACATCATCAAGGCCTTCTATAGTGGAGAAATAATCAATATATTCTTTCATTTCATCTGAAGTCTGCAATCTATATGCTTCCCCAGATAAATATCCAATTACCTCTCCTCTTTGAGCTGTAGCCTTCTTAGGAATTCCTACTCTCATGTCCCAATATATGACTCCGATAGCACTGTTTAGATATTCTAATTTTCTCATATATTCTTTGAATTCTTCAAGCTTTTTTTCAGATTCTAGTTTCATTTTATAACCCCCTCGCCATTTATAAATGTAACTATTCTCTATAATATTAAAAAATCCTTTTAATCTGATATAAGAACTGATTCTGTTTCAGAACAGTATTTTGTAATTAAGCACTTGCCTAAACTTCTAGGACATCTTCTGCATAAACAGTTCTCATCCTTTCCATCACAATTATTATCTTTAAGTTCCGGGCAGAACTTGCAATTATCTCCTCCTACGGCCATTTGTATCCTCCTTTAGTAAAAATCATAAACAAAGCATAAGCTTATAAATCCCATTTATCAAGCTTATGCTATAAGATTCATTCATTATCAGTTTTAAATTTTACTCTATAATTATTCATAAGTCCATTTAATATATCTGCTGCAGAAGGTGGAGTATAAGTTATAGCATTAGCTCCAGCTTCAATAGTTTCACTTATGGTTTCTTCTGTAGGTCCGCCTGTAGCTATAATAGGGAATTCAGGGAATTCCTGTCTTATCCTTCTTACTATATTAGCTGTATTTTTTGCTCCTGAAACATTAAGTATAGTAGCTCCTGCATCTATTCTGCTCTTTATGTCTTCATACTCAGATACCACCGTAACTATAACAGGTATATCTATAGTATCTCTCATTTGTCTTATAACTTCATTAGGTGTAGGATTATTAACTACTACTCCCATAGCCCCTTTAAATTCAGCATCTAATGCAAGGTTTACTACTCTCTTTCCTGTGGTTATACCCCCGCCAACCCCGCAAAAAACAGGCACATCTGCTGCAAGAAGCAGAGCCTGAGTGATTACAGGTTGAGGTGTAAAAGGATAAACTGCTATAACAGCATCTGCATTAGTATTCCTTATAACCGCCACATCAGTACTAAAAAGAAAAGATTTAAGTCTTTTGCCAAATATTTTTATTCCGCTAGCATTTCTTATTACTGTGGGCAGTTCAATCATATGACTTCTTAGAGTTCCTTTTATTTCTGGTACCTGCTTCAAAGTAACACCTCCATATTTAATATCTTCTACATTTTATCATTATCTATAGGCTTTAAATCTAATTATATATATATATCCTGTATATTTAAAGTACTAAATAATTTTATTTGTAAATAATGTATTAAATTTACCTAATAAAAATATTGTGGCAGATTCTATGGTAATTAATATACTAAGAAACCTTGATAATTTACTTTTTTTATAATATTATGGTTTTAAATGTTTATATTATGGAGGCTTTATGAAAAAGAAGATCTATCCAGCTTATTATGTCTGTATGTTCATTTTTATTTCCCTTGTACTATTTGGATTTATAATGGATTCTCCCAAAAGTATATTTAAAGGTATGGTAAAAATAGTTATTAATTCCGATATTTTGATAACAGACTACATGGAAATTGGGGGAATAGGTGCTGCTTTTGTAAATGCTGGAGTTCTTGGTCTAATAAGTATCTTTATGCTTATTAAAATAGGAATAAAACCTAATGGCTCTACTATAATGGCTTTATGGCTCATGACTGGCTTTGCATTTTTCGGAAAAAATATATTAAATATATGGCCTGTTATTTTTGGAGTATGGTTATATTCTAAATATCAAAAAGAACCTTTTTTAAACTATACCCTTATAGCACTTTTAGCAACAAGTCTTGCTCCTACCGTGGGACAGTTAACATTTATAGAACAAATGCCCTTTTGTATTAGTCTTCTCATAGGAATTTTGATAAGTATAGCTATAGGCTTCATACTTCCACCTTTAGCAGCTTACTGTATAAAAATCCACCAAGGATATAACCTATATAACATAGGTCTTGCAGCAGGTCTTTTAGCTACAATGTTAATGTCAATATTTAGAGCCTTTGGGGTAAATTTTGAAAAAAGATTAATATGGTATAGCGGCAACAACAAATTATTTTTCTTTTTCCTTATGTTCATATTTATCTCACTGATTTTAATAGGTTACATTTTAAATAATAAAAGTTTCAAAAATGTTACAAGCATATTAAACCATTCTGGCAGAATGGTTAGTGATTATTACTTGATGTATGAAAATGCCGCTTTTATAAATATGGGTATTTTAGGCATTGTATTTACATTATTTGTAGTTGTAATAAATGGAGATTTAAATGGTCCGACTATTGGAGCTATATTTACTATAGTTGGTTTTGGTGCCTTTGGAAAACATATATTAAATGTAATTCCTTTAGTTATAGGTGCAATCTTATCCAGCCTATTAAACATATGGAATTTAAATTCTCCTCAAATGATATTATCCTGTTTATTTAGTACTACGTTAGCACCCATTGCAGGCCAATACGGCTGGCCTTATGGAGTTCTTGCAGGATTTTTACATGTATGTACAGTGATGAATACAAGCTATCTTCATGGGGGATTAAATCTTTATAATAATGGTTTAGCGGGAGGTTTTGTAGCCATAACTCTTGTCCCAATTATCAATGCCTTTAGAAAGGAGCCTTCAGCATGAAACATTTAAAACAGAGGAATATAAAAATAGTGGATGAACTTATGAGTTTTTGTTATAAACAAGGAGCCAATAAGATACATATAGATGTAATTACTCAAGCATCAGAAACCACTTTTATGCTATCTGCAGAAATACCTAATCTAGCAGAAGAAACTTTAATAACCTTTCAAAAACTACTTAATACACCTAGATATCATGAAATGGAAGAATATTATTGGAATTTAACAGGAGATAATGACACTGACAGCGAATTATCTTTAATCGGAGTTATGACCGATGAATCAGAAGTAAAATATACAGATGATAAGATTTTAATGGTAAAACTTAAAAGGCATGTATAAGAGAGGAGATGTTAACTTGAACATTCTCGAAGTTAAAAATGTTCAAAAATCCATAGGAAACAAAAAAATAATTAAAGATATCAGTTTTTCAATTAAAGAGGGCGAGATCTTTGGATTTCTAGGTCCTAATGGAGCTGGTAAAACTACCACTATAAGAATGATAGTAGGTCTTATTTCACCAAATAAGGGAAGCATTAAAGTAGCAGGATATGATATAAAAAAAGAGACTCAGATGGCACTAAAAAATCTGGGTGCTGTAGTAGAAAATCCTGAACTCTATAATTATATGACTGGCATGCAAAACTTAATGCAGCTTGCTAGAATAAATCCTTCCATAACTAAAAATGATATTGATGAAATAGTAGAATTAGTAGGTTTAAAAAATAGAATAAATGACAAAGTAAAAAAATATTCCTTAGGTATGAAGCAAAGACTTGGCATAGCAGAAGCACTTTTGTCTAAACCAAAATTATTGATATTAGACGAGCCTACTAATGGACTAGATCCTTCTGGAATAAAGGAACTTAGGGACCTTATAAAAAAATTAGCTAAAGAAAATAATATGTCAGTATTTATATCTTCTCATCTTTTAAGTGAAGTGCAGCAGCTTTGTGATACAGTAGCTTTTATAGATAATGGAGAAATCAAATCTATAGAAAGCGTAAATTCCAGCACCACTTTTTCCACAGAAGATGTTAATTACGAAATAATACTCCTATCCACCCCTGAGATAGAGAAAAGCTCAAAAGTACTAGAAAAATTAGATTATATAAATAATTTTACTGTAGAAAATGCTCTAATATCTATAAATATTGCAAAAAATTCTACTCCTGATTTAGTTTTTGAATTAACTGATAATAAAATTCCTATTCAAGAAATATACAAAAAACATCAGGATTTAGAAGATAGATATATGCAGCTAGTGGAAGGAGGAAATAAATAATGAAAAATTTGATAGTTAATGAATTATTAAAACTACATTACAGGAAAAAATTTATTATAACCTCACTGATACTATTATCTATATCTATATTAATATGTATCGGCATGTATGAAATATATAAGTTTTCTTCCCCTGAAAACCAGCTTAAATCAATGGAAGGTCAGGTTTCAAACCTAAAGGAAAGGAAAAATGATTCTAAGGTATCTGAAAAGGAAAAAGAAAATATAAATAATGAAATATCCTCCTTAGAAATGCAAATAAGTATGATGAAGATAGAAATATCCTCTTCTAAAAATGCTAATTGGAAAGAACCCCTAAAAAACAATTTATCGGCCCTAGAAAATCAGATTAAAAATATAGACTCTTTAATTGACGATAATTCAAAGGAAGAGATATATAAAAATTATATAACTACAAAATATCTACTTGATCATAACATAAATCCTGCTTCAAAAAGTTCTTTAAACGCCTATAATGGATTAGAAAACTTAATACAAGCGTTGGGATCTGTATTCTTATTGATCGTTGTAGCCATAATATCCGCTGACATAGTTTCTGGAGAGTATACCCCACCTACTATGAAAGTATTACTTACAAAGCCAATATCAAGATCAAAAGTTATTCTTTCTAAATTTTTAGCTGCAATTATATCTTCTACTGCTGTAATAGTGATTACTGAAATACTGCTATTTTTAATCATGGGCATATTCTGGGGATTTGGAAGTCCTTCCTATCCTATTATAATTGGTACAAAATATCAATATAGTACCATAAAAACATTAACTTTTGGAAATAACTTAGTCCCTATATTTAAGAGTTCACGTATAATACCTGTATGGAATTTCACTATAAGAATAATATTACTGCAAATTCTTTTCATCATAGCTACTGCTGCTTTTTGTTTCCTTTTCTCCACAGTTTTAAAGAGTAGCATGCTTTCCATGACTGTTAGTATACTAGGAACTATAGCTTTAAACATATTTACTTCTATACCTTTCTTTAGGAAGGTTTCACCTTTTATATTTACAACTTACTCTAACTCCATAGGTATTCTACAAGGGAACGTAGCTCCTCAGTACAATTCTACACTTATATCTCCATGGTTTGCCGTGTTAATATTAGTGTTATGGACTGCTATATGTTATTTTATTTCCGATTTTACATTTAGAAAAAAGGATATATTAGTGTAATTTTTAAAATTAAATTTCTATCAAAGCTTTTTAATTCAGTAAAAAACCTCCTCGTTAAATTTATTCTATCTAAACGAGGAGGTTTTTCATATTTATCATTTTTTAAATCTTATTTGAGCCTTTTTCTCTAAAGTACTCTAAATGGCGCGAAATTATATTTTTGCAATAATCCGTAAGTTCGTAGCTTCAACCTTTCTGAGCCAACTATTATCATTCCCCTTGAGATTAGAACCAATTCGCCGAATCAATTTTATTAATATAACCTTATCTCCTTATAATAATATTGTCAATAAGTTTTATAAATAAAATGTAAATTTTTTTCTAATAACTGAGAATTTTCTGTATAATAAACATCTAAGTAAACTTGTTCCACATAAAACTGATTTTTTTAGTTTTCTTTAAATAAAATTAAGCTAATTTTAAGGTTTATATAATATTAATTTTATATTGGGATGATATACTTTAAACATAAGGTTAAGGGGAGTTGATTCAATTGAAAATAGCATTTTTTACAGACACATATCTACCTCAAATAAACGGTGTGGCTAAAACATTAAAGAAATTTGTTGAATATATGGATGATACTAATATAGAATATAAAATATTTGCTCCAAAATTTGAAGATCAGGACATATACGAAAATGTAATAAGAAGTAAAAGCTTTAAATTTTTATTATATCCTCAATGCAGGCTTTCAATTCCTAACTATTTTTCTGTATCGAAAGTTTTAGATGAGTTTAAACCAAACTTAATAAATGTGGTTACAGAATTCAACATGGGTTTATGCGGATTAAAATACGCAAAATCTAGAAATATACCTATAGTTTCCTCTTATGAAACAAACATAACTCAGTATCTTCAATATTATAACTTAAAGATTCTAGAATATCCTTCATTAAAATATTTTAAGTGGTTTCATAATAAATGCGATATAAATTTTTGTCCTTCTAAAGCTACTAAAGAAATGTTAGCCGAACAAGGATTTTTGAATACAGCTGTGTGGGAGAGAGGTATAGAAAACAATTTATTTTCTCCTGAATTTAAAGATGATAATTTTAAAAAGTCTCTAAATGCAGAAGGCAAGTTATTATTTCTTTATGTAGGCAGAGTATCTCCTGAAAAAGACTTAGATATCTTCCTTGAAACTGCTGATAGATTAAATAAAAAATACTATGATAAAATACACTTTGCCATAGTAGGCGATGGTCCTTCATTAAAGGAACTAAAAGAAAAAGCTCCTTCTAATGTTAGTTTTACAGGATTTTTAACTGGAAAAGAACTTGCTAAAGCTTATGCTTCTTCAGATGTATTTTTATTTACTTCTCCTACTGAAACTCTAGGTTTTGTAGTACTTGAAGCTATGGCCTCAGGTCTTGCTTTAGTATCCTGTAATTCAGGCGGAGTAAGTGATAATCTCATAGACGGTTATAATGGACTAGCCTGTAGAGAGAAAAATGCAGATGACTTCTATGCAGCTTGCGAGAAAATGATTATAGATGAGCTCTTTAGGAAAAAGCTTTCTATTAATGCTAGAAAATTTGCTATTACAAAAGATTGGAATCATACATTTGATAATCTTATAAAGTATTATCAAATGCTGATTGCAGAAAAATCCTCAAAACAACAAGCTTTACTTAAAAACTATGTGTAAATATAATAATATAAAAGAAGAACTATTAACCTTAAATGGTTGAAGTTCTTCTTTTTATATTACATATTATCTATAGTGCAATTATTGCATTCACACCTATAAGCTTTATTACCTGCATAACCCATCTCATCTAGCACTTTTTTTACTATACCTTTGCCAATTTCATCTTCTGACATTTGACATAAAGCATCTTCTATATTACTCCAGCTTGCCCATTCCACTTCTTCAGACTTTTCTATCTCTCCAGACTCATATTTTGCCATAAAAGTAAGCATTATTATCTCTCTTGAAGGTAAATATTCACTCCCAAGATATTTTATTTCACCTACGGTTATACCCGTTTCTTCTTTAACTTCTCTTCTTACTGTGTCTTCTACTGTTTCTCCATTGGTTACATATCCAGATACCAGTACCTTTGAATTCTTAAATATGTAGCTTTGTTTAAGAAGAAGTATCTGATTACCTTTTATAACTGCAGCTATTATACATGGTTTAGGTGTATCAAAATAAAGCATATCATCTATTGGACAGTAAGGAACGCCCCCCTCATCCCAGCTATACTTTTCAATGAGCTCAGTACCACATATAGGACAATATTTATATCTCACAAATTGTCTCCCCCTTAATCAGTCCGAAATCTAACAACAAATATTAACTTTATTTTAGCATAATACTAATTTAAAAGCTATAATATTACTCTTACCTGCTTATCCAAAGTTATTGAGTTCTCTGTAACTTTAGAAGAATATGCAAATACATCCACACCATTTTCTTTTGCAAGCCTCAAAGCATCACCGAAAGCCTTATCCATCTCATCATGAGGAGTAAATAACTTAATATCTTCCAGCTGTATTAAAAACAATATTCCAGCTCCCCTTCCTGTTTTTTTTACTTCTATAAGTTCCATAAGATGTTTTCTTCCTCTTTCCGTAGGTGCATCAGGAAATTTAGTTATTCCATCTAACTCATAAGTTACTCCTTTAACTTCTAAATAATACTCTTCTTCAGGAGTACTATCCGTTTCGGGTAATTCATGTTCAGTTATTAATTTAAAATCAAATCTGCTATTTCCAAATGTTTTTTCTCTTAATACTTTTTTATACCCAGCAAGTTTCTCTATTTTTCCTAAGTTTAAGGCTTCCTCCACCACTGGATTTGGTATTTGAGAATCTATATTTATCAATCTATTCCCTTTATATCCTCCGATTAAATCGTAGGCAGTTTTCCTATTAGGATTATTTTCCTCTCTTAATATAACTTTTGTACCAGGTACCAGTATTTCTTTGCATCTGCCTGTATTTGGTACATGTACCATTAGTTCCTCCCCTTCTAGCTCTACAAAAGCTTGAAATCTATTTGGTCTTCTTATAAATCTGGCAAATCTTATATTCTTATTTATGTGCATAATTAACTCCTCATCTTCAAGTTATCCACGGAATTACTGAAATTTATCCACATTGTCCACAGTTTTTGTCCACATATGTGTTAATATAAGAATTTTTATAATTTTTAACTAATAAAAACTTATAAAAATCTAAAACTTATAAACAGATAAATTTTAATATTTCCACCAGATAATTTAAATATATTTACTTTATATTTTATATGTTAAATTAATGAAATTTATATAAAAAAATTTATATCTATATATTGGGCTATTTAAAAATACAACTACAAGATATATTTTAAAAATTAATTTATTTGCTAATAATTATTAGTTAATATATATAGATTATATTATTTCGTCTACAAAAAAACAATTTTTTTGACTCTTTTATCAAAGTTAAAAAAAATGTAGAATAAAATGTTATCAACATTATCCACAATATTTATCAACAATCTTCACAAAATATACCTTTTTTGTGGATATAGTTTATATTTTTCTTGATTATTATAAACATAGTTATATAAAATTACTGTTTTTTCTATAAAAAATGTTGTATAGAATTTTTTTGTCGTATTAGTGTAATAGTAAAAATCTATAGAAGTTTTAGCATTTTACTGAATTCATATAACTTTTTTAGATAAGGAAACTAATATATTTACTTATAATTAGTACATATTTGCAGCATACAGTAAGTTAAATTGTTATATAACAATAATTTATGCTAGACAGATATTAAAAAATTAATGTAAAACTATTTTGAAAGGAATATACTATGGAAAATAATATTATAGATTATTACAATACATATGATGAAGACGGAAGGCTTTTTAAAACTAATGTACATCAGATAGAACGGTAATATCATGAGTATGATCTTTATTAAATAAAAAAACATGAAATTCTATTAAGAATCACATGTTTACACTTTATAACTATATAACTATATTATATATGATAATGGTGACTCCTAGGGGAATCGAACCCCTGTTACCACCGTGAAAGGGTGGTGTCTTAACCGCTTGACCAAGGAGCCATTAATTTTTAACAAAATAAAAAAACTGGCAACCACCTACTCTCCCACAGGACCTCTCCTGCAGTACCATCGGCCTCTTG
>CAMJGD010000023.1 GCA_946405135.1 uncultured Clostridiaceae bacterium | reverse complement strand
TTATAAATCAACGGACTATCGTCCTAAAAATTTTTTAAGTGCTAAACTTCTGATTAGAGGTTAAGGAAAAATATATTAATAATGTAAATAAAATTTTATATTTTTTAAGAATTAATTAATATTACGAAAACATTCAAAATAGGAGGTTATATATATATGATTTTTCATAGAAGAATTTTATAATTTGTTTACCACAGAGAAACAGAGATTAGTTAAGATAACAGGATTACTATAGAAGCAATATAGTTAAATTAGTATTTGAGGCATTAATTCATATTTAAACAGCTTAATTGATGGTTAGTTGGTGTAGATTAATGATGAAAACACTAGTATAATCTCTATGTTAACACAATTATAATATTAGTTGGGGGATTTTTATGGGAACAATGTATAAGGAAATTGTTGCAAGGAGACGAGCTCCTGTAGTAGTAGGTATATTTATAGTTATGGCACTAATGATTGCTGTATCAAACATAATGGAGCAAATACAAATAGCAGATTATAAAATAGGATTTATAACTAATCCGCTGATTTTCATAGCTACCTTTTCTATAATAGGATTTGAAGTATTTAGATGTAAAGTTAGTTACAGATATTCTATAATAGCAGATCAACTTATAATACACCGTCTTAAAGACAAGGAACAAAATGTGGAAGAGAACATTAAGTTGAAAGATATTGTATTTTTAGGAAAAGTTAAAGATATGAAGGAGCAGTTTGATATTGCCAAAACAAGAAGATATGTTTGTTCAGCGCTATGCTTAGATAACTACTGCTGTATTTATAAGGATGGAGATAAATATAGAAGGTTTTATTTTCAACCAAGCAGTAACTTAATAAATAGAATGAAAAAAGTTATGGAAAAATAACCCCTTACTTGGGGTTATTTTTTTTTAGAAAATTCTTTTTTTATCTCTGTCAAAAGGGGTTCTTTTTCTATTATATCAATGCCAGTAAAAGCTAAAGCATGAGCAGCTTTTATTGCTGCATCTTGAGCAAATTCGCTTAATGTGGCAGAGGCAAATTCCTTAGTACCATATTTCACATTACTACTTTCGATGATATTTATATGAGAATGTATGGAAGGTACAAAATGGCTTACGGTTCCTAAACTTATGCCTGCATTTATTTTTATTGGTTCACCGATTTCTATTATGCCGCTTTCTTTTAAGTTATGACAAAATAGTCTAGAGAGAGTTGAATTAGTTATTAAATTTTCATAGGGAAGTTCGTAAAATGAGCTGGAATAGCTTATATCCATTAGAGAAGTAACAGATTCAGCTATTACTTTAATCTTTTTTTCTATGTAATTTGCAATTTGCATATTATCAGCTCTTATGTAGAATTTAGCTTCCGTTTTGTTTGGCACTAATAGAGGGGTAATACCACCTTCTGATAATACACTGTCCACTTGAGTATTTTCAGGAAGTCCTTTATTGATAGAATTTAGTATATTAAAGGTAAGAATCATAGCATCTAAAGCATTATAAGTATTTTTATTTATATAACTTAAACCAGAATTGCTGTTAAATTCTATGCTTAAAGGCAATATAGCAGTAGAAGTACCACTTTCTCTAGTACACACATCAGGATGTGCCATTAATACAGCATCAATGTCTTCAAAAACACCCTGCTTACACATGGTAATCTTCGCCCCTCCTAAATATTCTCCAGGACAACCTAAAACTATTACAGTGCCGCCAATTTTTTCTATGACTTTACTTAATCCTATGGCTGCTCCTAGCGATATTTCAGAAATTAAATTATGTCCAGTTATATGACCTTGATTTTTGATAGCATCATATTCACATATATAGCATATTTTCGGGAAGCTATTGCCAAAAGTAGCTTTAAAAGCAGTATCTATGTTCAAAAAATTTTTTTCAACTTTAAAGTTATGGTTTTCTAGTATATTTATTAGATAATTACATGCATTGTATTCTTTATAACTTTCTTCGGGGTTTTCATATAAATACTTTGCTGAATTAAAAAGAGTATCTTTACAAGTGCTTAAATAGGATATTACCTGTTGTTTCATTAAAAATTAAACCTCCTTTTATATGTTTATAAATAGTTTATCCTTTAAACAAAATATTATTTGAACGATACAGTTTATTTTTAAAATCTTTTATAAATAAAAAAGGTGGACAAAATAAGATTTGCCATCAAGGTGAATAAAATATAGTATATGAGGCAATAATCACAGTAATATTTAGAAATATTAAGGAGGTGCACATCATTCTTTTTAGAATGATGGAACTTATTATGAAACGCAGATGTATTGTGTGCAAGAAGCCTATAAATGATGGTATAATAATAAACAGTAAAGCCATATGTAAATGTTGTGAAGAAAAACTAATAAACAGCTATGTACAGACTGACTTTTATGAATATTATAAGGAGTGCATAAAAAAAAGTGTTATAGAGCCTCTTTTAAAAGAAAGCGTCCTAGATTTGCAGGAAAATAGCTAGGATTATAAAATAAACATCCTCTTATCATAGAGGCTTTTACATTCAGTAAAGGAGAGAATAACATTGAATAAAATGCCTATAAAAGACGCCCTAAGACAATATATAAAAGAAGATAATATTCTTTTTTGTATGCCTGGGCATAAGCAAGGCAAAGGATTTAAAAAAGATTTAGAATATATGGATTTTGTAAGTGCTGATCTTACTGAAGTTGATGGTCTTGACAATCTCCATAGACCAGAGTATGCCATAAAGGAATCTCAGAAACTTTTATCTGAATTATATGGTAGTAAGAAATCTTATTTTCTCATAAACGGAAGTACCTCAGGTAATTTAGCCATGATATTTTCAGCTTTTAATGAAGAAGATAAGGTTATAGTTCAACGAGATTGTCATAAATCCATATTTAATGGAATTATTTTAAAAAAGCTAAGGCCTATATATATAAAAAGCAGTATAGATTACAATTTTAATGCTCCTTTAACTATGAATATGGAGCATTTTTTCTCTTTATTCAATGAAAATAAAGATGCAAAAGGATTAATAATAACCTATCCTAATTATTACGGGGTATGTGAGGATTTAAGAACCATAATCAAAGAATGTAAGAGCAGGGGGATGAAGGTACTTGTTGATTGTGCTCATGGAGCACATTTTGGGATCAATGAAAAATTGCCTCCAAATCCATTAAAACTAGGAGCAGACATGGTAGTTATGAGTGCTCATAAAACATTACCAAGTTTTACTCAGACAGCTTATTTGCATGTGTCTGATTCTATGGATATAAATATAGTAGATTTTTATGTAAGTTCATTTTCAAGTACAAGTCCTTCCTATATGTTTCTTATGAGCATGGACTATGCTAGATATTACCTTCAGGAATATGGTAAAGAAGATTATGATAAATTGATTGACAACTGCATAAAATGTAAAAAGGAAATAGATAAAATATCATTTATAAAAACTTTAAGCAAAAAAAATATGGTAAATAGTAATGGTATAGAATTGGATCCAACAAGAATTGTGATAAATCTATGGGAAAATTTAAATGCTCATAAATTATCAAGATATTTAAGAGAAAGAAAAATACAGGTAGAAATGAGTGATGGGTCAAACATAGTTTTAATTCCATCTACTTTTAATGAAGAAGAAGATTTTGAAGCTTTGTTGAATGCACTAAAAGATTGTGACATAAACTATATAGAGGGCAATCAATTAAAATTTAAAGAGGTTGAAATTCCTAGAAAAATATATGATCCCTATAGGGTACTAGAAAAAAGAAAAACATATATAAAGTTAGAAGAAGCAGAGGGAAAAATATGTGGTGACAATATAATTCCATATCCTCCTGGTGTTCCTATAATAATGATGGGAGAATTAATAGATGAAAGCATAATAAGTATGATAAAATATTATGTGAAAAATGATGTTACAGTAATAGGAATTAAGGATAATAAAATTTCTGTCATAGATGAATAAACATTAAACTAGATTGGGGGAAATATTTTGACTAAAGAAAATAAAGGATTATTGATAGTAATCGAAGGTGTAGATGGCAGCGGTAAAGAAACTCAATCAGACAAGCTTTATAACCGATTATTACAAGAAAGTTTTAAAGTAAAGAGAGTGGAGTATCCTAATTATAAAAGTGATTCTTCTGCTGTAGTTAAAATGTATTTAAATGGTGATTTTGGTGATAAACCAGAAGATGTTAGTCCATATGTAGCTTCTAGTTTTTATGCCATAGACAGATATGCTTCTTATAAAAAAGAATGGGAAGATTTTTATATGTCTGGAGGAATAGTTATAGCAGATAGATATACTACTGCTAATATGGTGCATCAGGCTTCTAAAATAAAAGATAACTCAGAAAAAGAAAAGTTTATCAGCTGGTTATGGGATTTTGAATTTAATATGTATGGATTACCTGTACCAGACTGCATTATATTTTTAGATATGCCTCCTCAATATAGTAAGAAGCTTATAGAAAATAGAGATAACAAATATACAGGAGAGAAAGCAAAAGACATACATGAAAAAAATTATGAGTACATCATAGATTCATATAATAATGCCAAGGCTGTAGCAAAAAATTATAATTGGAATATTATTCATTGCGTAGAGAGTGATAGAGTAAAGGGAATAGACGAAATTCATGAAGAAGTATATAATTGTGTACTTAAGCTAATAAATACAAAGTTTAAATAAAATTATACTCTTTACATTTTTCTATTTATTAATTACTAAAGTGTGATAAAATATATTTAATTATACACTTAATTAAATATATTAATAATGGGCATTGAGAGTGTTTCAAATTTAATTTAGGAGGTGCTCTTTTATGAAACTTATAATAGCTATAGTACAAGACGACGATGCTGGTGATTTAATAGATGTTATAACAGAAGGCGGATTTAGAGTAACTAAATTAGCCACTACAGGTGGATTTTTAAAATCAGGAAATACAACCCTTATGATTGGTGTGGAAGAAGACAATGTAGAGAAGGTTTTAGGCATTATAGAAGAAACTTGTAGAACCAGACAACAAATAGTTACTTCTCCTTCGCCAGTAGCAGGATCTACAGGAGTGTATGTTCCTTATCCTGTAGAAGTTGAAGTTGGAGGAGCCACAATATTTGTAGTAGACGTAGATAAATTTGTTAAAATATAACATCGGGAGAGAGTGTAGATGTATAATATAATAGGACATGAGGCTTTAAGGAATAGTCTTATTAAAGCCATAGAATCTCAAACGCTCTCTCATGCCCATATTTTTGTGGGAGAGGATGGAATAGGAAAGAGCCTTGTAGCTAAAGAATTGTCATTAAATATACTTGGAAAAAAGGATATGAGACAATATGCAGATATAATGGAATTTAGAAATGATAAAAAATCTATTGGAGTAAATGAAATAAGGAATATAATTGAAGAGGTAAGCAAAAAACCTTATGAAGGAGATAAAAAGGTAATCTTAATATATGAAGGAGATAAACTTACCACTCAAGCTCAAAATGCCTTTTTAAAAACTGTAGAGGAACCTCCCCAGGGAGTTTTTATAATAATATTGGTGGAAAGTTCAGGAAGTATATTGGATACCATAAAGTCTAGATGTCAGATATATAAATTAAATAGATTAAGCGATGAAGATATGTTAAGTTTTTTAAGTACTAAATATCCCCAAGTAGATGAAACCCTAAAAAATGTTATAATAAATTTTAGTGGTGGAATACCAGGTAGGGCAGAAAAATTTATTAAAGATGAAAAATTTAACCATATGAGAGATATTACTATAAAATTATTGATAGATATAAATCAAAAAAACTTAATTGATATAATAAAATATGAAGAACAGCTTATTAAATATAAGGATAGCTATGAAGAAATAATAATGAATATATTATGTTATGTGAGAGATATAATCATATATAAAGAAATTGGTAAGGAAAGCTACTTAATCAATCAAGATAAAATAACAGATATAAAGGAGCTATCTAATATGATGTCTTTCAATAAATTAAATTCTATTGCAAAATTGATGGAAGATATAAGGTACAGTTTAGATAGTAACGTAAGTATGCCAATGACCTTTGATGTCATGCTGCTTAATATGATGGAGGTTTAACATGGTAAAAGTTGTAGGCGTAAGATTCAAAAAAGCAGGTAAGATATATTATTTTGATCCTCAGGATCTTTCCTTAGAAAAGGAAGATAATGTTATAGTGGAGACTGCAAGAGGTGTGGAATTCGGTGAATGTGTAATAGGACCTAAAGAAATTTTAGAAGATGAAGTAGTAGCTCCGCTTAAACCAGTTTTAAGAAAAGCTACAGCTGAAGATATTAATAAGCACTTAGAGAATAAAGAAAAAGAAAAAGAAGCTTTTGAAATATGTGTCAGAAAGATAGAAGATCATAATCTTGTTATGAAGCTTATAGATGTAGAATATACTTTTGATAACAATAAAGTTATATTCTATTTCACTGCGGAAGGAAGAGTAGATTTTAGAGAACTGGTTAAAGATCTAGCATCTATATTTAAAACTAGAATAGAATTAAGACAAATAGGAGTAAGAGATGAAGCCAAGATGATTGGCGGGTTAGGACCTTGTGGAAGACCTATGTGTTGTGCTAGCTTTTTAGGAGACTTTGCTTCTGTTTCCATCAAGATGGCTAAAGAGCAAAATCTATCTTTAAATCCTTCTAAAATATCAGGAATATGTGGAAGGCTTATGTGCTGCCTTAATTATGAGCAGGATACCTACGAGGATATAAGAAAGCGACTTCCTAGAGTGGGCTCTATTGTAAAAACTGAATTAGGAAATGGAGAGGTTTTATATAATAATATAGTAAAAGAAAGCGTAAAGGTTAAATTAAAATCTGAAGATGAAGAGTTTGTAAAAGAATTTAAAATAGATGAGATAAAAATGATATCAGGATCTTTTGAAGGCACTGTAAGTGAAGAAGATATAAGTGTAGAAGAGATAAAAATAGAGATAGAAGATGATTCAGATAAAAGTTTAATTAAAGATTTGTTTAAAGCCGACTAAGGGGGATATCAAATGAGATCTTTAATAAAGGTTTATAATATGAAAACCACTGAAGATGTAAACAATATTAGAAAAGCTATTGCTAACAATGAAGGGGTAATAGCCTGTGAAATAAATGTGGAAAAAGGGGAAGTCCAAATAGTTTATGATAAGTATTTTGTAAATGTGGAGGACATAATTGAATCTATAGAAGACTTAGGGTATACAGTTATATAAAAAAGTATAAGTAGGCAAATAGAAATTTACATTTTAAAACATATAAAAATATCTTTAAAAAAGGGAAGAAACATGATAAAATATATGTGGACTTAAGCTTGTCCAAATATATTAGGAGGTGTTTTATATGGCATATAAAATTACAGATGCTTGCGTAAGCTGTGGAGCCTGTGCATCAGAATGCCCAGTAAACGCTATAAGCCAAGGAGATACTCAATTCGTTATAGATGCTGGGACTTGCATCGATTGCGGAAATTGCGCAAATGTTTGCCCAGTAGGAGCACCAGTTCAAGAATAATTTTGGACTGAAAAGGATCGTCTTAAAAGGCGGTCCTTTTTTATTTTTATAAAACTATTAAAAAATAACTCTGTATTGCATAACAGATTTAGTAATTGAGTTTTATTGTAACATAGTGTAAAATTTAGATATAATAGAATATTTTATTAATTTTAATTAATCTTTTTATCAAAATTGGGGGGACTGCCATGACAAATTCTCTTAAGAAAAAGATAATACTTGCTTTTGTGGTTGTAACTATAATATCCTCGACGCTTTTCTTTTCTTTATCTTATTATGAATTAAAAACATCTATAGAAGATGGAATGATTGACAATGCCAATAGCATATCAGAACAGATAAAAACTTCTATGAGCGGTTATAGTACCGAAGAAGTTAGCGTAATAAAAGATATAATATCTAAATACAAAGATAGCAAAACTTTGTCTTATGTTTCTGTTATAAATGCTAACCATAGGATAGTTGCGCATACTGATAATCAGTTAACAGGTTCTGATAGTAAGGAAGGAAGAATTGATGATGTAATAAAATCTTCTAATACTATTTCCTATGTAAGCAAAAATTCTAAAGGAGAAAGGACTTTAAATTGTTTAATGCCTTTAACTAAAGATTCTGCTACGGTAGGAGTAATAGCAGTAGGAATACCGATGACTGCTATGGATAGTACTATAAAACAAGCTACTTTAAAGATAGTAGTCTTAACAGTAATAATAGTAATATTATCTGTAATTTTTGCAGTTTATTTATCTAATGGACTTGTAAAGCCTTTAAAGGGATTGATGAAAACTTTAGAAGAAGTTTCAAAGGGAGATTTTACTGCAAAGCTTGAAGTTAATACAAAAGATGAGATAGGTAAACTTGCTAGTATAATGACTAGCGCCATTGATATATTAAGAAACATGATAATAGGAATAAAAGATACTACTTACAAATTAAATTCTGTATCTGAGGGACTAGCTCTTTCAAGTGAACAGCTTGCGGCTTCAAGCCAAGAAATAGCATGTTCTACGCAGGAAACTGCCCAAGGAGCATCTGATCAAGTTTTAGATTTAAATAAAACTTTTGAATTACTTCAGGATTTTGAAAATACGTTAAATAACATGGAAGAAAAATTGAAGTCAGTTTCTAATGGAAGTGAAAAGATAAAGGACAGTGCTGGCAATGGAAGCAATAAAATTGAAGAACTATCTGTTTCCGTAAAAGACGTATCAGATACATTTAAGTATGTGGAAGAAAGAATAGATGCTTTAAACGTTAGCGTGAAAAAAATAACCTCTATAACTGATGTTATAAATGATGTAGCAGAACAGACAAATCTTCTGGCATTAAATGCAGCTATAGAAGCAGCAAGAGCAGGAGAGGTAGGAAGAGGATTTGCTGTAGTATCAGATGAAATTAGAAAATTAGCAGAACAGGTGTTGCAATCTTCTAAAGATATTGCAGATACAGTAACTGAAATAACTATGGAAACCCAAGCAGTATCAGACAGTTCTAATTCAGTTTCACACAAAATTCAAGTTCAAATGGAATCTCTTGAGGAAACAGTGGTTTCATTCAAAGGAATATTAAATGAGGTAGAAGATATAATTCCAGCAATAGAAATGAGCTATAAAGCTTTAGAGGGAACTATGACATCTAAAAATGAGGTTATAGAGAAAATAAAAAGAGTAAATGATATTTCAAAGGAAGTTTCTACGTCTTCTCAAACCATAGCATCTACTGTTGAACAGCAAGCAGCTACTATGGAGGAGTTTACCAATACGGCACAGGAATTAGAAAATATATCTAAAGATTTGCAAGAAAGTGTAGCTAGATTTAAACTTTAGTGAAATTACTATATAGATAATAAAAAAAAGAGGCATCCAACTTGTAATTTGATTACATAATTCTTGGATGCCTTTATAAATATTGTTAATTATTTAATATGGGGTAGAATCAATACTTTGTTTGTACATGAAAGTTTTTTATCTATAAGTAAAAAGGAGTCTTTAGCTTTATCTATGTTTTTCATACTCATTATAAAACTTCCTGAATCTTCTGGAAGAAAAGGATATTTATTGGTTTTATAGTGCATAGGAATAACTATGCTGCTGTTTATAGAATTAGCCACTATAGCAGCTTCTTTGCCAGATAAAGTAAAGTTGCCGCCCACAGGTATAAAAAGTATATCTATATTACCTAGTATATTTAAAGTTTCATCATTTAATCTATGTCCTAAATCCCCTAAATGACATATTCTAAATCCATCTAGTTCTATAATAAATATTATATTGCTACCTCTTTTTATACCTTCACATTTATCGTGATAAGAAGGGATTCCTTGTATTTTTATATTTTCAAAGTTAAATGTACCACAGCTATTTATAATGTGGGATTTCCCATTAAAATTTTCTATATTATTATGATCAAAGTGATTATGACTAATAGTTACTATATCTAAATTGTTTATGTGCTTTTCAAAAGTTTCTATATGCTCACAAGGGTCCATAATAATTTTTTTTCCTGTAGAACTCTTTATAAGAAAACAAGAGTGATCTAACCAACCTATCTCCATAATATAAACATCCTCCTAAATTTAGTATGTGAAAAAATGCAGATTTTATTATGAATAGATTATTAAGGTGAAAATAACTCTAAATTAGAGAAAAATAAAGATAACTCTATTTAACTTTTAAATTTAATCGAAATTAAGCGGATAAATATTATTTTATAGGTTGAATATGTAGGTAACAAATAATAATATTAAATTAAAGTCAAAGAAAGACAAAGTCAGTTAAGGGTGATAAAGTGACAAGACTTTCAGATGTAATAGAACAGTTTATAAAGTCAATGTTGGAAGAAAATCAGGGTGACGAATTACAGATACAAAGAAATGAGCTGGCTAATTATTTTTCCTGTGCGCCTTCACAAATCAACTATGTACTAACTACTAGATTCACCTCTGATAAAGGGTATATCATTGAAAGCAGGCGAGGAGGAGGAGGATGTATAGTAATTAGACAGGTAAGATATAAAAGCAATGATACTGTAGCAGAAATAATAAGTGAAAGAATAGGTGATAGCATTACTTATAATGCTGCTTTGGATTTAATAGAAGGAATGGAGGAATCAGACCTAATTCAGGAAAGAGAGGCTCTAATTATGAAGGCAGCTATAAATGATAGAACTTTAATTTTTGTAGATAATAAAAATAAATTAAGAGCAGAAATTTTAAAGGCCATGATAATGGCGGTTCTCTATTAAAACTTCTTAATTCTTTTATTTTTGAATGGAGTGATTAGTTATGTTATGTGAAAGATGTAACAAAAATGAAGCTACAGTTCATATTGTTAAGGTAATAAATGGGCTAAAAGAAGAGCATAATTTATGTGAAAGTTGTGCAAAAGAACAAGAAGGAGTAGGTTTGGGATCTGAAATTAATATGGTTTCTCCTTTTTCCTTTCAGAATTTGCTTAGTGGATTAGTGGATTACTTTAATCAAAGCTCTCAAGATGTAAAATCTACAGAGATAACCTGTAAAAATTGTGGAATGACTTATTCTCAATTTAAGCAGAAGGGATTGCTTGGCTGTAGTGAATGTTACCAAAACTTTAATCAAACGGTTATGCCAGTAATAAAGAGAGTTCAAGGGAATACAGAACACGTGGGAAAAGTTCCCGGGAAAGTCGGTAAAGACTTGATTGAAAAGAGAAAGGTATTAAAACTCAAAGAAGAACTTCAGAAAGCTATATTGGCTGAAGAGTATGAAGAAGCTGCTAGAATAAGAGACGAAATAAAATCTATTCAAAAATCTGAATAGGAGGTTTTAGCATATGGAGAATTGGATAACTTCGGAAATAAAAAATGAAGATTTAGTGTTGAGCAGCAGAATAAGAATAGCTAGAAATATAAAATCTCTTCCTTTTCCACATAAGTTAAAAGAAGAGGAGGCTAAAAAAGTTATTAAAGAAATAGAAGATGCTTTTTATACTTCTTCTTCTATGGAGGAAGATTTTAATACATTTTATTTATGGGAAATGGATGGCAATTTATCTAACAGTTATTTAGAAAGACATTTAATAAGTCCTAATATTTTAGCAACCAGTAATAAATCAGCTTTTATATTAAGCAAGGACGAGACCGTAAGCCTTATGATAAATGAAGAAGATCATTTAAGATTACAATGCATAAATGCGGGAATGAATATTAGAGAGGCCTATGATATGGCTGACAAAATAGATGATATGTTAGAAGAACAGTTGGATTTTGCTTTTGATGAGACACTAGGATATGTAACTGCATGCCCTACAAATGTAGGTACAGGATTAAGAGCTTCAGCTATGCTTCATTTACCAGCTCTTACTTTAAATGATGAAATAAATGAAGTATTAAAAGTACTCACCCAGGTAGGAATGACTATAAGAGGATTATATGGTGAAGGCTCTAGGGCAGAGGGAAATATATATCAGGTTTCAAATCAGATTACCTTAGGTATTAAGGAAGAAGACATATTAAACAATTTAGAAGCTACTGTATCTCAGATTGTAAATCAGGAAAGGAAGGCAAGAGAAAGACTTTTAAAACAGTATAAATATGAACTTGAAGATAAAATATATAGATCCTTAGGAATTCTAGAAAATGCAGTTATGTTAAATTCAAAAGAATGTTTAGATTTAATGTCAAGTGTAAGAATGGGAATAGAAATGGGTATAATAAAAGATATGAACAAAAATTTCCTAAACAAGTTACTTGTGGAAACCCAATCAGCTACACTTCAAAGAAAATTTAACAGAGTTTTAGCACCTAAGGAAAGAGACATAGAAAGAGCAAATCTTGTAAAAAAATATATGAGGGAAAATCAGTAAGTACAGGAGGTGTATCCACATGATGTTTGAAAGATTTACAGAGAGAGCTCAAAGGGTAATAATGTATGCTCAAGAAGAAGCTTTGCAGTTTAAACATGGTTATATAGGTACTGAACATATTCTCTTAGGAATATTAAGAGAAGATGGAATGAGCAAAGATGTATTAAATGCTACGGGAGTAACATCAGATGCAGTTAGAAATTTAATATATGAATTTGAGGGTAAGGGCGATATAAATCTCTATAACAATGAAATACCTCTAACCCCAAGAACAAAAAGGTTACTAGATTTAAGTCTTTTAGAAGCAAGAAATTTAAATCACAATTATATAAGCCCTGAACACATATTGTTAGCTCTTATAAGAGAACCAGAAGGAGTAGCTTATACCATACTTTACAACTTAAATGTAAACTTTGATAAGCTAAGGGAAGAGTTAACAAACAATCTTTCCGGTGAAGCAAATACTTCAGCTAATACTACTAAGAGAACTAAAAATCAGTCCACTCCAACTTTAGATCAGTACGGTAGAGATTTAACAGATATGGCTCGGGAAGGTAAGCTTGATCCAGTTATAGGAAGAGAAGCAGAAACCCAAAGAGTTTTAGAAATACTTTGCCGAAGGATAAAGAACAATCCATGTTTTATAGGAGACCCTGGAGTAGGAAAAACTGCTATAGCTGAAGGATTAGCGCAAAAGATAGTTGAAGGAAATATTCCTGAAATATTAAAAGATAAGAGAGTAGTTACCCTTGATCTATCTTCAATGGTAGCAGGATCTAAATACAGAGGAGAGTTTGAAGATAGGCTTAAGAAGGTAATGGAAGAGATAAGAAATGCAGGGAATGTGATACTATTTATAGATGAAATTCATACTATAATAGGTGCAGGAGGTGCAGAAGGAGCAATAGATGCATCAAATATATTAAAGCCCGCTTTAGCAAGAGGAGAAATTCAATGTTTAGGAGCTACCACTATAGATGAGTATAGAAAATATATAGAAAAGGATTCTGCTCTTGAAAGAAGGTTCCAACCAGTTATGGTAGGAGAACCAACTAAAGAAGAGGCGCTTCAGATATTAAAAGGTGTAAGGGATAAATATGAAGCTCATCACAGGGTAAAGATAACTGATGAAGCCTTAGAGGCAGCTGTTAACCTATCCGATAGATATATAACAGATAGATATCTTCCAGATAAAGCTATAGATTTAATAGATGAGGCTGGAGCTAAAGTTAGAATTCAAAATTTAACTGCACCACCGGATTTAAAGCAGATTGAAGAAGAAATAGAAAAAGCTGTAAAGGAAAAAGAAGATGCTATAAGAGTTCAAGATTTTGAAAAAGCTGCAGCATTAAGAGATAAAGAAAAAGAATTAAGACAAAAAATGGAAGAATTTAAAAAGAACTGGAATACCCAAAACAATGTAGAAACCCATGTGGTAGACGCACAACATATAGCTGCAGTAGTTTCTAAATGGACTAATGTGCCTGTAGAAAAACTTACAGAAAAAGAATCAGAAAGACTGTTAAAATTGGAAGAGGTTCTTCATAAGAGGGTAATAGGTCAAGAAGAAGCTGTAAGATCTATTTCAAGAGCTGTAAGGCGTGCAAGGGTGGGACTAAAAGATCCTAATAGACCTATAGGTTCATTTATATTTTTAGGACCTACAGGAGTTGGAAAGACAGAACTCTCAAAAGCCTTAGCTGAAGCTATGTTTGGTGATGAAAATAATATGATTAGAATTGATATGTCAGAGTATATGGAAAAGCATACTGTATCAAAACTTATAGGATCCCCTCCAGGATATGTAGGTTATGATGAAGGAGGCCAATTAACAGAAAAAGTAAGAAGAAATCCTTATTCCGTTATTTTATTTGATGAAATAGAAAAAGCTCATCCTGATGTATTTAACATTTTATTGCAGATTCTAGAAGATGGCAGACTTACAGATGGGAAAGGTAAGACAGTAAACTTCAAAAATACCATAGTTATAATGACTTCTAATGCAGGTGCATCAACTATAAGAAGGCAAAAAACTGTTGGATTTGCGGTTAATGATGATAATGATACAGCCTATGAAAAGATGAAAGACAACATAATGGAGGAATTGAAAAAAAGTTTTAGACCTGAATTTTTGAATAGAATAGATGATATAATAGTATTCCATCAGTTAGAAGAAAAAGATCTTTTACAAATAGTAAAATTAATGCTAAACTCAGTTTCAAAGAGGCTAGAGGATCAAGATATATCTTTAGAATTCAGTGAGGATAGTGAAAGGTTATTAGCAAAGCAAGGAGTAGATACCACTTATGGAGCAAGACCATTAAGAAGAGCTATAACTAAGATAGTAGAAGATAAGTTGAGTGAAGAGATACTTAAAGGCAATATTAAAAAAGGAGATAAGGTATCTGCAACTGTAGAGAAGGAACAATTGGTATTTAAGGCTGTATAGAGAAGTAATAATAAAGCATTTATCAATTACTGCAGTTTAAAAGAGTACTCTTATTAAAATAAAAAAAATAAGCACTATCAAAATCATCTGTTAATAATGATTTTTGATAGTGTCTTTTTAATTGGATTTAAGTGAATTTTTCTAAAAAAGTGGTATAGACATCTATAAGTATATAGTTTATAATCGAATTAGGAGGAAGTGAATATGATAGATAAAAATAGTCCTATTCCAGTATATTATCAATTAAAAGAAGATATAAAACATAAGATAGCAAAAGGGGTTTGGAAAGTTGGTCAATGCATAGACAGTGAAAGAGAACTGGCAGAAAATTATGAAGTGAGCAGGATGACCATAAGGCAAGCTCTTGGAGAACTTGTACAAGAAGGAATATTGGTTAGGGAAAAAGGAAAAGGTACATTTGTATGCGATCCAAAAGTAAAGCAGAGAGATATGATGAGTTTTTCAGAAATAGTAAAAAAGGCTGGAATGAAGTTAGAAACCAAAATTTTGGATTTTAGTATAATACCTACTCCTATTGACATGCAGGATGTATTTCACTTTGAAGATTTATATAAGATAAATAGAATGAGAACTGTAGATGGAGAAAATGTGGCTAATGAAATAGTCTATATACCTTGTGATTATTGCGGCTATATAGATGAACATATGCTGACAGGTTCTTTTTATAAGATACTAGAGGGTTTTGGCTATACCATAATTAATTCAGAGTCTTCTATAGAGGCTGTAGTAATAGATAATTATTATAAAAAATTATTTAATGTAAATAAAGAAGTTCCTCTTTTAAAAACTTATAGCAGGAACATGTCTGCAGATAACAAGGTGATTTTTATTGAAGAAGCAATATATAGATCTGATAAATATATATTAGAGGTAAACATATTAAGGAGAGAGGGGACAATAAAATGAAAATAATAGTAGAAAAGAACTATGAAGAAATGAGTAAAAGAGCGGCTTTGGAGATGGTAAATATAATTAATGAAAAGCCAAATTGTGTTTTAGGATTAGCTACAGGAAGTACACCAGAAGGATTATATAAAGAGCTTATAAAACTTAATAAAGAAGGAAAGGTAGATTTTTCAAAAGCTACTACTATAAATTTAGATGAATATGTAGGTTTATCTGGTGAACATTCACAAAGTTACAGATATTTTATGAATGATAGATTATTTAATCATATAAACGTAGATAAAAGCAGAACTTTCGTACCTAATGGATTAGCAGAAAATATAGAATTAGAATGTAAAAACTATGATGAAAGGATAGCAAAGTTAGGCGGAATAGATATACAGCTTCTAGGAATTGGTAATAATGGACATATCGGATTTAATGAGCCAGCAGATTATTTATCTATGGATACTCATCTTACTGATTTAGCTAAAAGCACTATAGAGGCAAATTCAAGATTTTTTGATAACATAGATGAAGTTCCTAAGAAAGCTATAACTATGGGACTTGGTGGAATAATGAGAGCAAGAAAGATATTACTTATAGCTAGTGGAGCTAGTAAAGCAGAAATAATTGCTAAAATTGCAGAAGGAAAAATAACTACTCAAGTGCCAGCTTCTATACTGCAAGTACATCATGATGTAACCATTATAGTAGATGAAGAAGCAGGAGCTCTTATAAGAAAATAAATCTTTAATTCATGAGTCCTTTTAAAGGGCTCATTTTTTATTTTGCAAATATAATTGATTAATATTGACAAAATCCGTTAAAAATATTGTATAATAATACTTTAGATATTAGTTTGGAGTTGATATATATTGGGTAAGATTAAAACGGTCTATGTTTGTCAGCAGTGTGGCTATGAATCAGCAAAGTGGATGGGAAAATGCCCTTCCTGCAATGCATGGAGTAGTTTTGTAGAAGAAATTAAATCTACAAAGGATGAAAAAGAGTTTGTATTACCAGATCAAAGCACTCCTAGAAATATTAATGATATTAAATCTGGAGAACAGGAAAGATATGATACCGGTATGGATGAACTCAATAGAGTACTAGGAGGAGGACTAGTAAGGGGATCTTTAACTCTTATTTCTGGTGACCCTGGTATAGGTAAATCCACTCTATTACTGCAGACTGCCAATAATATATCAGAAAAGTATGGTAAAGTACTCTATGTATCAGGAGAAGAGTCAGAAGAACAAATAAAAATAAGAGGAGATAGACTGGGAGCTCTATCATCAAATTTATACATACTTTCAGAAACTAATTTAAGTGCTATAGAAAAACATATTGAGGATATGAATCCCATATTTGTAGTTATTGACTCAATTCAGACTGTATTTAAAGATTCTATAAGTTCTGCCCCGGGAAGTGTATCTCAAGTTAGAGAATGTGCAAACGAAATAATGAGAATAGGTAAAAGGAGATATATTCCTTTTTTTATAGTAGCTCATGTAACAAAGCAAGGAGAGTTAGCAGGACCAAGGGTATTAGAACATATGGTAGATACTGTACTATCCTTTGAAGGTGAAAGAACAGAAGAGTTTAGAGTCCTTAGAACTATGAAAAATAGATTTGGAACTACCAGTGAAATAGGTGTATTTGAGATGAAGCAGGAAGGTCTGCTTCAAGTATATGACCCCTCTAAAATATTTTTACAGGATACCTCTTATAATCAGGAGGGATCAGTGGTTATAGGAACTATGGAAGGAAGTAGGCCTCTTCTAGTAGAGCTGCAAGCTCTTGCCACGGAAACTAGAATGAATATACCAAGGAGGACCTGTGTAGGTATTGAAACCTCAAGACTTAATTTAATACTGGCCGTTCTGGAAAAAAAGATGAGAATACCATTTTATAAATATGATGTTTATGTTAATGTAGTAGGGGGATTAAATTTAGAGGGAACTTTCAGTGATCTGGGATTGGCTTTAGCTTTGATTTCTACTATAAGAAATTCAGAAATAAAATTAGAAAAGACTTTATGTATTGGAGAAGTTGGACTAACAGGTGAAATAAGGCCAGTATCCTCTTGTGATAAAATAATAAATGAAGCTTATAAAATGGGATTTAAAAATGTGATATTACCACTTAAAAACACTGAAAAATTAAACATAAAGAATATAAATATAATAGGGATAAATACATTAAAAGAAGCTTTTAACAAGATTTTTTAATATTTAAGGTGATAAAGATGCGTATAGAAAGAGATAAGGAAATAAAAAACATATTAAAAATAATGGGACCAGGTACTCAGCTTAGAGAAGGGCTTGAAAATATTTTGAGAGCTAAAACTGGTGGCTTACTGGTAATAGGTGACAGTGAAGAGGTATTAAAGATAGTGGATGGAGGCTTTGCTATTAATGCAGACTATACTCCAGCTTATGTTTATGAGCTTGCAAAAATGGATGGTGCCATAGTTATAAGTTCGGACATGAAGAAGATACTTTATGCTAATACACAGCTTATGCCAGATTCATCTATTCAAACTTTTGAAACAGGAACAAGGCATAGGACTGCAAATAGAGTAGCAAAGCAGATAGGTTGTATAGTTATTGCTATATCTCAAAGAAGAAATATGATAACAGTTTATAAAGGTGACATAAAATATGTTTTGAGAGATAGCAGTGTTATACTAGGCAGAGCGAATCAGGCTATACAGACTTTAGAAAAATATGTTTCAGTATTAGATAGAGTTATAAACAATTTAAATCTTTTGGAGTTTCAGGATCTAGTAACATTATTAGACGTTATTACAGCCATACAAAGAACAGAGATGGTAATGAGAATAGTTTCAGAAATAGAAAGATATATATGTGAGCTTGGTAATGAGGGAAGGCTTATATCCATGCAGCTAAGTGAACTTATAAGATCTATTGAAGAAGATGGAATATTGCTTATAAGAGATTATTGCAAGACAGATATTGATCATAATGAAATATATAAAAGTATACAAATGCTCACTGCTGAAGAATTATTAGATTTAGATTTAATTGCAAAGCACATGGGATATACAGGAGTTCCTTTAGTAGATACTCTTATATCTCCAAGAGGATATAGGATATTAAGTAAGGTGCCAAGAATACCATCAAATGTTATAGAAAATTTAGTAAAGAACTTTAAAGAATTAAAAGCGGTAATGGAAGCAAATTACGAACAACTTGATAATGTAGAAGGCATAGGTGAAGCAAGATCAAAGGCTATAAGAAATGGATTGAGAAGAATAAAGGAACAGGTAACTTTAGATAGGCAGTTCTAAAAAAAGATTAGTAGTGCTTATCTACTAATCTTTTAGATTATCTTAAAGTATACTTGCCTAAAGTCTTCATTCTATCGTATTCTTTTATAAGAGTGTCATAGAGATTTAAATCTAAAACATTACAAAGAGAGGTTATGTAAAAGAGATTATTACCTATTTCTGTTTCTATAACTTCTCTACAGTTTTCACATAGTTTACCTTCTATGTGGGTCTTTAAGCATTTATTTAAACACTCTATGGAATCATCGTCATCTGGCATACACTGTTTTTCTGCGTTGATTTTAATACAACCGCAATTGGTAACAGACTTGGCTACAGCTCTATTTAATCTAGCTTGAGAATCTTGAAGTTTAGTCATTATATCTAAAATGCTTTTATTTCTTAATAGAGATTCATTAACACAATTTTGAAAATCATCAAAAATTACATCTTTCATTACGTCCCAACTCCTTATAAATATTTTGCTAAATTAAATGTTACTATAATTATAAGTTTTTTCAGACAATTTTGTCAATAAAGCCTTAATACAAAAGAACTTAAACATATATTAACTCAAAATATACATTTTTTATAGGGGGATTTTTTAATTAAAGATATATTAAAGGATGTAGTTATTAAAATAATTTTATATAGTATAGGTTAATAAATTATTAAATAAAGAAGGTGCATATTGCAATAAAAAAATTATTAATATATATTAAAATTAAGGATTTAAAATTAATTTTTTGGCAAGAATTAAATGAGGAGGTGAATTATTTGTTAAAAAAGATTTTGAGAGGATTTTTTACAGCCATAGGTTTTGTTATTGGTTTTTTTGTAGGGAATTCTCTATTAAAGACTCAATACCTTATGATGTTTAAGGGTAATACTTTAAGAACAGTATCATTTTTGGTATTTTCAACTTTACTTTTTGGACTCATATTATTTTTAATTTCTCCCTGGATTAATAATTTGATTATCAAAGTAGTAGATTATATTGAAAAAAACATGCAGAAGCTTACTGCAAGTGAAATAATATTTGGTGCTGGCGGAGCTATTATAGCCCTTATAATATCTTCCTTAATAGGAAGTGTACTAAATACTACATTGGTGGGCAAAATAATTTTTGCCATATTAAATATAATAATGGCAGTTATAGGTGCAGATATAGCAGTGAAAAAAAGAGAAGATATTATGTCTTTTTTCATGAATTTAAAAAAGGTCAGTTCCAACAAGGATAAAAAGTCAAAAGGTTCTAAAGCAGAGCCTAAAGTATTAGATACTTCTGTCATAATAGATGGCAGGATATTTGATATATGCCAAACTGGATTTATTGAAGGAACACTGATTATTCCAAACTTTGTTTTAGAAGAGTTAAGACATATAGCAGACTCATCCGATGGGTTGAAGAGAAACAGAGGAAGGAGAGGACTTGATATACTCAATAAAATACAAAAAGAGTTAAATATTGAGGTCCAAATATGGGAAAAAGACTTTCCGGAAATTGCTGAAGTGGATAGTAAGCTTTTAAAGTTAGCTCAAGTGCTAGGTGGTAAGGTTATAACCAATGATTATAATTTAAACAAAGTTGCAGAATTTCAAGGGGTTCCTGTATTAAATATAAATGAACTAGCTAATGCTATAAAACCAGTGGTGCTGCCAGGGGAAGAAATGACTATACAGGTAGTAAAAGACGGAAAAGAGTCTGGCCAGGGAATAGCCTATTTAGACGATGGAACTATGATAGTTGTTGAAGGCGGTAGAAAATATATGGGGGAAGTAATTGATGTTATAGTTACTTCAGTGCTTCAGACCGCCGCTGGAAGAATGATATTTGCTAAACAGAAGGATTCTATTTAGATAAGAGGTTAATATCTATTTATGACTAATAAGGAGGGGAAAAAATGGGAAAAAATTATGCTGTGATAGTTGCTGCAGGCAGAGGGACTAGAATGAATGCTGGAATTAATAAGCAGTTTATTGATATCAAAGGCAAACCCTTGCTTTATTATACTCTTAAAAGATTTGAGGAATCAGAGGTCATAGATGAGATAGTATTAGTACTTTCTGAAAGTGATCTAAATTATTGTAAAGACAATATAATTAGTAAGTACCATATAAAAAAAGTTACTCATATAGTCATAGGTGGTAGTGAAAGGCAGCATTCGGTGTATAGGGGATTAGAAGCACTCAAGGATTGTGATATAGTTCTTATACATGATGGAGCAAGACCTTTTGTGTCAGAGCGGATAATAAATCAAGGTATAGAATATGCTGAAGTCTATGGAGCTAGTGCATCTGGAGTAAAACCTAAAGATACTATAAAGGTAATGGATGACTATGGATTTTCCAAAGAAACTTTAGATAGAAACAAATTAATTTCTATACAAACACCTCAGTGTTTTAAATATGATATTATTTATGGCTGTCATAAACGAATCCAAAATGAAGGCATAGATGTTACAGATGATACCATGGTAGTAGAGAGATATGGGCATAAGGTTTTTATATACCCAGGCGATTATGACAATATAAAAATAACTACTTCAGAAGATATTATATTAGCAGAAAAAATTATTGAAAATACTTTTAGATAAACAAATTAAGTTTAGAAAAAGTTCGTCTTTGTAGTTAAAAGACGAACTTTTTTCTAAACTAAGGTAAAGAAAAATCTTTATTTTATTTATATAAAGCATGCATTTATGATATAATAAATTCAACAAAGTTGGGTATTAAAAGATTTTAAACCTTTGAATGGAGGAAATTTATGAAAGTATATAACACTTTAACTAAACAAAAAGAAGAATTCATACCTTTAACAGAAGGAAAGGTTAGAATGTATGTTTGTGGGCCTACAGTTTACAATCTTTTTCATATAGGAAATGCTAGAACTTTTATAGTTTTTGATACTGTAAGAAGGTACTTTGAATATAGAGGATATGAGGTTAATTTTGTTCAAAACTTTACAGATATAGATGATAAAATGATAAAAAGAGCCCAAGATGAGAATACTTCAGTAAAAGAACTTGGAGATAGATACATAGAAGAATACTATAAAGACGCAGATGGACTTCAGATAGAAAGAGCAACTGTAAATCCGAGAGCCACTGAATTTATTAATGAAATAATATCTTTTGTAAAAGATTTAATTGATAAAGGATATGCCTATGAAGTTGATGGAGATGTTTACTTTAGTACAAAAAGGTTTCAAGGCTATGGAAAGCTTTCAGGACAGAACATTGAAGATCTGCAAGCGGGAGCAAGAATAGATGTAGATGATAGAAAAAAAGATCCTATGGACTTTGCTATATGGAAAAACCAAAAGCCTGGAGAACCTGCATGGGATTGTCCTTGGGGAAAAGGAAGACCAGGCTGGCATATAGAATGTTCTTGCATGGCATATAAACTTCTAGGTGAAACCATAGATATCCATGCTGGTGGTTCTGATTTAGTATTTCCTCATCATGAAAATGAGATAGCTCAAAGTGAAGCAAGAAGTGGTAAACCCTTTGCTAAATATTGGTTACATTCTGCCTTTGTGAATGTAAATAATCAGAAAATGTCAAAATCTTTAAATAATTTTTTTACAGTTAGAGATATTTTAGAAAAATATGATGTAGATGTTGTAAGATTTTTTATGCTCTCGGCTCATTACAGAACACAACTTAATTTTAGCTTAGATCTTTTAGACTCTGCTAAAGCTTCCATGGAAAGGTTATACAATGCAGTAGCTAATTTAGAAAATCTTTTAGATGAAGTATCAAGAGAATCCATGGATGAAAAAGAAAAGCAATATTTAGAAATATTGAATTCATATAGAGATAAATATATAGAAAAAATGGATGATGATTTTAATACTGCCGATGCTATTTCAGTTATTTTTGATTTAGTAAGGGAAATAAATACAAGTGTAAATATCAACTCTTCAAAAGAGTTGATAGAGTATGCTTTAAAGCTTATTAAGGAATTAGGCTGTCCTTTAGGTATATTACAAAAATCAACTAAAGGAGATTTAGAAAAAGAAATAGAAGAACTTATAGAATCTAGACAAAAGGCAAGAAAAGAAAAGAATTGGGCTTTGGCGGATAAAATAAGAGATGATTTAAAAGCTAGAAATATAATTCTTGAAGATACTCCTCAGGGGGTTAGATGGAAAAGAATACAGTAATTTTTTATAATCTGATTAATGGAGAATGTTATAAAACCATAACATAATAAATATAAAAACCCAAGTATTATTTTCCTAGAAAGCTCCAGATAAGGTTAAGAATTACTTATTGATCCTATATATAAAGACTGATGGTATTCAGTGAATATCATCAGTTTTTACATATAAATGGACAAGCATTTTTCTTAGAATTAAATAATTCTTAATAGAAATCTTCAATTAGGAGGAAAATCGCAATGAAAAAGGGTATTGATAAATCTGTAACTGCAAAAAAACTAAAAATATTATTATTAGGTTTAACTATTACGTTTATCGCGCTTGGAGCTAGACTTTTTAAAATAATGATTCTTCAAAGTAATGATTTAAAAGTAAAAGCATATTCACAACAGATAAACGAGAAAAAGATAATGCCTAAAAGAGGAAGCATATATGATAGAAATGGTAACAAACTAGCAGTTAGTGCTGATGTATATAAAGTAAGTTTAGATTTAGATACGCTTAGTAAGTATGTAGTAAAATACAAAAAAAACAGCAAGGATATTGCTTATAACTTGGCTACTTCATTGAATATGAATCCAGAAGAAGTAGAAAAAAATTTAGATAAAAAAGATTCTAAAGGCAACCCTTTAAGAAGTATTTCTTTAGCTAGAAAAATAGAGAAAGCTAACGTTGATAAACTTAGAGAAATAATTAAAAAGGAAAGCTATAATTTTGTAATCATAGAAAATGATACTTTAAGATATTATCCCAATAATAATTTTTTAGCACATGTATTAGGTTCTGTAGACATTGATGGGAATGGACTTTTCGGCATAGAAAGCTATTATGATAAAGAACTTAAGGGTATACCTGGTATGAAAATTGGAGAAGTAGATAAAAACAGTCATGATTTGCCATACTATGATGTAGTTTATACGGATCCTATAAGTGGAAAGGACTTAACTACTACTATTGATGAGAAGATACAGTATATAATTGAAAATGTAGCACAGAAAGCTATGGAAGAGAACAAGGCAAAAGGAGTAACCATAATTGCTATGGATCCCAAAAGCGGGGAAGTACTTGGAATGGTTAATAAACCTGACTTTAATCCTAATGAGCCTAGAAAGGGCATAAAAGATAATGATACTTTGCAGAAATTATGGAGAAACAAAGCTGTTAATGATGTATTTGAGCCCGGTTCTACCTTTAAGATAGTAACTACTGCTGCTGCCATAGAAGAAAAATTGACTAATGCAAATGATGGCTTTTATTGTAAGGGATATACTGTGGTTAGTGGTGTTAAAATAAACTGCTGGAAACCAGAGGGGCACAAGCAAGAAACTCTTGTAGATATACTTAAGAATTCATGCAACCCTGGTTTCATAGAACTTGGAAGCAGGCTTGGTCAAGAAAAGCTAAACAAGTATATATATAGTTTTGGATTTGGGAAACCTACAGGTATAGACCTACCAGGAGAAGCAGCAGGTATAATACGACCAGCAGATAAGATGACTAAATTGGATTTAGCTACCATATCTTTTGGACAATCAGATGCAGCCACTGCTGTTCAGATTCTTTCAGCATTAAATGCAGTAATGAATGATGGCATCTATACTACGCCTCATATAATGAAAGAAATTAGTGGTAAGGATAAGGATGGTAATAAATTATCAGTTAAAAAATATGAGGATAAAAATACTAGACAGGTGATTAGTAAAAAGACTGCCAATGAGCTTTCGGGTTACCTTGAACAAGTTGTTTCAAAAGGATCAGGTAAGCATGCTTATATTGAAGGCTATGGAATTGCAGGAAAGACTGGTACTGCAGAAAAGGTAAATAGTAAAACTGGTAAATATGATAAAGGAAAATATGTATCTTCTTTTGTAGGAGCTGCACCTTATAATGATCCCCAAGTAAGCATATTTGTGGCTATAGATGAGCCTAGCAAAGAAGATTATTTTGGAGGATTAGTAGCAGGACCTGTAGCAAAAGATATATTTCAGCAAATTTTTAATTACATGAATATAAAACCTAATATAAAAAACTAGTAACTCCACGAAAGAAAAGTTTGTAGTTCTAATAATTTGACATAACTTTTTAAAGATGCTATAATGCTATTGATAATCAATATCAATAGCATTATTTTAAAAAATACCGCGGCAAATATATCATTTATGGAGGTAACTAATGGCAAAGTTCATGGGTCCGCGTTTTAAACAGTGTAGACGACTTGGATTAAATGTATATGGACATCCCAAAGCTATGAAAAGAGCTGCAAAAGGTACTGGAAGAGCGGATAAAAAATTGTCTGATTATGGAATTCAGCTTTTAGAAAAACAAAGATTGAAAGCTTACTATGGAGTTTTGGAAAAACAATTTAATAGGTATGTAAGTAAGGCGTTAAGGAGCGAAGAAGTACCAGGAGAGGTGCTTTTAGTTGATTTAGAGTGCAGATTAGATAATTTGGTTTACAGGAGTGGATTTGCTAATTCCATAAGGCAGGCAAGGCAAATGGTAACTCATGGACATATAAAAGTCAATGGCAATAAGGTGGACATTCCATCTTATGCAGTTAAAGTTGGAGATAATATAGCTTTAAAAAAACATTCAAGGACTATAAAAATTTTTGATGAAAACTTTAAGAATGGTATAAGTTTTAATTTACCTTACATAAAGAAAGTTGAAAAAAATTTTGAGACTTCTTTGGTAAGATTGCCCAAAAGGGAAGAAATACCCATTCAGATAAATGAACAGCTTATAGTTGAATTCTATTCGAAATAAAAAAAATTAAGATTCTACTATAATTAAAGCTTTATGCACTTGAGGTGTGTAAGGCTTTTGTTTATGGTTATAGGTATTTATATTTTTCATTAATTATAGTATTATTTTATATAATGAAAAATTAATCAACTAAAAATTGTACATAAACTAATTTGTAAGGAGAAAACTATGGAAGAACTATTTTTTGCAGAATTTAGTGTAGAAGAAGCGAGACAATTAAATCCTCTGGTTTTAGCACATGTAGGGGATGCAGTTTATGAATTGTTCATAAGAAGTTATATAGTGGATAACAATAGAGAGTTTTCAGCTCATAAGATACACTTAAAAGCCATATCTTATGTAAAAGCAAATTCTCAAAGCAAAATAATGAGAAATATTGAAAGCAAGCTTACAGAAGAAGAAATGTCTATTTATAAAAGAGGAAGAAATACAAAATCCTATACTGTTCCTAAAAATGCTGAAGTTTCTGAGTATAGAATAGCTACTGGATTTGAAGCTTTAATTGGATTTTTGTTTTTAACAGATCAAAAGTCTAGACTTAAATTTATATTAGAAGAGTGTATTAAGAGATGAATAGGTATAATATAATTAGGTTATGATTTTAAGTAAATACTAAAAATTCTTTATGTGGTAAATTTTAATAAAAAGTTTTATTGATATGAAAGTATCTACAAATCACCACAATTAGATTTTATTGGAGGAAAATAGTATGAAAAATACATATGACTCAAAAAAAATAAAAGAAGATAGAAATAAAGTAAACGACAGAGAGGATATAATTAAAGGAAGAAATGCAGTTATAGAAGCTTTAAAGTCGGAAAATACCACTATAGAGCAAATAATGATAGCAAAGGGAGAAAGAGAAGGTTCTATAAATGTAATCCTAGCCATTGCTAGAGAAAAAAACATAGTAGTAAAAGAAGTAGATAGAAAGAAATTAGATCTCTTAGCTGAAGACAGAAATCATCAAGGGGTAGTAGCTAAGATAACACCTTATAAATACTGCAGCATAGAGGATATATTAAGCTTTGCAGAAAAAAAAGGAGAAAATCCATTTATTATTCTACTAGATGAAATTGAAGATCCTCATAATTTAGGCTCTATAATAAGAACAGCAGAATTATGTGGGGCTCATGGTATAATAATACCTAAGAGGAGAAATGTAGGTGTTACTTCAACAGTATATAAAACTTCAGCAGGGGCAATAGAATACATGAAGATAGCTAAGGTTAACAATTTAAATGCAGCTATAGATAGGCTTAAAGAAAAGGGTATATGGATATATGGCACAGATATGGACGGAGAAAAATACTGTTATGAGACTGACTTTAAAGGCCCTGTAGCTTTAGTTATTGGTAATGAGGGAAAGGGTATTTCTAAACTAACCAGAAATAAATGTGATTTCATGATTAAGATACCTATGGTGGGAAAAATAAATTCATTAAATGCTTCTGTAGCTGCTGGAATCATAATGTATGAAGTATTAAAATTCAGACTAGATTAGAGGAATTCAAGGTGAGGACAATATTTGTAGATGGATATAACGTAGTAAATAGCTGGCCTGACTTAAAAGCTATAAAAGAGTATAGTTATGAGTCAGCTAGACAGAAACTTATAGATGATCTTCAAAATTACTCAAGCTATACGGGATATAAAATAATCTTAGTGTTTGATGCTCATAAGGTTCCAGGAAGCATTGAAAAAAAGGAAAAATCAGGCAATTTAACTATTGTTTTTACTAAGGATGGAGAAACAGCTGATAGCTATATAGAAAGATATGTTAATAACATAGGAAGAAAGATAGAAGTAATGGTAGTTACATCTGATTCTTTAGAGCAACAGGTAACATTTCAAAGAGGAGCCACCCGGATGTCCTCTTTGGAATTTTATCATGAGACAAAAGCTGTGGAAAATGCTATAAAAAAGAAAGCTGATAAAGTTAAGGTTAATCAAAGACATTTAATAGAAGATAGAATAGAAAAAAGTGTATTGGAAAAACTTGAAAAAATACGTAGAAGCCGCTGAAACAGCTTGACTTAATGAGGCGGGCTAGGTATAATTAATAACATGACGTATAGTTTGGGGGGGTTGTTATGGAGAATGTGGGTAGTACGGCTAAAACGTTTTCTTCATATGAGGACAAACTTGATGAAGAAATAGTTCTTGAAGCAAAAAAAGGGGATGTTAGAGCTCAAGAATACCTTATAAATAAGTATGAGAATTTTGTAAAGGCAAAAGCTAAGTCCTATTTTTTAATAGGTGCAGATAAGGAAGATATATATCAAGAAGGTATGATAGGCTTATATAAGGCTATCAGAGATTTTAAACCAGATAAGCTAGCTTCATTTAAGGCTTTTGCGGAGTTATGTGTAACAAGACAAATAATAACTGCCATAAAAACAGCTACCCGACAAAAGCATATTCCTTTGAATACATATATCTCCTTAAACAAGCCAATTTATGAAGAGGAATCTGATAGAACTTTACTTGATGTGCTTTCTAGTATCAAGGTATCAGATCCAGAAGAACTTGTTATAAGCAAAGAAGAGATGACCCATATTGAAAAGGAGATAGGAGAAGTATTATCTGATTTAGAAATGGAAGTACTTATGTCCTATTTAGATGGAAAGTCTTATCAGGAAATTGCTTGCGATTTGGACAGGCATGCCAAATCTATAGATAATGCATTACAAAGAGTTAAAAGAAAATTAGAGAAGTGTTTGAATAATAGATAATTTGTATTAAAAATATTGACATAAAAAATAATTAGTAGTAGAATTTAAAAGTGGTATATGTAATTTAATAGGCTATAATAGCTAGCGGGAGTAGTTCAGTGGTAGAGCACTAGCTTCCCAAGCTAGGTGTCGCGGGTTCGAATCCCGTTTCCCGCTCCAAAAAGTAATTGCCCATGTAGCTCAGTAGGCAGAGCGTCACCTTGGTAAGGTGGAGGTCGTCGGTTCGAGCCCGATCGTGGGCTCCAAAAAATTGGAAAATACAAAACGCTAGGCAAGGTTTATTTGCAAAGATATAATAAGGAGGAATTATAAATGGCAAAGGAAAAATTTGAAAGAAGCAAACCTCATGTTAACATTGGAACAATAGGACACGTAGACCACGGTAAGACAACATTAACAGCAGCAATCACAGCAGTATTAGCAAACAAAGGATATGCACAATCCTTTAAGTATGACGAAATAGATAAGGCACCAGAAGAAAAAGAAAGAGGAATCACAATAAACACATCACACGTGGAATATCAGACAGACAACAGACACTATGCACACGTTGACTGTCCAGGACATGCTGACTATGTAAAGAACATGATCACAGGAGCAGCACAGATGGATGGAGCTATCCTAGTTGTATCAGCAGCAGATGGTCCAATGCCACAGACAAGAGAACATATACTACTAGCATCAAGAGTTGGAGTTGACTACATAGTAGTATTCTTAAACAAGGCAGATATGGTAGATGATCCAGAATTACTAGAATTAGTAGAGATGGAAGTAAGAGAACTACTAAATGAATACAACTTCCCAGGAGACGACACACCAATAGTAGTAGGATCAGCATTAAAAGCATTAGAAAACCCAACAGATGAAGCAGCAACAAAATGCATAATGGAATTAATGGAAGCAGTAGATAGCTACATTCCAACACCAGAAAGAGCAACAGATAAGCCATTCTTAATGCCAGTAGAAGATGTATTCACAATAACAGGAAGAGGAACAGTTGCAACAGGAAGAGTAGAAAGAGGAATACTACACGTAGGTGACGAAGTAGAAGTAGTAGGATTATCTACAGAAAGAAAGAAGACAGTAGTAACTGGAGTAGAAATGTTCAGAAAACTTCTTGATGAAGCACAGGCAGGAGATAACATAGGAGCATTATTAAGAGGAATACAGAGAACAGAAATAGAAAGAGGTCAAGTATTAGCAAAACCAGGTACAGTAAATCCACACAAGAAATTTGTAGGTCAGGTTTACGTACTAAAGAAAGAAGAAGGTGGAAGACATACACCATTCTTTGATGGATATAGACCACAGTTCTATTTTAGAACAACAGACGTTACAGGAAGCATCAAATTACCAGAAGGAATGGAAATGGTAATGCCTGGAGATCATATAGACATGAATGTTGAATTGATAACTCCAGTAGCAATGGATGAAGGATTAAGATTCGCTATAAGAGAAGGCGGAAGAACTGTAGGTTCAGGAGTTGTTACTAAGATAATAGAATAATTTAAAAATAGGGCTGGGTAGGGTTACCTAGTCCTTTACATAAGAAATATAAGTTGACACACAATTCAAGTTGTGATAAATTATTAAAGTAATGCGTTTTTTGAAAGTAAGAGTAATGATGCTCTTATAGTTATATACGAAAACACTGGAGGTGCACGAAGTGAGAGTAAAAGTAACCTTGGCATGTACAGAGTGCAAGCAGAGAAACTACAATTCAATGAAGAATAAGAAAAATGACCCTGACAGACTAGAAATGAAAAAATACTGCAAATTCTGCCACAAGCATACACTTCATAGGGAGACAAAGTAAAGTTTCGTTCGCTTATAAAAGCTTAAGGATGTGAAATTTTATGGCTGTTGAAGGAAAAGTTAAAAGTGAGAAAAAAGCTGACCAAAAAGGCATCGTGAAGTTTTTTAGAGAGGTTAAAGCAGAAACAAAAAGAATTACTTGGCCATCTAAAAAAGACATAAAAAAAGCTACTATAGCAGTAGTTGGCTTTTGCCTGCTATATACTGCCTTAGTAGGCGCTTTAGATATGTTATTTAAAAACCTCTTTGCAATAATCTTTAGAATAAAGTAAAAAGGAGGTTGGGATGAAAGGTTCATCCAAGAAATTATGAGTGAAAAGGCTAAATGGTATGTAGTACATACTTATTCTGGATATGAAAATAAGGTTAAGGCTAACCTTGAAAAGACCATCGAAAATAGAAACCTGCATGATCTAGTACATGATGTTCAAGTTCCTATGGAGGAACAGGTGGAAGAAAAAGATGGTAAAAGAAAAGTTACAATGAAAAAAATATTTCCAGGGTATGTGCTAGTAAAAATGATTATGACAGATGACTCTTGGTATATAGTGAGAAATACAAGAGGAGTTACGGGTTTTGTTGGACCAGGATCAAAACCTGTACCGCTTACAGATGATGAAGTGAATTCTATGGGGATAATTGATTTACCAGTAGAAGCAGACTTCGAAGTAGGCGAAAACGTAAAAGTGGTATCAGGGCCGCTTAAAGATTTTACGGCCACAGTAGAAGAAATAAATACTGAAAAACACAAAGTTAAAGCTTTGGTTAGCATGTTTGGAAGAGAAACTCTTGCTGAACTTGATTTTAACCAAGTGGAAAAATTAGACTAAATTTTTTAACTAAGTTTAGTAAAAGTCTTAATTAAGTGGGAGGATTATTTAAAAAGTCCGTATAACCACAGTATAGGAGGAATAACTCATGGCTAAGAAAGTTACAGGAATGATAAAATTACAACTTCCTGCAGGAAAGGCAACACCAGCGCCACCAGTTGGTCCAGCACTTGGTCAACATGGTGTAAATATCATGGGATTCTGTAAAGAATTCAATGCAAAAACTGCAAATCAAGCAGGTTTAATAATACCAGTAGTAATTACTGTTTATCAGGACAGATCTTTTAGTTTTATACTAAAGACTCCACCAGCAGCAGTTTTACTTAAGAAAGCAGCTGGAATAGAGAGTGGATCTGGAGTTCCTAATAGAACAAAGGTTGCTAAGGTAACAAAGGAACAGGTAAGACAGATAGCTGAAACAAAAATGCCTGATTTAAATGCAGCATCTATAGAAGCTGCTATGAGCATGATCGCAGGAACTGCTAGAAGCATGGGCATAGTTGTAGAAGACTAATTCATTTGAATTGGTGGGAGGTAAAAACCGCTAATACCACAGAGGAGGCTAAAAATGGGAAAAAATTATTTAGAAAGTTCAAAATTGGTTGATAGAAATGAATTATATAATCCAGCAGAAGCTATGGATTTAGCAGTTAAAACTGCAAAAGCTAAATTTGATGAAACTGTTGAATTAGCAATAAGACTTGGTGTAGACCCAAGACATGCTGATCAACAGGTAAGAGGAGCAGTAGTTCTTCCACATGGAACAGGTAAAACAGTTAGAGTTTTGGTTTTTGCTAAAGGCGAAAAAGCAAAAGAAGCTGAAGCTGCAGGAGCAGAATTCGTTGGAGCAGAAGAATTAGTTGATAAGATCCAAAAAGAAAATTGGTTTGACTATGATGTAGTTGTTGCAACTCCAGATATGATGGGATTGGTTGGTAGACTAGGTAGAGTACTTGGACCAAAAGGATTAATGCCAAATCCAAAATCTGGAACAGTTACATTTGATGTAACAAAAGCAGTGGAAGAAATAAAAGCTGGTAAAGTAGAATATAGAGTAGATAAAACAGCTATTATCCACGTTCCAATAGGTAAGAAATCCTTTGGGGCTGAAAAATTACTTCAAAACTTTCATTCTTTAATGGAAGCTGTAGTAAAGGCTAAGCCAGCAGCTGCAAAGGGACAATATATTAAATCAGTGTCAGTTTCTAGTACTATGGGACCTGGAATAAAAGTTAATCCTACAAAAGTATTAGAATAATATTGACAGATAAACTTTGATATGTTATCATATTAAAGGTGAAAAATGAATACTAATTCCGTAGACAGTAGGTGCGAAAGCATAAATTATATAACCTACCGAGGATTTCTTATACATGTAAGTGTAAGGTCTTCCTTTTGTCTGCGGAAGACCTTTATTTATTGCATATATAAAAGCAGTTAAAACTGTGAGGAGGTGGACACACAGTGCAGAATAAGAATAGACAGATTAAAGAAGCTAAAGTTGCTGAAATAAGAGAAAAATTAGAAAAAGCACAGGCTGTTATACTTTCAGATTATCAAGGATTAACAGTTGAGGAAGATACTCAACTTAGAAAAAATCTAAGAGAAGCTGGAATAGAGTACAAAGTATACAAAAACACATTGGTTGCTTTAGCAGCTAAAGAATTAGGTCTAGAAGGATTAGATGAATATCTAGCAGGACCAGTATCCATTGCTTTTGGATATGAAGATGTAACAGCACCAGCAAGGATTCTTAATGATTTTGCTAAAACACATAAGAAACTTGAGCTTAAAGCAGGAGTTGTTCAGAAAGAAATGTATTCAGCTGATATGGTTAAACAGCTTGCAAGCATACCATCAAGAGAAGTTCTTATTGCGAAGTTCCTTGGAAGTATCAAGTCTCCATTATCAAGCTTTGCATATATGCTAAATGCAGTAAAAGAGCAGAAAGAAGCTGAACAACAATAATATTTCAAAAAAGTATATTAAAATTGATAAATTTCGGAGGTGTATTATAAATGACAAGAGAAGATATAATTCAGGCTATAAAAGAAATGAGCGTTTTAGAATTAAATGAATTAGTAAAAGCTTGTGAAGAAGAATTTGGAGTAAGCGCTGCAGCACCAGTTGCAGTAGCAGGAGCAGCTGCACCAGGAGCTGCTGCAGAAGAAAAGACAGAATTTGATGTAGTTCTAGCAAGTGCTGGATCAGAAAAAATAAAAGTTATAAAAGCAGTTAGAGAAATAACTGGATTAGGACTAAAAGAAGCTAAAGAAGTTGTAGACGGAGCTCCTAAGACACTTAAAGAAGGCGTATCAAAGGATGAAGCTGAAAGCATAAAAGCTAAACTTTCTGAAGTTGGTGCTACAGTAGAAATAAAATAGTAATGGATTTACTCTAAAAAGAGGCACTCTATAAATAGTGCCTCTTTTTTTAACCACTCACTATTGACTCAAAATATCAATTATGATACTATTATTTAATGTACTGTTAATTATGGAGAACTATGCTTTCAACAGTTTAATTTTAATAATAATGAATTTTTTTGGAAGTTTTGGTTATACTAATTTGATGACACGTATGCAATCCAGAAGCAAAAGTCCATAGGGATATTCTGCTTTTGGTTATTTTAGTTTATACAAGGGGTGAAAAGCTAATGGTACATCCTGTCCAAGTTGGAAAAAGAACAAGAATGAGCTTTGGAAAAGTCAAGGAAGTAGCAGATATGCCTAACTTAATCGAGGTACAATTAGATTCCTATAATTGGTTTTTAAAGGAAGGTCTTCAAGAGGTCTTTGATGATGTTAATCCTATAACCAATTATACTGGAAATCTTGTTCTTGAATTTGTTGGGTATACTCTTGATATGGATAATATCAAGTATTCTGTAGAAGAATGCAAAGAAAGAGACTCAACATTTGCAGCGCCTTTGAAAGTAAAGGTGAGATTGCAGAATAAAGAAACAGGAGAACTTAAAGAGCAAGAAGTGTTTATGGGGGATTTTCCTTTAATGACAGAACAAGGAACTTTCATCATAAACGGAGCAGAAAGAGTAATAGTAAGCCAATTAGTTAGATCTCCTGGGGTCTACTATAATTTAACTTTAGATAAAAATGGTAAAAAATTATTTGCATCTACAGTTATACCTAACAGAGGAGCTTGGTTAGAATATGAAACAGACTCAAATGATGTAATATATGTAAGAATTGATAAAACTAGAAAATTGCCAATAACTATACTCGGCAGAGCTATGGGTATAGGCAGTGATCAGGAGCTAGTAGAGTTTTTTGGAGAAGATGAAAGACTTAAGGCTACTATAGAAAAAGACAATACTAAAACCAAGGAAGAAGCTTTGCTAGAAATATATAAAAGATTAAGACCAGGCGAGCCGCCAACTGTAGATAGTGCTATAGGACTAATTGATTCACTGTTTTTTGATGCAAAAAGGTATGATCTATCAAAGGTTGGAAGATATAAGTTTAATAAAAAACTAGCTATCAATTTGAGAATAGTAAATCAAATAGCAGCTAAAGATATTATAAATTCTGAAACTGGTGAGATACTAGTTGAAAAAGGCGAGAAAATCAATAGAGAAAAGGCTATAGAAATACAGGATTGTGGAATTAATTCAGTAGATATACTTGTGGAAGATAAAGTAGTAAGAGTAATAGGTAATAATTTTGTAAATATACATAAGCATATTAATTTTAATATAGATGATTTAAATATAAAGGAATTAGTTCATTATCCAACATTAAAAGAGATATTAAATAATTATACAGAAGAAGATATGATTAAAGAGCATATAAAGAAAAATATGAATAGGTTAATACCTAAACATATAATAAGAGATGATATATATGCCACTATAAGTTATGAGTTAGGTTTAGCTTATGGAATAGGTGATGTGGATGATATAGATCATCTTGGAAACAGAAGATTAAGATCCGTTGGAGAGCTTTTACAGAATCAGTTTAGAATAGGACTTTCAAGAATGGAGAGAGTTGTAAAAGAAAGAATGACCATTCAGGATCAAGAAGGTATAACACCTCAGGCGCTTATAAATATAAGACCAGTTGCAGCATCTATAAAAGAGTTCTTTGGAAGTTCTCAATTATCTCAATTCATGGATCAAACTAATCCTCTTTCAGAACTCACTCATAAAAGAAGACTTTCAGCTTTAGGACCTGGTGGTCTTTCTAGAGAAAGAGCTGGTTTTGAAGTAAGAGACGTTCATCATTCTCATTATGGAAGAATGTGTCCTATAGAGACACCTGAAGGACCTAATATAGGATTAATTAACTCTTTAGCAACTTATGCAAGAGTTAATGAATATGGTTTTATAGAGACTCCTTACAGGGTAGTTGATAAAAAATTAGGAATAGTTACTGATGAAATACGATATTTTACTGCAGATGAAGAAGACTTATATTCTATAGCTCAGTCTAATGAGCCTTTAGATGAGAATGGAAGGTTTATAGATAATAGAGTAACAGTAAGAATTAAAGAGGATATACTAGTTATCCCAAGTGAAGATGTAGATTTAATGGATGTATCTCCAAGGCAGATAGTTTCTGTAGCTACAGCTATGATTCCATTCCTAGAAAATGATGATGCTTCCCGTGCACTTATGGGATCAAACATGCAACGTCAGGCAGTTCCATTATTAATGCCTCAAGCACCAATAATAGGAACGGGCATAGAATATAAAGCAGCAGTAGACTCAGGAGTACTTCCTAAAGCTAAAAATTCAGGTACAGTTGTTTTTGTAAGTGCCAACGAAGTAAGAGTAAAAAGAGATTCTGATGGTGGTATGGACATATATAGATTACTTAAATTTAAGAGATCAAATCAGGGTACTTGTATAAATCAGAGGCCTATAGTAAGCAAAGGTGATTATGTACCAAAAGGAACAGTTTTATCAGATGGCCCATCTACAGACTTAGGAGAAATTGCTTTAGGCAAAAACATAAGAATGGGATTTATAACTTGGGAAGGTTATAACTACGAAGATGCTATGCTTATTTCAGAACAGCTAGTTAGAGATGATGTATTCACATCTATTCATATAGAGGAATATGAGTGCGAATCTAGAGATACTAAACTTGGACCAGAAGAAATCACTAGAGATATTCCAAACGTTGGAGAAGACGCACTGAAAGATATAGATGAACGTGGAATAATCAGAATAGGGGCAGAAGTAAGATCTGGAGATATTCTAGTGGGAAAAGTTACTCCAAAAGGAGAAACTGAACTTACTGCAGAAGAAAGATTATTAAGAGCTATTTTTGGTGAAAAAGCCAGAGAGGTTAGAGACACTTCTCTTAGAGTTCCACATGGAGAAGCTGGTATAATAGTAGACGTAAAAGTATTTACAAGGGAAAATGGTGACGAATTGCCACCAGGAGTTAATCAGCTTGTAAGATGCTATATTGCTCAAAAGAGAAAGATATCTGTAGGAGACAAAATGGCAGGAAGACATGGTAACAAAGGTGTCATATCAAGAGTATTACCAGAAGAAGATATGCCTTTCTTGCCTGATGGAAGACCTCTTCAAATATGCTTAAATCCACTAGGAGTACCTTCACGTATGAATATAGGTCAGGTATTAGAGGTACATTTAGGATTAGCAGCTAACAAGTTGGGTTGGCATGTAGCTACTCCAGTATTTGATGGAGCAACAGAAGATGAAATAGAAGAGTGTCTAGAACAAGCTGGATATAATAAAGATGGAAAAACAGTTTTATACGATGGAAGAACTGGAGAACCATTTGATAATAGGGTAACAGTAGGATATATGTATATATTAAAACTTGCCCATTTAGTTGATGACAAGATACATGCTAGATCTACAGGCCCTTATTCACTAGTTACGCAGCAACCTTTAGGTGGTAAAGCGCAATTTGGAGGGCAAAGATTTGGAGAGATGGAGGTTTGGGCATTAGAAGCTTATGGAGCTGCTCATACTCTTCAAGAAATATTAACAGTTAAGTCAGATGACGTTGTAGGTAGGGTTAAGACCTACGAAGCTATTGTCAAGGGTGAAAATATACCTGAACCAGGTGTACCTGAGTCCTTCAAGGTTCTTATAAAAGAGCTTCAGGCTTTATGTTTAAATGTAAAAGTACTTAATGACGATAAAGAAGAAATAAAAATAAAAGAATCTGTGGAAGAAGAGCTTGAAGAATTAGATGTAAACATTGAAGGTAATGAAGAATTTGTTCCGCCAGTTCCTGATGATGACTATATAGAAAATGAAGAAGAACAAGAACAAGAAGAAGATGTAGAATTAGATTATGAAGAACTTCCATTAGATGATTTTGATGGTGAACTAGAGATAGATGATTTTAACGATGAACACTAATTTGAAGGGAGGATTTACCCTTGTTTGAGTTAAATAATTTTGATGCCTTGCAAATAGGATTAGCTTCTCCTGAGCAGATAAGAGAATGGTCTAGAGGGGAAGTAAAGAAACCTGAAACAATAAATTATAGAACTTTAAAACCAGAAAGAGACGGTTTGTTCTGTGAAAGAATATTTGGACCTACAAAAGATTGGGAATGTCATTGTGGTAAGTACAAAAGAGTAAGATATAAAGGTATAGTATGTGACAGATGCGGTGTTGAAGTGACTAAATCAAAAGTAAGACGTGAAAGAATGGGGCACATTGAGCTTGCTGCCCCTGTATCCCATATATGGTATTTTAAAGGTATACCTTCACGTATGGGTTTGATATTAGATATGTCACCAAGATCTTTAGAGAAAGTGCTTTACTTTGCTTCTTATGTAGTATTAGATCCTAAAGAGACTCCTCTACTAAAGAAACAGCTTCTAAATGAAAAAGAATATAGAGAAGCTATAGATAAATATGGTGAAGACAGCTTTATAGCAGGTATGGGCGCGGAATCAATAAAAATATTATTGGAAGAGATAGATCTAGAGAGGACTGGATCAGAATTAAAAGAGGAATTAAAAAACAGCACAGGACAAAAAAAAGTAAGGATAATAAGAAGGCTTGAAGTAGTAGAATCCTTTAGAAAATCTGGGAACAAACCAGAATGGATGATAATAAGTGTAATACCGGTAATACCACCAGATTTAAGACCTATGGTTCAACTAGATGGAGGAAGATTTGCTACATCAGATTTAAATGATTTATATAGAAGAGTTATTAATAGAAATAATAGATTAAAAAAATTATTAGATTTAGGTGCACCAGACATAATAGTAAGAAATGAAAAAAGAATGCTTCAAGAAGCAGTGGATGCACTAATCGATAATGGTAGAAGAGGAAGACCAGTTACAGGTCCTGGAAATAGACCTTTAAAATCTTTATCAGATATGTTAAAGGGAAAGCAAGGAAGATTTAGACAAAACCTTTTAGGAAAACGTGTTGACTATTCAGGAAGATCTGTTATAGTTGTTGGTCCTGAATTGAAAATGTACCAATGCGGTTTGCCAAAAGAGATGGCCTTAGAGCTTTTTAAGCCTTTTGTTATGAAAAAGTTAGTGGAAGATGGTATAGCTCATAATATTAAGAGCGCTAAGAGAATGGTAGAGAGAGTAATGCCACAAGTGTGGGATGTTTTAGAAGAGGTTATATCAGATCATCCAGTACTATTAAACCGTGCTCCTACTCTACATAGACTTGGAATTCAGGCATTCCAGCCTGTACTAGTTGAAGGAAGAGCCATAAAACTGCATCCTTTAGTTTGTACAGCATATAATGCTGATTTCGATGGGGACCAGATGGCAGTCCACGTGCCACTTTCCGTAGAGGCTCAAGCAGAAGCAAGGTTCTTAATGTTAGCCGCAGGGAATATAATGAAACCTTCAGATGGAAAACCAGTATGCGTGCCTACACAGGATATGATATTAGGTTCATACTATTTAACCTTAAACAAAGATGGTGAAGTAGGAGAAGGAAAGTATTTTTCTAGTTTGGAAGAAGCTATTATGGCTTATGAAGCAAAAGTAGTATCTTTACATGCTAAAATAAAAGTAAAATTAGTTAAAGAAATAGAAGATACATTAAAGTACGGTATCATTGATACTACTGTAGGTAAATTAATATTTAATGAGTCTATACCACAGGATTTAGGATTTGTGGATAGAAGCATTCAAGAAAATGAATTTAAATTAGAAATAGACTTTTTAGTGGATAAGAAAAACTTAGGTAAAATTGTAGATAAGTGTTATATGAAACATGGACCAATAAAAACTTCTGTAATGCTTGACCAAATAAAAGCTAAGGGATATCATTATTCAACTATAGGTGCCATAACTGTATCGGCTTCAGATATGATAGTGCCAGATCAGAAAAAGATATTATTAAATGAAGCAGAACAAACTGTAGATAAAATAGAAAAAATGTATAAAAGAGGATTAATATCTGAAGAAGAAAGATATGAAAGAGTAATAGATAAATGGACTAAAACCACTGAAGATGTAGCAGATGCGCTTATGGATAATCTAGATAATTTCAATCCTATATTTATGATGGCTGATTCTGGAGCGAGAGGTTCTAAAAGCCAGATTAAACAGCTTGCGGGAATGAGAGGACTTATGGCAAATCCATCTGGTAAGATTATAGAATTACCTATTAAGGCATCCTTTAGAGAAGGCTTGGATGTGCTAGAGTATTTTATATCTACTCATGGAGCTAGAAAAGGTAACGCAGATACAGCTCTTAAGACTGCGGACTCTGGATACTTAACAAGAAGGCTAGTAGATGTTAGCCAGGATGTTATAGTTAGACATGAGGATTGCGGCACAGATGAAGGTGTATATGTATCAGAGATAAAAGAGGGAACAGAAGTAATAGAGACATTAAGAGAACGATTGACAGGAAGATATTCTGCTGAAGACATAGTGGATCCTTCTACCGGAGAATTATTAGTACCTAAAGACACCTATATAACATTAAATATGGCAGATAGAGTTGAAAAGACAGGATTAAAGAAAGTTAAGATACGATCAGTATTTACCTGTCACTCTAAAGTAGGTGTTTGTGCTAAATGCTATGGAATGAATATGGCTACAGGTCAGAAAATTAATATAGGTGAGGCTGTTGGAATAGTAGCAGCACAATCTATAGGGGAACCTGGTACTCAGCTTACCATGAGAACATTCCATACTGGTGGAGTTGCAGGAGCAGATATAACACAAGGTCTTCCAAGAGTTGAAGAATTATTTGAAGCTAGAAAACCAAAGGGATTAGCTATAGTAACTGAAGTTGCTGGTACCGTAAGAGTTGAAGAAACTAAGAAAAAGAGGACTGTATATATTACCGGAGCAGATGGAGAAGAACGCAGCTATGATATACCATTTGGTTCAAGATTAAAAGTAAGCGATGGAGATTCCATAGAAGCAGGAGATGAAATCACTGAAGGTTCTGTAAATCCTCATGATATTATGAGGATTAAAGGAATAGAAGGTGTTAGAAACTATCTTCTTTCAGAAGTCCAAAAGGTATATAGACTTCAAGGTGTTGATATAAATGATAAGCATTTAGAGATTGTTGTAAGACAAATGACAAGAAAAATTAAGGTAACAGAGTCAGGAGATACTGATTTCTTACCAGGTACAATGATAGATATGTTTGATTTCCAAGAAGAAAACGAAAGAGCAGCAAGTATAGATGGAGAAGAAGCTAAGGGAGAACAAGTTTTACTTGGAATAACAAAAGCAGCACTTGCTACTGACTCTTTCTTATCTGCAGCTTCATTCCAAGAAACTACAAGGGTATTAACAGATGCAGCCATAAAAGGGAAAATAGATCCTCTATTAGGATTAAAAGAAAATGTTATTATAGGTAAGTTAATACCAGCTGGAACAGGAATGATGAGATATAGATCTGTAAAGCTTAATACTGACAAAGAAGTGCCCAAAAAAGAATTAACAGATGCTGCAGAAGAATAACTTATAATTTATTGACAGAGTTGTACTTAAATGATAAAATACATTTTGTGTGATTTATAATAGAAATAAAATCATTTGTCTAACATGATTTCATGTGAGGCAAAGCACAAAGCTTTGCCTCAATGTTAAGTATTGAGTAACGAGGAGGGTGATTTCATGGTAGACAGACTTTTAGGGAAAAAAGTTATAGGAATAAAGCAAGCTACAAAATGCATAAAAAATGGTGATGGAAAAAGATTATACGTAGCAGAAGATGCTGAAAAAAAGCTTGTAACTCCTTTAGTAGAATTAGCTGAACAAAATGGTGTGGAAATAGAGTTTATTAAAACCATGAAAGAACTTGGAAAGCTATGTGCTATTGAAGTAAGTTCTGCAGCTGCTTTAATTCTTAAAGAAAAATAAGCTAGCTACTAATTTTATTAATAGATTAGAATTTTTAATTATTTTAGGAGGTGAAAATATGCCAACAATAAGCCAGTTAGTAAGAAAGGGCAGAAAAACAGTCACTACTAAGTCAAATTCCCCAGCACTTAAGGAATGTCCACAAAAAAGAGGTGTATGTACTGTAGTTAAAACTACTACTCCAAAGAAACCTAACTCCGCTCTTAGAAAAATTGCCAGAGTTAGATTGACAAATGGATATGAAGTTACAGCGTATATCCCAGGAGTTGGACACAACCTACAAGAGCACAGCGTTGTTCTTATAAGGGGTGGAAGAGTTAAAGACCTTCCAGGTGTTAGGTACCATATTGTAAGAGGTGCTCTAGATTCAGCAGGTGTTGCTAACAGAATGCAGTCTAGATCAAAATATGGTGCAAAGAAACCAAAGCAAAAATAGTTTGACTTTCTAAAATAGTGCAATGTTTTCGGCATTTATATATATTTTTTATACATAATTTTGCGAGAGAACTGAGCACTTTACGGCGAAGGTCGAGTACCAATGATCTTAAATATTTATGTTAAGGAGGGAAGAAAAGTGCCAAGAAAAGGACATATAGCAAAAAGAGATGTTTTACCAGATCCACTTTACAATAGCAAAGTGGTTACAAAATTAATCAACAGCATAATGGAAGACGGTAAAAAAGGAGTAGCACAGAAAATATGCTACGATGCTTTTGAAATAGTTGCTGAAAAGACTGGCAAAGAAGCTTTAGAAGTTTTTGAGGAAGCTATGAACAACATCATGCCTTTACTTGAAGTTAAAGCTAGAAGAATAGGTGGAGCTACTTATCAAGTTCCAATGGAGGTTAGACCAGAAAGAAGACAGACTCTAGGAATAAGATGGTTATTAACAGCTTCAAGAAACAGAGGCGAAAAGTATATGAGAGAGAGATTAGCTAATGAGCTAATGGATGCTGCTAACAACACAGGTGCAGCTGTTAAGAAGAGAGAAGATACTCATAAGATGGCAGAAGCTAATAAGGCGTTTGCACATTATAGATACTAATAAATGGAAACTGTTTTGGCACAGCCAAAACAGTTTCGTCAAATTATTGTCGCTGATTTAGTTCATTAAATTGAGAGGAGGAATAAACGTGGCAAGAGAATTTCCATTAGAAAAATATCGTAACATTGGTATAATGGCCCATATAGACGCAGGAAAAACTACAACAACTGAGCGTGTTCTATTTTATACAGGAAAAACACATAAAATTGGTGAAACACACGAAGGCGAAGCGACTATGGACTGGATGGCCCAGGAACAGGAAAGAGGTATAACAATTACTTCAGCTGCAACTACCTGTCAGTGGAAAGGTTATAGAGTAAATATAATAGATACACCTGGACACGTAGACTTCACAGTGGAGGTTGAAAGGTCTTTAAGAGTACTAGATGGTGCTGTTACAGTATTAGATGCAAAGAGTGGTGTAGAACCACAGACAGAAACGGTTTGGAGACAGGCAGACAAATATGGTGTTCCAAGATTAGTTTATATAAATAAGATGGATGCAGTGGGAGCTGATTTCTTTAGTTCTGTAAATACTATTAGAGAAAGATTAAGAGCCAATGCAGTTCCAATACAGATTCCAGTAGGTGAAGAAGATAAATTTGTGGGAATGGTTGATTTAATAAGAATGGTGGCTATAATCCACAAAAACGACCTAGGAACTGAAATAGAAGAAGTAGAAATACCAGCTGAATTAAAAGAAAAAGCTGAAGAGTATAGAGGTATTTTATTAGAAGCTGTTGCTGAAGCTGATGAAGAATTAATGATGAAATATCTAGATGGTGAAGAAATAACAGAAGAAGAAATTCATGCAGCTATAAGAAAAGCTACTATAGCTAATGAAATGGTTCCAGTAATATGCGGTTCTTCATACAAAAACAAGGGCGTTCAGGAAATGTTAGATGCAGTAGTAGAATATCTTCCATCTCCACTAGAGATACCTCCAGTAAAAGGAAACGATCCTGAATCTAAGAAAGACTTAGAAAGGGAAGCAAACGATGATGTTCCTATGGCAGCCTTAGCTTTTAAAATAGCTACAGATCCATTTATAGGAAAGCTAGCTTTCACAAGAATTTATTCAGGAGTAATGCAAAGCGGTACATACGTTTTGAACTCAACAAAAGGCAAGAAAGAAAGAATAGGAAGACTTGTTAGAATGCATGCAAACCACAGAGAAGAAGTGGAAGAATTACGTACAGGAGATTTGGGAGCTATAGTAGGTTTAAAAGAAACTAGTACAGGAGACACTCTATGTTCAGATTCAGAGCCTATCATATTAGAGAGCATGGAATTCCCAGAACCAGTTATTTCTGTTGCTATAGAGCCAAAGACAAAAGCAGGTCAGGAAAAAATGGGTATAGCTTTAGCTAAACTAGCAGAAGAAGACCCTACTTTCAAAACTTTTACAGATCAAGAAACTGGTCAGACTATTATAAAAGGTATGGGAGAACTTCATCTTGAAATAATAGTTGATAGACTTCAAAGAGAATTTAAAGTTGAATGTAATGTAGGTAAGCCACAGGTTGCTTATAAAGAAACTGTTAGAAAAGCAGTTAAAGCTGAAGGTAAGTTTGTAAGACAGTCAGGTGGACGTGGACAGTACGGACACTGTTGGATAGAAATGATGCCTACTGAAGGTGAATATACTTTCGAAAATGCTATAGTAGGAGGAGTTATTCCAAGAGAATATATTCCAGCTATAGATAATGGTATCAGAGAAGCTTCAGAAAGTGGAGTTATCGGAGGATATCCAGTTATAAACTTTAAGGTTAAAGTTTTTGATGGTTCTTATCATGAAGTTGACTCCTCAGAAATGGCATTTAAGATAGCTGGTTCTATGGCATTCAAAAATGCTATGACAAAAGCAGACCCAGTATTACTTGAGCCTACCATGAAAGTTGAGGTAGTTGTACCTGAAGACTACATGGGAGATGTTATTGGAGACTTAAACTCAAGAAGAGGTAGAATTGAAGGAATGGAAGCAAGAGCAGGTGCTCAAGTTATAAGAGCTTTTGTTCCGCTTGCAGAAATGTTTGGTTATGCTACTACATTGAGATCAAGAACTCAAGGTAGAGGAACCTACAGCATGGAATTTGATCATTATGATGAAGTTCCAAAGAGTATTCAGGAACAAATAGTAGGCAATAAATAATTGAAAAGAATATTATTATATGGTATAGCAAGGAGGAATTATAAATGGCAAAGGAAAAATTTGAAAGAAGCAAACCTCATGTTA
>CAMJGD010000022.1 GCA_946405135.1 uncultured Clostridiaceae bacterium | reverse complement strand
ACTTTTGTAACATAACTTTTTTTTATTTTTGATAAAATATTTTTTGATTAGTATATAGTTAGGGTTAAGGAATTAGAGAAAAAGAAATAAGGAAAAAATTTTTTGAGAAAAGAATTTTAGATAAGTTTTGTTAAAATGAAAATAAAGTTTTGTCAGTCATGGAACAGAGATGAATGAATAAATAAGGGGATATTATCTAAAGGTATATTATGTTTAATTTTATTAATGTCAACATCACGTTGACGTTAACAGAAAGATGATTTTAGATACTCATTAATAGTAGTTTTAATAAACAATCTATTAAACCAATACAGGTGGTCCAGTTTCAAGAATCATGATATACCTTAATATAAAGGATAAGCGGAGCCTACTTTATTCATGGGGAAGGTGGTGCCAGAACAGAGTATGCCACTTTGGTTAGTTCAAATTCTTGGACAGGTGGAGAAAACATAATCCCGATTTCAGAGATGGAAGCATATAAGTGGGCAGAAGAGCATGACATGATAGGAATTATAGAAAAATATTTTTCAGATGAGATAAAAGAAGCATAAATCAAAGAATTAATTTCAAGTTTTGGAGTGTAGAATCATAAAATTCTGCACTCTAATTGTTTTGTTTCAATGAATATGTAAAAATTGTTCTAATAATTGTATTGAAACAGAATGACTCTATTCAGGTACAGTGTTTAATAAATAATAAATCTCAAAAAAGTTCTTTTGATAATATATAAGATTAAGTATTTATTTTTTTATGTATGGTATTATGGATTTTACAATATCTAAAATAAGTGAACGTTCAAGTTTAGAGCATTTTCTTATTAGATTGGTTAATTCATCATCATTAATATTTTCATCTTCGGCATCTTTCCCATATATCAAATAATCAATTGAAACTCGCAAGCATTCGGAGATTTTTACCATAGTTGCAAGGCTCATTTTCTTTTCTCCGCGTTCAATTTGACCAATAAAATTTGCTGATAAATTAAGAATTTCGGCAATTTTTTCACGAGTTAAACCAAGTCCTAGTCTTTCCTTTTGTATTCTCTCACCAATTTTTTTATAATCCATTTTCAAACACCCCTCTAGTTTACTTTACAGATAATGTATACAACATAAAATAAACTAAATGGGTTAAAATAAATTACCCGTATAGCGTCAAAAACCTTTGAAGATTTTTACATTATAAGATAGAATATTCATATGGGTGTAGGAATGAATCAAATAAAATAAAAGATAAAAATAAAGAGCAGATGTGTAATTAAGAAACTAAATAGTATTTTTAAAATTTGCAGATAAATTTTCCTTACTTTGTATAAATCAAAATACTATAGCAAGCAGGAGGATATGATGTATTATAAATATTGCAGTAAAGGAGTCAATCAGCAGTGAAAAGGTTCTTCTACAAGTTTATGCCAGTTATTTTGTTAATAAGTATTTTTATACTTCATGCTTCAGGATATTTTATTGATTTGTATATAGCAGAAACACATGATTTACTTATATGGTCAATGGTCACAGCTATTGCTATGCTTTTTTCCTTTATAGGATCTAGGAAAATCCAAGCACTATATATTCAGGCTTACAAAGATAGATTAACAGGTTTGGGGAACAGAAACTTATTTTATTTGGAGTTAGGATATGAAATGAAGCAAATAAGAAAACATGCACATCCAATATCTTTGCTTATGATAGATGTAGATAACTTTAAACAAATTAATGATAAATATGGACATATATCAGGGGATAACATACTAAAGCAGATTGCAGTTATTTTTAAGCATAATGTGAGAACTAATGATAGTGTGATAAGGTGGGGAGGTGAAGAATTTGCGATAATTCTTCCGAACACAGATGCTGATGGTGCATACAGGTTAGCAGAAAGAATTAGAGTAATGGTTGAAGAACATAATTTTAGTTGTAATCATGATACTTTATGTAGAGTTACAGTTAGTATTGGAGTTGCTACAGTTGAAGAAAAAGAAGAAATAAACTATCTTATAGGATTAGCAGACAAGGCATTATATAATGCAAAATACCAGGGACGCAATAGAGTGTCATGATTCTCCAGATATGAGAAGAAAAAATATTAGTTTTAATAAATAGTAAAAGAAGCAGTCTATAAAACCTAATTAAAGTCATAAATAAGTTTCAATTTTTAAAAGCATAAAATAGATATTTCCAATAAATAAATTATTGTTGTAAAATGCTATATAAACACTATTAGGTTTGACGGTATTGATATTATTGTCCTAATTTTCGTGCTTGCATTTAGTTTTTATACATAAATAGAAAGGGGTGGAGCAAAAATGGTAATAAATAAAATAAATGAATTAAGAGAAAAATTAAATGAGAAAATTATAAATAATAATACAAACAAAGAAGAAATTTTGGACTTAAGCCGCAAACTTGATGAATACATAGCTATTTACTTAAAAAATATAGATACCGAAGAAGGTAATATAGGTTTAGTAGATGAAGATTAATAAAGATATGAACAAATGTTTAAGTTTTTAAAAAGATGGAAGAGATATGGAGAATTCTGCAAATATAAATTATAGAAATTCTTTTGAACATAACGCTAACTTAACAATATTAAATACTACTTATTAAATTACTGGTTAAACTTAAAATACCATAGTATGATATAGAGATATATCAATATTCTATTCAGGGGAATCTTAAGGGATATGAAGGTGTGTATATGAACTGCACTTATTACAATGACAACAATAAGAAGGTATAGAGTCTTCTTTTATTTTATAATCCATTTTCAAACACCCCCTTTAGTTTACTTTACAGACAATGTATGTAATATAAAATAAACTAAAGGGGTTAAAACAAATTACCCATATAGCGCTAAAAACCTTTGAAGATTTTTATATTATAATATAAAATATTATTAGTGTTGAAATATATCAATTAAGTTAAAATTATGTAATGAAAATGTATGATTCAGTACTGTAGGATAATGTAAAACATAAAGTTATTATAGACTTTTATCGATATTATTGATGTTTGATAGTACGATGATATAATTTTATGTATTTAAAATAAAAATCTTTGATTTATTTAATTTAACCAATCTATATCAATAGTAAAACTTTGAATATAGGTTAAGGTTACAATATAAAAGCTTTGTAAATGAGGTGATTGAACGATAATTAATAGTTATAATTCTTTTTAGATAAGCGGTTATTTGAAATTAATGTAAGGTCTTAAGGTACTACAATAAAGTAAAATAGGGAGATGTAAATGATGAGTTTTTTTAAAAACTTAAAAATGAAAACTAAACTTTATGCAGCGTTTATTATTATCGTTATGCTTATCGGAGTTGTATCAGTTATAGGTATAAACAGTATAGGTAAGATAAATAGGAATGCAGAAATAATGTATAATGACGATTTGAAAACAATTGATAAGCTACATATAATAAAAGAAAATTTATTAATTATACGTTCAGAAATACAAGGTATGCTTTATATAAGAAATAATGAAACTTATCAAGCAGGAGTTAAAAAAATAGAAGGCATACAAAGTGACAATGAAAAAATAATATCTGAAATTGATAAACGATCATTAACAACATCTGAAGAAAAAAAGTTATGGAATAGCTTTAATGAAAGTTTAAATGTTTATAGAAACAAAAGGGCAAATTTATTTGAGTTAATTGGAGCATCTAAATATAGTGAAGCAGAAGTTGTTTTTCCAGAAGTAGTAAAGGCAAGAGAGAAGGTGGAGGGATCTATTAATGAATTTATTGAAATAAGCAGAAATAATGCCAAAATGAGCAATAATAATAATACAGAACTTTATAATAAAGTAAAGGGTGCTATGTATGCTATTTCGTTAGCTGGTTTAGTAATTGCTACTATTTTAGGAACTGCCTTGTCCGTATATATTTCTGGCTCAATAAAAAGTGGATTAAAATTTGCAGAAACTATAGGAAATGGAGATTTAACACAAAGTATTGATTTAAATAGTAAAGACGAATTTGGGCAATTAGCTAAAGCATTAAATATTGCCAGAGATAATATTAAAGAACTAATATCAAAAGTTATTGAGCAGTCAGGAGATGTAAGTGCTGCAAGTGAGGAACTATCTGCTACAGTAGAAGAAATGACTGCAAAACTTGTAAGCATTAATGAATATACGAAGGAAATAGTTAAAGGAACAGAGGAAACAAGTGCAACTACACAAGAAATTTCAGCATCTATTGAGGAAGTAAATTCAGGTATTGCAGAGTTATCAAGTAAATCTACAGAAGGTAGCTATGAATCTGAAAAAATAAAGGAGAAGGCAATAAATATAAAGGAAAAGGGTCAGGAATCAAAGATTTCTGCAGAGGAACTGTATGTAGTTAAAGAAAAAAACATCATCAAGGCTATTGAAGAAGGAAAGATTGTTGAAGAAATAAAAGTAATGGCTGATGCAATTGCTGGAATAGCTTCACAAACTAATCTTTTAGCTCTTAACGCGGCTATTGAAGCAGCAAGGGCTGGTGAACAGGGAAAAGGCTTTGCAGTAGTAGCTGATGAAATCAGAAAACTCGCAGAGCAGTCTGCGGAGAATGTTAAAAACATTCAGGGAGTTATTGAAAAAGTTCGAGGGGCGTTCAGCAATCTGTCGGATAACTCGAATGATATTTTAGAGTTTATTGATAAAAGAGTTAGAGCAGACTATGAACTTTTAGTTGATACCGGAAATAATTACGAGAAGGATGCACAGTTTGTAAGCGGTATGTCTGAAAATATTGCATCATTATCTGAAGAAATAAATGCAACTATTGATGAAGTAGCAAAGGTCGTTCAAAATATAGCTAATTCTGCTCAAGTTACAGCTTCAAGCTCAAATGAAATAATGACAAGTATCAGTGAAACTACCCAAGCTATGGAACAGGTTTCGATTTCTGCACAAAACCAAGCAAGTATTGCAGAACAACTAAATGCTTTGATTCAGAAGTTTGTAATATAATTCTAAATGTATTGCAAATACGATAATTTTAATGGTTTATCTATATGTAATAATGGTATCTATGTATAGAATCTTTACTGTGAACAATAGAAAAGAGCTTATAAACCCTGAAATTAAAAGGGTAGGGAGGATTGAATGGGAAATAAATCTGACTCTGCTCTTTTAATATTTAGCAATAAGAGAAAGAGTATTTTTTAAACATATATAGATAGACATCAGATAGAAAGGAGTAAGGTTTAATATATCAAGTTTACCGGAATTTAATGATAATAGAATAGAGATATATCAATACTTTTATTTTCAGTATATGAATAAAATGAAGATATAGGGGTGATAAAGAATGGATACAAGCAAAGTAACTGTTATGAATATAAAGCCACCAGTATCAAAGCTAAAATTGAAAATAATTGAAAATGCAGAAAAAAGCGAAAATGAATATAAATATAGATTGTATAAACGTATAATGGATGTTGCTTTAAATAAAAAATAAGTTCAATCATATAAAAATTCACAAATTGATTATATTTAAATTCATTCTAAAGGAGCAGAAGATAATCGAAAAATCAAAAAGGTTAATAGAGCGTAGTCAGAGAGGATTACATAAATGTAAAATCAGACTGTTAGAGTATTTAAGGCTCTTATTTTGTGTTAGATGTCTTATACATATATGTATAAGAATTATTAATAAAAACGTCCCCTTTATTCATTAAAGGAGGACATCTTTGACAAGCATTAAAAGCAAAACAAAATTATTGATATTTTTAAGCTTTAGCTGGGGAATTAAAAGGTTCTTTCCAAGCTGTTTGTATCTTCTTCATCTTTTGAGCTGGAGCAAGTGCCATAAACTTTTTATATTCCTTGCTTTCTTTACTGCTAAAGTTTAGTGGCATTGGAGTAAGTTGATCAAGCAAAAAGTTTATAGAGTTACTCTTATCATTTCCGTTGTTATTAGAAAAATGCTCACGCATATTTTTAAGAGCAGCAATGATATATTGGGTTTCAAAAATATGAACATAGATATAATCTTCTCCCTCATATAGAAGGGATTCAGCGATGCTATTACAAATAAATTCGCAGATTTCTTGTTCTTCTTTATTATCATATATATTATTACAATGGTACATTGCTTCATACATTTCCTTTTTTTGAGATGAATAAGGATACCCCATTGTTATTCTACGATACATAAATTTATTTCTTGGAACAGTTCGCTGACCAAAGGTGACTCCATCTAAACGCTGTTTATAATATGTGTATATTTTATTCCAATGGTCAGACCTACTTGGAATATTTTGACCTTGTTTTGATCCAGCAAGACCTTGAATTATAATATAACGATCATTAAGATATTTAATCAATGTTTCAAGTTGTTCAGCTATCTCATCCTTATATTCCAAAATATCTATTACAACATTAATCTCTGATGGTAATAAATATAGTGGTGATTGAGTATTGTTATGCCATCGACCTGCTCTATATTCGATTAACATATCTTCGCAAATATTATTTAAATGACTTAATATATCCATAACAAGCATATTGTTACAATTGGAAGAAGAGCTATATTCTTTAATTGCTTGTTTAATAAGTTTTATTTCATCTGGTGTTACATAAAATGTTTCCAGTTCTCTTTCTACAGCTCTAATAACTCGGCATATTAGCCTTGAGCCTGGTATTCCGCAAAAATCACTCATTTAATATTCCTCCTGTTTGTTAAATATCCTTAATAAAATCTGAAGTTAAAAAGTATTGCTTAAGAATTATATAGCTATTGTTTTTATTAATGGCAAGTTAATTTGATTTTCAATATTACTGTAGTATTCATATTCATATCTTGATATATAGCCGCTATTTATCATATTTTGTATGAATTCTTCATCTGAATAATCATTAATCACAGAAACAAGAGATTTTCCGCTCCCTCTTTCAATTAATACAATGATTGACCCTTCTTTTTTTCGGAATGTTACATCCTCATTATTATATTTTTTGATACCAGCCCACATTTCTTTTGAAATCGAAAGAATTATTATATCTTCATCCTGCTTGATAAATTTTTGTGGGGTTCTACAGTGACAAACATCCAAATTATTATTTTTTGAGTAGTTTTTCATAACATCGGAAGCATCATTTAGAAGCCAGCAGCCACCTTTTTTCATCTGTTCTTGGATATTCTGAATAGTGATTATTTTATTCATTATTAAGACCACCTCGATTTTAGGTTATGTAATAAGGCCTCGGCCCATTAGCTGAATCCTTATTTTAACGGGGATTTAAGCAATTTATTGATTTTCTCTTTCCATACGTCTATCATCTTCATAAATATATATTTGGTCATCTACATATTCTTCAGGTGTCAAACTCTTTTCATCATCAGATTCTGGAAGATCTGACATGACAACTTCTATATAATCGGTTAGAAAATAGTCAATCCATTCACCATCGTCATAACCATTATACTCATAGATTTCTTTCAATTTTTCTATTCTATCCTCGGTTATTTCTTTGGTTAAATATTCAGTAGCCTCATTGCGAAAATGGGCGGAAATAATTTCTTTTTCCGGAAGTAAAGTCACAGCATATTTTTCCCACTCTTCTCCTTTAACTTTAAATTCTTTTTCTGCATCTTTGAGGTTTACCTCATTGCAAAGCACTGTAACAATGGCATCGCATAACTGATCAAGAAGACCGGTAATCATACTTTCCTTATCAAGGTATTTGGAATTTTCATCAATATATAACACAGTTAGTTTAGCGGAACCTGTTAATTTGTTATAGAGATAATTTAGGCTACATAATGAACCAAGATTATCAATTAATTCAATATTACAGTCCTGTAACTGATCTTCTACTTTTTCCTTTTCGGATAGAGTTAATAGATCTTTATTGTAAAGATAATCTATTCCTTTAGAGAGAATTCCTAATGTTGTTTCTCTATCATATAATGGCTCTCCTTTTTCAGTGGTGTTTAAAGTAATTTCTCCGAGTTTTTCATGGTTAAATTTAATTGTTTTTTTAGTTGGCATAATAAAAACCCCTTCCTCATCTTGAAATATTATCCTATTCATATAAAATTATAATATTTTATTTTTATAGAATTCAAGTAGTTTGTTTTTCTGTATGTTGACCTTATAAGGAATTGGCTTTCTGATTGTGGAAGTGTAAAATTAGACTTTTAAAAAGAGAATTGATACTATATAAATAAGATAAGATAGTTGAAAATGATATGAAACAAGGACTATGCTATAAAAACAGTTATTAAACTCTCCTGATATTAAGGTAATATACATAAGGCTAAAACAGCCTAGGAAAAAGGAGAGTGATGTATATGATGAAAATAAATACTGAAAATATACAAAAAGAAATTGAGTGTTTACAGAAAATACTATCCCAATATAGAGTAATGGATAAGAACGCAAGAGAGAATTTAGAAAGACTAGGATACGAATTATTTTGGCCAAAATCAGAAGGTATAATAAATTGTAAGATTGGTAGCAAGGAAATAAAGATATTGAAACAAATGAAGTCTTTTGGTAATAGAAAATTCCTTGCAGTTGGAATATGCAGGACAAGTAATTATCTTTATAGATGTTATGTAAAAGAAATTTGTAATTAATAGTGGTAACAGATATTAAAAAAATAAAGTTATTATTCATATTTATGTATTAGTGTTTGGGTATAGCATTAACTCTAAAAGGATATTTTGGCGAATATACCAGGAATTAAAAGAAAATTTTGCTGATCCAGAAAAAACAAAGCAATGGAGAAGAGCTAAAAAATGGAGGGCAAAGATGGAATATTAATATAATGGTCATATGGTGTAAAAGTTCTGGGTTATCCGGAACTTTTAATTTTTTCTCATGGTCAACGTGACGTTTACCATAATAGAAAGTTAAAAGTATATATGAATTTTTATTTAAATATTATTTCCAATTGATTACAATGGGTTATAAGAGTATAATATAAATTATATATAAAAAATATAAGAATTTTATAAGAAGGATGGGAGAAGGTGTTTTATTGAAGAACATAAAAACCTTTTTTAAGAATCAAAAGGAAGCAGCCGAAGCTATTAATTTCATAATTGATAGTTATTGGGATAATAAGATTGATGAAAAAAACATGATTGAATTATTGCAGGGAATTATGAGAAATAATGATTCATTAATATTTAAAGAAAATGAATTTGTTACTCTATTAAGACAAAAGTGTGGAAAAAGAAGGCTTGAAGTTGTCTTAAAAATAAAAGAACAAATGTGAATTAAAAGTGTAGGGAAGGGGATTTTGAAAAGTGAAGACATTGTTTGAATTATGTAGGCCACGAGAGGGAGTATTTGATGAAACTAAAAGGGATGACGTTTTGGATTTAACTGATCTTATTGAAAATCGTATTAATCCTTTAGAATTTTTTGAGGAAAACTTTCCAACTCAAGGTATGAAGCTGTTAGTTGAAACAGCTTTTAAGCGTTTTCACAGGCAAGGGGCTACAGGAGTAATTAAGTTGACTCAATCAATGGGTGGTGGAAAAACTCACAACATGATTTCTCTTGGACTACTTGCAAAGCATCCAGAATATAGAGAAAAAATATTAGGTGATAAATACAAGAATAGCCATGTAGGAAAAATAAAGGTGGTTGCATTTACTGGCAGAGAGAGTGATGCACCGTATGGGATTTGGGGAGCTATAGCAGAGCAGCTTGGTAAAAAAGAAATGTTTAAGGATTACTATACACCACTCCAAGCACCAGGACAAACAGCATGGATAAATCTTTTAAAAGGAGAACCACTACTAATACTTTTAGATGAGCTTCCTCCATATCTGGAGAATGCAAAATCAAAAACCATAGGTGACTCAAATTTAGCTGTAATAACAACTACAGCTTTAGCTAATCTTTTCAATGCTCTTGGAAAGGAAGAGCTTTCAAACGTATGCCTTGTTATAGCAGATTTGAAGGCAACTTACGAAAGTGGAAGTGAGCTTCTACAATCTACCTTTAAAGAGCTTGAGAATGAAGTAAATAGATCGGCTTTAAATATAGAACCAGTTCAAGCTACATCAGATGAAGTATACCATATTTTAAGAAAAAGATTATTTAAGACATTACCAGCAGATGATGAAATAAATGAGATTGCAGGTACATATAAGCAAGCTGTTACAGAGGCAAAGCAGATGGGCTATACCAATACTTCTCCTGAACAAATTTACGTTGGCATAAAGGATTCATACCCTTTCCATCCATCAATTAAGGACCTATATGCAAGATTTAAGGAAAACCCAGGATTCCAGCAGACAAGAGGGTTAATAAGATTAATGAGGTTAATCGTAGCACAGCTGTATACTGGCGATTCACCGAAGGCACAAAGTAAGTATTTAGTTAATGTACATGATTTTGATTTAAATACCCCAGAAATGCTTATAGCTATAACACAAATTAAGCCTTCTCTTACAAATGCTATAGCACATGATATAGCTGCAAATGGTAAGGCGATAGCAGAAGAAGTTGATGCAAGCCTTGGAGAAACTTGTATGAGGGAATTAAGTAGATTAATACTTGTTGCATCTCTTGCGGATATACCAAATGCATTGCTTGGATTATCTATCCAAGAAACTATAGGTTATCTTTGTGAGCCTAATAAGGATATAACCCGTGTTAAAAGGGCTCTTGATGAATTTGTAATGAAGTCATGGTACTTATATACAGATAGAGATGGAAGGTTATTCTTCAAAAATACTAAAAACCTTATTGCAGAGTTAAATTCATTAGTTGATAGCTATGATTCTGATAGTGCAAAAAAAGAATTACGCACATTTCTTGAAGAAAAGTTTAAACCTTCAATCAATGACTGTTATCAAAAAGTTCAGGTATTTCCAGCTATAGATGAGATAAACTTGGTAGATGACAAGGTACTTCTTGTCTTGTTTGAACCATATGCAGGAGGTTCAGGATTAAATCCAGCTCTTCAAGCATTTTATGATGATGCCAGATATAAAAATAGAGTAATGTTTTTATCTGGTCAGAGAAGCACAATGGAAAAGCTCATACGTGCAGCAAAGGAACATAAGGCTATAAGTGTAATACTTGGGAGAATGGAAGAAGAGAAAGTTCCAGCAAATAACCCACAATATCAAAAGGCTGTAGAAAAACAGCTTAAAGTTAAATTAGAATTACTGCAATCAGCAAGAGAAACCTTTGTTAGCTTGTATTACCCAGCTAAAGATAAACTTGCAAAGGCTGACTTCTTCATGGAGTTTACAGGTAATGACTATAATGGAGAGAAACAAATAAGAGACGTTCTTATGCAAAGACAAAAATTCACAGAACACATAAGTGACGATAACTTCAGAAAGAAATGTGAAGATCGTTTATTTACTCAAAAGGAAATGCGCTGGAATGATGTAAAAGAACGTGCAGCAACTAATCCAGCATGGCAGTGGCATATTCCTTCAGCTTTAGATGCTTTGAAGGATAATATGATTAAAAAAGATGTATGGAGGGAAAATGGAGGATATGTTGAAAAACCACCATTCCCAAAAGAAAAAACAGAGGTTCTAGTTCAGGAGCTTCGAAGAGATGATGAAACTGGAGAAGTTGTATTAAGGTTTCTGCCAAAGTATGGTGATAAGGTTTATTATGAAATAGGCGGAGTAGCAACAGAAGCCTCAAACCTTGTTGAAAATATAAATGAATTTAGAACAACAGAGCTGAAAGTTTCATTTATATGTGTTGACAGTTCAGGTGAACATGAAACAGGGGACTCTGTTGAGTGGAAAAATAAGATTACTGTAAAATACAGGGTTTATGATAAAGGTGATGATAAGGTGATTGAGCTTAAATCAGCACCAGAGGTACCGATAAGATTTACAACCGATGGTTCAAATCCAAAGGAACATGGTGGGATATATGATTCAGAAGTAACCATACCGAAGAATGCAACATTTGTTTTAGCTATAGCTGAAGCTCAAGGAGTATATTCAAATGTGCTACAGGTAAAAATTGATAGAGATAAAGGGGAAACACTAAATATAGATAAACAAAAATCACTTAAGTTATATAAAAGACATAAGACTAATGATACTGCAGAAACCTATGATGAATTAGGAAAGCTTAAAAAACATAAGGCACAGCTTTCAGATGTAATTGTTACACTTTATAAAGTAGATGAAACTAGCAACGAAAAAGGATGGATTGAGTTTACGATGGATTCATCTACAAAAGCCGATATTGAGAAGTTAGAAGGAAGTATAGACAATATTAGAGGTAGTTTCATGAGCGAAGGAAAGGTTAATGTAAGTCTTGAATATGGAATAGTAAGATTTGAATCTGGTCAAAACTTCCTTGATTATGTTGCTGAAAAGAAAAAAACACTTAAAGATTATAAAGAACAGGAGATTGTTCAATAATGTCAGATAAAAAAGAAGCAATAGGATTTGGTTTTATACCATCCGAGTCGCAGCATCACTTTTTAGTAGCTATACCAAGAAGTCAAAATGGTAATGTTATAATTTATGAGCGTTTTAAATGGGAAGAAAATGCAGAAAATCAATCATTGGATTATATTCATGATAGAGCCAAGGTACAACTTTCAAAGCATAAATGGAAGTTGATAGAAGATGCTTTGAGATTAGAATTTAATGAAAGGCTTAAAAAAGAAAATCTTCCTGTGGGTAAATGGCGTATAGGTCAAGTGGCAGTGCAAAGGCTTTATGGCAAGGAGATGGTTCTTCTTGCTTGGGCTATAGAAGATTGCGATCCTTCTGTTATTCCAACAGCTATTAAAAATTGGCTTGGATTAAGCCCTGAAGAAAGATGGTGGCTGTTTACCATGACCAATGCTGCAACCGGTCATATAAGCGATAAGAGGGGCTGGAGGAAGGCTATAAGATATGCCTTAACTGAAAACCCTATTGAAGAAAATAATAAACAGCTAAATCTTTTTGATTTAGCTATACAGAGGGAAATTGATAAATAGAAGGATGGGATAGTATTGTCTAATGAAAAATCATTTATAGAGGTACAGTTTCCTGTATCAAAGGTATCAAAAGAGAGCTATAAAGAGAGAAAAGCAGTACAAGGACAAACACTAACTGGACTTGGAAAGTGGTGGGGAAGAAAGCCGCTTATTCTTGTTAGAGCGGTCTTATTAGGGTTACTTATGCCATCAAGTGAAGACGTAAGGACAGATAGAGAAATTTTTTTAAAGATATTGATGATGGATGAAGCAGGTCTTATTAAGAGAAAGGAAAAGTCTATACCAGCTAAAGTTGTTTATCAATATTTAACTTTTAATGAGAAGAAGAGGTATTTTGAAGACATAGAACAAGGTGGAAAAATTGAATATAAAAAAGAAATTAAACGAGAAGATAAGCAAGAACTTCAGTATATAGTTTTTAAACGTATGTCTTATGATGAAAAACTTGAATATTGTATAAGGTCAGAGGAAATAAGTAATATAGATTTAGATGAGTGGCATGAAGTTAATAAATATCTAGGTACAAATGCTACTTCTTTACAAGAATTGATTAAAGAGCTCGGAATAAAAAAATTTGGGAAAGTGCCGATTGTTGGAGACTGTTTTTCAGGAGGAGGGAGTATACCGTTTGAATCAGCGAGGTTGGGGTCGAATGTTTATGCAGCTGATTTAAATCCCATTGCATCACTATTAACTTGGGCTGCCTTAAATATTGCTGTAGCTAATAATGATGAAATAGAAAAATTAAAATTATTTCAACAGAATATTTATGAGAATGCTATAAAACAAGTTGATGAATGGGGTATTGAAAAAAATGAATTTGGCTGGAAGGCTAATGCATATCTATATTGTTTAGAGACTAAATGCCCAGAGTGTGGTTACACAGTTCCACTGTCACCTACTTGGATAATTGGTATGGGACCTACTATTACTGTTGCAGATTTAATTGAAAACAAGATAAATAAAACATTTGATATTGAAATAATTGAAAATGCTACTAAAGAGCAGTTAGAATTATCGGAAAAAAAAGTAACAATAGTTAATTATAGTTTGTCTTGCCCACATTGTGGTGAGAAAACACCAATACCGAGCATTAGAAAAGATAGAGATGATGGTATACAAAGACCTTATAGGTATAACACACCAAATGACTTAAGGAAATGGGATAAAACCGACTTTTATAGTAATGAAGAAGATATATATACAGAGAGATTATTTTGTATAAGATATGAAGAGTTAATATATGATAGTAAAGGTAATGGAAAGATTATAAGACATTACGTAAAACCATCAGAGTTTGATTTAAGAAGAGAACAGTTAGTTATAAATTTAATGGAAGACAGGTTAGAAGAATGGATGCAGAAAGGATATATTCCAGACACGCAAATTCAACCAGGATGGAATACTAATCAACTAATTTATGAAAAGGGATGGACACATTGGCATCATTTATATAATCATAGACAATTACTATTAAATGGACTTCTTATGGAACTAATTGACAAACATGCTAAAAGTACAAAGGAAAAGGTAATAGGCATTTTAGGAGTGAATAAGTGTTGTAATTGGAATTCGAAATTATCAAGATGGGATAATGGTAAAAGTCCATCAGTAAAAGATGTTTTCTATAATCAATCATTCAATACTTTATTTAACTATGGTTGTAGAGCTTTATCTTTATACGAAACAATTTGGTTTTTTGCAATAAATAATAGCAATATTAATGTTATAAGTAAAATCAATACAATCGATGCGTCAAATATTAAAGAAGTTTGTGATATGTGGATAACAGATCCGCCTTACGCTGATGCAGTTAATTATCACGAGTTAACAGAATTATTTCTAGCATGGGATAAAACAATATTAAAAGGTGTATTTCCTGAATGGTATATGGATAGTAAAAGAATTTTAGCAGTCCAAGGTTCAGGAGAAAGTTTTAATAATAAAATGGTTGAAATTTATAAAAACCTTGCTGAACACATGCCAGAGAATGGAATGCAAGTTGTTATGTTTACTCACCAGAATGTAAGTGTTTGGGCTGACTTAACTATGATATTATGGGCATCTGGACTTCGTGTTACTTCGGCATGGAATATAGCGACAGAAACTGAATCAGGCGGGCTTAAGGAAGGAAACTATGTTAAAGGTACAGTACTGCTTGTATTAAGAAAGCAAAGTTCAGAAGAGACAGCATATTTAGACGAATTATATCCACAAATTGAAGAGGAAGTAAAATATCAAATTGATAGTATGAGGAACTTGGACGATAAAGAAGATCCAAACTTTACGGATGCTGATTATTTACTTGCTGCTTATGCAGCTTCACTAAAAATTTTAACTTCTTATAAACAAATTGAAGATATAGATGTTAAGTATGAGCTTTCAAAGATACGTGTACAAGGTGAAGAGTCTCCAATTGAAAGAATTATTAATGAAGCAGTTAAGATAGCTTATGACTACTTAATACCTTCCGGATTTGAGCAATTTACATGGAAGCTACTTATACCAGAGGAAAGATTCTATATTAAAGGACTCGATCTTGAAAAGAATGGTGTATATCAAGTAGGAGCTTATCAAGAATTAGCTAGAGGATTTGGAGTTAAAGAGTATAAAGATTTGTTTGCAAGTACAAAAGCAAATCAAACAAGACTAAAGACCGCTTTGGAATTTGGTATGAGAGGTCTGGGAGATAGTGATAAATTTGGTTCGTCAATATTACGAAATATATTAGTAGCATTACACCAATCAATAAAAGAAGAAGACACAACAAATGGAAGGAATTGGCTTAAGAATGAATTGACAAACTACTGGCAACAAAGAAATACTATCATTGAGATACTGGACTATATAGCTACTCTTGGAAATATTGAAAACATGGGTCATTGGGAACAAGAAGCCAATTATGCAAAGTTACTTCGAGAGTTAATTAAGAATGATGGAGTATAGTAAGGAGGGCTTACATGATAAACCGTTATTCTTCAAGGAGAAAAAAATTAGATGAAGCTTTTCTTAATGAAAAACTAAAAGGAGCTTTAGCTTACGATAGGATAGCAGGGTATTTTAGTTCCTCCATATTAGAAATAGCAGGAGAAGCTATAGAGCAGATAAGTGGCTCTGTGAGGCTCATATGTAACTCTGAAATGGATATTGATGATGTAAAGACCGCAAGTACTGCAATTAATTCTATGAGAAGAGAATGGTGCAATGCAAAACCTGAAGAAACCTATGCTAATGCTCCTAAAAGGCTTAAGAAGCTATATGACCTTATAAAAAGTGGTAAGTTAAATATAAGAGTTGTTCCGAATAATGTATTTGGGCTTATACATGGTAAGGCAGGGGTTATAACCCTTAATAATGGTAACAAGACTGCATTTATGGGAAGCGTCAATGAGACGTACTCTGGATGGAAACTTAACTATGAGATACTCTGGGAAGATGACTCACAAGAAGCTATAGATTGGGTACAAGAAGAATTTGATTTTTTTTGGAACAGTCCTTATGCTGTTCCTATCTCTGATTTTATAATTGAAGATATAAAGCGAATATCAGAAAGAAAGGTTATAAATTCTGTTGAGGAGTGGAAGGAACAGCCCGAAGCTGCTTCAACAGTTGTGGAATCACCAGTATATAGAAGAGAATTTGGACTGTGGGAGCATCAGAAGTTTTTCGTAAATCTTGCTTTTAATGCCCATAAAAAGCCTTATGGAGCAAGATATATACTTGCTGATATGGTAGGGCTAGGAAAAACAGTTCAGTTAGCCTTATCAGCACAATTAATGGCTTTATATGGCGATAAGCCCGTATTAATAATTGCACCTAAAACACTGCTTTGGCAGTGGCAGGATGAGATTAACTCATTGATTGATATGCCTTCTGCAGTGTGGACAGGTCGTGAATGGGTTGATGAAAATGGAGTTCATTATCCAAGCATCGGGGATGCAGGAATTAAGAAATGCCCACGAAGAGTAGGTATTATATCACAAGGACTTATTACTGCAGGATCTGAATCTATACAACATCTATTATCTATGGATTATGAATGTGTAATAGTAGATGAGGCTCACAGGGCAAGAAGAAAGAAATACATTCCTGGTAAAGAAGATGCTAAACCAGACCCAAATAATTTAATGAAATTTCTACTACAAATATCAAATAAAACAAAGAGTATGTTATTAGCGACAGCTACACCAGTTCAGCTATATCCTATTGAGGCTTGGGACTTATTAAACATATTATCCCAAGCTAATGATAGTGTTCTTGGAAGCAGTTTGAGTATGTGGAGAAAGCACCCTGGAAGAGGTGTAGACTTGATCATGGAACGAGAAACTCTTGATCGTTTTAGCCCAGAAGTAATCGATTGGATCAGAAATCCTTTCCCACAGGCCAATGAAGGAGAAATGACATTTGGACGTATAAGAACACAGCTAAATATGGCAGAAGATCAATTTGTCATAAAACCTGAAGCTATAAATAGATTAAGCGGTCCAGATCAAAGAAGAATTGGAAGAATTATTGATGATAACTTTATGACAGAACATAATCCATTCATAAGGCACATAGTAAGAAGAACAAGGGATTTCCTTGAAAATACAATAAACCCCGAAACAGGAGAACCTTATCTTAAGGCTGTAAAGGTAAAGCTGCTGGGGGAAAATGATAATGAGGCTATAGTATTGCCACCGTATCTTCAAGAAGCTTATAGGTATGCAGAAGAATTCTGCGAGCTTTTACAGAAGAGAGTCAAAGGTGGAGGATTTCTCAAGACCTTGCTTCTAAAGAGAGTTGGAAGCACGATGATTGCAGGTAGAAATACAGCAGAAAAAATGATTAACAGTTGGGGAAATATTTCATCAGAAGATGATTTTGAAAATGAGGATAGTTCAGACGACAACAATATTCAAAGTGAAATAAAGGATATAACAGAAGAAGAAAGAGAGTGTCTAATACGATTTATTGAGACTTTGGATGCCAATAAGGAAAAGGATCCTAAATATCAGCTTCTTCTCAAGCTACTTATAGAAGATAATTGGATTGAAAGAGGTTGTATAGTATTTTCACAGTTTTTTGATTCTGCCTACTGGGTAGCTGAAAATCTATCAAAGGATTTGCCAAATGAAAAAATAGGAATATATGCTGGCGGAGACAAATCAGGATTAATAATTGATGGAATCTTTGAAAAAAGAACCAAGGAAGAAATAAAGCAAATGGTTAAGAAACATGAGCTTAAAGTTCTCATAGGAACTGATGCCGCAAGTGAAGGACTAAATTTGCAGACTTTGGGAACACTTGTAAATCTGGACTTACCGTGGAATCCGACCAGACTTGAGCAGAGAAAAGGAAGAATTCAGAGAATAGGACAGATTCATGACGAGGTTTATATTTATAATATGAGATACAAAGGATCTGTTGAAGATAGGGTTCATTCAATTCTGTCTGAAAGATTAGAGAATATTCATGGACTATTTGGACAGATTCCTGATGTGTTGGAAGATATGTGGGTAAAGGTAGCTTTAAACGAAGATGAGGAGGCAAGAAAGAAGATTGATGAAATACCCAAGCACCACCCCTTTGAATTAAGGTATCATGTTCATGTTGGCAAGGTTGACTGGGAAAGCTGTGAGAAAGTCCTTGATAGTAGGGAAAAGAGAAAGTATTTAATGACAGGTTGGAACAAGATATAGTAGTGACATAAAGATATTATATTAAATAAGCCTTGTTGGAAAGTTTAAAATTCCAATAAGGTTTATTTTTTACTATTAGCAAAAGAAAAAATTAGATTTACATTTACAGAGTATGGTTTATGCGCTATTATATATGTGTGGAGATATTATGCGCATATTAAACATATAATATAGAAAGGAGAGTAAAGAATGGCCAAACGAAACATATACGTAAAGGAAAAAGATATAAAGGTTTTTGAAGATGCAGAAGCTATAGGTAAAGATTCTATTAGCAATATAATAGTAGAAGCATTAAACCTTTATATTGCAGAAAGGAAAATGACAGATCAAGGGTTTGAAAAGGTTGTGGTTAATTTAGGGACAAAAGAGTATGGTACATCAAAGACAAAAAAAGTCTATTTTAACGGAAAATACTTATCAGGATTTGAATATGTAGATGATAAAAATAGTTATTATAATATTAGCATCTATGTGACTATAAAAGATAAGATATTGATTTACCAGCATCAGAGCTACATAGGGAAGCAGAAAGATATTTATGAATATTATATCTATAATAGCTTGGAAGAAGCACAAAAGCAGCATTATATTCCTAAAAATATTTATCAGGAAGCTATAAAGGCATTAGAAAATGAAAGCATGATATATTTAGATGTTTAGAGAAATGAAGTGATAAGATGAGTTACATTGATATTTGGACGGACGGTTCTTATAAGGCAAAAAAAGGTGGATATAGTTTCTACATAAATGCTCCAGGTATTTTAGAAAAACCAATATTAGTTTATTCATTTGTGAAGGCTAAAAGATCTACACAAGTTGAGCTTTTAAGTATAATAAATGCAATTAAATACCTATATTATTTGAAAATAGATTTAAAAGACTGTCATATAAAAATTATGTGTGACGAGTCATCAATTGTAGAGGCATTTAACAATAAAAGGTATAGAGTTTGGGAGGAAAAAGATTGGAGAAAAAAGAATGGAAAGCCTATAAAGTCTTCTTTTCATGAATGGTTTCAACTAACATGCTTGGTTGAATATATACCTGAAGATAATATAGAGTTTATAAAGGTTCCAAGCCAAAAGGATAAATGGAATAAAATTGTAGATAAATACTCCAATTACGCTCGAAATTTAGAAACCTTAAAGGAAGGATATTTTGCCATATTAGAATATTTTGATGATAAGAATGAATTTATTGAAAAAGAAGTAGTAGATAGTATTGATAGTTCTGCATCAAAAAAAATATTGAATAGAAAAAATCCATGGGATAAAAATTATAGTACAAAAAGAATTAAGTGGAAATATAGCCCAGATGATGTAATCCTAATTGACTGCAAGGACATAGATATAGTAGAAGAAGTTCATTTAAACTGTAAGGAAATAACGTTTGGAAAATTACTTAAACAAATTATAGAGAGGAGACAGATTAAATTTCCTATAGCGGTAAGAAAGGTAGATGAAAGATATGTACTTATAGCAGGTATAGCAAGGTTAACTGCTGCCAAACTTTTAAATTTGCAACAGGTTCCATGTGTTATATTGGATTTGAACCACGATGAATTTATTAAAGAAAATACAAAAATTGTAGAAAGGCAATGATTATGAAAACTGAATATTTTAACACAGCAGGAGATACAAAGTAATCCCCTAACACAGTCTCGGGAAACGAGAACATAAGGTGTTAGGGGATTTTTTGTATTTTTGAAGGAGGTGAATAGTGTGAATATTAATGTGGTAGCTGTTGTGGGAATAGCAAGCATTGTTATACTCGCTCTAGGCGCATACATGGTGATTATAAAATTAAATAATAAAAAATAAAATAAAAAAAGGAGATGTTTAATAATGGAAGGTACAAGAAATCTAGCAGAAACAGTTTTAAAGCATGAAGAAAATGTAAGGAAGTTTAATGCTATAATTACAGTTCCAGACTTACAACATGGGAATAATTATTCATATCATGAAGATGGTGTTGAATGGCTTTGCAAGAATTTTGATGCATATGTAAATAATAAAGGTTATAAAGTGCCAGATGTGCTATATTATCTTGATAGAAGAATTTTGCTACTAGTATTTTGGTTAGATAAGCTTCCGTCAGAAAAGGACATAGAAAATAGCAGAGAATTTATACGATACTTTGAAGAGAATCCACCTGTAAGATGCAAGGTGGATGGAGGAGAGTTTTATATAAGCAGTAAATTTAAAGATCCATCTATCTATGAAGATATAGAAATTAGAACTGTATTTATGATTCCATATAATGAGCTTAACAACGCTGAAGTTTCTGAAGTGATTAAACAGCAAATTATATACTATAAATATAAAGAGAATGAGTTAAGGAGAAGAAATATCCATTATACATGTATGCAGACTGATGATTTAGATAAAGTGGTAGAATTAGAGTTTATAGGGGATTATAATAGGTACTTTATGATTTCACAGTTGTCCAAAGTTGTAATTGGTGATAAGTATATTATGGAGAAAGCATCTTTGCGAGATATTTGTATTAACAAGGTATCTACATACGAGCCAGGTGTATATATACTTTTTTATCAAGGCCAAATTAAGAAAGTTGGCAAGGCAGAGTCTGGGATTTATCAAAGAGTAAAGGATTACTATTATGAGAATAACAGGAGACAAACGGGAGGAGAAGCTGGAGGACATATTACCGAAGAGAATAAAGATAGTATTGAAGTAGCTTGGTTAGTTTGTCCAAGAGATCAGTGCAAGGATAAAGAAAAAGAAATACAGTTGACATTAAGTTATTTGGGATATGATTTAGAATGGGACAAGCAGAGTGCATTCAATAATAAAAAGTGGCAGCAAAGGCTTTATGATAGTCACTGGAAGTATATGTTTAATACGATGATGGATATGGGATTACTTGATGAAATAGTTAGTAAAAAAATTAAGAATATAGCACAAGATATTCTTTTAGAACTTAAGGGAGTTAGAAGTAATCTTGATGAATTAAAGGATGGCAACAAAGAGATTAAACGACTTATAGAAAAAACCATAGATTGCACAAAGTATTTATGTGATGTAGCTGAAGATATGGAAGTTTAGAGTAATGATTACATTATAACTATGTTGTGATTACATTTTGATTATGTATATTCAAGCCTGCATTATAAGTGGGCTTGAACCTTTTGACTCTACTGATTTTCACTTATTTGGGTTTGGACCTTGCGCATATAACCAATCAGCATTTTGATTATTTCAATAGTTTTATCATTCAATAATTCATAGTCCTTTTGTGATATATAGCCGGTCATCAAAGAAAGCTCCAGCCAGTGTCTGCATTCGGAGGCACTTCCTAGTGCGTTATTAATAAATGAGAGTTCTTTTTTTGGGTATAATTGCCCACAGCCTTCAGCAATATTTGCTGCAATAGAGGTTGTACATCTAATTATTTGGGATTTCATAGCATATATCTCGAAAGCGGGAAAATTTGCGGTAACAGAATATATATCTTTGGCAAGATCTATAGCCTTTTGCCATACCTTTAAAGTTTTAAAGTCTTTAACGTGTATTAGAGTATCTTGGTACATATAAACCACTTCCTTTGCAAAATTTTGTTTGATGCCCTTATAATATAAAATAAATACCGATTAATCAAATTTTACTCGCTTTTATTTTCAAGTGGTATTTTAATGGGTTTCTTTTTCATTAGATCTCTAAAAGTATCATTTAAATACTGATTTTTACTTTTCCCTTCTAATACGGCTTGTATCATAACATATTTATAAACATCAGAGTCCCATATTACTGTATCTTTCTTAAAGTATTTTCTATTTAAATTATCAGCTGATTTATTATCTTTATCAAATTGTTGCAATTCTCTTAATTGATTATTACATTGAGTGCAATAGGTGGGAAAAGAGCCGGTTTTAGATTTTTTATACTCACTTTCAAGCCATATTTCAACCCATTGCTCATTTTCATATTTTGCAACATCGTACCATTGTTTGCATTTAGGACATTGCTTTTGAAGTATTAATTCAGGAGTTAATCTATAGCGAGAAGTAGCAATTCTTGTAAATTCCGGAGTTAGAATTTTTTCACCATTTATTATTACCGCAAAATCATTTCTTTTTATAATTTGAAAATCTTCATTATTCATATATATCACAACCTTTCATTTTCATATTTCATGATATTCGGAATTTCAGAATATCTGACTTGGTTATATATTTGCAAATGATAAAAATGAAAGTCAAGTTTTTTTGTTAAAAACGTAATATAAAAAGCGTAATTGGTTTTTAAATTTGCTATAGTCTTTAGAATATATATTAGATTAATTATAGAAAATAGAAGAAAGATAAAGATTTTAAAAGATATTGGAATACAATCGTTTTTAAATTCACTTTGATAACTATAAATCGTGAATATATGCAATAGAAGTCAGTGTGTTATTATAACTATATAATATCTAATAATTATTTAAACTCATTTTTAAGCAATTTTATTTTTCTGCCGTGGACGATTAATTAATGGTGTAAATTATATAGAAAAATTAGATTTGAGAAAGCACAGTAATGCGAAGATAAGACTGAAAAATTACTTGAAATAAAAAAAGAAAATGATGAGGTAGTTGGCGCTCACTCATCATTTTCTAATAATCTCTAGTAAAACATATGCACTATAGGTCACATTCGTTCTAACAATATTATACTATAAATTTATAGAAATAAACATCTTTGATAAAAAGACTAAAGAAGATGAAAACATGGATAATGCATTTATTCTCATAGCAATTGTAGGAATTCTTTGTTTATCAGGTATAAGCACATACACAATCAAACCAATCAAATCAATGACTATCCGAAATTATTGACTATATAATTTTACAATCACAAAGATTATTTTATGTAAAGTCTATATATGATGCAGTTCATATATAGACTTTTTCAGTTATAGGAGAGCTTTATTTAGTTTTAGTATCCACCTTATACCTGTTTTAATGCTACTGGTAACAGGAGATTCAATTTCGTAATCATGGAAGGAAGGGTCTGCAAATAAAGAGCATCCGCAAGAATTAAGCTGTCCTCTTGCCATTATTATAGCCTTTACAGCTATATAATTTGCACCAGCTCCGATTGCATTTATTATTACTGTCTCTCCTGCTTTAATATTACCAACAATTGACGTTTTTAGTGAGTTTACATCTGTCTTACTTCCAACTTTTAGGTTAACCATCTTACCCATAGAATTCCTCCTTCATTCATCTTTTAATTGAAGATTTATTGTAGGAATAGAATATACAATGATTTATTAGGATATCAAGTATATTTATGTCTTATGTTAGAAGATAAGACATGATCATAGTTTTTATTTTAATAGAAAGTAAATTTTGTCAAATGGAATCAAAGCAGACTTTTCCTTTATGATTAGTCTTACAAAAGTCATATAATAAATAATATTACTTTCCATAATATCATCAGAGCCGTTTCCAAAAATAGTACACTTATTTAGGTTATAAATAAGTATATAAAGTTTTAGGAGTAAAATTTGGTTTTTAACTGAAGAATTATTATAATAAATTTAAACAATCATAAAACAACATATATAACCTCATAAAGGTAACGATTAATACATACGGGATAATTTATACAGAGCTTAACATAGAAGAAGCGGACTTGAGTGCATTTTTGGAATTGGTAGTAGGTATAAATAGGAAAGTAATATAAATCTTTATATAATTTTAATAAATTCACTCAAACAAAAAATTGTTAAGCTCAAGTGGCAAACCCGATGAATTTTAATATTATGAGGGGGTGAGTTCTATGAGTAATAAAGTAACAAAAGTACAGCAAATGTATGAAGGATATAAAATAACTTTTAAGAATAATGAGGGAAAAGAATCTTGCTATAGGATTTTTTATGAATTGCTTAATTTTACCCAATCAGAATTTGAAAACTATAATAAAGCCGGAGGATACTATGCAGTATATATCGAAAACTACGTGTTAGAGGCTACAAATATTTCTCATAAGGACAAGCTAATTTATATTATGATTAAGGCTTATATAAATAAGCATAAGGTAGCATTTCCATCAATCGAGCATTTAGAAGAGTGTACTGGTCAATCCCACACTACAATAATAGATAGTATAAATAATCTTGTAAGCCATGGATATATTAAGGCTGAACGAAGTAGAAGAAGAGAGAATGATAAGAGATTCAACCATAATAACTATTATTTTAATTTATATGATAGTAGTGTAACCTTTGTTCCATTTTGTGTTGTCTTTTCTATAGCTTTGAATATTACAGAAAAGATGCTTTATATATTCTTGCTTCAAAAAGTTAAGAATGGATATATGGTAATTATTACAATAGAGGAAATAATGAAGTTTTTGAATAGAAAGGATAAAAAGACTTTAAAACGGCTATTGGATAGTTTAAAGGAAAAGGGATTAATATTTACTTATTATAAAACTACAAAAGGACCTGAATGTGAAAAGGCAGTTTGTTTACTATTGAGGCGAATCTGTCCACCGGAGTTACAAATAGAATATGAAGATTAGGGGGATAGTTATGATTAATTGGAAGATTGAGAAGGAAATAATTAAAAACATAGATTTAACAATGCTTTTAGATGAACTCGGAGTGGATTACAGGAATTCGGGTGAATATATAAGAACAGTTTGTGTATTCCATGAAAATGCCAGTAAATTTAATTTAGCATTAAATAGGAATAAAAAATCAATGATATGTTTTAGTCACCACTGTGAACAGCATGAATATAATCTAACTGATTTTGTTATGAAAGCTGGTAATATAAAAGAAAGAAAAGAAGCTATTGAATTTATGGCTAAACTTGCTGGGCTTGAGATTGATAATAAGGGATGGAATGTAAAGCCTATCCAATATAATAGGAAGAAAGGCTTAATGTTTAAAGAGAGCGCTATTGCTTATCGTAGAAATATAAGTAATATATTACCAGGAGAAAATAAATTATATCTTAAGGAGAGCGATATAAGAAAATATCATTCAAATTTAAAAGAAAAAAAGAGTGCCATTCGTTATTTAGAAAGTAGAGGCTTAAATGAAGATGACATGGAAGATTATTATTTAGGATTTGACTGCGAGGAAGAACGAATAGTGTTTCCTATATATAATGAGAATGGAAAGCTGAAGGCAGTAAGCAAGAGAATTTTTTATAATACGGATGAAAATGAGTTTAAACCAAAGTATAAATGTTTAGGTAATAAATCGGAATGCTTATATGGATATTATCATCTAATGCAAAAGGGATTAGATACAAACAATGTTATTCTTGTAGAAGGAACTTTCGATGCAATTATGTTGCAGAAGTATGGATATAGTGCTATGGCACTAATGGGGTGCGCTATGAGCAACTATCAGCTAAAAATATTGAAAGAAATGAATCCAGATCATATAACTCTGTGCCTTGATAATGACAGTGTAATAAATGAGGATGATGCAGGAAAAGAAGGTACACTTAAATGTATTAATAATCTTTCAAAGGCAGGATTTGATTTAGAACAAATATCTGTAATTCAGCTAAAAGGAAATTACCAAGACCCTGATGAAGTACCTGCAACGGAATTTACACAATTCTATGAAAGACGAATAAAAGGCATAGATTATTATTTGATGAACCAAGTTAGGTAGAAAATTTAGGTTACTAAAAAGTTTTAGGGAGTAAAATTTGAATAAGGCTTTTAAATATTATAGAATAATAATATAAGAGATGGTTCAGTCGACAAAACCTTTCTTAAGAAGTGCATTTCAAGAAGATTATTAATTTATATTACAGATCTGTTAACAAATTATATAATTCCATTTGAATAAGATAACTGAATAAAGATAGTAAATTGGAACCTGGCTATAGTTATAAAAAGCATAGGCTTGATATTGTATTGCCTAAATTGAGGTGAGAGTATAATGATTTAGGCAACATATGGTTAAATTGAAGATTAATGTAGTTCCAAGGAGAAAATGAACATAAATTGCAATAAAAAAATGATTATTTAGTTTAAAATGGTGGATTGATAATAGTCCTACAGACGTTAATCTTAACGATGAACTAACAAATGATGAAAAAGCAGAGCTAAAGAAGATAATAGAAACGATAAAGAAAAAAGAGAGTTTAAACTAAAGTTTTCATTATAGAATAATCCTTAAAGGATTGGAAAACAAAATAATTAATCTAAAGGAGTGGTGGTATGATTAAAAAAGCAACTAAAAAAGAGATAAGGAAATACCTCAAATTAGGTAGAGATTATGATACAGTTTATGAGGTTGGAGCTTTTATTTTTAATAATAAGGTCAATCTTTATATAATATATCAGGGACAAGGAATAAATGAAGTAGTATATAATAAGAGATACTTTGCAATTACCAATCTGACGTGTTTTTGTAATAGTGATGATTACACACTGGATAGTGCAGTCAACGCAGCCTATGAAGAGATTAAAATGATGTTAGATGCTTATTACGAAGAGCATCCAGAAGAAAGACCGAAGGAAAGGTTATATAATGGATATACAATCAGGAGAGGCTGTTTTGTTGGAGGTAATGATGACAGGATAGACCGCTGGTATATCGAAAATCCAAATACGTCATATGTTGATCGCAGAGGTGGGGAATACTTCACCAAGGAGAAAGCCATACAAGATGCGATGCAATTACCCAATGCAAATGATGTAATCCCTTACTATGATAGAGATAGGTATTGAACAATCGAGACTTAAATTAAGCCTCTTTACATAACGCCCGAGCAGAAATGTCGATACATAATCCAGTTGGAGAGCTGGACTATGAATATGTTATAAAAGAGCGTGATTATATGAGAATTATAAAAGATAGCTATAACGAGGTTGATACACTCGTATAGGATAAGAAGGTGCTAATCGCCGAAGGAGAAAAATATGCATTAAAAGTTTACTGTGTTAAAGTGCCGAACGTTGCATTAGCCAACATAATGAGAACAAGTATATCATTAGTGCAGTAAGTTTATGAAAGTTGGACATTACAGAAGCAATTTTCAAACTTTTTAATATAAAATTTTATTTGGTAGCTGCAATATCAATACTTCAGCGCTATAATCAAATTAGACAAAATAGTTATTTTGTCTAACTAATTATGAAAAGAAAAAAGCGAAGTTAGCCTTCGCTTCTCATAGTTTTAGTTATTTCGTTCTTGTTTCCAGTTTTTAATAAATAACAATTTATCTTTAGACAAGTCTAATACCTTATGTTTGGTAATTAAATCTGCAGTATCTGTTTTGTATGAATGTATTTTATCAATAGCAATGAATATCTGTTTCTTATTATTACTATATAACTCGATTATATTTTCTAATGCAGAATTTTCAATGTTTTTTAAAAGTGGCAAGTCATGTGCGATAGCAGGTAAACAGGTTAGGTCTAAAATTGCTAAATCAAATGTAATGAGGTTTGCAAAAGCAGTACCGGTTCCAGTATCACCATAAGTGTTAAAGGTGTATTTATTTCCATGTATATTAAGAGTAGGATCACGTCTATTATCAGTATATATTAGTTGGTTTAATTCATGCATTTTTATATTTATTTGATTACATATTTCATCTAATAGGGTTACTTTTATATTTTCTAAAGATTCATTAGAGGTGGCTATAGAATTTTCAAGTACTAATTTTTTAGTGTAGTAACCATTCTCGTCAGTAAATTGTTTTATTTGGGCTGATAATTCTATAACTTTGTCTATTGCATATTTAGGAGCATCTTTTATAAGTAACTTTTCACTTATTTCTTTATCTATAGCATTAATTTGATTGTTAAGTATATTAATTTTTGACTTTAGTTCTTTTTCGGTATTTTGAAGTTCAGATTTTAAGATTTTAGTAATAGATGAGTGGAAAGCATCAACTTTTTTTACTTGTTCAACATTAAAATTAGGGAAGTATGTAACTAATCTTGTTAATTCAGAATCAAGTGATATATTTTTTGTTTCAAGGTTAGTTAATGTGCGGGTAAGTCTGCTTTCATACATATTTTTTTCAGTGATTAAAATACTTTTTCTTTTTCTCAAATCAAGGACTTCTTTTGAAATAAGAGCTTCAATTTCTGCTGATTTAGTAATAATATTCTTTTTCATCACATCTAATTCTTCATTTAATTCAGAAATCTTCTTATTATTTTTATTAAATAATGTTTTGTTCATTCTGGGAATTAGATCCTTTTTTGCAGCATCATTAAGTAATTTTTTTTCTTCAACCAAGGACTCAATATGATCTTCAAGTTCCTTTATAGTCTTGTATTTATCAAATAACTTAAGCAATGAAACAATTGATTTTGCGGCAGATTCTTTTTCAAAATATTGTATTGGCTTTCTTTCGTTAAGGTTCTCTTTACCATATACTCTGAAATATCTACCGATGATTTCCCTAAAAGATATGTCTTCTATCTGAATTTGATATTTTATTTTTAGTAATTTTGTGAAATCAGATATTTTTATTTTATCTAGAACTTCAAATTTTTCATTACATACAGAAACATAGTTATATTCATTTGTAGAACGAATAAAAAATAATTCTTCTGCATCAAATACATAGGAAAATTTAAAAAGATGATGGTCTAGTGCTTGTATAGCATCGAAATTCCTTTTTATATAGTCATCGCCACCAAAAACAAAATCTATAATCATTAACATAGTTGATTTACCAATGGAGTTAGAAGCAATATCGTCACCAACAATAGTATTTAAACCATTATGAAAAATAATTTGCTTATTAGTGAATTTATCGCAAATTATTTGCTTTAACATATTTTAACACCTTCATTCTCTCATCAAATTCAATTCTTTCAAGAGCAAATAATACATCTAAAGTTAATATATATTGATTTACATCTTCAAAATTACATTTTACTTTTTGATATAAATTTTCCAAATTTTCATCTTCATGCACTAGGACATCAAGTATATATGTGAGTTTAGATAATATACTATCTTTGAATGGTATTAACTTGTTTGGCATTATCATGAAAACACCTCACAGTCCTGAATAAAATATGCTATAACTATTTCGCAAGCTCTTTTGGAATAGTTATCAGTTTTTATGCAAAGCCAATCAACTAATGTATTATAAATATATTCTTGGCTTTGATTTATCTGCATACATTTAAAATAAAATCCTTTAATTTGTGATGCCAATGTTTCAAACTTATATGGATTAGTCTTATTAATTTCAATAAAAAGTTTTTTTATAAAATCGAAGTAATCAACAACATCTCTTTTAATTGTTCTCTTAATGATAAATGGTAGAGTAGAGTTTGTCTTTTCATCGATTTTCAGAGATTCATAATTTAATGATATTAGCTCATCTTCAAAATTAGGGTTGTTTAGGTTTTCTAAAATTGTTTTTATTTCCGACTCTATGTTAAACAATTGATATGTATTTTTTATTTCAGCATCTTGTATTAATCGAAGCTTTAACCTATACCACTTTTGATATTCTTCAACTGTTCTAGGTGTATCAAATATTTTGTGGCATTTTTTACAAACAGCAATAACATTTTTTAAGTCATTTACATCGGAACTTAAGAGTAATTCATTTTCCAGTATTTTAACTTCTTCTGGCCTTGGATTTGCAGGGTAAATATGAGCAATATCAAAAGTTCTATATATAGAACCCTTTTTTTTATGAGATAAAGTATCACCACATATTGGACAGTGTCCATCCACTTCATTAAAAAGTAACATTTTTTCATTGTCAGAAAAGTCGCGTCTATTATCTTGCATAATTACCACCTACTAACAAGTAATGTATTACTACCATATTCCACAAGAGAATACAAATTCCTTTATAAAATTGCAGAAATATTAAAAAATATATTTCTCATAAGCGTAATGACATTTATTTAATATCTTGTAATTTATAGGAATTGAAGAAGTCATATATTAATTATATATAAGCTTTTTCAGTTTTTTCTGAAATAAAAAATATTGTAGAGCTGCAATTTAAGGAATAATTCGGTATAATTATCTTGGACAGAATGTTTGTTCTGTCCAAGCTTAAGAATGGAGGTTGTAGATTGGCAGAAAAAATAAAGTTTTTAACGCAGCAGGAGCTATCAAAAATATTTAAAGCAATTGAAAGGAGTGAGGGCAAGCATAAGACAAGGGATATGGCGATATTTAGAATCGCTTATAGGTGTGCCTTGAGGGCAACAGAGATAGGCTTAATATTACTGGAGGATTATAATAGAGTTAAAGGAGAGCTTTATTGCAGGCGACTGAAAGGTAGTCAAAATAATACTATACGCCTGGATCAAAAAACTATGAAGGTGTTAAATAAGTATATTAGGGATTACGAAAAAAAAGATGGTAGTGACGTTTTATTTTTAAGTCAAGAAGGTAATGCAATCTCACGTAAAACATTGGATTTTTTAATGAAAAAGTATTGTAATGAGGCAAAGATTATAGATGTGTCAAAACATCATTTTCATGCGATAAAGCATACATCAGCTGTGCATTTAGCGGAATCAGGGTTAGATATAAAAGATGTACAGTGGTGGCTGGGTCATAAAAATGTTAATAATACCCTTATATATTTTCAATATACTACAGCTCAACAGAATGAGATGTATAATAAGCTAGAAAGGAGAAACTCATTGGTATAATAGGAGTGTATTAAAAATGAATATAGAAAATCTGCTTAACACAGATAAGAGGCATACTCTTATAACACAGAAAAGCATTCTGCCGATGGTAGACCTTATTGTTGTTATAGGAATATGCTTTTTTTATTTTTTTTGCGAGGGAGGAGAGCTATATGCCAAGAGCAAAAGCAGAATGGACACAAGATACAGTTAGAAGATTTATGAGAGAAGGCAGGGGAAAGGGTGACGGTAAGGAGTATAAACCATGGTTTACAACACATGATTTTCCGTCAAAGGGTAGAGCTACTAGAGTGCTTGGATGGAAGACTAAAAGAATTCATCATTTTTTTTCAGACCTGCAATTAAAATACTTCTACCTATTGGAATGGGATCAAAGTGTAATTGATATAAAAGAACATTTTCCAATATTAGATTTAGATGCTGTTGATTTTTATAAAGACGACTTGAGACTGGATAAGTTTCGAGATAAGAACAGTAATGAAAGCTATATTTTATGCACAACATTTTTAATTACAAAGTTGGATGAAAACGGAAATAGTAAAGTGGTAACGAGGGCAGTGAAAAATGCATCGGATTTAAACAAAACTATTACTTTGGATAAGTTAGAAATAGAACGGAGGTATTGGAAAAGTAAAGGTATAGAGTGGGGAATTATAACAAATAAAAATATAAACTCAATAAGAGCAAAGAATATTGAATGGATACATTCGACGCTGAACTATGAAGAAGAGAATGATGCTAATATCGTTGAATTAGAAGATTTAACAGATGCTTTTTTATATAGGGTTTCCGAAAGTGGTGAGCCTATTAGAAAAGTAATCTTAAGTTTTGAGCAAGACTACGGCTTTGATTCCGGGAAAGGGATGCTTTTATTCAAGTACCTAATAGCTAAAAGGAAAATTATTATTGATATGGATAAACCAATTAATTTAAATGACGGATGCCACATTTTATCAATTGCTAAATAAAACTTTGGAAGGTGAGAATAGATGGATATTTCAATTAATGCACTTATCAGATGGAATAAAGATAAAGAGCATTTGAAGATAGAAAGAGTTTTATGGTTAAGAAACGAATGGGCATATGTTATTGATATTGATAGTAATTGTATGCCTTTTTTAAGAAATGTTATAGACATAGAAACAGATATTGTGGATGGAGATGCAGAAATCATCAATGAAGATCCGTATATGGTAATTAGTAATGAAGATGACATACAAGAAAAGTATAAAGAGATAAGAGATAAGTGCTGGCAAGTAATAAAAGATTTAGTGGAAGATAAACCTAGAATATTTGAATCTGCATATAGAAGGAAGCTAATAAAGGAAGCAGCTGAAAAACATGGAGTAAGCGAGAATTCAATTGTGGGTTATCTAAAAAGATACTGGAAGAGGGGACAAACTCCTAATGGATTATTGCCGGACTATTCGCTTTGTGGGGGTAAAGGTAAGCAAAAATCCTCAAGTAATATTAAAAGGGGGAGGCCGAGAAAGTATGTTGATGTTATGGGTGGAGGTATAAATGTTACAGAAGACATAAAAAGAATATTTAGGATAGCAGTCAATAGGTTTTACTATACAAGTGCCAAAAACTCGCTCGTTTTGACGTATGAACTTATGAGAAAAGAGTATTTTGCGCAGAATTATAAAAATGAAAATGGAGTTAAGATACCAATAATTGAGGGACAAGCTGCTGTACCTTCTTTTGGGCAATTCAGGTATTGGTTTAACAGGGATAGGGATATAAAAAAGGAGATTACTAGCAGATATAGTAATAAAAAATTTCAGAAAGAGTATAGAGCTATAACAGGGAGCGCAATGGATGGGGTAATGCAGCCTGGTACTTACGAAATAGATTGTCAGATTGCAGATTGTTATATTGTTTCACGGTTTAATAGGAATTGGATTATTGGCAGACCAGCTATTTATGCACTAATTGATAGATTTAGTAGGTTGATTTGTGGGGTTTACGTAGGACTTGAAAGTGGGTCCTATATAGGGGCTATGATGGCCCTACTAAATGCAACAATAGATAAGGTTGGATTTTGCAAACAATATGGTATAGAAATTACAGAAGAAGAATGGCCTGTTCACCATTTGCCAGATGCTATTGTTGCAGACAGAGGAGAATTAGAAGGGAATAATATAGAAAACCTTATAAATATGCTAAATGTAAAAGTACATAACACTCCGAGTTATAGAGCAGACCTGAAAGCAGCCATTGAAAGGTTTTTTGGTTTAACAAATGAGAGAACCAAACCATATATGCCTGGAGTAGTTAACTTGGATGGGCGAGAGCGAGGTGATAAAGATTACCGTATTTCGGCAAAACTGGATTTATATCAATTTACTCAAATTATTATAAAGTCTATATTATACCATAATAACTATTACTATCTTGATAACTATAAACGTGAACAAGCAATGATAGAGGATGATGTACCGTGCATTCCTATACATTTATTTAAATGGGGAATTGCCAATAGGGGAGGTGCATTACGTAGTGTTACGGAGGATGTAGTAAAACTTGCTTTGATGCCTGCTGACACTGCAGTTGTAACGCCTAAAGGCATAAAGTATAAAGATATGTATTATGCATCGGAGCAAATGCTAAAGGGACAAGATTTTATGAAAGCAAGAGCCTATGGAACATGGCGGGTAAAGATTAGTTATGATCCGAGAAATATGGAATATATATATGTGCACAAAGATAATCCCAATAGTTACGAAAAATGCTTTTTATTAGATTCTGACAGCAGATATAAGAATAGAACACTTGAGGAAATAGAATATCTTTTGGAAATAGAGAAAATAGTACAAAGGAAAAATAAAGATAGCGTAATACAAGCAAAGGTCCAATTGATTACTGAAATAGAGGATATAGTAGGAAAGGCAGAAGAGGATTTGAAGAAAGAAGTGGAAACAGTAGAAAGTGATACGCAAAGAGTTAAGAATATAAGGATAAACAGACAGATAGAGAAAACTGCTAATAGGGTAAAAGAAGCATTCGAATTGGGAACAAATAAGGATATAAAAGAGGAGACTTTAGAAGAAAGAATAGATAATGAAACAGAGTATGATAATTTTGATATTTTACTACAGAAGCAGAAGGAGGTGCTAAAGCAATAGTATGGATAAAATATTAATTCCAAATGGATGTGAGGCAGAAGTTGCAGATTATAAAGAACAAATAGTAGCTGACTATAAAAATAACCCTTTAATAGAAGCGCTACCTCCAATATATGAGGTTCAGAAAGTTGTTGAAAACCTTGCAGTTTATCCAGTATATAGCAATGAAGAGAGAAAACTTGATAATCATTATAGAATTCATCTGATACAAAGACTATTTCAAGTTTTTCAACCATTACCTTTTCACATAGATTTAGAGAGTAAAGTATCCCGTGCGTTAAGACAAGGTTATATAATAAGAAACCCATTTAGAGCTGAATTAGCAAAGGGCTTTAATAAAGAGTTTGATTTAACAAACAACTTAAGATTTGAAAGCAATAATCTAGTGAAACAAACAGCTAGTGGTTTTACACTAATTGGTATCTCTGGCTCGGGAAAAACAAGTTCTCTTGAGAGAATATTATCTATGTATCCTCAAGTAATATCTCATTCATCATATAAAGGTATTGCATTTTCAATGTATCAACTTGTATGGATAAAATTAAACTGTCCTTTCGATGGGAGTGTTAAAGGAATTTGTATAGAATTTTTTTCCGAAGTAGATAGGTTACTTGGTACTAACTATCATAAGAAAGTTATTAGTTCAAGACCATCTACAAATGTAATGATGTCTATGATTACGCAGATAGTAAGAAATTCTAGCATAGGATGTATTATTATTGATGAGATACAACACTTAAGCCTTGGTAAATCTGGGGGAACCGAAAAAATGTTAAACTTTTTCGTTACTCTTGTTAATCAAGTGGGAGTACCAATAATTATGGTAGGTACTCCGAATGGAATGGCTGCTCTGCAGAGCCAATTTCGTATTAGTCGCAGGGGTGCAGGTCAAGGAGATTTGGTAATTGACAAAATACCAAATGACAAAACCTGGGATTTGCTTATTAATTCTATTTGGCAATATCAGTGGACAAGAAAAGAAACATCACTTACGAAGGAATTAAGTGATGCTTTTTACGATGAGAGCCAAGGAATAATAGATATATTAAAAAAGCTATATGCAATGGTTCAAATAAAGGCTATAACATCAGGCAGGGAAGAAATAACTATCAATTTAATTAAACTGGTAGCCAATGAAAGTTTAAAACTTGTGCAGCCAATGCTGCAAGCGCTAAAGACTGGGGACATTAGGAAGATAGCCAAGTACGATGATATATGTTTATCAAATATTAATATTGGTGATTATATGAGCAAAGCAAGACATTCAATAGACTTAAACTTGAAGGAAAAAGCTATTAAAAGTCAGGTTCAAGATGAGAAAGATAATAACCTTGAATCTAAAAGAGAGAAAGCTGTAGTAAAGCTTATTGAATTAGGTATAAGTGCAAAAAAGGCTCAAAAGGCTGTTGATAATGTTGATAATAAAGAGGCCTATGTGGATGTAAATACAATAGTAATAAAAGCTATTTCTTCACTAAATGATACAGTGAAAGAAAAGAAAAAAGAAAATAAAGTAAACCTTGATGCAGATGATATAAGATATATAGTTCAGCTAGGAGAAGAGGCTGGTATTAGTGCCTACGATGCCCTAAAGGAAAAAAAGTATATTATCATGTTTGATGATGACATTTTCGATGTGAGGTGATGTATGTGAATTTCTTTCCAGTTCCATATCCTGATGAAGTCTTAAGCAGTGTATTAGCAAGATATTCGATTAGAAGTGGAAACATAAAAATAATTCATAATATGGAGGATTTATTTGGAACAAGAAATGCTATAGCAGTAATGGAATTCCCTACAAAGCTAAATAAACTTGTTGAAAATATGCCTGTTGGTACAAAATACACTGCAGAATATTTTATATATAATCATACTTTATTTCCCTATTACTCTGCATTCATCACGAAGGAAAGAGGAGAGCAGATTATTTCTTCTATGAAAACAGGAGAAGGTGATGTATACATTAGAGCAGGAGTAATAACTTCACAAATTTCATTGAGCCAATATTATAGATTTTGCCCTGAATGTATTAAAGAAGACTTCAATCTTTATGGGGAATTATATTGGCATAGAGTTCATCAAGCTGCTGGGGTGTTTGTATGTCCCAGGCATAAAGTGCCTACTTATAATAGTAGGATTTTAGTAAGAGGGTATAACAGACAGAAATTTCAACTGCCTAAAGCTGAAAATTGTATAGTAGGTACAGAAACTAAATATTCAGATGAAATGATGAGCAAACTATTACTTTTGGCACAAGATGTTGAAGTATTACTAAATAATTATTTTAATTTCTATCCTCCAAGGCATTTTAAGAATAAGTACAGAGACAAACTTATAGAAAAAGGATATGCAAAGTTAAACAATATGATCCATCAGAAAAAACTTTCAAAGGATTTATTAGAATATTATGGAGAAGAATTCCTTAAGGCTATGCAATGTAAGTTTAATATTAATGGTGAATGCAAATGGTTGGCTGATATGGTTAGAGATAATGAAAAACCAAGTCATGTTTTGAGGCATCTTATATTGGCAAGATTTTTAGAAATACCAGTGTATGAACTATTTAATAATGAATTATCACTTAAGTATAATGAAGAAACAAGAAGTACCAATAAAGATGTGCTTGCTATTAATAGTAAGGATTTATATCTCAAGGTTTGGGAGGATAGATTAAGAGAATTAATTGAGGAAAAATTGAGCTTAAGACAAATTGCAAAAGAATTAAACTCTACCCCTAAAACCATAAAGAAGCACATTGAAAGGTTGGGCATCGATCCATTTTGGAAATATAATGGTGGAAAAAGATATGGTAACAAAAACTACAGAGATACGGAAGAATTTAAGATAAAGAGAGAGGAATGCAGAAGTAAATGGCTCAAGCTGATTGCAGACAATCCAGATAAGAGCAGAAATGAACTAAAACTGATGAGTGTTACATTAGGAACATGGCTTTTAAGGCATGATAAGGAATGGATGATTAATAATTCTCCGGATATAAAATCGAGCCACAAACCAGTTGATTGGGATAAAAGAGATATGGAATTGCTGCCTCAAGTAATAAATATTGTAGATGAGATATTAAAAGGAGAAAAAGAGAGAATTTGCTGGACAACCATTGGTAGCAAGTTGGGCATTAGTGGATGGCTTTCAAAAAAGAAAGATAAACTACCACTAACTAAAGCATACATTAATTCGGTAGAGGAAAGTATTGAAAAATTTCAAATTAGAAAAATAAAGAGGGCTATTGATAAGATAGAAGTACAGGAAGAGATAACATATTGGAGACTATTAGAGGCAGCAGGTGTTAAAGAAAGATATATTGGTGCTATAAAGAAAGACGTAGAAAAAATATTTCATGAAAGAGGATTAAGCACAGATATGATGCATCGTTATAAAGATACTAGTAATTTTATTAGAGAATAGTTTTTATTATGATACCTAGTTTATAATTATAAGATTATATGAGTTATTAGGGGATAGGCTGCTATAAAAGCGGCTTATCTTTATTTTAGACAGATTATTGAGAGAAGACCTGCATTTTAACGATTTATATACGTAAGGTAATACCATTAGAATAAGATTAGTGGCTTCTGTCTTTTTATAAATTTAGGGATAAAACAACTTAAGTAAATATGACAACGGTAATAAATTAAGATAAAATATATTGACAACGGCTATATAATGGTTTATAGTAGAATTAAGAATATGACACGGAGGGGAATTTATATGATATTAAATTCAACAAACACAGTTTTTACACAAGAAGGTGCAGAAAGTGAAAGTGACTTATTAGCAAGTCATCAGGTGCTAATTTACAAGTCTAACAGTAAAATCAGCTCAATGTCCTATGCTGGACCAGCTAAAGAAAAAATAGTTAAATCCTCAAGTATACCAGAAGAATTCACAAACATTTTGAAAAATATAAAGGGGTACGTCAGTTTAGGTACTACTAAAGTTTACGATAGTAATGTTGATAGTTGTGTAGATTACAGGAATGCTCATATATATTCTAGTGAGGCTACCACTTTAGATGGGGTTGAAAGGATATGCTATGTTGCAGGTATAAAGAATAAAAATGTAATCCAAATATCGGAATACAATTCTAATAAAGGAGCAGCATATAGTAGTCTTTATCCAATTCTTAAGGAAAAGATGATTAAAGAAGGGTTTGTACAAAATCTTCCTTACGATAATTTTAATATTACTATTGAAGATGCGTCAAAATTAGTTGATATAATTAATGAAGTAATTGAAGAAAGATCAATGGGTAAATATGAACTTATAAAAGATGTGAAAGTAGATACAATAACATTTGGTAAAAAAGAGGAGCAGAAAAAAAAGTTCTTTCATGTTGCATATTATCGTGAAAAAAATATGGTTCAAGATTCAAGTAATTTGAATACTGTGCAGGATATATTATCTACTCTAAATAACATTGTAAGGAGAATAGATATTATAGATAATTTCGAGGATATTGAAGCCGTAATAAAGAAACTTGACTCAATAAATAAAATGGCTAATGCGAAAAAAGTTATACTGGAAATTAAAGAAGAGATATAAAAATATTTTTAACAAATTGGTAAAGAGGCTGTTAGCGATTTTAGCTAATAGCCTCTTTAAGCTTAATAGTTCTAGGTTAAGCTATCTAAACACATGAATAATAAGAGGTTATATAGAGATACCTTATTGGGGATAGCTTTTTAAATTATATTGTTTTTTCCGTGGAATATAGTTTTGATATAATATAAGTATTAGTAGTAACTGCTATGGATAAAGATAAATTATTTGGATTATAGGTAATAATTATAAGGACGAATGAGGGGGACTAATATGTCTATTGATTGGAATTCTTTAAGGGTATGGGATGGCTCACAGCAAACTGCATTTGAAGAACTTTGCTGTCAACTGGCAAGATATGAGAATGTGGCGGAAGGAGCAGAGTTTATTAGAAAAGGAACACCTGATGCTGGTGTGGAGTGTTATTGGAAACTACGTAGTGGGGAAGAATGGGGATGGCAAGCAAAGTTCTTTACTAAAACTCCTGAAAAGTCACAGTGGAGTGAGCTTGATGATTCAGTTAAAACTGTTTTAAACAAGCATCCGCATATAACAAAATATATTATCTGTATACCATTAGATAGAGCAGATCCACGGATTGAAAAGCAAAAATGGTTTATGGATAAGTGGAATGATAGAGTTGGGACATGGACTGAAATAGCAAGTGCAAAGGGTATGGAAGTAAAATTTGAATACTGGGGTACATTTGAAATATTTGAAAGACTAACAAGAGATGAACATAAGGGCAGACTTCAATTTTGGTTTAATAAGGATTTATATGATATTGATTGGTTTAAAACAAGGCTTGATACTACAATTGCAAATGTAGGAGCGAGATACACTCCTAAACTCAATGTTAATACTCCAATATGCAAGACTTTTGAATCGCTGTGTTGCTCAATGCTATTTATAGGTGGTATTGAAAAGCTATGTGGAAATATAATAAAAGCATTTAATAAAATCAGTGAAGCAAAAATTAAAAGGGTGTCTGAACAAAAGTATAATGAATTAAGTATAAAAATAAATCAAGTTAAACAGCTTAAAGATTATATAAGATTAGTACTAGATAAACCTATTGATTGGCAAGCAATAGTTACTATGATGGAGGATTTCACCAAGGATATAGATGAGTTAAATCATCAAATATATCTGCAAAAAAGCCAATCTGAACAACAAACTAATAATTATGGAGCTTATGATTATAGCTCGGAAACCCACTATTTACAGAAGTTAAGGAAATCCATATATGAAATAATTGAATATATGGAGGAGTGTAGCATAAACCTTACAAATGCAAGATCACTTTTGGTGTTAGGAGATGCTGGGTGCGGTAAGACGCATTTATTTTCTGACATAGCTAGGAGGAGAAATGACAGCGGGTATCCAACAATACTATTATTAGGTGGGTATTTTTATAATAAAGAACCATGGTCGCAAATATTAAGGTTACTTGATGTTAAATGTAATGCAGAGGAGTTTTTATCAATTCTTAATACTATTGGTGAAACGAAGAAATGTAAGGTATTAATAATGATTGATGCATTAAATGAAGGTGAAGGAAAACGGTTTTGGAAGAACCATATAGCGGGGGTAATTGAAAGGGTCAAAAAGCATAAATGGTTAAGTATCGCTATTAGCGTAAGAAGTACATATGAGACATCAGTAATACCAGAGTATTTGGATGAGGACAAACTTATAAAGGTTACACATTATGGATTTGCCTCAATAGAATACGATGCAGCCAATGAATTTTTTGATTATTACGGAATAAGGAGACCTTCTGTACCCCTATTAGTGCCTGAATTTAGAAACCCATTATTTCTAAAGTTATTTTGCCAGAGTATAAAGAATAATGGTATGGATATAGTACCTCCAGGAATTGAAGGACTTAATAATATTTTTAACTTTTATATTGAATCTGTTAATAAAAAAATATCAGGTGAAGAATTTCTTAACATAAACCCTAAACTTAATATAGTAAAGAAGGCAGTTTTTAAAATAGCCGAGGAAATGATTGCACAAGATAGCTACTATATAGGTATGGACATAATGACGAATCTACTTGAAGAAATATATAGAAGTAATGGATATGAGAATTCTTTATATAGACATTTAATTAGTGAGGGACTAATAAGTGAAGATAGAAGGCTGAATAGAAATGGTAAGTGGGAAGAGGTAGTAAGATTTTCTTTTGAAAGATTTTCTGACTTTATAATATCAGACTTTCTCATAAGCAAATGGAAGAAAGACAAAACTCAAGAGATTTATATAGAAGAATTATTAAATAAATATTTGAAAGATAGCAGAAGCTGTAGAAAATATAAGGGAATTATTGAAGCATTTTTTGTTCAATTTCCAGAAAATATTGGTAAAGAGTTGTTTGAACTTGTTCCAGAGTGTAAAGAATATGATTCAGTTAAAGATGCATTTCTTAACAGTTTTGTTTGGAGGGATCCTAAATTCATAAGTGATGCTACAGTTCGGTATATAAATGAATATATAATGCCTATGGAAGATACAAGAAGTCAGTTCCTGAATAATATTCTGCTTGTAAGTTCCCATAAGGATCACCCATTTAATGCAGAAAGGCTACATAAATTACTAATCAATATGAAGCTCCCGGATAGGGATGAATTTTGGAGCATTTATCTGCATTATCAGTATGGAGAGAAAACTTCCGTTGATAGAATTATTGACTGGGCATTATCTAATACTGATAAATCATATATTACCGATGACGTCATTGAACTTATCAGTATAACCTTAACTTGGTTTCTAACGTCTTCAAATAGATATTTAAGGGATAATGCAACAAAAGCTCTTGTAAATATACTTACAGAAAGGGTTAATGTTATGATAAGTCTTATAAAAAAATTCATTGATGTTGATGACCCTTATGTTACTGAAAGATTATTATGTGCTGCATACGGGTGTGCATTGAGAAGTAAGAATATATCTTATAATATAGAGATTGCAAGAACAGTATATAAATTAATTTTTAATAAGGAAGGTGAAATATATCCTAATGTTTTATTAAGAGACTATGCTAGAGGAATTATTGAGTTTGTTCTCACACAAGTAAAAATAGGGGATATAGATATATCAAAAATAATGCCGCCTTATAAAAGTAGTTTTAATCTTGATATACCTACCAAAGAGCAGATTAAGGAGCTTGTAGATAGCAAACATAAAGAATATAAGGACTGGTCCATGAACACATTATATACTTCAATAATAGGTCATGGTGATTTTGCAAGATATGTTATAGGTACAAATTCAAATCGTTCATGCTGGTCAGCAAATAGAATGGATGAGCCAGAACCGAAGACATCAAAAGAGATTTTGAATGAATTCGTGCTATCTTTGGATAAAGAGCAGAGAGTATTGTGGGAAGAATATTATTCGGTTAGGGAAGAAATAAACTTGTCTTCATTGAGAGAGTATCTATCAGATAAAGAAAATGAGGAAGAAACAGATGAAAATCTGTTAGAAGAACAGTGTGCTGAATTAGAGAATAGATTCCTTGAAAGTTTAGATTCTGATATGATAGCTATCTATAATGAATACATAGTTAAATATCTCAATGGTGAAATTGAAGATAGAAGAAAGAAATTTGATTTAGAGTTTATACAAAGATGGATATTTAATAGGGTTTTAGAGCTGGGATGGAGCATAGAACGATTTAGGTATTGTGATAGTAATATGGATAGGTATACATACCGTGGTCGTGAAGCTGATAAACCAGAGCGTATAGGCAAGAAGTATCAGTGGATTGCGTTATACGAAATCTTGGCGCGATTATCAGATAATTATAATTATATTGGTAGCTGGGATGATGAAATAGGTAAATACGAAGGCCCTTGGCAACTTTCATATATGAGAAATATTGATCCATCTATTACAATAAAGAATACTTATAGAAATTATGAGAAGAAATGCTGGTGGAATCCTGTAGAATATAATAATTGGGATGCATTTGGCCAGGATAAAAGTTGGATCAAGGAGGTATCTGACTTACCTGATGTAAAAAAACTTATAGATATAAAACATAATTCTGACAAATCAGAATGGCTGGCTTTAGAAAATTACTGTAAGTGGGAGGAGGATACCCCTGTAGAAAAGGATAGATATGAAGTTCCTACTAAAGAAGTATGGTATATGGTAAAGAGTTATATTATTAGGAAAAGAGATTTAGAAACATTTTACGCATGGAGTAAGACGCAAAATTTTATGGGAAGGTGGATGCCAGAATCTGGGGAATTAATTCATGTGCTTTTAGGAGAATTTTATTGGTCTCCTGCATATATGAATGGAGTAGGAGTAGACTCTGACTGGATTAAAGAGTGTGACCATGGGAATATGGAGCTGCCTTGTGAGGTGTTACTTCCCAATATAGACTATTTATGTGAAAAAGGAGTATATGACTGCTCTCTTGATGAATCAATATCAATTACATTACCTTCAAAGTCAATAGTTGATATGATGGGACTTGAGTGGGATGGGAAGGATTATAAGTTTTATAATAAAGAAGGCAAACTTGTAGCATTTGACCCATCTATTGACGAAGAGGGGCCAAGTTCTTTGCTTATAAACAAAGAAGAGTTTTTAAAATTTCTTGATGACAATGATTTAAGTATTGTATGGACTCTGTTAGGAGAAAAGAATATAATTAATTCATCGCATACAAATACTACAGGCTGGTTGGAGATAAGCGGTATTTATAAGATTGATGGCAACAATGTAGTAGGGCATAGAAATGAAGAATTGATGGAATCAAGAAATTCATAATTGAGATGAAAAATATTCATTCTACTTATACTTAAGCTGGTGAATGAGAAAAAAATTATTAAAACTTGCTTTATATATTACTACTTGTATGGCAAAAACGTATAATATATAATGTCTTTGGAGAGTTCCTACCAATTAAGTGGAAGATTTATTGAGCGAGGTGGCTATGGTTTATTAGTCGCCTTTTTCACTACCTTAAACAAACTCTAAAGAGAATAACGAATTATTATTGTTCCATATTTGATAGTATAGAGAATAAAAACCTTATTCCAAAAATTAACTCTATAATGATTAATATAATAAAAATGAAAGAGGAGGAATATTGAGATGCAAGTAAAAGAAGATTGGAAACAGGATATTAAATTGCTTTTAGAACAATCTCCAATATATATTAGATTGAGGGAATTAGCCCAAGATGATTTAGCAGTAAATGAACTACTTACTATATTGTTTAATGCAGTTGACTATGCATGCGATCGCACAAGATTGGTTATTCGACATATGGATGAATATACTTTACACGATGAAAAACACCTTTTTCGTGTATTACAACATATGGCAAGACTCATACCAGATTCAACATTGAAAAATCTGCAACCTTTAGAACTAGCCCTTTTAATTTTAAGTGCTTTTTATCACGATATAGGCATGGCGCCGTCAGAAAGACTAGTTATGATATATAAAGGTTTAATAGATAACAATGATTTAAAATGCGAAGAGATTCAAGAAAAACAAGAATTTGATCTTTTTTGCAAATCTAATCCCCAATTGGATGAGAAAATTAAAAAGTGCTATGGTGCATCTATGAATGGACAAGCTGAATTACTTAACAATTATAGAATTACCGAGTATATTAGAAGGTCTCATGCTAAAAAATCCAGAGAAATAATAAAGGAGATTATAGATAAAGAAGCTTGGAGTCATAACTTTATGTATAGGGACTTTAAGTTTGGACCAATGCTTGCTTCAATTTGTGAAAGTCATAATGTGAACATAACAGAACTGGTTAAACTTCCGTATATAGAAACTTCATGTCTTGTAGCCACTAATGAATATGTGAACTCGCTATTTATTTCTATTATATTAAGGATAGCAGATTTATTAGATTTTGATGCGAAAAGAACTCCAAAGGTGCTTTATGATCATTTAGGAATAAAAAGTCCAATAAGTATAAAGGAATGGCAAAAGCACAGATCAATTAATGCATGGATTATAGAGGAAAATAAGATTGCATTTTCTGCTAAATGCTCCCATCCAGCAATAGAAAAGTCTATTCGTGAGTTCTGCAAGTATATTGATTATGAGTTATTTACTTGCAAAAATGTTTTAGATAACATGCATGATCAGTATAGAAATAGTCTAACAGACACTTATCTAATGGCATTACCACTTAAAGTTGATACTAGTCAAGTTAAGGGGGATACAAATTTTGATGGAGAACCTATTTATAATTATAAGGATTTGACTTTTTCATTAAATCAAGAACAAGTTGTAAAACTTTTAATGGGAACAAGCCTTTATGGTGATGAATCAGTAGCTATAAGGGAATTAATACAAAATGCAGTTGATACGTGCTATGTAAGGAAACTTCACGAAGAGGTATGGGAAAGAGATTATAAACCCAAAATTGATATTAGAATTTATAGTGAAGGAGATAACAATTATTTAGAGATTGAAGATAATGGTATGGGAATGGATGAATACATTATCACCAACTACTTTTCAAGTGTTGGCAGTTCCTACTATAAATCAGAAGAGTTTTATAAAACTATTGCTCAATTAAAAAAGGATTATAAATCAATATCTAAATTTGGCATAGGTATATTGTCGGTATTTATGATTGCAGATTCAATTGATGTTGAAACTCGTAGGGTCATAGATAGATATGATTGTTCTGATCCGATTTCATTGTTAATAGAGGGATTAACAGGATTCTTTTGGTATAAAAAAGGACATAAAAAGGAGCCAGGAACAGTTATAAAATTAACACTTAAATCTGAATTAAAAAATGATCTTAATTTAGTCGAAAAATATATAAAAGATCTAATAAAGTATATAGATGTACCAATTTATGTTAATGGTAAAGATATACATAGCATAGATGAGATAGCAGTTGATTACAAAGGGAATACATATAAATATGATGCGATTCGTAATTATGAAATTGATATAGATGAACCCTGTGGACTTAAAGGAAAAGTAACAGTATATCTTTTACATGATAACGGTATTTTAACATCATCGAAAATTCTATCAAGATATAATGTTGAAGTAAAAGGGGAAGATTTTGATTTAGAAGTAAATTTAAAACTTTCTAGTAATCATATAAATAAGTATACAGACTCAATTGAGGTAGATGAGGAAGGAGTTAATGTTAATTCATCATATTCATATGTAGTTCAAACTGAAGGGAAAGTTTACATTAATGGTATACGTGTTAATGATAGTTTATTTGCTTTAGAAAGAGATTGGTGGAAGCAGGGCAGTAAAAATGATAGAAAAATGTCATGGCCATTTCCAATTAAATATGATATGAATGTTTACAACGAATGTGAGTTAAATTTGACAGCAGCAAGGGATAAAATTATATGTGATGATAAGTGGGAAAACTTTAAAATTATTTTTACTAAAATTGTTATAGATAACTTGATTAAGCAGCTTAATGAAAAGGATGAAATCAAATTGCTAAAGGAAATTATAGAAACAAACTCTTCAATAAATCAAGAGTTTATTGAGATATTCCAACAAGTTGTAGCTAATTATTTATAAACATTTATCTCTATTATTACACATAAAAAATGTACTTTAAAATAAATATATGATATATTCTAAATATTACATAACAGATAATACAGAGAATAATTAATTTGTAAATTGAATATAATTTATAGTATTGTTTTACCTTATACAATATTGGTAATAATATAACTATATCACAAATAAACAAAAATTTCTAATATGTGTGTTGACATTAAGTGCAGATAATCTTATAATAAAATTAAGATGTAGATTGTTCTATATCTTTTTAGGAAATCCTTTGCCTATCAAGTAAGGAACGTTAAATTAGGAAACCCCTTGCCTTTGAAGTAGGGAACATTAAATTAGGAAATCCCTTGCCTTAAAGTAGGGAACGTTAAATTAAGCAAGATAGGATACTATCTTGCTTTTATTTTTATGGGGGATGAAAAATGAGTAGTGAGAAACTTATATTCTACAATGTTTCAGATGATTACATTAATTACTTAAGAAAGTATGGAGATGAGAAAGTACTATTTAATAAGCCTGAAGATAGGACAAGGCCCTATGTCGGATTCGTTTTAAAAATAAATGATATGGACTATTTAGTTCCACTATCATCAAAGATAAGAAAAACTAATGAAGTTACCACTGTAATTCCAAATACCTTTACAGAAACGCAAAAAATACAGAATGAAAAGGAAAAGAAATTTCCAGATAAAATAGCTACCATTAAATTTAATTGTATGATTCCTATTTTCCCAGATGTAATTAAAAAAATTGATTTAGAAGAAATAGCTAAAGATGAAGAGGGAGAAAATTATAAAAATCTATTAATTAAAGAAATTATATTTTGTTCAGATAATAGAGATAAAATAATAAAAAAAGCTGAAAAGACATATAAAATATTTAATGAAAATAAACCTTATATGAGAGGAATAGTAGAGTCGTGCTGCAATTTCAAAGTACTGGAGCAAAAGTGTAAAGAATATCAATTAAATTCATTTGATGAGGCGGTTGCAACAGCAGAAAAGTAGATTGTTTAATGACAAGAGGGTAATTAATCTCATAAATAAAAAATGTATTCGTATAATCAGACTTAATTGCATAATCTATGTGAAAGTATCGATTATAGTACATAATAATTATACCTTAATCCACAATACTTATTCCTATACTATGTTTAACACAAAAAAACATTTATCACGGCAAAAAAAGTTTTGTTAGAGAAAAT
>CAMJGD010000021.1 GCA_946405135.1 uncultured Clostridiaceae bacterium | reverse complement strand
TTGATTTTCTATATACTTTTTAACTATATCTATAGGGTTAATGTAACTCATTATAATTTATATCATTGGTTGCCTATCGGCAAGTGCTATCCATCTCCCACCTGTAGAGGGTGTGATATTCGCACAATTAGGTTAAATTCATCTAGCATCACTGTAGAATATTGAATTCTCTCTTGCTTAACATTAGGGTCAAAGCCTAAATCTTTCATTTTACTAATGCAGTGCTCACAGTTACAATCAACCTTAAAAAGTATATCCATAAAGAAACCATCTATGTTTTCCGCTCCTACCACATCTATGATGTCTTGAAGATTATCTTTAAAATATTGCCTATAACCGCTATTTAGACAAATAGTATAGTAAAAATGAGGCTTTGGTACATTTTGACTATTGATAAACTCACCTTTTTCATCTATGCACAGCCACTCTGGATGAGTTTCTGCTACATGACCATCCCACTGCACTGTGGTATATATGGGCACATTTATATTGTTTTTGTGACAAGCTTCTATCTGCTCTAACAAAAGATTCTTATTAACTAAATTAGGATGTATAAGTTCTGGGGTTTTTTTTGATGGATAATATAACCACCCATGATGGCATCTTGCAAAGCAAGTAATGGAGTCGATATTTGCTTTTTTCAAAGTAGCTGCAAACTTTTCTGCATCAAATTCCTGAGCCACCATAGGAATATACTCACTAGTATGAAAATCTAAATGTACTTGTCTATATCTTAATTCATTCATATCTAAATCCTCCATGTTAATCTACTTTTATTGTAAACTTTTTTTAAAAGATTTAATATGTTTCTATAAGAAATTGGATTATTTTTATATGAAATCATGTATAAATTTAAAGCCTGCAATATAAACATATTGCAGGCTTTAAATTGGTGTGCCCGAGAGGAATCGAACCCCCGGCACGCGGTTTAGGAAACCGCTGCTCTATCCTACTGAGCTACGAGCACATAATATAGAACTACTCTATTATTCTATAATAATTTATTATACCTGTCAACAGCCACTGCTTGCCACGAAGTGAAATAATTATTTTTTCTGAATAATAAATGATTTATTGCAGATTTTTATTCATTATTGTGATAGAATGAACTAAAGATACTCTTTTTCTATTTTATATAAATTTTCATTATAATGTTCTTAAGAGGAGGTGAACTGTTGCGATAAAACTATAAAAATATACTAAAATCTCATATAAATTAAACAGTGCTTATATGTTTTTATAGTTTATTGGCAACCGTGATTATATGACAAAAATAAATATAACTGAAACCGTATTAAGAGATGCTAACCAGTCTCTTATTGCTACAAGGATGTCTTTTGATGAATTTGCTCCTATTCTTCATAAACTTGATAATGCAGGATATCATTCATTAGAATGCTGGGGAGGCGCTACTTTTGATTCCTGTATTAGATACTTGGATGAAGATCCTTGGGAAAGACTTAAAAAAATAAAAATGGTAGTTAAAAAAACTCCTCTTCAAATGCTTTTAAGAGGTCAAAATATATTAGGATACAAACACTATCCTGATGATGTGGTAAGAAATTTTATAAAAATGTCTGTTTATTATGGCATGGACATTTTGAGAATATTTGATGCATTAAACGATTATAGAAATATAGAAGTGGCTATGGATGAAACAAAAAAGCAGGGAGCACATGCTCAAGGAACCATAGTTTATACCATAAGTCCTATACACAATATGGATAACTATGCTAAACTAGCAAAGCAATTAGAGGAAATGGGAGCAGACTCCATATGCATAAAAGATATGGCAGGACTTATGATGCCTCAAACTGCTTACGAGCTAGTAAAAGCCATTAAGGAAACTGTAAAACTTCCTGTTTATCTTCATTCACACTCCACCAATGGTATGGCTGAAATGTCTTACTTGAAAGCTACTGAAGCAGGAGTAGATGGTATAGACTGTGCAATTTCCTCATTTTCAAGCGGAACAGCTCAGCCTGCTACAGAAAGTATGCATTTTGCACTTCAAAACTGCGGCTTTGATACAGGCCTTAATGCTGAAGGTTTAAAAGAAATAAATGATTTCTTTAAACCAGTTAGAGCTCATTTTATTAAAATAGGTCAATTAGACCCTAAAGTATTAAGTCCTCAGCCAGAAGGCCTTACTTATCAAATACCTGGAGGAATGTTATCAAACATGATATCTCAGTTAAAGGCTCAAAATGCTATAGATAAACTTGATTTGGTATTAAATGAAGTTCCAAAGGTAAGAGAAGATTTAGGATTTCCTCCTCTAGTTACTCCTATGAGTCAAATGGTAGGAACTCAAGCAACAGTAAATGTACTAACAGGTGAAAGATATAAAATGATATTAAAAGAAGTAAAATCATATTGCAGAGGGGAATATGGAAAAGCCCCTGGAAAAATAAATAAGGACTTATTAGCTAAAGCTCTTGAAAATGAAAAACCTATAACAGGAAGATTTGCAGATACTTTAGAGCCAATATTTGAAAAAACTAAAGAAGACATTAAAGACCTTACAGAGAGAGATGAAGATGTCTTATCTTATATACTCTTTCCACAAATAGCTGAAGATTTTATAAAAAGCAAAAAAGCAAAGCCTTCCGAAGAACAATTGAGAGAAGATGTAAAAGCAGATGTTATATAATAAAAAGGTTGCAGAGTAGTCTGCAGCCTTTATATCATCTTGTTTAATTATTCAAAATATTAATATAAATAAAATAATTACATATATTATATTTAATATGCTACAGGTTTATAGTATAATTATGTAATAATACTATCTTTACTCAAAGCAATAGAAAGTATTGGAGGTTTGTATTATGATGGAAGATTTAAAAAAGATATTATTAGCAGGCATAGGTTCCGTTGCTTACACTTATGAAAAAGCATCTAGTTTAGTTGATGATATGGTTAAAAAAGGTAAGCTTTCAGTGGATGAAGGCAAGGAATTAAGTCAAGAATTAAAAAGAAATTTTAAAGATACTCAAGACAAGTTCAATGAAAAAGTTATGCCTTTAGCCAAAGAAGATGTAATTTCAATAATTGAAGACATGAATCTTGCGCATCAAAGTGAAGTAAATGATTTAAAAGAAAAAGTTCTTGAATTAGAAAGAAAAATAGATGCTTTAGAAAGCAAATAACTTTATTCTAAACTATGAGCCCTATAACCACTAGGGCTTTTCTATTTAATTTTGTAATAAAAGCGAGCGAGGTATAAAATGTATAAAAATTCTGCTCAAAGATTCAGAGAAATAGTAAAAGTTTTAGCTTACTATGGCTTTGGTTTTCTTGTAGACAGCAAGATAAAAAAACAGGAAAGCTATCCTGAAAATTTAAGAAAAGCTTTTGAAGAATTAGGTCCAACCTTTATTAAAATTGGGCAGATATTAAGCACTAGACCAGATATTCTTCCTGTAGAATATATAGATGAACTTTCTAAACTACAAAATAATGTAGCTCCTGAAACTTTTAAAAGCATTAACAAGGTTTTAAAAAATGAATTTAAACAAGATATTGAGGATATGTTTCTGTATTTTGATAAACGTCCCCTAGCTTCAGCCTCAATTGCCCAGGTACATAATGCCGTATTAAAGGATGGACGAAATGTCATAGTGAAAATTCAGCGCCCGGATATAGCTGAGAAGATGGAATTAGATATTTCTATATTATATAAAATATTAAGACTTACAAAAGCTAGGTTTAATGATTCTTTAATAGATCCTAAAGATGCTTTAGATGAAATCTATTCTTCTACCAAGCTTGAATTAGATTTTAAAAATGAAGCAGAAAATATAGAAACTTTTATAAAACTAAATAAAGATGTAGCTTGTATCACAGCTCCTTATGTAGTAAAAGAATATAGCAATTCAAAGGTACTTACTTTAGAAAAAATAGATGGAATTAAAATTGATGATAGAGACTCTCTTTTAAAAGAAGAATATGACTTAAATGACATATCTAAAAAATTAGCCTTAAGCTTTTTAAAAATGGTTTTTAAAGATGGTTTTTTTCATGCAGACCCTCATCCTGGAAACCTACTTATTGCTAAAGGTAAAATCTGCTTTATTGACTTTGGAATAGTAGGCAGCTTATCAAAAGACTTAAGAGAAGCACTAAATGAAGCTGTTGTCGCTGTAGCATATCAGGATATAAATAAATTAATATCTGTGTTTATGTCTATAGGTATAAAAAAAGGATACATAAATAGAAACCAGCTTTATGAAGATATAGATTACCTATTTGATAATTATCTGTATACTTCATTTCAAAATCTTAAAGTCTCTGTACTGCTTCAAGAAGTCTTTGATGTAGCTAGACGAAATAATATTCAGCTTCCTAAAGAGCTAACTCTTGTTATAAGAAGTTTTGTTATATTAGAAGGCGTAATGGCTAAAATTTCACCAGATATAAAAATCATGGATATAGCCATTCCTTATGTAAAAGCTAATACTGATTTAAAGTTAAATTTTGATATAAATGAATTACTGTTAAGGTCCTATAACTGGGGTAAAAATACTTATGAAATTCCATCAAAACTGGTAGAATTATCGGACAGCATAATAAGTGGCAGAGCAAAAATTCAATTAGAGCATAAAAATATTGAAAAACCTGCTGCAGAATTAAATAAAATGGTAAATAGAATGGTTTTTGGTCTGGTGGTTTCTTCAATGATAGTGGGATCATCCCTAATATTAAATTCCAATGTAGGACCTAAAATATATGGTGTATCTGCTATTGGAATATTTGGATTTATTATAGCTGGATTTGCAGGATTATGGCTTCTCATTTCCATATTAAGATCTGGCATGATGTAAAATGAGTAGCTGTTACAAAAATATAACATGTCCAATGTTTTTTATAGAATCTATACTATCTAATTGAAATTATAGAAAAAGGACTGTGGCATAATGTATCTTCATTTAATTATGCTACAATCCTTTTTTAATCTATGAAAATTTATTTAATTCTATGTTGATTATAAATTTATCCTCTTTATTTTCCGCCCAAATTCCTCCTCCATGCAGGTCTACTATACTTTTTGCAATGGTCAATCCCAATCCTGATCCTGAAACTTCTGAATTTCTCGATTCATCTGTCCTATAAAATCTATTAAATATTTTTTCTAAGTCCTCTTCCAAAATGCTATCAACTACATTTTCAAAGCTTATAATTACATTTTCATCATTTTCATATAAATTTATATTTACATTGCTTCCTTCCACACTATATTTAATAGCATTTCCTATAACATTTTCAAAGACCCTGGATATTTTATTAGGATCTACTAATAATTCTACTTTGCTATTTTCAAAATTTTTATTAAATCCTATATATCTTTCTTTTGCTTGAATTGAGAGCTCACCTATGCTTTGCTCTATTATTTCTATTATATTAACTTTCACTTTTTCAAGTTTAATGCCTCCGCTCTCAAGCTTGGAATACTCAAACAAATCGTCTATTAACCCCTTCAATTTTTTTGATTTTTCTAAAGATATTTTTGCATATTTAGATTTATCCTCAAAGCTAGTCTTATCATCTACTACAAGCTGAATGTACCCAATCAATGTTGTAAGAGGTGTTCGTAAATCATGGGATATATTTGTTATAAGCTCACTTTTTAATCTTTCAGCAGCTTTTTCTTCTTCTATTTTATTTTTTAGATTAGCAGACATATTATTTATTTCCTTGGACAAAATAGCCAGTTCATCATAGCCTTGAATTTTTATTTTGCAATCTAAATTTCCTTCAGAAATTGTATTTATACCTTTATATATATTTTTTATGTATAAAGCTTTTCTGCTGCCTAATAAATAAATTACTATTATTGCTATATATTTCTTGTTGAATGGAAGAAATGCAAGTAAAATAAAGCTTAAAACACTAGCTAATATAAGTTCTCTTGTAATACTGCCAAATAATAATTTCTTAATTTTATTTTTCAATCTTATACCCCACTCCCCATACCACCTTTATATACTTAGGCTCCTTAGGATTAATTTCAATCTTCTCTCTTATGTTTCTTATGTGTACAGCCACAGTATTAGCTGCATTATTAAAGGGTTCTTTCCATACCTTATCATAAATCTGTTCTGTACTCAGAACTCTGCCTCTATTAAGTGCTAAAATTTCTAATATGGAAAACTCTAAAGGAGTAAGCCTTACAAAGGTGTCCTCAACAAAAACTTCTCTTGAGGCTCTATTTATAGTAAGTCCATCAATAATTATCTCATCCTCATCTTCTTTTTTTGTTTCATTAAAATTAAAATATCTTCTAAGTTGAGACTTTACTCTTGCAGTAAGCTCTAATGGATTAAAAGGTTTAGTAACATAATCATCAGCCCCAACATTTAGTCCTAATATTTTATCGCTATCTTCATTTTTAGCAGAAAGCATAATAATGGGAAGCTTTTTTTCTTCTCTAATTTTTAGGCATGTCCTTATTCCATCCAATTTAGGCATCATAATATCTAAAATTATTAAATTAATATCATTATTTTTAAGTTTTTCTAAGGCCTCAATACCATCACAGGCAGTAATAACCTCTAATCCTTCATTTATTAAATAAATTTCAATTAACTCCCTTATATCTTTTTCATCATCCACTACTAATACTGTATTTTTTTCCATGAATATAGCCCCTCTCTTATTATTAATAACCGTAACCATATTAAAATACTACAGAGCAGCAAATTAAAATTATCACTTTGCAAGTGCAAAACATTTCAGCACTTATAAAAGAGTTTGAAATCAGCTAACTAAACTTTGCAATACTTTTTACATCTTTTATCATTAATAGTATACGCTGCAAATAATATTACTAACGGCATCAAAGGGTATGCATATCTTTCAAATGTAAAATAGGGTAAATATATAACATTAAAATAAATTACTACCATAATCAAAAACTTAAGATTAAAACTTTTATTCTTATATTTTATCATACCATAAAGAGCCCAATATAAAATTACAAGGTGATAAATGATTACAGGAACATATGATATATTAGGTATCCAATAGAAAGGAGCTCTCCAAAAATAAAAAGTTTTACCCAAAGTATACCAAACTATATATTTTAATGGTTCTTTCTTCCCATATATCTTTAATCTTTGAAGGCCTGCTTTTATTTCATTTTCATCACTTTCTAAAGCATCTTTTCCTTTTACATAAGGAACTCCCAAACCTTTACTTTGATCATAATTAATAAATGTTCCTTGCAAAAATGGGTTCCCACTAGATTTTGTAAACAAAATTACCCTATCAAAAACTTTATAATTTCTTATCCACCAAGGTGCCATAATAGTACAAAATACAGCCATAACTATGCTGGTATACTTGACCATCTCATTAAAACTATATTTGTTTTTTATCCACATAATTAATATTAGCAGTGGGTAAGCAGCAATAGTAGGCCTAAATAAACAGGCTGTTGCCCAAACAACGCCCCCTAATATATATAACTTTAAATTTTTCTTCTCAATGGCATAAATACTTATGTATATTAGAAGCAATAACAAAAATTTAAAAATGACTTCCATTAGAATAAGGTTTGCTGCATAAATTTCAACCACATACAATGCATCCATAACACATGCTATTAATGCTACTTTGCTATTAAATACTTTTTTTCCTATTAAAAATAGCAAATATAAACTTACAGCTTGCAATATTACTTGAAATATTCTAAATGCTATAATGCCATTTATCTTACCAAAAATAGACATAAAAAAATAAAGCACAAAGGTTAACCCTGGCATTATGTACGCTGTAGATTCTTTTATATTTTCATAAGACAATATATTATTATCTATTAAATTCCATGCACTTCTAATATATTTTACATCATCATTATCAAATTTTTCTAAGCTACCTAAAAGCAAGGAATCTCCATAAGCAAATACAGAAAATATAGCTGTTCCTATAAAAATTATCTCAACAATTAATAAATAAGTAATTATTTTTTCTTCTTTATTCAGATCTTTTAATTTTTTCATATACCCTCACCTGCTTGTCCTATAATTAAATCATCATGTTAATCCAATAATTATTTCTGATTTATACCCAATATTATAAAAGCCATTATTTAAAAAATACTTATTAAAATTATGAAGATTTAATTAAAATACAATATAGAAATGGAAAGTAATTATAATAATTTTTTCTATAAAATAAAATAGGGTGTAGAAAAACTACTTAACCAAGTAATTTTTCCACACCTTTTCATCTTTATTTTATGCTGTTATAGATCCTTTCCTTTCTTTTAGTCTCATTTGAACTTTATCTGCATGGCCTTTCATTAAAACTGAAATAGTTAAGAATACTACCAATATTGTTGCTAATATAGCTACATCTTTTCCGAATATAGTATAATCTACTCCAGAAATAACTTCTCTTAATGCTGATACACAATAGGTAAAAGGCATATAAGGATTTAACACCTTAAAGAACCTTGGAACCACTTCTAGTGGGAAAGTACCTGCACAAGAAGTTAACTGTAATATGAGTAAAACTATAGCTAATAATCTTCCAGCCTCACCTAGCAAGAATATTAAGCTTTGTATGATAGCTATGAATACAAAGGACATAAATACATTAAACAATATATAAAGTGGTATATTAGCTGGCTTTAATCCTAAAGCTAAAACAACGAAACTAGCAAGTACAGACTGAAGTATACCTATATATCCATAGGATAAGAATTTTCCCAATACTATAGATCCTGAACCTGCTTCTATATCATTGTCTACCTTATCAGATATTACGAAAAACATCATAATAGCTCCAACCCATAAGGATAATGGTATAAAGTAAGGAGCAAAGCCTGTTCCATAATCCTTAACTGGATTTATAGGCTTTTCATCCATTATAACTGACTCAGATACAAACTTACTCATAGTATCACTGTCATTAACTAGATTACTATTTAGTTTATCTGCTCCTTCTTTTAATTTATCTGATAATTCTTTTGAGCCATCAACAAGTTTTCCACTTCCATCTGCAAGCTCTGGCATTTTGCTATTTAATAGCTTTAGACCATCATTTAGCTGTGAAGAGCCTTCAGCTAATCTATTTACTCCATCTGTAAGCATAGGAACTGCATCTAACAATTTCTTAGCCATTTCTATATTATTATCCTTTAATGCATCTTCTGCTACCTGCATCAACTTTTCATTGTTTTTTAACTGCTTTTGAATGGATAATAGACTGTTTACAAGCTCTGGAGACCTTTCTAAAGCTTTCATGTTTTGTGGTGTAATATTGCTTTCAAGCTGCTTTATTATAGGTTTAGCTTTTTCTATATCCTCTTGAACTGACTTTAATTTAATAATAGTTTTATCATCTACATTTGTACCTAATTTTGTTAAAATTGATTTTATATTGTCTATATTTTGAGAGTTAGCATCTAAGTCATTCTTTACAGTTATCACATTGTTTTCAAAACCCTTTAAATACATAACATTTTCAGGTGTAAGCACTGACTTTATAGTATTTATTGAGTTTTTGTTATCATCAACTTGTTTTGCTAACTGCTGTGCTTTTGGCATAATGGTGGATACATACTTTGCACTATCTGCAACACCATTCATATATGGTGCAATAGCAGTATACTTTCCATATACACCTTGAATAGCAGGTTCCATACTCTCAACATATTTTAAGCTTTGAGGCATTCCTATCATTAAAGGTGCTACATCCTTCTCATAGGTTCCATATAGCTTTTTAGCTTCTGGCAATACGCCTTGTACATATTTGGCGCTTTGAAGAGCCCCGCTCATTAATGGCAATGCTTCATTTAAATCTGATTGCATAGTTTTTAATTCACTTAGGGTTTTATTTGTTTCTCCCATAAAACCTGCAGAATTTTTCATATTTTCAGCAGTTTCTGTGGTCAATTTATTATACCCGTCTACTAAAACAGAAAGCTGCTTTTTTTGATCTTCTGATATATTAGGATTTGTATTTATAGCTAGTTTTAAAGAAGCTACATTATTACCACCATTTAGTATGGCTGATTGTTTTATAAATTCTTCAGCTCCTTTTTGCTGACTATCAAGTTTTCCTACCATATCATCTATATTTATTCCACTTAACCCTTTAGCATCTAGCATAACTTTGCTTATTTTACCCATATTTTGCTCTGAAGTTAAGGCTACTAAAGGTTTTAACTGTTCTTTGTCCAATGATGCATATAAGCTTTTAGCATCATCGATGAGTTTTATAACTTTATCTTTATTTGCCATCATATTAAATATAGGGTTTAGTTTTTCTTTATCTAAGGATTTTGATAATTTCTCTACATCATCCATTAGGCTTGCTATTTCACTGGATTTGGACGCTATGCCTAAAAGTGGCTGTACTTTTTGCTTATCTATTCCATTATACAAAGAATTGGCATTGTTAATTAAACTGATTAAATTGTCTGCAGGAGCTCCTGCTAATGTCATAAGAGGCTTAAATCTTTGAATCTCAAACTGAGTAAGAGAATCTGCATCCTTAGCCAATTTAATTAATTTTTCTTTATTGTCCTTTTCCATAATAGAAGATGCTTGATTTATCATTTGCTTATCTAAAATTTTGTCCACATTTATATTTTTCATATCCTCAGTGGTTTTGTTCATTAATGCAATATTTTTATCATTTACTAAGTATGGTACTAAAGTTAACATAGAAGTATCTGAATTTATAAGAGTCTTTCCTTCACTCATCATTGATTTTAAGCTATTAATGTTATTAGATTTTAATAAACTTAAAATATCTTCATTACCAGCTAGTAAATTACTTCCTTGGCCTACTTTAGTCTTAAAAACTCCCATACCATCTTTTAGTTTCTCTGAACCATCATATAATTTCGAAACTCCATTAGTCATTTCAGGTACATTATCATTAAGTTTTTTCATGCCTTCTGCAAGCTCTTTACTACCATCCGATGCTTTATTCATACCATCTTTAATCTCATAAAGCTTGTCAAAAGCAACTTTTGTATAATTTTCTGAAATATTTTTTGTAATTTCAGATTTTAACTCTAGTTCCACTTTTCCATTTATCTGCGCTGCAAGAAAATTTCTTTTTTCATTTGCACTATACAGTATTTTAGGTTGTACTGGTTTTCCATCTTTTGCACTTATTACATTTTTCGAAAAATCTTCAGGGATTACAAACATAGCATAATATTTCTTGCCTTTTACTCCCTGATTTGCCTCATCCCAAGATACAAACTTCCAGCCAATTTTATCATTTCCTTTAAGCTTATCTACTATGTCTTCGCCGTAGCTTACATTTTCCCCATCCTTTACTGCGCCTTTATCTAGGTTTACTACCGCTACTGGCATAGAACTTAACTTACTATAAGGATCCCAAAAGGCAGCAAGATATAGTAAGCTATACAAAAGAGGTACCACTATTATAGCTGTTACTGATATTCTAAGAAATCTGTTCTTAAATATGCCTGATATATCTCTCCAAGCAATTTTAATAAAATTCATATTCCACCTCTCTCTTAATGGTTTTACATTTTTTTACATGCAAAGGGTATACTTATCCTAGGATGACTAAGTTCTTTATACTGACTGGTCAGTTATATTTATACATCTTTTTACTTATACTGTCAATATAATTTTCTCAAAAAAATAAGCCTAGGCTAAAATTTAACCTAAACTTAATATTTAATTACTATATTGCTATTCCTTTTAATACATATTCCATACAATTATCAATAATATTGTCGATATTTGTCTTATTTGTGTTTAGAAGCTCATAAACTGCCGTTGAACATAGTGTTCCAAAAAATGTATATGCCATAAATGAGCTATCACCTTTTTTTACTACTCCATGATTCATAGCTTCTTTTAAATAGCTTTCAATAGTATTTATGTAATCTTCTAATATCTTTCTTAATTCTAATTGCCTTAACTCCTGTCCCCATACTTGGCTCATTATAACCTTAAAAAAATCTTTGTTTACATAAAATTGCTTAAGTTGAACTTTACACATGGTTATAAGCTTCTTAAGAGCATCTTCTTCTTTATTTGTTTGTTCTTCTACATCTTCTTTTATTATATTCATGCCTTCTTTAATTATATAATTGAATATTTCCTCTTTGCTTTTAAAATGATAATACAAAGTACCTTTTGCTACTCCTGCATTAGATGCGATATCCTCCATGGTAGCCCCACTATAACCCGACGTAGAAAATACTTTTATAGCTGACTGAAATATAGCTTTTTTTGTTCTGTTCATGCTTTATCACTCCAAGTTAAAAATATATTTAATTTATTATAAAATCATTCATAATAATAAGTCTTATTTTAATCCAATTTAAATTTAATAATATTAATTTACAAAGTCCATTTTATATAATACAACAATTTGCCAAAATATACAATACTGACGAGTTTAATTTTATTAAATTTTCTGTATTTTAATACTTTCTTATCAAAACTTGCAATTATTCTTTTCTAACTATAGGTTAAAAAGATTTTATGGATATGATAAAATGTTAGTAAAAACATATCCTACGAATAGGAGAGGAAAAGTTCATGATAAAATACTATAACAGGAAAACTAAAAATTATGAAGTTGAAAAGGTGGCTGGAGATAAATATTTAAAATGGAGTTATTCTTCCCCTTTAGGCATGGGAGTATTAGAGATGCTTATCAAAAAGAAATTTTTTTCTAAAATATATGGTGCCTATTGTGACAGCAAAGCCAGCAGAAAAAAAATTAAACCTTTTATAAAGCAATTTGATATTGATATGTCTATTTGCGAAAAGTCAGAACATGATTTTATCTCTTTCAATGACTTTTTTATAAGAAAACTTACTTCTGAGGGAAGACCTATAGAAAACAATAAAAACATTCTTATCTCTCCTGGTGACGGCAGACTATCTGCTTACGAAGATATAGCTTTAGATAATTTAGTTCAAATAAAAGGACTAACTTATAGCTTAAGAGAGCTAATAAATGATGAAAAAATTGCGAAAGAATATGCTCATGGAACTTGTTTAGTACTAAGATTATGTCCTACAGATTATCATAGATTTCATTTTATAGATAACGGTATATGCAAAGAGACAAAAAAGATTAATGGCCATTACTATTCTGTTAATCCTATAGCTCTTCAAAAGGTACCAAAGCTTTTCTGCCAAAACAAGAGAGAATGGAGTATATTTCATTCAGAAAATTTTGGAGAACTGCTTCATGTAGAAGTAGGAGCTACTTGTGTTGGTACTATAATTCAAACTTATACTCCAGATAAGAAGGTTTTAAAAGGTTCTGAAAAGGGATATTTTAAGTTTGGAGGTTCTACAACTATAATATTTATAAAAGAAAATAAAGTAAGAATAGATGAAGATATTATAGAACAGACAAAGCTTGGCTACGAATCAAAAGTACTAATGGGAGAAAAAATTGGAGTTAAAGTATAAACTTATTATAAATAAGCGGTCATATAGTCAGTATAGCCATTATTAGTACTGACAAATGGGCCGCTTCAATTTTTTTCATTCTACTTGATATCCTGCTTATTTCATAGGTTTTTTCTATAGTCTGAATCCTTTTAGATAACATTATCCAGCTTTTTAAAATTTACCTCATATATATTTAAACTGACTAAAAGCACCACCTATATATAATAACCTACCACTTATATAAAAAATATTGTTTTAAAATCTATATAAAATATAATGAAAATATAATAAAAAAAGGGGGAACCACAGTTGAAAGTGGATATAGCTATTAAATCTGAGCTCAAAGAACCCTATATAGTTGTGTACACCAATGAGATTACAGAAGAAATACAGCATATAGTTCAAAGGCTCTCAAATACTCAAAATAAAGTATTAACAGGAATTAAAGATGAAAAGATTTTTTTACTAGAAAATGATGAAATCTACTGCTTTTATAGTGAAAACAAAAAAATATATGCAAAAACTGATAAGGGAAATCTATGGGTAAAACAAAAGCTTTACCAGCTTGAAGAAATGTTTGAAGGTACTTCCTTTGTTAGAATCTCTAACTCCTGCATAGTAAATGTAAACAAAATAAAAAATCTAGAAATTTCTTTTTCAGGAGCTATAGATATTGTCTTTAAAAATGGGGAAAAAGAATTTGTTTCAAGAAGATATGTATCAAAAATAAAAAAATATTTAGGTATATGAGGTGATATTATGACAATGAAAAAAGCTATATTAAGAGGTATTTTAGGTATTCCTATAGGTGTTTTTATAAGTACAACTATTGGATTTATATACTCTTTATGTTATGGAGAATTAATGGTTATTCCGCCTACAGATGGAGTTGTAACCCCTTTAAATGCATATATAATTCAGTATGTTGTAAGCATGATTATAGGATTTACCTTTGCAGCTTGCTCCGCTATATTTGAAGTAGATCATTGGAGCATTGCAAAACAAACCGCTATTCACTTTATTCTCACATGCTTAGTGTTTTTCCCCTGCTCTATTAAAGCAAGATGGATATATCCTAGTACCTTATCTATAATAATCTATATTTCTGTATTTATTTTTATTTATATAGCTATATGGTTTAGCCAATATTCTATGTGGAAGAAAAAAGTTGATAAATTAAACAAAAAGTTAAAAGAAAATCAAAATTAATAATCCTGGCAATAAAAAACCAGAAGTAAAAATAAAGGCCATAGAAATCTCTTCAATTTCTATGGCTTTTATTTCATTAATGCAAAGTAGATGCATAAAAAATATGAAAAATACTCCTTATTTCCGATTTCCATTTTTATCAAATGTTTTCTTTAAGGCTCTTTCAGTTATGGGTATAACTAAAAGCAATATAATTAGCTGAATGTAAATCAATGCAGTCATAACATAGTTGTAGAAACCTAATTTTTGCAGCGAAAAAATTAAGGCAACAGATATTATGACTGTAACAATACCGCTCCTTAACCACACTTTCCCTGCATATCTGTGAGCAAAGTTCCAAGTATCTTTATTTTTAGATGACATAGATGTTCGGTAACCATATAAACCGTTGATTTCCTTTGGTGGTTTTTTCATGAAAAGCAGTCCAAAACCTATCATAGTTAATGACATAATTGCAGTAAAAATCAATGAAAATATTAACATACTCCTGCTCCCATCTAAACAAAATAATCTTGACATTAATACCTTCAATAAATCCTGCTCCACCACCCACTCCAGCATTCACCTAAGGGCGGGAGAATACTAATTTTTCAAAGGTGCAATTAGCTATTAAACTTCACTTTCTATCAACAATTCTATCAACAAAAACAAAAAATTGTTGATAGAATGTTGATAGATTTATTTTTTTAGTAAATATGTTCTGTATCTCTTCTCTCCTTTAGGTTCTAATAATGCTTCTTCCATCATTTTATCTAAATAATATTTTGCTTTTCTATCACTACATCCGCATAATTCTCTAACTTTAGCGTTGTTGATATAATTGTTTTTTTTCAGGTATTGGATTATCATATCTTTAGCTCGAATATACTCTATTTCCTTATCTTTTATATATCCAACATCATCACCTAAACTATAATACACTTTTTCTGTAAGAATATATTTTTTAAATCCATTTCTTTCTACATACTCATAACTTATAAGATCATTTAGCACACCTTGGGTATCTTCTAAAGATAATTGAACATGTTTACATGCATCTTTTAAAGTTATAGTTCCATTATCTTTTAAATATTTTAATATCATTATTTGACTTGTACTAAATATTATTTGTTTTTTATCTTGTTCTTCCATTAAAAATTTAGTAAAATTTTGGTCTTCAAGGTTACTTTTTAATGTTAATGTAACTGCCTCACTATACGTACTATATGTAGGTAATGGTTTCCCAAAAAAAATCATATCTCTAAATATTATATCTACACCTTGACCTGACCTTTGAACATATTTTAACTTCTGTAATGTTTCTGCAATAAGCTTATTTCTTGGAATTGACGGATGCGTTATTATGTTATTTTCATTTATGCCTTCTGGAAATCCTCCAGGATTTTCAATTACAATTTTGTTAGAATAATGTTTTACATAAATAGCTCCATTACTCTTATAATCTCTGTGACAAATAGCATTTAAAATAGCTTCTTGAAATACATTTCTAGGAAAATCCTTAACTTCAAGTCTAAATAAACCTATCTGTATATTTGTTATATAATTACTACTTTCTATTATTTCAGTTAATCTATCTAATGCCGATATAATAGGTACTTTTAAATCTATTCTCTTATCATACTCTGTCTTATTAGTATCACTATAATGAAGATATATTATTTCAGCTTGGGGTATAGTTCTATTTATAGAACTTTCTTTTCCTACAAAAAGCATACCTGCAACAGTTAATTTTATCTTATTATCTTTTTCCTTAATGAGATATAAATCTCTTAAAAAAGCTTTATCATCCATAAATGGTAACGTGGACTCTGTATCTCTAATTTTTAGCTTTTCTTTCATTTTATAAACTTCTAAACTATCAATATCTTCCTCTTGGGAATCTTCTATAATAACATTTGAAAAGTCATTGTTTACTTTTCCAGATTGCACTATAGGGAATTCTTCTGGGAACATTGGTTTTGTATTTTTACCCAACCTTTTATATACTTCCCCAGCAGAAGTAGCATATAATGTATTACCTTTAGGTACATCTATTACTAATATAGTATTGTTTTCTACAAATACTTCTTCAACATCAGTAAATAATTTGGGTATAGTTCTATCATAAATACTTTCTATAATATTTTGTATATCATAATTATTACATCCTGTAATTTCTCCATTATCTTCTATACCAACTAAAATCACACCGCCTCTAGTATTTGCCAATGCTACCGCTTCTTTTGTAATAATTTTCATAAGTTCCTTTTTATCTTTTATCTTTTTCCAGCTTTTAAATTCTACATCTATTTTTTCACCTTTTAATATTAATTCCTTTATATTCATAGTTTTAACCTCTCTTGGCATCGAATGATTTTATTAAATATTATAACATTAAATATTGTTTTCTAGATAAATATTATTTTCTACAACTCCCTTTAAATTTCTCCATAAACTTTTTGTATTTAAATGACAAAAATAAATCTCCTAAAGCATCACTCTGGAAAATTAAAACTATCATACTTTAAACTTTATTATTTCTCTAAATATATACATTCTCCTTTCCCACTGCATATTTATTAATATCAATAAAAGAAATGATGAAAATTCAAAAGGAAATAAAACTGAAATAATAGAACAGCTGCCTAAAACCAAATATAGTGAAAGAACTATTTCTATCCCATCAAATCTGATCAATGAGTTAAAGTTACATCAAAAAATACAAAATCAAGAAAAACTCAAAACTGATAAGATCTATGTTAATAATGGTTTAGTATTTACCAATGAAATAGGTGAGCCCACAGATGTGCGTAATTTAACCAGGAACCATTAAAGAGTCTTAAAGAACGCTGATATTCAACATAAAAAATATGAAAAATACTCCTTATTTCCGATTTCCATTTTTATCAAATTTTTTCTTTAAGGCTCTTTCAGTTATGGGTATAACTAAAAGCAATATAATTAGCTGAATGTAAATCAATGCAGTCATAACATAGTTGTAGAAACCTAATTTTTGCAGCGAAAAAATTAAGGCAACAGATATTATGACTGTAACAATACCGCTCCTTAACCACACTTTCCCTGCATATCTGTGAGCAAAGTTCCAAGTATCTTTATTTTTAGATGACATAGATGTTCGGTAACCATATAAACCGTTGATTTCCTTTGGTGGTTTTTTCATGAAAAGCAGTCCAAAACCTATCATAGTTAATGACATAATTGCAGTAAAAATCAATGAAAATATTAACATACTCCTGCTCCCATCTAAACAAAATAATCTTACTTTTAATTATAATGTGAACTTACCTCACCTGCAAGGGGATGGGCTTCCTGCTTCTTCGGTCTATAAAAATGCAGCTCAAAGAAAGACACACAAGACTAGCCCGTCTATAAATATAATAATCTTATGTTCACATAATATGATGCAGATAATACTTATACTAAAATATCGAATTTTAAAAAAGAGAGCTGATTTTCACTTAGTTATATTCATTATATTGGAATCAATGTTATAATTATCATATAAGTATGTACTTGCAGAAAAGCACATAAAACACTTCCAAGGAGGTTTAATATGGAAGCTATTTTTCCACTGTTATTTTTAGGTTATCTTACGTATTCAGAAGATATTGCATATTGTTTAATTGCAATGAGTGCTCAAGTTGTATTTTCATTTTTTATTGAGAAAAAGCAGATATGGAAAGTTGCTATTATGGTTTTTCTTACTCAAGGTATTGTCGTACCAATAGCACATATGAGTTATGATATGATATATAGCATTCATAATTATACAAATTTAGGTTTTTGGAATGTTGTTACATCAGCAGATTTTAAGTTTGAAATTTTTTATACATTAATACTGCTTGGAATAATAATTATGATTGGTTTTTTTACCTATAGAAGTATAGAAGGAAAACTAAATTGTAAGAAATGGATTGCTTTGCTAATTGGTTATTCAATTAATATACTGATTATGCTATTTATGATTTTTAGATTTGGTATAATTATTGATGGTTTTTAAAACATTATGTAGATTTCATAGAAGTGTAGCAACAATTGTAATATAATATCGATACTAATTAAGAAAAAATTGTTACATGAACGGCACTCTTAAAAGGTATAAAAAAACAAAAAACCTAGAAATCATTAAGACTTCTAGGTTTTTGGTGCGTCAGAGAGGATTCGAACCCCCGGCCAACTGGTTCGTAGCCAGCTACTCTATCCAACTGAGCTACTGACGCATAGTTAACACAATTATATTAACACAAAAGAAATTATAAAGCAATGATTTTTAGGTACATATTAAAGTAAAACGAATCCTTTAAAGGATTCGCTTTACTACTTTTACTTAATTATATCATTCAGACTTTTCTTCGTAATCCTTTAATGTATCTGATACCGTTGAAGATAAAAATATCAGTGCAATTAGGTTTGGTATTACCATAAGTCCATTAAAGGTATCTGCAAGTTCCCATACTAAGTCAACTTTTAACATAGAGCCTAAAACAATAAATGCTAAAACTAAAACTCTGTAAATCCCCAAGGCCTTTCTGCCGAAAAGATATTTTACATTAGCTTCACCGAAAAAGTACCATCCTATGATTGTTGAAAAAGCAAAGAAGAATAAGCATATAGCTATAAATGTATGTCCAAAATTACCGAATCCTCTAGAAAAAGCTTCTTGGGTTAGCTGTATACCTGTAGTTTTTGTGTCTAATGCACCAGTAGTTAATATAACAAGTGCAGTTAAAGAGAGTATAACAAAAGTATCTATGAAAACACTAACTATGGCTACAGTTCCTTGCTCTACAGGATGTTTAACTTTAGCTACAGCGTGAGCATGAGGCGTAGATCCCATACCTGCTTCATTTGAAAATAGTCCTCTTGCCACACCATATCTTACTGCCTGCTTAACAGTTACACCTATAGCTCCGCCAAGCACAGCCTTTGGAGAAAACGCACCAACAAAAATCATTTTAAAAGCAGGTAATATACTTGCATAATTCATTATTACTATTATTAGACTTCCTACTATGTAGAAAACCGCCATAATGGGCACTATCTTTTCTGTAACAGATGCTATACGTCCCACTCCCCCTATGAATATGAATCCTGCTAAAGCAGCTACAATAATTCCTGTAATAATTGTAGGTATATTCATAGAAGTTTGAAAAGCAGTACCTATGGAGTTTGACTGTACCATATTTCCCATAAATCCTAAAGCTACTATAATAGATATAGAGAAAAAAGCAGCTAAGCCACTACTGCCTAATCCATTTTTTATGTAATATGCTGGCCCGCCAGTTACTTCTCCATTAACTTTTTTCTTAAATTTCTGTGCTAGAATTGCTTCAGCAAATATGGTAGCCATTCCTAAAAAAGCACTAATCCACATCCAAAATATAGCTCCAGGTCCTCCTGATGCTATAGCAGTAGCAGCACCTGCCAAGTTTCCCGTTCCCACTTGAGCGGCTATTGCTGTAGTTAATGCTTGGAATGAGGACATACCGTCTTCGCCAGCCTTACTACCTTTTAAATTTATGCCTCCAAAAACTCTTTTTGATCCTTCTTTAAACTTTCTTACCTGCACAAATCTTAATTTTATAGTATAAAAGATTCCAGTACCACACAGCAGTATAATGAGAATATATCCCCACAATACATTATTGATACTCTTTAGAATTGACAATATATCCATTTTTCTGCCCCCTTTTTCAATATAAATATAAAATTCCAGAAAATTATTAAAAATAGTTTAAGTTTTAATTTAATTATAAAGATTAAAAGATTATAATGCAATTTGATTTTCCAATAGGAATAATAGATACTGTTTATTATCAATTTTTAATATTATCAATATTCAAATAATTATATGTAAACAAAAAATCCATGCAATAAAATAATTTTTCTTGCATGGATTTTTTGTTTTAAAATAAATTTATAAGCTATATATTAGTTTTAATTATATATGTCTGAAAATTCTATATTTATCCTTTCGATCTTAACCTGATCACTGCACTTATCTATATCTACAAAGAATTCTTGTGGTAAAACTTCACAAGGCAATTTTATTATAAATTCTGATCCTACTCCTTCTTTACTTATTAAATCTATAGAGCCATTATGCATCTCAACTAAAGATTTAACAAGAGCTAATCCTATACCACTACCTTCATTCTGACAGCATGTTAACTTCTCCACCTGAGAAAATCTATTAAAAACTGTTCTTTGTTTATCTTCAGGTATACCTATGCCAGTATCCATAACTTTTATAGTAATGAATTTATCACCATCTAATATATCTACATTTATTTTTCCTCCTATAGGAGTAAATTTTATAGCATTAGAGAGTAAATTCATCACTATTCTTTCAATTTTATCTGGATCACAAGCAATTACTTTTTCTTCAACTTCTGTATCAAATATTAGAATTATTCCCTTGCTTTCAGCATAATCTACTACAGAGATAGTTATATCCTCTATTACACTAATTATATTGCAATTTCTTCTATTTAAAGTAAAATATCCTGCATCTATTTTAGTTATATCTATTAAATTATTTATCAATCTTAACAGCCTGTAGCAATTCTGCTTCATTATCTTCAGATACTTATTTGACTTTACAGAATTTTTATCAGATAAAATTTCTGTATAATTGTGTTCGCATAATTGAATAATCCCTAACATAACATTAATAGGTGTGCGTATTTCATGAGATATATTAGTAAAAAATTCTGTCTTCATCTTATCATTTTTTATGACATCATTGAGCTTAGATTCTCTAGATGCAATTTCAGAAAGAAGCTTTCTATTCTCTCTCTTTAGTTTATGCATATTAATTTCATCTGTATTATTTATTATGCATTGAATCACATTGTTAAATAACATTTTACAGCTTATATGAATTCTTAATATTTCTCCTTCTTTATCTAATATATTTAAACTTGAAACCACATTTCTGCCCATGATGATTTTTTTAAATAATTTATCTAATTTGACCAGTTCAGATTTTGTCATCAAATCTAATATAAAAATTCTATTTGTCTCTTCTTTGGAATACCCTATTAAGTTAATAAAGCTATCATTATACTCTAAAATTTTATAATTTTTATCCAAGAAAAAAACAGCTTCTGAAATATTATTATAGAGATAGGAGTATCGTTCTTCTAATAACATTATCTTAGGTACAAAATTTAAGCTTATATCCTTTGTAGATATAACATCACCTTTTTCTTCATATAAACCTAACATAATATGATCCCCTTTACCATATAACCTTGGTAAATAAAAAATTCTCCATATAATAGCAAAACCCTCTTTATTTTACTAAAACATACAAATAAACTTTTCGACACTCATAATTATGTAAGCTCAATTTTTACTTTACTGCCAGTTCCATCCTTATCTCCACTATCTACTATGAGTTTTATAGGAACTCTATTTTTTAGCTCTTCTACATGACTTATGAGTCCTACACATAATCTCTCTGAATGAAGTCTTTCAAGAGAACCTATTACAGTTTCTAAAAGATCATTATCTAAAGTTCCAAAGCCTTCATCTAAAAAGAAAAATTCTAAGGGTGCATTGCCTTTTAGTTGTATTTGCGAGGATAAAGCTAAGGCTAAAGCTAAGGAAGTTAAAAAGGTTTCTCCTCCAGATAAAGTATTAGTAGGTCTTCTAGTACCTCCATTAAAGTCATCTCGCATAATAAAATTTCCACTATCATCTATCTCCAAAGCATACCTTCCTCTTGAAATGTCTTTTAACTTTTTAGAAGCTTCAATGCATATATACTTTAGTTGATTTTGAGCTACAAATTCAACAAATTTATTTCCCTCTATCAATTTAGAGATATCATCTAAGTTACTGCATATATGTTCCATTTCTTTACATTCTTTAGAAAGTAATTTTAGATCTTTAAGATCTCTTTCCATATTACATATACTCTGATTTTTTTCTGCCATTTTCTTTATATTAGCTTCTAAAATACCTTCTACGATTTCTTTACGCTGTTTAACTTGTTCCCATTGCTCTTCATTTACACACTGTCCATTTAGCTTATCATTTATTCTAGATATATTTAAAATAGCATTATTCAATTGTTCTTCATAAAGCTTCACTTCTTTTTCCATGCTATCTATATCCTGCTCTGCCTGCACCCATTTAATTGCATCTTCCCTATTTATAAAACCGTAATTATAAATAGCTTTTGATAATTCATCTTCTCTTTTATTTTTAAGAGATGATAAATTTAAATCATCTTGTTTTAACCTTAATACTTCTTCAGAAAGGTTCTGTTTTTTATCCTTGTATTGTTCTAATTTTTCCCTTAACATAAGCTCCTTATCTATTATATTTTGCTTATGTTTTTTTACTTGTTCCAAATACTCCTGAGGTTCCCTATTTTCACATAATTCCTTTTTTTCTAAGGTATATTTGTCAATTAAGGATCTTTTTTCTTTTCCTGTTTCTTCTACTTTGGCTTTTTTAATTTCTAAATCATTGATTTTATCTAATAAAACTTGCTTATCTTCTTTATAACTTTCTATACTATTTACAGTTTCTTTAAGCTTTTTCTCAAGCTTATTTCCCATTTCATCTTTTTTTCTTATATCCTCTGAAACTTTATCTATGTCCTCTATAGAAAGTTCTTCTATTAAAAGCTGAAGTTCCTTTTGTTTTTCATCCTTATCATTTAGAATATCCTGTTTTTCTTTTGACATCTCATCTAGCCTTGAATTTTCAATATTTATAACATCAAAAGTTTTATCTTTTTCTTTCTCTAAATTAAACCTTAATTCTATTTCTTGATTTATCTTTGTTTCTAATTTTTCTTTATTGTTTTTCCATATTTCTATAGCTTTTTTTATTTCTTCTAATTCCATATTTTTATTTTCATAAATAGTAACAAGCTCTTTATAAGTTGTATTAATAATATCTATTCCTTCAATATTTGTCTCAGCTATCTTATAGATATTATCTTCTAATTTTTTTTCACAAACTTCTTTCATGGTATTGCCGCTTAATATTTCTTTTTCTAATTGTTTAATTTTACTTTCATTATCTTTAAATTTGGACTCAATGCTTACCAATTCTTCATTTTTAGAATGAATTTTCTCTTCTTCCAGGTAATCCGCTAACTTAATATGATGCAAAGCTCCGCATACAGGACATGGCTCACCTTCTGCCAATCCTTTTGATAATATTGCGGCCATATTTCTTTTTTCAATATTATTTATTTCATCTTTTAATTGGTTACATGCTATTAATAGGTCTTCATTTTCTTTTTCTAATAAATCTTTACTATGTTCTAAATTATTTTTTTGCTCATTATAAACTTTTATTTTCTCTCTTATGGATTGGTTATCTTTTTCTATATAGTCTAATTGTTTTAGTGCTATATTCATAAAAGTTATTTGTTTATCTTTTTCTATAATAGTATCATTATTACCCGGGCAATCTCCCTCTAACTCCTTTAATCTACAGTTTAGTTCTTCAATTTCTTTATTTTTTATATTGTATTCATTGCATAAAGCTTTAAATTTATTTTCTAATTCCCCTATATATACCTTCTTTTTTTCTATTTTAATTTTTGACTCTTCTATATTATTTAATTGTTTTTTTAATTCTTTTTTCAGCATTGAAGCCTTAAATACTTTTTCTCTATGCTCTGGTGAAACTTTTACTTCTTCTAAAGTTTTTTCTATGTTTAATTTATCTTCTTCTAGTATTCCTACTTGTTTTATTAATTTATCTATATTCTGTTTAATACCTTCAGATTCTATATGAAACTTCTTATAATTTACAGCAAGTTCTTCTCTTTCTTTGCTTAAAATTTTTAATTCCTCATCTATTTTTATAGCTCTTTCTAATTTTGATTCTTTGTCTATAAGTTCTGGAAGCAGCTTATCTTTCATTTCTAAAGCTTCTTTATGCTGTGTGTTTAGTTCTTCAAATAATGTAGTAACTGAGTTTAATTCTTTTGTTAATGTATTAAGCAGTTCCCCATTATTAATTAATTTTTTATCCATTTCTTCTAAATCATCTATAAGAGGCTTAATACTTAAAGCTTTTCTACCTTTTTCACTTTTTTCTTTCATATATTTTATTTTTTCATCTTTTGAGGCAAGTTCTTTTCTTGTTTCTTCATAATTGGTTAGCTCCTTCTGAAGTTCCCATAGGTTTTTCAGCTTATCATATTCCCTGTCTAAGTTTTCTTTTTCACATCTAAGCTTTTTATCTTCAGAGGTTAGCTCTTCTATTTCTTTTTTAAGTTCAGTATAAATTTCTTCGGATACTCCCCTATCTTTAAAGGATTCCATTTTAGCCTTTATTATATTAAGCTTCTCCTGCTTATCTCTTTTAACCCTTTTTATCTTATCTCCTAAAGTTCGACCATACTTTTCTAAATTAAATATTCTTTCAAGCATATCTCTTCTTTGAGCTCCTGTAAGTTTTAAAAATTCATTAAACTTCCCTTGTGGAAGCACTACAGAACGCTGAAAGTCTTCTGCTTTAAGACCTATTATCTCTTCAATTTTATCTTTAACATCTCTTGCTCCTTCTGCTACTGGAACTAATTCTACTAAACTTTTTTCTATCAATTTGCAAGTCTTTAGCTTATAGGCTCCATTTTTATCCTTATTTACCCCTCTTTCTACAATATAAGTTCTTCTATCTTCTCCAAGTCCTATATCAAATTCATAAACTATATATAAAGAATTACACAAGGTATTCATAAATTCTTTTGAATCTCTTGCTATATCTCCATATAAAGCATAGGTTATAGCATCTAGAATAGTGGACTTTCCGCTACCTGTAGGCCCAAATATACCAAATAAACCTTTTGACGTTAAGGTTTCAAAATCTATCACCTGTTCTTCAATAAAACTATTTAATCCTTTAATTGAAAGTCTTTTAGGTTTCATATATATCACTCCATTCTAAAAATCATGATTATCTTCATCATTTACAATGGCAAGGAACATATCCATAAGTTCATCATCTATCTCTACTCCTCTTTGAGCAAAATAGAATTCCCTAAATAATTCTTTCATGCTCTTTTCTTTTAGGGTTTCAATTCTTACATCTTCCTCTTTAGATTGGATCACAGGAATAATCTCAACTATATCTTTCTTTAATTCATTCATTTCCTTTATATATTCCTGAGAAATATATTCTTCTGTTTTTATCTCTAAATATACCCATACATGTCTATCCTTATTTTCTTTACACATTTCTATAGCTTCATCAATATTTTCACATTTCCATACCTCTATAGGTTTGTAATTGCTTAAAAGTATTTTTTCTATTTTGGCAGGTTCTCCTTGTTTTAAATCTACCTGAAATACACATTTGGCATAACCAATTTCACTTTTGCTATATTGTATAGGTGAACCAGAATAATATGCATTATCTGTCCCCTTCACCTTCTGTGGTTTATGAAGATGACCTAAAGCAACATATTGTGCTTTTTTAGGCAGTTTTTCTGCATCTACTGCTAAACTTCCACCTAGTTCTATATTTCTTTCAGAGTCTGAAATAGCTCCTCCTCTTACAAAAATATGAGAAACAGCTATATTTATAGTGTCTTCTCTATACTTAAGTGAAAGTTCATCAAAAAGCTTTCCTATCTTATCTGAATAAGTACTCTGCCTTGTATGTTCATCATCTTCATCTATAAAAATTTCATTGAGTCTTTTTTCACTGGGATAAGCTATAGCTATTATTACTGCCTTCTCCCCTCTTAACTCTATCTCCAAATATCCTTCACCGCTGTCTAATACTTCACAGCTTCCATACCTGCCTTTTTCAACAACTGCTTTAGGAGTCCCTAGCATTATTATACCTTGTTCATAAGCTAAAGGACTTGCTGCTACTAACCTTTCAGGGTTATCATGATTTCCCGCAATAATTATTATAGGTCTTTTACCATTATCACTTAATCTTTTTAAAGAATCATAAAATAACCTCTCTGCTTTGGCAGAAGGATTCCCATTATCATATATGTCACCAGATATGATTATCATATCTACTTTATTATGTTCAACGATATTTACAAATTCATCTATAAACTTTTCTTGCTCTTCTAATCTGTTATTTTTTGTTCCATCTAAATTCTTACCAAGATGCCAATCGGAAGTGTGGATAATTCTCATAACTTATTCACAGCCTTTCAATTTATTATAAAAAAATTGTGTATAATATTTATTAAAGTTCTATACTTAACTAAAAACTCCTTTTGAAAAAAATTACTATAAAAAAAGCGAACCCTTAATCAGGATTCGCTAAAAACTAATCAACTAATGAATTTTCAAAGTCATAGGCCATTTTTGTAATTTTTCCAATAACTTCACAAGCTTCTTTTTCATTATTTTCTTTACTCATAACGCATAATACAAAAGGGTTGTCCCCATAAACTATGCCCACATCATGAAAGCTACAATCTATAGATCCTATTTTATGTGCTATAGTTACATTTTTAGGCATATATAAAGGCATCCTATCATTAAATTCTGTATTTGATAGGTATTCTATAAGTTCTTTTCCTTCTTCAGCATATTTGTTTGAAAATTCATAAATGGCCTTCATATATAAAGCTATATCTTTAGGTGTAGATATATTTTTATCCCTATAAACTTTATGTCCTACTATAGTTTCTTCAAAATCACATATATTAGGTCTCTTTAAATATCTTATCAGCATATTAGTGGCTACATTATCACTATTTTCTATAGAAGCCTTAGACAAAGTTTTAAGAGAAAATTCCTCTCCAAAACTTCTATTCTGTATATAGCCTGTCCCCTCTTCATAATCTCTTTGAGTATAAACTATTTTTTTACTTGGGTCTTCTCCCTGCAGAAATTTATTAAAAAGAAAAAGATTTATAGGAACCTTGATAGTGCTTGCTGCAACAAACTCTTCTTCTTCATTTATGCCAAATTCTTGTCCATCTACTAAGCTTATAAAATAAATTCCATAGTGCCCTTTCTTATCTTTCATGTAGTCATTTATTTCATTAACCAATAAGGAGTAGTCTTTAAATGTTTTATCGTTTTCATCACCTACAAAAGGCCATTCATCCACTTGAGAATCACTAACATTGTATAAAGATTTTTCATTTACATTTCTAAAACTATGAGCCTTTGAAGCTACACTATCATATTTAAATATACCTAAACCTATAATAACAGCAACCAAAGTTATTATGATTAATACTTTTTTCTTCGTAATATCATCTCCTTATGAATTTTTAACCTTATATCACATTATATAAGAAAATATCAAAAAGTCCAATACTGTCATATAATAAATATCTATGTCAAAAATACCATTTTATAAATACTGTAATATAAACATTTCCTAAAATTAAAACAGATTTAATAAATAAATTGTAGAAAACTATATATTTAATAATTACTGGCATGCTTAGGAATAATTATTAGTTTATTTGAAAAAAATATATACATAAAATTTATACTAAATTAATAGGAGTTTTTAAAATCATGGATATAATAATAATGGCAGATTCCAGTTGTGATTTACCCTTAAACTATATAAAGAATAATGAAATACATTGTGTTGGATTGGTATGTAATTTAGAAAATAAGGATTTTATAGATGATTTTGGGGAAACTTTAAAATACAGTGATTTTTATAATAAGCTACGTTTAGGAGAGATGCCTACAACTTCACAGGTAAATACATATAGGTTTATAGAAGCCTTTAAAAGTTTTGTAGAAATGAATAAATCTATAGTTTATATAGGATTTTCTTCTGCATTAAGCGGAACTTATCAAAATGCTCTCATGGCAAGAAATGAAGTGCTAAAACTGTATCCTCATGCTGATATAACTGTAATAGATTCTCGTTCAGCGTCTTTAGGCCTAGGTGCTATTGTATTTTATTCAAGCAAACTTCTAAAGGAAGGAGCCACAAAAAAAGAATTAGTAGATTGGATTGAAAATAATAAGTTAAAGGTTAATCATTGGTTTACAGTAAGCGATCTGAATCATCTTAAAAGAGGCGGCAGAATATCTGCTACTAATGCCCTGCTAGGAAGCATATTAGATATTAAACCTATACTCAATGTAAATGATAAAGGAGAACTCATATTTGTAGAAAAAGTGCGAAGCAGAAAAAAATCTATAAAATGTCTTTTTGATAAATTTGAAAGATATGCAGTAAATCCTGAAAAACAAACAGTATTTATAAGTCATGGTGATTGCATAGAAGATGTTCTATTATTAAAGTCCATGATTGAAAATAAATACAAAATAAAAGACTTCATAATTAATCCTATAGGTCCTGTTATAGGTTCTCATTCTGGTCCTGATACTCTAGCACTTTTTTTCTTATCTAATAATAGAAATACATAAATAAAAATATTTAAATAAATGCATGATGAAATGGAGAGGATAGTATATGAAAAGTTTAGTCGGTACTAAAACAGCTGAAAACTTAGCAAGAGCTTTTGCTGGCGAATCTCAAGCAAAAAATAGATATATTTTTTATAGTATGGTAGCAGATAAGGAAGGTCATCAAAATATAGCAGGAGTATTTCAAGAAACTGCTGACAACGAAAGAGCTCACGCTAGAATATTCTTTAACTTTTTAATTGAAGGTCTTGGACACACTCATATAAAGGTAGATACTGAATATCCTATCGGTTATGGTACTACAGAAGAAAACCTTCAGTATGCTGCTGAAGGAGAAAAAGAAGAATGGGGAACAGCTTATCCTTCTTTCGCAGATGTAGCAAAACAAGAAGGTTTTCCTGAAATAGAATTTGCATTTAAAAAAATTATTGAAATTGAAAAGGCTCATGAAAAAAGATATTTAGATTTACTCAATAGAATGAAAACTGGTAAGCTTTATATGCAGGATACTCCTCAACTCTGGAAGTGCAGAAATTGCGGATACATATATGAAGGTACAGAAGCTCCTAAAGTTTGTCCAGCTTGTAAATACCCACAAGGTTATTTTGAAATAATGTACGATACAAAAGCTTAAGCAGTTCACAATTAATAAAGTTTAATTCAATAAGTTACATATAACAAATGGAAGCATAACACTAAAAGTATTTGCTTCCATTTTTATAGATAAAATTTATTTACATTTCTACATATAAATCCACTATTTTAAGTATAACTTCTACAGCTTTTTCCATGGCAAAGGTTGGTATATACTCATGCTTACCATGGAAATTCTCTCCTCCAGTAAATATATTAGGAGTTGGTAATCCCATAAATGAAAGCCTTGCTCCGTCTGTACCTCCTCTTATAGGATGTACTATAGGTTTTACTCCTACCTCTTCCATAGCCTTGAAAGCTATATCTACTATGTTTTTAACCGGGTCTATTTTTTCTTTCATATTATAATACTGATCCTTAACTTCCACAGTTATTAAATCTAATCCATATTTTTTATTAAGCTCATTTCCTATTTCTTTAATTTCTCTTTTTCTATTTTCAAAATTATCTCTATCAAAATCTCTTATAATAAATTGCATTGAAGTTTCTTCTACTTCTCCTTTTATAGACATAAGATGATAGAATCCCTCATAATCTTTAGTTTTCTCTGGAACTTCATCTTCAGGAAGTTTAGATAAAAACTCCATAGCTATAGTCATAGAATTTATCATCTTTCCTTCAGCATATCCAGGATGAATATTCCTTCCTTTTATGAAAACTTTAACTCCTGCAGCATTAAAGTTTTCATACTCTAGCTCTCCAATTTTACCACCATCTATGGTATAAGCAAAATCTGCTCCAAATTTTTCTACATTAAAATGATCTGCTCCTTCTCCTATTTCTTCATCAGGAGTAAAAGCAATCTTTATGGTACCATGTTTAATTTCAGGATGCTCTATTAAATACTCTAATGATGTGATTATTTCTGCTATACCTGCTTTATCATCCGCACCAAGAAGAGTAGTTCCATCTGTAGTTATTAAAGTTTTTCCTATATATTCTTTTAATTCTGGAAAATCTTTAGGTGACAATACCACTTTATTTTCTTCATTAAGTATTATATCTTTTCCATCATAATTTTCCACAAATTTTGGATTTACATCCTTACCTGACATATCTGGAGAAGTATCCATATGAGCTATAAACCCTATAACAGGAATATTTTTGTCTATATTTGATGGAAGCTCAGCCATCACATATCCATTTTCATCTATAGTTACCTGTTTCATTCCCATACTTTCTAATTCTTCTACCAAGGCTTTTCCTAATATAAGCTGCCCTGGTGTACTTGGAGTTTTTCCTGTAGTCTCATCAGATTTTGTATCAAATTTTACATATTTTAAAAATCTATCAACAACCTTTAACACGTTTTTAGCCTCCTTACTTATGTTTATATATCAATATTATTATATTCTATTTATATAAAATCCTCAATGAAAGTCACAAAATACTGTACTATATTTTTTAAACAATTTTAATTGTTAACACTTTGTTAATTTACAGCATTTCATTAATATAGTAAAATAATCATTGACTATCCTACAATGAGAAAGGTGAATATAAATTTGGAACTTAATATAAAACGTAAAAAAAAGTTGATAAGCAAAATAGTATTTATATTAATCATTATTTCCATAAGCATAGCCTCTTATGTTTCTTATAATCAATTTAGAGATAAAAATAATCTAAAGAATTTTAAGAATCTTATTTTATCCCATAACTATGAAAAAGCAAAAGAGATTTATGATAAAACAAATAAAGATAAGTTTAATACTGAAGATATGAATCTATTTTTTCATTCAATAGTAAATGATACTAGAGATAAGTATTTATCTGAAAAACTAGATGAAGAAGATGCCCTAAGATTATTAAATGAATTATGGTATTACAATATAAACAATGATAATATCAATAAAGTAAAACAAGAAATAGAAAACATTTCAAATTCCAAAAATCTATTTGAAAGTGCTAAAAAAGCCCTGAATGATAATAATTTTAAATATAGTTTAGAATTATTATCATATATACCTGAAGATTATCCAAACTATGAGGAAGTTAAAACCTTAAATAGTGAGGTATCTTCAAAATATAAAAAATACATATTATCATCTTCAGAAGCATGTTTTAATAAAAAAGATTTTAATGGTGCTATAAAAATAATACAAGATAATTCAAAAGGTTTTGAAAAGGATAAAGATATACAAACCAAATTAGAATTTTACAAAGCTGAAAAACTTAAATCAGAAAATTTACAAGCTGCTAATAAAAAGAAATCTAATAAAACAATCTCTAATTCAAAGACAAATACTTTAGAATCTACTAGTAACGAAGTTTTTGACATAAAAAATGATCAAGAAAAATTTATAAATGGATTAAATATAGCAAGTAACAGTTCCTATCTTGCCTGGGTCAGCACAAATGAACAAAATACCTATATATTTAAAGGCTATAAAAATCATTGGAGACTTATAAATACTTTTCCTTGCTCCACAGGCAGAAGTGGTCACGAAACACCCAAAGGTAAGTTTAGGATAAGTAGCAGAGGTACTTGGTTCTTTAGTCCAAAATATCAGCAAGGCGGTAAGTATTGGGTTCAATTTTATGGAAATTACCTTTTTCACTCACTACCTATGGATGAAAATAGAAATGTAGTTGATTCAACTCTGGGTACTCCATCTTCTCATGGATGTGTCAGACTTAATATAGAGGATTCAAAATGGATATATAATAACTTACCAAATGGCACAACAGTTTTAGTAAAATAAAAATTGATGGTAGAAAATCTCTTCCATCAATTTTTTTATTATAGTTCTTTATTAGGTTTATATATTCTTCGGTTTTCAAGAGACCATAACCTCTCTGAGAACTCTCCAGGTTTTGTATCTCCCATTAATTTTTTCATATCATACATTCTAGCATCTATTATATCCAGGTAATGAAGAATCTCCGCTTCTGCTATCATAGGTTTAACGGGACTTCCATACTCTGGTTCATAGTGATGAGATAAAATCATATGCTGTAAAAGCATTATTATTTCCTCATCTGCTCCAAGCTCTTTTCCTACCAGCTCTACATTTTTTATTCCCTGAGTTATATGACCCAATAGCTGTCCCTTAACAGTATACTCATCAACTATACCATATTCATTAGCATTCATCTCTTCTATCTTTGCCATATCATGCAGTATCACTCCTGCATAAAGGAGATCTTTATTTAAAAAAGTATATATCTCACATAACTTTTCAGCTGTCTTTAGCATAGTCATAATATGAAATAGTAAACCTGCTCTTATAGAATGATGATTCTTTTTAGCTGCAGGATAGTGCATAAGCTTTTCTTTGTTTTCTTCAATAATAGTAAATACTATGTTTTTTATATCTTCATTTTTCATGTTATCTATATATTTAAGCACTTCACCATACATGAAATCAGCCTTATAAGGTGCTGAAGGTACAAATTCCTCTATATTTACCTGATCTTCTTCTGTAATATTTCTCATCTTTTCTATTTTTAACTGAAGATTATTCTGCCAGGATAAAATGGTTCCCCTTACTTTTATTATAGAATTGGGATTATAAACGCTTTCTTCATTTTCACTATACTCCCAAAGTTTTGCATTTATTTCTCCAGTTTTATCACATAATGTAAAATCTAAATATTTTTTATTGTTAGAATTAGTAGTCTTACAATCCACAGACTTTATGAGAAAAAAACCATCTATTCTTTCTCCCACTTCAAACTCATTTATTTTTTTGTACTGCATATTAAACCACCTTTTATTTTTATCTTCATAAAACATTATAACATAAATCCTATTTATTATTCCTATTTTATCTTATAATATATGGAGAGGTGTTTAACATGGATATAACTTTACCAAAGACTGTACAAAATATATTAAATAAAATATGTGATAATGGTTTTGAAGCCTTTGTAGTGGGAGGCTGTGTAAGAGACTCTATGCTAAATGTAAAACCAAAAGACTGGGACATAACTACTAATGCTCTTCCACAGCAGATAATGCATATATTTTCTCATACCATTCCTACAGGACTGAAACATGGTACAGTAACTGTAATAGAAGAAAATGAAAGCTTTGAAATAACCACCTATAGAACAGAGGGAGAATACCTAGATGGAAGAAGACCCTCTGAGGTTATATTTGTATCTTCTATAGCAGAAGATCTTTCAAGAAGAGATTTCACCATAAATGCTATGGCTTATAATGATAATTTAGGGTTAATAGATCCCTTTAATGGTTATAAAGATTTAAACTCTAAAACAATAAAATGTGTTGGATGTGCAGATAAAAGGTTTAAAGAAGATGCTTTAAGAATGCTAAGAGCTTTAAGATTTAGCTGCCAATTAGACTTTCACATAGAAAATGAAACTTTAAAAAGCATAGAAAAAAATGCTAAGCTTATAGAAAATGTAAGTTTTGAGAGGATTAATGATGAAATATGTAAAATGATAATTACAGATTACCCAGAAAAAGCTTTAGAGCTTCTTCTACAAACAAAGCTATTAATTTATATATTTCCCAAAATAGATATATCTTTCGTGGATATCATATTGAATTCACTAAGAAACAGCCCTAATAGCCTAATAGTTCGTTTTTCTTTAATCTTTTCTAGTCATTCTAGTGTAAATACTAAAATTAATTTAGATAATGTAGCTTTTATGATGAAAAGATTAAAATTTGATAATTCTACTCAAAAAAAGGTATATACCCTAATAGAAAATGAATATTTAGATTTTGATATAGAAAATGAATACGAAATCAAAAAATTTATAAATACCATAGGTAAGGAACTTTTAGAGGAATACTTTCAATTTCAACTATCTAAAGCTTATGGCATCAATGACCAAAATAAAGTAAAAAGAATTACTCAATTGAAAATAAAGTGTAGTGAAATAGTAAGTTCTGGATGTGCTTTAACATTGAAGGAGCTTAATATTAATGGAGAAGATATCATAAATTTAGGTATAAAACCAGGAAGAGAATTAGGTGAAATGCTTAACTTTCTTCTTGAATCAGTATTAAAAAATTCAGAAATGAATAAAAGGGAAACTTTATTAAATATAGCAAAAGAAAAAATGTAGGCTACATTGTTTATATGTAGTCTACGTATAAAATAAATTAAGTCTGTGTACAAGCAAGTACAGGATACATTCTTGAAAGGAAGTTTATTTATGATAATAATTGATGCTCTTCAAAGTGTTTTTACCATATTCATTATGATTGGACTAGGTTATTATCTTACAAAAAAAGGTTGGTTTGACCATAAAATATCTGAATTGTTTTCAAAACTGGTAACAAAAGTTTCACTGCCTGCTTTCATGATCTCAAATCTTCTGTCCAGTTTTACAAAAGAAAGGCTTACCCAATCCTTAATGGGGCTTTTCATACCATTTTTGTCCATGCTTATAATGTATTTTATAAGCTTTATAATTATAAAGGTAATTAATATAGAAGATAATAAAAAAGGCACCTTCAGCGCCATGTTTTCACTATCCAATACCATATTTATAGGACTTCCTATAAATATTTCTCTATTTGGAGAACAAGCTATGCCTTATATACTTTTATATTATATAGTTAATACCTTAATTTTTTGGACTGTTGGCATATTTGGAATAAAAAAAGATAGTGGACTTATAACTTCTAATATTTTAAATAAAGAATCTTTAAAAAATATATTTTCGCCTCCTCTTATTACATTTATTTTTTCTATTATATTGATATTACTTAATATAAAACTTCCTAAATCTATAATGGACAGCTGTAAATATATAGGTAATCTTACCACTCCAATATCTACAATGTTTATAGGCATAACATTAAGTTCCTTGAATTTAAAGGAGATAAAACTAGATAAAAAGTCTTCCATAATACTTATAGCAAGATTTATATTATCTCCTATTACTGTGCTCATTCTCTGCAGCTTCATTAAGATTCCTGTACTTATGGAAAAAGTCTTCATCATAGAATCTGCTATGCCTGTTATGATGCAGATAGCCATTGTATCTAGAGCCTATGAAAGCGATTATGAATATGCCACAGTAATGGCTGCCTTATCTACAGCAGCTAGTCTCATATTTATACCTATATACATGATAATCTTTTCTTATATATTCTAACAAAATATGTGAACTACTAAATGAAACACCTACTCCATTTCATTACGTAGGTGTAAGTTCGGCTGACCAAATATAAAATTTGGAGTCCCACTTAAATTAAATAAAAATAGAGCTAACTTAATTTTTTTAATTATGTGTTAGCTCTATTTTTTTATTACATTTTTACAATCTCTCCATTATAGAAAAGATATAAATATTTTTCTTTTATTTTCTTTCCTGTAATCCTCTTAAGAGCATCTTCATAGTATTCTATCTGCACCTTATACCTGTTTTTAATTTCCTCTATGCCGCCTTCTCCTACATAATCTGTCTTGTAGTCTAAAAGCACTATTTCGCCCTCTTCTTCAAAGAAACAATCTATAACTCCCTGAAGTCTAACTTTTTCATTATAATATATATCTTTAGGAAGCTCTTTTTTTACTAAGGTACTTGGAATCTCTATATAAAAAGGAGTTTCTCTATATACCTTTCCTGTAGTATTATAGCAATTTAAAATTCTTTGACCTAAATCACTTTGGAAAAACTTAATTATTTTCTCTGGGTTAACAACTTTTACTTCTTCATAAGTCAAATACTCTTTTATCACTAAGTAATCTAATTGTTTCTTTATCTCTTCTATGTCCTTAACTTTGCTTAAATCTATATGCTGCATCACAAAATGAACTGCAGTACCTCTCTCTGCAGAAGATAGTCCTTTTTTATCTTGAAGAAATTGAGGTTTTTTAATAGTCTGCTGCTTAAATATGTTAAATACATTATCTTGTGCCTCATCTTGAAGCTGCTCTCTCTTAAGTTCTGATACAGAAATATTTGCTGGAATAGTTGAAGAATATTTATAAGCATAAACCCAATCTAATCTGCTTTTTATCTTTTGAATATAATCCTCATTATTAGTTTCCTTTAAAGAAACTTTATCTTTTTCATTAATTTTATCCACATCTGAAATATTTTTATCCACAATAATATTATTTTTATCCCATATTTTTATGTCCCATGTGGATAAATCACTATAATCAATATCTGCTGAAACTTCTCCATAATCTCTTATAATCTTTCCATCTTTATGCTTAGCCATAGCCATACCAATCCAGTCCATATAATTCTTTCCTTTTAATACTTCCTGGGAAGATATTTTACCTATAGAATCCGAAGAAGCACTGCACCACCTCAAACAAGCTTTTTCAATATCTGCTACTGAACCTGTTATAATTAACTTTTCTTTTGCTCTGGTTAATGCAACATAGAGTATTCTCATTTCTTCTGACAAGCTCTCAATCTTAAACTTCTTTTTTAAAGCTTGCTTTGCTAAAGTAGCATAAGTTATTCTCTTTTTATAATCCACATAATCCGGACCAAAACCTAATTGTTCATGAAATAGTATAGGTTTATTTAAATCCATTAGATTAAAGTTTTTTCCACAGCCTGCTAATATTACTACAGGGAACTCCAAACCTTTACTCTTATGAATACTCATTATTCTAACTACATCTTCATTTTCCCCTAATATCTTAGCACTTCCCATATCACCGCTATTTTTTCTTAACTTATTTATAAAATTTATAAAATTTATAAAATTAAACAATCCCTTAAAACTGGTTTCTTCATATTGCTTTGCTCTTTGGAAAAGTATTCTTAAATTAGCCTGTCTTTGCATACCATTAGGCATAGCTCTCACATAGCCATAGTATGAAGTATCTGTGTATAGATACCATATAAATTCATCTATAGGCATATGAAGAGAGTTTTTTCTCCATCTTTCTATAGAATGGATTACATATCTACACTTTTCTTTTAAGTTTTTTTCATACTTGTAATCTTCCTGAGATGCAATAGAATCTGTATCACATTGAGCTATCTCTTTTAAAGACTCATAAAAATATTTTTCTCTATCATATATTCTAAGGTCTATTAATTCTTCTGGAGTGAAAGAAAATATTGGAGACCTTAATACTGAAAGCAAAGGTATATCTTGAAGAGGATTATCTATAACTTGAAGAAGAGCCATCATAGTTCTTATTTCTACAGTTTGAAAATATCCTGTACCTGCATCTGCATAAACTGGTATTCCTTCTCCGCTAAGTTCCTCCATGAAAACAGGAGCCCAATTAGCAGTAGTTCTCATAAGAATTACTATATCTTTATATTTAACAGGTCTATAGTCTCCTAATCCTCTATCATAAACTTTAAATACTTCTCCACTAGAAGGATTTATAATTTCTTTTATACTTTTTGCTACAAATCTAGCCTCTATTTGAATTTTGTCTAATTCTTCTTCATCTAAATTCTCTTCTTCCTCAAAATTTTCACTTAAATCCTCATCCTCTTTTTCAATATCTTTTCCGCTAAGATTTATTATATGAAGCTCTATATCTCCGCCAGCTTTGCTTCCTTGTTCTTCTAAAATTTTGTAATCTGCTCCAAGGTTTAAGGCTTCTTTATCATCATATTGCAGTTCTCCAACGGTTTCAGACATAAGCTGCTTAAATATATAGTTAACTGCATTTATCACTTCTATTCTGCTTCTAAAGTTTTTATATAGTAATATCTTTCTATTTTTATCTCCTTCTTTTTCCGAGTAATTAATGTATTTGTCTAAAAATAACTCCGGTTTTGCCTGTCTAAATCTGTATATGCTTTGCTTTATATCGCCTACCATAAACACATTAGGGTCATCAGTATTTTTTCTTGAGACCATATTTATTATTGTCTCTTGAACACTATTACTATCTTGATATTCATCTACCAATACCTCTTCAAATTTCTCTCTAAATCCTAGAGCTGCCTTTGAAGGCACAATATCTCCTCTTTCATCCCTTTCAGTAAGTATGTCTAAGCATAAATGTTCAAGATCATTAAAATCAAGTATGCCTCTTTCAGCTTTCTTCTGTCTGTACCTATGATTAAACTCTATTACTAAATCTGTTAAAGCTTTAATGATAGGATACATATCCTTGATACTTTTCACTGAATCCTCAGGAGATATATTAAATATTTCTTCCTTTATGCTATTTATTCTTTTCTTAACTTCATCTCTTAAGTCTTTTACCCTTTTTTGAGCTTCTTTATCTGCATCTTTCCCGCATCTATTTAATTTAGAAAATGCTAATCCATTAAAGCTTTTATATAATTCATCAAAAGATAAATTTAAAGCCTCCTGCAAGTCTTCTATTATATTTAAATCGCCCTTTATATTTTCACCATATTTATCTAATCCTTCGTAGCTTTCACATATGGAAAGGGCACTTAAAAGTTTTTCTTTCATTCCATAAAGTTCTATGTCTATGCTCTCTTTTAAGTTTTTTCCCCATATAGAGTTCCCAATATCAAAGTCTTCGTCTATGTTAAAATCCTCTGCTTTTTCTTTAAGCCATTTTTCTGGCCAGGGACCGCTCATGGAAAAATCATATAAATCATTTACTATGTTTTGAAGATAAATATCGTCTCTGCTAGATCCAAAACATTCTACTAAAGATAGAAAACTTTCATTGTCTTCTTCCTCATATTTGTTTTCAAAAAGCTCTTGAATTACTTCCTGCTTTAATAAAATTGCTTCAGTTTCATCTGCTATTCTAAAATTAGGATCTAGCTCTATCTGATGAAAATTATTTTTTATAACATCAAGACAAAAAGAATGCATAGTGGTTATATTAGATTTATTTAAAAGAGTAAGCTGCCTTTGCAGCACTTTTGAGTGTGGAAATCTGTCTAGTTCTTTAGATATAGCTTCACCTATTCTTTCTCTCATTTCCGCTGCAGCAGCGTTGGTAAATGTAACCACCAAAAGCTTATCTATATCTATAGGTCTTTCCTTATCTGTTATCATTCTTATGATTCTTTCTACCAGTACTGCTGTCTTCCCAGAGCCAGCAGCTGCTGCCACTAACAAATTGCAGTTTCTAGTAGTTATAGCATTTAGCTGCTCCTTAGTCCACTTAGTCTCTGCCATCACTGCCACCCCCTTCTATATTTTCTTCTGTTTTTTTGTATATAAGATTCCATATATCTTCATCACTTTTTTTAGCTAAATAATTGTATTTATTATCTTTTATAGATGAATCAAACTGACATATGGATGAAAAATTACAGAATTTACAGCTTACATATTTATTGTTTTTAACAGGTTTTATGGTTATATCACCACTTAACATATCTTCACATAATCTCACTATAGTATCTCTTACATACTCTCTCAATATTTCAAATTGTTCTAAGGTGATAGCAGAAGAATTACCAAGGCTTCCATCTTTATTTATTCTTGCTGGTATTATTAAAGAGTAGCCTTCTATATTATTATCCATCTCTTTTATAACTTTGGCATCAGCTAGTAATAATCCTTTCATCTTAAGCTTTTTTAATATCTGTTTTTCTATTTCTTCATCGCTCATATCTCTATTTCCTTTGACTAAAGGATCATCTATTCTTAAATAGAGTATAGCTCCTGGCAAAGCTTGATTTTTGATAAATTTATCCGCATTAGATAGTATGGCATCTAGGTAAACCAAAAGCTGCAACTGCAATCCATAATACACTTCAGAAAGGCTGAATTCTTTATTACCTGACTTATAATCTATAATCCTTATATAAGTCTCTCCATCAAGTTCCATGGCGTCTACTCTATCTATTCTTCCTCTAAGCTTTACTATTTCTCCTGAAGGTAAGCTTAGTTCTATAGGTTTTAATTCCTTGCTTCCTGTGCCAAATTTTAATTCTGTGGCTAAAGGATCAAAACTACTTCTTTTTATATGCTCAGATACTATCATCACAGATTTTGAAATAATTCGTTTCATTCTTCCTGCCATATACTTGTATTTACCTGAACTTTTTAATATGGAGGAGTTTACTTCTATATTTTCATCTACTAAATTAGATATGGTTTTTCTGCACCAATCCACGTCAAGCTCTCTCCAGCTTATATTTTCTTCCTTTAACTTATGAGAAAAATTATCTATTACCTCATGCATAAAGCTTCCAAAGTCCGGATAACTAAATTCATATATCTTTCTATCTTTTGCTTTTAATCCATACTGAACATAATAAGCAAAAGGACATTCAGCATATCTTTCAATTCTAGATACATCAAAGTAAAAAGGTCTAGTGTAAAGTGCTTTTATTTTTTTATCATCTGCTTTTTCTACCTGATTACTGTACTCAAAACCTTTGAAAACTATCTTTGCTTTTTCTTTCCAATTTTCTTTATTTATATACCACTTATATACCTCTGACCAAATTTCTTCTATATCTTCTCCCTCATAATTCCTTCTTAATTCAGTAATTAGTTCATTAAATGTAGATATAGGAGAAACTATATGTTCTAATTCAGGATCTTCTAAATTAATTTTTACTATGTCGCTTTCCTCTATTAATTTAGGAAACAGCTTTTTCATTCTAGATATTATTATAGATGGTCTTAATGCCTTACCTTCGTAATCTCCTACAGGATAAGTGAGCATCAGATACTCTCTTGCTATGGTTAAGGTATTGTACACTAGAAACTGCTCTTCAAAGGCTTTAGTCTTTGTATCTGCAGCAAGTTCCACACCTTTTTCTTTTAAAATATTTCTGTCCTCATCAGATAATATACCTTCTTCTCTTCCTCCTTTAGGAAAAACTCCATCATTAACACCTATAACATATAAAGCTTTTATATTATGACTTCTTATTCTTTCTATATCTCCTACTACTACCTCATCTATAGATACAGGTATTAATCCCATTTCATATTTTTCAAAACCAACATTTAATATCTTTACAAACTTATCTAACTTTATTTTTTCTTCTCCCATGACTTCTACCACTTGATCTAATACCTGCATGACTATATCTATTATCTGGCTGTATTCATTGGATTTTTCCTGATTGCCTTTTTCCTGAAAATCTTTAGACCAGTTCTCAATTTTATCTAAAGCCTTAATATCTATGAGAAAATCATATAAAGCTATACATATTTCTTTTACTGTAGAATTTTTATTTATGTTTTTATATAGCTTTTTTAAAGGCTCCACTACTTGGTCCCTTGTTTCATTTATCCTATTCATAGTTAACTTTTCGTAATTTGTCATCTCTTTTTCAGTATTTATAACTCTATAATCCCAAAGCTCTCCCTCTGTCCACTTTTTTCCTCTTATTCCATGAGCCAAAACGTAATTTTCTAATATATCTATATCCTCTTTAGATATATCTAAAATTCCTGTTTTTAAATATCTAAATACAGATTCATAAGACCAATTTTTAATGAATATATCAAAAATAGAAGTTATAAGCACTATAAGAGGATTATCCATTATTTCTCTCTTTTTATCTAGAAAGTATGGAATTTCATATTCTCTAAATATTACAGATATCAATTTTTCATAGCTTTCTAATTCTCTGCAGACTACTGCTATATCTTTAAATCTGTAATTTTTATCTCTTACCAGCCTTATTATATCTCTAGACACCTTTTCTACTTCATCATAAGTATTTAAGGCTTTATATATTCTTAAATTATTTACCTTTTCAGGGTAGTATTTATAAGGGAAAGAAAAGAAGTGCTTTTCTATATGCTGAAGCTCATTACTAGCCTCAAACCTAGGACAACAATCTTTATTCAGGTCAATGGGGGATTCATAATATATTCTGTTATCTGCAGCTATTTTTACAATTTTATTTTCAGTATTTTTGATAGTGGAAAATATATCTGTATTATCTATATCTTTATCTCCATTTAGGGTATCGGAACACAATGTTATATTCACTATCTTAGCTTTTTTTAATAGCTTTTCTATAATAACATATTGCTGTGGTGTAAATGTAGTAAATTCATCTATCCAAATTTCCGCATCATCGTAAAGATTACATTCATCAATTTTTTGAGCTAAAATAGAAAGTTCATCTTCTGCATCAATATAGGATTCATGAAGTTTATTTTCAAAGTTTTCATATATGAGTGTCAAATCCTCAATTTTATCTTTTAATTCTTGGTTTTCCTTTATGCTTTCTATTGACTGTTTAAGTATTTCCGGGGTAATATTATATCTTTTAAATTCTGTTATGGTCTGAGATAGTATATCTATAAATCCTTGCTGCTTACTTGCTGTAGAAAACATTTTCATTTTGCTGTGCAATTGGTCTACTATTTTGAAGATAAGCATGTTTTTGCCTGCTTCATTCATAGTTTTATGAGTAACACCACCAACTTCATTGAAAACCCTATGGCACAGTCTCTTAAAACTTAAAACTTCCGCATTTAATATATTCTTTTCTCCTATGGTAGAAAGCAAGTTTTTTTCAGACTGAAAAGAAAATTGTTCTGGTACTAGAAGCACAAGCTTAGAATTTGTTCCTTTTTCGATTCTATTTTTTATCTGATTAAGACAAAAGGTACTCTTTCCGCATCCTGCCCTTCCAAAAATAAACCTTAAACTCAAAATTATCAGCTCCTGAATAATATTTTTATTTATTTTCTTTAGGATATTCTTCTTTTATTATTCCCATAATTAACAGATCCCTAAACTCACCCTCAATAAAATACCTTTTTCTCTTTCTTCCTTCTTCTTTAAATCCACATTTTTTGTAACAGCCTATAGCTCTAATATTTGAGTCCACTACTTCTAATTCTACTCGATTAGCTCCCCTATTCATAAACAAAAACTTAAGTAAAGTTTTTATAGCATCGCTGCCATAACCTCTACTTATAAAATCTCTTCCTAGGGTTATACCTATTGAATATATTTCAGAGAAGTCTCTTGCTTCTTCATAAGTAATATAACCTATGACCACACCTTTTTCGTTTACTATGCTCAAATATTTTTTATTAGAATTCATATACCTATTAAAATTTTCCAATAAATATTCTTTTGATGGCGGTACTAAATATCCTCCATCATATTTTCTTATTTCTTCATCTGACCAAATGTCATAAAAAATATTAATATCTTTTCTCTCAACAGATCTTAAAAAAACCCTATCTCCCTTCAACATAAAAATCACCTTCTTAAAATTAATAAAAGAGAGATTTATATAATTATAGTTAAAATTTCATTATATAAATTATATACCTGTCAGTAAAATTCATCAATAAATGCATAATAGCATAAAAAAACACCTAACTGAAATTCAGTTAGGTGTTTTATGGCGGAGAAAGAGGGATTTGAACCCTCGCGCCGGTTTCCCGACCTACGCCCTTAGCAGGGGCGCCTCTTCGGCCACTTGAGTATTTCTCCATGTCCTACAATTATTAATTAAATATATGAAAATGGCGGAAAGAGTGGGATTCGAACCCACGGTACGGTCACCCGTACGCCGGTTTTCAAGACCGGTGCCTTAAACCAACTCGACCATCTTTCCATCTGACACATGTTTTATTATATCAGCGGTTTGCTATTATGTCAATAATTTTTTTAAATTTGTTTTCTGGAATAACTTTACAGCTATTAATTAAATGGTGAGATTACTTCCTAGGTCTTTGAAAATTTACATCCAATTGCTAGGAAGTATCTCTCAATTTTATATGATACTATTTTATTTCTTCTATTTTACCCATGTATTGCTTTAAAGCTTCTGGTATGGTTACAGTTCCATCTTCATTTTGATAGTTTTCAAGTATTGCAGCTACTGTTCTTCCTATAGCAACTCCTGAACCATTTAGTGTATGCACAAATTGAGGTTTATCCTTAGGAGTTTCTTTGTATTTTATATTTGCTCTTCTTGCTTGGAAGTCTTCAAAGTTACTACAGCTTGATATTTCCACATATCTATTATAACTTGGCATCCAAACCTCAATATCATATTTTAAAGCTGCAGTAAAACCTAAGTCACCTTTACATATTCTAACTATCCTATAAGGAAGTCCTAACCCCTGAAGTACAGATTCTGCATCTTCAACTAATTTATCCAATTCTTCATAGGACTGTTCTGGTTTAGCGAATTTTACTAATTCTACTTTATTGAATTGATGCTGTCTTATAAGTCCTCTTGTATCTCTTCCTGCAGAACCAGCTTCTGATCTAAAACATGCACTATAAGCTACATGCTTTACTGGAAGATCTTCACCTCTTAATACTTCATCTCTATACATATTTGTTACAGGAACTTCTGCTGTAGGTATTAAAAAATAATCTTCATTAGATACCTTAAAAGCATCTTCTTCAAATTTAGGAAGCTGACCTGTTCCTGTCATGCTTTCTCTATTAACCATAAATGGCGGAAAAATTTCAGTATATCCATTTTCTAAAGTATGTTTATCTAAAAAGTAGTTAATTACAGCTCTTTCAAGCCTTGCTCCTAATCCTTTATACATAGTGAATCTTGATCCTGTAACTTTACCTGCTCTTTCAAAATCAAGTATATTTAAATTTGTTCCTAAATCCCAATGAGCCTTAATCTCAAAATCAAATTTAGTTGGTTCTCCCCATCTTTTTATTTCTACATTGTCTTCGTCAGAAGCTCCTTCAGGTACCTTAGGATTAGGTATATTAGGTATTCTTAACATTATATACTTTATTTTTTCATCTATTTCATTTACTTTATTATCCTGTTCTTTTATTTTGTCACCTATTTCTCTCATTTCTGCCATAATAGGTGCTACATCCTGACCAGCTTTCTTTAATTTAGGTATTTCTGATGAAACCTGATTTCTCTTACCTTTTAATGCTTCAACCGCTACAAGAATTTCTCTTCTCTGTTCATCTAGAGCTATTACCTCATCAATAACAGAAACATCAAAATCCTCACCTCTATTAGATAAAGCAGTTTTTATCTCTTCAGTATTATTTCTTATTCTTTTTAAATCTAACATATATAGTCCTCCTTAATTATTTTTATATATTTATTCTTTCCATAAAAATTTTGAAAATAAAAAAAAAGCCTCTCTCCCGTAAAGGGACGAAAAGCTCCGCGTTGCCACCCTAATTGATCAAAATATTTGATCCTCTTAATAATATAACGGAAAAGTTCCGTACTGCTCATCACAGTCCCTCCAAGGTGGATTCTTAAAGTAATAGTATCAGTTTTCACCGGCCACTGACTCTCTTAAATCTATCTCTCTAATACTAGCCTCTTCTACGGTTTAAATATTATATTTTATATAATTATATACATGTGATTTTTATATGTCAAGATATAAACAGTTATTAATCTCTATCTACATTTTTTATACATATAATATCTACTCCTGTGTTTAAAATATTTTTACATACTATATCTCCTATCTTTACTGGAGCTCCTACATACAGCCTACTTAAAGCTTTTGAACATTCAATCCAAAGTGATTTATCTATAGGTGCTGTACTCTTTACTGGAAGCACATTGAATTTTTTTGAACCCTTTATTCTCACTAAAGTAGTAAATATTTTTTTGGAATTAGTTGCTTCCTGGTATCCATATTCTATACCAGTTTCGCACTCATTTCCATTAACTTCTATTTTGTCGTATTTATATATATCTAAAACACACTTTTTTTCACAACCTTGGCATATGGTTTGAGCAATCACCATCACCACTCCTTACATTTCATTAAACTCTTTGATTCTTCCACCAAGCATTTTAGATTTTTTAGAATCCTTTACTATGTCTGTTAGTTTTTTATCTGTTTCTCTAGCTAATATGGATACTATTTTGCTTATACAATATGAACCTTGACAGCTTCCAAAAGTAACGCCTGTTCTTCTTTTTATTCCTTCTACTGTTCTTGCTCCTAAAGGTCTTCGTATACTATCAACTATTTCTCCTTCAGTAACAAGATTACAAAGGCAGACTATTTTACCATACCTGCTGTCTAACTTAATTATTTCATTTCTTTCTTCCTTACTCAAATTTTTAAACCTATAAAATTCTCTTCTTTTATCTATAAAATCTTTTTTATTCTTACATTTTAAATTGCTTACAATGCTTTCACAAATTATTTTAGCTATAGAAGGAGTAACAGTAACTTGACCATAATGCTTTCCTATAACCTTTATATATCCTTTACTTATATCGCTATCATCTACTATTACATTATCCTTATAAAAAGGAGATTGATATGAATTAATAACATCTTCAGATTTCACATCTTCTACTAATTTAGATACTTTATTAAAAGTGAAATCAAAATTTAAACCTTCCTTACTGGCTGCTGCAAGTATAGTACCATTGTTTAATGTAGGTATGGAATATGTCTCTTCCCCATTAGAATTTATAGAAAATATTATATTTGAAAAATGTTTATTATATTTATTTTGCAACACAAAATAGTTTAAATTGCTTTCATATTCTCTCACATAAACCCTTTCATTATCTATGGTATAACTATCTCCAGGTATAGTATTTACTACAACTTTACAGGTAAATTTATTTTTATTTGTAGTAACCTTTAACCCTTTTGAAATTTTTTGTATATCAAGTACTTCTTCTTCCAACCTAAAATTCACACCATTATCACAGGCTACTTCTGCATAGCCTATGGCTAAATCATAAGGACAAACCACTCCTATATTTTTAGAGTATAAAGCCTTTTTAACATTCAACTTTAAATTTGGCTCAATCTCTCTAACATCGCTTTCATCAATCAAATAAACATATTCTATACCTCTATCTTTAGCTCTTTCATATAAAGCTTCAAGCTTTTTAACGGCTTCTTCATCTTCTGCTATAGTTATAGCTCCTGTTCTTTTAAAAGGAACATCAAATTTAGATGTTATTTCATCAAACATCACATTGCCCATAACTTCCAGTTTACTCATAAGACCATCTTCACATTCCACGCCATCGTATACAATTGAAGTATTAAACATAGCAACATCATCAGCTATATCATAGTCTTTTTCTATAAGTGCTATATTTAAATTATATTTTGAAAGCTCATAGGCTACTGCACATCCGATAATTCCTCCGCCTAAAACCAATACATCGTAATCCATTTAAATCGTTGCCTCCTAAAAGTAAAGCTCATTTATAAACATTTCATATCTATGATATTACCTTTTTGTGAACTATTACCAATCAACATATTAATTTTGTGTAAATCTAATTTTTTATCAGCACTTAATTTAAAAATATAAGTTTCAATATAATTATATCAAAAAATTTAAAAACACTCTAAATTTTATTAATTATTTAAATGAAATAATTTAGCCCAAATACCGTACTTATGGTACTTGGGCATTCTTATTAAAATTTATTGGTCTAAATCTTTTAGAATATTTCCTAATTCATTTATATATTCTCCATATTTAGCCCAATCTCCATTTTTTTGAGCTTCTAAAGCCTTATCATAAAATTCTCTTGCCTTTTTTATATTATTTATATTATCTATAGTACCTGTTTCTCTTCCTATATTTTTTTCAGCATAATTAAATATATCTTCAAGAGCTTTTTCTATATTTTCTGCTATTACAATTTTTTCACCATAACAAACTATAACTCTTTTCATTTCAGGTATGCTGTTTTTTCCATTAGCTCTTAAATATAGAGGTTCTATATATAATAAAGAATTCTTAATAGGTATTATAACTGTGTCCCCGTAATTTACCTTGGAGCCTTCTGTGTTCCACAAAGAAATTTCTTTAGATATCACTGGATCTTGATTTAGTTTATTTTTAAATAAGAATGGACTATATACAGTTTTCTTTGGCGGAAATTTATATAAAACTAACTTTCCATAATTATCTCCGTCCATTCTTGCTCCCAATAATCCTACCATATTTTCTTTATTTCTCATATTAAAATATTCCAATAAGAGCATCTCTTCTTTCTTTTCATCTGGCAGTCTTGTTATCACATAGGATGTTTCATTCAGCTGTCTTTTTCCTTCTATATCTTTTCTATTTTTTGATATTTGCCATAAATCTTCACCATTATAGAACACTACTGGATCTGTCATATGATATTTTTCTAAAACTTCACACTGAATATTAAATAACTCTTCTGGATATCTAAAGTGTTCTTTTATCTCTTTAGGTAATGATTCACCATCCTTAAATAATCCTTTAAATATTTTTGAATAGCTGTTTATTATAGGATCATTTTTATCTACAATATAAAAATTCGTGTCTCCATTAAAGGCATCTACTACTACTTTTACTGAATTTCTAATATAGTTTGCTCCATGATAGTTCTCTGAAAAAGGATATTTATCTGTAGTAGTATATCCATCTATAATCCAGAACAATCTTCCATCTTTTACTACCACATAAGGATCTTTATCATAATGTAAAAAAGGAGCTATCTTTTCTACTCTTTTTAATATATTTCTATTTATAAGTATCTTGCTTTCTGAATTTATATCATTAGATAATAAAAATTTAATATTTCTTTCATGTAATGCAAAAAGAAATCTGTTTGGTATAGACATCCTTATTCCTGAAGTACCATCATAAGTATTAGTCTGATTTTCTCCACCTTTAGGATAATCAAATTCTTTCTGATAAGTATTTACTACTGCATAATAGTTTGTACTTTCTCCAAAGTATATTCTAGGATTTTTTAATTCTATATCTGTATTATTTTCAGTAGGAATATCTTTCATAACAAAATCAGGTTGTCCTTCTGGTGTAACAGAATTTACTTTACTCATAACTATACCGTAGCCATGAGTATAAACTAAATGTTTATTCAGCCAAGTATCCGGCTGTATATCATCAGAATTTATTTCCCTTGGAGCAACAAATACCTGGCTATACCTACCATTTATATTATATCTATCAATATCAATATCATTAAAATTATAATAATATCTTATTACCTGAACCTGATTATAAAATTCCAATGAAGGTTCAAAAGAATTTAATTTTATATTATTTATTATGTCCTTATTGTTTTTTAAATCCTCTTTAGTTAAATCGTTCTTTACTTCAAAATATTTTTCATTTACATTTTCAATATTAAATGCTTTCCTTGTATAATCTATATTATACTTTATATACTTCTTTTCAAAATCTAACTCATTTGACTTAACTACAAACTGCTGAACTGCAATAGAAGTAACATTTTCCAAAACTATAATGATTACTATAGAAATTATAGAAATTATTATAGGTTTAACTTTTGATTTAAGTACACTAAAAAATACAATAATAGCGCATATTATAGATACTATGGATATTACTCTATAAAATATCAAACTTACCTTTACATCAGTATAACTTGCCCCAAAAGCTACTCCTCTTGGACTATATACTAAATAATAAGCTTTTAATATATACCCTATAGATACCATTATTAAAATTAAAGCAGATAATATGGCAAGCTGCTTTCCCGCAAAATTTGTAAGCTCACTTTTTATAGTCTTAACTTTTGAAAAAGGACTTTTTGAACCCTTATTAACTATCCTATCCTTTATATTCATGATTACATAAGCTATGAGTGTTACTATTATAAGTAATATGAGAAATGCCATAATAGCCCCATATATAGATTGTATAAGAGGCAATCTAAACACATAAAAGGAAACATCCTTATTGAAAATAGGATCCTTTACATTAAAATCTATAGCATTGCTAAATTGTAAAATCCTGTCCCAATAATTTGATGCAGTAAAATAAGATATAATAAAAGATATTATTATATTTGAAATGAAAAAAACAGTTTTTTCTATCTTCTTATTTTTTCTTGTAATTTCTATTACATTTTTATGCTTTATAAAACTCTTTCTTAAGCTGCTATAGTATAGCCATATACCTATAAAACAAATTGTAAATATTGGAATCATCAATTTTAAAGTGGCTGTCATTTGGGTAAAATATGTTGAAAGATATCCTACTTCCTTGAACCATTTAATATTTATGATAAATCCTGCCATACTATCTAATAAAACTAATAAAAAAATAATCAATAAAATAAAAGATATTATAACGCTATATCTTTTTTTCATAACATCACCACCAATATAAACAAAATTACAATCAATCTAAAATTAAATATCCCTTATTTTTTAGTTCATTTACTATTTTATTCATCACATCTTCATTTTCTGCTGAAATGGTATGCATGTGAATTCCGCTTGTAAGTGAGGATAAAGGTTCTGCCTTTGATTCATTAAAATTTTTAACAAAGTTTTGTATATCCTCAAGAGTTTTTATCATAAGTGTAGCTCTTATATCACCATAAAGTGGATGTTCTACAATAACATCTTCAACTATGCCCCCATATTTAATTACACTTTTTAATTCATCTTCTATATCTTTTTTGGTATGACTAGTTGCTAATAATCTCTTGATATACCCTCTGCTTTCTCTTCCCATAATATAACCTTCAGGTGTGGCTATTATATCCTTACCTTCAGCTCTTAAAATAGCTATATCTTTTACTATTACCTGCCTGGTTACTCCAAACTTTTTTGCTAAATCTACTCCTTTCTGAGGAATATTGGCTCCAAGAAGACTTATTTCTATACCTTCTCTTCTTTTTTTAGAATTCATATATATCACCACCACTAATTTATGCTATCACACCTAATTAAAATGTTTAAATTTTTGTTATCTTTTATATCATGATTATGATGATTTAATATTAAATATAAAAATTCATCACTATATCCATAAGGTTTCAATATATTATAACCAATTTTAGGATGGTTGTAATACACGTCTATTTTTTTTATATTATTATACTTTTTTATTTTACCTCTGCTGATTTTATCAACGATTACAAGTAAAGATTTATCTACAGTAGATATGTTGATGCCTATCTTGCCTATGTCATGAAGTAAACATGCTTTTATAAAGTAATTTTTACTCATATCATTACATTCTATATCCTCTGCAAACTTTAATGCAGATTTTGCTACTCTTATACAATGATGCATTTCATTTGTTTTTAATTTACTAAATAAATTTAGCTCTTCTTCATTTAAGTACATTTTTAAAAATTCATAGTCAATTGACTTAAAGCTACATATAACACCCCAATAAAATTGTTTTAATCTATAAAACATAAAAGTTCCTTTCTATTTTATTTTAAGTCCTATCCTTATTCTAATATAATTGCAGTGTTAATCAAATTAATATTCTGTAAACACATTTAAAATAAAAGAGCTTACAGCCCTCTTATAAAATTTATGTGACTATAAACTCTTTTTTTATTGTATTTAATTTTATATAACCTTCGTCCAATCAATTTCATTTAAAGGTATATTATTTTTAATAGAATAAGCACAAGCTTTTCCTGCAGCTTCTCCTGTATCTCGGCAGGTAGGCTGTATTCTTAATGATGATTGAAGTAAGAAAGTAGAAGAAATACATCTTCCTGCTACTATTAAATTTTTAATTTCATTAGTTATAAGACTCCTATAAGGTATAGTATAATAATCTCCTTCTTCTATCATTTCAGTATCAGGTTCTTCATCATCTGTATGCACATCTATATAATATCTAGTTTTAGCCACAGTATCTTCAAATTTTCTTCTTTCCTTATAATCCTCTTCATTTAGCACATATTTACCTACTATCCTATAGCTTTCTCTAACTCCAAGCATAGATGCATTTCTAATTAAATAACTATCTTCAAATCCAGGAATATAATTAATTAAGAAGTTAGCTAATCTTTCTGTCATTTCTCTGCCTTTTATTATATATCGGCTTCTATTAATGGAGCTTGTGGTATCATCACTATTTGGTATTTCCGGACAGTTAAATGCCATAACCCCTTTCTTACCTGGAACCGTAAAAGCCTGAAAATATTTCATATCCTCTTTATTAATTTCTCCTCTTTTTAATGCTTCTAAAAATTTTCCTTCCAAGGCAAAACATCTTCCTGGAATCATAGCAATTTCATAAAATGGAAGTGCCAATGGAGAAAAGTTATCTCCTGTATTTTTCATATAAGCATATAATTTTTCTAAGTCAATTCCCCCCATTTCAAATCTTAAAGATGTTACTTGATTTTTCCCAGTTTTTTCATTACCTATTTTAACTTTAACACCTGAAGCTTTAGATAAAACTGCATCACCTGAAGCATCTACAAAGGTTTTAGCTTTTATAGCGCAGAGTCCATCTATATTATAGACAATAATATATTTAATATCTCCATGCTCTACAAAAGAATCTATAAAGATTGTATCATAAAGAATCTCTCCAGAGTGTTCAACTATAAGTTCTTCAAGAACTAATGAAAGCTTTTCAAAATTAAACCATCCTGTATTGCCAAACTTGTCATCTATATCTATACCTTCTTCTATAAGCCTTTCCTTTATTAAAGCATTTACTTTAAGATCATTATCTTTTACCCCTGTAGACATCATAGGCATTACCAACGCAAGGGTTTGACTTCCTCCTAATGCAGAACCTTTCTCTACTACTAAAGTTTTTGCTCCACTTAAAGAAGCAGATATTGCTGCTGCAGCTCCAGCTGTTCCTCCCCCTACTACACAACAGTCTACATCATATAAAACTTTTATTTCTTTACCAAAATAATTTAAAATACTCATAATAATTCCTCCATAAAACCTATCTAAATTCTTATATACAATAATACTAATATTGTATATAGTTTTTCAATAGTTTTGAAGAAAATTTTCTTTTATTTTATAATTTTAATAAATAATTTTAGTAAAATTATAAATAAGTATAAAAAAAAGACTGTTATATAACAGTCTTTTTTGGTGGAGACAAAGGGATTCGAACCCTTGACCCCCTGCGTGCAAGGCAGGTGCT
>CAMJGD010000020.1 GCA_946405135.1 uncultured Clostridiaceae bacterium | reverse complement strand
TACTTCATTGTTTATATATTTATCAAAGTTATTTGCACTTAAAGTAGCTTCTTTTGAAAACATGAAGTATTGATATTTTACGATTATAGTTCAGTCCACTTCCTATATCTTTAATAACTTCATCTACAATAATGCCCTTAGCATTTGCAAAATCCTTTAGAAATTCAATTTGATTAATTAAATCATCTTTTTGATTGTTAGTAGAAACTCTTGTATATATAACTATCTTTCCATCTACATTATTTTTTAATCCCTTGAACTCTAAATATTGGTCATAAGTATAATACCTTCGATTAGTTGGAGTACGTTTTGCTTTTAGTATCCCTTCTCTATCCCAACGTTGAAGTGTTTTAACTGATACATTTATACACATTTTCCAATGTTTTTAGTAACTATTTGTTTCCTCCTAGCATAAATTTTCATATTTTAAATATATATAAAATATCATACTTTGTATCTTTAGTAAAATTCTTAGTCCATTTGTATATATTCGACAATAATATTCATTTCCCTTTGGTGAATCCATGATATTTAGCTGCAAATTAAATTGTATTTAATATAAAAAAGAATTATCCTAATATCTTTCTGGATAATTCTAATTTTATGACTTTTATTATACTCAAATTTAAATTTTATCAAACTTATAACCTTTTTTAATTTCAAGTTGAAATTTTAGTTTATTATCTTGATTTATATAAGTTTGAAAATTTACATCATAATCATTTATTTTTTCATTAATAGTTTGCTCTTTCTTCTCTTTCTTACACTTCTTTATTGACTCTTTTATTTTTTTATTCATACTGCTATAGTTATATGTATTTTGTTCCGTTACAGCATTAATAAGAGCTTGCCAAGATTTATAATCCAAAATGCTAATCTCTTTATCACTTTTTTCTGTATAAATAGTTGCAAAGGATTCCATTCCATTGGTATCATCTACTATAGTCAAACAAAATGAAAATTCAAAATCATCTACTGGTAAATCAGATTTATCTGCGGCTATAAATAATTGTTTTTCTCCTTTCATATAATCACAAGCTATATTATTATTTTTAGCAGTTTCATTTACCTTATTAATTTTATTTTCCATACCATACATCCATTTCTTAGCATTTTCAGGAACCTCTTTTCTTCTATTACTAAGAGGTGAAAAAATAAATTTAGGTAAGATTAGTAAAAACAAAATAGTAAATAATATAATTATATTTTTCTTTTTAATATTTTTCATAAAACTTCTCCTACTATTATTTTATAACTCAATTCTTCCTCTATCAATCTCGTAAACTTCATCACATAATAACTTTATATCTTCTGAATTGTGACTAGCTAAAATTATGGTTTTATCTCTAGTCTTTAAATTTAGTATAAGTTCTCTTATTACTTTAACTCCATCTTTATCTAGACCATTCATAGGCTCATCAAGTACAATAATTTCAGGATCCTCCATAATTGCTTGTGCTATGCCTAATCGCTGCTTCATTCCGAGAGAATACTTTTTTACACTTCTTTTATCTTTGTAATCTAATCCAACGATATTTAAAGCTTCAATTATATCTTTATCCGTAATTTTATTTTGAATTTTTGCCAGATATTCTAGATTACTAAATCCATTTATATGTTCTAAAAATCCAGGATATTCAATTAATATCCCTATATTTTCAGGAAAGTCAACATCTTTACCTATCTCTTTATTGTTCACTATAACCTTACCTTCAGTTGCTTTTATAAGTCCGCATAACGCCTTAAACAGCATAGATTTTCCAGATCCATTTCTTCCAATTAATCCGTAAATCTTTCCTTTCTCAAACTTTAAATTTATATTATCCAATATAGTTACGCCTTTAATAACTTTAGTATAATTCTCAAATTTAATAACAGTTTTTTCCATGATTACCTCCTAAGAATGATTATATTTCAATACTTCTCTTATATAAAAAATTACCTAAAATTAAATTTGAAATAATGATTACAAGAAAAAATCCTATAGAATAATTAAAAGTAATATTACTATTTCCATTACTAAAGCTTACGTTTTGCACCAACATAGCAACATTTCCAAGTGAATATTTTGCACTAGATTTTAAATTTATAAAACTACTTAAATATGTTAATATTAATACTATCAGCACCGAAATGTTAAACTTTTTTGTTACAAAAAATAAATTCATAGCCAATAAAATAACTGCTATAATAAATAGGATATTAATTGAAATTAACTGTACAATTAAAGTATTAGTGGAAACAGAATATTTCAAATTATTAAATATGTTTTTACTAACAACTCCACTATACCCTAAGGGTTTTAGTGCTATAATAAATGTTGCAGCATACATAAAAATGAAAAATAGTATAACTTTTAAAAATGCAATAAAAATATTTGAATAGTACCAATACTTGTATTTTTTTATCCTATAAAAAATAAATACCTTTTTATCTGCAAACTGTTTGGAAAGAAAATATATGATAGGATAATATATCAGCAGAATAAATCCAAACCAACTAGTATAGTCAATTAAAGAATCTTTTCTATACTGAACGCCTCCAAATAAAAATAAAAAAACATCTCCAAAATTAAAATTAACCTCACTAGAGTTATTTAAAATAAAGCTAGTACCATATAATCCGTACAATATTGATACCAATATAAAATATACTATTAATTTTTTATTAATATATTTTATATTTAAAAAAGATATATTAAATTTTTTCACTTTCTTTCCTCCTAAAAGCGAGCAATGCAAATATTAGCATTATAATAATTGAGCATATTAATACTATGTTAGATACATTTACAGTAGAGTAACTGCGACTATCTAACATAGACAAAGATAAATGTTTATTTGCTTCAAATTCATGGCACCAAATGGTTCCTAACTCACCTATAGATAACTTACCAAGTGTCACTGGATCTCTATAATTTATTAACAGATAGGAAAAAGCCACTAAAATAGATATTATATTTTTCTTAAACATATATATTATAAAATCCCTTAACAATATTACTAAGTGTGTTGTAGCTATAAACTTAAAAATTGATATTATTGCTGCTGCCATTGGACTATAAGAATATATGAAATTATTAAAAAATAAATACTCTGTTGCAACTTGAATTTTCTTTTCACCAACTATTGCATTACTCCAGTTTGAATCAAATCTGCTATAGTAGCCGCCTAAACAAAATATCAAAATTCCAATTAGCAATATATAAGTTGTGATAATTATTAAATTTGATAACTGCTCAGCTATAACAATTTTATATTTTTTTGATGTTCTAATATAAACATATTTATTTCTATTATTAACTGTTGAAACTGGAGCAGTAATAAAAAGTAATATAGGTATAAACATAAATTCTAAAATAAATGGATTAGAAAATATTCTAAAAAAGTAATCCCACTGATTCACTGTGTTTCCAGTAATCCTATAATACTCTGTAACCTTTCCCATATACATTACACAGGTTATTAACGTTACTACTAAGCTGCAGGTTATTAACTTTTTATTGTAACATTTTATTAAATTGTATCTTATTAAACTTAATATACTTCTATCACCTTTCATACGTAAATTCCTTTCTGGAATAATGGAAAAATACAGCTCCAAATATTAATGTGATTACAATAAGCTGTATAGTCACTTCATATCCAGTTACTCCATCAGCAAGAAGTCCAAATTCAGTTGCTACTTTAGTTTTAAATTTTAATGGAAAGTTTAAAGTGTCAGTAATATAATTTGTAACATAATAAAAAACTCCAGGTGCTAAAAGAACTAAAATTTGATTATCCAATAGGGTTGATGCAGCTAAAGCTATTGTTGAATATGCAAACCCAACCAAAAATTCCATGGTAATGAAAACTAAAATAAATACATAAGGTTTTGATTGGGATAAATCATCAAAAATTCCCGGTATTGCTATACTTGTATTATGAATGTCTCCTCCCACAAAAACATTTAAAACATAAAATATAATAATACTTGGCAGTGCTGCACTTAGTCCTCCAACTATACCATTAGCTAAAAACTTACTAATACAGTATTTAGAATTTGAAATTCGTAAGTTTATAAACTTATTGAATCCTTTTTTTCTATCCTCTAAAAAAGATAGCCCATAAACAAATGAACATACTATTGGAATAAATCCCACATAAGTTACGCCAGCATTTGTAAATAGTGCAAACTGATTTAAATCCCCTATATCAACAGCTTCTTGTATAGATAAATGCATGTCATAAAAAGGGTTAAATTCGCCAAGCTCTATACAAATACTGTATAAATTTATAATTATCATAACCACAATAAACCCAACAAACTTTTTCCATTTAAATGCTCTTTTTAATTCATTAATCAGCATAGGTCTTTTCTCCTTGTGTAATAATATTTATATCAAGGAGTTAATGGTATTTAAATCATTAACCCCTCACAGCTTTTATATTAGGATATCTTATAAATTTAGAGAATACTAATACCAGCCAAACTGTCCAGAAGCATTTCATTTTACATATTCTCCTATACCATTATTTAAATTACAAACTGATTGACAATATGTGCACATCTTTGTCAATCACATAATATCACAATTCAATAGCAAATTTTGTATATTTATGGTGACCTGTCCATATTTTCAAATTTCTTATTAATGCTTTTTTTTACATAAAAGTATTATATTTTCTGAATATATGTAATTATATGACAACTATAACATTTTATTTTAAATTAATGTTATATTTTACTATTAAATGATAAATATATCCATTTACCACTGATGTAAAAAATTTATAGAAGCCTATATATAAAGAATATAAAAACCATAAATCATTTTAAAATGTAATAATTCCATATATTTTTTACTGATTTTAAGAATATTTTGCATGTCTTTAAAATAGAATATTTTCGATTAGTATTATTTGTCATTAAATTCTATAAAGGATCTCAAGGAGGTAGTTTTCTTTGTGTCAAAACCATATTAGTGAGGAAAAATATGCTGCTTTATCTGCTTACATTGACAGCTTACCAGATAAAAACATAGCACTAATAGCAGTGCTTCATAAAGCCCAAGAGATTTTTAAGTATTTACCTAAAGAAGTCCAATGTTTTATTGCTGAAAAACTGGATATACCCGTTTCTAAAGTATATGGTGTAGTCACTTTTTATTCCTACTTTACTACAGAACCTAGAGGAGAACATGTGATTAATGTCTGCATGGGAACTGCTTGTTTTGTTAGAGGGGCTGCCTCTGTGCTTGAAGAATTTCAAAACCAATTAAATATTAAAGTAGGAGAAACCACTGCTGATGGTAGATTTACTTTAGAGGTATTAAGATGCGTAGGTGCCTGCGGTTTAGCTCCTGTAGTAACTATTGATGATAGGGTTTATGGCCATTTTACAAAAGATCAAGTATCAAAATTATTAACTGAATATTCAAGATAGGAGGCGCAAGCTTTGAATAAAATAAATTCCTTTAAAGACCTGACAAATTTATATAATGAATTAAAAGACTCTTTAGAAATACGAAAAGTTTCTTATGAAGATGAAATAAAATTTGAAAATAGAAAATGTAAAAGAACCGTATTAGTGTGTCATGGTACAGGATGTAAATCTTCAGAAAGCCATATTATTTTAGAAAATTTTATAACTGAAGTAAAAAAGTCAGGTTTATCTGATGAAATATTTATATCTCCTACAGGATGTTTTGGATTCTGTGAAAAAGGACCTATAGTAAAGATATTCCCCGATAATGTATTCTATGTTCAGGTAAAAACTTCTGATGTAAATGAAATAGTTAATGAACATCTTTTAAAGGGAAGAGTAATAGAAAGACTTTTATATGAAGAACCCACTATTAAAGAAAAAGTTAAAAGGCAAGACGAAATGTGTTTTTATAAAAAACAAAATCGTATAGCCCTTAGAAATTGCGGTATTATAAATCCTGAGGATATCAAAGAATCCATTGCTGCTCACGGCTATGAGGCTCTTGGAAAATGCTTAACAGAAATGAATCAGTATGAAGTCATTAAGTTAATTACAGAATCAGGATTAAGAGGAAGGGGCGGCGGAGGTTTCTCTACAGGAAAGAAATGGGCTTTTGCAAAATCCTATGATGCAGACCAAAAATATATAATCTGTAATGCAGACGAAGGAGACCCAGGGGCTTTTATGGATCGTTCTATACTAGAAGGAGATCCTCACAGCGTAATTGAAGCTATGGCCATTGCCGGGTATGCCATAGGAGCCAGCGAAGGTTGTGTATATATAAGAGCTGAGTACCCACTAGCTATAAGCAGACTTAAGAATGCTATAAATCAAGGAAAAAAATATGGATTGCTAGGTAAAAATATAATGGGTACAGGCTTTGATTTTGATATAAAAATCAAATACGGTGCTGGTGCTTTTGTCTGCGGTGAAGAGACAGCTCTAATTCATTCCATAGAAGGTAATCGTGGAGAACCTACAAATAAACCTCCATTCCCAGCTGAAAAAGGACTTTGGGGAAAACCTACCTGTGTAAATAATGTAGAAACTTTAGCAAATATTCCTGCTATCATTCTTAATGGTGCTGATTGGTATAACTCTATTGGAACTAAGACTTCCAAAGGAACAAAAGTATTTGCCCTTGCAGGTAAAATTAACAATGTCGGATTAGTAGAAGTTCCTATGGGAACCTCTCTTAGAGAAATAATTTATGATATAGGCGGAGGTATAAAGAATGGACGTAAATTTAAAGCAGTACAAACAGGAGGCCCTTCGGGAGGATGCATACCCGCCTCTAATTTAGATACCCCAATCGACTATGAATCCTTAACCACCATTGGTTCAATGATGGGCTCTGGAGGTATGATAGTGATGGATGAAGATAACTGCATGGTAGACATAGCTAAATTCTATTTAGAATTTACTGTAGATGAATCCTGTGGAAAATGTACACCTTGCAGAGTGGGTAACAAAAGGCTGCTTGAAATATTAACTAAAATAACTAATGGTAAAGGGACTGAAGAGGATTTATTAAAATTAAAGGAATTAGCTGAAACCATAAAAGATACTGCTTTATGCGGCCTTGGGCAAACTGCTCCTAACCCTATTTTAAGTACTATGAAATATTTTATGGATGAATATGAAGCTCACGTTAAAGAAAAGCGCTGTCCTGCTGGTATATGCAAAAATTTAGTTCAGTATGAAATTACAGATAAATGCATAGGATGTACTAAATGCGCAAGAAATTGTCCTGTAAATTGCATTACTGGTAGTGTAAAAACAAAACATTTTATAGATACTTCTAAATGCATTAAATGTGGAACCTGTTTTACTTCCTGCCCTATAGGCGCAATCATTAAAAAGTAATAGAAAAGAGGTGTGAATTGTGAGTTTAGTTAATTTAACAATAAACGGTAAAGAAATAGAAGTAGAACAAGGTACTACCATATTAGAAGCCGCTAAAAAGTTAAATATAAATATACCTACCCTTTGTCATCTTAATCTTCAGGATAATAAAACAGTAAATCACCCTGGTTCCTGCAGAGTCTGTGTGGTAGAAATAGAAGGGAGAAAAAACCTTGCTCCTGCTTGTTGTACCCCCGTATCAAAAGACATGATAGTAAAAACAAACTCTATAAGAGCAGTGAAAGCTAGAAGAACTATAGTAGAACTTTTACTTTCCGACCATCCACAAGATTGTCTTCTCTGTAAAAAGAGTACAAACTGTGATTTGCAAAAATTAGCTGTAGACCTTGGAATTTTTGAAATTAAATATAAAGGTGATATGTCTACCTACCACATAGATGATTCCAGCTTCTCTATCATAAGAGACTTAGATAAATGCGTTCTATGCAGGCGCTGTGAAACCATGTGCAATGAAGTTCAAACCGTAGGCACTCTTTCTGCAGTAGGCAGAGGTTTTGAAACCGTAGTATCTCCGGCTTTTGGCCTTCCTATGCTTAAAACCAACTGCACCTTCTGTGGACAATGTGTAAGTGTCTGTCCAACTGGTGCTTTAATTGAAGTTAATAACGTATCAAAGGTTTGGGATGCTCTAAATGACAAAAGCAAAACTGTTATAGTACAAACTGCTCCTGCTGTAAGAGCTGCCCTTGGAGAGGCCTTTGGTATGGAACCTGGAACTTTAGTCACAGGAAAAATGGCAGCAGTACTTAAGTCCTTAGGTTTTCATAAAGTTTTTGATACTGATTTTGCTGCAGATTTAACCATAATGGAAGAAGCTTCAGAATTTATTTATAGACTGGAACAGGGTGGAAGATTTCCTATGCTTACTAGCTGCTGTCCTGCTTGGATTAACTTCATGGAACAAAATTTCAGCGATTTGCTGGATGTTCCATCCACTTGCAAATCTCCTCAACAGATGTTTGGTGCTATAGCAAAAACCTATTTGGCAGATAAAATGAAAATTAAACCTGAAAATTTAATAGTGGTTTCTGTAATGCCCTGTCTTGCTAAAAAATATGAGGCTGCAAGACCTGAAATGTCTAGAAATGGCGTTCAAGACGTGGATATAGTTATTTCTACAAGGGAATTAGCTCAGATGATAAAAGAAGCTGGCATAGATTTTGTTTCTCTTCAGGATGAAAGCTTTGAAAACCCACTAGGAGAATCCACAGGTGCTGGTGTTATCTTTGGTACTAGCGGTGGTGTTATGGAAGCTGCTCTACGTACTGCTTATGAATGGTTAACTAATGAAACCCTTGAAAATATTGAATTTAAAGAAATAAGGGGTCTGCAAGGGATTAAAGAGGCCTCTGTAAAAATCAAGGACTTAAATATTAATGTAGCTATAGCTAATGGACTTGGCAATGCTAGAAAGCTTCTTCAATCTATAAGAGAAGGAAAAGCAAATTACCACTTAATCGAAATAATGGCTTGCCCTGGCGGATGTATAGATGGTGGCGGACAACCATATATTCATGGAAATACAGAAATTCTTCAAAAAAGAATGAATGCAATCTATAGGGAAGATGAAAATAAAGTTTTAAGAAAATCTCATGAAAATCCATATATAAAAAGTTTATATGACGAATTTTTAGGAAAGCCTTATGGTAAAAAAGCTCATGAATTACTTCATACTCATTATAGTAAAAAAAGTAGTCTTTAAATAACTAAAATCGAGGCGTAGCCTGATTTTTCCTTGATCGGGAATAAGTCGAATATAAATCTTTCACTCTTCCGAGTGGGAGATTTATTTTTTTATGCAAAAAAACTGTCGCACTAATTTTTTAGTGCGACAGCCCCATTTTATTCATCTTCCATCTTTTAAACATAATTTATCTTAACTATTCGTCCAAGCTTTTGCATGAGCTCACTAAGTTCCTTCACTAATCTCATCTTTACTCCTATATTGGAATAAAACTTTTGATTATCATAAGCACTATTCCATGCCTTCCCTATCCACAGGTTAAGATGAGTACATTCTTCTAAAAGTATTCTTGAAAGCTTTACTGCTCCATCCTCTCCTTTAATTTCATTTTCTCTTCCTTCTTCCATAAAGCAATTAGCATAATTTCTTATGATCTCCACAGCTTTACTTAAGGTTATAACTCCTTCTGTTATTAAATCTATGCCTTCCATATAATATATAGGAGGTATTTCAAGATTTATATACCTATTATCTAATATTAAATCCCTTTTAAGCACTCTTTCAGCAATATTTGCTGCAGTACCCCCGCATATTACCTTTTTCCCCTTACCTTTTGCAAGTTCGTGAATTACATAAAAATCCTTTTTCTTATCTTCAGGAGGTCCAGTAAATAAGTCTACGTATTGTGGACTTTTTATTTTAATTCCAATAGCAGTGGCATCATCCGAAGGTTTGCATCCATATAAATACCAACAAGCATCTATAAGATCCATGCTTATCCTTTTAGCACACTTTTTATTTTCACTGCTCCTTATTAAATAATTCTCTACATCTTTCCACTGCCAGCCCATATTCATTATATTTCCTTCTCCTGCATGTAAAACTCCATCGCTTATAATAGTTATCACATCATCTTCTTGTAAGTAAAAATTGCTTTCTAAAATTTTTCTATCATTTATGAGAGTTTCTTTTTTATCTAGTTTAATGCTCTTACCTTCTCTTATTAAAAAAAATGGAGGATTTTCATACTCTACAGCATAAGCTTTACCATATTTATCTATATGCATAATAGTAAAAGTTGAATAAGCTATATGTCTTTCACTGCATATAGGCAGAGTATTTATTATGGTATAAACTGTTTCATAAATATCTGCCCCACCTTTTATCATGGTTCCTGCTATACGGCTTGTTAATGTAGCAAGAATATTTGCTTTAACCCCGCTGCCTAATCCGTCTGCTAAAACTATCACCGTACTATCTTCTACCTTAATAATCTGCACCATATCTCCACAAAGCTCTTCTCCGCTCTTTTTTAAGCTATCAAAAGAAGTATCTACAAAGTATCTCATTTTAAGATTCACCGCTTATTACTTTTCTAAGTTCCATCAATATAAGCTTTGTTTCTGCTGTAGTTTCTCCAAGTACTCCAGCTATTTCCTGGGCAACTCTCATTTGCTTTTCAATAATTTCATCTGCAGCATTTAATGCATTTCTTTTTATCTTAATGAGTTCTTCTCTATTTTTCTCTTCATCTATTATATTTACTAAAGATACTAAAACCACATCCTGTTTTTCTAAATATAAAGCATTCTCTATAAACACTGCATTATACTTACCATAAATAACTTTTTTACCCGTTATACTCTTTCCTGTCTTTTTTACTTTTCTAAAATCTTCATCTTCTAATAATATCGATATGGGCTTCCCAATAATATTTTCTTTATGCACTAAAAATGTTTTTTCTGCTGCAGGATTTATTTCTCTAATTTTCATATCTTCATCCAAAAGAATTAAACAATTAGGGGTGCTTTCAATTATCACGTTGGATAAGCCTTCAGCTTTACTTCTCATAAAATGTAAGCACATGCTTGTCTCTGCCATACCTTCATAAATTGCTTGGGCCTTTTCTCTGCAGGTGTTATAGCCGCATACCCCACAATTCAACTCATCTTCCTCTGAAAACTTACCCATCTGTCTCAGTATTTTGTTCAGTTCTTCTTTAGTGCATACTTCTTTTATAAGTGATTTATCTTTAAACTCCCTATAAAAAGTAATATTTTCAAGAAAAGTTATACTTTCTAAAGTCGCGGCATTTACTCTTTTATCTATATAATTTCTTACTTTATTAAACCTAGTATAATAACCATCCTCATCCTTTACCATCTTAGGTCCGCCTATGCAGCTTCCTTTACAGGAACTTACTTCTACAAAGTAATTTTTAACCTTTCCCTGCTTCATGGATTTAAAAATCTCCATACAATCCTCTATGCCAGTTACGGAAATGGTATTTAAAGATTTATTTTTAAAATTTCCTCCCATGCACTCTAATATGCCTCCACCTAGAGGAAAACTTCTTCCTCCTGATAAATTCTTATACTCAAACTCTGATGCTTCAAGCTCATCTAAATCAATATTTTCTTCCTTAAGCCAAAGCTTTACTTCTTCAAAGGTAATAACTCCATCTATAATTTTTTCTTCTTTATAATCCTCTAGTTCTATCTTTTTAGCATGGCAAGGCCCAATAAACACTACAAAGGATTCTTTTCCATAGTCTCTCTTTAATATTTTTCCAATAGCAATCATAGGTGAAACCACAGGTATCATATATTTAACTAATTCAGGATAATATTTTTCTACTAAATAATTGGATGAAGGACAGGATGTAGTAATATAATTTTCTTGTGAATGCTCTTCTACATATTTATTATAAAGTTTTGCTACTATCTCTGCTCCATAGGCAGTCTCATATACATTAGAAAATCCTAATTTTTTTAAGGCTTTAATAACTTTTCCCTCTTCTACATCAAAAAAACCTGCAAAGGAAGGTGCTAATGCTGCTATTACAGGCCTGCTTGAATTTACAATATATTTGACTTTATCTAAATCACTAATTACATTTCTAGCATTTTGAGGGCATATAGAAAGACAATGCCCGCAAGCAATGCATCTATCTTCCTCTATTTCAGCCTGTTCATTTTTGAACTTAATAGCTTTTACAGGACAAGCCCTTAAACATTTGTAGCAATTTTTACAGTTAGCTTTAGAAAAATTCATATATTTCATTTTTGCATCTCTCCTACCATATAAATTATATGATAATTGGAAATTATTCATGAAGGTTCTTTGTAATTTATTCTTTTTAAATAAATGCTTCTATATCTTGAAAAATGATTATGCAAAAAATTTTATAATAGACAAATTTATTTTTATTATATTTTAATATTTTTGTAGATATAAATTATATTATGTCAAATTCTGTTGTTAAAGTGAAAATAAAGAGTTAAAATTATAAATGTATTTACTATTATTTAAAATAAATGCTAATCATATTTACAAGGAGGAAAAAAATGCTAAGTAACTTAAAAGTAAAATGGAAAATATTTTTATTATCTGCTTTAATGATAATACTATGTTGCACCATTGGAGCAGTAGGCTATTACTATATCTCAGACTTTAATAAAGATGTAGCAAGCTTATACAATGAAAATTTAATTCCAGTACAAGTTTTAAATGACAACAGGAATCAATCTAGGGGAATAGAAGCAGACATTTACTATATAGTTCTGCATACTAAAGATAAACAAGCCCAAAATGAAAAAGTAAAAGATATAGAATCAAGAGAACAAGCCTTTGAAGAAAATTGGAAGGTTTATAAAAATGCAAGTCTTGATGAATCTGAAAAAAGTAAGATTAGTTCTATAGAAACTAATTTTCAAAAATATAAAAACACTACAGGTGAAGTTATAAAACTAGCCATGGAAGGGAAACCAGAAGAAGCCTTAGAAAAATATCACTCTATAGATGGGATTACCAATGAGTTTCAAAATGGTTTGAGGGATTTAGCTCTATATAATGTAAAGGATGCTAATCAAGCTAATATAAAAACTAATCAGCAATTTAAGGATTCTGTAAGAATATTCCAAATAGTTATTTTAGCAAGCATAGTTATAGCTATAATACTAACAATCGTTATTTCAAAATCTATAGTGGTTCCTTTAAAATCAGGAATAGACTACTTAAAAAATATAGCTACAGGAGATCTTTCCACAGAAGTTCCAGAAGCTTTGAAAAAAAGAAAAGACGAAATTGGTGATATGGGAAAAGCAATGGACTTAATGAATAGTTCATTAAAAGAGTTAATTAAAAAAGTAAAATCAGAATCTATTAGCATAGATAATACAGTTAATAATATTTTAGCTAATATAAATGAGCTTAACATTAATATAGAAGAAGTTTCTGCTACCACAGAAGAATTATCCGCAGGTATGGAAGAAACCTCTGCCTCTTCTGAGGAAATGAATGCATCATCTATTGAAATAGAAAAGGCAATTCAATCCATGGCTGAAAGAGCTCAAGAAGGTGCTAATTCTGCTAGGGAAATCAATGAAAGAGCGATAGATGCAAAAAATAACTTTATAGTATCCAAAAAAAGTGCTTCCAATTTATTCTATAGCACAAAGGATACTTTAGAAAAAGCAATTGAAAACTCAAAAATAGTAGAACAGATAAATGTGCTATCTGAATCAATAATGCAGATAACTTCACAAACTAATCTTTTAGCTTTAAATGCAGCTATAGAAGCAGCAAGAGCAGGAGATGTAGGAAAAGGCTTTGCTGTGGTTGCAGAAGAGATAAGATTGCTTGCGGAACAGTCAAAAGATACTGTATCAGAAATACAAGGTATTACTCAAAAGGTTACTGAAGCAGTAAAAGATCTCTCAAATAGTTCCAATGACCTGCTCAGTTTTATGTCTTCAAATGTGCATAATGATTACAATGCTATGCTAGATGTAGCTGAAACCTATAGTAAAGATGCTCATTCTATAGATGAACTTGTATCTGAATTCAGCTCTACCGCTGAAGAATTATTTGCATCCACTCAGGATATGATGAAAACTATTGAACAAGTAGCACAAGCTGCCAACGAAGGAGCAAATGGTACAACTAATATGGCGGAAAAAACAATGAATATAACCCAAAAATCTAATGAAATAATAGTAGAAGCACAAAATTCCAAAGAAGTAGCAGACAAACTTAAAGATGAAGTATCTAAGTTTAAGATTTAAACTTTATAATATTTAGATTTTTGTTTTTAACCTAATTGTGCTGTCCATGTCCCGTCCTCCATAGGCTAGACATGGACAGCACTTTTGTACTTTTTTACTTACTCTTATTATAAAATTATCTATATGCTTCCCTATTTTCAAAATCTAAAACATTTCTAAACACTTTCTATCTTCACCCAGTTGTGGCAAGTATACTCTGGTGAGTTATTTTAAAATAAATCTATGTTTTAGTACAGTGTTGATATCATACAATTTTTAAGTGAAGCCATTTCTGACTTCACTTTACTCGTATTTTTAGTATATAATTTTTTTATCTTTTTTATTGCTTGAATTCTGAATTAATCCACCTATAAGCACACCCATACCTGAACCAATAGATACTCCAATAACAGGATGTCCATATACAACTCCAAATGCACTACCTATTCCTATTCCAATTAATAAGGACATTATATAACAATTGTTTTTTTTCATATAAATTCACATCCTCTCAATTTTAAATGTGTACTATATTATAGAATGGTATACTTACCATAATTTTCCTTATAACATATAAATTTGACTTAATTATACCATATACTCAATAATATATCAAATTTCAACATTCATTTAAAACATAGTCTAAAATAATTATAATATTATTTTAATGCAGTAGAATAAAGATTTGTATAGTTATATACAATATTGAAATTAATGCTATACTTAGGACATAAATAAACTATAATGTACCTCATAATTTATGTGATAGGAGGAGAACCATTTTGAGTCAGAACGAAAAAATGTATGTAATTGAAAATCAGCAAGTAAGTATAGAACCAGAAATAAGTGGAGATAGAATTTTGGATATTGGTGGTGGCGGAGAAGGGGTAATTGGATTATGTTATAAAAAAAAGGTAATTGCTATTGATCCAAGGAAAGATGAATTGGAAGAAGCACCAGATGGACCACTGAAGATAGTCATGAATGCTAGAGAATTGTCTTTTCTAGAAAACTCATTTGATGCGGTAACATCTTTTTTTACATTAATGTATATTAATAAAATTGATCATAAAAAAGTTTTCAATGAAATTTATAGAGTATTGAAAAAAGATGGACAATTTATTTTGTGGGATACCGTAATACCAAAAAATGATGAAGTCCTCAAAGATATATTTGTTATTCAGCTTGAAATAAAAACACCTATCAAACAAATAAAAACTGGTTATGGAGTATCAAAAAAAGATGCTGAACAAAACATGGACTACTTTGTTAACCTTGGAGAGCACATTGGCTTTAAAGTTATGAAGAAAGAACAACAAGATCAAGTATTTAAAATTATTTTTAGGAAGTAAAGATCTAAGGTTACCTAAATAAGCCTGATGGCTTGTTTTAAAGTTAAAGAACACTTCTTTAGAGAGTGTATTATTGACATGCAATTTATTATATTTTAAACAAGGCATGGAAACCAATTCATGACCTCCATGCCTTTAAAATAATTATCATAGAAAGCTATTTACAGAGATTTCTTCACACACTCAATCTAATGCTTCGAGCAGGAATTAATAATGTAATAGTTTACTCATTACACTCTCTGTTTAATCAAATATTGCTTTGATATAATCTGTAACTTTGTTATCTTTTGCATTAGCAAAGAATAATTCTTTAAATTCTTTATAGTCTAGGATGCTTTTCAAGTATTTCTTATCCATATTCTTATAAGCTTCCAACACTGGATATTGGGAAGCATATTTGATATTTGTATACATTGCTTTTCTACTACGTGCTTCACCTTCCGCATAGATTTTTGGATATCCTTTTCCAAATTCTTGAGCAAATAGTTTTTCAAATACATACCTCAAATTAATTTCAGCACCCCATCCAAAGCCTTGACCAAATGGCATACTAATAGCATTACCTGCATTTACTTGTGTAAACAAATAAGCATCTAAGGGTGTATTCACATATCCACATGTGATGTTTGAAAAAGCATTACATGACATTGATGCACCTTGACCAGTTCCACATCCAGTCACTACAAAGTCTACTGCTTCACTAGCCAATAAAATACTTGCAATTACACCTATTTGAATATAGTTGATTTCATGTTCATCCTTTTCACCGTACATACCATAATTTTGTACTGTATGTCCTTTTTTCTCTGCTTCCTCTTTTAATACTGAATATATTAAACTGTTTTTATCTGCTTGAGAATCTTCATTAATTAATGCAATTTTCATAATGCTCTTCCTCCCTAGAATATTCCAATTAATGCACCTAAAATACCAAATATAATTATACCTGCTAATATTTTTGTTACTTTAACATCTTTCTTTAATAAGCGGAAAATAAGTAAAGTAGCTAATAAAGATAATAAGTTAGGCATAATCCCATTGATTGTTTCAAGTAAGCTTACTTTATTAAATGTTATTGCTAAAGGCACATCTATTGTAGTTGCAACCATTCCCCCAATAACCATTAACCCTAAAATAGAAGCACCCTTGAATACTTTCTCCATAATGCCAGACTCTTCTACCTTACTTAGGAAAGAAGTTCCTAAGTCATAACCTTTAAACACTAAATAGTAACGAGCTGCAAAATTAGGAATGTTAAATAATATTAAATATAATATAGGTCCTAATACGTTGCCTTTTAATGCTAATGAACAACCTAATCCAGCGGCAATTACACGTAGTGTTCCAAAGAAAAATGAGTCACCAATAGCTGATAACGGTCCCATTAGCCCTACTTTTACGGCGTTTATAGAATCAGTATCAAAATTTTCATCATTTGCATTTTGTTCTTCCATAGCTGCAGAAATACTTAATAATAACGTACAGATAAATGGAGTGATATTGTTAAATTCCAAATGTCTTTTTAAAGCTTTAGACATTTCTTCCTTACTATCGCCATATAACTTTCTTAGCACTGGCATTAATGACCATGCCCAACCTAAGTTTAATTGCCTTTCATAATTGAAAGAAGAGTTATAAGCGATAGATCTAAAAAATACCTTCTTTAAATCCTTTTTTGTAATTTCCTTATTAGAAGTCATCATCGCAACCCCCTTCCCCTACTACTGCAACTTCTTTCTTATTTACAATTAATAAAGCAATCAAAATTCCTATACAAGCAATTCCCATTATCGGAATATTCAGATAACTAGCTGCTAGGAAACCTAAGAAGAAGTATGGAGCTAACTCTTTAGAAATAATCATCTTAACTAACATAGCAAAACCTAAAGCTGGTAATATAGATGCTGCTACAGATAGTCCTTTCATGATAAATTCAGGAATTACTCCTAGTATTGATTCAATCGCTGGTCCACCTACATAGAAACACACACCAACTAAAATAGCCATTGGAATTGGATACGCAAGTGTGGATACTACATGCATTCTTGCTACACCCTTATCATCGCCATTTTCAGCATAGTGATCCGCTTTATGTACAAAATAACCACGAATAAATGTATAAATAAATTGCTTAACTAACAATGCAAGAGTAGCAATTGGAAGTGATAAAGCTACAGCACCTTCAATTCCTGAACCTGTAGTGATTGCAAATGCAGCACCTAATATACCACCTGTGTAAATATCTGGTGGAAAAGCTCCTCCAATTGTTAAAGTACCCATATAAACTAGCTCTAGTGATGCTCCTACTAGTAACCCTTGTTTCATATCGCCCAATGCTATACCAACCAATAACCCGGTACACAATGGTCTATCATATTGTGAATATCCCAATGCATCACCCATATAAGCTAAAAATGCAATCAATCCGATCAAAACAGCTTGTATCATACTATTTCCCTCCTTGTATAATGCTAAAAATTCTTAACTGGATCGTTTGGTACCATACGTAATTCAATGCTTTTACCCATATTTTTTAATTCAGTCAATTGTTGTTCATCCTCATCTGTAAAGTTAATGTTATTGTTTGCTGGATGTGGATGCGTTTTATCAGTAGCTTTTAAGCCACCAATATTCACAGTTTTAATACGATCCACTGCTTTTGCTAATTTATAAGCATCTGCAACTTTATCAACTACTATAAATAGCTTGTACTTATCAGCTTTACCTGCATTAAGTGCATTAATAGAATCTTGTACACTTTTAATAATTAATTTACAGCTAGCAGGTTTTGCTAATCTTAAAGTAGTCTTTCTTAAATCATCATTTACTGCCTCGTCATTAGCAATTAAGATACAGTCAACACCTAGATAGCCTGTCCATGAAAATGCTACTTGACCATGTAATAAACGGTGATCTACCCTAAGTAATTTAACCATTTTCTTCACCTCCTAAAAGTCACTTTCTTCTTCTTTATTCTCTAAGCAGTCATTGCAAAACACAATAAAGTTTTGACTATTTCTGCAACAAGAGCGAATTAAGTCTTCATTTAAATCATCTTTACGCATTACTAGCTCTAGTAGTAATCCGAGATTTAAACCAGCTACCAAGTAAAATGGATAATCATTTATATATTTCATAAATTCATTGTTTACACTTCCACCAACTAAGTCAGTAATTACTAATAAATTTAAAGTGCTGTAATCATGTTCACTTACTTTACTTTTGATTAAATCTCTATAATCAATATCTTGTTGGCTGTAAGCACAAACTATCTCAATATTATCTTGAATTCCTGTAATCATTCGCAATGAATCCTGTATACCTTCTGCAAATTTTCCATGTGTTGCAATTAGAATTTTAGTTTTCATTTTCTACCCTCTTATCTTCATTATTTTTGTCATCATAATTTATATAATCATATAGATATGAAATTTCGCTTGTTGGAATTTCAATGCCATAGTGTTGACAAATCTTGTAGAAGCTCTGCTTTATAATATCAATGAAATACTTATGTTGTTTTTCAAATTTTTCAATATCATTACAGTTCGTAATCGGCTCCTTTGTAACTAATCTTTCCACCATACAACATATATGAATGTATAATCCTATGATTGTTCTACCATAAATTGTCTTATTCAATTGTGACTGCATTTGATTTACTGCTTCTTTTACAAAACTCAGCAATTTTTCTGCATCTAAAATACTTAAACTATCTACTACATTTTCCAGTGAGAAACTATAAATTAAGTTTTGAGAAAATACATCTAATTCTTCCACTGTTAAATGTTTACCTAATTTACTTCTAATCATATCAATATTGAATATAATATCTTCTAATAAAACAAATGGTTTTGGTATATTACTGCTTGTACAAGTACCTGAGATAAATAATATATTGTATTCTTTAGTTAAACTTTCTGTATACTCCTTTTGGAGCAAATCTGTTTGCTCTAGAGAAATAATATCTACATCAATCTCTTTAGGTAAATTATTTACAAATAATTCTTTCATACGATTGGCCATTTTAATTCCATTATCTGAAATAAAAATAATCAAATCCTTTAGAATCTTATTTTCTACTAAGGTATATTTAGCAATGGCATTACTTGAAGCCTTTTTTAATATTGTTTCCATATCTAAATCATTTTGTACCATCTGACCTACTTCTAGTGCCATACGTGTAGAAACATTATTAATAATTCCAATATTACGATTATCTATAATTTTAAGATGTTCATATAATCGTTCTAAGGAACCCATATCTACTAACAATAGAACATCATCTTTAATACTATAAAGATTAATAAAATCTTTTAAACGTTCTGCCACATCTATGCTAGATGTATCTAATGACATATCAAAAGCTTCAAATACATGAGCTCCAATTAATGTATTTGCTGTTTCTGCCATACTTGTTGCAGTTGAAGACCCATGAGCAATAATAATACACAAATATTTGCTTTTATTAATGGAATTATTGAAATAAATAAGATTTATCAATAAAATAATTTTACTCATTTCCTCAAATTCAAATTCCAAATTATTCTTCATTGCAAATCTAATTTTTTCTACTATCAGCTTACTTTTAGGACTAATTTTCTCTAATTTTTTTAAACAGAGTATCATATCGTTCTTTCTATCAGCACGCCAACGTTGAACTTTCTCATTAGATGAATTCAATAAATATAGATAATATGCAAATAAACTACAACAGTTTAAAGGAATTGTGACATTATACGAGATTAATATTTTATTTAATACACATTTAATACTACTATCTTTATACTGATATCTAGAGTATCCATAGTTATTAGATAGGACATTGTAATATTGTGTTATATCTGATATAATTTCACTTATTTTATGTCCAGTTAAACAAGTTGTATTCTTTAATCGATCTAACACACTATCAAAAAGTTCTAACATTTTTCCAGATTCATCTACCTTTTTATAAGAAGCAATATCTACAAAATCAACTTGTTCTGTAATAAAATCCTCTTTGTATCCTTTTAAGATTGACTCAGGTAATTGGAATAAACGTATATAAAGATCCTCTGAATTACTAGTAGCATTAGTTCTAGCACATAAATTTTCAATAATATTTTTCAATTCATCAATGTTATAATCATAATCTTTCATAACAAGCATTTTCATTGTTGCTCTACTAACAAATAAATGCTTTCTTAATTTTAAGGATTGTTTTTTAAATATATGGATTACTAACTCTTCTTTCTCATCTAAGAAACGTTCTTTAAAGTTTGGTATATAACAAGCTACAGGAAAACACTGAATAAAATCATAACTCATTTTTTTATGATAAACTTCATCTACAGATAGCACTACTCTAGCATTAAACTCAATACTTTTATTAGTGTTTATACGCTGAAATACACCCTCCTCCATAATCTTTGCTATTCTTTGTTGATCCTTTAATTTTAGATTTTGTGCTTGTTGAATAAATACTATTCCACCATTACACTTTTCGAAAAGTCCCTTTTTGTTTTCTATCCCTAAAAGTTGTTCTAAAATATTTTCGCTCTCCGAAAAAACTTTTATTTTGCATAATTTGTTATTTGAGTTAAATATTCCACTATCAATAGCATATTCATACATTTCTCTACATAATAGTGCTTTGCCGGTCCCCTTCTCCCCATATAAAAGTATAGGAAGACCATTGTTGGGATACTTTAAAGCAGCTTTAACTTGATCGATTACTTTACTTAATGAAGAATCATATCCTATCATTTTCATGAAATTTCGCTTAATACAAACTTCCTCTGATATCGTATCCATAAATTCCTCAATTGATAAGAATACGTTTTCTTTTAGTGAAACTTGAAATTTCTCTTCAATCACTTTTTTATATAAAAAACATACTGGTCTAGTAGTAATCTTAATCAATACTCCTTCTTTTACAAAAGCATTTAAGTATTGACTAGCTAAAGACCTTGATATATTTAAGTCGTTACTTAAAACATTTGCAGAAAACTTCGTAATGTCCTTCATATCAGTATTAATCGTCTTTTTCATACAATAAGATAGAATTTCACTTTTAGTATTTAGCATTATTTCTCATACCCCTTCAATAAAACCTAATTATAATTATACTAATTATATTTAACTTTTGGGCTATTGTTAACACAATTGACACTATTATAATGTTTTCATAATACTATCTATCTATTTTTACACTAATACGTTCTTATTTTCTAAAACTGTTTCAACAATGTCTTTGACACTAATATGGAATATTGTTTTCAGATATTCTTTTGTACCTACTTCACCGAAACGATCTTGTACAGCAATCTTACGCAGTGGCGCTTTTGCTGGTAATTCTGCCATAGTTCCAGCTATTAATTCACCAATCCCACCATATTTACTATGATTTTCAACAGTAACTACAAGTTTATGTGAACTAGCTACTTCTTTAATTAATTTTTCATCCAGCGGTTTAATGAATAGCAGGTCTACAACACTAGTACTTATTCCCTGTTCTTCTAATAATTTAGCAGCTTCTAAACAATCAGAAACACTTGGACCTTCGCCAAGCAGAACAACATCAGTACCTTTTTTAATCCATTGACCTTTTCCGTATTCAAAAGTTGAACCTTCTTCATAGATTATTGGTACTACCTTTCTAGGTGCACGGTTATAGAATATTCCGCCATGTTCTACATAATATTTCATCACCCATGCAAAACTTGTGGCATCACTGGGTGCAACCACATTTATTGAAGGAATTGAACGAACAATTGCCAAATCTTCAAATGTTGTATGTGTGGCCCCATTGTATAATGACCAATATCCAGGATCTGATGCATAGATATGCATACTACCCTTTGAAAATCCTAAACTCATAAAGATTTGATCTGTAACTCTTCTTGAAACAAATGGTGCAAAACTATGAACAAAAGGTTTCATACCTACAAATGACATTCCTGCACCTGCAGAAATCATATTTTGCTCGCTAATACCAAAATTCACACTATTCTCTGGGTATTTTGAATAAATAAATCCTGCTCCAGAAGAACTTGCTAAGTCAGCATCACAAACAACTATATCTTTACGTGTTTGAAGTAATTCATCTAAAGTTTGTCCATAGGCTTTACGTATTTCTTTTTCCTTTTTGCCTTCTACCAGTTTCCAACTCATTATTCTAACTCCTTTCTTGTTTCATCAACAAACTTTTGTAATTCTGCTAGTTGTTCTTCTGTAAAATCCATATGGTGACATGAAGATAAATCTTCAAAATATTTAATACCGCATCCTTTGATTGTATTCATAACAATTGCATTACCTTGTCCTTTTTGTTTTAGACAATTCTCAATGGCTTTCTCTACTTCTTCAATATTATTACCATTAATCTCTTGTGTATAGAAACCAAAATTTTCCAATAGATTTTTAAATTTGAAATCACAACTAATATCACTAGTAAATCCATCTACTTGCTTTTTATTATCATCAATTATAATTATTAAATTATCTAATTTTTTATTGGCAGCAAATTGTAATGCTTCAAATACCTGTCCTTCATTACATTCACCATCTCCGACAATGCAATAGACATTACCCTTTTTACCTTGTATTTTTAAACCATAAGCCATTCCACAAGCTTCTGAAATTCCTTGTCCTAAAGAGCCTGTTGTACATTCTACTCCAGGTGTACGTGTACGGTCTGGATGGCTTGGCAAAATCGTACCATTTTCATTTAACGTACATATATGTTCTTTGGGAATATATCCTAATAAACATAAAGCCGCATAATAAGATGGTCCAGCATGTCCTTTTGATAACACAAAATAATCTTCTTTTTGCTTGTATTTCCCGAAGATGGCAGCAATGGCTTCAACAATAGAGAATGCTCCACCAATGTGTCCATCTTTTCTTTTAATAAACATTTCACAAGTTAAAGCACGTATTTCTCTCGAAAAACGTCTTAAATCTTTAATTTCCTTCATAAAATCCTCCCTACATCGCATTATTGTAAATAGCAATAATGTCTTTTTTTGATAATGGTTTAAAATGACCAACTGTAGTAGAGCCTAATAAACAGTTATTAGCCATCTGTTCAATATCTGCTTCAGTTAATACTAATTCCAATTCACCGATGGAAGTAGGCATTCCAACTTCTTTAAAGAAGTCATTTAAAGCTTCAATACCCTTTAATGCTGTTTCTTCTGCATCAAAATAGTTTGGTTCCACCTTCATTACCTCAACAGCAAATCTGAAAAATCTTTCTACATTTGTTTTATATACATATTTTGCCCATGTAGCCCATAAAGCAGTTAATCCACAACCATGTACTACATTAAATAAACCACTTAATTCATGTTCCAACCTGTGTGTTGCCCAATCACTTGCCCTGCCAGTTTCTAACAAGCCATTGTGAGATAAACTACCAGCCCACATTAAATTTGCTCTTGCTTCATAATCACAAGGATCTTTTATAGCTGTTTTAATAGCCTCCATTACTGTAACTAATAAACCTTCAGACATACGATCAATTAATTCTGTATTTGAAGTAGTGCAGGTAAAATAGCGTTCTAAGGTGTGCATTAAAATATCACATCCACCACTAACCATATGTAATTTTGGTAGTGTAAATGTGAATGTTGGATCCATAATAGCAAATCTAGGACAAATTTTATCAGAGTCATAAGCACGTTTTAATTTTTGTTCATCAATTGTTAATACAAGAGAACAGCTTGCTTCACTTCCTGAACCTGCAATTGTTGATATTACTCCTACTGGAAAACAACATTCAACTTCTCTATTACCACATAGAACATCAGTAATATTGATATTACTTGCTGCCTCAATAGCAATACCTTTAGCAGTATCAATAGCACTACCTCCACCTATTGCTAATAAAAAATTAACATTCTCTTTTTTCGCAATGGCAGCTGCTTCTTTTACTTGTGATACACAAGGATTAGGCTTTACTCCATCATAGATTACACAGTCTAACCCAGCATCCTTTAATGATTTTTTCACCAAATCTAAAGTGCCATTTTCTTTTAGGTATTTACCACCACCACATACAACCATGACACAATTTGCTTTTTCACCACTACAAGCCTCTCCGACTTGTTTTATACTATCTTTACCAAAAATAATTTTAGTTGAATTATAAAATACAAAATTATCCATAACTTACCTCCTGTAATCTTACTCCAATTAAACATATGAAGGTGATTTAACATGAGTATTTTTAAACTGTTGTCTCAATCAAGATCATTCTAATTTTCAAAAGTTTTAGCCTTAAGGTGATGTTTTACATCACCTTAATTTATTCTCTAAAGATCTTTTCACTTCACCGATAGTTATCTTCTATAACAATTTGCCTTATTAATACAGTTAAATAAAGTCATTTTATGTGTAATTACCTTTTTTGCCTCTATTACTGCATCTTCAAATACATCTGGTGTCCAGAAACAATTTTTTTCATTTAACGTTTTCTTAACATTTGCAAAAAATACTTTACGGTAATCACTTGCAATATTTACTTTACAAATACCATTTAAGCAAGCTTCCGCAATTTCTTCATCCTTATTTGCAGATCCTCCATGTAATACTAATGGATATACAGTTTTGGCATTAATATCTTTTAAGATATCTAGTCTTAGTTTTGGAACCATTCCTTCTGGATAAATACCATGGGCAGTTCCAATTGCAATTGCTAAAGAATCTACACCAGTTCTACCAATAAAGTCTACTACCTCTTCTGGTTGTGTATAAGTTACCTTTTCTACTCCACCTTCTACACTATCGTTTAAAGCCCCTATTGTACCAATTTCACCCTCTACTGAAACATCTACACTATGAGCAATTTCTGCTACCTTTTTAGAAATAGCAATATTATCTTCATATGGTAATTCAGATCCATCAATCATAACAGATGTAAATCCACACCTAATTGCACGAATACAATCTTCTAAGGTCTTTCCATGATCTAAATGAAGTACACATGGAACTGGACTCTTCATTAGTCTTTTAACTACAAATTCAAAAAATTCATCTGTTACATATTGAAATTCAGGCGGTGCTAATTCTACAATAACAGGTGCATTATTTTCTTCTGCTGCTTCTATTACACACTTAAATAATAAGCTGTCACAAATATTAAATGCACCAACAGCAAAATTATTATCTTTTGCTACTTTCAATAACTCTTTCATGTTCATTAACATGTTACTTACCTCCTCGTCTAAATTAACGATATATATATCATAAAACAAATTTAAAATTGACATTGGATTTGTTGAAAAATTAAAATGTAATTCACCTTTTTAAACACTAATTCACTGCTTTTTTATAACATAAACAAAAAAATCCACAGCCTAACCTCTTTTCAGAGCTTAAGCTGTGGACTATTTAGTTTATAATTAAAAGTCATATTCTTATATATAATATCATATGTACTAAATTCAGGAAATATTTATTGAATTTTATTCATAAAATAAAATACAGACGTTCTAATCCCATCATCTGTATTTTCAACCATATATTTCAATAAATATTTTTCAATTTACTTTTTAGCATTTTCTAAAAGATTTTGCACATATGCCTCTACGCTTATTACTATATTTTTTATATCCTCATTATATAAACTATAATGTGTTTCAAGTCCTACTTTTTCACTTTTTAATATTCCAGCATCCTTTAAAATCCTTAGATGTTGTGAAAGGTTTGCTTGGCTAAAATCAAACTCTTCATTAAGTTTACAAACACACTTCGGTCCATCATAAAGAAATTTTATAATATTATATCTAACAGGATGTGCCATTGCTTTAAGCAAATTTATTGTTAAATCATCGAAATTCAAATTAAGAGCCTCCCTAACTAAAACCAAATAATTTTTATTATGTATTTAGTATAGGCTATTTATTTAACCATTTCAACATATGAAATATTTACAAATTTGAAAGGACATCTCTAGTGAAATGTCCTTTAACTTATATTAAAGATATTTCTTTATTTCTTCTGCTGATGGAACTCTACCCATTATCTTTACTTTTCCATCAACTACTAATGCAGGAGTTTTCATCACTCCAAAGGACATTATATCTTTTATATCTGTTACTTTTTCTATAGTTGCTTCAATTCCTAATAATTCTACTGCCTTTCTTGTGTTTTCCTCTAATTTCTTACAATTAGCACATCCACTTCCTAAAACTTTAATTATCATACTATTTTCCTCCCTTTAACCTTATTTTTTTTACATAAAAATATATGCATACATATTAAATAAATAACCTATCATTATTATTCCTATTGCTACTATTGATACGAACACATATAATAACTTACGTTTTACAACTTTGCTAAGCATAATCATTGATGGTAAGGAAAGTGCTGTTACTGCCATCATAAATGATAACACTGTTCCAAGTGGTACTCCTTTGCCAACTAATGCTTCTGCTATTGGAATTGTTCCAAATATATCAGCATACATTGGAATTCCTACTATTGTTGCAAGTATTACTGCAAATGGATTTTTACTACCAACTATATTTTCTATCATGTTTTGAGGTATCCAATTATGAATTGCTGCGCCTATACCTACCCCTATTAAAACATATAACCAAACTTTATTAATTATATCTAATACTTGACCTTTAGAATAAGAAATTCTTTCTTGACTAGTTAATTCAACTCTCTCTCCATCAACATTCTTTATTTCTTTAACATAACCTTCGATATACTTCTCCATACCTAACTTATCAATAAGAGTTCCTCCAATTACTGCAAGTATGAGTCCAACAATAACATATGCGATGGCTATCTTTGCTCCAAAAAATGACATAAGTATCATAAGTGAACCTAAATCAACTAATGGAGATGATATTAAAAATGAAAATGTAACTCCCAGCGGAAGCCCTGCTGAAGTAAAACCTATAAATACGGGTATACTTGAACAACTGCAAAATGGTGTTATTGTTCCAAGCAATGCTCCTAATATATTTCCCTTAATACCTTTAATATTACCCAAAATTTTCTTTGTTCTTTCTGGTGGAAAGTAACTTTGTATATATGAAATTATAAAAATTAAAACTGATAATAAGATAAAAATCTTTATAGTATCATAGATAAAAAATGTATGCTTCCACCTAACCTTTCCTTAATGGATAATCCCAAAACATTCTCTACGAATAAACGTATAAGTTCAGACAGCCATGTCATTTTTAAAAGTTGATCATTTAAAAAACTAAACATTTGCCCTATTATACTCACAAAAATACCTCCTTCTATTTAGTATAGTATTGATTAGATTATTCATTTAACATTTGTTATTCTTTGGCTATAATATATTTACTTGTTCTTTATAACAGGGTAAAATTTATTTTGAGTAATAAGACATTTAGTACCTCATTATCATCATTTAAATAATATATAAGCCCTTCTCGTCTTTCATCTTTTATTAATTCCATATTTTTTAACTTTCATAAATGTTTTGATATTTTAGTTTAAATTTATTAGTTTATCCAATGGATTTCATCATTTATTCGTATATAAGTATATTAATATATAATTATATACTTATATACTCTTTAAATATATTATCTTTCTAGGTTTTATTTTTGTCAATATACTATTGTTAAAAAAACTTATAAAAAAAATGCCATAGATCATTAAAGACCTATAACATCTCTATTTTATTAATAGACTTCATTATTCTTAATTCTGTTTACTAAATCCTTTACTTTTTCCTCTATAATTTTTGCACACTTTATAAATTCTTCATCACTCTTACCTGTTGGATCTTCCAATCCCCAATCTTCTGTATGCTTTGCTGGCAAGAACGGACATACAACGTTACATCCCATTTTTATAACAATATCAACTTTTGGTATGTCAGTTAATAATTTAGATGTATGCACTTCATTCATATCAACTCCATATAAATCTTTTACAATTCTTACTGCATCTTGATTTATTTGTGGTTTAATTTCTGTTCCTGCTGAATAAGAATCAAAAACATCCGAGGAAAATAATCTTCCTAATGCTTCTGCCATTTGAGATCTACAAGAATTGTGAACACATATAAATGCTACTTTAGGTTTCATAAAAACACTTCCTTTGCTTTTTAATTTTAAAAGAAGATTTTACAGCCTTTTAAATCCTTACAAGTAAATTCACTTGTTTTATATATTTTCAGTTTTTTTAATCTATGTCAATACCTTAGACATAAAAAGTTTTCAATACGTATAGACATACTACATGGACTTTAGAGAGCGACTCTCAATTAACTAAGATTTATGATTTATATCAAGTTAAACCTGGAGATGCTGTTTGTACAAATTACTCTGGCTATGAACATACTTTTATTATTAATGGTGTAAGTGGTGATACTCTTTATTGCTATGAACAAACTCCTAAATTTGCCCAATCAACGGTACACTATATATCAGATTTGAAGAATTTGGGGTATTTTATTGTAAGAAATGCTGACTGGGGCGGCTCAATTCCATATATCGTAAAGCCTACAAACTAGATTAAAATGTAACAAGATTAAAAGTATATATTGGAAAATTCTTTTTTCCAATATATACCTTTATAGTGTTTTGGTCATTTAAAGATTTAAATATGGTAAAATATGAAATAAGTCAAGAGTGCATATAATTAATTATTAATGTAGTAAAAAATTATTAGAAATTCAAAGCTAAGTAATTAATATTAACATAATTGTAGATGTTTAACATATTGATAATGAAGTCTATAATTATTAATAAATTATTTAAAATGGAGGTAATTATGAAAAAGAAATCTCTAGCTGTTCTCTTATGTATAGCACTTACTCTCGGTACAATTGGGTGTTCCAATGGAAGTAAAATAAACACTGAAAAAACAAAGACTGCAACTACTAACAATTCACAGATTAGCTCTTCTAAAAATGAGCAAGAGGTAACTTTCAAAAGAGACATAAATAAAAATGGCGTGGAAGAAAACATTAAGGTTATATTTAAATGTGAAGTTCAAGAAAAAGGCTTAAAGGACGCTATTCCTATAAGGGCGCAAAGTTATGAAATACATGTAACCTCTGGAGACAAACATTACACCTACGAAGCGAAAGATATAAGTAATGTGATTCCTGACGTTAAATTCGCAGATTTTGATACAAAAGATAATTATATAGAGTTTTATATCAATTCTGAAGGCCAAAGTGATGATAATAATTCAGCAATATATAGATTTGATGGAAATAATATAAAAAAAATTTGTGATACTGCAGGATTTATAAGTGAATATGACCGTGAAGGTAAAATATATTCTGAGTATAGTAAAACCCATGACAAATATGCTGTGACTTTAAGCTATTATGATATAAATAAAGGAAAGGTACAATTTCTCAATAAGAATAGCTTAATAGGAAAAAAACTTCAATATGATAATTCATTAATACTCTTTACCGACTATACTGATAAAAGTAAATCTTATAAAAGCTGTATAGATGATAACAGCGGTAAAGAAGAAGTACAGAAAGTTATTTCAAATTATAGTAAGTATAGCATTGTTAAAGTGTGCGATCCAAATGAGGTGCTAACTATTACTGATATTGATAACACATATCATGGTTTATTTAAGGAAGGAAAAGAACGTAATATTAGAGTTAAAGTTAAGGCTTCAGATGGTAAAGAAGGATGGCTTGAATGGCTAAATGGCGGAGATTAGTTTTATTAGCATGAATTAAACCTACCCATTAATAAAAAGTTACTTAGCTGTTAATATTGAACGTTCTGGTATGAAGGAATATACAAAATTATTTACAGGCTCTTTCCATACAACATTTTTAAAATACAAAAAGAGAAGGGAACCATCTATTTACAGTAGGTCTCTTCTCTTTATTATTTTGAAAGTGTCGAAAACGGGATATTATTCATTATATACAATTCTATATAATATTTCAAATTATTCTTAAAACATATAGTGCAATTCAATGTTACATTTTAATTTGTAACATTGAATGTTTCATTGTATCATTTTAATGTTATTTCAATGTATTTGTAACATTAATTTTTATCTAAATAATAATAAGAAAATCTGCCCTTTTTCTCCATTTTAACTCCCTGTTCTTCTAATTCTTTCATAAATCTAATAACCTGATGTCTTTCTAGCCCTGTCATCTGGCGTATATCTGCATTAGTTAAATTTCTTTCTTTTAGTATTGATAGTATTCTCATTTTAATAGACTCTCTATCGAGTCTCTTGTCTCTGTCGTATTCAGTATCTTTTTCAATCATTGAATACACTTCTCTTGTAAAAGTATAATATTTCTTTTTAATAGTTCCTCCAGATTGAATTAACTTTAAATTATTCTCCATATAACTTAACGTTTCTCTTACTTGCTCTATGCTTCTTTGGCATATCACTGAAGCATTATAAGTATCTATTTCCCTGTGCCTTAAAAGATAATTTAGAATTATTAAATGATCTACATCAATAATTATACCTTTATCATTTAAGTTCCTAACAAAATTTCTAAATGTAGGCACAATTGTTGATGCTATAAGTGTCAATTCTACACACTCACCTATTTCTCTATATTGTGGTGGCTCCTTACCTTCAATAAGTAATGATTTATATATTCTTGGTGGTAAAGCATAAAAAAGTTTGGTTATAAATTAAAGTGACTCAAAGCAATAATATACCTAGGGTTAAACCTTTTTTCAATATATTGGTACAATAATAAAGTCTGCTCGTGAAACTACTGATTATAACAACTCGATTTGAATATATTTACAAAAACAAGATAAAAAAAGATAAAAAAGTCTGGTTAAAACTAGGGAGTTTTGCAGCAGACTTTGATTTTTATTTCATATTTAATTATTTATATTCTTATTTCTGAGACATACAAGACTTGGAAAAAAGCCATACAATGGAGTATCATAAAGAAGAAATGCTAGCGCATTAGCCATAATAGATTACTTATTTATATATTTATTTTTCCTCAGGATCGACCTTTACACCTCATTAGCCTATCATTCCTCAGGACCGTAGGTCTATTTTATTTATTTATTTTATTCTTTATTCGCTGCTACGCACTCTGCAGTTGCAGGTGTTAGGTATTCCCCAGCGCAACAAAAAGCCTCGTGCAGGTATTCAAGGATTTCTCCTTCTTTCTCTCACGAGGCTCAATCAATCTTTTTTATTTTTAACTATACTTTTTTATTCTTAATCAAACTTTATTATAATTTAACAGCTAAACAAAAAAATCCACAGCCTAACCTCTTTTCAGAGCTTAAGCTGTGGACTATTTAAATGATAACCCATTGGCAGTTTATTAATTAGCTAATACCTTTTCTATATCAGCTATGACCATTTTAACTATCTCTAGCTTTCCTTTTGCATAGTCTTTATTTTCTACGTAATCCATATATAGTTCTATGCATCTTTCAGTTTCTTTATACTCCTTTAATAATTTTTCCAATTCATTATTCATACTATCAGCCCTCTTTAATTTTTAAAATTTATTACCAGCTATTAATTTAAAAATCAAACTTTTTTATAAAGATTCAGAGTTTTTTATGAAAGATCAAACTTTTTTATAAAGATTCAAACTTTATTCAAAAGTTACAAACTTTATATGCTATCCTATATTCTTACTCTACTGTTACCGATTTAGCAAGATTCCTTGGTTTATCTACATCGCAGCCTTTCTGTTTAGCCATATAGTAGGCTATGAGCTGAAGAGGGATAACACTTAATACTGGTGATAATATATCTAAAGTTTTTGGTATATATATTACTGAATCTGCGATTTTTTCCATATTCTTATTGTCTTCAGAGGTTATAGCCATAACTTTAGCACCTCTTGTGACTACTTCTCTTATATTGCTTACCATTTTATCTTGAAGCTCCCTTTGCGTTAATAAAGATATGACTACAGTACCATTTTCTATTAAAGCTATAGGGCCATGTTTAAGCTCTCCACCTGCATAAGCTTCTGAATGAATATAAGAAATTTCTTTAAGTTTTAAAGAACCTTCCATGGCTACTGCATAGTCTAATCCTCTTCCTAGGAAAAACATGTCTCTATGCATATAAGTCTTGGATGCAAATTTCTGAAGGGCTTCTTTGTGCTTTAAAACTTCTTCTGCTTTTTCAGGTAATTTTAACATTTCTTTTTTAATTTCTTCTAATTCTTCTGTTTTTGTGCTTCCTTTAAGTTCTGCTAGATGTATAGCTATTATATACATAGCTATAAGCTGAGTTACATAAGCTTTTGTAGAAGCTACTGCTATTTCAGGTCCTGCCCAGGTATATAAAACATCGTCAGCTTCCCTAGATACGGAACTTCCCACCACATTGGTAACTGCTATAACCCTGCAGCCCTTTCTCTTACTTTCTCTTAGCACTGCAAGAGTATCTGCTGTTTCACCAGACTGGCTTATAACTATAACTAAAGTCTTATCATTTATTATAGGATTTCTATATCTAAATTCAGAGGCTATATCTACCTCTACAGTAGTCCTTGAAAGCTTTTCTATAGCATATTTTCCTATAACCCCAGCATGATAAGCTGTTCCGCAGGCTACTATATATATCTTTTCAATGTTTTTTGCGTAAGACTCTTCCATATTAATCTTATCTAATACTACGGGATTATTTAAAGTAATTCTTGATGTCATAGTGTCCCTTATAGCTTTAGGCTGCTCATGAATCTCTTTTAACATGAAATCTTCATATCCGCCTTTTTCTGCTGCATCTGCATTCCAGGTTACATGATATATCTCTTTATTTATCTTTTCTCTATCTTCTGTAAATAATTCTATTCCCTCTCTTGTAAGCACTACAAACTCTTTATCCTCAAGCAAATATACATCTCTTGTATGATTTAATACTGCAGGTATATCTGACGCAATAAAGTATTCTTCTTTTCCTACTCCTACTATTAAAGGACTGTCTTTTCTTACTGCTATAAGTTTATCAGGTTCCTTTGTGGAGATAACTACAATAGCATAACTTCCTTCCATTTTTGAAACAGCCTTCATTACAGCTTCTAATAAATCTCCATCATAATAGTAGTCTACTAAATTTGGTATAACCTCTGTATCTGTATCTGACAGAAATTCATAGCCTTTAGACATAAGTTTTTCTCTTAAATAAAGATAATTTTCTATTATGCCATTGTGCACAACACTAACAGTACCTTTTCCATTGCTATGAGGATGAGAATTTACATCAGAAGGTTCTCCATGAGTTGCCCATCTAGTGTGTCCAATACCTATTTCTCCCTTTATGGGACACTCATTTAATTTATTTTGTAAATTTGCTAATCTGCCTTTGCATTTTATAACTTTTAAATCCTCATTTTCCATAACAGCTATTCCTGCTGAATCATAACCTCTATATTCAAGTTTTGATAATCCTTCAATTAATATAGGTGATGCCTCACTTTTACCTACAAATCCAACTATTCCACACATAAATATCTTCCTTTCTTATATATCTAGTTTTGTTACAAATTAAGTATTTAAATGAATTATTTACCAATATGTGAGTATATTAATATAGAGCTTTACTTAGTATAAATTTTTAAAGCTTAAATAAATATTTTGTTGAAAATACTGGAAATAAAATGGCAACGAATCTTAAAAAGGTTTGATATATAGAAAGGTTTTAGCACCACATTGATGTTGTACTAGAAATCACTTTCTAGCTTTATCAATGGTTTACGGTAGTGCTATACCGTGGGGCACCCGCCGAATATTTCGATACTCCCCATCCTCGTCAACTTAAGTGACACCCCAAATCTATGATTTGGTTGGTGGAACTTACTCCGCGCTAGCGGAGTTTCCTTTATTCTACCCCAAATCTATGATTTGGCTCATGGAACTTACTCCGCGCTAGCGGAGTTTCCTTTATTCTACCCCAAATCTATGATTTGGCTCATGGAACTTACTCCGCGCTAGCGGAGTTTCCTTTATTCTATCCCAAATCTATGATTTGGCTCATGGAACTTACTCCGCGCTTTCGGTGTTTCCTTTACTTAAGTTCTGGCGCTTGTTCTTTACTATTAAAACCTTTCTCCTTTTTATGTCTAATTCAATTCTAATATAATTCCTCCCTTCAATTTAATATATTCATTATTATTGTTAGTGTAATATTATGTACTCATATTTTTTTACTTTTTGTATTATATCATAAAGTCATAAATTTTCATAGATTTTTTTTGTTAAATATTATATTTAAAAGGATTCCAAATACCATTTAAAACATTTGGAATCCCTTAAAGACTATTTATTTGCTTTAGCCTCAATGAGCTTTGCTAGATTATGAGCCATTTCATCTATTTCCTGCTGATTTTCTCCTTCTAGCATAACTCTAACTAAAGGTTCAGTACCAGAAGGTCTTATAAGTACTCTGCCGCAGCCATGTAAAGCTCCCTCTATTTTTTTGATTTCAGAAACTATTTCTTCATCTTTTTCATGAATATCCTTTTTATCATTTGGCACTTTAGCATTGGCAAGAACCTGTGGAAGTTCTTTCATCATGGAAGCTAATTCTGAAAGCTTCTTTCCGCTCTTTTTAACTACAGAAGCTAACTGAAGACCTGTAACAAGACCGTCTCCTGTAGTATTAAAATCTAAAAATATCACATGACCAGATTGTTCTCCGCCTAGCTTATAACCATTCTTAACCATCTCTTCAAGCACATACCTGTCGCCTACTTTTGTCTTTACTGTTTTTATTTCTTCTTTCTGAAGTGCTATATCTAAACCTAGATTGCTCATAACAGTAACTACAACCACATTATCTTTTAATCTACTCTGTTTTTTCAGGCTTTTTCCACATACGGCCATTATGAAATCTCCATTTATAAGATTACCTTTTTCATCTACAGCTAAGCATCTGTCTGCATCTCCATCAAAAGCTAATCCTAAGTCACATTCTTTTCTTACTACATAATCCATTAATTCTTCAGGATGAGTAGAGCCACAATTTTTATTTATATTTACTCCATCTGGGTCATTATTTATTACCACTACTTCAGCTCCTAGAGATCTAAAGGTCTCAACAGCAACTTTGTAAGAAGCTCCATTAGCACAGTCTAAAGCTATTTTCATTCCCTTAAAATCTACATCTACTGTGGATTTAGCAAATTCTATATAATCTTCTTCTGCTGCTTCTTCTCTTATTCTTCTTCCTAGATCTCCTCCTACAGGTATGGAGATATCTTTAAAATTGCTTTCTATTACACTCTGAATAGTATCCTCTAATTCATCAGAAAGCTTATATCCTTTATTGTCAAAAAATTTGATACCATTATATTCCACTGGGTTATGAGATGCTGATATCATTACTCCTGCATCTGCTCCATATTTTCTTGTTAAATATGCTATGGCTGGAGTTGGAATAACGCCCACACAAACTGCTTCTGCCCCCATAGATAATATACCTGCTACTAGTGCAGACTCTAACATATCTCCGGATATTCTAGTATCCTTTCCTACAAGTATTATTGGCTTGTGGGTTCCTTCTGTCAATACATAAGCTCCTGCTTTACCTAAATCATAGGCTATTCTTGAAGTTAATTCGGTGTTTGCTATTCCCCTTACTCCATCAGTTCCAAACATTCTACCCATAAGTTTCCCTCACTTTATCAATAGTAAATTTTTTCAAAAAATAAAATACTTCATTTAATATTATAGTATAATGATATTGAATTAACAATAAACAATTTACATATCAGAATTTGTGAATAAGTAAAAGGTAAGAGGTAATAAGTAAGAGGTATAAGTAAAAATTTATTGTAATTCGGGGCAAACAATGAAAGATAGGTTATTTCTTCTACTGCATTTACTTGGTTTTTCTTTCCTAATACAAATTCTGAGATCATAAGAAGTATAACTATTAATTATATAGAATTTCGTAAAATAAAGACCTTAGTCTCTGATTATATATAAAACATAATCAGAGACTAAGGTCTTATCTTTGCGGTACCACTTTTATTCGTGACAGAATACACCCCTTTATCAAGTCACATAAATCAGTATGCCCCCTTGATACTTAATTTAGTAACTTTATTCTGTAACGTTGGCTACCGTCTTCATTTAATCATAAATCTTTGAGATAAGATTTACTTTCAATTTAGAAGCCCTGGAGCAAGTATTATATACTCTCTTTAACGCTAATTCCCACCAACCATTAGCTCTCTGCAGTCAAAGCATTGGTATTTTTCTCTCCGTCTTCACTTTGTAATGTTATTTATGAATTCATCTATTGTTAACTAGTATAATAGTCTATTATCTATTTGTCAATATATTAGGAGTTTTTTTAATTATTTATCAATAAAGCTTTATTTTTTTAAACAAATTATATAATATACATATAAGATAACCTTTTCAATATTAGTTTGTCAATCCTATAATATTAGTTTTTAATGTCCTGACAGCATACCTAACTCTCTACACTTTCTTTCTATTTTATTAAATATAAAAGTTCCTAATATAAAACTTACAAAAGCTAATACTATAATTATAATAAACTCATTTTTTATGCTTGTAATAGTTCCTTGTCCAAGAAGTATTCCTCTCATACCATCATTTAAATAAGTAACTGGAAGCACAAAGCATATGAAAAGCAATGCTTTAGGAAATATTTTTATAGGAAAGAATGACCCTGAAAAGGCAGATATAAATCCATTAGATATATCTATAATGGTATTAGCATCTTTTGTAACCAAAACCAAAGCGGATACTCCTACGCCTATTCCTATTAAACTTATTATACCTGGAATCAAAAATCCTAAAGCTTTTAGAATATTACTATTTATATTAAATCCGAAAGCAAAGTGACAGACTACTCCTGTAATAATCACTTCTATAGTAGCTATAAAAAACTTAAATAAGCTTTGGCTAACTATTAATACTACTTTATTTGCTGGAGTACTCCAATTAGATTCAAGAACTCCTTGCCACATTTCTTCTTTTAAAGCAAATCCTATGGACCATAGTGCCACGCTCATATAGCAAGTTACCATATATCCTATAACTATAAACCCAACATAATCTGAACTCCCTGTGTAATATTCAAATCCCTCTATTTTTCCTCCACTACTAAATCCCATGGCCATAAAGTAAAATGGAGTTAACCAAATAACTGGTTCAAATAGAGTTAGTATACAATTAAGCGGATATCTAAAATATACTTTGCAAGATATAATAAATCTAGCTCGTATCACATTTAAGTTCTCTCTAATACTCATATCTTACCCTCCTTAGAACCTTTCTAAGGCTCCTGAATTTCTTACTTTTCTTTCCACCATCATAAAAGATATTCGCCCAGCTATGAAAAACAAAATTCCTATTACCAAACACCATAGCAGGTCCTTACTAGCTCCCTTTATTCCGCTTCCTTCAATCATAATATTTCTAGCCGCAGAAATTCCAAAAGTAAAAGGTAACGCTTTTGATACGTTTTGCATCCATACTGGCATAAATGTTACAGGAAAACTTATACCGCAAAATATCATTATTATCCCTCTTACAAGCTGTACAGCTGCACTGGTTTCCTTTGCCCAAAGCACAAGACTTGCAAAAATACAGCCAAATCCATATACTCCAGGTATCATAATTAAAAATAACAAAATATACTCTAATGCATTACCTGTAAACTTAATACCATATATAAGTCTATATTCAGCTATACTTATAACAATCATAATAAGACTATCTACCATGGATACCACAGCACCACCTATAAGCATATCGAAACGATTTATAGGACATAACCAATTTGACTCAAGGGTTCCTCTAGTCTGCTCATTTCTAAGATAAGTTCCAAAACTCCACATCACAGAATTTGTCCACATCCATACCATTATGCCTACTACTATAAAGCTTTCAAAACTGCTAGTTCCTGCCATGTGTTCAAAGTTTTCAAACCCTTTAGCATTAGGTCCTGCCATACCAATTCCTGAAACTATATACATAAGTGGAAATATTAAAGGCCATATTATGAGTTGGATAATCCAGGTTGGATATCTTATGAGTTGAATCAAATCTTTTTTAGCCACTGCAATTATAGTCCTTATTCTATGCATAGTATCACCCCCTAGTCTCTTAAACTCTTTCCTGTAAGGTGTATAAATACATCTTCTAGGGAAGGTTCCACTACATGAATATTTTGTATACTGCATTTGTGAGTTGAAAGACAATCTAATATATTTTGAATTATGCTATCTCCATCGCTATGATGTATAGTAAGAGTATAATTCCTGTTTTCACTATTATATTCGCTTATAACGTTTTCTACATTCTTTATAGCTTTTATACAATCTAAAACTTTGTCATTTATATTATCTGCTTCTATCTTTATGAGCTTAACTTTATTTATACTTTTTTTAAGATTTTCTGGAGTATCTAAAGCTATTATTTTCCCACCATCTATTATAGCAATTCTATCACAAAGGAAATCTGCTTCTTCCATGTAATGAGTAGTTAAAAGCACTGTTTTTCCTTCCTCTTTCAGCTCCATTATTATTTCTCTTAAATTAAGTGCTGACTGTGGATCCAGTCCTAGAGTGGGTTCATCTAAAAGTATTACTGGTGCTTCAGAAATCAAAGCTTTGCCTAAAGCAATTTTTTGTTTCATTCCTGTAGAATATTTTTCTACAAGTACATCTGCTTTTTCCTCTAAATCTAATCTCTTTAATATATTATTTGTTCTATCTTTAGCTTCTTTGCTGCTGCATCCATAAAGTGAAGCAAAATACTCTAAGTTTTCTCTTCCAGTTAGCTTCCAATATATACTTCTATCTCCTGCAAGAACCGTACCTATACTTTTTAAAGCCTCCACAGGATTTTTATCCACATCATTTCCCATTACTCTTACGTATCCACCAGTAGGTCTTAAAAGTCCTGTTATCATCTTAATGGTAGTGGTCTTTCCTGCCCCATTAGGACCTAGAAATCCAAATATTTCTCCTTCATATATGTCAAAGCTTACTCCATCTACCGCTTTAAATTCTTTTTTCTCTAATGTCTTAAAAAATTTTTTCTTTCGGGTTATAAAATATTTCTTTAAATCCCTAACTTCAACGGCACTTTTCATGCAAGTTACCTCCATAATTCAAAATACTATAAAGATTAAAAAATTGATAAATTTATACTATAAAAACTTATAATACTATAGTGACTTTTTCATTATCTGCTGAACTTATATCAACTATTTTCAATCCCTTATATTTTCTTAATAGTTTCATACTATCCCCTAAGGCATTGAAATCAATCATATCTACATATTTTTTGACATCCTCATTCACATACTTTAATCCTTGTTTTGCAAATAATTTAATAACAATCTTAGAAGTGATCAGCCTAGTAGGTAAAGGTATTTTAATAGTTTTTTCTCCTTCTTTTATATATATTTTCATAATGATATAATCCTTTCACTATGCTCATATTATTCTATAACTATTTCTACTATATCTCCATCTCCAGAATTAACATCTACTATTTTACCTGTAATGCCACTATCTATAGCATTTAAAAGCATTTCTGTATCCACATTTTCAATACCTTTTATATTTAAAGGTACTTTTTTACAAGCTGCTAGCACACCTTTTATAAAGTTTATAGGAAGCTGCACATTAACTTTATCTGAGTCTGATGAAAGTACTCTTATCTTAAGCATTTTTCCATCATTATTTGCACTTTGGTTTTGCATTACGCAAGATTCACTACCATCCTTTAATGCTTCTATAAGTTCTGCAGCTTTTTCTGAATCTATCTTTCCTTCCTCCACCATCTTTAAAACTCTTAAAACTTCTTCATTCATTACTATTCCTCCCTTAAATTTATATTTATTGATTATTTTTCCTATGAAACTAAAAAAAATTAATAGAAATTTACTTTTTAATCATATTTACTGCTTGTTCTGCAGTTATTTCCCCGCTTTCAAGCATATCTAAAATTTCTTTGCTATCAGAGTCCTCTCTTTTAGGTGTACTATAGCCTAACGCATTTACCACTTCATCTAATTTAGCTCTAACTGTAGGATAAGAAATACCCAATTCTTTTTCTACATCTTTAATACTGCCTCGGCATTTTAAAAATACTTCTACAAACTTTAACTGATCTGAAGTTAAATATTCGAACTTTGATAGACTAAAATCATTTTCTATAACAGTTCCACATTTAGAACATTTCAATTTTATTACAGCTAATTTATTTGAACATACTGGACATCTACTTAAAACCCTATATGGCAATATATTCACCTCTTTCCTATAGTTACATTATAAACTAGTATTTCATTTAAATCAATAGTAAAATTAATTATATTAATAAAAATATTATATAAATTAATATTATTTATTTTAAATATTAATTTTATTAATTTAAATATTAATTTTGCTTATATATGTTTTTATGATACTCCTATAAATAAGTAACTTAATCTATATCATTTGGATGGTTTTCTCATAATATTCATTAAGGAGACTCTATAATTTCGTGAGTAAAAAGCTCTTATTTTTTCTAAGAGCTTTTTGCTATTCATTATCTGTATAAGTACCACTACTTCCTTTTGTACTAGTTAAAATCTTGTTAAAGCCTACATCATTAAGTTTATCATATATGGATTTTGTAGGTATAAGCCACACTTCACCTGAGCCTCTAAATACATTAAGAAGACCTTCTCCTCCTGTAGAAGTAGCTATTATGGATTTTGAAGATTTCTCTACAGTAAAGTCTAATGTTCCGCTTCTTAGTATGGCAAAATTTCCATCTACTTTTAAAACGTCATTTACCAACCTGCATTTAAATATTTCATTTTCAGGTACAGGTATCTCCAGCACCACAATACCACTGCCTGAAAGCCTTGTTTGAAAAAAACCTTCATTACCAAAAAATGCTGAAGAAATATTTCTTTGAGAAGCCACTCCTACCTCTACGCTTTCTTCGCAGGCATAAAACAAGCTATCATCTACTATAATCTCTTCGTCTTCCAGCTCTATGAGTGCAAAATGAGCAAAACTTGGCTCTAAAAACAGTTCTCCTGTACCAGTGTATATAGGTTTAAATGTACTCTCTCCCGTAATCTTGCTGGAGATTAATTTTTTACTTAAACCTACTATACCACCTATTTTATTTTTCATTTCTATGTCACCTTTTAAAAAATGAAGAGCTCCAGATTCTATCTTTACAGAGCTATCTTCAAGTAAAATTCTAATTTGCCTTAATCTTATATGAGCTTCTTTCATAAAGGATAACATTATAGCATCTTCTAAGTCCGTTCCTCCTCTTAGCTCATCATATTCAAGCACTTGGAATATAGAATCCCCCTGCATTTCTGCTATTTTAGTAAGGGAATTTGAAAAGTTTAAACTGGTTCTCATAGCTACCACCTCACCTTATAAATTATACACCCAATTACTAAATTGTAATCTAGAGTATGTAAATATGTATAAAAAAAATTAAGCTACTTACCATACTGAAGTAGCTTAATTAATATCCGCACACTTTATATTTCTATTAGCCATTTAGTCCACTATACGAATCTACTTGGTTCCCCCACCAATTTTATATTTATTATTTTAATTAGAAGCTACACACTCTGCTCCTTTTTCAAGGGCTGTTTTATTTATCTCATAGAATTTTTCTTTTCCATGAGCCTTTAATGCTTCTAAAAGAGTTTCCATGGAAACTATATTGGTTTTAGCTACTAAAGCTCCTAAAAGAACCATATTAGCTATTTTAGGTGATCCTATTTCTTGAGCTATAGTTTGAGCTGGTATTTTTATAACCTCTATATCTTTTCTTTCTGGATCCCTTGTAACCAAATCTGAATCTACTATTAAAAGTCCATTAGTTTTTATATTGTTTTCAAATTTATCTAAAGAAGGTCTGTTCATAACTATTAAAGTGTCAGGAGAAGTAACTATAGGTGATCCTACCTGTTCATCTGTTAATATTACTGAACAGTTAGCTGTTCCTCCTCTCATTTCTGGTCCATAAGATGGAAGCCAAGAAACATTCATATTGGCATCCATTCCTGCATAGGCTAGGAATTTTCCCATGGATAATATCCCCTGCCCTCCAAAACCTGCAAAAATTATCTCCTGTGATGCCATATTACTTCACCTCCTCAGTTATATCTTTTTTTATCCCTAGAGGATAATAAGGTATCATATTGTCTCTAAGCCACTGTAAAGATTCTTGAGTAGAAAGTCCCCAGTTTGTAGGGCATATGGATAGCACTTCAACTAAAGAAAATCCTTTTCCTGCTATAGCATTTTCAAAAGCCTTTTTTATAGCTTTTTTAGCTTTCATAACATTTGGAACACTGTCAACAGCTACTCTTTCCACATAGCAGGCTCCATCTAAAGTTGATATCATTTCTGCTACTCTTATAGGATGTCCTTGAGTAGCTACATCTCTTCCATAAGGTGAAGTTTCTGTTACTTGACCTGGTAAAGTAGTAGGCGCCATCTGTCCACCTGTCATACCATATATACAGTTGTTTACAAATATAGTTACTATATTTTCTCCTCTAGCAGCAGCATGTACTATTTCTGCTGTACCTATAGCAGCTAAATCTCCATCTCCCTGATAGGTAAATACCACTGAATCTGGGCGAGATCTCTTTATGCCTGTTGCTACAGCTGGTGCTCTGCCATGAGCTGCTTCAAACATATCACAGGCAAAATAATCATAGGCAAGCACTGAACATCCAACAGGAGCAACTCCTATAGTTTTGTCCAACACATTAAGTTCTTCTATTACTTCTCCTACTAATCTATGAATTATACCATGTGTACATCCAGGACAGTAGTGTGTAGGTCTATCTAATAAAGCCTTGGTAGGCTCAAATACTATTGCCATTATTTAGCACCTCCTACTATTTCCTTTACCTTTGCTAATATTTCTTCAGGACTTGGAACCATTCCTCCTGTCCTTCCATAGAAATCTACAGGTTTTTTTCCGTTCACAGCTAATCTAACATCTTCTACCATTTGACCTGCACTCATCTCTACTGATAAGAATCCACATTTAGTCTTATCTATTACTTTATCAAAAGCTTCTGTTGGGAAAGGCCATAAAGTTATAGGTCTTACAAGTCCTAACTTTATTCCTTCTTGTGCAGCTAACTTTATAACATTTTTGCATATTCTTGATGTAGTACCATAAGCAACTATAATAAGATCACAGTCTTCTTCACAATTGAATAATTCATATCTAACTTCATTTTTCTTTATTTCTGCATATTTAGCCTGTAACTTTTTGTTATGCTCTTCTAACTTTTCAGATTGTAGATATAATGAATTTATTACATTATGTTCTTTTCTTCCTTTAAGCCCAGTAGCAGCCCAAGTTTTTTCTGGAATTTCTCTTTTTTCTCTTTCTTTAAACTCAACAGGTTCCATCATTTGCCCAAGCATTCCATCTCCCATTACCATAACAGGAGTTCTATATATATCTGCTATATCAAAAGCATTTTGTATTAAATCTACCATCTCCTGAATAGATGCTGGAGCATATACAGGCATGTTGTAATCTCCATGTCCGCCGCCTTTAGTTGCTTGGAAATAATCTGATTGAGCAGGCTGTATACTTCCTAGTCCTGGGCCTCCCCTTACTATGTTTATGATTACACAGGGAAGCTCTGCTCCTGCTATATAGGATATTCCTTCTGATTTTAAACTTATTCCAGGGCTTGAAGAAGAAGTCATGGATCTAACTCCTGTCCCCGCAGCTCCATATACCATATTTATAGCAGCTACTTCACTTTCTGCTTGCATAAAAATTCTACCTATTTTAGGCATTCTCTTAGACATATATGCTGCAACTTCAGTTTGTGGTGTTATAGGGTAACCGAAGAAACACTGGCAACCAGCCTGTATAGCTGCTTCACCTATGGCTTCATTACCTTTCATTAATACCTTCTCTCCCATTTTTGGATCCCCCTTCATAAAATTATTTTTCTACAGTTATAACACAGTCTGGACACATTCTGCCACAGGATGCACATCCTATACAATCTTTCATTTTTTCTTTTGTAATTGTAGCTGGATGATATCCTTTTTCATTTAGCTTGTCTGAAAAGCTTATAATCTTTTTAGGACAAGCAATTACGCACTGTCCACAGCCTTTACACCTTTCTTCTCTAAATGTAACTTTTGGCATAGTATTTACCTCCTTATTTTAAACGATTACATTGTAATATTTTAGTTATCTCCAAGGTGGCTTCATATATATGTCTATTCCCATTGGCTCTGCGTGAATCTTATCTTTGATACTATCTATTAAGTCTTTTCTACATACTGTATATTTATAGGGTATATTAAGCTTTTTTGAAAGCTCATATACTTCTATATCACCTTTTAATATATGCTCTTCAGTGGTTTCATAAGATAAATTAGTATTGGATACCAGATAGCTTACCTTTAATCTGCTTGCTTTTTCTATAGACTTCATATACTCTTCAGTGCCTTCACTGTCTTGTGTAAGAGGCCTATTATTATTTATGACAAAATACATATCATAGGGTTCTTCATTAAAAAATTTATTATATTGACCTAGCACCACTGCTCCCATGTCATCTCCACCCACATCAATTACTACTTCTGAGCTTTTATCATTAAAAACTGAAATGACTTCAGGAGGAACTACCATAAGCTCTGCATTCGAAAAATCAGGATTAGCAGATATTACTCTTATACCTTCTCTCTCTAGCTCATCCTTCATATCCCTTATACAGAAATAAGGGTTAACTATATCTATATCTACTAATGAAACTTTTCTGCCCTGTCTTGCAAGATTTAGAGCATAATTGATAGAAATTTCTGTCTTACCACTGCCAAAGTGACCAGTAAAAATCCTAATTCTACTCATAATCCCTCCTTCTAAAGGATATATCCTTTCTGTTAATATTTGTTTTATATATCTTATTATATTATATATATTGCAACTCTACTACCCCTAAAGCATTTATTTTGTAGTTAAAAATTCATATATTTTTATCAGTTTATATGATTATTTGTAAGGTAGATACCCCCTATCTTTTTCAATTCGTCAATATGTCACCAAAATATTTAAATCTTCTTAAATATTAGCTGTTTTTCCATCTATTTATTAATAGATTGACAATTATTAAACAATCCATAAAAACTTGCAAAACATTTCTCACTAATAGAAAGATTCTTAATTTGGAACAAAAATTCTTGCAGTCTTTCATATACAATCAAAATAAAGCCTGCATAGATTTGATTGGTACAAATCTATACAGGCTTTTATTAAAAAGATTAATATTCTTTAGCCTTTTCTTCTCCTCTTAATACTCTTAATCCGCCTTCTGCAAGTGCTAAAAGTTCATCTTCTCCTGGATATATAACTACTTTTGATATGAAGCCTACTTTCTCTTCTATCATGCTTGTCATTTCTTTTCCATAAGCTATACCGCCAGTTAATATGATAGCATCAACTTTTCCGCATAAAACTGCAGCACATTCGCCTATTCCCTTGGATACTTGATAAGCCATAGCTTCAAATAACAATTTAGCCTTTTTATCTCCTTCAAGCATAGCCTTTAAAACATCTCTTGCATCATTAGTACCAAGGTAAGCCACAAATCCACCTTTTCCGTTTATTTTCTTCATTATTTCAGCTTCAGTATATTTTCCGCTGTAACATAATTTAACTAAATCTCCTACAGGAACACCGCCGCTTCTCTCTGGAGAGAATGGACCATCACCAGTTAATGCATTATTTACATCCACTACTTTTCCTTCTTTGTGGGCTCCTACAGAAATTCCTCCGCCCATATGAGCAACTATTAGATTAAGATCTTCATATTTTCTTCCTGTTTCACGAGCATATCTCTTTGCAACTGCTTTTTGATTTAATGCATGGAAAATGCTTCTTCTATCTATTTCTGGCATTCCAGATACTCTTGCTACATCTTCTAGTTCATCTACTACTACAGGGTCTACTATAAATGCAGGTATATTTAATTCTTTTCCTATCTCATTAGCTATTATTCCGCCAAGATTTGAAGCATGCTGTCCCTGCACTCCTTCTTTAAGATCTTTAAGCATAGTATCATTTACAGCATAAGTTCCACTAACTATTGGTTTTAAAAGTCCGCCTCTTCCAACTATAGCGTCTAATGTTTTTATATCAAAATTCTTTTCTTTTAATACATCTAATATAACATCTTTTCTAAATTTAAACTGATCATATATAGTTGCATATCTTTCTATTTCTTCTGTCTGATGTCTTAGAGTTTCAACTAATATTGGATTTTCATCTTCATAAACACCTATTTTAGTTGAAGTTGATCCTGGATTTATTATAAGTAACTTGTATGACATTTTAAAAAGTCCCCCTTGATATTATTATTTAGCTGCGGCAACTAAAGCTGCTAAAGCAATAGAATTAAGTTTTGTTTCAGAGCTGTCTGCTCTTGATGTTAATATAACTGGTGCAGATGTACCTACTAGTATTCCTCCATTTCTGCAATCTGTTGTATAAGTTAATGTCTTATACATTACATTTGCAGCTTCTATGTTTGGAAGAAGCATGATATCTGCTTTTCCTGCTACAGGTCCTGAAACCTTTTTATGTGCGGCAGCCTCTTGTGAAAGAGCATTATCTAATGCTAAAGGACCATCTACTACACATCCTTTTATCTGTCCTCTATCGCTCATCTTTGATAATATGGAAGCATCTACTGTAGCTGGCATGTCTGGATTTACTACTTCTACTGCACAAATAGGTGCTACCTTTGGCATATCTATACCTACAGCATGAGCTACCTTAACTGAATTGTTTAATATATCTATTTTAGCTTTTAAATCTGGATACATATTAAAAGCAGCATCAGTCATAAATATTAATCTTTCAAACTTTGGAATTTCGAATACAGCTACATGGGACATCAATTTACCAGTTCTAAGTCCTACTTCTTTATTTAATACTGATCTTAAAAAGTTTGCAGTATCTACAAGACCTTTCATTACCATATCTGCCTTACCACTTGAAACAAGTTCAACAGCCTTAAGTGCTGCTTTAACAGGATTTTCTTCATTTATGATTTCATAATCAGCTACATTCATTCCTATTTTGGCAGCTATCTCTTTTATTTCTTTTTCATTTCCTACAAGAATAGCTTCAGCTATTCTTTTCTCTTTAGCTTCTTTTACAGCTTCAAGTACAGGTTCATCTTGAGCTACTGCTACTGCTACCTTTTTTAATTCTCCTGCTCTAACCTTTTCTAATACCTCATCAAAACTTTTAACCATCAATGTGCACCTCTTCTTCGTAAATTTTTTCAGTCTCTTGCTTTTTTAAAACTCTAAAAGCTCCTTGAGCTAGTGCTAACATTTCATTTTCTCCTGGCACTATTTCTACAGGAGCTATAAAACTAACCATTTCAGTTATCCAATCTGTAAGCCTCTTGTTATAGGCAAGTCCTCCAGTTAATATTATAGCATCTACTTTTCCACATAACACTGTAGACATGGCACCTATCTCTTTTGCAATCTGATACGCCATGGCATGGAATATAAGTTCTGCCTTTTTATCTCCCTGTTTTATTCTTTCATCTACTAATCTTCCATCATTGGTTCCTAAATATCCTGTTAGTCCCGCTTGTCCTATCATCTTTTTTTTCAACTGCGGTTGAGTATACTTTCCGCTGAAAGCTAATTTTACCACTTCTCCCACAGGCAATCCTCCTGCCCTTTCTGGAGAAAAAGGTCCATCTTCATTGGCATTATTTGTATCTATTATTCTTCCGTTCTTTATTGGAGATACTGATATACCTCCACCTAAATGAGCTACTACAAAAGAACTATCTTCGAATTTCTTGTTAGTTTTTTCACAAATTCTTCTGGTAACTGCCTTGCTGTTTAAAGCATGAACAAGTGATCTCCTTGGAATTTCAGGCATACCTGAAATCCTTGCTACATCTTCTATTTCATCTACTGCTACAGGGTCTACTATGTAGGATGGAATATTTAAATCTTTAGCAATACTATAAGCTATTATACCACCTAGATTAGAAGCATGCTGTCCTTGATAGCCTATTTTTAAGTCCTCTATCATCTTTTCTGTAACCCTATAGGTTCCTCCAGGCATAGGTCTTAAAAGTCCGCCTCTTCCTACTATGGCTGCTATGTCTTTTAAGTCTATATTCTGGTTTTTCAGCCAGTTCATTATAACTTCTGTCCTCATATCCTTTTGGTCGTAAATAGTTTCATATTTAGCTATTTCTTCAGAGCTGTGATAAAGATTTTCTACTTCTATACATTGAGTTTCCATGTATAGAGCAATTTTAGTGGAAGTTGATCCAGGGTTTATGGCCACTATATAACACTTTTTATCCATATCGCATCCTCCATGCTCATTATAATATTAACCCATGTTTATATTGTAACAAACTTTATAATAAAAACTAAAGTTTTCAGAAAAATCAATATAATGGATAATACTCTTTCATTATACTTTCTGCTGCCTTAAGTCCATCCACTCCAGCTGAAACTATTCCTCCTGCAAAGCCTGCCCCTTCTCCTGCTGGATATAAGCCTTTTACAGAAATACTTTGAAGCTTTTCATCCCTTAATATTTTTACCGGGGCAGAAGTTCTTGTCTCTATACCTGTCATTATTGCATCTTTAGATATAAATCCATTTATTTTTTTATCGAAATCTTTAAAACCTTCTTTTAATGTATCTACCACATAAGGAGGCAGACAATTTCTAAGATCCTTAAATTCATATCCAGGAGTATATGTAGGTATTACCTTTCCAAGTTTAGTGGTTACTCTATCCTGTAGAAAATCCTCCACTGCCTGAATAGGCGCTTTATATCCACCGCCTCCTAACTTATAGGCTAATCCTTCATAATACCTCTGAAACTTCATACCACTTAAAGCATCACTGCCTTCAAAATCTTTAGGCCCTACTGTAACCACTATAGCAGCATTTGCATTTTCTTTATCTCTTTTATAGTAACTCATGCCATTGGTTACTAATCTCTCCTCTTCTGAAGCTGCTGCCACTACCTCTCCTCCTGGACACATGCAAAAGGAATAAACTGCTCTTCCAGAATTTTTACTAGTATAAGTTAACCTATAGTCTGCAGCTCTTAGTTTTGGATGTGCTGCAAATTTACCATATTGATTTGTATCAATTAATTCTTGAATATGTTCTACTCTAACCCCTATGGCAAAAGGCTTAGCTTCCATGGGTATTCCCATTTCATGCAGCATTTCATAGGTGTCTCTAGAGCTATGTCCTAAAGCTAAAATAGCCGTGCTGCATGGACGCTCTTCTCCATTGACTAAAATTGAATAGAGCTTTCCATCTCTAATATTTATTTTTTCCAGCTTACTAGAAAAATGTACAGTGCCTCCAAGTCTTATTATTTCTTCCCTTATATTTTTTACTACCACTTTTAATATATCTGTGCCTATATGCGGCTTCCCTTTATATATTATCTCTTCAGGCGCTCCTGCTCTAACAAATTCTTCTAAAATAAAGTCACATCTATTATCCTTTATCCTAGTAGTGAGCTTCCCATCAGAAAAAGTACCAGCTCCGCCTTCTCCAAACTGCACATTAGATTCTAGATTTAAAATTCCATCTTTCCAAAATCTTTCTACACTTTTGGTTCTATGTTCAACCTGTTCTCCTCTTTCAAAGATTATTGGTTTATATCCATTACGAGCAAGCAAAAGGCCTGCAAACATGCCCGCTGGACCCATTCCAACGATTACAGGTCTATGTTTTAATATTTTGTGGCCATATTCTACATTTCTTTCATAGGGCTTTTCTTCTAGTTTTATATTCTTATTATTAGATAACTTTTTTATAATTTTATATTCATCTTCACATTCCACATCTATGCAGTAATTAATTTTTATTAAATTTCTTTTTCTCGCATCTATAGACTCTTTTACTATTTTAAAGTCTTTTATATGCTTTAAAGGTACATTTAATTTCTTTGATGCCCTGTTTTTCAAAGTTTCCATGTCATCATCTAAATCTAGTAAAATATTATTTATTCTTATAGCCATGCTGTTATATAACCTCCGTTAAAGCTTAAGGATTTGCTTTAATAAAATTTCCCTTAAGAATGGTATACTCTCTATTATTTACTTAAATAATTTTATCATACAAAATTGAAATAGTGCTATACATGTAAATAAAAAAGCTTGCAAGTAAAATAAACATTATAACTTAATAAGTTTATTTCAGCTATGCAAGCTAACTATCTATAAAAATACTCTATTCCTTCTTGCTTATTATAACCTTTACCTTGTCTGGACTTACACTTATAATGCTTGCCTCTTTTTTAGTGGTGACTTTAGGGGCAAGAGTAAATTCCCCTTCAGTCAATTTAGTCAAATCCAAATTTGCAGTTATATCTTCATCATGTATACTATTTAATACATCTTCAGGTGCTTGCATAATTACAGATAGTTTTTCTTGGGATAAAACAGCTTTAAGTTCTGGAGCTAATCCTGTAACTCCTATACTTATAGTCATATTCTTCTGCTTTATGACTTCTACATTAACCTTAACTGTAACAAATTCCTTTGCATTCACTAACACAGCACCCTTAGGAAGAGATAACTTTGCAGATAATTCTTTACTTTCTGCTATAGAACTTAAGTCTATAGGTTCTGTATCAATAGATTTTATGCTATTAATAACATTATCTTCTCCTACAATATCCACCTTTGAGGGTACTGCTTCTAAAGATTTAATAATCATATTTTTATTTGGGGTTCCCTTAGTTTTTACATTAACACTAACACTTTTAGATTTCTTTACTGGAATATATATATCTGCAGTTTTAGGATTAATGTTCACATACTTAACCTCTTTCATAACCTCATCTACAGCCTTCAGTGGCAAATTGCTATATACATCCTGCTCTACATTTTTTGCATCACCTTTTGCTACCACCCACTTAACTGTATTAATATATTTTGCTGCCCCGCTTACTAAAGCATTATCAGGTTTTAACACTGGATTAAAAGAATAAAATCCATTTTTGGTGCTGGTGTCCATTTCTAATTTTATTGGAACACTTTTTTCTACCAGTTCATCTAACTGTATATTAATCCTTAAGGATTCATTTTTCTTAATATTGATATTTGAGGGATACTGAGTTATCTGTACTGGTATCAAATTATCTCCCTTTTTTACAGCATAATTACTCAAATCTGCTACTATCTTAAATTGGTCAGCTTTAACAGAAAATACCTCGGAAGCTGGTCCCTCTAAAGTTAAATTCACCTTAAAATCTTGTTCTGGTAATATAGTAAGCTTTGAGTTTTCAAGATTATCTGTATTTATTATCTGTACTGGTACTCCATCCAATTTGCGAGTTCTTATTGGATTTTCTACATTAGATATATATAACCACAATCCAAAAGATATAATCAAACAGACTATTTTAACTAAGATTTCCCCTCTTTTCTTCCCTTTATCCATGTCTTCACCCTCTCCCTTAAGGTCAACACTTTAACCTGCCTATTTCTCATAATTCTTAATAGTATATCTTTTAATTTATCCTTATCATAGTTTCTTGTAAGCCTTCCATTAACAGCTAGAGAAATAGTTCCTGTTTCTTCTGATACAACTACAATTAAGGCATCAGATATTTCAGATAATCCTATAGCTGCCCTATGCCTTGTTCCCAACTTTTTATTAATATCCGTATTGCTGGTGAGGGGCAATACGCATCCAGAAGCAGCTATTCTACTATTTCTGATTATGGTAGCTCCATCATGCAATGGTGTATTTATAACAAATATGTTTTCCAGCAAAGCTGCAGATACTATAGCATCAATTTTAGTTCCATTATCTATCATGTCATTCAATCCCGTAGTTTGTTCAATAACAATAAGCGCTCCTGTTTTAGTCTTTGCTAAATCATCTACCGCGTTAACTATTTCAGTTATAACTTTTTCCATAACTTTTTCGTCTTCTAAAATATGTCTATCATTAAAGGCAGTTCTTCCTAAATGTTCAAGGGCTCTTCTTATTTCAGGCTGAAAAATAATTATGATGGTTAATACTCCTATGGTTATGGTCTTACTAAGTATGGTATAAAGCATGGTAAGCCTTAAAAGGGAACTTATAGGTATAAGTACCAAAACCAGCAGTATGCCTTTTACCAATTGTTCTGCTCTAGTCTCTCTCATAAGCATATAGCCCTTATAAAAAATATAATACACTGCCAATATATCCAAAATAGATAAAATAGATATATTTTTAACGCTATTTATTATAGTATTTACTATGTCCAACCATCTCACCTCTAACCTACATTAAGTCTCAATACAATTATACACTATTAATTGTTTATCTTGTAGTATATGCATATTAAAAATTATTCCAAATTTATTAAAAAATAATAAGTATTTAATTAAATCTTGCATAATATACTTAAATATAATTAATAACTTGGGGTGATAATATGGAAAACCTATCAAAGAAAAGCGGCTTTAAATTGTTCATCAATATGTCTATTGCTTTTTTAATTCTATGCATATCTACACTTTCCTATACAGGATTTAAAAATGTAAAAGGCAGTGATTATGATCCAAAATTAAATACTGAACTATTAGAGCTAAAAAAGTTAAATGAAAGTATTTCCTGCAGTCTTAATTTTCAAAATAATGATATTAAAAACGATATAAGTGCAAACATAAAAAAACTAAAGGAAATAAAAGACAATTTAGGTTTATACACAAGTACTGGTGAATATGTATTATTAAATTTGGATACTGCAGTAAATAATAATATTTTGCTATATGAACAAATGCTTTCAATAATTAATAATCCTAATGCAAAAGATGTAGAATCCTCTATAGACAATTTAAATAGCTACAAAAATAGTTCCATAGATTCCTATATTAAAATAAATAAATTAAATTCGAAATGCATAAAAGATATCACAGATTTAATAAATAAAGCCTACTTTGAATTTAATGAAATATTAAAATTTAATAGAGATAAAGATATAAAGCATGTACAGAGTTCAGAGTTTACCTCAAAATTAGAATCTATGTTTAATAGGTTACCCTTAAAAAATGATTACTTAACTATTATTGAAAAGTGCAGAAACAATGAATATAACTACGAAGTTCTTTTAAACTCTATAGAAAAAGATTTAGAAAATTATAATGAAATAAAAATGGAATTTAGTTCTCTATCTATACCTCCTGAAGCTATAACACTGTATAATGACTTTAAAGAATTGCTAAATATATATGATATATATATTAATAATTGGAAGAATGGCATAATAAGCGAAAAAAAATATTATGAAATAAAAAAATTAGATAAGAACAAAATGGAAGATTTAAATGAAGAAGTAGAAAGCAAATACTTGGATTTAAAGAACAGTTCACAAAGATTTTCTAAAGATCTTGAAGAATTTAAAAAAAATTAAACAATAAATGAATTAAATATTTAATTTGGGGAACAATACCTTTAACACCGTTATCCAAAGGAGGTTTTTTATGAAAAAGTGTTACTTGGTTTTTGTTTCCTTACTATTTCTCTGTTTCATAAATGAAACTACGGTAAAAGCATATACCAAGGATTACTTGTCAAAAAATACTTTGGCCCTAGTAAATGTAAATTCCAACAAAGATATGATAAATGATGGAGTAAAGTTAAATAAAATTGATAAAAATAAAAATATATGTGAAAATAACGAAATAAATTTATATAAAGAAAAGGATGACGTGGTAGAAGTATTTTCTGCTTCAAATCAAAGTATTTATCTAACAAAAGATGATATAAGGCTTATGTCTCAAATAGTATATGCTGAAAGTGGAGCAGAACCTTACGAAGGAAAAGTTGCCGTAGCTTCGGTTATACTAAATAGAACTGTTCATCCGAAGTTTCCAAAATCTATTAAAGAGGTTATCGGGCAAAAAAATGCTTTTTCCTGTGTTAAAAATGGAAAAATAACTGTTGAACCGGATGAAAGCTCTTATAACGCTGTTTTAGATGCTATTAAAGGTAAAGATCCCACAAATAATGCCCTGTTTTTCTATAACCCTAAAACAGCAACTTCTAGTTGGATGAAAAATATTAATAAAAGCAATGTAAAAGTAATTGGTAACCATGTATTTTTTGATGTTAAATAACAAAACAAAATTCACTTTTCTAGCTATGAAAAGTGAATTTTGTTTTGTTAAGATTTGCTATCAATATAACTAACTGCATTAAGTGCAGCTATAAGACCTTCACCTGCTGCTTTTATATACTGGTAAGGTTTCCCCACACAGTCTCCTGCAGCATAACATCCTTCTATATTGGTTTTCATATTTCTATCAACTTTTATATGTCCCTCTTCCATCAGAAGTCCTGGAACTAATTGAGAAGGTGATATACTATCTTTTAATACGAATATGCCCTCTGTTACTATTTCTCCTGAAGATAATAAAAGTTTTTGAACTTTATCCTGACCTATAACCTCTACAGGTTTATCTTTAACTATTTCTATGCTAGGATTAAGTTTATAATCACTTCTGTACATAGGAATATAATAAAGCTTTGATGCTAGTTCACTTACATAATTTGCTTCTTCTTCTGCTTCTTTATTATGACCTATGATAGTAACTATTTTATCTTTATAAAGTGGTGCATCACAGGTGGCACAGTATCCTACACCTCTGCCTAAAAATTCTTCTTCACCTTTAATGGGTTTTGTATATTCTATGCCTGTAGCTATTATAACTGCTTTTGATTCATAGATTTTTTCATTAACCATAGAAGCAAAATAATCACCCATAGCATATATATTGTTTACCCTTTCATAGGTAATCTTAATATTCATAGCTTTTATATGCTTCTCAAATCTATGTTTTAACTCTTTTCCTGTTATATCGTAAAACCCCAAATAATTATTTATCTTAGGGGCTTTTACCAGCTTGCTGCTAAAATCTTCATATCCAAAAATAATTATTTTCTTATTTCGTATTTTAGCATTTATTGCAGCAGACAATCCTGCTGGTCCACTGCCTATAATGGCTATATCATATCTTTCACTCAACTAAATCTATCTGCTACTCAAAATATGGACAAATATACCCATATCGAGATTATTACTACTTCAA
>CAMJGD010000019.1 GCA_946405135.1 uncultured Clostridiaceae bacterium | reverse complement strand
TAAAGCAAAGTATCTTCCTCCACCCCTTTTAAGAGGTATAGATTGACCTTTAGCCTAAGTTTCTGATGTTTTTTTATTAAGGCTATATAAAGATTAAAATCTATAAAATTTTATATATATTATTAAACTAGAATTACTTTATGTAATATTATGTTAATATAATATATTTTTACCTTCTACAAACTACTTGACTAAGTATTTCTAATACCTTATAATGTTTTATAATGATTTTATAGAAAATATCTATGAAACCTGTGCTGTTTATTTCAGTGACAGCTTACCAAGTTAAAATCATATATTTGCTTTGAATAGGAATAGTAGTACTTACAAAGTCTTAAGAGAGCTGTTGTTTGGTGCAAAACAGTGACAAAAGAGTATGAACTCGCCTAGGAGCTTACTTGAGGAAATGCAAGTACGGTTAAAACCGTTATATTTTTAGAGAGAGAACATTTTATATATTATAAAAAATGTTCTAATTAGAGTGGTACCACGGAAATCTTTCGTCTCTTTACTTTAGAGATGAAAGATTTTATTTTTTTATCCACAAATTCAAATAACAAATTAAATTAATCCACAAGATTAATAACATAAAAATATTTATATAGATTTAAGGAGGTTTATTTTATGGCAAAGTATGGTACAGCCGTAGATAAAAAATGGCAAAAAAAATGGGAAGAGACTAAACTATATAGTTTCAATGATAAGGATACTTCTAAAAAATTATATGTGCTTGAAATGTTCTCTTATCCTTCAGGAAGTAAACTTCATGCAGGTCACTGGTTTAACTATGGTCCTGTGGACTCTTGGGCAAGAATGAAGAGAATGCAGGGATATAATGTATTTCAGCCTATGGGCTTTGATGCCTTTGGACTACCCGCAGAAAACTATGCTATAAAAACAGGAATTCATCCACAGGATTCTACGGATAAAAATATTGAAACTATGGAAGAACAGTTAAAAGCCATGGGAGCAATGTTTGATTGGGATCATGAGATAATAACTTGTGCTCCTGAATATTATAAATGGACTCAATGGTTATTTTTAAAGCTTTATGAAAAAGGGCTAGCTTATAGAAAAAAGGCTCCTGTTAACTGGTGCCCTAGTTGTAATACAGTACTTGCTAATGAACAGGTACTAGATGGATGCTGTGAAAGATGTTCTACAGAAGTCACAAAAAAAGATTTAACTCAATGGTTCTTTAAGATCACTGATTATTCAGAAGAACTTTTAGAAAAACTTGATGAGCTAGACTGGCCAGAAAAAACAAAATCCATGCAAAAACACTGGATAGGTAAATCTACAGGAGCAGAAGTTACTTTTAAGTTAAAAGATTCTAACTTAAACTTTAATGTATTTACCACAAGAGTAGATACTCTATTTGGAGTTTCCTATGTAGTATTAGCACCAGAAAATCCTCTAGTAGATGAAATAACCAAAGAGGAATTTAAATCACAAGTTGAAGATTATAAAGAACAGGCAAGAAAACAGTCAGATATAGAAAGACAATCTATAACAAGAGAAAAGACAGGAGTATTTACAGGGGCCTATGCTATAAACCCTATAAATGGAAGAGAAGTTCCTGTATGGGTAGGAGATTATGTTTTAGCTACCTATGGTACTGGAGCAGTAATGGCAGTTCCTGCTCATGATGAAAGAGATTTTGCTTTTGCTCAAAAATACAATCTACCTATTGAAAGAGTTATAGAAGGCGGCGAAGGTCTACCTTATACTGAATATGGTACTCTAGTAAATAGTGGAGATTTTAATGGTTTAACTTCTGAAGAAGCAAAAAAAGCCATAGTAAACAAATTGGAATCTAAAAAATTAGGCTCTGAAAAGATTAATTATAGATTAAGAGATTGGTTGGTTTCAAGACAAAGATATTGGGGCGCACCTATACCTATAGTATATTGTGAACACTGTGGTACTGTAGCTATACCTGAAGAACAGCTTCCTGTAATATTACCTTACAATGTAGAATTTACACCAGATGGTAAGTCACCCCTTGCAAAAAGTGAGGATTTCATAAATACAACTTGTCCAAAATGCGGTGGTGCTGCTAAAAGAGAAGCAGACACCTTGGATACCTTTGTTTGTTCTTCTTGGTACTATCTACGATATGCGGATTCTAAAAATGATAAACAGGCTTTTGATATAGAAAAGATAAATAAGATGCTTCCAGTAGATAAATATGTAGGTGGTCCTGAACATGCATGCATGCACTTATTATATTCAAGATTTATAACAAAAGCTTTAAGAGATATGGGATATTTAAATTTTGACGAACCTTTTAAATCCTTAACTCATCAAGGACTAATACTTGGACCAGATGGACAAAAAATGAGTAAATCTAAAGGTAATACCATAGCTCCTGATGAATATATAAAAGAATTTGGTTCTGATGTATTTAGAATGTATCTAATGTTTGGATTTGCATATACTGAAGGTGGCGCTTGGAGCGATGATGGCATAAAATCTGTAGCTAGATTTGTTGAAAGAATAGAAAGAATTTTGGATTCATGCCGTGAAGCCATAGAAAATAACAATAACAGCAAAACTTCTATGGATAAAGCTGAAAAAGAATTGAATTACTGGAGACATTTTGCTATAAAAAATGTAACTCAAGATTCAGAAATACTTCAATTTAATACTGCTATTGCAAGATTAATGGAATTAACTAATGCTCTATACAAATATATGAATGAAACTGAAAAGAATTTATCCTTCTTAAAAGAAACCGTATCTGACTTTATTAAATTGTTAGCACCTTTTGCTCCTCATTTTGCTGAGGAACATTGGAATCTGCTTTACAAAAATAATACAGATGACAACAATTATTCTGTATTTAGTCAGAGCTGGCCAGCTTTTGATGCAGATGCATTAATTAAAGATGAAATAGAAATTGCTATACAGATAAACGGTAAAATAAAAGTTAGAATAAACATTCCTTCAGACTTAAATGAAGATAATATAAAAGAAGCTGCCTTAGGCAATGAAGAAATAAAGAAGGCTTTAGAAGGAAAAAATATAGTTAAAGTAATAGTTATAAAAGGAAGACTTGTAAATATAGTTGCTAAATAAATTTCTTTAATATGGAGCTGCCTTTAAGATATATTCTAAAAGGCAGCTCTTTTAATTTTATTTTTGTATAGTAGCTATTATTAAAATCTATATATAGAAAATTTATTATTTGATTTTTCTATAAGACTTATAATCTTTTTTAATAATTGTATTGAGTTATATATTATTATAAGTTAAAATAATTGTTAAAGAATATTAATTTTAAAGTATAAACTTTATAATTTTTTATTTAATAAAAAGGAGAAAAGGAGATAATACATGGAAGCTATAAAAATGAGCAATTCTGCTTATAATGAGTTTAAAACATTATTAGAGGAAAATAGCATTGAAGACTATAGGGTAAGAATAAACCTAGCTGGCATGGGTTGTAGCGGCCCAGCTTTTAATATAGTTATAGATCAAGAAAGAGAAAATGACCTAATAGTAAAAATTGAAGATATAACCTTCTTAATCAGTAAAGATTTAATAGAACAATTTGATGGTTTTGAAATAACATCTACAGAAGAAAATGGCAAAGGTCTTATGCTGTTACCTTTAAAAAATTTTGGAACGAATTGTTGTTCTGGCTGTTCTGGCTGTGGACATTAACAAAAAGACGCGAAAGCGTCTTTTTTATTTTTAAAATTAAAGCTTTAATATATTATTGAATAATCACTATTTAAAAATACAAATTATCGCGATAGATATTTTCTATAGATAATTTACATTGTATTACTATACATAATAGTCATAATATATTATAATAATTTTATTAATTTTTATAACCAACTATTTAAACTTTATGATTTGATAATAGTAGCTTGTTTCTCAAATTATGAAGAAGTTTCCTTAATATATAAAAGGAATAAAGGTTATACTAAAAAAGATACTTTAAAGAAAAGAGGGATTTTTATGAGTGCTGTAAACATAAGTGATATAGCTTATAATGAATTTAAGCAGGTGCTTGATGATAATAAACTTGAAAATTATATAATCAGGATAAACCTAGCTGGTATGGGCTGAAGCGGCCCAATGTTTAATATTGTTCTGGATGAACAAAGAGAAAATGATATAGTTGAAAAAGTAAAAGATATTACTTTTCTTATAGATAAGTCTTTAATAGAAGACTTTGAAGGATTTAAAATAACCTGTACTTCTGAAAATGGAAAAGGATTAATGCTAGAACCCCTTAAAAATATTGATGGTGGCGGTGGCTGTTCTACTTGCGGCGGCGGATGTCATTAATATTAGCTAAGAGGTAAGGATAATAAATACCTATACTTCGAGAACATATATAGGTTTGTGTAAAATAGATAAATTAAAATTTAAAATTACTACAAGAAAATTTTCTTGTAGTAATTTTTTGTTTTTAGGAAATTACTAAGAATGATTAAGTATAACTTTTATTGTTATTATTTTTACCTTGCCCACTCATGCAATAACTCTCTCATAACTTTAAGACCGTAGGTATTGTCTACCTGAGAGTAATCTACATCTTTTAATCTTTTTATCTCTCCATAGGGTTTTTCCAAAGATAACTTCTCCCCTTTGCCTGTAAGTACCCATAGGGTTTTATAATTTATAGGCTTTACGGAAAGTTCCTTTTCTCCCATACCATCAGTAAAATATATAACTAGATGATTTCTAAGGGATTTTCTATTTACATATTCAAATACAGGGGAAAAGGCTGTGCCTCCTCTTTTGTCTAATCTTTCTTTTAAATCTTTTTTTGAATTTATTTTATATACTCTTCTTATCTTATCATCACACTCTATTACAGTTATCTCTGCTTCATGGTTTTTTACTATACCTAATATCTCTACCATTACCTGTTCTATCTCTTTATCCGTAATACTTCCGCTTATATCAATGGCTACAATTATTTGAGCTACATGGTTTCTCAAAGTTCCCCTTAAATCCAGCCTATTGGGTTGTCTTCTATCTTTTCTTGTGATGGTTTTTCTCTTTCCATAGGGCATGGACGGAATAATCCTCTTTAAATAATCCTTCCAGCTTATTTCTGGTATCACATCAATGCCTTTTAATAGTTCCTCTAATCCCTTAGGAGATAAGCTTGACTTATTTGCATTTTTAGCAGTTTTATTTGTAAGTTCTTTAATATTATCTTCACTGATATTCTGCTCATTAAAATCCCAAGTATCATGAATATCTTCAAAATCAAATAAATCTTTATTATCCTTCATATCTCTATCTAAGTTTTTTGACTTTATATCTTTTAATGCTTTATAAATGTGTTCTGCATAAGCTTCCATGGTTTCTTCTTCTTTAAGCTCTACATTATAGGCTAATCTCACATTGTCTAGTTTAGCACTCCAAGGCGGAAGATTTTTTATATACTGATTCACCGATATATCCATGGCTAAATTTACTGCAGTTTTACCATATTTCATTTGCAAAGATTTTGCTCTAGAAAGATGTCCATACATTATATGATATATCTCATGTTTTATAAGAGCCTTCATTTCTTCAAAGCTGTAATCCAAAAGGCTTATTGGATTAAAATACATTATAAAATGAGATAAAGTAGCTTGGGTACTTATAGGATATTTTATGCTTATGGATAATTCCCTTTTCACCTGTATCATGAAAAGCCCAAAGAAATTATCTTCTCCTTCCATAAGAGAAAGAATACATTTTTCTATAATATTATTAAAATCTCTTTTAAATTCATCTCCCAAAAATAGCTTTTTATTTTCCACCTGAAAGTCATCATAGGTCATACTTACAATCTGATTTTTAAGTTTTTTTCTAAGATCTTCAAAGCTTCCTCCTACCATAAATAAATACTGATTAAGAAAACCTTAATCTTATCCTCCTTTATTTTTAATTATTCTATTAAATCTCTATATTAAAATTATTATTATAAGTTTTAGAAATTATATATAGCAAGAGAAAAACAATTCTATAAAGTCATCATTATCTAAAAACTCTTTATATAACTTCTCTTCAAAATCATTTTTTATTTCTTTCATTATACCCATGCGAAGATCCACCGGATATAAATCTAAAAACTTGGAAAATTTGCTTATTTGCTTTTCACTATGCTCATGTTCCTGTAGATACATAATACAATTTTTAGCTATTATATAAAGCCTTGAATGGCTCTCCCTTTGAATTCTATCTCTTATCTCTTGTCCTATTATTTCGCTTTCAAATATATCTTTAGGTTCTATAAAGCAGGATTTGTAGTTTTCTATAAAAGAAATAAAGTCTTGAGCTATACTAGCTCCTACATTTCCTTTTACCACATTGTAAAATATCTTTGGAGGATATTTCCCTTTTTCATTTACATATATCTTATAAGCTTCAGAAATTCTCTCCCAGCTCCTTGGAGTGGCCTTTACACTTTCTCTAGAATCTGGAGTATGAAGATATTCAGGAAAAGATGAAATAAATTCTAATATATGTTGGTGAATATTTCCTTCTTCACTCATGCCCCATCTTATCCATTCCTTAGAATTTGAATCCATTTCTATCCAAACGAATCTATCTTCTTGAGCAGGATCCATATCTACTACCTGATATTCACTATTTTCAAAATTATCATATTTATTAGATGGATTCATGGCTGCTATAACTTCAACATTTTCTGGAAGATAATATCCATTTATTTCTCTATTTAAAATTAAATTCATAAGCTCCTGCTGTACACTATGCTCACATCTATTTATTTCATCTATGAAAAACATAATTTTTTTATTTTTATCTTCTTTCAAAACTTGCTGTATCTCAGCAAGTTTTGTATGTACTGCATACACTGTTCTTTTTTTACATACCTTTCTTCCCTGAACCTCTACTTCATAATCTTCTACTGTAGGAAGCCCGCCAATTTCTCCTTCTTTTAAAAGATTTGCATCTATAGTTATAAGATAATAACCCTTGCACTTACTTAATTTTTTTACAAGGGCTGTTTTACCTATACCACTTTCACCTATGATAAGAGGTACTGCTTTGCTTTTCAAAACTAGGTCTACTGTCATAAATGCTTCAGAAAAATTCACAAAAATCCTTCCCCTCTTTACATTGCTAATTTGTAATCTATCAATACTTTTTTTGCTTTTTTACTTCCATAATTATATATAAACTCTACTTTATCCATATCTAATATTTCAAGATTCAAAAAATCTATAACATATTTGTCTTCTACATTTTCATCTTTTAATTTAGTTATTAGTACCTCATCTACCAAGGAAATGTCTATGTTTTCGTATAGATATTTAAGAATATTTATATTTTCTTTTAGAAATATTTTTATATTTTCTTCTCCATACGCATCTATATAAGTTATAGCTTCTTCATTTTGCCTAACAGCTTCCTTTTGTGCTGCTAAGCAAGGCTTATCTATATACTTTATAGCCCCCCAGTAATTTTTTACTGCTTCTGCCTGCACCCTTTCAGAAGGATTTTTAATATACTTTACTGCATCATAATCTTTATTCACAGCTATGAGCTGAAGCTCCTCCGAAGGATTTTTTATATATTGAAGAGCCCATCCCTTTACAGTTACAGCGGCTTTCATTACTTCATAAGTAGGATTGCTTACATATTTAAGTGCATTCCAAGAACTCTTAACAGCCATAAGTTGAACTTGTTCATCTGGACTTTTAATATATTCTATAGCTAAGGCATTAGACTTAATTGCCTCAAGCTGAATTTCATAACTAGGATCTTTTATATATTGTACTAAAGAGCCATTTCTTTTTACTGCTGCAAGCTGCATTTCTAAAGAAGGATTCTCTATATTTTTTATATAAAAAGGATTATCTAAAATTAATTTTAATTCTTCCTTACTCATGTTTTATCTCCTTATACAAATAATAATTATTATGCAGAAGTTATTATACCATATAGAAAATAATATTTACAGGTATTATTAAATAAACTAATAAGTAAAAGATACAGCATTTTGCTGTATCTTAAAGTTCTCTATACTTTTCTACATCTCTTTGAATAGAAAATAAAAGATTGTTTAATTCCCATACTTCTCCTTCTTCTATCAATTTATTGAGCTGAATCTGATACCTGCTTGATTCAGCTATTTTACCTAAGGATATTAAAATTAATATGTTGTTTATTATGTTTGAAATTATATCTGACTTTACTTCAAAAAGTTTTTGTGCGTCCTTTATTTCATCTTTAATTTCAAGCATCTGTTCATCTAATTGGAAAGCTGAATCTGCTGCACTCTTTAACTTATTTTTTATTTCTTCAGGAATCTGCTGCTTATACTTATAATTTAAAGAATGCTCAATGGTTGCCCAAAAGTTCATAGCTAGGGTTCTTATTTGAAATTCAGCCAAAATTTCTTTCTGACCTTCTGCCATATTCACTGGATACTTAATTATAATATGATAACTCCTATAACCGCTGGCTTTTACATTAGTTATATAATCTTTTTCATACATTATCTGCATATCTTTTCTATTTCTAATTAGGTTAACCACTTTTTCTATGTCATCCACAAACTGGCACATTATTCTTATGCCTGCTATGTCCTCCATCTCATATTGAAGCCTAGTTAAAGGTATATTAAATTTATTTGCTTTTTCAAGAATGCTAGATATCTCTTTTACTCTTCCTGTTACAAATTCTATAGGTGAATATTCATTTTTTCCTCTATATTCCGTTCTTATACTTCTAAATTTTACCTTAAGTTCCTCAACAGCCTGTTCATAAGGGGCTAAGAAAGTTTTCCATTCCTTTATTACCATTAACAACCACCCTCTAAGCTTATAGTATCTTCATACATTATAACAAATTTTACACAAACTTATAAACAATAATGTTTTTTATGATATAATTTATATAAAAAGCCTCAAGGTTTTTAACATTATTTCACATTTTATGACAGAGGTGTAATCTATGGCTGATGATAAAAACAATAATATTTCTATATTTTCTGGTTTAGAACATTTAGGCTTCAATGATACGGAAAACATAGAAATATTTAAAAAAGAAGTTGATAAGTCCGAAAAAGTTAATAATGAAATTAGTGAAAGCCAAAAGCAATTATCTTTGATATATGAAAAAGAAATTATTTGTCCTGTGTGTGAAAACAGGTTTAAAGCAAAGGCTGTAAAAATATCTGCTCCGAGAATGGTAAAAAAGGATTCTGACTTTTTCATAAGATATGAAAACATAAATCCATATTTCTATGATGTATGGCTATGTAATATCTGTGGATATGCCGCCATGAAAATAGATTTTGAAAGAATAAAAGGTTATCAGATAGAACGTGTTCAAAAAGAAATATCTATGAAATGGAAAGGAAAAAGCTATCCTGATGTATATGATGTAAATACAGCTATAGAAAGATACAAGCTTTCTTTATTAAACTATGCAGTTATAGATGCTAAAGCTAGTGCTAAGGCTATGAATTGTCTTAAATTAGCTTGGATGTTCAGATTGATAGAAGACTTCTATTCTGAAAGTATTTTTTTAAATAATGCACTTCAGGGCTTTAATGAAGCATATTATAACGAGGATTTTCCTATATATGGTATGAATCGATATACTACCATGTATCTTATAGGAGAGCTTAACAGAAGATTAGAAAATTATGAAGAATCTTTAGTATGGCTTAGTAAAGTAGTAACAACTCCTGCTGTACCACAAAAGCTAAAAGAATTAGCTAGAGATCAAAAGGATATCATAAAAGCTTCTATGGCTGCCAAACTAGAAGATGACAATACATTACAGGAACCTTTACCAGAAGAGAAAAAAAATTTCTTTTTAAACATATTTAAACGTTCTAAATAATGCTTTTTAATGTAATTTATGATATAATTAAATTTAGTCTAAATATTCTTATAAAAATTGATAGGGGGGAGAGTATGTCATTTTTCAACAAAAAGAAGTCTACAATTGAAAAAGACAACAAAAATAAATTTGAAGAAAATAGTACTAACGTGATACATATGGAACAAAGTAATGATACCATAGAAATTTCAGAGGAAATAGCAAAATTAAAAGAAAGTATGAAATTTCTATCTAATGCTTCTTCTGAAATTAGTTCTTCTGCAAAAGAAATAGCATCCTGTAACATGTCTCAAAGTACGGATTTAAACAGTACTTCTGATATGTTAAAAGATTTTCATAGTGATATGGAAGAACTGGCTTATAATGTTACTAATGTTCAAATAAAAGTAATGGATACAGATAAAATGGCTGATAATGGATTAGAAACCATGCAGGAGCTTGATTCTTCTTTAAATGAGCTTCATGAGGCCTTTGATATCTCTACTTCCACTGTAAATGATTTAGTATCAAAACTAGAATCTGTAAACTTAATAACAGATTCTATCAGCCAAATAGCTAGTCAGACTAATCTTCTAGCTTTAAATGCAGCTATCGAGGCAGCTAGAGCTGGAGAAGCAGGTAAAGGGTTTTCTGTAGTGGCAGGTGAAGTGAGAAAGCTGGCAGAAAATTCTAAAAATGCAGTCCAAAATATAACAAAGATTCTTGAAGAAATAAAAGTAGATATATTAAACACATCCTCTGCTATGTCAAGCGGTAACAATGCTATAGAAACACAGCACAATACAATTTTAGAAACCAAAGACACATTTTCTAAAATAAAAGAAGCTATTGACGAATCTGCCAAAGAGATAGATATGAGTATAGCTAATTTAACTCAGGCTTCTGACAAAAAGGATAAGATAATTGCTTCTATAAATGATTTATCCACTCTTTCAGAAGAAAATTCTTCTTTATCTCAAGAAATGGTTAGTACTATAGAAAATCAGGATTCTTCTATAAAAGATATGTATGAAAGCATAAAAAACATAGAGGATAAACTTAAATAAGCTGCCTACTAATTTAGGCAGCTTCCTTAATTATTGTTTTATATAAATAAGTTTACATTGGAATCTTCTGCTTCCCCAAGATAATAGCCGACTCCACCTATTTTAATTCCATCTATAAGTTCTTCCTGCTTTAGTCCTAAAAGATCCATAGACATCTGGCAGGCTACAATTTCTACCCCGCTATCCATGGCAGATTTTATTAATTCTTCTAAGGAAGATACATTTTTATCTTTCATTATCTTTCTTATCATCTTAGGACCCATTCCCATCATATTCATTTGTGAAAGCTTTAATTTATGTGTACCTCTAGGCATCATAAATCCAAACATTTTTTCTATAAATGATTTATGCACAGGTATCTTTTCATTTTTTCTTAATATATTTATTCCCCAGAATGTAAAAAACATAGTTACCTTTTTTCCCATGGAAGCTGCTCCATTAGCTATAATGAATGAAGCTATAGCTTTATCTAAATCACCACTAAATACTACCATGGTTTTGCCATCCTTGCTCTCATTTATCATGCAGTTATTTAATAAGTTTTCTTTACTGCTTTCTTGTTTATTAGAGCCTTTTTTAATAAATGCAGTGATTATACCTGAAGCTTTCTCTAAACTTATTAGCTCATTACCAGTCTTTGAACACCAAGACTTTATATCTTCATAAAATCCAGGATCTGAAGCTGTAACCTTAAGTATTTTTCCTTCTTCAAGATTATCTATACTCCCTTTTACCGTCATAAGAGGACCAGGACAACATAATCCACAAGCATCACATTCCTCATCATATTTTAAATTATCTTTTTCTGATGTAACTTTATTATCTTTGTTATTATCATTTATATCTTGATTTATATCTTTAGGTTTAAATTCTGCTAAATGCTTTGTTTTATATCCTCCAGTAAGGTTCTTAACTTTAAATCCATTTTGGTACAATATTCTGGATGCTATATAGCCTCTTAAACCCACCTGACAATAAATCCATATTTCTTTGTTTTTGTCTAATTCATTCATTCTTTCCCTTAATGAATTTACAGGTATATTTATTGCTCCATCTATATATCCATTATCTACTTCTACTTTATCTCTTACGTCTAATAATAGATGCTTCTCTTTATCAAAGTTTTCCAAATCCCCTATGGTAAATATATCCATAGTACCTTTTAAAGTATTCTGTGCCACAAACCCTACCATATTTACTGGAGATTTTGCAGAAGAATATGGAGGTGCATATGCAAGTTCTAATTCTGTAAGATCTTCTACAGTTCCTTTTAATTTGATAACAGTAGCTATTACATCTATGGTTTTATCTACAGCATCATAGCCTATAACTTGTGATCCAAGTATTTTTCCTTCTTCATTGAATAAGAGTTTTATAGACATCTGAACTGCGCCAGGATAATAAGAAGCATGGGATACAGGGTGAGCATAAACTGCCTTATAAGGTATATTAAGCCTATTAAGAGTTCTCTCATTATTTCCAGTGCTAGCCGCAGTTAATTCAAATACTTTTATTATAGAAGTACCTAGAGTACCTTTATATTTAGAACTTATCCCACAAATATTATCTGCAGCTATCCTTCCCTGTCTATTAGCTGGTCCTGCAAGCGGTATGGCAGCATCACTGCCATTTACATAATCTTTTATCTGTACTGCATCTCCTACCGCATATATTCCCGGTACGTTAGTTTCCATATGATCATTTACTATTATATGACCTTTAGCTGTAAGATTTACACCTGAGTTTTTTAAAAATTCCACATCTGGTAATACTCCTATAGCCAATATTATTATATCAGCTTCTAGTTCCTTACCACTATTTAGTATTACCTTTATGGAATCTTCACATTCCTTAAAAGCCTTTACCCCGTCATTTAATATCATAGCAACTCCATTATCTTGAAGCTCTTTTTCAACTATAGTAACCATATCTGAATCAAAAGGTGCTAGTACATGAGGTGCCGCTTCTACTAAAGTGGTATTAACCCCCCTCTCTATGAGGTTTTCAGCCATTTCCACTCCTATATATCCTCCGCCTATCACTATAGCCTTACTTGGAGACTTATCATCAACATAAGCTTTTATCCTATCTGTATCAGGTATATTTCTCAAAGTAAATATTCTGCTGCTATTTATTCCTTCTATATTAGGTTTTATAGGTTTAGCCCCTGGCGACAACACTAAATAGTCATAATCTTCTTCATATATTCCTTTATCTTTGCTATTTACCTTTATCTTTTTTCCCTTAGTATTTACTTCAATAACCTCACTATTTATCCTTACATCTATATTAAATCTGGCTTTCATAGCTTCAGGGGTTTGGACCAATAGTTTATCTCTCTCTTTTATGGTCTCTCCAATATAATAAGGCAATCCACAATTAGCAAAGGATATATATTCATCTCTTTCAAACATTACTATCTGTAAGTTTTCATCCAATCTTCTAAGCCTAGCAGCTGTAGATGCTCCACCTGCTACTCCTCCAACTATTAAAACCTTCTTACCCATACATTATCCTCCTATAAAAATTATTTTTTATTGTTCCTTTGCGATTTTGATTATTAAATCCTGAACAAGTAATTTAACTCTTTCATCTTTTACACTATAAACTATCTCAAGCCCATTTCTTTCTCCTTCTATTATGCCTGCACTTTTAAGTTTCTGAAGATGCTGTGATATAGTAGATTGTGGTAGTTCAAGGCATTCCTGCATATGGCTTACATTACATCCGCCACTTTTTAAGAGTCCACTTACTATGCATAATCTAACGGGATGAGCAAGTACTTTTAAGAATTCAGCAATTTCTTCATATTGTTTGTAATTTCTGTCCATATATAACTATGACCTCTTTCTAATAATATATCTTTATATTTGTATATTACGATATATAGATATAGTTGTCAATAATATAACAAAGTTTTTTAAAAAAATAATAACGATGCTTGCTAAACACCGTTACTATTTTTTATAACACTCTTACAGGATTAAAGTCTATAAAATCACAAGAAGTCATTATATACTTTATACCATTTCTTTCTCCATTTAACACCCTTCTTAAAGCCGGTCCATGCAGATGTCCATAAATCACCATAGACACTCCATATTCTTTAAATATTTTAGTGAATTCTGACTCTTCAAATCTCTCATTGGTTGGTGGATAATGAACCATGCATATAAATTTAGTAAATCCAGACTTTACAGCCGCATCTAAAGATAATCTTAATCTTATAATCTCTCTTTTATATATTTTTTCATCATGAACTGTAAAATTATCTCCTCCTGGACACATCCAGCCTCTTGTACCACATATAGCAAAATTCTCATAAGTAAAAAAGTTGTTTTGTATAAAATGCATATTTTGATACATGCCATTTAGTTTAGATATACTTCCCCACCAGTAGTCATGATTTCCTTTTACAATTATCTTTCTGCCGGGAAGCTTATGTATCCATTCTAAATCACTTTTACCTTCTTCCATATTCATTGACCAAGATATATCTCCTGATATAAGAACTGTATCCTCATCTTTTATACTATTAATCCAATTATTTTTGATCTTTTCATCATGCTTATACCAGTGATCTCCAAACACATCCATAGGTTTATCACCGCTTAAAGCCAGATGAAGATCTGATATAGCATATAAAGCCATTATTTTATCAACGCCCTTCATCTATGAGTTTATCAATATCCGTTACATAAGCTATTATGTGTGCAATTGCTTCATATAATTCTTGAGGAATATAATCTCCAACATCCACTTTAGTTAAAAGATCTGCTAATTCTTTATTATACACTACTGGTACATCACTTTCTTGAGCCTTTTCTATTATTTTATCAGCTATATGCCCCATACCAGCTGCTGTAACTACTGGGGCATCATAACCTTTGTCATATTTTAAAGCTGCAGCTTTTTTTCTATGCTTCATATCACACCATCCTATTTACGCTATACCTTAACATCTAAAGCTGAAAGATCCGAATCATTAAAAAATTCTCTACAATTTGCTATGTTGCTTTCTTTAATTCTTCTTTCTACATTCACTTTTACTTCATAACCTATATTTTCTAAAGAATTTATAAGGTTTCCTTTGGCCATATCTAATACTTTTACCCATTTTTCTTCACATTTAATATCTATGCTCATCCTAAAATCTTTCACTTTTATGTATCCATCTACCATGCCAATATGATTGGTTTTCACGCTTATCACCAGTTTAGCATTCTTTGAATCAATAATTTTGCCTTTTTCTCTTTCATCTTTTATCATCAACTTACATGGATATTCATTATTATTTAAGGTTACAGGAATATCTAGATAATAATATTGATTTGATAAAGTATTAAATAATTTAAAATCATTAATATTACTTTTTATAAAATCTAAGGCGTTGTGGTAAGCTTCAGATTTAAATCCCGGCTTATTATCAATTATATCTTTAATTATGCCTTTAATAAAATCATTTTTACTGCTTATTTGTTCCTTAATTATTTCTGAAGTATCCTTAGCCCCATTAGAAATATTAATTTTAGATTCCTTCAATAGAGTTTCTTCTGTTTTTGATTTTATGGCATTTACTATGGTATCTTTAGAAATATTGCCACTTATTTCTTCTGCTCCTAAAAATTCTTTTAGTGAATTGATTATCTTTCCAGAATCTTCTTCAGTAAATTTAATGTCACTTTTTAAGATATTATTAAATATATTCTCAACATCTTTTGTGCTAAAGTTTAAATCTTTTACAAAAGCCCCATCATTATCACTATTTTGAAAAACATTTTTTATTTCATTTAATATATCATTATCAGTTAAATTTCTAAGCTGTCTGTTCAAATGTTCTAAATCACTTTGGCTCATATCAAATTTTTTATCATATAATATATCTTGAACTAAAAGCTTTACTATATCTTTATCTTGAGAAAAATTTTTTAACAGATTAAGGACATTATTTGAAGTTTCACCCTCATTTACTGTTCCTCCTAGTACATTAATTTCCATGTTTCCACTCATTATTCCTAAAGACATACTGATTTTATCTGAAAGCTCTGCTATACCTTTCATAAAAGACATCATATTTTTTTCTACAAATTGAGTTTTAATAGTGTCCACAGTTTTATTTATTTCATTTTCAGATAAAATAAAATCCTGTGCAAAAAGATTTTTTACTGCAGATTTAATCTGATCATTTAAATTATCTACAGATTCTTTAGACACTGTAACAATACTTCTAATATTATCAAGATCTTCTTCATTAACGTCTCCTACTAATATGTCTTTTATAATTAAATCTATATCTTCTTCTCCAAGTTTATCCTTTATATTATTTACCAAATTATCTTTATTAAATATATCTAATATGTCCTTTAAATGTTCCACAGCATCTTTATCTATTTCCACATTATTTTTAAATATATCTTGCAAAATATTTTTTAAAGAGTCCTCTAAGCTTTCCCCTTCCTCTTCAACCTTAACAGACTCTAATTCAGTTTCAATATCTTTAATAGGTATTTCTGAATCTAAATTTTTTTGAACATCTATGGAAATTACATCTCTATTGTCTTCTTCTGCTATGCCTTTTATCTCTTCAATTTCTTTATAAAGTCCTAAGGAATCTTTAAATATCTTCTGAAAGCTATCTATATTATCTTTATTAAAGTCTATATTATTTTCCAAAAACAATAATACATCTTCTTTTGATAGGTTTTTAAACTCTTTAAAAAATTCTCTTAAAGTATCTCTTATACTTTTTCCTTCTTTACTATCTTGGGATACATTTTTACTGGAAATATAATTTTTTATAAAATTTTCCTCTTCCTCAGCATCTTTACCTATCTTTTCCTTAAAATCAAGTATGCTTTTTACTTTAGATATATTTTCCTTAGTTAAAGGCATATTGTATTTAATCATACTCTTTAAAATATCTACGTCACTTTTGTCAAAACCATTTTCCTCTAATATGGATTGCAAAGAACTTTCTGTTTGTTCTTCTTGATTGCCTTCAGTTTTAATTTGCTTTATTATTAACTTACCATTTTCATACCCTTCTACTTGGAACCTTAATACGCTATTTTTAGAAATATCCTTGGTGTTTTCAAGTTCAGCAGGGAATTGCCAGCCATCTAATAATCTCAATACTACTTCTTTTTTATCTCCATTCATATCTATAACTCTTGCTGAAAACTTCTCTCCAGTTTCAAAAGTCAATTTTGTTGCTACTTTTTTATTATTAATGGCATAGGTGCTGTTTATATTCCAAATCGTTGGCATTTTTTCTCCCTCCTTCAAACTTTTAAAAAGTTATTCTTTATTTTATTATCGTATAAGATTATGAAATCTAAATAAAAAAGGCATGCAGTAACCATTAAATATTTAAAGTTAGTGCATGCTTGAAAATTCTATTCTACCACTATTTTATGATAACTCTTTTTACCTTTTCTTATTAAAGCGATACCCTCTTTAAAATCTTCTTCACCTAACACCCTGGAAGCATCTGTTACCTTATCATCATTAAGAGAAAGACCATTTTGCTTTATAAGCCTTTTAGCTTCTCCTTTTGAAGGAACTATTCCTGTATCTGCTAATATATCTATAAGAGGTAAATTTATTTTATCTCTGCTTATAGTTACTGTAGGAACATTTTCCATGTTGCCCCCAGCACCAAATAGAGCTTCTGCTGCAGTTTTTGCCCTTTCAGCTTCTTCTTCTCCATGTACAAGCTTTGTAACTTCATAAGCAAGTACTTTTTTTGCTTCATTTATTTGGGATCCTTCAAGGCTTGAAAGCCTTTTAACTTCTTCCATAGAAAGGAAGGTCAAAAGTGAAAGACATTTTTCAACATCCGCATCATCTATATTTCTCCAATATTGATAAAAATCATAAGGAGATGTTTTTTCCTTATCAAGCCATAAAGCACCTTTTTCTGTCTTACCCATTTTCTTTCCTTCACTATTAGTTAATAGTGTGCATGTCATAGCATAAGCAGGTTTTTGTACTTTTCTTCTTATAAGCTCTACTCCTGCAATCATGTTAGACCACTGGTCATCTCCACCTAACTCTGCAATACATCCGTATCTCTTATTAAGTTCAAAAAAGTCATAAGCTTGCATAAGCATGTAGTTGAATTCAAGAAAGGATAATCCTTTTTCCATTCTCTGCTTAAAACACTCTGCTGAAAGCATTCTATTTACAGAAAAGTGAACTCCTATATCTCTTATAAATTCAACATAATTTAATCCTAGTAACCAGTCTGCATTATTAACCATTATGGCTTTGCCTTCACTAAAATCAATAAATCTTTCCATTTGTTTTTTAATACTCTCTACATTATGATTAATTTCTTCTTTAGTAAGCATTTTTCTCATATCTGTCTTTCCGCTAGGATCCCCAATCATAGCAGTACCTCCACCTATCAGTGCAATAGGTCTATGCCCTGCTCTTTGCATATGTGCCATAAACATAAGTGCAATAAAGTGACCCACATGTAAACTATCTGCTGTGGGATCAAATCCTATGTAAAAAGTTATTTTTTCTTTCTCCAATAGCTCTTTTATTTCTTCTTCATGAGTAAACTGCTTTATGTATCCTCTTTCCATAAGTGATTGATATACACTCTCCATATTTAAGCCTCCTATTCTTTTATGCATTAAATTTTATATATAAATAATTTATTATTTTATTGCTAGATTTGATGTTAAATAGCATCTACTTTTATAAATTTTATCACAACTTAGGCTTTGTGTAAAAGCAAATAATATTATATACAGGAAATTAACTAAAATACTCCTAAAAAGCTAAAAAGCTAAAAAGAGTAGATTGAAACTCTTTTTAGCTTTTAACACAAAATTATTTAATATATGGTTTTGCACCACGGAATTTAAAAATCAACATATTTTAGTTTATTAACTTTTCCTAAAATCATACTTAATCTATGCCACATATTTCTTTAAGAATTCAGGCATTTCTTCTTCACATTCACCATTTACATTTATATAAAACTCCAAACTATAATTGTGAGCTAATTTTTCCATCTTTAAAAACAAATGTGCCGCATCTTTAATATCTCCAGAAACAATATTAAGCAATCCATCAATAAAAATGGTCTCAATATCATAATCTTCTGAAAGGATGCCGCACAAAAAACCATAAAATTCGTCATAATCTTTTAATTTAAAATCTTCTGTGGTGATAAATCTTATCCTGCTGTCAAGTTCAAACATAGGTCCCTTATCATCATCAATGTACACAAAAGTTCCTTTAACATCTTTTACCTTTTCATTTGCCATTTGGATTAATGCCTTTGTCTTTCCTGCTCCTCTTTCGCTGCAAAATACATGTATCATTTTAAACACCCCTTATATAATATTTTAGGTGAAAACATTTACCATTGATATGATTATATAATATTCAGAAAATTTTTTCAATAGAAAGATTTAAGCTTAATATTTTATTTACATATTGATTTTTTAATTACATTCAAATTTTTACAATAACTTCATAAATAATATTATTCCTTAGCTTTTAAAAAAGCATTAACACCAGGATATATTATTTTAAAATTATTATCCCATTTAGAATTTATAAAAACTACCTTCCCTTTGTTTTTAAATGCATTTTTCATTCTTCCAAAACCTGTTCCACTCTGTATAAACCTTTTTCTTCTGTCTAAAGTTATCAATTTTTCATAAAGCCACATATTTCTTTTAGAATAGTCTCTGCTACTATTCCATAAGTTTTCCCTAATAAGCCCTCCAGGACTTATTACCACAGTGCTATTATAGTTTATAATAACTTGAATTTCCTTATAGTAATCCCCATAATCCCTATATAAAACTGCATTTTTAATTCCTTCATATATAGCCTGCTTAGGATAATTAATGGGGAATATTTTTTCTAAAATTTCTTCACACTCATCAATAATATGAAGTAAATTCCCTTGAACTATTATGAACTCATCCATGTCAGGTTTTATTCTATTTACTATTTTAATCATATTATGAGGAACATATAAGCTATTAATATCTGAAAAAACTAAAAGCCCTCCTAAAGTAGCTTTAAGCTCTCCTGTTTCTTTATCCTTATATACAATAGATGTGGTTTCCATAAGGAACTCTCTATTATCATCATTCACATCAATGCCCTTAGAAGCAAAATACCTGTCTACAATTTCATAATTAATAACTTCTAGACTGCTTTTCATTATTGGACATATTTCTATATTAAAACTTAAATTTTCTTCAAAAGCAGCTATAAGCTCTTCTTTCCTCATGTTATCAGTAGTCGAGCCCCTTCTTATATAAAAAGCTCCATTTTCTCTTAGCTGATAAGGTTTCTGCATGCCATCATATATGATTATAATGGCTATTTTTTTATTATCTATTCCAAAGTCTTCTACAGAAATAGGTATAGGAGGTTCACATCTTGAGCTTACTATCTGCTGTATCTGTTCTTCAGTAAACATATCTTCTTCTTTTAATCCTATAATCTTTTTAGTTTTGTCTTCTATGCCAACTATTATATACCCTCTGCCGCCTCTAGAATTAGCTATAGCACAAACATCTTTTGCTAATTCTTTTCTTCCGCTTTCAATGCTTAACTCTAGTTTCTGCTTAAAATCTAGTTTTATACCTTCTTCTTTTTTTATTAAATTCATAAGTTTTCTTTTTTCCATACAAATACCTCTTAAATATTAATCTTATTATAATATTATGATACATTTATATGATTTTATTTTAAATATAATATATAAAATAAAAAGACGGCTATTACTAAACCGTCAATTAACATCTGCAATTACTTTATTTTTTCCTGATCGTTTTGCTTCATACAGCAATCTGTCTGCAACGCTTAATATTCTTTCTAATCTTCTACCGCTTTTAGGATAGTAGCTAAGTCCAAAACTTGCAGTAATAGATTTTTCTTTATCCTTCAATTTTATATTATTATTTTCTATAAGAAATCTTAAATAATTCACTTTTTCAAACACTTCATTATAGCTTTCAACTTTATTTATATAAATTACTATCTCTTCTCCACCATATCTAGCTACTACATCTTCAGAAGAAAGATTATCTACAATTAACTTTACAGTCTGTGTTAAAACTTCATCTCCAAATTGATGGCCATAGTTATCATTCACATTTTTAAAATTATCTATATCCATCATAACTAAAGCAAATTCATCTTCTTGATTATCTTTTATCCTTTTTTCTATAAAATCTAGAAAATATCTCCTATTATATATATTAAGAAGTGGATCTCTTTTAGCCCTTTCTTGAATTTCTTTATATAAGATACTATTCTCTATAGCTATAGCTATTTGATTAGCTATAGAAGAAATAAATTTAATATGATCATAGGTGAAAAAATTCCATAAGGTATGCCCTACTAGTATGTAGCCAATAAATTTGTCTCTTATTTGTATGGGAACACCTATTACGGAGTGGACTTCCTCCCTATCCGAATTATTTTTAAAAAGGGATTCCTTACTATTCAATATAAAAGGTTTACCATTTTCGATTCTTCTCAAATACTCATTTTTAATACTCATTGCATACTTACTATTTACATTAGTAGCTTTGATCATTAAATTTCCATTTTCCCTTAAATATATTGAAGAATATTTTACTCCAAGGATACCTATTATCATATCATTAATCATAGGTATCAAATTATCATCACTTAAGTAAGAATTTATGTATTTGCTTATTTCCACTATATTTACTAAAGCATCCAGATTTTTTTCAAGCTTTATATTTTTCTCATTTAGTATTTGAATCTGACCTTCTGCAAAATTTTGATAGGTCTCAAACTCTTCCTTAAGTTTTTCATACCTAATTTTATAATTTTCCATATCATTTCTCTCTCCTAAAGTTTATAGAAAATTAACAGTAAAAATAATTATCTATAATTAGTAAACTGAAGAGCTATTCCGAAATCCTTTGATTTAAGCAATGCTATTACAGCCTGGAGATCATTCTTCTCCTTTCCTGTAACTCTTACTTTATTATCCATAATCTGAGTTTGTACTTTTATCTTACTACTCTTTATTTCATTAACTATATCTTTCGCCTTTTCTTTTGAAATTCCTTCTAATATTTTTGCTACCTGTCTAACTGTACCCATACTGGCTTTTTCAATCTTACCTAAATCCAATGTTTTTGGAGATATCCCTCTTTTTATAAGTTTTGCATTTAATATTTCCATTACAGCTTTTAATTTATATTCATCATCTGATGTTATTTTTATTTCATCTTTTAAAAGTTCTATTTCTGTTTTACTATTTTTAAAATCATATCTTTGACTTATTTCTTTTGTAGCCTGATTTACAGCATTATCTATCTCCTGTAAATCCACTTCTGAAACTATATCAAAAGAATAACTATTAGCCATGGTATTTCCTCCTAAAAATATGGTAACATTTATAGTTTAATTTATTTTAGATATATAATCAACTATTTAATTTAAATATCTCGAAAAATTGATAAAAATTTACTTTAATCTGTAATGTTAAGAAAATTTACTATTATAGTGCAATTTTATTATTGAAAAAATAAAGCTATATGTTATAATATTAATGAAATATTTATTTAAAAAGATAGTAGGTAATTTTTCCACTAGGTAATTCTCCTTCCTACAATCATAGGTAGAAGTAACCAAGGAAATTAGCCTATGATCTAAGGAGGTTTTTTTTAATGGAAGACAAAAACATAATTTGTAAAGATTGCGGAAAAGAATTCGTATTTACAGTAGGAGAACAGGAATTCTTCAAAGAAAAAGGATTTGAAAACGATCCTGTAAGATGTCCTGAATGCAGAAAAGCTAGAAAGGCTGAAAAAAGAAACAGAGATATGAGATAATAGCCTGCATTAATTTGAAATTTAGCCCCTATGATTTTTTCATAGGGGTTTTATTGACTACTTAGAGTTCTTTTTAATTGAAGTTACAGCCTTTAATAGTGGAATAGCTATAAGGATTCCTACAAGAACCTGTAGTATATTTCCAGGTATATCATAAGATGATGCTATAAGTGCTTGTTTGAAAGTTATACCTTTTCCACTAAATAATAAATTTTTAATAGCTCCTGCTAAATAATAAGCAGCTACCATCCACACACTGGATACTGAAAAAGCAAAAATTTCATATCCTAAAGATTTTTTTTCCTTCCTATAATATATATCTGCTGTTATATATGCCATAACACCTTTTATAATTAAAGTAAAAGGAGCCCAAATTAAATATCCGTGTATCATATCAAATAGAAACATTCCTAAGGCTGAAGCTGCTGTTCCTTTTTTCTTTCCAAGCAAAATTGCAGCTGCAAATACCATACTATCACCTATATGAATAACTCCATTATAAGATGGTATAGTTATTACCGAAGTTACAAGACAAATCATAGCTGCCATAAGACTAACATGTACCATATCTACTAAACTGCTATTATGCTTTTTACTCATAATTTTTTTGTCTTCCAATTTAATTCCTCCTCTTAAAAAAATTACATTTAAAGCCCTAATTAATTATATTACATTCTGTTCACTTTTTAAAATGTATGGATACATTGTATCTATCTTTGCTTTAAGCCATTTTTTCCAATAGTACTCACCATATGAATTATTATCCACACATCATTATAAATATTAAATCAAATAATAAAGTTAATATATATCCATCTGATCTATAAGGAGTGGTTAAAATGGCATTTTTAAGATGGTTAGGCGGTTTTGTGATTCTCTTTTGGCTTATAGGCTTAATATTTAGAGTTGGCGGAAGTTTGATAAATTTGCTTTTAGCAGCCGCAGCACTCATATTTGTTGTAGATGCGGTTTTCTCAAAGAAAAAAACTATGTAATTTATTCCAAAAATAAATATCCTAAAGTTTTTTATTGAAAAATTCTATTAATTTACCTATTGAGTACCAAAATGCTATTGACATACATATGTTAAAGTAATAATATAATTTAAAAGAGATATTTTAAATCTTTGATAGGAAGCAAGTAAACTTAAAAACAGATTCTCAGAGAGTTGTAGATTGGTGAAATTACAACAATTATGTTTAAGTTGAATGGGTCCTTGAGATGTTTAGAGGAAAATTTAAAGTATGCTAAACCGTAAGCCTTACGTTATAAAGGTAGGATATGATTGTATCTTTAGTGAGAAGGATTTTTTCCTTAAAGTTAGGTGGTACCGCGTTTTTTAACGTCCTATGATTTTTCATAGGACGTTTTTTAATTTAATTATAATATAATGAATATAAAATGGAGGTCTTTTTAATGGAAGAAAACAAAAAAGTGATATTCAGTGGTATAAAACCTTCTGGAGATTTGACACTAGGTAACTATTTAGGAGCCATAAAAAACTGGGTAAAGCTTCAAGATGATTATGAATGCTATTTCAGTGTAATGAACTTACATGCTATTACTGTAAGACAAGAGCCAAAGGATTTAAGAAGAAGAACTTTAGAAATTCTTGCTATATATATAGCTTCAGGTATAGATCCTGAAAAAAATACTTTATTTATTCAGTCTCATGTTCCTGCTCATTCTGAAGCTTCATGGCTATTAACCTGCAATACCTATATGGGTGAATTAAGCAGAATGACTCAGTATAAAGATAAGTCTAAAAATATGGGGGATTCTTCTATAGGTGCTGGTTTATTTAACTACCCTATTTTAATGGCTGCAGATATACTTTTATACAACACTGACTTAGTACCCGTAGGTACAGATCAGAAACAGCATCTAGAGATTGCTAGGGATATTGCAGAAAGATTCAATAGACTATATAGCCAAACCTTTACTATACCTGATGCATATATACCACCAGCAGGAGCTAAAATCATGGACTTACAGGATTCTTCCAAAAAGATGTCAAAATCTGAGGAGAATCCTAATGGATATATTCTAATTATGGATCCTCCTGAAGTAATAAAGAAAAAAATAAGCAGAGCTGTTACTGACAGCTTAGGAGTAGTAAACTATTCCGATGATCAACCTGGCGTAAAAAATTTAATAAATATATTAAGTGCTATTACAAACCTTTCTCCAGAAGAAATAGTTAAAAAATATGAAGGAAAAGGTTACGCTGAATTTAAATCCGATGTAGCAGAAGCTATAATAAATGAATTAGAGCCTGTACAAAATAAAATACAAGAATTAATGGAAAATAAATCTTATCTTGAAGAAATATATAGAAAAGGTGCTGAGAAAGCTAACTATGTATCTATGAAAACTTTAAGAAAGATGCAAAAAAAGATAGGATTAATTCCAAGATAATAAAAGTCACTGTCTCAAAGATCTGTATATTAAACTTCACTTTGAGACAGTGATTTTATAACATTTCAATAAATGCAGATATTCTAGTTTGTATCTGACCCATATCTGACTGAGAATAATTTGTTTCTAAAGACATATAAGGAATTTCCTTTTCCTTAGTTACAAATTCTTTTATCCTTTTAGTTTCTACAGCATAAGTATGACAGGCTTGCAATGTTATGTCTATTACCCCATCTACCTTATACTCATCTATAAGTTCATCTAAAAGTTTTATCCTTACCTCATTAGGTGACATTACAGAACATCCTATATTTAAATATTTTTCTGTAAGAGCATCTATAGGATCTATAGTTTCATCTACAAGATTAATCTTTTCTTTTACTCCTGAACAATTTTCATAACAAACTACTACTGCTTGATTTTCTTCTATAGATTTAATAACCTTGCCAGCTACTCCTCCTATAGGACAACCTGTTATAAGTATTCTTCTAAAATCCTTTGGAACTTTTTTCTCTCCATTTTTGTACTGTGATTTAATGTTCTCTATCATCTCTCTCAGTTTTATATTTTGTTCCTGTTTATCCAAGGTAAAAGATACCCCTTCTAAAACTTTATGTATCTCTAAACCTGTTATAGGTGGCGGACACAACTTACCTAAAGAATAAAACTCTTGTAATAATCTTCTTTCTTCATTTCTGTCTTTGATAGCTTTTTTTATATCATCTTCTGTTATTATTACTCCAAATTCATCTTCTAATCTCTTTTTTAAAAACAATATTTCATTTTTCCATAAATAATGAGCATGTTCTCTATTTATATTTTGAGGCAGCTGCATTACATGTACATTTTTTATTTTTCCCAAGTATTCATACATTTTCTTTTTTCCATCACAAGTAGTTTCTCCTACTATAAGATCTGAAAAATATGTATAAGGACATTTGTTAGTTATAGCAAAGCCATAGCTGGATTTAATTAAAGGACATAAGTTTTGAGGCAAATCCCTCTCTGCTTCAGGTATAGGCTCTTCACTCATACCACAAAGAGAAACTGGTATAGCCTTTGCGGCATATATCATTTCTACAGGGGTAAAAGTGCAAAAAGTTCCTACTATTTTTTTACCTTGTTCTTTACACTCTTTTACTTTTATAAAACCATTTCTTCTAGCCTCACTAAATTCATTGAAAGCCTCTGGCAAATCGTACACAATATTATCCCCCTCGTACAATATAGTTGTAACATTTGATAGAAAACATCTTTATTTTCTAAGGAACATTACTAATCTTTTTTAAAAAATTATTCTTTATTTTAAACATAAAATTATTAGACTATCTATAGATATATTAACACACTATGCTCTTGGCAATTATTTGTTTTATAAATGGTTGCCAGTAATTCTATAGAAATTGAAAATAACTAGAATGTTTTTATTTAAATAAATTAAGAGTAGAATAAAAAAAGTGGACTAATAGCATAAAACTCCTATTAATCCACATTATATTCCTATCTATAAACCACTAAATTAGCTGGCTTTAAATATAAACTCATTTATAACATGAGCTACTCCATCTTCTTCATTGGTTTTTGTGATAAAATCTGCTTCTTTCTTAACTTCTTCAAAGGCATTTCCCATAGCTACACCTAGTCCAGCATATCTTATCATATGAATGTCATTGCCCGCATCACCAATGCATATAACTTCTTCTTGTTTAATACCTAAAACTTCCGATAAAGCTCTTACCCCTTCTCCTTTATTGACCTTTTTATTTAAAAACTCTAAAAAGTATGGGGCACTTCTTACCACTGTATATTTTTCAAATACTTCTTTAGGCATATTTTTAAGGGCTTCATCTAATATTTCTTCATCATCTACCATCATAACTTTAATTATACCTTCTTCATCCTCTATGAGGTTAAAATCTTTTATATTTACTTTTATGTCATTCATAGCCCCCTCAAACTCTGTGTATTTTGTCATTTTAGGGGTTATACATCCTTCTAAATCAAATGCATGTATATTAACTTTAAGTTTCTTGCTTAAATCATAAAGATATTTTAAATCTGATCCTTTTATAAGAGCTTTAGATATAATTTGTTTTGATTCTGTATTCTGTATTATAGCTCCATTATATGCAATTGCATAATCTTCAGAGCTGATTAAATTCAATTCCTGTAAGTAGCTTTGGATACCTTCTATAGGTCTTCCAGTAGCTAAAACTACTTTTATGCCTCTTGCTTTAGCTTTGTTTATAGCTTTTATGGTTTCTTTTGATATGGTTTTATCTTCCTTTAATAAAGTACCATCCATGTCTACAGCTATCAACTTATACATAGGTATTCCTCCAAATTTTATTTTTAAATTTTATTATCTATTACTTCAATTTATATTATATCATTATTCACAATTTTTCTTCTTTTGGACAGAGTCTAAAATTCCAAATATCCATGTATCTTTAACGTTTTCATCTCTTTATTGCTCTCTATAATGAAACAATATAACTACTATTTTCTGTGAAAAGAGAACAATGCTTTTCACAGTAATAAAAAAATTCGTTGTTTTATTGAAAAAATTCAATTAAACTGCTATAATTACTATGCTTTATTATGTAATTAATGATATTTAAATAAAATACTTTAAGTTATAATTCGGAGGTCAAAAAAATGCCTGTTAGAATAGCAATTTTAGGTGGTCCAAGATGTGGCAAGACTACTCTAATACAGCAGTTATATGTGGATATGAAGATAAAGGGATTAAGTGTAGGTGCCGCCACTGAATATAGCACAGATTATTTAAGAGATAAAGGCATGATTGAAAGTATAGCAGAACAATATGGAATATATTTAGGTCAGCTTCAGTTAGAAAAAGATTTAGAGCAATTTGATTATGCTATTACAGACTATGCAACCTTTGTACCTTATATATATGGTCGCTTTATGCTAGGTTCTAAAAAGAGGACAAAAAAAGAAATAGAAATATTGAAGGATCTTTATTGCCTTGCCATTAAAGATTTACCTAAATATGATTATATATTCTTTGTTCCAAGAGAATTTGGTTATGAGCAAGATGGTGTTAGATGGCAGGATGAGAGTACTGCAAAACTAGTAGACAATTCTATTAGAAATTTTTTAGATGCTGAAAATGTGCCCTACACCATTTTAAACGGATGTACAAAAGAAAGATCAAAGAATATATTAGAAATAATGAATTTAGTAGAAAAAAAAGTAGAAAATGCATAAATGCAGTGCCTAGCACACTTATAACTTTTTAAGGAGGATTATTGTGGTAAATATAAAAAACGAAGTAGAAAAGAGAAGAACCTTTGCTATTATATCCCACCCAGATGCTGGTAAAACCACATTGACAGAAAAATTACTTTTATACGGTGGAGCTATAAGATTAGCTGGTTCAGTAAAAGCGAGAAAAGCATCAAAACACGCTACTTCCGACTGGATGGAAATAGAAAAACAAAGGGGTATTTCTGTTACCTCTTCTGTAATGCAATTTAATTATGATGGTTATTGTATAAACATCTTGGATACTCCAGGTCACCAAGATTTTAGTGAAGACACTTATAGAACTTTAATGGCTGCAGATAGTGCTGTAATGGTAATAGATGGGGCAAGAGGAGTAGAAGAGCAAACGAAAAAGTTATTCCATGTCTGTGCTTTAAGAGGTATTCCTATATTCACTTTTGTAAATAAGATGGATAGAGAAACCCGTGATCCTTTTGAACTTATGGAGGACATAGAAAAAGAGCTTGGCATAAAATCTTATCCTATGAATTGGCCTATAGGCAGCGGTTCTAACTTTAAAGGGGTTTATGAGAGAAATACAAATACCATACAGGTATTTAATGGTGGTAACCACGGTCAGACCGAAGTAGAATCTGTAAAAGGTGATATAAATGATCCTGTTTTTAATGATCTTTTAGGTGATGATCTGCATAACAAATTAGTAGAAGATATTGAGCTTTTAGATATTGCTGGAGATGATTTTGACATAAAAAAAGTACGAAAAGGAGAACTAACTCCTGTATTTTTTGGAAGTGCTCTTACTAATTTTGGTGTAGAACCCTTCTTAAAAGAATTTTTAAAGCTTACCACTTCACCTCTATCAAGACAATCTGATATAGGTGAAATAAGTGCCTTTGATGAAAATTTTTCTGCTTTTGTCTTTAAGATACAGGCAAATATGAATCCTGCTCATAGAGATAGAATAGCTTTTATGAGAATATGTTCCGGTAAATTTACAAAAGGTATGGAAGTATTCCATATGCAGGGTGGAAATAAAATCAAGCTAACTCAGCCACAGCAATTTTTAGCACAAGATAGAGAGATCATCGAAGAAGCTTATTCTGGAGACATTATAGGTGTGTTTGATCCAGGTATATTTAGGATAGGAGATACTTTATGTCCTTCCTCTAATAAATTCAAATTTGAAGCCATTCCCACTTTCGCACCAGAGTTCTTTGCAAGAGTTAGACCTATAGACACTATGAAGAGAAAGCAATTTGTTAAAGGTATACTTCAAATAGCTCAAGAAGGAGCTATTCAAGTATTTAAAGAACTCTACATAGGAATGGAAGAATTGATAATTGGAGTAGTAGGAGTGCTTCAATTTGAAGTACTAGAATATAGATTAAAAAATGAATATAATGTGGACATAAAAATAGATAGACTTTCTTATAGATATGTTCGTTGGATTGAAAATAAAGATATAGATTTAGACTCCCTTAATTTAACTAGTGATACTAAAAAAGTCAAGGATTTAAAAGAAAGAAATATTCTTATCTTCCAAAATGACTGGGGAATAAGCTGGGCATTAGATCATAATAAAGGGCTTATTTTGTCAGACATAGGAAAAACTGAATAATAAAAAAAGATACACAGTTAAGGTAACTTTACCCTAACTGTGTATTTTTAATTATTTAAGCTTTCCACAATCCATGAAGATTGCAGTATTCTCTTACACAAACTATATCTCCTGCAATATTAAATTTAGCTTCTGGTTTTTCACCTGGTTTTAAATGTTTTCTATATACTTTATCCTTAGTTATAACTTCTATCCATTCAATATAGTGAGCATCTTCCATAGGATGCTGAACTTCTCCTACTTTAACCAATATTCCATCTTCTAATTTTTCAACCACAGGAACATGCTTTTCTTTTGCTGCATCCACTGTATTCTCTGCCATTAATTTCATTGGTTGATTGCAGCATACTAAGGTACCACCAGCATTATGAACCACTTCTACTATGTTTCCACATACTTGACACTTATAAATTTGATGTAATTGAGTCATAAAACTTTCCTCCCTAAAATTATAGTATAGCTTATGATCATAAACTACCGTCTATTACCATTATACATTATCTTGTTCTATTAATAAATGCATATATATATAATTTTAAAATTATTAATAATATTTAAAATTTATTGTCATATTCTTTTATATATTTTTTGATTTTGAAAACAATATATCATAAGGAAGTGATAAGTTATGCAAAAAAAAAATAAAATTTACCTGCCCCATGAAAGAGATTACTTAGATCAAAATCCAAATACAATAAAATCCCATTCCACTTCTGGAAAAGATTTTACCAAACTTCCTAATCCTGTGGAAGACCCTATAGTAAGCAACAATATAGCTAATAGTGAATTTGACTACACATCTAAAGAGGATCAATAATAAGAAAAACAAAAGCGCTGTTCATGTCAACGCTTTTGTTTTTTTAATGTTTATATTATAACCTCTACCTCATATTTCATTTCATCACCAAAAGGAATTATGCCGTCACTTAAAATTCGCCCATTTACTTTAATTCCTTTATCTTCTCCTCTAATAACTTTTATATGGTAAATACTATTTTTTCTTTTGTAGATTATCTTATACTCTTTCCAATGAGAAGGTATACAAGGTTCTATAGTGAATCCTCTTCCCTTTACTAGTTTTAACCCCAATATAGCTTCTATACCAACTTTATACATCCATCCTGAAGCACCAGTATACCAGCTCCAGCCGCCTCTGCCCTCATGAGGCTCCCTATCATAAATATCTGCACACATCACATAAGGTTCAACTTTGTAAGTTTCTGTATCCAGCAAAGATTTAGAATGATTTATAGGATTTATCATATTAAATAGCTGCCAAGCTCTATCTCCATTACCCAATTTAGCTATGGCTAATATCACCCATATAGAAGCATGAGTGTACTGTCCTCCATTTTCTCTTACCCCAGGTACATATCCTTTTATATATCCTGGTTCTAAATTAGAATTATTAAAAGGTGGAGTAAGAAGAAGTATCATTCCTTTATCTTCTTTAATAAGATATCTCTCTACTGCCTGCATAGCTTCTTCAGTCCTGCTTAGTTTTCCTGCTCCAGATATGACAGACCAACTTTGTGAAAGAGAATCTATCTGGCATTCATCATTTTCCATAGAACCTAATGGAATTCCATCATCAAAATATGCTCTTCTATACCATCCTCCATCCCAAGCATTGTTTTCCAAATTTTCTCTTATATATACTTTCATCTCTTCATAATAAATCTGTTTTTCTTTATCTTTTTTGTAAACACATATTTCTATAAAATTATCTAATATACCATAGAGGAACCAACCTAACCATACACTTTCTCCTTTACCTTTATTCCCTACAGTACTCATTCCATCGTTCCAATCTCCACTTCCCATGAGAGGAATATTATGTGCTCCAAACTTTAGAGCCCTATCTATGGCCTTTATACAGTGTTCATAAAGAGTTCCTTTATATTTAGAAGCTTCAACTATAGTATATCTTTCATCTTCTCCTTCTTTTAAAGGTTCATCCTGCAAATATGCTATTTCTTCATCTAATATACCCATGTCTCCCGTATTTTTTATATAATCTGCTGTGACATAAGGGAGCCATAATAAATCATCACTAAATCTAGTTCTTATTCCACTGTTTATTACAGGATGCCACCAATGCTGAACATCTCCTTCTATATATTGCCTAGACGCACTTCTTATTATCTGATTTTTTGTCACCTGGCTATCTAAAAATCCAATAGCCATAGAATCTTGAAGCTGATCTCTAAATCCGTAAGCTCCTCCAGACTGATAAAAAGCAGTTCTAGCTAAGTACCTGCAGGCTATGGTTTGATACATCAGCCATCCATTTAACATTATATTCATGCTTTTATCTGGTGTCTCTACCTGTATTCTTCCCAATATATCCTTCCAATAAACTTTAGATTGTTCTAATATAGCTTCTATAGTGCTTACTTCCATTGAATCCAGCATATGCTTTATATAATTTAAATCTTCATGCTGACCTAATACTATAGCGAAGCTCTTCTCTTCCCCTGGAGCTATTTCTACTTTGCTGCAAGCTGCCATACAAGGATCAAATCCCGCACCAGCTGTTCCAGATAAAGCTTCCTTAAGCATGGCTAGTGGATAATTTATACTTCCTCCTCTGCCTATAAATTCCCTTCTATTTCCTGTAAAACTATTTTCTTTTCCTCCTATTATCTTTAAAAAAGTATACATTTCTCCAAAATATTCACTATAAGAATTTTTAGCCCACATAAAATTTTCTTCGATATTAGTAAATATATATTGCGCTGTCTGTTCAGGAGCTACTCCTAGTACCATTCTTCCATAATAGGTTAAGGAAAGTTTTTTAATCTTTTTAGATTCATTTTTTAGCTTTACAATGCAGTATTTAATGGATTTTTCTTCATCTACAAACATGATCATATCTCCATTTATGTCCTGAAACTTATGCATAAACCTGGAATAACCAAATCCATGCTCTATTACATACTCTCCAGCATCAGATACAGGTTTTGGAGATATACTCCAAAAATCGCCATTGTCTTCATCCCTGATAAAAATAGCTTCTCCCATTTCATCTGTTACACTATCATTATTCCATGGTGTTATCTTATTTTCTCTGCTATTTTTATTCCAAGTATAAGCTGCCCCTGACTCAGATACATGGAATCCAAAGTTTTTATTGCTTATTACATTTATCCATGGAGCAGGGGTACTTTTAAAGTTTCTTATAACTATGACATAGCTGTTATTTTCAGGGTCAAAACCGCCTAATCCATTAAAATACAAAAGTTTAGATGTATCATAACTATTAGAAAAATTTTTCTTTGTTTCTCTTTTATTTATATACTTTTCGCTTAATTCTCTACTTAATTCTAAAGAATAATTTTTCTTTTTAAACTTTAAAGGCATCATACCCTCATATTCTCTATTCCAGTTATCGTTATTATTAAACCCTGCTCTAGTAGTTTTTTTATGGAGATTATTATTTTCAAAATTAGAATTTCTCATATAATTTACTACCTGTTCAATCTTTTGCTTTGAGCCGCCTTTAATAAATCTTATAGACTGCTCTTCATTATCCTCTGAAACTTTTAGTTGAGTTAGCAAAGAGCCTCCTCCACTTCTAATAACTAATCTTGCTGTACCCATAAAAAGATTTAATATTTCTTTTTCCATGGAAGAATTATTTAAAATAAATATTCCTCCAGATTTATTTTCTTTATCTTTTACGCCTATAGAATATATCATATCTTTTATTGAATTTTTAAGAGATTGATTATAAGAAGCAGCCTGCATATTTATTATAACTAAGTCAACTTTAAGTCCTTTTCTATGAAGATATTCATGGGCATTTAATACCTGCCTCAGCATATCTAAATCCTTATCTTCCTTAATTAAAATAAGCATTATGGGCAAATCCCCAGATATACCATAAGACCAAAGATCCTTTTGATGATTTTTTAAATTTTTTATATACCCTTCTCTATCTCTTATATTACTATTAAGAAATAAAATTCTAGATGCTATTAGCTGGTATAAATTTGCCTGAGTTGACTTTATCCCTAAATAATTTAATTCCATTTGATTCTGATTATAAGAAGCTTCAAATACTCTATTTATATTTTTTACTTCTCTATATTTTCTGGCAAGTTCTATTACTTCTTCTTTAGATTCACCTATGCCTGTAGTAAATGTTATGCTGCAGCTTTCTCCTGGCTTTAGACTTATTCTTCTTCTCTGGCTGATTATAGGATCAAGCACTGCACCTACAGTGTTTTTTAAGGGTGCTTCATTATCCATAACCTGCGGATTAGAAACATCTCTATTTCTCCCTATAAAATTAAGTCTGCTGGTTTCATACTGAATAGGTCCTAACACAGCTCCATCCACCACTACAGTTTGCATTATATAGGGCTTTTTATCTCCTTGAGCTCTTGGTCTTCTATAGCCAATTACACAGCTGGGATTATCCATATACTCTGTGCTTATAAATAGATTACTGAAAGTAGGGTGTACTATATCTGCATTATGAGGAGCTAAAGTAATTTCTAAATAGCTAGTAACCTCCATAATTCTGCTGTTTAAACTATGATTTGTTAATGTTAATCTTCTGACTTCTACATTATCTTCACTAGATACTGCTACTTCCATAGAAGTGGATATATTTCCATCTCTTCTTTTAAACTCTGCCTTATCTAGTGAAAATATAACTTTATATGAATCTCCTTCATTTTTACAGGGTTCATAAGCAGCACTCCAATATTCATTAGAATTTAGATTCTTTATATAAAAAAACATTCCTTTGTTTTCTATAGTGGCATCTTCTCTCCACCTATATACCATCATATCTTCTTTTTTGGCATATCCAGCACCACTATTAGATAGCATAAGAGAATAATGTCCATTAGATAAAAGCTGGACTTCAGGAAATTCAGTGTTAGCAGTATCATATTCTCTTACAATTATAGTCTGATTTTCTTCATTTTTTTCAGACACATTAAACCTATACTCCCTATCATAGGTAACTATCTTTGGAACCTTCTCCTGAAGCAGTAGCTCTGCAGACTTAACTTCAGGTATACTATGAAATCTTTTCTGAAGTATGTTACTTTGAAGCACATTGTCTAAAGCCATGAAGCTCATACCTTCATGATGAACCATAAAACATTTTACTACCGCCTTTTTCTCTCCTTTTGGTATTCTGTCTTTAGTGTAATCAACGGCTTCATAAAATCCATATCTGCCCATAAAGTCGCAGCTTATAAAATGCTTCATATTATCTATAGCATCTTTAAAATTTATCATAAGTGCCATAACTGTGGCATAAGGTGCTATAACCAGTTCATCTATAAGTCCCCTTTTTAATCCTATACCGGGAACTCCAAAGGCTTTATACTGATAATTTAGAGCTACATCAAAATGGTAAAATGCAGATTCAGATATTCCCCAAGGAACTTTTCTATCTTTTGCATACTTTTTCTGACCGCTTACTACTGCAGCATAAGTATTATCCAATAGTGTCCCATTATAACTTTTCATTATAAGTAAAGGCATAAGATACTCAAACATGGTTCCACTCCATGAAACTAATCCTTTCATACCGCCCATATAGGTCATAGCTCTGCCTAGCTTAAACCAATGTTCCTGATCTACATCACCTTTAGCTATAGCTATATAACTAGCTGCTCTTGCCTCAGAAGCTAAAAGATCATAATAGCAATTTCCTATAATATCTTTTTCTATGTCATATCCTATGGAAAAAAGTTTTCTATCATTATCATAAAGAATTTTAAAATCTGTATTACTGATCCATTCACCACATCTATTTATAATACTATCTATGCTGTTTATTAAAATTTCTATATTGCTTATATTTTTATTCAATAATTCTTCTGCTTCAGTTTTTCCGCTTCTTGTAGCCCTGTAAGCCTTTAAACTATCTCTATAGCCTTTTATAGACTGCTCAGTTATATCTTTATAAAAAGTTTTTAAATCTTCTCCTTCCTCTTCCATCTCATGAATCCAAGAAAATAAATTTTCTATTTCATCAAGCTGCCTAGAAGTCATTAACTTAAGTTTTAAAACCCAATATAATTGTTTATCCTTTGATTTTTCTAAAGTTAAGCATTTATCTCTTACAGATATTAAAATGTCTTTATAAAGTTTTAAATCAAATTCTTCCCATAGAATTTTTTCTATTTCTTCTTTAAATAATTCTTCTCCTAACTCTTCCTGTGATAATAAGAGAGTATCTTTTAATCCTTCACCATAATTCATATTAATTAAAGGACCATCTAAATATTCTTTTAGCGCTTGAGCTGTAACCCATAAATATCCTGCCAAATTTCCGCTATCCACTGTAGAAACGTATCTTGGATGTAAAGGTTCTTTAGTTTCTGTATTATACCAATTATATAGATGACCTTTATATTTTTCTAAGCTTTCCATGTTATTTAATATATTTTCTAACCTCTCCATAGTTTCCTCAATACCTATGTATCCAAGGTCATAAGCTACAATGTTGGATATTATACCCATGCCTATATTAGTTGGAGAGGTTCTGTGGGCTACCCCGTTATGAGGCTCCTCCTGATAATTATCTGGAGCTAACCAATTATCTTCTTCTTTTAAAAAGTCCTCAAAATATGCCCATACTCTGCGAGATAAATTTCTAAGCATTCTTCTGTCTTCATTACTTATTTCTGCTATCTTTATAACTCTATCTTTACTTATATAGTAAGCAATCATAGGACTTAAAAACCAAATAACAGCTGAAGGTAATAATATATAGCCTGAAGCAAAATTATAATTAAAAGCTAGAATTTCTATTGCCAAAGCTATAATGCTGCCCATCCACATAGATTTTGCATAGTCCTTAAATTTTCTGCCCGACTTTGCTTCTACATCTGCAGCAGTCTGCCATTCTAAAAGATTTCTTTTGCTTACATATACTCTATAAAGAGTTCTTATTATTGCATCTAGCATCAAATAAGCTTGATAGGGTATAAATGCAAATATAAGAAATACTTGTTCTACAATAGTTTTGAAGTTATGTATTTTTCCTGAAATACCTATACCTTTTATAGGTGACACTACTGTATCCGATACATCAAATAGTATTGGAACTAATATAGATACATATGCAAAAGTAATCCATTGCTCATAGCCTGCAGGTAAAACAGTGAGAGCAAGAATTATTAAAATCACTATAGATGGTGTTAAAAGACTTCTTCTTAGGTTATCTAGTATCTTCCACTTAGAAAGCTTATTAATAGGAGATCTTTTAAATAACCATGGTACAAGCTGCCAATCTCCTCTTACCCACCTATGAAGTCTTAATGAACTTGAATTATAGTAAGCGGGGTAGCCATCTATAAGCTCTACATCTGTTAAAAGAGCACATCTTACATAACTTCCTTCTAATAAGTCATGACTCAAAACAGTATTTTCAGGAATTTCATCTTTCAGCATATGATTAAATACATCTACATCATAAATGCCTTTACCTGTAAAAATACCTTCGCCAAACAAGTCCTGATATGTGTCAGACACTGCCGTAGTATAAGTATCTATACCTGTTTCACCTGAAAATATTTTAGAGAACAAAGTCTTACTGGCAGCTTGAATGCTTACAGCTATTCTTGGCTGCATTATTCCGTAACCTCTTATTACTTTTTTATTTTTTTCGTCTATATGTGCTTTATTTAATATATGAGATAAAGCTCCTATAAGTTTTTTTGCACTATCTCTTAAAAGCTGAGTATCTGCATCTAAGGTTATAACATATTTTATCTTATAAAGCTTTGTTACATCACCGCTTATCACATCATAACTTGTATTTTTATCACCTCTTATTAAAGAGTTAAATTCCATTAGCTTTCCTCTTTTTCTTTCCCAGCCCAGCCATAAATTTTGCTTGTCATTAAATTGCCTGTATCTGCTTAAATAATAGAATATATCTTCATCATTTTCTGCATATAATTTATTTAATCTTTTTATTTCTTTTAAGGCACAGTTAATTATTGCCTGATCTCCTTCTTCTTTTTCCTTTTTACTGTCTTTAAAATCACTTAATATTGCAAAATACAAATTTTTCTCCCTGTTTGCAAGATAATATACCTCTAGCTCCTCAATAAGTTCTTTTACTCTTTTTTCATTGTTTATTAAAGTAGGTATTACCACTATGGCACTGTTCTCTTTTGGTATACCTTCTTTTAGTTCTAATTTAGGTATAAAACTTGGAGAAATAAGCTTATTTATACTCCAATTAAATATGGATATAACTATCTCACTGCATGGTATTAGTAAAGCTAATGCCCCAATTATATATGTCCATAAGCTTCCACCATAACCTCTATATATACTTAGTCCTATTGCCAAAGTTTCTAATAAAAGCACTCCAAAAATTATTGTACCTAAATAAAAATTGAAAGGATTAGTTTTTATGTTTCTTTTTAATTTATCAATTTCTCTATCCTTATAATCTATATAAGACTTTAAATCATAAGTTCCATTATCTATGAGATAATAGCCTACATGTTTTTTAAAAGATTCTTCTTCCTTTAAGGGAGCTTTTAAGCAGCATTCAATTATCTTTCCAGCTAGCACATATTCCTCTATATCCATTGACCTTGCCATATCTTCCAACTTATGTCTATAATGATCCCTGGATTTAAAATCCATTTTCTCATATACTCCCGAAGGATCTTTTCTTAATATCTGTTCAACATAACTTAAATTTTCAAAGGACTCATGCCAGTTAATAGCATCTATATTTCTTAAAGATGTTATGCAATTTCCTATGGATAACTTAAAATTAGATTCCATAAGATGCTCTTCATTTATCATATCTTCTATTTCTTTTTCAGAGCAATGCCACTTTTTATTTATCCAATTGTTTAATTTAACATTATCTAATCCATTATCCCTTAAAATTTTTATTAATCTTTCCATAAATTGAGGAGTTAAATGGATATCCTCCACATAAAATTTTTCTAACTTTGAATCTACATTGTTGCTACCATAAGCTTCTATGATACTGTCACCTACTGATTCTGCCTTGCACTTTTCTTTTTGTGTTAATTCAATTTTTTTAGCCACTTGGCTTATCTTTTGTATTAAGGCAATTCTTATCATAAGTGGTAAAGCCCACATTTCTCCCATGGTTAACACTTTATTTTTTTGATAAGATTCAATAAATTCCTCAATAATTCTTTTATCCACCATGCCATCAGTATGAGAAACAAGTTCTACCGCTATGTAATATACTCTTGGATAGCCTTCCATTTTCCCTGATCGTATTACTGGAAGATTTCTATAGTAGTTGGAAGGCATATTGTATTTAATGGTTTTATACTCTTTTTCTATTAGATACAAATTATCTAACATCCATTCTGCCGCAGGAATAATATTCTTATTTTGCTTAGAAACGCTGTCTATATATTCGTAACTATCCAATATAGACTTGTAATTATAATCCAAGTTTCTAACTACAGCTCTTTTGCAATTTTCTTTTGAAATCTCAGAATCATCTTTACTTATATTAAAAGCATATTTATTTAGTTGTTCTCTATCAAAAAATTCATTATGTATATCTTCAAATATGTTTTCATGAAAATTAATCTTACCTGCATAAAAATAGTAAATGGTAAAAAACGCTAAAATAACTAATATTGCAGCATAAATAAATATCATATATTCCAACTCCTTTATATCCCCTTAATGTAATTGAAGTTTTTAGCATGCTTAATTAGTATTTCCACATCTAATAAAAATATTATTAAATGAGATTAGCAAAAAAATAAAAATGACTTATAATCTTCACTTGTAAGATTATAAGTCATTTTTATCTAGCAATCCCTTACTCTTTATATTCACAAAAATTTATATTATATAATATTTAATTCTGTAAGTTTTTCTTTTAATTCTTTTGAATTTGTAAACTTTATTGCATTAATACCAAGCTTTTCTGCTGCTTCCACATTGTCTTTCATATCATCTATAAATAAAGTTTCCTTTGGTATGAGAGAATACCTGTCCAAAAGTATTTTATAAATTTCTTCTTCAGGCTTTAAGTAATTTACACTATAAGATACCACTGCACCATCTATAAGAGTAAAAAAACCATTTTCTCTACATATTTTTTCAAAAGAATTTTTGTGGTAGTTTGAGAGTATATAGATATTATATCCTCTATGCTTAACTTCTTTAAGTATTTCTATAGTATCCTCTTTAGGCACTAACATGTCCATCCAATTTTCCATAACCTGAGCTATCTCTTTTTTAATATGAGAAGCCTCTTTGCATATCTTCTCCATAGCCTCTTCTTCTGTTATGGTTCCTCTGTCTAATTCACACCAATAAGTACTTCTAAAAACATTTTGAAATATCTCTTCCTTTACTTCTTCAGTAAAATTAAATTTGTCTAAGTACTTTTTAGGTTCAAATTCTACCAATACACTTCCTATATCAAACACTATATTTTTTATCATAGGTACCTCCTAACATAATTATTTTATAATTTATAAAACTCTTCAAAGGATTTTAACACATAGTAATGGTCTGAAACTCCTCCAAGTTCTCTTACGGAATGCATAGCAAGTATAGGAGTTCCCATATCTACGGAACGTATATCTAAATGAGTAGATGAAATAGGTCCTATAGTAGAGCCTCCTCTTAAGTCTGAACGGTTTACAAATTTCTGCACAGGTACTCCTGCAGATTTACATATCTGCTCATATACTGCAGATGAATTGCTATCAGAGGTATAGCTTTGATTAGCACTTACCTTTATAACTGGTCCTTTATTTATAACGGGTCTATTTATAGGATCATGCTTTTCTCCCACATTAGGATGTACAGCGTGAGCTAAATCTGCTGATATGATGAAAGATTTTGATAAAGCTCTTAAAAAGTCTTCTCTATCCTTGTTTAAAGATAAAACTATTCTTTCAAGCACATTAGATAAAAGCTGTGAATCTGCACCCTGTTTTGTAGAGCTTCCTACCTCTTCATTATCAAAACAAACCATCACATTTGTAGCTTTGTTAGCTTTTGTGTTTATTAAAGCTTTAATACCTGCATGTACCATAGCAAGGTCATCTAATCTTGAAGAAGATATGAATTCATTATTAAGTCCTATTATACTTCCTTTTTCATATTCATATAAAAATAAATCAAAATCTAATATTTGTTCTGCTTTAACTTTAAGTTCTTCTGATAGAATATTTAAAAGGTATTTATCTTTTTCTAGATTCTCATTTACAAGAGATAGCAATGGAAGCATATCCTTCTGTCTATTTAATTCCACTCCTGAATTTACATCCCTATTCATATGTATAGCTAAATTAGGAATTACCAAAATAGGTCTTTTTATATTTACTAACTTTGTTTCTGGAAATAAAGGATTATCGCTCTTTAAAGTCACTCTTCCTGCCAAAGCAAGAGGTCTATCCATCCAAGTATTTAAAATAGGTCCTCCATAAACTTCTGTATTTAATTTTACATAAGTATTTTCAGCTGTTATTTCTGGTGAAGGTTTTATTCTAAAACAAGGAGAGTCTGTATGAGCTCCTATAAGTTTAAAACCCTGCTGTTCTATTTCTCCTTTGCCTATAGAGAAAGCTATAATGGCAGAGTCATTTTTAGTAACATAGTATTTTCCGCCTTTTTCTACTGTCCATCTTTCATAATCCTTTAACTCTTTAAAACCATTTTCATTTAGCATATTTTTTACAGTTTCTACAGCATGAAAGGCTGTAGGACTATCATAGATAAAGTCTATAAGCTCCTGTGCTAATTTAATTTCTTTATTCATATATATCCCCCCTGATCTATAAAGCTTATTTCTTAAACATTAGCTAATATATCTATATACACTAAGATTTATATGACACTTATAGTATAGCAAATTACTTAAGTAATAACCATATGCCATATTAATCAATGGGTTAAACTTCCAAAACCATTTCCAAATACTTCATATATATTACTTACAGTTATAAAAGCATCTTTATCTATGGTATTTACAAATTTTTTTAGCCTTATAAATTCTCTTCTTCCCATAACCACTACTATTACTTTCTTACTTTCATCACTGAATCCGCCCTTTGCATCATATACCGTAGAGCCTTTCTCCAGATCTTCCACTATATATCTTTTTATTTCACTATACTTATCGCTAATTATAGTAACCTGCTTACACATATTTAATCCTTCAATTATGCTGTCTATCATAAATCCATTTATCATAACTCCCAGCATAGCATACATAGATAGTCTAGGTCCAAAAGCAAAAGCTGCCATAATTGTTATGATTATATCCGACATGAGCACTCCCTTCCCAAGATCTATATGAAAGAATTTATTTAAAATTTTTGCTATAATATCCGTACCACCTGTAGAAGCATTCTGATTAAATACTATTGCCATACCTGCCCCAGATATCATTATTCCAAATAAAAGTTCCAAAAATAACTCGCCAGTAATAGAACTTTTTATAGGCAATAACTTTTCTAATATTAAAATGATAAAAGATACTCCAAAGCTTGAATATATGGTTTTAAATCCAAATCCTCTTCCTATTACTATAAATGCTAATATAAAAAGCACTATATTTATAATTATCATAAGTATTCCTACAGATATGGAAGGAAAAAATTTATTAATAACAATGGCTAACCCATTTGCTCCTCCTGTAGCTAGATTGTTTGGCATGAGAAAAAAATACATACCTGACGCTACCATTAAAATCCCTAGGTTTATTAGTATAAATTCTTTTAGTGTTTGTTTCATATAAATCCCCCTTTTATTAAATATTAATTTTTCAATGTGAAGGGCATTAAAAAACCCCTTAACTTAAAGGTTAAGAGGTTTAAAACATCGCAAAATAAAGCTCTAAACAGGTACAAGAGTAAAAACACTCATATCTATATGCGGCTCCATGTTTTAAACACCCTCCATCGTTCGTAGAGTTACCAGTGCATCAATAAAGGCAGGTCTTCTGACTTTGGTTCATAGTTGCTTCAACCTTCCCGATTTCAATCAGTGGTTTTTATTGAAGCTCCTCACCATTACAGCGGCGGGACCGTTCAGGACTTACACCTGATTCCCTTTTAAATGAAAAAATTTATATCTTTCATACCTTCATCTAATAATTATTAACTTTTAATACTATATAAAGTATATTACTTTGACAAAAAATAGTCAATATTTAAACAATTCCATCAATTATCCAAAAAGCCTTGTATAATCTCATTTTATAGACTTTACAAGGCTTTTTGCGGTAATATATAAGCTGATTTTTTTAATACTACATAGCACTTATATATAGTTCATTTCTTATTATGTCTTCGTAAGTTTCCCTTCTGCATATAAGCTTAGGCTTTCCACTCTTTACAAGAACTACTGGGGGTTTAGGTATTTTGTTATAATTGCTGGACATGGAATAACAATAAGCTCCTGTAGAAAATACCGCAAGTAAATCTCCTTTTTTTGCATCTGGTATTTTAACATCGCTTAAAAGCACATCCCCAGATTCACAGCATTTTCCTGAAATAGTTACCTTTTCGCTCAAACTTTCTTCTGCCTTATTTGCAAGTATACACTCATATTCTGCATTATATAAAGAAGGTCTTATATTATCTGTCATTCCTCCATCTACAGATACATATTTTCTTATATTAGGTATTTCTTTTACTGCTCCTACAGTATATAAAGTAGTTCCTGCATTACCTACTATAGACCTGCCAGGTTCTATAACAATTTTAGGAAGTTTAATGTTACAATCCTCACAGTTTTTCTTTACGCTATTCAATATAATATCACAAAAGCTTTCAATAGATTTAGGTTTATCTCCCTCTTTATAATATATTCCAAATCCACCTCCAAGATTTAATTCTTCTAAAGGCAGTTTAAAATGATCTTCTATTTCTTTAATTATATTTACCATTACTCTTGCAGCCTCTTTATAGCCTTCTGTTTCAAAAATTTGAGAACCTATATGACAGTGAAGTCCTACTAGATTCAATCCCTTCATATTTCTTATTTTTTTAACCACTTCAATTATATTATTCCCTAACATAGTAAAGCCAAATTTAGAATCTACCTGTCCAGTCTTTATATAATTATGAGTATGAGCTTCTATTCCAGGAGTAACCCTTATTAAGATATCTTGTGTTTTTTTCATATTCAAAGCCAAACTATTTATTATTTCAAGTTCATTAAAATTATCCACAACAAATTTTCCTACTCCAAAGTTTATTCCCATTTTAATCTCTTCAAAAGTTTTATTATTTCCATGAAAATATACTTTTTCCATAGGAAATCCACTTTTATAGGCAGTGTACAATTCTCCTCCAGAAACCACATCAAGATTTAATCCCTCTTCTTCTGCTATCTGACACATGGCTATGGTAAGAAAGGCTTTTCCTGCATATGCTACCTTGTTACCTTCTTCCATTACCTTCATTCCTTTTATATATCTCCTGCAATTATCTCTAATTAAACTCTCATCTATTACGTAAAGAGGTGTTCCATACTCCTTTGCAAGTTCAAGAGTATTCTTACCTCCAATAAAAAGATTGTTATTTATTATATTCATAGTACCAAATAATCTCATGATTGATTCCTCCAATTAAAGATTAAATTCCTGTGCTATAAGCTCTATGGCTTTCTTCTTATCAGCTGTTCTTATAGTACAGGTAATTCTTATTTCAGATGTAGTAATCATCTTAACTGATATACTATTTTCTTTAAAAACTTTAAACATTCTTGCTGCCACTCCCGAAGTTGATTTCATGCCTATCCCTACTATAGAAAACTTAGTAATATACTTATCTAAACTTATATTATCTTTGTCTACATATTCACTTACTATATTTAAACATTCATTCAAATCATATTCCGGTATAGTAAATGATATATTCACTTTGCCATTTAAAGGTGCAGTCTGACTTATCATATCTATATTAATTTTTTTATTTCCTATACTTCCAAATATATCAGATAAAAAATTTATATCATTTTCAATATTTTTTAAAGTTATAGCAATATCTTCATCGCTAGTAGCTATACCTGTCACCGGTTTACTTTCCATATTCATACTATTTCTCTCCTTTATTATTGTTCCTCTTATATAACTGTTACTTAATCCAACATACAGAGGAATATTGTATTTTTCAGCTAATTCTATAGATCTTGAATGCATAACTTGAGCTCCTAGACTTGCCATTTCCAACATTTCCTCATAATCTATGATGTCCAATTTTTTAGCTTCTTTATATAATCTCGGATCCACATCATATATTCCATCTACATCTGTATATATCTCGCAGGAGGCTTTAAGCTTTACAGCAATAGCTACTGCCGTAGTGTCAGAACCGCCTCTTCCTAAGGTAGTTATATCTCCAATTTCATTTATCCCTTGAAATCCTGCTATTATGACAATCTTACCTTCAGATAATGAATTAAATATCTTTCTATCATCTAAATCTTTAATAAGAGATTTACCATAGTCACCTAAAGTTTTTATACCTAATTGGTAAGCAGTATAACTTACAGCTTCATACCCCATATTGACTAAAGTCATAGCTAGAAGAGAGCTAGAAATCATCTCTCCAGTGGATAAAAGTGCATCTAATTCCCTCCTATCTGGAGTATCAGAAATTTCTTTTGCTAAACTTATTAAATCATCTGTAGTGTCACCCATGGCAGATACTACAGCTACCATAGCATAGCCTTCATTCTTTCTTTTAATAAGTGTTCTTGCCACATTTTTTATCTTTTCAATATTTTCTACAGAACTTCCACCATACTTTTGCACAATTATTTGCATGTAATCACCTCATATTTACTACAATATTAAAACATAATCTGGTAATTTAGGTATAAAAAATACACAGCAAAGGAACACCCTTGCTGCGTATATAACGCTTTATGCAATATAAAGTGTACCTTTGTAGCTCTCCACCAATATGTTTTTTGGTGACAATCCTCCACATGTTTTATGAAGAACCAGGAAATAAGTCTGCCAATTTATTTCCTTCGGCTGTAACTCCTTTCTTTATCCATCACTGCCTGCCGACTCCAGATAAATACTTTTAGTTTACAGCACCTCTACCCTAGGTTACCTGAAAATATTTAATTTTATAAAATCTAATATACCTTTACTTTTTAATATTGTCAATGTTATTTTAAACTTTTTAAAATAGCATTGATTTAATAAATCAGAAAATACTTTACTTCAGTTAATTTGTATTATCAATTGATAATCAATAATTGTGTTATATTTTTAAATATTGTGTTATAATACAAAATAATTGATAGTAATAATATAAGGGTGATTAAAAATGCTTTCTAAATTATTAGTTCATAAATTTATAAAAAATTATAAAAATACTGAAGAAGAATCTGTAAGGACCGGTTATGGTATTTTAGGAGGAATAGTTGGAATACTAGTAAATCTTACTTTATTCACAACAAAGCTTATTATAGGAATTATATCTAAAAGTATAGCTGTAACTGCAGACGCTTTTAACAACCTATCAGATGCAGCCTCCTCTATAATAACCATACTAGGCTTTAAACTTTCTAATATACCTGCGGATGAAGAACATCCCTTTGGTCATGGACGAATAGAATATATTTCTGGACTAATTGTAGCATTCATGGTGATGATAGTTGGTTTCCAATTTATAAAATCTTCTATCCAAAGAATATTAAATCCTCAAACTGTGATCTTTGAAACTATTCCTTTTGTTTTAATACTTTTATCTATAGGATTTAAGGTATGGTTAAGCAGATTTAATAAGTTTATAGGTAACTCTATAAATTCTACTGCACTTAAAGCTGCTTCTTTAGATGCTCTTGGAGATGTAGTGACTTCAAGTACTGTAGCTTTATCTCTTCTTTTGTCAAAATGGACTTCTTTTCCTGTGGATGGCTATATAGGAGTTATAGTTTCTATTTTAATATTATATTCAGGATTTTCTTTAGTAAAAGATACATTAAATCCTTTGCTTGGTGAAGCTCCAGATGAAGAACTGGTTAAGGACATAAAGGATGGTGTATTATCCTATGAAAATATTACAGGAGTACATGATCTTATAATCCACAACTATGGACCTGGAAGATGTATGGCTTCTATCCATGCAGAAGTTCCAAGTAATATTTCTATAGTTAAAATACACGATATAATAGACACAGCTGAAAAAGAGATCTCAGAAAAGTTTAAGATACATCTAGTTATCCATATGGACCCTATAAATGTAGATGATAAAGAAGTGCTTAACACTCAAAAACAAGTAGCAGAAATCCTTGATAAAAATCCAATGATAAAATCTATGCACGACTTTAGAGTAGTAGGAGAAGGAGAACGAAAAAATCTCATTTTTGATGTAGTAGTGGATTCAAGTAAAAGAAATAAATCCATATCTGATGAACATTTAAAAAATGAAATATGCAGTGAAATAAAATCTATTTATCCTCATTATGAATGTATAATAACCATAGATGATGACTTTATGTAATTAATAAATAAAAATGGAGATTGTAAATACATAAACAATCTCCATTTTCATATTGCTATTTATTTTACTTTATCTTTAAAATAATCACCCTGAAGTATTTTATCAGAAATCTCTATTCCCTTTACAGCATTTTCTTTTTCTTGTGCTGAAGCTGGCATTCCAACTATATCCCCATAATTAAGTACTGTAAAATTTCTATTAGTCTTAACTAAAATTTTACCCATAGCACTATTATCAAACTTTTCTTCAGGCACACCCATAAGATATGCTACTGTAGGCATTATATCTACTTGGCCGCCTATGGTTTCTATGGTGCTTCCTTTAAAGTCTTCATTATAAATGATAAAAGGAATTTTAAGATCTTTTTCAAGCCATTTGCTATTTTCTGCATTTATATTTTGTAGCTTATCCTGATAAAACTTGTGAACTCCTGTATGATCTCCATATATTACAAGCACAGTATCCTTTAGCATACCTTTTTCTTTTAACATATTTAAAAGATTTCCTATTTGTCTGTCTACATAATTTACACTCTGAAAATATGCTCCAAGTATGGTTTCATCAAATTCTTTAGGAAGATTTAACTTTTTCTCTTCTTTAGGAATTTCAAAAGGACCATGACTAGTAAGTGTAGGTGCAAAAGCATAATAAGGCTTTTTTTCATTATCAAGCTTTTCTACCAGCTGTTTAAAAAAAGTTCTATCAGAAAGTCCAGGTCCTATAGTTTCATCTACATTATAATCTGTTATGTCAAAACTTTTATCAAAGCCCAAAGATTTGTGGAAATGTATCCAATTCCAGTTCCCTCCATTTTCCGGATGGGTGGATATAGTATTATATCCCATGGATTTCATAAGCTTTGGCATAGAATTAAATGTATTTCCTGGATATCTAAAAAAAGTTGTTCCTTGTCTTACAGGATATAAAGATGTATTTAATATAAAATCTGCATCAGAGCTTGTCCCGTTATTTACCTGCTCATATATATTAGGAAAATATAGACTATGAGAAAGCATAGCATTTAAATTTGGAGTAATTTCTTCACCATTTACTTTTTCATTCACTACAAATTGTTCTAGTGATTCTACCTGTATAAAGATAACATTTTTGTCTTTAAACACTGCTTTATAATCATTATCTGGAATATTTTCTTTTTTCCCTTCATACCAAGCATTGATTTCTTTTACATCTTTTTCAGATAGTTTGATATTTTTTGCTTCGGTAACTTGTCTATAAGCATCATACAAATGATACCCTATAGGAGATAGATTTGACATAGTTTGAAAAGGAGCCCAAGCATTTCTGAAGAACATCATGCTTCCCTTAGTAGTATCCTTAACATCTATCCTATAATGATCAAGACCTATAAAAGCTACTGGTATGACCAAAGTTAAAACAAAGGCTAATACTTTAGTTTTAGCTTCTCTATACACATATCTATTATAAGCAAGTATAAATATAACTATTAAAATATCTATAAAGAATAATAAATCTATGGGATGAAACAGTATTAGATTTTTCCCTGAAGGATTAAATATCTGAGGATTTTTTATAAAATTTAAGGATAAAAATGCTCCATAAGCTCTATAATAAAACAAATCCCCTATAATCATCAAACTTATCAATGTATTCATTATTATATAATATACTGCTCTGGCCCTGTTTTTGAATAAAAATCCAAAAGATATAAGGGCAACTACAAATAATATATGAGATAGAAATGGTGGTTTTGTAAAATACATTCTTGCAACATTAATAGTGGCAGAATTTTTCCCATGGAGTAAAGACAGAAAAAGTAAGGACTTTATCCATATAGCCAAAAAGGTATACAGCCACATTTTGTCTATACCTTCAAAAAACATTCTAAACCTGCTCTTTTTTTTACCAAAAAGAGTGAATTGTTTCTTTTTTCTCCTAAACATTATATTCACTACCTTTCTATAGGAACTTACTATTCAATTTGTAACATATAAGTTTAATTATATAATAAAATATGGGTTATTTCTACTAATTCAATGCACTATGTATTGAACTAGGCATATTATATAATAGTTTGAAAATAAGGAGTGTGATTTTATGAGCAGCTCAGTAAGACATATGTTTCTTGGCGGAAATACTTCTAAAGGTTTTTATTCTTTTTACAGGTATATACTAAATCAGGATGATGCAAGGCGGATTCTCTGCATAAAAGGTGGACCTGGAACAGGTAAATCCTCTTTAATGAAAAAAGTTGGAGAACATTTTTCATATAAAGGTTATGACATTGAATATCATCACTGTTCTTCTGATAATAATTCTCTAGATGGAGTAGTAGTAAAAGGATTAAATGTAGCTTTAGTAGATGGTACCTCTCCACATATTGTAGACCCTATAACTCCTGGAGCTGTAGATGAAATTCTAAATATGGGAGAATGCTGGATAGAAGAAAGCTTTAAAGATTATAGAAAGCAAATAATAGATATAAGCAGAGAAGTTGGAAAGAACTTTAAAAGAGCTTATAAATTTTTAGGCTCCGCAAAATTAGTTCATGATGACTGGAGTTCTTTAAACGGCGAAGCTTTAAGCTTCTCTAAATTGAATCTTTTAAAAGAAGAACTAAAAGAAAATTTATTAAAATCTCCTATAGGTTTTCTTGGTACTGATAGGCACCTATTTGCTACAGCCTTTACCCCAAATGGAATAGTTACTTTTATTGATACTCTATATAAGGATTATAAAAATGTTTATGTGTTTAATGGAGGGCCAGGCACCGGAAAGTCTGACATGCTAAAATACATTTCAGAAGAGGCCTTAAGAAGAGGATTTTATGTGGAGATATATCATGATCCTTTCATCCCTGAAAGAATTGAACATGTAATAATTCCTGACCTTTCCACGGCACTTTTAACTTCTAATGAAATCAATAAAAAACTAATTCCCGGCAATCAAATATACATGGAAGACTATTGTAATAAATCTGTTTTAGAAAAATATAGAAGTGAAATAGACTATAACAAAAATCTATTTTATGAACTAACAGATAAAGCTTTGAATCTTATAGCCAATGCTAAGTTACTCCATGACGAAATGGAAAAATATTATATACAGGCTATGGACTTTGAAAAAGTTAATGCTAAAACTCAGTGGGTAATAAAGAAAATAGAACTTTATGAAAAAGATTATAATAAATAGTTTGATTTAATTATACACATATAAAATATATTTTTTTATTTACTATAATCATAAATTAATAAATTATTGCAAACAATAAAAGAAAAAGTACCTTAAATATTAGGCTCCTTTTTACTAGTAATTAAGTAAAAATTATGCTTGCTCCTATTTTATATTGTAATAGGAGCAAGCATTTTTACATAACTCTAAATTCTTTTAAGACATGAAGAGCTCTAGTGCACATAATGTATTTAACTAGATCTTCTGCTGAATCTTTTCTGTGGTCATAATCAGTTTTATCTTTTTCCACCAAGTCATCTACCACTATAGCAGCATCAAATTCTAGTCCTTTAGCATAGTAAGAAGGAATCAATACTACTCCTCCGTTATAAATTATATTTTCATCTTCTATTATTTTTACAGGAATTTTATCCTTTATAAAATTCTTTATTTCTTTTACATTCTTTTCATTTCTGCATATTATGGCTATACTTTCGTAGCCATCTTCTTTAAATCTAGTAACTGTATCTTTTATCTGAAGTGCAAGCTCTTCCTTTTCGGCAAAAGTCAAAGTTTCAACTTTTTCTCCACTTCTTACAAAAGGGACTACCTTATCTTCATCTAAATATTGATTTGCATAAGTCATTATCTCTTGAGTAGATCTATAGCTTTTATTTAAATTAAAATATTCTATGGGTGCATCATTAAATATATGCTCCATATTAAGCATAGCTGCTTTTCCTTCTAGAGGTATAAGCTTCTGATTTGAATCTCCTACTATAGTGAAAGATTTGCATCCTGTAATAGCTTTTATTACTTCAAATTGAAGTTCCGTGTAGTCTTGTGCTTCATCTATCACCACATGCTTTATTTCCTGCTTTAATTTAATTCCCTCTAACTGGTGCTTTAAATATAGCATAGGGGCTAAATCTTCCACAATTAAAGCTTTATGGTTATTGAACTCATCATATATACTTTCTATATTTTGAGTATCAAGCCATCTTAAAGACTCTTTAGCCTTTACAACTTCCATAATTAAATCTCTTACTTCTATCCTTCTTTGCATTTCAATATTGTTCCATTCAAGATTCATCTGCTCTAAAGACAGTTTATCTCTCATGCTTTTATATTTATTCTGTATTTCTCTAAAATAAATATCTCTTTTATCCTTTATTTTAGATATTATTATTCTCTTTATCTTTTTACTTCTTCTAAAAAGAGGCATATAACTATAATGATTAAAAAACATCTCTCTTATCTCTTTAGAATCTACTACTACCTCTCCTTTAAATTCTGCATCTTTAATTTCAAAATAATTTTCATTGAGATCTTTCACTTTTTCTTCTAACTTATTTTTATACTCACTAGAGGATTTATACCTTATCTCTTCTATGAATTCCTTATCTCCACTTAAAATTCTTTCAATATACTCTTTAAAATCCATAACCGGTTTATCTAATTGTAATATATCCTCTGCAAATTCACTAAAAGTTCTTTGCTTAACCCCTTCTTCTCCAAGACTAGGCAATACATTAGATATATACTCCATGAATATGCTGTTAGGTCCTAAAATTAAAACCTTATCCTGTAATTGGGCTCTGTAATTATATAAAAGATATGCAATTCTATGAAGAGCTATAGTAGTCTTACCACTGCCTGCTACTCCATTTACTACTACCACTTGATTTTTGGGACTTCTTATTATATTATCCTGTTCTTTTTGTAAAGTCATTATTATATCTTTAAGCTTATCACTACTATTTGAGCTTAAAACCATCTGGAGTATTTCATCCTTTACATCTAGTGCGGAGTCAAACATTCCCTTAAGAGCAGCTTTCTTAATTATAAATTGTCTTCTGCCCTTTATATCCGTATTAATAGATCCTTCTGGAGGATTATAAGTTACCTTTCCCAATGTGCCTGCATAAAATAATGAAGCTACCGGAGCCCTCCAATCTATTATTACAGGTTCATAACTATCTTCTGGCATTAGCCCAAACTTACCTATATAGATATATTCCTCTCCTTGTGAACCCTCTTCTTCAAATGTTACCTTTCCAAAATAAGGAGACAGCTTAAGAGCAGTAAGTTCTTTCAATCTTCTATCTATGGTTTTAAAAGCTTCTTCTTTGACATATCTTTCATGATCAAAATATTCTGCAACCTTGTCTTCATCCTCTTTGTACTCTTCTACTACATTTTTTCTATATTCCATTATGTAGTCTGCTATATACTTTCTCTTAGATATATAATTCAATATTTCAGCATTTATTATCTTAAGGGTATCTTCCAGTTTCAGTTTTTCTACTGCCAGCTCTATATCTTTTTCAGTAGATTTTAATATATTATCCTTATCATTCATACTATAGATACACGCTCCTTTCCACATAATGATTAAACTTAACTTCATTCTCATCTTATAGTTTTTGCTTTTCAAAGACTATTAAACAATTAAAAATGAAAATTTTAACCGTGATTCCATGCTTAAGAAACCACGGTTAAGTTACATAGTTTTTAACAAGTCTATATCTAAATTTCAGAACTTTCCTCATTTAATGGGTTTTTTCTTTTTTTATATTCATTTATCATATCCATAAACTCTTCTCCCATTAATGTTTCTTTTTCTATAAGTTTTTCTGAAATCTCTGTTAAAAGTTCTCTATTATCTTCCAATATCTTAATTGCTCTATTATGACAATTTTTTATAATTTTTAAAGTTTCATCATCTATTAAAGCTTCAGTTTCAGCACTGCAGTTTGTTACAGGTCTTCCATCTAAATATCTATTACTTATAGATTCTAATGCCATCATATCAAACTTATCTGTCATTCCATATATAGTTACCATACTTCTGGCAGTTTGAGTAGCTCTTTCTATGTCGTTTGAAGCCCCTGTAGATATCATACTAAATTCTGTTTCTTCTGCTGCTCGGCCACCAAGCATAACAGTTATCTGGTCTATCATCTCTTCTTTAGATACAAGGTATTTTTCTTCTGTAGGAAGCTGCATCGTATAACCTAAAGCTCCCATAGTTCTTGGAACTATAGTTATTTTATGTACAGGGTCTGTATTGTTAAGCAAAGCTGCCACCAAAGCGTGACCTACTTCATGAAAAGCTACTATTCTCTTTTCCTTATCAGACATTATTCTGTCTTTTTTCTCTTTCCCTGCTATAATTATTTCTACTGCATCTTCTAAATCTTCCTGTAAAACTACCTTTCTTCCATGCTTTACAGCTCTTAAAGCTGCTTCATTTACAATGTTAGCCAAATCTGCTCCTACAGCTCCAGGAGTTCCTTTTGCTATGGAAGATAGATCTACATCATCTCCAAGCTTTACATCTTTGGAATGAACTTTTAATATAGCTTCTCTTCCTTTAAGGTCAGGTCTGTCCACTATAACTCTCCTGTCAAATCTTCCAGGTCTTAAAAGAGCTTTATCTAATACTTCTGGTCTATTAGTTGCTGCTAATATTACTACACCTTTAGAAGAGTCAAAACCATCCATTTCAGATAAAAGCTGATTAAGGGTTTGTTCTCTTTCGTCATTACCTTGAATTGCTCCATCTCTACTCTTACCTATAGCATCAATCTCATCTATAAAGATTATGCAAGGTGCTTTTTCCTCTGCTTGCCTAAAAAGGTCTCTTACTCTGGCAGCACCCATACCCACAAACATCTCAACAAAGTCTGAACCAGACATGGAGAAGAATGGAACCTTAGCTTCTCCAGCTACTCCTTTTGCTAAAAGAGTTTTACCTGTACCAGGAGGTCCCACTAATAAAGCACCTTTAGGAAGTTTAGCTCCTATTTCTGCATACTTTTGAGGATTATGAAGAAAATCTACTATTTCTACTAAAGACTCTTTCGCTTCTTCTTGACCAGCCACATCTTTAAAGGTCTTGCCGGTTTCATTTTCTGCATAGAGTTTAGCAGTATTTTTCCCAAAAGACATAACTCCTCCACCCATTTTTTTATCTATCTTTCCAAATATCATTCTTCCTAAAATCATAAAAATCAATATGGGTCCAATCCAATAAAGAATTATATTCAAAATAGGATCATTATTAGGAACTTCAGCATTGAAGCTCACCCCTGCTGCTTTTAAAGTCTTTACAAGTTCAGGGTCCTTAGGATTACCTGTATATAAAGCTTTATTGGCATACTTGCTGTCACTAGTTGATTTTATCAATATTTTATCCTTCTGTATTAAAACTTTTTCTACTTTTTTCTGATCTAAAAGAGTTAAAAACTCATTATAGCTGATCTGTTTAGTGGTCATACTTGAGCTTATATAATTTATAAGAAGCACCACAAAAATTACAGCTACAAGATAAACTATCCTATACTTAAACTTTTTATCATCAAACATAGAATACCTAGCACATAAGAACGCATGTGCTAGGGTGTTTTCACTTCCTTTCTATTTTGCCAGCTCATAAATAGCATTTGCATATATTTTAGCATTTAACACCAAGTCATCTATTTCTATATATTCATTAGCCTGGTGATCTAGATCCGGTTTACCTGGTATTATTGGTCCAAAAGCAACTATATTAGGCATTTCCTTTGCATAGGTTCCTCCTCCTATGGCTATTAATTTTGGTTCCATTCCTGTCTGTTCTTTGTAAACTTTCTGAAGAGCTTTTATTAACTTATGATCTTCTGGAAAATACAAAGGCTTTTGATGTTCAAAGTTTTCTATGCTAATACCACTGCCTTCAAGAGTTTTATTTAACGGATTAAGCATATCCTCAAGTTTAAAGGTAACAGGATATCTCAAATTTAATTTAGAAACCACTCTGTTACCATTATACTCTATGGTTCCTACATTAAAAGAAAGCTTTCCTGAAACTTCATCCTGCAGACCTACACCAAAGCTTTTTCCATCTGTCTCAAAACCTATATGTTTATTAAAGAATTTTATAAAATCTGCAAGGTCACTTTCACCCATATCTAGTACAGCTAAAAAACTAAATAATTGCATTATAGCATTTTTTCCAAGATGAGGTAAACTTCCATGAGCAGATACACCAAAGGATTTTAAAATTATCCCATGTTCGGTTTTTTCTACCTCTATTTTAGATTGATTCTTTTTATTAAAATCATCTAAAGCATCAATTATGTTTTGAACATCATTACATATTATGCCTGCTTCACAATAATCCGGCACCATATTAGGTCTTTGTCCACCTTTTATATACTTTATTCTTGTATTGGCACTGCCTGAAGTATTGATGTCTTTAACTAAATCAAATATAGTTATGCCTTTTTCAGCATAAATTATAGGGTACTCAGCATCAGGTGTAAATCCTACTACAGGTGATTTTTCGTGTTTTACATAATACTCTATATCCTTGCTTCCAGTTTCTTCATTGGTTCCAAATATTATTCTTACTTTTTTAGATAAAGACAAATTTAAATCTTTTATAGCTTTTAATCCATACAAAGCTGCCATCATAGGTCCCTTATCATCCATAGCACCTCTTGCATATATTTTACCTTCATGTATTTCAGCTCCATAAGGCGGATAAACCCATCCATCACCTTCAGGAACTACATCAAGATGGCCTAGTACAGCTACATAATCTTCTCCCTCGCCATATTCTGCATAACCAGCATAACCATCCATATTTACAGTCTTAAATCCTAATTTTGAACATATATCTAGTGTTTTGTTTAAAGCTTTAGATACTCCTTCGCCAAAAGGCATTCCTTCTTTTGCATCCTCTTCTACACTTTTTATTTTTAGTACTTCTTGCGTAGATTTTACTAGTTCTTCTTTTAACTCTTCTATCTTTTCATTTAACATCTATAATACCCCCCAAATCTATATAAATTATTTTACTGTTCCTATTCTGTCAAAAGGATATATCCTTATCCAAGCCTTTCCTTTAATTTCTTTCTTGTCGATAAATGGGTCATTCCACCATCTGCTATCTTTAGAGATAGCTCTGTTATCTCCTAAAAATAGAAATTTATCTTTAGGCACTTTAAAGCTTCCGCTTTTATCACTAGGATTTTTTACATAAGGCTCATTCAACAGATTACCATTAACATATACATCTCCATTTTCTTTTATTTCTACTGTATCTCCTGGAAGCCCTATGACTCTTTTTATCAATAGATCATTTAACTCTTCAGAAAAAAATACCAGTATTTCTTCTCTTTTTATCTTATCTGTGTCATAAATTTTAGTTACGAAAAGTTGATCTCCTACTTTTAAAGTAGGTACCATGGATTCAGATGGTATATAAACCTTAAATAATAAAAATTTATTAATAAGTCCTGCTATAATCAGAGCTAATATAATAGGCATTATCCAATCCATGAAAAATTTACTATAATTATTTTTAGTTTTAGCTTCTTTTTCATACTTTACTTCTTCATCTTTAATTTCTTCTTTTCCAGAGTTACTTGTTGTAAAGTCGTTATTCATCTATCCACATACCTTTCATTAAGTTATCTATTTCCATTTTTCTCTTTTTCGTGGCATCATAGTCTATAGAAAATTCATTTTCATCTTTTATTAGTATATCTCCTTCATGAGCTTTAAAGTTTAAATCTGAAATTTTTATTTTAACCATATTTCTATTTTCATCTTCACACAGTATAAACTCCCCTTCTATTCTATCCACAATAAAAATATTCTTCATAATATATACATCCTTATTTAACCTTTCTCTATTATAATTATATCAGCACTTTCTATATAACTCTAACTATTCTTTATATTTATATCCCTTTTACTCTTCCTCTATTCTAATTATAATCGAAAAACTATAAAAAACTTATACTATTTATAATATTAAAATAAAATTAATATATACTTAAAAACTTATCTATTCTCCGTAAAATAAAATTCAGCGAACCTATTTTAAGGTCCGCTTTCTATAGTAGTTTTTATTTTACTTGTCCTTTTAAATACTGCATCTCTACTTCGTAGTCAATAAGCTGAAGATTGTATTCTCTTATTATACTTATAAGCATTTCAGAATATATTTTATCTCCATTTTTATTTTCAACAGTGCTATATCCGCCTTTTTCTATGGCTTGAGCCTGCTCAATATAATGTTTAGCACTAAATACCCCTGCTTGTCTATATCTTGGATTTTCAACCAAAAACTTTCTATGATCTTTTATGGATTCGCTAGTACTTTCATAAACTCTAAAACTGGCAGTTATAGTTTCATTATTGTATTCAGTGGTTTTCATATCTATTTTTTTACCTTTCCAGCTTTTATCTGCCTTTACTCCAAATAGATTGTTAGCTTTCATAGCTAAATCTGATGCTCCCCAGCCTGACTCAAGTATAGCCTGAGAGATAGTCACAGAAGGTAATATACCGCTTTCTTTATATCCTTCAATAGCCTCGCCTTTTATTTCATTTATAAATTCCAGATAATAAGAATCCGCTGCAAGATTTTGTTTCACTAATCCTATGTATTGTAAATCCTTTAAATAATCCTCTGCTCTTTTTTTCTGATTTTTATCAAAGGATAACTGCTCCATTATCTCATCAAATTCTTTTAATCTATAGTTACTTCCTTTAACTTTATTTTTACCCTTATTTTCAGCAATAAACATCTCTGCTAAATTTCTCATGCTGTCTTTAGAACAATTAGAAAAATCATTTTTATATCTTACTCCATCAATAGCCGCCATCTGCTTCCAGTTAACCTGGAGTTTCCCCTTACTAGCTTCATCTGCAGCTTTTATATAATCTATAATGCTTATCTGCTTTGTGTTTATATGTTTGTATTTTTTATTATACTTTCTTACCTCAATTAATGAAATCAATAACACAATTATAAGTGTAAAAACTACTGGAAAAATAATTTTTTTCCTATTACAATTTTTCATGTTTTTTTACCCCCACCTAATAGCTATTTTTATGTATAATATGGTTAATACTTTAATTATGTATTATGTAATAAAATTTTACAATATTATATTATAAAAAATTTACTTATTTTTAGTTATAACTTTGCAAAAATTATATTACAAAAATATTTAGGCAGAAAATAAAATTTTTCTGCCTAAATCTATAATCTTTTAATACTTACTTATTACATTTCCTTATAAAATTAATATCTGCTCTTATAGGTGGTTCTCCTGAGTTCTTTCCTCTGACAGTAACTTCTTCCACAGGTATATTTAGCTCTCTAGCTATCAAAGCCTTTACCCTTGGTCTGCAGAAATTTCCTTGACATGGTCCCATACCTGCCCTTGTACGTCTTTTAATGGCATCTGTAGACTTTATAGGTATTCCCCTATGCATAGCATCTAATATTTCTGCTTCAGTCACCTTTTCGCATCTGCATATTATATTTTTTGATGGATCTTCATCATCTATCTTCCCCTGAAAGTCCTTATCCTTTTTAATGATTATAGGCTTTCTATAAGCATTAAAATTTTCCTTCCTAATTAAATCTAACCCTGCATTTTTTAATATTCCTGCAACCTTTTCTGCTATAGCCGGAGAAGATGTAAGACCTGGAGAATCTATACCTGCTACATTTATAAAACCTTTTACTTTGCTTTCTTCTATGATAAAATCTCCTGTACTGCTCACTGCTCTTATTCCTGAATAAGTAGTCAGTGCTCTTTTTATATTGAAATCCGGAATAGAAAGTCTGGCAGTTTCTATTACATATTCTAAGCTTTCTAAAGTGGTGGCTACGTCATCCTTATCATCTATTTCCTCTGCATTAGGACCTATCATAAAGTTTCCATGATAAGTAGTAGTAACTAATATGCCTTTACCTTTTTCTGTAGGTACCTGAAATACTACAGTATTTACAAGGTGTCCTTGATCTTTACCAAGTAGTATATATTGCCCTCTTCTTGGCAATATTTTAAAATCATCAATTCCTACCATAGCAGCTACCTTGTCGCTGTATAATCCTGCTGCATTAACTACATACTTGCTTTGAATAACTCCTTTGCTGGTGATAATATCAAAATAGTGTTCTTTTTTTTCTATATTTATTACTTCAGTTTCAAGCTTAAGCTCCACACCATTTGCTACAGCATTTTCAGCTAAAGCTATAGTGAATTCATAAGGGGATGTAACCCCTACACTTTTTGCATACAAAGCTATATTAACTTTTCTGCTTATATAAGGTTCTAATTCTCTTATTCTATCTTCATGAATGATTTCTAAATCATCACATCCAATTTTTAAACCGTTTTCATAAAGTTCTTTAATTTTCTTTTCATCTTGTTCATTAAATCCTATTACTAAGGCTCCAGTTTCTCTAAATCCAAAATTCAATTCTTTTTCCAGTTGCCTGTACATTTTATTGCCTTTGGCACAAAGTTCTCCTTTTAAAGTCCCATACTTAGCTGCATAACCTCCATGGACTATACCGCTGTTAGCCTTGGAAGCCCCAGTAGTAACATCCTCTTCTTTTTCTATGAGGCATATCTTTAAATTATACCTTGATAACTCTCTAGCTATAGCTGACCCTACTACACCAGCTCCTATAATGCTAACATCATACATAAACTCAGCTCCCTATCATAAATAAAATTTTTATACATCTTTTTTATGGATAATTAATATCTTTTAATATTACCTTTTCACACCTTAATTTTATACTTTTCTCATGAAGGTTTCAAGAAAATTTTACAGAATTTATATCTTAAATCTCCACAAAATCACTCATATCACCATAATTATCCATCAAATTCTTAAATTTTTCTTAAAACCCTATAAAACACCCCATTTTAGGTTTACTATTTCTATAATTACAAATACATTATACTTGTAGGTTTATTATATAAATCTTTATAATCTATAAATATAGGTTTAAATATAAAAATAATAAGCATTTATGAGGTAAAATTATGGAACTTTCAAAAAAACAAAATAAGAATTATATTAATATTTTTATGCAAAATATTAAAGAAGCACTGAAAGTAGCAAAAAACGACACTTTATTTAAATCTAGTTTTTATGCTATAGCTTTAAAGACTTTGCTTTTTATAGTATTAATATCCGACAACACTGCCACAGGCATTAATATAAAGCAGATGTTTGACAGTGCACCGCCAGTACTAGTATATATAGCTTTTATACTTATATTTTTATCTTTTTCTTTTTTATTAAAAGGGAAGGGACACTTACTATATTTTATAATTATTAACCTTTTACTTACTATATTATATATTGGTGATATCTGGTACTATAGGAGCAATCATTCTTTTTTGAATTATCACATGTTTAAGCTGACTTCAAATTTAGAAAACCTAGGTGACAGTGTATTCTCCATGTTTAGGCCTGTGGACATACTATTTTTTATTGACTTTTTTATAATCATAATATTATGTATTAAAGAGTTAAAAATTTGTAAAAATGAAAAAATACATTTTAAAACTTTTATACTATTTTTCTGTTTACCTGTTTTATATTTAAGCTATGCTCACATCAAAGTAGATGTAATGAGAAAATGTTATGAGAATCAATATATTTTTAGAAAAAGCTGGAATCAAAATCAAACTATGAGTTCTCTTACACCTATAGGATACCACCTATTTGATGCCTATGATTATTATGAGGAGAGTAAGCCTTATATATTGTCTTCAGAAGAAAAAAATCATATAAATAAATGGTTTAATAAAAAGCAGGAGGTACTTCCTGATAATAAATATAAATCAATTTTTAAGGGTAAAAATCTTATAGTAATTCAAGTAGAATCCCTAGAAAACTTTGTAATAAATCAAAAGGTTAACGGTGAAGAGATAACACCTAACTTAAATAAACTATTAAAAAACAGTTTGTACTTTAATAATTTCCATGAACAAACTCATAATGGAACTACTTCCGATGCAGAACTTATGGCAAATACATCTATATTCCCAGTAAGAAGCGGAAGTACTTTTTTCAGATATCCAACCAATACTTATACAAATTCTCTTCCTAATATAATGGAGAATCTTGGCTATAACACTATGGCTGTTCACCCTGATAAGGGCTCTTACTGGAATTGGCTTCAATCATTAAAATCTATAGGTTTCAATAAGTGCATAGATGCCAGCTATTTTAATATGGATGAGATTATAGGTCTAGGTTTAAGTGATGAGAGCTTTTTAAAACAACTTACAGGTATTCTAGAAAAAGAGCCTCAGCCCTTTTATAGTTTTTCTATAACCCTTACAAGTCATGCTCCTTTTAATCTTCCAGAAAAGTATAAGGGCATGAAGCTTGAATCTCCTATAGAAGATTCAAGGCTAGGTAATTATTTTCAATGTGTTCATTATACAGACAAGCAGCTAGGAACATTTTTGGATACTCTCGATAAAAAAGGATTACTGGATAACTCCATAGTAGTTATATATGGAGATCATGAAGGGATACATAAATTCTACAGTGACGAATTAGCATCTACAAAACCAGCGGAAGAATGGTGGTTAAGTAATGACTTTAAAATTCCTTTTATAATTTATAATAAAGGTATGAAAGGAGAAGTTATTTCTATAAATGGTGGACAAGTTGATATCCTTCCTACTCTAAGTTATGTTATGGGTGCTGATTATAAAGATTATGTCTTTACTTCTATGGGAAGAAATCTTTTAAATACTAAAAAAGACTTTGCAATACTTTCAAATGGTGATTTTAGAGAAAAAGGATTAAAAGAAGAAGATAAAGCTTTATTAAAAGAATCTATAGAATTAAGTGATAAAATAATACGTTCTAACTATCTTAAGGAAAAAGGTGAAAGTAATGAAAAATAAAATTCCTTCCTGGTGCTATGTATTCATTCTAGCATGTTTGGCGGTACCTGTACTTTCTATAGAAAGCTTTATAGTATGGTGTATATCACTATTTATATGTTATAAATGCATAAAGATAAGTAAAGATACAGATAAACCCTTAAAGAAAAGATTAACTTTATGCACTTTATGGACTGTAATAAACATATCAAGCGGAATACTTTTTAATATAGCAGTGTATAAGATAACAAATTTAGTAATATCATTAATCTAATTATTTAAACCTGTTATTCTTATTATAAATTTACAAATCTACTATAGTGGCATTATTAAATACATAGTATATTTTTATAATAAATAATTTATAGGTATATGAAAGGAGATTTCTGATGGCTTCCAGAAAAAAAATAATACTAATCTCAATAACAGTTATGATAATTAGCTTATTCATTGGATGTAGTAACAATACTATGGATAAAATTTATGATGATAATAATAAAATAGCTAATATATATGATTCTTTTTCATTAGATAAAAGTGTAGAGAAAATAGAATCAGGAACATATAAAGGAAATCTAAAATTAAGTGGAAGTATGACCATTTGGACATATGACAGCAGTGAAGATTTTGACTTACAAGTTCCCTATACCTTATCAGTTAAAAGTGGAAAAGCAAAAATTGTTTTAGTATCCCCTGACAATACAGTTGTTAATCTTGTGGAGAATACAGACAAATCTACTGTAGAAGGTAAAACATCATTAACTGCACCAATTAAAAAAGGGAAAAATCGTATAAGAGTAGTAGGTTATAAAAAAGCAGATATTAATCTTGAACTACAGATTGATAAAGGCACATTTAACAAAGTAGAACTTTAATAAACTTAAACCAGCGAGCCTTTTTTAAGGCTCGCTGGTTTATTACATAAAAGCTCTTTTATTTCCTAGTATTTTCTCCACCATTTCTACCTTGTCTATTAGTCCTACAGCAATAGTTGGTATATTACACTCTTGCTTTATTTTTTCTACAAATTTTATTTGGTATCTTGGATATACATTTATCTTGGCAAGCACTACAGCTCCAGAACTTACATGAATCATATCTACATATTCTTTTATTTGCTTTACCATATTTATCATTTCATTTATATCTACTCCACCTTCTGTACAATAAAATATTAATAATATTTTTTAAAATTCCTATTTAAAAAAAGGAAAATAATCCATTTTGTAGAATTATTAATTATAACTATTAAAAAATCTTATAATAGGATTAACATTACTATTAACTATTAGTGTACATCCTATAGTAACAAACGCAACGTGGTGGGATAATTTATCTAGCAATATTTTCTAGAGAATTAGTTGAAGATAAAAATAGTCATAAACTTATCGTAATTAAATAAAAGGAGTTTAATATGAAAAGATTTAAACAAATACTAGAAAAAAGATCCCTTTTAGTAGGCATATTTATAATTATACTGCTATTTTTTATGTATGAATACTCAACAATGAATATTCCATTATCAGTACCAAATCTAATAATTGAAGTTAATGGCGAAAAATTCACTGCTATTAAAAATGAGTATAACTGGTCTAATTTTAAACAATCAAACTCAAATTTAGGAGATTATGCAATTGAAACAGCAAAAAAGATAAATCCGCATAAAGTACATGAATGCAGTGACTTAAAACTAACATTATCTTCAGATAAAAATATAAAGAGTTTTAAGGTAAAACAAGTTATAGGAACAAACAAGAATAACTACGTTCTTAAAGATGTTAATTTAACTAATAATATTATTAAAATTCCTGAAAAAACTGGTGAATATATTTATTACATTTATGCGGAATGGGATGAAAATCACTTTGCAGAATATATAATTAAAGTTATTGCAGAAGAGTAGTTATAAAGCTATCTTTATAGTAGAAACCAAAATAAAACGGCTTCTTACAATAAAAATTAAAATACACAAAATTATTTACACAGTCTTTACCAGCGAACCTTTTTTAAGGCTCGCTGGTTTATTACATAAAAGCTCTTTTATAAGCTTCAGGGAAATCTATATCTATACCTTTTTCATAAGCATTTTCTAGTACCCAATAGGGATTCCTCAAAAGCTCTCTTCCAAGAGCTACAAGGTCAGCTCTCTCGTTTCCTAGTATTTCCTCCACCATTTCCACCTTGTCTATTAGCCCTACAGCAATAGTTGGTATATTACACTCTTGCTTTATTTTTTCTGCAAATTTTATTTGGTATCCTGGATATATATTTATCTTTGCAGGTACTACAGCTCCAGAACTTACATGAATCATATCTACATATTCTTTTATTTGGTTTACTATATTTATCATTTCATTTATATCTACTCCACCTTCTGCATAATCAGAAGCTGAAACCCTAACAATTATAGGTTTTCTTTCTGGCCAAACCTTCCTTATATCCTGTAATATCTCTTTTAAAAATCGTACTCTATTTTCTATAGTTCCACCATATTCATCTTCTCTTTTATTGGTTAAAGGAGAAAGAAATTCATTTATTAAATATCCATGGGCTGCATGTATTTCTATAGCATCAAAGCCTGCCTTATCTGCCCTTATAGCTGCTTCTTTAAAGTGCATTTCTATTTCTTTTATCTCTTGTTTTGAAAGCTCTTTTGGCACTCTATAATTTTCATCAAACCTTATAGCACTTGGAGCCACTATATATTCTGCTTCAGCTTCACACTTTCTCCCTGCATGAGCAAGCTGTACTGCCATTTTTGCTCCATATTTTTTGCTTTCCTCTACAATGCTTTTAAGACCTTCTATATGTTCATCTCTCCAAAGGCCTAAATCATTATCACTTATTCTTCCATTAGGAGTAACAGCAGTGGCTTCCAAAATTATGAGTCCTACTCCTCCTACAGCTCTAGTAGCATAGTGCACAAAGTGAAAATCTTTAGAAAATCCTTCTCTATCTGCACTATACATACACATAGGCGGCATAACTATCCTGTTTTTAAGCTCCATATCTCTTATCTTATAAATCTCAAAAGTTTTCATACTCATACCTCCTAAATATAATAATTTTTAACTAATAACTTTTATATTTATTTTAAACTTTAAAAATAGTTTAGTAAAGTTATTTAATTCACTCTTTTTAACTTTTTATCTGAAAACATAAAAAGCTATGAAATTAGAGCTGAAACAGCCTTTTTTCATAGCTTTTAAAATAATTTAATTTATACTTTACTTTCAGTTATCTTTACCTTTTTGTTTTTAATAATAAGCAAATACCACTTAGAATTGTCAATGTGCCCATTATAATTATAGCTTTTAAATCAAATAAACTACCAGCCTTAGGGATAACATTAACTATCTTGTCTTTAAAGTTGGTCAAATGGCCTGGATGCAAGTGTGTTTCAGCGATAACATTAATTATTTTGTCTTTAAAGTTTTTAGCTTCATTCTTAACAGTAAACTTTTGAGTTTCTGGGGAGGTAACTTTAACTTCTAGTTGTTCTTTACTTAAAACATATCCCTTAGGAGCCTTGGTTTCTTTAATGGTGTAATCACCATAATCTACATCATTAAAGATTACAACTCCATTCTTATCAGAAACTACTGCAGCCACTTCTTTGCCATTTTTATCATATAAAGTAAACTCAGCTCCTTGAAGCAGTTTTCCATTCATATCAGTCTTAGTAATTATAATAACACCCTTAATTCTGTTATTTACTACATCATAAGTATACAATTCTCCATCTTTATCTACAAACACCTTTATAGTACCTTCTGAAACCAGATATCCTTCTGGGGCTTTTGTTTCTTTTATAATATATTGACCATAAACAAGATTTTCAAATAATAGAATTCCATCTTCTCCTGATACTGAAGTTTTAATTTCTTTACCTTCTGAATCATATAATGTAAATTCAGCACCCTTAACAGGTTTCTGATATTCATCTAGCTTTTTAACTTGGACAGAACTTCTAATTTTTGTGTTAGAGATACTTTCAGGATTTGCTTTTATAGTAACACCATTTTCAGTTACATTAGCAGTTAATACTTCTTCTGAAAGCACATATCCTTCTGGAGCTTTTGTTTCTTTAATAATGTACTTTCCATATTCCACATTTTCAAACTCTACTTTTCCATTTTCATAACTTATAACTGTAGCCACAGGATTTTTATAGCTTGTATCTGCTTCTTTGTAAAGTTTAAATTCTGCTCCTGGTAATGAATTT
>CAMJGD010000018.1 GCA_946405135.1 uncultured Clostridiaceae bacterium | reverse complement strand
TTATTAATATTTTTAAATGGCTTATCTATATTACTGACTATGGCTAAATCTTTTAGTCCTAAATCCACACCTATTGATATGTCTGTATTTTCTGATATAGGTTCAATTTTTTCTACACCTACAGATATATACCAATACTTACTATCGTTGGTTATTCTAGGATTGGTATATTTAACACCTATAGGTATTCTTCCTTTTTCAGCAACTTGAACCCAACCAACTTTCTCAATTAAAACCTTATCCTTTTTAACCTTTAGTTTACTTGTATCGTTATAGAATGATATTTTAGATTTTTTCCTGCTTTTAAATCTAGGAAAATCCTCAAAATCCCTAAAGGTCAGTGGCTTACCTTTCTTTATTGCTGATAGTCTGTACCTATACCCATATTTTTGGCTTTCATTATGAAACCTGTCTATAGCTATGCAAACATCTTTAACAGCCTGCTTTGCAATGTTATTAGATACATCATAAAGCCAACTAAATTCTTCTGCCTGCTTTAGTTTTGTAAGTTCTTTTCTTAAAATACCATCAGATATTTTAGTGAGCTTACCTGTTCTTTCAAAATGCTCAATCTGCTTATTTAAGGTCCAATTAAAAACATATCTTGCTGTACCAGCTGATTTCCACATCTGTTGTTCTTGCTCTGTTGTTGGCAATAATCGCACTTTAATCGCCTTTATCATCTTCTAATAGCTCCTTAATCATCTTCTTTTACTTAGTGTTAATATACTTTAGTAGGTTTTAGTAGTTATTCTGAAGCTGTTACTCTACCTCCGTTATTATGTTTTCATAAAAGTTACTAAATTATAAGCTAAATTTATAACAATTTTAAATTTTATAAAGTATAATAATATTAATACAAATAACTTTGTTTATTTATAAGTAAAATATTACGTTATTTATAAGGAGAGTATGATTATGTCTGAATTAAAGCTGATTTTACAGGATGGTAGAAGTGTATATGTAGAAAAAGGAACAGTATTAATGGAAATAGTAAAGAAATATTCTCTAGAAAAGGATATTCCTATAGTACTTGCTAAAGTGAATGGAGAATATTTTGAACTTACAGCACCTTTAGAAAAAGAAGGCTATTTTGAAGCAGTATCTATAGATACCACCATGGGAATAAAAACTTATGCTAGAAGTCTTCAGTTTGTGCTTATAAAGGCAGTATTTGATCTTTTTCCTCAGTCAAAGATTACTATAGAACATTCTCTAAGCAAAGGCATCTTTGGAGAAATACATAAACATGAAGCTCTAGATACTGAAGATATAATAAAACTTAAACAAAGAATGCAGGAGATAATTGAAGCAGATATACCTATAGAGAAGACAGCTGTATCAAAGAGCAAGGCTATAGAGATATTTGATTCCTATGGTATGGATGATAAAATAAGGCTTTTAAATCATGTAAATAATGAAGAGGTTAAATTATATAAATTAGATGGAAGATATGATTATTTTTATGGACCTATGGCTTATTCTACAGGTGCTTTAAAAGTATTTGACCTTATGTACTACGATCCAGGATTTATTTTAAGATTTCCTGAAGAGAGTAAACCTAAAGAGATACAGCCTTTTATAGAGCATAAAAAATTAGCCAAAATATTTTATGAAACGGAACAGTGGCTGAATATTTTGGAAATAGGGGATGTAGGTTCTTTAAACGATAAAGTAGATAGCGGTAATATGGCGGAGCTGATAAGAGTTGCTGAGGCTCTCCACGAGAAAAAGATTGCATATATAGCAGATATGATAAATGACAGAAAAGAAGTTAAGATAGTTTTAATTGCAGGACCTTCATCCTCAGGGAAAACTACTTTTGCAAGAAGATTAGGCATACAATTGAGAGTAAATGGACTTGTACCTATACCTATATCTTTAGATGACTATTTTGTAGATAGAGAAAAAACTCCTAAAGATGAAAATGGAGAGTATGATTTTGAATCTATAGATGCTTTGGATTTAGAGCTTTTCAACCAGCATCTAAACTGCCTTCTTCATGGTGAAGAGGTAGAACTTCCTACTTTTAATTTTAAATTGGGAAAAAGGGAATGGAATGGTCATAAAATGAAAATGCCGGAAAACGGCATACTCATAATAGAAGGTATACACGGATTAAATGACAAATTGACATCAACTATACCTGCTCATAACAAATTTAAAATTTATATAAGTGCCTTGACACAATTAAACTTAGACAATCATAATAGAATAGCAACCACTGATGTGAGAATGATAAGAAGAATAGTAAGAGACTATCTATCAAGAGGATATGGAGGAGAAACCACTCTATCTATGTGGCCATCTATAAGAAGAGGAGAAGAAAAAAATATATTTGTTTTTCAAGAAGAAGCAGATGTGATGTTTAATTCAACCCTTGTTTATGAGCTTTGTGTTTTAAAAAAAGATGCCCTAGAGGAACTTTCAAAAATTACTCCAGATAGTCCTGTATACTATGAAGCATGGAGACTTAAGAGTTTCCTTAATTTTTTTGAAGAAGTAGATAAAGAATTAGTACCTGAAAATTCAATATTGAGAGAATTTATTGGAGGAAGTTGTTTTTATAAATACTAAAGTAAAGGTGGAGATTTATGAAAAAATATGGAGTTTTTGATGTATTGGGTCCTATAATGATAGGTCCATCTAGTTCTCATACTGCAGGGGCTGCTAGATTAGGCAAAATAGCGATGGTAATCTCTGGTTCTTCAATTAAAAAAGTAGAGTTTTTACTGCATGGTTCTTTTGCTAAAACCTATAGAGGCCATGGCACAGATAGAGCATTAGTAGCTGGAATTTTAGGCATGGATCCCTGGGACGAAAATTTAAGGAATTCCTTAAATATAGCAAAAGAAAAAGGATTAGAAATAGAATTTAAAGAAGAAGATTTAGGAGATGTTCATCCAAATACAGTTAAATTTAGAATAACGAAGATGGATGGCAAAGTTGTAGAAGTGATGGGATCCTCCATAGGAGGAGGAAGCATACTCATAACAGAAGTAGATGGGGAAGCTATAGAATTTGCAGGAGAGTATCCTACTATTATAATAAAACATAGAGATGTCCCAGGAGTGATATCTAAGGTTACTTCACTTTTATATGAAGAAAGTGTAAATATAGCTTTTATGAAGGTTTTTAGGAGTACAAAAGGATTTAAGGCCACCATGATATTTGAAACAGACCATGAGGTTTCAGAAGAAACTATAGAAAAAATTAAAGCCATAAGTTATATAGCAGATGTAAGAGTAATAAATCCTATTATGGAAGGAGTATAATAAGTGTTTGTGAGCAGTGGAAAAGAATTATTAGATATATGCTATAAATATAGAATATCCATCAGCGAATATGCAGTAAGATATGAAGAAGAAATGGGAAGATCTCGAGAAGAAATTTTTGATAAAATGAAAAAAAATCTTTTTGTTATGCAGGAATCTGCAGAGTATGCACTTAATAATGAAGTGAAGTCTGTCAGTGGACTTATAGGCGGAGATGCTGTGAAGCTTAATAATTATTTAAAACAAGGAAAAAGTTTGACTGGAGATATAATGGTAAGAGCTATGGCGAGAGCTATATCCTGTTCAGAAGTAAATGCTTCTATGGGAAGAATAGTGGCATCTCCTACAGCAGGTTCTTGCGGCATACTTCCAGCAGTAATAATCACTGCTGGAGAAAAATTAAATAAAACAGAAGGCGAACTTGTACAAGCTCTATTTGCTGCTTCTGCTGTAGGTATGATAATAGCGTATAATGCAACTCTTTCAGGGGCAGAAGGAGGATGCCAGGCAGAATGTGGATCAGCTGCTGCCATGGGAGCTGCTGCAGTAGTGGAGATGATGGGAGGTACCCCTGAAATGAGCCTTCACGCAGCAGCTATAGTAATAAAGAATATACTAGGGTTGGTGTGTGATCCTATAGCAGGACTTGTAGAAGTACCTTGTGCTAAAAGAAATGCTTCGGGAGCAGTGAGTGCATTAACCACAGCAGATATGGTCATGAGTGGAGTAAAGAGCAAAATACCTTTTGATGATACAGTAACAGCAATGTACAAAGTAGGCAAAAGCCTGCCCTGCGAGCTTAGGGAAACTGCTATGGGTGGATTGGCAGTTACACCTACGGGAATAAAGCTTAAGAATCAAATATTAGGCAAGTAGATAATCAAATAGAGTTTTAATGACACTATAATGTATCATTAAAAATATATTTTATTAATATAATAGTTATGATAATATTTAAAGATGTGGTGGTAGCTTGGGAAGCAGAAAGGTATTAGAAACACACTATACAGACATATGCAATCTTGCAGATCTTCTCACCAAACTGGTAAATTCATATAGATTACTTGTAGGTGGAGCTAATGAATTAAACGGTATAGCTTTGGCCACTAAAAAAGATGTTAAAAATGCATTAAAAAGAGTTGATGCTCTAGGAGATCTTATAGATGAGGTAATAGATGCTTTAGACGATTGCGAAGTTCCATATTTAAGTTATTGCAAAATGAAATCTGAATTTATTGAGTATAAGGTTTATGCAAAAAATATACAGACAGAAATTGAAAATGAGCTGGAATTAAAAGAAGTAGCTCCTAAAAAAGATTAGGAGCTACAGTTTTTTTATTTTAAATTTGCTTATCATAAGATAAGATAATATTAAAATAAAAACTATTGGAAATGAAGCATTAGGTGGATTATTTAAATTTAAAAGGGAAAGTAAGGCAATAAGGCTTCCTGCAATAGTTATTGGTATGCCCATAAATATTCCATCAAAGTCCATAGCATTATATCTAGCTAATCTATAAGCTCCGCATATAGGGAAAATAAGTACTAAGAAATATCCCATGGTTCCAAAGCTCATAAAGTTATATAAACTATAAACTAATATAGAAGGAGCAACTCCAAAAGATACTAAATCTGCAAGAGAATCTAGTTCTTTCCCCAATTCACTAGAAACATTAAGGTAACGAGCCACTCTTCCATCATATCTATCAATAAATGCTGCAATAAGTATGAAAAGGCATGACCACTTATAGTTTTCATGAAATGTCATGAGTATAGATAATAATCCAAAAGATAAATTTGATAAAGTAAAAATATTTGGTATAGAGCTTTTCTTCATTAATAAATCACTCCTAATAAAATAAAGAAAACATATCTTCTACCCTATTATACCTTATTTCTATTAAATTTATAAGGCTTATAGTTAACATATATTTATTTTCTTAATAAATTTTTTTCTAAAAAATATATATTATAGTATACGAAGTATATAATAATTAGTCACTATTAGGGTTAAACTAACACTAGGAGGTGATTTTTTATGAAAATAGGAGATATAATGACTAAATCTGTAGTATGTGTTAAACCTGAAGATACAGTAAAAACTGCAGCTTGTTCCATGAAAGAGCATGACATAGGTTCTGTGCCTGTTTGTGATGAAAATAAAATTATAGGAATAGTTACAGATAGGGACATAGTATTAAGAGTTATTTCAGAGGAAAAGGATTGTAATTGTGTAAAAGTAAGAGACGTGATGACATCTAATCCAGTAGTAGGTAGTCCAAATATGAAAGTAGAAGAGGCAGCGCGAATAATGGGAGAAAGGCAGATAAGAAGACTACCTATAGAAGAAAATAATAAATTTGTAGGAATGGTTTCTCTAGGTGATATAGCAGTAGAGCCTTCTATTTCACATAAGGCAAATGATGCTTTATGTGAAATATCAGAACCTTGCTGTCCTGAAGTATAGATGTATATTACCGCAGGTTTCAGCCAGCTTTTTAAATTATAAAGCTGGCTGAAACTAGTATTAAGTTCACAGATATATTAATACCTCGACATACCTTGTATTAAATGTTATAATTTGTGTGTAGTTTTGAACAAATTTTGGGAGGGTTTGCAATGCGAAAGGTGAAGTTCATATACAATCCTTTCTCAGGAGAAAATACCATTGTAGGGGATATAGATACTGTAATAATGACACACCAGAGAAAAGGCTATATAGTAGTTCCGCATAGAATAAGCTTTGATACAGAAATTGATCAGGCTTTTGATGACATAGATGATACTTATGAATATGTAATCATAGCTGGAGGAGATGGCACTGTAGATACAGTGGTAAACTGTATGAAAAAGAGAGATATAGACTTACCTATAGCTATACTACCTGTAGGTACTGCCAATGATTTTGCTAAATTTATAGGTATGTCGCAAAATGTAGAAGAGGCTTGTGAGCAAATACTTTCAAGTAAGCCTAAAGATTTAGATATAGGTAAAATAAATGACAAGTATTTTATAAATGTAGCTAGTACTGGCCTTTTTACAGACGTTTCTCAAAAGACTGATGTAAATTTAAAAAATACTATTGGAAAGTTAGCGTACTATTTAAAAGGATTAGAACAACTACCTAATTTTAGAAGTCTGCATATAAAGGTAAGTTCTGAAGAAATTGAATTTCATGGAGAAATGTATTTAATGCTAGTGTTTAATGGACAAACAGCTGGAAATTTTAAATTAGCTTACAAAGCGGATGTAACAGATGGTATGTTGGATGTAATAATAATCAAAGCTGTTATGCTTAAAGATCTTTTACCGCTTTTTATTAAGATATTAAAAGGAGAACATTTAGAAGGACAAAATGGAATAATTTATTTTAAGACAGATAAATTAGATATAGAATGCCATGAAGATATAGTTACTGATATAGATGGGGAGAGAGGTCCTGATTTTCCTATACATATAGAATGCATTAAAGGGGGTATAAAAGTATTAGGAATAAAATCAGATTTGCAGTAATAAATATAAGTAACAACAATTATGGAGTAAAAGTTAAATGATTAAATTTTATATTTATATATTTATGTTGTTACTTAATATATGTATGGGTTTTTATGCATTTAATTTTAATTTAAAGTATGCACCTATAAAGATAAGGGTTTTTACCTTCGTGCCAATAATTTTTATATTATTTAGATATATAGCGCTGCTTATATTATTTATGGCAAAAAATTTGCTTTATCTTTATTACTTGAAACCTTTTATACTTGGAAGCATTATTTTTATACCTCTTATTTATGCTTTGAGTATATATGTATTTATGAGAGACCAGAATATGAGGTTTGATTATAATTTTGTGCTTATAATTATTTGTGCAGCAATTTATGGGCTTATAATCTATAAGTTTCCTATGGTTCTTCAGATAAGCCTTCAGTATGGCTACGTACCGGGTATTATAAAAGATATTTATATTCATTATTTTTATGTGATAGTAATAGCTTTTGCCATGCTACTTGCAGTTTTAAAAATAGATAAGGCTGGTACAAATAAAAGAGGAATGAAATTATTGATTTTATGTGGAGCTTTAAGTGCTATTGATATTATTTTGTATATGGCAGGATTGGAGATCTTATCTAATGATGTGATATTAGAGTTTTTAGGCATCTTACTTTTAATTTATGCACTTTCTACTTTTAAAGGTCTAAAGTCATCCTAGAGACATATAAATCTATTAAGAGCTTGTAATCTAAAGTAAAGTTTACTTTACTTTAGGCTATAAGCTCTCTATATTTTTTATTATGGCTTTTTATGTTTATTTTTAAATTTCTTTTTAGGAACAGAGTCAATTAAACAGAGTTTTCCTTTTCCTATAAGATCTTTTCTGCCTGCTTTTATCAATGCTTCCTTTACTAAATCATAGTTTTGAGGCATGCTAAATTGCAGCAGAGCTCTTTGCATATTTTTTTCTTTTTGAGATTTTGGTATATAAACTTTTTCACCGGTTAATGGATTAAAGCCTGTATAGTACATAGTAGTGGATAGGCTTCCTGGCGTTGGATAAAAATCTTGTACTTGTTCAGGAGTATAACCCATTTCTTTTATATATTGAGCTAGTTCTATAGCTGCATCTAAATCACTTCCAGGGTGACTGGACATTAAATAAGGTACTAAATATTGTTTCTTATTTATAGACTTATTTATCTTAAAATATTCATGGACGAATTTATCATATATCTCTCTTGTAGGTTTTCCCATTTGTTTAAGTACACGGCTGTTAACATGTTCAGGAGCTACTTTAAGCTGACCGCTTATGTGATATTTACAGAGTTCTTTAAAAAACTCTTTATCTTTGTCATGTATGAGGTAGTCATATCTTATACCTGAACGTATAAATACTTTTTTAACACCTGGTAAGGCTCTTACTTTTCTTAATAATTGAAGATATTCCTTATGGTCTATAATAAGATTTTTACAGGGAGCAGGGAACAAGCACTGCTTATTTTTACAAGTTCCATGTTGGTTTTGAAGTTTACAGGATTTATGCCTGAAGTTAGCAGTAGGTCCGCCTATATCATGGATGTAGCCTTTAAAGTTTTTAGATGTAGTTAGGAGCTTTGCTTCTTCTACTATGGATTCTTGACTTCTATTTTGAATCATTCTTCCTTGATGAAAGGTAAGGGCACAAAAGGAACAAGAGCCAAAGCATCCTCTGTGACTTGTTATAGAAAACTCAACTTCTTTTATAGCAGGGATTCCGCCTTTGTTTTCATACACGGTATGATAAGTTCTCATATAGGGCAGAGCATATACAGCATCCATTTCTTCTTCTGTTAAAGGAACTTGAGGAGGATTTTGTACTAAATATCTGTCACCATGCTTTTGAATTACAGTATTACCTCTTATAGGATCTTGCTCAAAATATTCAAGTTTGTAACTTTCACCATAAGCCTTTTTGTCACTGGATACTTCTTCAAAAGAAGGTACTTCCACATAATCTTTCAAATTTGTAATATCATTGGTTACATAGGCAGTACCTCGTACATTTGTTATTTTACTTATATTCATACCATATTTAAGAAGATTTGCTATCTGAACTACAGTTTTTTCTCCCATACCATAGATGAGAAGATCTGCTTTTGAGTCTAAAAGTATACTTCTCCTTACTTTATCTTCCCAGTAATCATAATGAGCAAACCTTCTTAAGCTAGCTTCTATTCCGCCTATTATTATAGGAGTATCTTTATAAGCTTCTCTTATTCTATTACAATAAACTATTACAGCCCTATCAGGTCTATGGTTAGGCTCTCCTCCAGGAGAATAGAGATCAGTACTTCTCTTTTTCTTTGCTGCAGTATAATGATTTACCATAGAATCTATATTACCCGAATTTACTAAGAATCCTAGTCTTGGTTTGCCTAATTTTTTAAAATCCTCTAAGTTATGCCAATTAGGTTGAGCTACTATACCTATGGTAAAGCCATCTCTTTCTAATACTCTGCCTATAATGGCAGTACCAAAGGAAGGATGATCTACATAAGCATCACCAGTTACTATTATAAAGTCAAGCTCTTCTATATTATTTCTTTTTAAGTCATCCTTGCAGACAGGTAAAAAATCTTTTCCTAAATTCATAGATTTATTTAATCCTCATTTCTAATAATATATTTTGCTAGTGCTTCTAATAATCTACTTTATATTATCATAGTATAACAAGAATATAAAGAATATATGATAAGCTTCGATTTTAGATTTTATGTATTTTTTTATATATTTGAAGCAAAATAATGTATGAAATGGGAAGGAGGCGTGTAGTTTGATAAAAAGAATATTTAAACCTAAAAATATTGTAATTTATATCCTTACTATACTTATTACATATTTTATTGCATCTACTTTAATGCCATCACATAGAAGTATGGTGGATGCTGCAGTTTACAAGTATGGTTCTAGAGGAAGTACTGTAATAGAGATTCAGACTAGACTAAAAAGGTGGGGATATTATAAAGGAAATATTGATGGAATATATGGGTATCTTACTTATACTGCAGTGAGAAATTTCCAAGATACAAATGGTTTGGCTGTTGATGGAGTAGTAGGAGAGAGAACTTTGGAAGCTTTAGGGCTACCTACAGGTTCCTATTCCGATACTAATTCTTCAAAAATTTATAACAATCAAGATGTTATGCTTTTAGCTAAGGTAATAAATGGTGAGGCTAGAGGAGAGCCTTATGAAGGACAGGTGGCTGTAGGAGCGGTAGTACTAAATAGAACCAGGGATCCAAGATTTCCATCTACAGTAGCTGGAGTAGTGTATCAACCAGGAGCTTTTACTGCTACTGTAGATGGTCAAATAGATGCAAATCTAGAGCAGAGCTCTATAAATGCTGCCAGGGATGCATTAAATGGATGGGATCCTTCGGAAGGTGCTGTATATTACTATAATCCTGCAAAAACCACCAATGAATGGATTTGGTCTAGACCGGTTATAAAAGTTATTGGAAGCCATAGATTTTGTAAATGATTACAATAAAAAATTGGGTAAAATTAAGTTAACATTCTAAAAAAAAGGTTGACAAAATATAAATCAGTAATATAATGATATTATAATTCAGAATTCATAGTAAAACACTCTGAAATACATTGAAGAAGGAAAGTAACATAAAGAAAGGTTACAGAGAGGGAATAAGCTGAGAGATTCCTACCAAGAATTTATGTGAAGTGCCCTTTGGAGTAGATGCCTGAAAGCTTTTAGTAAGGTATTCCGGGATTACCCGTTATAGTAATAGAGCATAGCGCTGTGCTTGAAAATGAGTGAGATTCTAAATCTAATTAGAGTGGAACCACGGAGTAAGTAATGTCAACTTCGTCTCTAAAATTATGAGACGAGGTTTTTTTGTCTTAAATTTTAGAAACACTATAATATGGATTCTATAGTTCAAAGATTTTAGGAGGAATTAAAAATGATTTATGATAATGCTTTAGAAATGATAGGAAATACACCTTTATTAAAATTAAATAATATAATTAATGGAGAAATGGCAGATATATATTTAAAATTAGAAAAATTTAATCCTGCAGGCAGTGTAAAAGACAGAGCTGCATTAGGTATGATAGAAAAAGCTGAAAATTTAGGAGTACTAAAAAAAGGTGACATAATTGTAGAACCTACTAGCGGTAATACAGGTATAGCTTTAGCTATGATAGGAAAGCTAAAGGGGTATAAAGTTATAATAGTTATGCCAGATACCATGAGTGTAGAAAGAAGAAATTTGATAAAAGCTTATGGTGCAGAACTTATACTAACAGATGGTACTAAGGGTATGAAGGGAGCCATAAATAAAGCAGAAGAAATTTATAATAGCGGAAAAGGTTATTTTATACCTCAGCAGTTTATGAATAAGGCAAACCCAGAAAAACATTATGCTACTACTGCAGAGGAAATAATTAAAGATGTCCCAAACACAGATATATTTATTGCAGGAGTAGGAACTGGCGGTACTATTTCAGGAGTAGGGAAAAGACTAAAAGAGCTTAGAAGTGAAATTAAAGTTATTGGTGTAGAGCCTTCTAAATCTCCAGTGCTATCAGGAGGACAACCAGGCCCTCATAAAATTCAAGGTATAGGAGCTGGATTTATACCAGATATATATAACAAAGAAGTAGTAGATTCTATAGTTCAAGTTAAAGATGAAGATGCTTTTGAAGCAGCTAGACTGGTAGCAAAAGAAGAAGGAATATTAATAGGTATATCTTCTGGAGCTAATGTATATGCAGCTATTCAGTTAGCTAAAGAACTTGGAAAAGGAAAAACTATAGTTACTGTAGCACCAGATGGTGGAGAAAAGTATTTATCCATGGGTTTATATGAATAATAGCTTTCACCATCAGGGTAAAAGGGTATGGAGGTGAAAAATGTGTTAAAAACATTGATATATGATATAAAAAATATAAAGAAAAATGATCCTGCATCTAGAAGTAGTATTGAAGTTTTATTATTATATCCATCTATTCATGCATTAATTTATTATAGAATAGCTCATGGACTTTACAAAATTAAATTATATTTTTTAGCAAGGCTTATATCTCAACTGGGAAGATTTTTTACTGGCATAGAGATACATCCTGGAGCTAAAATAGGCAGAGGACTCTTTATAGATCATGGCATGGGAGTAGTAATCGGAGAAACTGCTGAAATAGGTAATGATGTAACTATATACCATGGGGTAACTTTAGGGGGAACAGGAAAGGAAAAGGGTAAAAGACATCCTACTGTAGGAGATAATGTAATAATAGGTAGCGGAGCTAAAGTGCTAGGACCCATATATATAGGTTCAGGAGCAAAGATAGGAGCTAATGCAGTGGTACTCAAAGACGTACCTGCTCAGGCTACTGCTGTAGGTATACCTGCAAAGGTAATACAAAAGAAACCAAAATGCACTATAATGGAGATAAAAGATTATCAAGGGAGAAAGAAATCTATATTTAATGAAATGGTAATATAGAGGTACAAGTTATGGATTATAAGAATCTTATAATTGAATATTGCAATAAAATAGGACTGGACACCATAGGATTTACAGAATGCAGGGAATTTACTGAGCTTATCCCATTTTATGAATATAGAAAAGAAAAGTCATTAGAGAATGAATTTGAAGAAAAGTCAATAGAGCTTAGAATAAATCCAAAGCACTATATGACAGAGGGAAAAACTATAATTTCAATAGCTTTTCCCTATGCTTATGATTTTGATTATGATGAATCTTCCTGTTTTTCAAAATATACTATGGGGTTAGATTATCATATAGTTATAAAAAAATATCTAAACAGCATATGCAGCTTTATAACATCCCTAGGTGGAAAGTCTATGGCTTTTGTGGATAATAATACCCTGCCTGAAAGATATATAGCCTGCTTAAGTGGCATAGGCTTTATTGGAAAGAATAATATGCTTATAACAAAAAAGTATGGATCTTATGTATTTTTGGGAGAGATAATAACAGATTTAAATATAAATATATCTAAAGGACATGAAAATCATTTGGAGACTATTAATTTATTTAAAGAATGTGGAGAGTGCAGTATTTGTTTAAATAGCTGTCCTACAAAGGCTATAAATAATAATATTAGAAATTCTAATATTTGTTTGTCCTATATTACACAAAAAAAACATATAGAGGATATATGGGTTAATAAATTAGAAGGTAGAATTTTTGGATGCGACAGCTGTCAAAAATTTTGTCCTTTTAATAAAAAAACAAATTTATCTAAAATAGAAGAGTTTAAGCCTTATAACTTTATGAAAAATGCAGATATAGAAGAACTTATATACTTAGACAATAAAAACTTTAAAGAAAAATATAATTTAACAGCTAGTGCATGGAGGGGAAAGAGCCTTCTTCAGAGGAATGCCCTTCTAAGATATTTTTATTTAGGTAAAAAAGATGATATCAATATAAATAAAATTAATTCACCTTATGTAAAAGATTACTATTATAGACTTTTAAAATCTAAAGAAATATAATATACTGTAGTATATAATCTACAGTATTTTTTTATATATTTTAGTTTAAGGAAAGGTTGAGATAATATGATATCACCTAAAATGGCTAAATTTATATCACACATGCCAAAAGGATTTGTTAACTTTGTGTGCAAAAAGTTATTGAATCATTATATAGATAAATATGCTGATATACACATAAATGGGATGGAAAACATAGATTGCGATAAGCCAATTATTTTTATATGTAATCATTTAAGTAATTCAGATGGGTTAGTTTTAAATAAAGTTTTAAAAGATTATGATCCAACTTTTGTAGCAGGAATTAAGTTATCTGGCGATCCTATTACCAGCATGGGAATAAATATGGTAAAAACTATTCCCATTAAGCCTAATACTGCGGATAAAGAAGCTATAACAAAAGTAGTAAAAACTTTAAAAGAAGGAAACAATATTTTAATATTTCCAGAGGGAACTAGAAGCAGAGAAGGAAGCATGATTGAAGCTAAAAAGGGTATAATACTCATAGCTAAACTCACTGGAGCCAATATAGTTCCTATAGGAATGTGCGGTACTGAAAATCTTTTACCTATAAGTAAAGATGGAAATATGTCTTCTGAAAAGTTTAATTATGCAGAGGTTTATATAAATATAGGAAAACCTATAAAGCTGCCTAAAAAGGACAGAGATGAGGATAAGCATGAATATGAAGAAAGAGCAGTTTTGTATCTTATGAAAAATGTAGCAGAACTTTTGCCTGAAAAGTATAGAGGAGTATATAAGTAATTGTCTACGAGGCGTAGTCTGATTTTCCTCTATGTAAATTAATGCATTTTGTCATACGTTAATTTTACTATAAATCTTTCACTCTTTCGAGTTGGAGATTTATTTTTTTACGCAAAAAACTGTCGCACTAATTATTTAGTGCGACAGCCTCTTTTTAAAATTGTTTTAAGTTTTAATTTTTTGGCGGGAAAACCTTTAATAATAATTTTATCATAAAGTATATTATAAATATAACTATAAATATGCCAAGCATTCCCTGACCCATAAGTTTAAGTGAAGCATAAAAGGTATCTATATTATTCAAAATTGTTACCTCCTTTTTATGATAGTATTAATGAACAAGCATTAATACAAGCCCTCCTGCTATAACAGAAGCTATTTGCCCGCCTACATTAGCACCTACAGCATACATAAGAATAAAATTTTGATTGTCTTCTTTTTGTGCCATTTTTTGTATTACTCTAGCAGACATAGGAAAAGCTGATATACCTGCAGCACCTATCATTGGATTAATTTTTTCTTTTTTGAATAAATTTATAAATTTAGCAAAAAGAACCCCACCTATGGTGTCAAATATAAATGCAATTAATCCCATTAATATTATAATTCCAGTTTGAGCAGTTATAAATTTTTCTGCTTCCATAGTAGTAGCTATGGTTATGCCTAAAAGTATAGTTGTTACATTTACAAGTTCATTTTGAGCAGAGGATGCTAATCTATCTAAAACACCACATTCTCTTAAAAGATTACCAAACATTAAGAAACCTATTAAAGGCACTGAATTTGGAGCTATGATTCCAGAGATAATAGTTATTATGATTGGAAAAAGAATCCTTGTGGTTTTAGAAACATCTTCAGCCTTATAAGACATTCTTATGCAGCGTTCTTTTTTTGTAGTTACTAATTTTATGGCAAAGGGTTGAATTACTGGTACCAAAGCCATGTAAGAATAAGCAGCAATAGAAATTGGTCCAAGTAGTTCTTTTGCAAACTTGTTTGCCACATATATAGATGTAGGGCCATCTGCAGCACCTATAATACCTATGGCAGCAGCTTGTCTTAATGGAAACCCAAAGAGAGAAGCGGCACAAATAGTAAAAAATATTCCAAATTGGGCAGCTGCTCCAAATAGCAGCATAGATGGATTTTGAAGTATGGGTCCAAAATCTATCATGGCTCCTATGCCTATAAATATAAGAAGGGGAAATAACTCTGTAGTTATACCTGTATTAAATAAAAAATTTAGTATCCCTTCTACAGGAGTGCCATCTATTACTTGAGTTATGGCACCAGATAAAGGTAAATTCACCATAATAGCTCCAAAGCCCATGGGAAGAAGAAGTGCTGGTTCGAAATCTTTAGCTATAGCAAGATATATAAGTCCTCCCCCTATAATCCACATGATAAACTGTTTAAAGCTTATAGCCATTAAACCTTGAATTAACACATCCATTTTAGTACCTCCTTAGTAATTTTAGATTTTAATTTAAAAAGACCTTTAGCATAGTAAAAACTACGCTAAAGGTCTCACTTTTTAAGAATAAACCAGGTAATTACCGGTTGTTGGCTTTATTCACAGTACTTAATATATGATACTGTAAGTTACTCCCCTTTAACATTATAAAAAACCATGTTATAATGATTAAGAAAATATCATTGTCGAAAAATATTAATTATTAATGTTTACAATTTATATACAATTTCATTTTATAATATAATAGATATAATGTCAAAGACTAATAGGCTTATTGAAAATCATAACTTTAACTCAGTTGTGCACTTTAAGCTGAAATAGTGAACTAACAAAGGGTGATAGTGTGAAAAAAGATATGAAAATTATATTAGAATCTTTAAAAAAGCAATATCCAGATGCAAAATGTGAATTAAACTATGAAACGCCTTTTCAGCTCCTTGTGGCTACTATATTATCAGCACAAACCACAGACAAAAAGGTGAATGAAGTAACAGAAAAGCTATTTAAAGAATATCCTACAGTGGATGACTTTTTAAAGATTAGTCAGGAAGAATTAGAGCAGAAAATAAAAACTATAGGACTATATAGAAATAAAGCTAAAAATATTTTAATGATGTGCAGGCAGCTAAAGGAAAATTTTCATGGGCAGGTACCAGATACTATGGAAGAGATAACTTCTTTAGCAGGAGCAGGAAGAAAAACTGCTAATGTAGTTCTTTCAAATGCTTTTGGTGTTCCTGCTATCGCAGTGGATACTCACGTGTTTAGAGTTTCCAATAGAATTGGAATTGCAAAGTCAGATAATGTTTTAGATACAGAAAATCAGTTAAAAAAAATAATACCTAAAAAGGATTGGTCTTTAGCCCACCATCTTCTTATATTTCATGGAAGAAGGTGCTGCATGGCTAGAAATCCTAAATGTGAGCTTTGCGTTATAAGTGAATATTGTGACTATAACAATAGTATTAAGACAAAATAAAAATCCCAAGTTCAGGGGTTTTATTTTTTAGTGCTGTTTGCCATTCTAAATTACTCTCGGCTTGCTTCCTTAATCTTTTGCACCAATGAATGAAGTATTAAGGAATTAGTGAAGCATATAATTAATATTAATGATATTATTAAGATTTTTTTAAGATTTACATTACAGTATTATTAAGATTTATATTGTATTATAATAGTTGAGTAGGAGGGGGTTAACATGGAAAATTTTAAAGAAGTGTTTAAGATAAAGTTTAAGGAAAATTGGAAGCATGGGCTGCTTATGTTATCTTATCTTTTAGTAGTAATAGGGTATAATTTTATAAATCAACCCATAGGAACAGTTCATAATCTGACTACTGCTTTTGACATAAAAACCCCATATATATCAGCATTTATAATACCCTATCATATATGGTATCCATTTATAGTATTCTGTATGTTTTATTTACTTATAGTTCATAGGGATGTTTATTACAGAACTATAATTGGACTGGATATAGGGATTATAATATGCTACATTACATTTATTTTTTTCCAGACTACGGTTCAAAGGCCTGAATTGGTAGGTAATGATTTTTTTACAAAGATAGTAAGGTTAACTTATAGTTCAGATAGACCTTTTAATTGTTTCCCAAGCATCCATGTTTTTACTACCAGCACTATGATGATATCCATATTTACCAGCGATAAAACAGGAAAAATAATGAGAAGATCTACGCTTATAATAGGTGTGCTTATAATATTATCTACATTATTTGTAAAACAGCATGTGGTAATGGATGTGGTGGGAGGAATTGCTCTAAGTACAGCTATGTATTATGCAGTTAGAAGAATAGAGGAGGAGAAAGTAGTAGGATGGATAAAGAAACTATACTCATTGTGGACGATGAGAAAGAAATTAGAGATTTAATTGATATCTATCTTAAGAATGAAGGATACAGAACTTTAAAGGCTGAAAATGGAATTGAGGCTCTTAATGTATTAGAGAAAGAAGAAGTTCATTTAATAATATTAGATATAATGATGCCAGAATTAGATGGAATTCAAGCATGTATGAAAATAAGAGAAGGAAAAAACATGCCTATCATTATGCTTTCAGCAAAAACTGAAGATATGGATAAGATTATGGGACTTACCACCGGGGCGGATGATTATATAACAAAGCCCTTTAATCCTCTTGAACTAATTGCAAGAGTTAAATCCCAGCTTAGAAGATATATAAAATTAAATAATGGAGGGAACAGTGTAGATAGATCCTCTTTAATTGAAATAGATGATTTGACTATGAATACTGAGACTCATGAAGTATATTTGGATGGGAAAAATATAAAGCTTACCCCTAGGGAATTTAATATTTTAGAACTTCTTTCTAGAAATAGGGGCATAGTATTTAGTATAGAGAAGATTTATGAAAGTGTGTGGAAGGAAGAATTTATTCAATCAGATAATACAGTTATGGTTCATATAAGAAAGATAAGAGAAAAGATAGAAGAAAATCCACGTAAACCTAGGTTTATAAAGACAGTGTGGGGAGTTGGATATAAAATTGAAAAGTGATAAAGAAAAAGAAGATGGCAAGAAGAAAGCAAGCTTATTTAAAAGAATAATAAGATTTCCTCATAAATGTATATCTATGCTTTTCAAGCCAGGAACATTAATTTTTAATTTTATAAGGAATAAAGTTAAAGAAAGCATTAGATTTGAGTTAATAATAGCTTTTGGAGTATGCTTTTTTGTAGCTTTAATGGTATTTGCTATCAGTGATAACTATTTTTCAAGAGAGCGGCAAGGAGCAACAATAGATTATAGTGCAGGGGTAAATAGTATATATAATAGAGCAGATTTTTTATTAAACGAGATAACGCAAAGAAAGATTGATAGCAAAAATTTAACCAGCCTAAATGAATTTATTCATGACAATGGAGATTATAGCGATGAAAAGATAATCATAACAGATTTAGAAGGTAAGATAATATTCAAAACGGTAAATGTGTCAGAGACGGAAATAGACATATATAATCTCATAAAAAATGCTTCTAATCTTAAACAGGTTAATTATTCTGATGGGAATAAAGATAGAAAAGAAGTTACGGTATTCTATCCTTTAAAGTTAAAAGATACTAGGACCTATCTCATAGTAAAAGGGATTCCAGATGCAAGGATAGTGTATGAATATTATAGGTCTCAAAATCAATTTTTAGCATTACTTATTGCAGTTTCAGCATTTATATTAAGTTTTATGTTTATAACTAATAAGAAGATGAAATATATTCAGGAAATTTCAAAGGGAGTAGATGAGATCTCTAAAGGAAAATTTTCTTTTAGAATAGGTAAAAAAGGAAAAGATGAATTAAGTCTTCTGGCATGTAACATAAACCATATGGCTGAAGAAATTGAAAATAAGATTGAATCTGAAAGAAAAGCAGAAAAAACAAAAAGTGAACTGATAACTAATGTATCTCATGATTTAAGAACTCCACTTACTTCTGTTATGGGATATATAGGTCTTGTAAAAGACGGTAAATATGATAATGAAGATGTAATGAATGAATACCTTGATATAGCTTTTAATAAAGCAGAAAAATTAAAGGTACTTATAGAAGATCTTTTTGAATATACAAAATTAAATAATGAAGGTGTAAGACTGATAAAATCTCAAATTAATTTAAATGAATTTATTGCTCAAGTAGTAGATGAAATAATTCCTATATGTGATGAAAACAATGTGGAAGTTTTCAAGTCCATGCCCCAGGAAAGTATATATGCTTATGTAGATAGCAATAAGATGGTAAGGGTTTTTGAAAATCTGATTATTAATGCAGTAAAATATAGTTATAAACCTGGAACAATAAATATTTATCTTACAAAAGAAAAAGAAGAAGCTATAGTATGCATTGAGAATAAAGGAGATAATATTTCTAAAGAAAAATTGGATAAATTATTTGACAGGTTCTATAGGCTGGATGAATCCAGATCGGCTTCAGGAGGAGGAAGTGGATTAGGACTTGCTATAGCTAAAAGCATAATGGAGATCCATGGAGGAAAGATATGGGCTTCTTGTTTAAATAATAATATAAGATTTTATATCAGTTTAAGTGTTTTAAATGTTAACAATGAATAAATTTTTTTAATATACTCTATTAAAGAAAAGGGTTAAGTGATATAATAAGTAAGGATTTGTACTTTAGTCAACATTAATAGCAAAGCCTCATTAAAGACTTGTTTTATGCAAGTCTTTATTTAATTATAGATATCAAATTATCATAGATTGTATATAATAAAAATAAATACAACTAAGGGAGGTCAAAGAATGAAAGTAGGCGTTATAATGGGGGGGATTTCTTCTGAGAGAGAGATTTCTCTTAAAACAGGAGAAGAAATTGCAGCTAATTTGGACAAGAACAAGTACGAAGTGGAAAAAATTGTAATAGACAATAAAGAAGAACTTTTTGAAAAAGTGAAAGATATTGATTTTGCTCTTCTTGCTCTTCATGGTATGTTTGGTGAGGATGGTACTGTACAATCAGTACTTCAGACATTAAATATACCTTATTCAGGTTGTGGACCTTTAAGTAGTGCTATTTGTATGGACAAGGATATGACAAAAAAGATATTAAAGGCAGCTGAAATAAAAACTGCAGACTGGATCATGGTCATGGATGAAAATTCTATAGATTATGAAAGAATTGAAGAAATGAAATATCCTGTAGTAGTAAAACCTAATAATGGAGGTTCTAGTGTAGCTACAACTATAGTTTATTCAAAAGAAGATATTAAAAAATCTGTTTTAGAGGCATTAAAATATGATGAAGAGGTAATGATAGAACAATATATAAAAGGTGATGAAATAACCTGCTGTATTCTAAATGGAAAGATGCTTCCTGTAATTGCTATAAAGCCTAAGTCCTCATTTTTTGATTATACTTCTAAATATGCGGATGGCGGAGCGGATGAAATTGTAGTAGAACTTCATAAGGATTTACATGATAAAGTAGAAAAGCTAGCATTAGACTGTTGGAAAGAATTAAAATGCAGTGTTTATTCTAGAGTGGACATGATTGTTAAAGATGGCGATCCTTATGTATTAGAAATAAATACTTTGCCAGGAATGACTAAAAACAGCCTATTTCCAAAGAGTGCCAGAGGAGCTCACATATCTTTTAGTCAACTTCTTGATACAATTATAGAGTATTCATTAAAAGAAAATAGATAAAAATAAAGCGAATCCCAAGGCCAAGGTGTAAGGATTCGCTTTTATTTTAATCTATAAGACTATACTTTATTACTAAGTCAAGGGTAGCTAACACAGCGTCCATATGAGTCCTCTCATAAGCGTGGGAAGCAAAAACTCCAGGTCCTATAAGGGCTGCTTTTATATCCCAGCCAGCACCTAAAGCAGCAGAGGCATCTGAGCCATAATGAGGATATATATCTATTTTATAAGGTATATTCTCTTTTTTGCATAAATTTATAAGATTCTTTCTTAAGTCATAATCATAAGGTCCTGAAGAATCTTTTGCACATATGCATACTGCATATTCTGAAGAATTTTGTCCAGGTCCTGGGGCACCCATGTCTACAGCTATAAACTCTTTTGTATTATCAGGTAATGCAGCTTTTGCTCCATGACCTACTTCTTCATAATTGCTAATGAAGAAGTTAGTAGTATAAGGGAGTTGTACTTGATTTTTTATCATATATTCTACTGCATAGAGCAATATGGCTACACTGGCCTTGTCATCAAGATATCTGCTCTTTACAAAATCTGTTTCAGTTAAAGTAGTTCTTGTATCTAGGCAGATAAAGTCACCAACATTTATTCCAAGTTTTTCAGTATCTTCTTTTGAAAATACTTTTTCATCTAGAATTACTTCCATATTTTCTGGAATCCTCTTTAATTCTCTTGCTTCATCTCCACTTATATGCACTGAAGGTTTTATAGTCTGCACTGTACCGCCAATTTTTTTCCCATCTAGAGTTTCTACAGTACAATTTTCTCCATCAATAGCTGTCATCATGTATCCTCCTATAGGAGTAAGAGAGAGAGCACCATTAGATTTTATTTCTTTAACCATAGCACCAAGAGTATCTACGTGAGCAGAAAAAGTTCTTTGATAATCAGAATTTTTACCTTTTATGGATACTATAACTGCTCCTTTATTTGTTTCTATAAAAGAAGCATTCATGTTAGATAACTCTTTTTTTATATAGCTCATTATATTACCCGTATAACCTGTAGGACTGGATATAGAAAGAATATTTTTTAAATAGTATTTAATTTTTTCTTTGTCATAAACACCGCTCATGGCAAGTCCTCCTTTGAATTATTATAGATACATTTTAACATAATCAATAGTTTGCATAAACAATTTTAAAGATAATATGCAGTATATTTAGCAAAATTTTTCTAGTTAAGTTTAATTGTCATTAGCAAAGTATAATTATTATATAAAAAATCATATTGTTTACCATTATTTTATAGTATAATGTTTATACGTATGTTTTATAATATTTATGCACAGGAAAGGAGATATTTAATGAGCAGTTCAAAAAGAAAGAGAAAAAATAAAACACTTAAAATAGTTATAGTAGCCGTAGCTTTGCTAATAGGTATTTTGAGTTTATCATACATTTCACAGGTTTATAATAAAACAGTTAAGTGGGATGATGTAATTTATCCAGGAGTTTCTGTAGGGGAAATAGACCTTACAGGTAAGAACAAGCAAGAGGCTACTAATATTTTAACTAACAAGTATGGTAATGCCATATTAAAGAAAAAAATAACTGTGAAAGTTCTTGATAAGTCTTATGATATGGATTATTCAAAATTAAATGCAAGATATAATATAGAAGAGGTAGTAAATGAAGCTATGGCTTACGGTAAAGAGGGAAATATGTTTTCAAAGCATCATCTAATAAAAAATCCTAATAAAAAATCAGTAGACCTAAAATTTGCTTATGATCCTAAATATATTAATGAATTTGTATCTGATATAGCTAAAGCTACTAATAGAAATCCTGTGAATGCTTCTATAAAGGCAGTATCTGAGGGAAACTTTAAAATAACGGAGGATAAAATAGGGTACAAGCTTCAAAATGAAAATTTAGAAAAAGAAATTACTGAAAAAATAAATGGCAAGCTAGGAGAAGACATTGAAATAAACGCTAAAGTTGATAAACTTAAAGCTAAAACTACTAGTTATGAGCTAAAAAAGATAAATACTAAAATTGCTTCCTTTTCTACTAACTACAGCAAATCTTCTAATGAGAGAGCTTACAATGTAGAATTAGCTGCAAAAGCTATAAATGGTACAGTGTTAATGCCGGGAGATGTATTTAGCTACAATGGTGTGGTGGGAGAAAGAACCTATGATAAAGGTTATAAAGATGCTCCTATTATAGTTGGGAACAAAGTGGAATCAGGATTAGGCGGTGGAATCTGCCAAGTATCTAGTACTCTTTATCAGGCAGTATTAAGAACAGGTCTAAAGTCTGTTGAAAGAAATAATCATTCTTTACCTACAAGTTATTTACCTATTGGACTTGATGCTACTGTAGTTTATGGAAACTTAGATTACAAATTCAAAAATACTTATGATTTTCCAATATACATTGAGAGTATAACGCAGAACAGGATGTTATATTTTAACTTATACGGAAGCTCAAATGCTAAAGACAGAACCTATGAAATAGCTACAGAGGTATATGAGACTGTACCTCCAGAAGTTAAGATAATAAATGATCCAAATCTAGCAGAAGGTCAGCAGGTGGTAGAAAAGTATGGCTCTAATGGCTATAAAGTTAAGGTATATAGAAAAACTTACGAAAATGGCAAGCTAGTAAATACAGAATTTATATCTAATGATTATTACAGACCTACAGAGGGTAGAATTAGAAAAGGTACTAAAAAATCTTGAAAATTATTAAATCTGTGAGCTAATAACTCACAGATTTTTTTAAAAATACTATCAATATATGGTATAATATATTAGAAAATTTAGATTTTTTATGGAAGGAGAAGCGCTTTAGCGCTGCTACATGGTATGAGAGAAAGTGAGATAATAAAAAACATAGTGGATAATATGGAAAAGGTTATAATAGGTAAAAGAGAACAGATATATGACATAATAAAAGGCATCATATCTAATGGACATATACTTATTGAAGATGTGCCAGGAGTTGGTAAAACTACTCTTGTAAAGGCATTAGCTAAATCTATTAATCTATCCTATAGCAGGATTCAGTTTACTCCGGATTTATTACCCTCAGATATAACGGGTATATCTGTATATAATCAAAAAGATATGACTTTTGATTTTAAAAAGGGGCCTATATTTTCTAATATAGTTTTAGCAGATGAGATAAATAGAACCTCACCTAAAACTCAGTCAGCCCTTCTTGAAGTTATGGAGGAACATCAGGTTTCAGAAGGGAATAATACCTACAAATTAGAAGAACCTTTTTTTGTGCTAGCCACACAAAATCCTATAGAGTATGAAGGTACTTTTTCATTGCCAGAAGCTCAATTAGATAGATTTATTATGATGGTAAGCCTGGGGCACCCTTCTTCTGAAAGTGAAGCAGAAATACTAGATGTTTATAGAGAAAGGAATCCTTTAAATGAAATTAGCAGTGTGGCATCTATAGAAGATATATTATTTCTTCAGCAATCTGTGAGAAAAGTTAAAGTATCAGGAAGCGTAAATAGATATATAGTTGATATAGCTAATACTACAAGAAAAAGCGGATATTTAAATTTAGGCATAAGTACAAGAGCTGCCTTAGCCCTTCAAAGAGTTTCCCAAGCTGCTGCCCTTATTAATGGCAGAAATTTTGTTTTACCAGAAGATGTAAGAAACAATGCGGTATTAGTACTTTCTCATAGGATAGCTCTTACATCTTTAGCAAGAGCTAATAGCTATAATAAAGAAGGTATGATAAAAGATTTAATAAAAAATGTTCCTGTGCCAAAGGTGGATTATAATGATTAAAATTGATATTAAGTTTGTGATACTTCTAATAGTTTCTTTTATATTTGCTTATGCTCAAGGAGGCAACCTGCCTTATACAATTTTTTATTTATTGCTTATAACTTTTATATTTGCTTTTATTTCTATTATGATGCATAAGTTTTTAATAAAAGTTCAGGTAGATATAGGAGAAAAAATATATAATTCTGGAGATGACGTAAACATATCAATGAATATTTCTAATAGAAGCATATTACCAGCAGCTTATGTCATAATTAAGGGAGAACTTGTTTCTATTTATAATTCAAAATTTAAAGGAGAAGTTATAAGTTTAAATGCAAATGATTATGAAGTATTAGATTACAATATTAATTTTAAAAAAAGAGGTATTTATAACTTTGGAAAGACTCAACTTATAATGAGGGATCTATTTTCTATTTTCTGTATAACTAAAAATGTAAATGATGAATTCTTAATAAAAGTTTACCCTAAGATATATCCTCTAGAAACATTTTCACTTAGAGGAAGAGATCTGTTTAAAAGTTCATTAAATAATAGCAGTAGTATAGAAGATATGTATTCTATAAAAGACATGAGAAGATATAGAGATGGAGATAATTTAAAAAGAATAAACTGGAAGGTTAGTGCTAAATGCAATGAACTTTTTGTGAAAAATTTTGATACAGTTTCTGGTCAAGAATTTAATATATTTTTAGATATGAGTATGGGAAATTATGAAATGGACTCAGAAGGAATATTAGAAGAAAATATGATTGATTTTTGCTCTTCCGTTGTAAATAATATGGTTAATAAAAATATTAGAACTAAGCTGTTTATCGATTGCCAAAAATTTAGTGAATTCATCGTAGAAGATAAAGAAGGTTTTCAAAATTTATTAGAATTTTTTGTTGAGCAAAAAAGTGATGGTGGATTTGAATTTAGTAAATTTATAAATTTTAATATTTGTAAGGTGCCTGCCACAAGTACCATATGCATAATAACTGGAAAAATAAAAAAATCTCTTTCAGATTTGATAAGCATTATGGCAGATAAAGGATACAGTGTTATGGTGTTTTATATTGATATTAATTCAGAGACTTTAATCAATAGAGATTACCTAAACAGAATTAGTGTAGAATGCTTTAATATATGTGATATGATAAAGTGTATTGAAAAAACTTCATCAGATAAGGATAAAGAAGATATATTGTAAGATAGGTGATAAAAGTGATATGGTTAAAAAGTAAAAAATTGAACATTTTTTTAATATATTTAAATATAATGTTTATATTGGGTGTATTTAGAAGAAGCTATGAAATATTATATTTTAATTATTTGTTTGTAACATTTTTATATATTATATCAGTTTTTATTTATTGGTTTTACAATATAGTTCTTCATAATGTAAGACAGAGGCTTATTTTTATCATATGCATAATGGCGGCATTTGGTATTTACATTTATTTCTTTAATAAAGGATTTATAGTAAACTTTTTTGTAGAGGGAATTATAAAGAATGTTGAAAACATTAATAAAAATCTTTATGATGGAAAAGTAACCTACTTTACGCAGTATTTAAATATATTTATTCTTTCTATAACTATAGCCTCTATTTTATTTTTATATTTTGATTCTAAAGGCTTAATAACTATAGTACTAATTTTTAATTTAATAATACTTATATTTTTATGGTACTTAGGATATACAGAAGCTATAATAAATAGTTTGTTTAGGTTTACATTTATTAGTATTATTACTTATGCTGTCAGCATAAATAATAGGTTAAATAAAAATTTTAATAAGTATAATGTAAAATTGAGTATAAAAAATAATAAGATAATCTATCAAGTGATAGTGTGTTCTCTTTTAATGTCTTTATTTATATGGATTCTTCCAAAAGATTTTGAAGGTAAGTATGGAAAATTGCTTACAGATAAGTTTAATAATTCTTTTAGTAGTAATTCAAATGTTAAAACCAGTAAGCTAAAGCAATATAAATTAGAACAATCAGGATATAGTGACAGTGAAAAAAACTTAGGAGGCAGAATAGTATTAAATGACCAACTAGCCTTAAGAGTAAACTCAGACAAACCTTATCATCTTAAAGGGAATGTAAAAGATGTATATACAGGCCATAGCTGGTTACATTATAATAAAGATTTTAAACCTGGGGATGGCAATAAAGAAGTTATAAATGGTATAAAGGACTATACTTATGATATAGGGGAACCAAAACGTATATTTATATTTCCTCAAAACCTTAAAGCCTATAGTATATTTACTCCTGATATTCCCGTAAAAATATACCTAGAAGAAGGGGAGATATATAAAAATGAAGCCAGTGGTATTTTTATAAATTCAAAGCCTGTAAGCAGAGGTTATTCAGTGGAGTACTATGAAAATGACTGGATAGAATCTAGAATGTATAATATTGAAGATTTGTATAATAAAAAAATTTTTTCAAAGGATTTTGAAAAAAGATATGAGCAGATTCCAAACAGTGTTACAGACAGAACTCGGGTGCTTGTTAATGAAATAACCAGAGGTTCTAAAAATGATGTTGAAAAAGTGAGAAAAATACAGGATTATCTAAAAAATAACTACAAATATTCTTTAGACGTTTCTGAAGTGCCGGAAGATAAAGATTTTGTAGACTACTTTTTATTTGAAGAAAAGAAAGGCTATTGTGTTTATTTTGCTACAGCTACTACTATTATGTGTAGAATTGCTGGTATACCTGCGCGTTATGTGGAAGGGTTTAAGATGCCTCAAAAGTCAAAAGAAGATGGATTCTATGCTGTAACTAATCAAGATGCTCATGCATGGACTGAAGTGTGTTTTGATGAAAGAGGATTGATATGGACTATTGTAGATACTTCTGCTACACCTTCTGAGCAGGAAGAGATTCAAAGGAATGCACAAAGAAACAATAATATTACATCCCAGGATAATGAAAATATTGATCCAAGAAAGGATAGACAAAAGCAAAAACCTATAGATGAAAATGAAAAGGGTAGTAACAATAATAAGAGAATAGATATGTCTAAAGTTATTTTTATAATAGTAGTCAGCTTATTATTGATCTATGTGGCTATAAGGATAACCATTAACAATTTCATTAAGAGAAAAGTTATAAAAACTGAAGGTGTAATAGCTTTATATTTATATGTTCAAAATAGACTTAAAGCTATAGGCATGGTAAAATCTGATATAGAAACGGATATGGATTTTGTAAGCAGAATTTATGATGAAGATTTAAGAAAAAATATGATAAGCTTGGTAGATGCTGTTTATAGAGAGTTCTATGGAGGTGAAATAGACCAAGTCTTTAATAAAAAGAGTTTTTACGGTTTTATAGAAAAGCATATAAAATCGTACAGCCCTATAAAATATTATTTAAAAAGATACTTAATATTTTAGAAATACACAGAGTTATTTAAAGCTAAACTAAGGAGGAGCTAAAATGCAGTATAAATTATTATGCACAGATATGGATGGAACCTTACTTACTGATGATAAAAGGATAAGTGAAAGGAGCAAAAAAGCTATAAAGCTAGCTTATGAAAAAGGAGTAAAAATAGTAGTATGCACAGGAAGAATGTTTAGCTCTGCAAACTTCTATGCAGATATGTTGGGAGTAAAAACTCCTATAATATCTGCTAATGGAGCTTTTATAAGAGAAAAGGATAGAGATGAAGTTATATATAAAAATGTGATTGGAAAAGAAAAATGCAGCGAAATATTAAAAGTATTGAATGAATTTGGAATAATTGCTCATTTTCATACTCCTAATAGCATATTTTCTGAAAAGTTAGTTTATTCTGCTAAAGTGTATTCAGAGCTTAATAAACAATTACCTGAAGATCAGCAGATTTCTATAAATATAGTAGAAGATTGGGAAAAAGTATTTAAAGAGAATGAAGATTTTATTGTAAAATGTATAGCTATTGATGATGATGTGGAAAAAGTACAAAAAGCAAAAAAACATATGCAAAATATAGAAGGTATTGAGGTAGTAAGTTCCTATATAAATAATATTGAAATAATGGCTGAGGGTGCTTCAAAAGGCAGAGGAGTAGAGATACTAGCTAAATTTTATGGATTAAAACCTGAAGAAATCATATGCATAGGGGATAATGAAAATGATCTTTCTATGATAGAATATGCAGGACTAGGAGTGGCTATGAAGAATGCTCCTGAACATATAAAAGATAAAGCTGATTATGTGGCAGATACAAATAATGAGGATGGAGTAGCTAAAGTCATAGAAAAATTTATTCTTTAAAGTAATCGGACTTGTTACCTTGTAATGAAGTATAAACCCTGCAGTATAAAAATTAATAATGTTTTTACTAGCATTTATAAATAGTTTAATATAAAATTATCTTTAGGGTTAGTATGCTTCAAACCCAAGGTTTATGAATTAGGCAATTGGAGGTAATTTATTTGAATCTAAATATAGTTTTATTTCAACCAGAAATTCCTCAAAATACAGGTAATATAGCAAGAACTTGTGTCTTAACTGATTGTAAGTTGCATCTTATAAAGCCTTTAGGTTTTAGTTTAGATGAAAAGCAGTTAAAGAGAGCAGGACTTGATTATTGGCAATATCTTGATTTAGAGGTTCATGAAAGTTATGAAGCGTTAAGAGAAAAATATAAAGATGGAACTTTTTATTTTTCTACCACTAAAGGTAATAACTTTTATCATGAAGTAAATTTTAAACAAGGTGATTTTATAGTATTTGGCAGAGAATCCTCTGGATTACCTGATTATATTAGAGATAGTGATCCAGCAAGATGTGTTAGAGTTCCCATGATTAAAACTACTACTAGATCACTTAATCTATCTAACACAGTAGCTGTAGTAGCTTATGAAGCAATGAGGCAGCTAGATTTTCCCAATATGAAATAAAGGAGAAGGGGATTGGAGGAACATGGATAAAATAAAAATAATAACGGATAGTTCAGCAGATTTACCTAAGTATATTATAGAAAAATATGATATAGAAGTATTACCTCTTCTTGTATACTTTGGAGAGGAATGCTACATGGATGGGGTAGATATGAATTTTAAAACCCTTTTAAAAAAAATAGAAGAAGGGGCGCCATTTCCAATAACATCCCAAGTAAATCCACAAAGATTTATGGAATGTTATAAAAAGTATATTAATGAAGGGTATAAGATAGTTTCTATTCACTTATCTTCTAAAATGAGTGGAACTTATCAATCAGCTTGCATAGCAAAAGATATGCTTGAAACTGAAGACATAGTAGTTATAGACGGAAAAAATGTAACTTCAGGTCTTGGTATCCTAACTATAAAGGCCTGCAATCTTAGAGAAAAAGGTTTAGATATAAAAGAAATAGAAAAAGAAATAATAACTACAATACCTAAGGTAAGAAGTGTCCTAGCTTTTGAAGTTTTAGATCACTTAGTAAAAGGAGGAAGGCTATCTAAAACAGCAGGAGTTATAGGAAATATACTAGGCATAAAACCTATTTTAGCGGTGAAAGATGGGGAAATGGCTGTAATAGATAAGGTTAGAGGAAGCAAAAAAGCTTTAAAATACATACTTGAAGAAATGGATAACATAGGTATAGATAAAGAAGAACCTTTTATACTATTGGATGCAGCTAATGAAGATATTATAGATACTTTAAAAGAAAAACTAGAAGAAGAAAATATCGATTTTATAGAAGCTGAAGTAGGATGTGGGGTAGGTACACATGCAGGGCCTAAAGCCTGCGGAGTATTTTTTATAGAAAAATAATGATTATTTAGGAATTATATATTATTATATTTATTTCAAATAGCAGCTATTAATAAATGAAATAGTATCCTGATGAAAAATAGATAGAAGTTTTTCGACTTTTATTGTATAATAAAAGTGAAAATTATAACAAATATGGTGTGGATGATAATTTCGGGAGATGATCATCTTATAATTAATGATGATAGCCGAAGGAATAAGTAGTATAGCCCATATACTATGAATCTCTCAGGCAAAAGAACCGAAGTAGGACACAACTCTGGAAAGCGCAAGCACCGAAGGAGTAATTCTCTCAGGTTAAAAGACAGAGCATAAAGACATTTAAGGGCTTTATTCTCTGTTTTTTTTGTACCTTAAAAAAGACTAAATTTTTAGAATATAGAGTAAAAAAATTCACAAAATATTATTAAGAATGATTTCTTTCTTAATACTATAAAGGATTGATAGTTTATGATTGAAAGATTTATAGTTATTACTAATAATACTTTAAGCAGAGATAAGCTTGGAGAGAAATATGATACTCAGTTTGTAAGTGGAGATACCATTTCTGTTTTAAAAGAGGTAAGGGATTATATTCATAAAGGTCACAGGTTACTTACTCATCCCCTTATGAGCAGCATTAAACCTAATGAGACTCCTTATAGAACTATTCTTATCTCTAGAGATAAGAATGATTTTGTGGATATAGATTCTTTAAACATTATCGAAAACGGTATCATGACTACGGAAAAGTTTATTAAGATGTTTAAAATACCTAATTGGGATGAAAGCATCTTAGAAGATTTTAAGCTTATAGATTATGATTTAATATATCATGCTATAAATTAAAAGAAAATTCATCCTTTGTTGATGAAAAGAGTCAATCTAAAAAAATATAGTAAACAATTTAAAATAATTAGTAAAGTGAGGAGGAAAGTTTATGGCACATATTTATGACACTATTATCATAGGCGGAGGTCCAGCAGGTCTAGCAGCAGGACTTTATGCAGCAAGGTCAAGAATGGATACTTTATTGATAGAAAGAGGAAAGTTTGGTGGACAAACCGCTACTACTGAAGAATTAGATAATTATCCAGGATCTATAGAAAACTGCACAGGACCTAGTTTGATAGAAAGAATGAGAAATCAAGCAGAAGAATTTGGCACCAAATTTGTAAAGGATGAGGTTTTAGAAGTAGATTTACAGGGAAAGATAAAAAAGATAGTTTGTAAAAAAGAAACTTATGAGGCAAAAACTTTAATTATAGCTACAGGAGCTTATCCAAGACTTGGAGGCTTCAAAAATGAAATTGAATTAAGAGGAAGAGGAATTTCTTATTGTGCAACTTGTGATGCAGATTTCTTTACTGATTTAGATGTAGCAGTAATAGGTGGAGGAGATTCTGCTCTAACAGAAGCAGTATATCTAACAAAATTTGCAGAAAGTGTAACAGTAATACACAGAAGAAATGAATTTAGGGCAGCTAAATCTTTGGTAGAAAAGGCTGAAAGGAATCCTAAAATTAAATTTATATTAGACAGCGTAGTAGAAGAAGCTAAAGGTGATGAAATACTTGAAGGGTTAGTTATAAAAAATGTTAAGACTGGTGAATTAAGTGACCTTAGAGTTGATGGATGTTTTGTATTTGTAGGATATTTACCAATTTCAGAGCTTTTTAAAGGCAAGGTAAGAATGAATGAAAGAGGAGACATCGTAACAGATGAAGATATGAGATGCGATGTGCCTGGAGTTTTTGCAGCTGGTGATATAAGAGAAAAATCATTAAGACAGGTTATTACTGCTGCAGCAGATGGAGCTATAGCAGCTACTACTGCTGAAAAATATATAGAAGAAAATTTTAGTGAATAATTATATTTTAAAATATGGAGGTATGTAAGATGGTAGAATTAAATAAGGAAAATTTTGAGGCTGAAGTACTTCAGTATACAGAAAGACCTGTATTTGTAGATTTCTGGGGCGATAAGTGTGAAATATGCAAGGAACTTATGCCAGGAGTTCATGGATTAGAAGAAAAATATGGAGATAAGATAAAATTTGCTAGTTTAAATATAAGTACTGCTAGAAGACTTGCTATAGGTCAAAAAGTTTTAGGACTTCCAACTATGATCATATATAAAAATGGAGAAAAATTATCTACTGTAACTCCAGATAAAATAAGTACTTTAGATGATGTGGAAAACTTCATAAAAGAAGTATATGAAACACTATAACAGTTAGATATTAAACTAGGGCGTATACAAATTTAAAGTATGTGCTCTAGTTGATATAAAAGTATATTTAGGAGGTGAACGCTTTGCGTCTAGAAGTTGGTAATATATTTATTAAAGACATTCAATTTGGACCAGAAACAAAGGTTCAAAATGGTGTGCTTTATGTAAACAAAGAAGAGCTGCTAAAAGAAGTAGCTGGTGATGAAAGAGTAAAAAGTATAGACTTCGACATTGCAAGACCTGGAGAAGAAGTAAGAATAATTCCGGTTAAAGACGTAATTGAGCCAAGAGTTAAGGTTGAAGGAAAAGGCGGTATATTCCCTGGCTTCATAAGCAAGGTTGATACAGTTGGTTCTGGAAGAACACATGTTTTAAAAGGAGCTGCTGTAGTAACTACAGGTAAGATAGTAGGATTCCAGGAAGGAATCATAGACATGTGTGGAGAAGGCGCTAAATACACACCTTTCTCCAAAACAAATAATTTGGTAGTGATTGCAGAACCAAAAGAAGGAGTTCTTCAACATGACCATGAAGAAGCTGTAAGGCTTATAGGCTTTAAGGCAGCAACCTATTTAGGAAAAGCAGGGAAAGATTTAACTCCTGATGAAGTAAAAACTTATGAAACACTTCCATTACTTCAGCAGGTAAAACAATATCCAGAGCTTCCAAAGGTTATATATGTTTATATGCTTCAGACTCAAGGATTATTGCATGATACCTATGTATATGGAGTAGATGCTAAAAAAATAATACCTACATTTATTTATCCAACAGAAGTATTTGATGGAGCTATTGTGAGCGGAAATTGTGTTTCAGCTTGTGATAAGAACCCATCCTATGTTCATATGAATCATCCTGTAATAGAAGATTTATATGAAAGACATGGAAAAGACATAAACTTTTTAGGCTGTGTAATAACCAATGAAAATGTATATTTAGCTGATAAAGAGAGATCCTCAAATATGACAGCTAAACTTGTAGAGTTTTTAGGAGCTGAAGCAGTTATAATTTCAGAAGAAGGCTTTGGTAATCCAGATGCTGACCTTGTTATGAACTGTAATAAGATATCAGACAAAGGAATAAAGACAGTGCTTATAACAGATGAATATGCAGGACAGGATGGAAGTTCACAATCTCTTGCAGATTCAACCCCTAAAGGAGATGCTGTGGTTACTGGAGGAAATGCTAACCAGGTTATAACACTACCTGCAATGAAAAAAGTTATAGGGCATCCTGAAGCAGCTAACGTTATAGCTGGTGGATATGTAGGAAGCTTAAGAGAAGATGGTTCCATAAATGCAGAAATTCAAGTTATAACTGGAGCAACTTCAGAAGTAGGCTTTAACTATTTAACTGCAAAAGGATATTAATCAATTAAAAAAAAATAAACGCAGTAAATACAAAATTACTTTTTATAGTTGAAATTAAATAAAATCAAAAAGGTAATAATATTATTAATATTTATGAAAGGAAGGATAGAATGTTAGAAGGGAAAAAGGTTATTGCTATAGGCGATAGAGATGGAATACCAGGACCAGCTATAGAAGCTTGTGTAAAATCCGCTGGTGGAGAAGTAGTATTTGCTTCAACAGAATGCTTTGTTTGAACAGCTGCAGGAGCTATGGATCTGGAGATCCAACAAAGAGTAAAAGACCTTACAGAAAAGTTTGGTCCAGAAAATTTAGTAGTAGTATTAGGTGGAGCAGAATCAGAAGCTTCAGGGCTTTCAGCTGAAACTGTAGCAGCAGGAGATCCAACTTATGCAGGACCTTTAGCAGGAATTGCTTTAGGACTTGGAGTATATCACGTTGTAGAACCAGAAATAAAAGATGAATGTGATGCAGCTGTATATGATGAACAGTGTGGAATGATGGAAATGGTTCTTGATGTAGATGCTATTATTGAAGAAGTTAAGAATGTAAGAGAACAATTTTCTCAATATAATAAATAGTTAAATAAAGAAAAACTCCATGAAGGGGGGAGAACTTTTGATACGTGTAGTGCATTATATAAATCAATTCTATGCTGGTATTGGCGGAGAAGAAAAAGCTGATATAAAACCAGAAGTAAGAGAAGGTTTTGTAGGACCTGGAATGGGTCTTAATGGATTATTTAAAGGCGAGGCTCAAATAGTAGCCACAGTTATATGCGGTGATTCCTATTTCAATGAAAACATAGAAGAGGCAAAAGCAGAAGTTATTGAAATGGTGAAAAAATATAATCCTGATTTGTTTATAGCTGGACCTGCATTTAATGCAGGAAGATATGGAGTTGCTTGTGGTACTATAGCAAAAGAAGTTGAGGAAAAGTTAAATATACCAGTTCTTACTGCTATGTATCCAGAAAATCCTGGTGCAGATATGTACAAAAAGTTCCTTTACATTGTAGAGACTAAAAATAGTGCTGTAGGTATGAGAGATGCTCTACCTAAAATAGCTAAATTAGCCTTAAAACTTGGTAAAGGTGAAGAAGTGCTATCACCAAAGGAAGAAGGATATATAGAAAGAGGTATAAGAAAGAATTACTTTGCTGATCAAAGAGGTTCAAAAAGAGCCGTAGATATGCTAGTTAAAAAGTTAAAAGGCGAAGAGTTTGTTACAGAGTTTAAAATGCCTGTATTTGATAGGGTAGAACCTAATGCTCCAGTAGTAGATATAAAAAAGGCAAAGATTGCGTTAGTTACATCAGGAGGTATAGTTCCTAAAGGAAATCCTGATCATATAGAATCTTCCAGTGCTTCAAAATATGGTGAATATTCTATAGAAGGAGTAATGAAATTAACTTCTGAAACTCATGAAACTGCTCATGGCGGATATGACCCAACTTATGCTAATACTGATCCAAATAGAGTATTACCTGTAGATGTTTTGAGAGATATGGAGAAGGAAGGAAAGATAGGTTCCATTCACAAATATTTCTATACTACAGTAGGAAATGGAACAGCTGTTGCATCTTCTAAAAAATATGGTGAAGAAATAGCTAAAAAGCTATTAGCAGATGGAGTAACTGCAGTTATATTAACCTCTACTTGAGGAACTTGTACACGTTGCGGTGCAACGCTAGTTAAAGAAATTGAAAGAGCTGGTCTTCCAGTTGTTCATATGTGTACAGTAGTTCCAATATCTCTTACAGTAGGAGCCAACAGAATAGTTCCAACTGTAGCCATACCTCACCCATTAGGTAATCCTGCTTTGGATCCTAAAGATGAGTATGAATTAAGATATAAATTGGTGGAAAAAGCATTAAATGCCCTAGAAACACCAGTGGAGGGACAAAAAGTTTTTGAATAAAAACTTAAGAAACAACTTATAGAGTTAATTATATGAGAACAGGCTTATTTTAAAAGCCTGTTCCCATAAAAATTTCAATTAAGAATTAAGAATAAATGAATTTTATATATTTTTAATTGTTAATTGAAATTGACTAAAATAATCTTAAAGATAATTAAGGAGGTTTTTATAATGGATTTTCCCGTAATAAAAAAAGCATCTTATATTTTAGTTAACACTCCGGATATGGTATTACATAATGGTACTACTCAAACTCTAGAGAAAGAGACAAATCCTGATTCAGAATATTTAAAGGTAATAAAGGATCATTTGAGAAGCTTTGAAGATGTAGTAGCTTATGCACCTAACCAAACCTATATAGGAAATATGACTCCAGAAGAATTAACACAGAGGAAAAGACCTTGGCATGGGGAAAATATAGAAAATGCAAGCAGGTTTGGAAAGTTTGGGGAGATAATGCCTCAGGATGAATTCTATGGACTTATGAAATTATCAGATGTATTTGATCTAGTTATATTAGAAAAAGGATTTACAGAAAGGGTAAGAGAAAAGTTTTCCGCTCATCCTGTATTAGCTAAAAAAGTTAATGATCTAAAAGAAGGAGCAGAGCTTGAGGAAATAAAGAAGTTGGTAGATAATGGAATTGCAGAAGGATTATATGAGGGCACCAATCTTGTAGGCTGTGTTAAAAGAGCTCATGAATTTGATAAAAATCTAGCAGCTCATGTTATAGTTGAAAATTTAGCAGTTAAGGCTTCAGGAGCACTAGCATTAATGCATTTAGTAAATGAATCAGAAATAAAAGCAGAAGATATAGATTATATCATTGAATGTTCAGAAGAAGCTATAGGAGATATGAATCAAAGAGGCGGCGGAAATATAGCAAAATCATTAGGAGAAGTAGCAGGATTTACAGGAGCTACTGGTGCTGATATGAGAGGATTCTGTGCAGGACCAACTCATGCTCTAATAACTGCTTCAGCTTTAGTTAAGTCCGGCATTTATAAAAATGTTGTAATTGTTGGAGGAGGAGCTACCGCTAAACTTGGAATGAATGGAAGAGATCATGTAAAGAAAGGTCTTCCAATATTAGAAGACTGTTTAGGAGGCTTTGCTATATTAATAAGTGAAAATGATGGAGTAAATCCAGTATTGAGAACAGATATAATAGGAAGACATACTATAGGTCATGGAGCTTCTCCACAAGCTGTTTTAGAAGCTTTAGTATTAGAACCACTTGAAAAAGCAGGTCTTAAGATTACTGACATAGATAAGTTTGCTCCAGAAATGCAGACACCAGATATAACAGAACCTGCAGGAGCAGGAGATGTACCAACTCAAAACTACAAGATGATAGGTGCTCTAGCTGTTAAAAAAGGACAATTAGACAGAAAAGAATTACCTTCTTTTGTAATAGAACATGGTTATCCTGGATTTGCACCAACTCAAGGTCATATACCTTCAGGAGTTCCAGTAGTAGGCCATGCTAGGCAGCATATATTAGATGGCAATCTTAATAACTTTATGGTTATAGGAAAAGGAAGTCTTTTCTTAGGAAGAATGACTAATCTATTTGATGGTGTATCCATAGTGGTAGAAAAGAATCAAGGCAAAAAAGAAGAGTCACAGGGAGTATCAAAAGAGGAAATTAAATCAATGGTAGCAGATGCAATGAAAGATTTTGCAGCTTACTTAATGAATAATTAAGGGGCGTGATAATATGGAACAGAAACAAGTAAATTCTATGATAGCAGAAGTTTTTAATGAAATATCTGATGGAATTAAGAGCGGTAGCTTTAAAAGAAAAGTTAAAATAGGCTTAACTACTTTTGGAAGTGAGCATGGTATAGAAGAAATGGTTAAGGCTGCAGAGCTGGCAAGGTCAAAATATAATGATTTTGAAATAATTCTTATTGGACCTAAAGTTCAAGGCGATTTTAAAGTGGTAGAAGTTAAGGATGCAGAAGAAGGCCATAAAAAGATGGTAGATATGCTAGATAATGGGGATATAGATGGCTGTGTTACTCAGCATTTTGATTTTCCTATAGGAGTTTCAACTGTGGGAAGAGTATCTACTCCAGGCAGAGGCAGAGATATGATAATATCTACTACCACAGGAACCACTTCTACCAATAGAGTAGAAGGTATGGTTATAAATGCTATTTCAGGATTGTCAGTTGCAAAAGCTCTTGGCATAAAAAATCCTAAATTAGGTATATTAAATGTGGATGGAGCAAGACAAGTAGAACGAATACTAAGAGAATTAAAATCCAGTGGATATGATTTTGAATTTAGCGATTCTTTAAGAGCTGATGGTGGCGCTGTAATGAGAGGAAACGATCTTTTGGCAGGCACACCAGATGTGATGGTTTGTGATTCACTTACAGGGAATCTATTAGTGAAAATATTTTCATCCTTTACTACTGGAGGAAATTATGAAACTTTAGGAGCTGGGTATGGTCCGGGTGTAGGCGAAGGATATAGGAAGCTTGTAAATATAGTATCAAGAGCTTCAGGAGCTCCTCTAATCTGTGAAGCCTTGAGATATTGTGCAACCTGCGCAGAAAACAGATTAATGGACATAGCTGAAAGTGAATTTGAAAAAGCTAATAAAGCTGGATTGAAAGAAATAATTGCAAAAAATACTAAAGAAAAAGTTAAAACAGAAGAAGAAGTAAAAATGCCTCCTAAAAAAGTAGTTACCTTTGCCATTGCAGGTATTGATATATTAGAATTAGAAGATGCTTGTAAGGCTCTTTGGAAGGAAGGCATATATTCAGAGAGCGGAATGGGATGTACAGGACCTATAGTACTAGTAGCAGAGGAAGATAGTAAAAAGGCAGAAGAAGTATTGATTAAATCAGGCTTTAAGTCCTAAATATAAATTTAACACTTCTGACCAGCTGTAATTATCTATAGCTGGTCAGAAAAAATAATAATATTTTTTTTATATTGATTTTTTAGTTAATTGAATTTATAATGTTAATAAGAAGTAATTTAGTCTTCTGATAGTGGTAGTTAATTTTTATATAAAAATTGGCTATTCCATTTACAAAAATTTTATGTTATAATGATAAAGCAACATTGTTAATACATAATGAATCTCTAATAATTCTATAGTTTATACGTTTTATAGGGATTCTTTTGTTTTTAAATAATATGTAAGCGGTTTAATATCCAATAGTATTATAAAAACATCTGTAAACGTATAAAAATTATCTTTTTGATTAAATCTATTATGTAAGAAGGATTTCTTAGAGATTTATAGAATTTTATGTTGCTTTGAAAAGTATAAAAATTTAGGAGGGAATAAAAATGAACAAAAAAAGATTGATTGCTACTTTAGCCTCAGTAGCTGTAGTTGCTTCATTATTTGCAGGTTGTGCAGGTAAAAACGAGACTCCAGCAGGTGATAATAAGGCTAAAAAAATTAAAGTAGGTCTTGTTACAGACCAAGGTGGAGTTAATGATGGTTCATTTAACCAATCAGCTAACGAAGGAATCACTAAAGCTGTTAAAGATTTAGGAATTGAAAAACTAAATCCTATTGAATCAAAACAACAGGATGCTTATGAACCAAACTTAAAGACTATGTCTGGTACAGCAGATTTAACTATTGGCTGTGGATTCATGATGATGCAGGCAATGGAAAATGTATCAAAACAGGTAACAGATAAGAAGTTCCTTATTGTAGATGCTGTTGTTAATCAGCCAAATGTATTATCCATAACATACAAAGAACATGAAGGATCATTCCTAGCTGGAGTTATAGCTGGAAAGATGACAAAAACAAATAAAATAGGATTTGTAGGCGGAAAAGAAGGAGACGTTATAAACAGATTTGAATGTGGTTTTGTAGCTGGAGTTATGACTGTAAATCCGGAAGCTGGTAAGTTATTAATGCCAAAAGATGAAAAGACTCCAGGACAAATGGTTAAATATGTAGATTCATTTGGTGACCAAGGAAAAGGATATGAAGCTGCAAAACTTTTATATAATGCAGGTGCTGATATAGTATATCATGCAGCTGGTGGAGCAGGACTTGGAGTATTCAAGGCTGCTAAAGATATGGGAAAATATGCTATAGGTGTTGACTCAGACCAAGCAGTTACTGCAAAAGACTATAAAGATGTAATACTTTACTCCATGGAAAAGAGAGTTGACGTAGCTGCTATAGATACTATTAAAGCTGTACAGGATGGAAGCTTTAAGGGTGGTACTCATAAAGTTCTAGGAATAAAAGAAGGAGCAGTAGGAATAGCTCCAACAATTCATAAAGATGTTCCAAAGGATGCTCTTGACCTTTCAAAGAAAGCAGAAGATGATATAAAATCTGGTAAGATAAATGTTCCAGGAACTCGTAAAGAATTGTTAGAATTCAAAGCTCCTGAACTTAAATAGTTGACAATTAAGTTTTACTCCTTAAATTAAATAAATAACCATAGGCTAGATGCCAAGCATCTAGCCTATTTCAAGCAAAAGAAAGGAGAAAGTAGATGGGAAAAAAAGTTGTTGAAATGAAAGGCATTACTAAGGTTTTTCCAGGAGTAATTGCTAATGAAGATGTGAATTTTGATCTGGAACAAGGAGAAATTCATGTGCTATTAGGGGAAAATGGCGCAGGAAAAACCACATTAATGAATGTTTTATACGGTTTATATCAACAAGAAGCAGGGGACATCTTAATAAATGGGAATAAAGTAGATATAAAGAGTCCTAAAGATGCAATAAAATTGGGGATTGGTATGGTTCATCAGCATTTTATGCTTGTTCATAATTTTACTGTAGCTCAGAATATGATACTAGGTCAGGAACCTACAAAAGGTATGAATATAGACATTGAAAAGGCTATAAAGGATACTAAAGAGCTTTCTGAAAAATATGGTTTTAACATAGAACCAGAGGCTATTATAGAAGATATGACTGTAGGACAACAGCAAAAAGTAGAAATATTAAAGGCTCTATATAGAGGAGCTGAGATATTAATTCTAGATGAACCTACAGCGGTTTTAACACCACAGGAAATAGATGAACTTGGTGTTATATTAAGGAATTTGGTGAAAGAAGGAAAATCCATTATACTTATTACTCATAAATTAAAAGAAGTTATGAATATGAGTGATAGAGTAACCATTGTTCGTAGAGGTAAAGTTATAGATATAGTTAAGACAAAAGAGACTAATATAGATGAATTAGCAGAAATGATGGTTGGAAGAAAAGTTAACCTAGTAGTTGAGAAAAAAGCTCCTAAAATAGGAGAAACTGTATTAAAAATAGAAAATTTAAAAGTGTTAGATCACAGAAATTTGCCTGCAGTTAAAAAAGTAGATTTAGAAGTTAAAAGAGGAGAAATTCTTGCTATTGCAGGTGTAGATGGAAATGGACAGACAGAGCTTATAGAAGCAATAGCAGGTCTTAGAAAACCTGTAGAAGGAAAAGTAATTTTAAATGGAAAAGACATTACAGCTAAATCTCCAAGAGATGCTATTGAAGCAGGACTAGGACATATTCCTGAAGATAGGCATAAGAGAGGATTGGTTTTGAAATATTCTCTAGCAGAAAATTCTATACTAGGTATCCATTATAAAGAACCTTTTGCAAAAGGAATCATAATGGATTATGGAAAGGTAAAAGAACATGCGAAAGCTTTAATAGAAAACTATGATGTAAGAACTCCTGGTGAAGATGCTTTGGCAGTAGGGCTTTCTGGTGGTAATCAGCAGAAAATGGTAATTGCAAGAGAAATAGAGAAAAATCCAGAACTTTTAATAGCAGCTCAGCCTACAAGAGGATTGGATGTTGGTGCTATAGAATATATACACAAAAGACTAGTAGAAGAAAGAGATAATGGAAGAGCAGTTCTTCTTGTTTCTCTAGAATTAGATGAGGTACTTTCTTTAGCAGATAGAATTGCGGTTATTTATGATGGTGAAATTGTTGATATACTTGATGCAAAAGATGCTACAGAGCAAAAGCTTGGAATATTGATGGCTGGAGGCACACTAAAGAAAGACGAGCAAGGAGGGGTAAAACATGAGTAATGCGAAGAAAAAGGCAATGCCAGACTTTATAAAAGAGTTTTCTATGTCAATATTTTCAATAATTGTAGCCTTATTTATTTCAGTTTTCTTTGTAATGTGGGCTCTTAAAGCAGGATTTGCTTCCTCAGCAAGCACTCTTTTCTCTTCTATATGGGCAGGAAGTTTTGGGGAAAAATCTCATTTAGTAGAGACTTTTGTATTTACTACTCCTTTAATATTTACAGGATTAGCTCATGCGGTAGCATTTAAAACAGGGCTTTTCAACATAGGTGTTGAAGGACAATTTATAATAGGTATGTTATCAGCATCGCTTTTAGGATTGATACCTGGAATTCCAAGACCAATTCATCTAATTATTATAATATTAGGTGGAATAGCTAGTGGTGCATTATGGGCTGCAATTCCTGGTTATCTAAAAGCTAAAATAGGAACTAATGAAGTTGTTAATACTATAATGATGAATTTTATAGCAATGCATTTATCTAACTATTTTACTATGGGACCATTCCATAAGCCTGATAGTGCTAGTACAGAAGCGATAAAGAGTAGTGCACAGCTTACAAGATTTTTAGGACAAAATTATAGATTAAATACAGGAATTTTCATCGCATTAATTTTAGTAGTTCTTGTATATATATTATTCTGGAAGACGACTATAGGATATGAAATTCGTGCGGTAGGATTAAATCAACATGCAGCAGAATATGGCGGAATAGATATTAAGAAAAATATAATTTTAGCTATGGCTATTTCAGGTGCTATAGCAGGATTGGGTGGAGCAATACATGTAGCTGGTATTCAGCATCAATCTATGCAGTTATTCTCATTCCCTAACTTCGGATTTGATGGAATCGCTGTAGCTTTAGTTGCTAAGAGTAACCCAATAGGTGTTATATTCTCAGCTATACTATTTGGAGCATTAAACTTAAGTTCAGGAACACTTATGCTTTATGGAATTCCAAAAACTATATCTAACTTAATTCAGGGTATCGTAATTATATTTATAGCAGCAGAATATATATTTAAGATAATTGCTGAAAAAAGAAAGAAGGAGGCTGTAATAAAATGAGTAATCCAGTTTTTTTAGCTATTGTTGGAATAGTGTCAGCTACTTTGAGACTTGCAACGCCTCTAATTTTTGCCAGCTTAGGCGGAGTTTTTTCAGAAAGGTCTGGAGTAGTTAACATTGCATTAGAAGGAATTATGACTGCTGGAGCCTTCTTCGCAGTATTGGGTTCCTATGTGACAGGAAACCCTTGGATGGGGGTAATATTTGCTATACTTGGAGGCGCAGCATTTGCTGCTTTACATGCTTATTTGAGTGTACATCTTCAAGCAGATCAAGTTATTTCTGGTACTGGTATAAATGTATTTTCAGCAGCATTCATAAGCTTTCTAATTTTCATATTCTTTGGAACACCATCACAAACAAGCACCGTTGCATCATTGCCATACCCTTCTGCTATGTTTGCCAAAATTCCTCTAATAGGACCGTTTTTAGCAGAATTAAATTGGTTTGTATGGTTAGCCATAGTTTTAGTGTTTGTTTCACATTACGTGCTATTTAAGACACCAATAGGACTTAGAATAAGGGCTGTAGGAGAACATCCTAAGGCAGCTGATACTTTAGGAATAAGTGTTTATAAAATACGTTATTTATCTGTAATATTATCAGGTGTTTTAGGAGGATTAGGTGGAGCTACTCTTTCCATAGGTATTATGAATCTTTACAGAGAGAATATGGTAAGTGGTAGAGGATTTATTGCCTTAGCAGCTATGATATTTGGAAATTGGAAACCTAAAAATGCTATGCTTGCTTGTTTATTATTTGGATTTGCAGAAACGTTAGAGCTATATGCAAAAGGATTTGGATGGAAGATACCAGGAGAATTCTATGCAGCATTTCCATACTTACTTACAATGATTGTATTAGCAGGATTTGTAGGAAAAACTCAAGCACCTTTAGCAGATGGAGTCCCTTACAGAAAAGGTGAAAGATAAGCAGAGAGCCAAAATCTTCGATTTTGTGCGAATCGCTTACTCCTCCGAGTTACGAGGAGGAGTTTCTCTAAAATGAGAGCCAAAATCTTCGATTTTGTGCGAATCGCTTACTCTTCCGAGTTACGAGGAGGAGTTTCTCTAAAATCAGAGCCAAAATCTTCGATTTTGTGCGAATCGCTTACTCCTCCGAGGTTACGAGGAGGAGTTACTTTAAACAATCAGAGCCAAAATCTTCGATAATAAATTATAGTATAAAAAAGCCTTCGGGCTTTTTTTATTATTTAAAAAAATAATAAAAATATGATATAATAACTCTAAAATACGAATTTGAAGGTGGCATACTTATGAAGATGGATTTTACACTAAATCTAACCCAAGAACAAAAATTAGTAATGACGCAGCAAATGCAGTTATCAGTTAAATTGCTTCAGATGTCTAGTTATGACCTTCAAGAGTTCATCAATAAAGAATTTCAGGAAAATCCTGTACTGGAAGCTAAATACGAAGAGAATAATGAAAAATCTGATAGAGACAATATAGATTATAAAGAGCTTATAAAATATTTTGAATTTGATAATTATGGTTCTCAAAGCCTAGGAAATTATGATGAGGAAGAAGTTTCTCCATTTAATTTCATATCCAATAAAAAATCTCTAAAAGAATATTTACATGAGCAGATTTTAGAATTAAATGAAAATGATTACACGAAGGTTCTTTGTGATTACATAATAGAGAATTTAGATAATAAAGGTTACTTGGATGTAGAAGTATGCGATATTGCAAGAGAGTTAAAGACAGAGGTATCTGTGGTAGAAAAGGCATTAGGGATAGTTCAGGGATTAGAACCAGATGGCATTGGAGCCAGAGACTTAAAAGAATGTCTAAAAATACAGTTAAATAAAAAAGGAATAGAAGATGAAGCTCTATTTTATATTATAGATAATCATCTCCAAAATTTGGCTGAAAATAAATTTTTAATCATAGCTAAAGATTTAGATATAACTCCAAAAGATGCTCAACAGTATGGTGATATTATAAAATCACTTGAACCTAAACCCTCCCGGGGATTTTTTACGGGAGATGAAGTTAAGTATATAATTCCAGATGCTTATATAAAGAAAATAGATAATAAATATCATATAATAATGAATGATAATCTTTTGCCAAAGCTTTCTATTAACAATATGTATAAAGAAATAATAAATAATGATAAGGATAAATATGCGGCAGATTATGTTAAAGATAAGATTAGTAGTGCAATGTTTCTTATAAAAAGTGTGGAAAACAGAAAAAATACTATATATAGAGTACTAGAAAATATCATTGAAATACAATATGATTATTTTGAAAAAGGAGAAGATTATCTTAAGCCTATGACTCTAAAGGAAATAGCTGAAAGATTAGAAATGCATGAATCTACCATAAGCAGAGCCATTCGTGATAAATATATATATACTAGTAGAGGAACAGTAAAAATAAAGAATTTATTCACTACAGGAATAAAGTCTAAAAATTCTGGAGAGGATGTTTCCGTAAACAATATAAAAAATCATATAAAGAAATTAATTGATGAAGAAGATAAAAGTAAACCGCTTTCAGATCAATTTATATGTGATGAATTAAGTAAGCTTGGTATGAATATTTCAAGGCGTACTGTGGCAAAATACAGAGAGGAATTAGGAATTAAATCTTCCAGTAAAAGAAAGAGATTTTAATAACCACCTTGCTAGGTGGCTATTAAAATCATGGGAATTAACATTTTGTTAACATGTTTTTAAAAAAGACTATTTAAAAATCAAAGGAAATAATTTATAATAAGAGTTGTGGGACATAATATTTTTAGCTGGGACATCGAACGACCAAAGGAGTGTTTTTTCATTGGAGGAAATTCTTAAACTGCAACAGAAGATTGTACCAGAACTTATAGAAGTTCTTGAAAAGAGATATAATATTTTAAGAACTATATACTACAATGAGCCTATTGGCAGGAGAATATTGGCCAATCGATTGGATATGGGAGAAAGAATAGTAAGAACAGAAATAAACTTTCTAAAATCTCAGAACCTGATAGAAATAAATACACCAGGCATGACTGTTACTGAGGAAGGGGAAGAAATTATAGATAAGCTTAAAAGTTTTATCCATGAGATAAAAGGGTTATCTGAAATTGAAAGCACAATAAAAATTTCTTTAGGTCTTAAAGATGTAATAGTTGTTCCAGGTGATACAGATGAAGATAAAACTGTACTTAAAGAAATAGGCAGAGCCGCAGCTAATTATATTAAAGCTATAATGAAAAGTGGCTACACTATTGCACTTACAGGAGGAAGTACTATAAAAGAAGTGGTAGATAACTTCCCTAAAGTAAGTAATTTAGAAAATATGCTCATAGTGCCTGCAAGGGGTGGTATGGGAAGAAATGTAGAGACTCAAGCAAATTCTTTGGCAGCAGTTCTTTCTAAAAAAGTTGGAGGTGCATATAAGATGCTTCATGTACCTGATAACTTAAGTGATAATTTAGTTAAAAGCATGCTGGCTGAAAAAGATATAAAAGAAGTAATAGATAATATAAAAAATGCAGATATGCTCATATATGGTATAGGAAGAGCTGATGAAATGGCTGTAAAAAGGGGCATGCCCATAGAAAAAGTAAAAAAACTTATGGAATCAGGAGCTGTGGGAGAGGCTTTTGGATGCTATTTCAGTATGAATGGCTCTGCAGTATGTTCAACTTCTGCTTTAGGTATTAATTTAAATGAAGCCAGAAATGTTAAAAATCTTATTGCAGTGGCAGGAGGAAAGAACAAGGCTGAAGCTATAATATCTACAGAGTATAATAACAAAAACGGTACTCTTATAACAGATGAAGGAGCAGCCAGGGAAATAGTTAATTTATTAAAAAACAACAAAATAGGTATCTAAATATTTTTATATAAAATATTTAATATAAAATTATATTTTAGGAGGTAATTTCAAATGGTTAAAGTTGGTATTAACGGATTTGGAAGAATTGGTAGAAACGTATTTAAAGCTTTATTAGCTAATCATGGTAGTGAATTAGAGGTTGTTGCAATTAACGACTTAACTGATGCTAAGACATTAGCTCATCTTTTAAAATATGACTCATTATTTGGAAGATATGACAAAACAGTTGAAGCTAAAGAAAATTCAATAGTTGTAGATGGAAAAGAAATAAAAATATTTGCAGAAAGAGATCCTAAGTGCATTCCATGGGCTTCAGTAGGAGCTGAAATAGTTATAGAATCCACTGGATTATTCACAGATGCAGAAAAAGCTAAAGCTCATATGGAACAAGCAACAGTTAAAAAAGTTCTTATATCAGCACCAGCTAAAAATGAAGATATAACAATAGTTATGGGAGTTAATGATGACAAATATGATCCAGCTAAACATCATATAATATCAAATGCATCCTGCACAACTAACTGTTTAGCTCCATTTGCTAAAGTTCTTCATGAGAAATTTGGAATAAAGAAGGGATTAATGACTACAGTTCATTCTTACACAAATGACCAAAAGATATTAGATGCTCCTCATAGAGATTTAAGAAGAGCAAGAGCTGCAGCAGAATCAATGATCCCAACAACTACTGGAGCTGCTAAAGCAGTTGCATTAGTATTACCAGAATTAAAAGGAAAATTAAATGGATTCTCATTAAGAGTTCCAACTCCAACTGTTTCCTGCACAGATTTAGTTGCTGAATTAGAAAAGAATGTAACAGTTGAAGAAGTAAATGCTGCATTTAAAGAAGCTGCAGATACTTACATGAAGGGAGTACTTGGATACGAAGAAGCACCACTAGTATCTATGGACTACAGAGGAGATGCTAGATCATCTATAGTAGATGCTCCATCCACAATGGTTATAGGAGACAATATGGTTAAAGTTGTTTCTTGGTATGATAATGAATGGGGATATTCAAACAGATTAGCAGACTTAGCTTCAAAAGTTGCTAAAAGCCTATAATTTAAGTTGAATATCACTTATAAAGTAATAGTAGCTTTAATATAGCTAATTTAGAAAAAAGAGGTCTGGTTTTGTAGTTAATTAAGGCTATAAGGCCGATCTCTTTTTTAATTAATGATAAGAGGTGAAGAGTATGAAATTAAATAAAAAAACTATAGAAGATATAGAAGTTAAAGGAAAAAGAGTACTTGTAAGATGTGATTTCAATGTGCCTTTAAAAGATGGAGTTATAACTGATGAAAATAGATTAAATGGAGCACTTCCAACCATCAAATATTTAATGGAAAAGGGAGCCAAAGTTATACTTTGTTCACATTTAGGAAAAGCAAAAGGACCAGATTCATCAAAGACTTTGGCACCAGTAGCTAAAAGATTGAGTGAAATGCTAGGAAAAGAAGTAGTTTTTGCTGCTGATGATATAGTAGTAGGAGAAAACGCTAAAAAAGCTGTAGCTGCTATGAATGAAGGAGATGTAGTTCTTCTTGAAAATACAAGATTTAGACCAGAAGAAGGAAAAAATGAAGACAGTTTTTCAAAAGATTTAGCATCTTTAGCAGATGTATATGTTAATGATGCCTTTGGAACAGCGCATAGAGCACACTGCTCTACTGTAGGAGTAACTAAATTTGTAGATACTGCAGTATGCGGATATTTAATTCAAAAAGAATTAAAGTTCTTAGGAAGTGCAGTAGAAAATCCAGAGAGACCTTTTGTAGCTATACTTGGCGGAGCTAAAGTTTCTGATAAGATAAATGTTATAAATAACTTATTAGAAAAAGTAGATACTTTAATAATAGGCGGAGGAATGGCTTATACATTCTTAAAAGCTCAAGGATTTACAATCGGAACTTCACTTCTTGAAGAAGATAAAGTAGAATATGCAAAAGAAATGATGGATAAAGCAAAGGCTAAAGGAGTTAGATTACTATTACCTTTAGATAATGTAGTAGGAGATAAATTCTCAGCTGAAGCTGCACCAGTAGTTACAGAAGATCAAAATATACCAGAAGGCTACATGGGATTAGATATCGGACCAAAGACAGCAAAATTATATAGCGATGCAGTTAAAGATGCTAAAACTGTAATTTGGAATGGACCTATGGGAGTATTCGAATTTGAAAACTTTGCAAAAGGAACTATTGAAGTAGCTAAAGCTATGGCTGATTCAAAGGCTACTACTATAATAGGAGGAGGAGACTCCGCTGCAGCTGTTAATACTTTAGGATTTGGAGATAAGATGACTCATATTTCCACTGGTGGTGGAGCTTCACTTGAATTCTTAGAAGGAAAAGAACTACCAGGAATAGCTGCACTTAATGATAAATAATAACAATAAAATAAAGAGTTAAGGATTGATTTTTCAATTCTTAATTCTTAAACATATACATACAGCTTAGTAGAAGTTGTTAATTAAAGAAAGGGTGTTTTATAATGAGAAAAGCTATTATTGCAGGAAACTGGAAGATGCATTATACTCCAGCAGAATCAGTTAAAGTTATAGAGGAATTAAAGCCATTAGTAAAGGATGCAAAATGTGAAGTAGTGGTTTGTGTACCATTTGTTTCACTTGATGCTGTATTAAAAGCAGCACAGGGAAGTAATATTAAAGTTGGTGCTCAAAACATGCATTTTGAAGAAAAAGGAGCTTTTACAGGAGAAGTTGCTCCAGGAATGCTTGAAGCTATGGGAGCTCATTATGTTATCCTAGGCCACAGCGAAAGAAGACAATATTTTAATGAAACAGATGAAACTGTAAATAAAAAGCTTAAAGCAGCTTATACTCATAATTTAATTCCTATACTTTGTGTTGGAGAAGCTTTAGAGGAAAGAGAAGCTAATATCACAGAAGAAGTTCTAAGAAGACAGGTAAAATTGGATCTTATGGGATTGACAGTTGATCAAGTAGAAAAACTTATAATAGCTTATGAACCAATATGGGCTATAGGAACAGGAAAGACAGCTACATCTGATCAAGCAAATGAAACTATTGCTGCTATAAGAAAAGTTGTAGGAGAACTATATGGCAATGAAGTAGCAGATAAAGTAAGAATACAGTATGGTGGTTCTGTTAAGCCAGCTACTATAAAAGAACAGATGTCTAAATCAGATATTGATGGTGCCTTAGTAGGCGGGGCAAGCTTGGTAGCAACTGATTTTGCAGCTATAGTTAATTATTAATGACATAAAGAGACAATAGCTTGAGACCATTATAAAATTCTATGCTATTGTCTTTTTAAGTTTTAGATAACAGAATAGCAAATTAAATAGTAATTTTATTGTTTTATATATAGAAACATAGATACAGCTATTATATACCAGGTAATAGTGATAAAAATTATTATATATTGGAGGAATATTATGACTAAGAAACCTGTAATGCTGATGATATTAGATGGATTTGGTATCACAGACCATGTAGATGGAAATGCTGTTAAAGCAGCTAATAAGCCTAATTATGATAAATTGTGGGCTAAGTATCCACATACTCAATTAAATGCTAGTGGATTAGACGTAGGATTGCCAGAAGGACAAATGGGTAATTCTGAGGTTGGTCATTTAAATATAGGTGCAGGAAGAATAATATATCAAGAACTAACAAGAATAACTAAATCCATAAAAGATGGAGACTTTTTTCAAAATGAAGCTTTAAATTATGCCATGGATAAGGCGAAAGAAAACAATTCATCACTTCATTTATTAGGATTGCTATCTGATGGAGGAGTTCATTCTCATATTGAACATTTAAAAGCTCTTTTAACTCTTGCAAAGCAAAAAGGTTTAACTAAAGTTTATGTTCATGCATTCACTGATGGAAGAGATGTTCCACCATCTTCTGGAAAAGCTTTTGTAGAAGAAATAGATAACTACATGAAAGAACTTGGAGTAGGCAGTATTGCTACTATAAGCGGAAGATACTATGCTATGGATAGGGATAAGAGATGGGAAAGAGTAGAGCTTGCTTATAATGCTATGGTACTTGGAAAAGGCGAATCAGCTAAAAGCGGAGTAGAATGTATGGAAAAATCTTATCACGACAATAAGACTGACGAGTTCGTAGTTCCATGCGTTATAGAAGAGGATGGAAAAGCTGTAGCAACAATAAAGAATAAGGACTCTGTAATATTCTTTAACTTCAGACCTGATAGAGCTAGAGAGATAACTAGAGCTTTAAATGATAAAGTATTTGATGGATTTAAAAGAGAAACTTTAGATTTAACTTATGTATGCATGACACAGTATGACAAAACTTTAGAAAATGTTTCTATAGCATTTAAACCAGAAAGTTACTCAAATACTTTAGGAGAATATGTAAGCAAATTAGGTAAAAAACAATTAAGAATAGCTGAAACAGAAAAATATGCCCATGTTACATTTTTCTTTAATGGAGGAGTAGAAGCACCAAATCCAGGAGAAGATAGAGCACTTATACCATCTCCAAAGGTAGCAACTTATGATTTAAAACCTGAAATGAGTGCTTATGAAGTAACAGAAGAAGTTTTAAAAAGAATAGATTCAGATCAGTATGATATGATAATTTTAAATTTTGCAAACCCTGACATGGTAGGACATACTGGAATTTTCGAAGCAGCTAAAAAGGCTGTAGAGACTGTAGATATTTGTCTTGGCAGGATAGTAGATAAAATGTTAGAAAAGGATGCTGCTGTATTTATAACTGCAGATCATGGTAATTCAGAGCAGATGATAGATTATGCTACAGGAGCTCCAATGACAGCTCATACTTCAAATAAGGTTCCATTCGTATTTGTTTCAAAACATGCAAAAGAAATGAGAGAAGATGGAAGACTATCAGATATAGCTCCTACTATGTTAGAAGTTATGGGACTTGATGCACCTAAAGAAATGACAGGAAAATCATTAATAAAGTAATATTTCACGAAGCTGTGCACATAAAAATGTGTATAGCTTTATAATTAGAATTTTCTAAATATTTAAATTTAATCAATGATTATTGTTTTCTATTGAAATCATGTATCTAATAGAAGTATAATATAGTTACCAAATATTTTATTTAGTTCTAAAAAAGCAGTAAAAATCATTTGTTTTAATTAAAAATAGAGTATTATATGCTATATTAAAACCAATAATATATATGGATATTAATATTTTTTAAGATATAGGAGGTAATTTTATGAAAAATTATGTGGAAATTGTTGACGTATATGCAAGACAGATACTTGATTCAAGATGTTTTCCTACTGTTGAAGTAGAAGTAACTTTAGAAGATGGAACCGTAGGAAGAGCTTCAGTACCTTCAGGAGCTTCCACAGGAATATATGAAGCAGTAGAGCTAAGAGATGGAGATAAAGATAAATATAATGGGAAAGGTGTTTTAAAAGCTGTAGAAAATGTTAATGAAATCATAGCAGCAGAATTAGTAGGATTTAATGTATTTGACCAGGTATCTATAGATAACATGATGATAGAGTTAGATGGAACAGATAATAAGAGTAAATTGGGAGCTAATGCTACCCTAGGAGTTTCTCTTGCTTGTGCTAAAGCTGCAGCTAATTATTTAGGACTCCCTCTATATCAATACATAGGAGGAGTAAATGCTAAAGTTCTTCCTGTTCCAATGATGAATATCATAAATGGCGGTAAACATGCAGATAATAATGTGGATTTACAGGAATTTATGATAATGCCAGTAGGAGCTTGCTGCTTTACTGAAGCTTTAAGAATGTGTGCAGAAGTATATCATGCTTTAAAATCTATATTAAAATCAAAAGGCTATGAGACAGGTGTAGGAGATGAAGGAGGATTCGCTCCAAATCTAAAATCTAATGAAGAAGCAATTCAAGTTATAGTGGAAGCTATAGAAAAAGCAGGATATAAGCCAGGAGAGGATATGTTTATAGCATTAGATCCAGCTTCTTCAGAACTATATGAAGAAGGAAAATACAACTTAAAAGGAGAAGGAAAAGTACTTTCTCCAGAGGAAATGGCAGATTATTATGTAGATTTAGTAAATAGATATCCAATAATATCTATAGAAGATGGTATGGCCGAAGAAGACTGGGAAGGATGGAAGTATATAACTGAAAAGTTAGGAAACAAGGTTCAGCTTGTAGGAGATGATTTATTTGTTACTAATACAAAGAGATTAAATATGGGTATAGAAAAGGAAGTTGCAAATTCCATATTAATAAAATTAAATCAAATAGGAACTCTTACAGAGACTTTAAATGCTATAGAAACTGCTCAAAGAGCAGGATATACAGCAGTGGTATCCCATAGATCAGGAGAGACTGAAGATACAACTATTGCAGATTTAGTAGTTGCAGTAAATGCAGGTCAGATAAAGACTGGAGCTCCTGCAAGAAGTGAAAGAGTGGCTAAGTATAATCAATTGCTAAGAATAGAAGAAGAATTAGCAGATATGGCTGAGTACAGAGGCAGAAAAGCATTTTATAACATAAAAAGCAGATAATATTTAAAATAAAAAGTATAGATTCGTTAAAAAAGGCAAATTCTAAATTTGGAATTTGCTTTTTTTACAATTAAAATTTGAAGCTTGTTTAGTATAGTATAGAAAATCTGCGTAAGCTATTAAATATACTATAAATTATAAATTGGAAATTACAAACTTAATTAATGTTGTCAAGGATATTAATATGTGCTAAAATGTATTTATGTAAATTTCATGTTTTATGAGTTTTGGGAGGTTGCGGTATGCATAACTTTTTATTAGTTTTGGAATTTATTTTTTCTATTACAATGATAGTAGTAGTTTTATTACAGCCAAGTAAGGCTGATGGATTAAAAGGATTTATAACTGGTGGTTCAGAAACTTTTTTCAGTAAAAATAAATCAAGGACAAAAGAAGCTCTTTTATCAAGAATTACAGTTGTTACTGCAGTATTATTTGCAATTACTACTTTAGCTTTAAATATAGTTAAATAATTACAAAAAATCACAATGCTAAATGTTGTATTTATGTATCTTTAAATGCTGACTTATCATGTTATTATTTTAAGGTAATTTAAAAGTGCCTTGAGATAATAGTTTAAACCAATGATTAAGCCAGTTTTTTTTACATTATGTAAGGAATTATTTGGATTTGCCTAAGTGAATTACTTCTATTGTGCTAATAAATAGGTATTATTTAATCAGTTAATAATTATTTTTGGAATTATATTATTTTTCGGGGGATTTTTAATATAATATCTGGAAATAATTAAAATATAAATCCATAAGGAGGTTTTTATATGAATGTTTATATCTATTTATCTGCAATAAGTGGTGTTATAGCACTTATCTTTGCTTTTATGCTGGCAAATGACATAAAAAAGCAAAATCCAGGCAATCAAAGGATGAAAGAGATAGGAGGATATATTCATGATGGAGCTATGGCATTTTTAAGAAAAGAATATAGGTATCTTACCATATTCATAATCATTGTTGCCATAATCATATCAATTTTTATCAACTATCAAACAGCTATATGCTTTGTTTTTGGAGCAGTTTTTTCTATTTTAGCAGGATATTTTGGAATGAGAGTAGCTACAAAGGCTAATGTAAGGACTGCAGAGGCAGCAAGGCATGGACAAAATGAAGCTTTAAAAATTGCTTTTTCTGGCGGAGCAGTAATGGGAATGAGTGTAGTTGGACTGGGGATTCTCGGGCTAAGCTTGCTCTTTTTGATTTTTTCAGGGAATACTATTTATTTAACTGGATTTGGATTAGGCGCTAGTTCTATAGCCCTATTTGCCCGTGTAGGGGGAGGTATATATACTAAGGCTGCAGATGTAGGAGCAGACCTAGTTGGTAAGGTAGAGGCTGGTATTCCAGAAGATGACCCTAGAAATCCAGCGGTTATAGCAGATAATGTAGGAGACAATGTAGGCGATGTAGCAGGTATGGGAGCTGACCTATTTGAATCTTATGTAGGATCCATAATTTCGTCTATAACCTTAGGAGCTGCTTTATTTAGCGGTGGTAAAGGGGTTTTATACCCTATGCTCCTATCAGCCATTGGCATATTGGCTTCAATAATAGGAGCTGTTGTAGCTAGAAATAGTAAGAATTCCAGTCCTCAAAGAGCCTTAAATACAGGAACCTATATAGGAGGAGTAATTGTTATACTTGCTGCAGCTATATTAAGTAAAAGTGTTTTTGGAGATTTTAAAGCATTTTTTGCAGTAGGTATTGGTCTTGTTATAGGAATGATTATAGGTAAGATAACAGAAGTATATACTTCTGCAGATTATAAGCCTGTTAAGTCAGTAGCAGAACAAGCTCAAACAGGGCCTGCTACCATTATAATTTCAGGATTGGCTGTAGGAATGAAATCAACTGTTTGGCCAATTATTTTAATTGTTATAGGAATATTAGTGTCTTATTATGTTATGGGAGGTTCTACTAATGCTTCTATGGGACTATATGGAATAGCTTTATCTGCAGTAGGAATGTTGTCTATAACTGGATTAACTGTGGCAGTTGATGCTTATGGACCCATAGCAGATAATGCAGGTGGTATAGCAGAAATGTCCCATTTACCATCCTCAGTAAGAGAAATAACAGATAAACTTGATTCTGTAGGAAATACCACTGCAGCTATAGGAAAAGGCTTTGCTATAGGTTCTGCAGCATTAACAGCACTAGCACTATTTGCATCCTATGCACAAGCGGTGAAGCTGCCAAGCATAGATTTACTAAATCCAGCTACCTTGGTAGGTATACTTATAGGAGCTATGCTTCCATTTTTATTTGGTGCTCTTACTATGGAATCTGTTGGTAAAGCTGCAAATGAGATGGTAGAGGAAGTAAGAAGACAATTTAAAGAAATACCTGGTATTATGGAAGAAAAATCTAAACCAGATTATGCAAGATGTGTAGAAATATCTACAGAAGCTGCCCTTAAAGAGATGGTACTGCCTGGTATATTAGCTATAGTAATTCCTATAGCTGTAGGTATCCTTCTAGGGGCTGAAGCCTTAGGCGGACTTATTGGAGGAGCAGTAGCTACAGGAGTTTTAGTGGCAATACTTATGTCTAACTCTGGAGGAGCTTGGGATAATGCTAAGAAGTATATTGAAGGCGGTGTATATGGCGGTAAAGGAAGTTATGCACATAAGGCTGGTGTAGTTGGAGATACAGTAGGAGATCCATTTAAAGATACTTCAGGTCCTTCAATGAATATACTTATAAAGCTTATGACTATAGTTTCCTTAGTATTTGCACCTATTATAGTTAAGTATGGTGGAATACTTATAAATCTTATGAAATAGTTTAAATTCAATAGATCCTATAGAATTATTTTTATATAAGGTAGACTGAAACTTCACATTTTTCAGTCAAACAAAAGATTTATTACTAGCTTCATAATTAAAAGATAGCACTATCAATATTATTGGATTGCCATAAGATTTGATAGTGCTTTTATTATTCACTATATAATTTATTATTTTATAACTTTTTTACTCTAATTATGGATTAAATCTTGTTAATAGGGAAAAAATATAATAAAATATATTTCTAATAATTTCTAACAGTGTTATATTGTAATTATATATCTGCTTTTAAATGAACTTAAATACTAGATGATTACCTGATAAGTAGGAGGGAAAATATGAATATTAAAGAATCATTAATAAATTTTATGAGAGAACAGGCTTACAAGCCTATGGATATTCAAGAGTTAGCTAAAGTTTTTAATATAAATAAATTCGAATATAAAGAGTTTAAAAATGTTTTAAAGGCTATAGAAAAGGAAGGATTAATTTTAAGGACAAAGGCAGAAAAGTATGGACTTCCTGAAAGAATGGGTTTAATAATAGGTAAACTTCAGTGTCATCAAAAAGGTTATGGATTTCTAATTCCTGAAGAAGAAGGGGAAAAGGATGTATTTATTCCAGCTTCCTTTATGAATGGAGCTATGCATGGAGATAGAATTATTGTAAAGATTACTAGGGAAGATTTAAATGGAAAGAAGCGAGAAGGAGAAATCATAAGAATACTTGAAAGAGCAAACAAAACCATCATTGGAATCTATGAAAATAGTAAAAATTTTGGATTTGTGGTACCTGAAGATAAAAGAATTCAATATGATATATTTATACCTAAATCAGAAAAAGCTGATGCCAAAACTGATGATGTAGTTATAGTTGAGATTACAGAATGGCCTGAAAGAAGAAGAAATCCCGAAGGAAAAATAGTAGATGTACTAGGGAAAAAAGGCGATAAAGGCATAGATATATTAACTATAATTAAAAAGTATGGCCTTCCAGAAGAATTCCCAGAAAAAGTAGCTAGATTTGCAGAGAACATAGATGAAGAAATACCTAATATTGAGTATAAAAGAAGAAAAGATTTAAGAGATATAAAGATGGTAACTATTGATGGGGAAGATGCTAAAGATTTAGATGATGCAGTTTCTGTAGAGAGACTTTCTAATGGTAATTTCAAATTAGGAGTTCATATAGCGGATGTTTCCCACTATGTAAGAGAGAAAAATCCATTAGATAAAGAAGCGCTTAAGAGAGGTACTTCAGTTTATCTAATAGATAGAGTTATTCCCATGCTTCCTAAAAAACTGTCCAATGGAATATGTTCATTAAATCCCAAGGTAGATAGATTAGCCTTAAGCTGTTTTATGATTATAGATGGAACTGGAAAGGTTTTGGACCATGAAATTGTAGAGAGCGTTATTAAGACTAGTGAAAGAATGACTTATACGGATGTAACTAAAATACTAAGGGATAAAGATGAAGAACTTATAAAACGATATGATTATTTATACCAAGACTTTAATGCGATGGCAGAGCTGGCAGATATACTTCATAAAAAGAGGATAGCTAGAGGAGCTATAGATTTTAATTTTGATGAATGTAAGATCATTTTAGATGATTTAGGTAAACCTGTAGAAATAAAACCCTATGAAAGAGACATATCTAACAGAATAATAGAAGAGTTTATGCTTGTATGTAACGAAACCATAGCAGAGCATATGTACTGGGCTAATATACCTTTTGTGTATAGAATTCATGAAAATCCAGATGAAGAAAAGCTTGCTCATTTTAACGAATTTATATATAACCTGGGGTATACCTTAAAATGGAACAACGATGTTCACCCTAGAATCCTTCAGGAGATATTAGAGAAGGTGCAGGGTAAAAAGGAAGAGACTGTAGTCAGCACTTTGCTTTTACGTTCTATGATGCAGGCGAAATATTCACCAGAATGTGTAGGACACTTTGGATTAGCAGCTAGGTATTATTGCCACTTTACTTCACCTATAAGAAGGTATCCAGATTTAATTATACATAGGATAATTAAAGAATATATAAATGGACAGGTAGATGAGGGAAGGAATAAAGCACTGGTTAAGGCAGTGGACTATGCTTCTAAACAATCTTCTGATATGGAAAGACTGGCAGATGATGCAGAGAGAGAAGTAGATGATTTGAAGAAAGCTGAATACATGAGTGAAAGAATAGGAGAAGTATATGAAGGATTGATTTCTTCTGTTACAAATTTTGGATTCTTTGTAGAGCTTCCAAATACTATTGAGGGATTAGTTCATATAAGCAGTCTAGATGATTATTATGTATATGATGATAGACATCTTACCATGGTAGGAGAGAGAACAAAGAATATCTACAGATTAGGTGATACTGTAAAAGTAAAAGTGGATAGAGTAGACCTTGAAAATCATGATATTTATTTTGAACTCATAAAAGAAGAAGAAAAAGATTCTGAGAACTCAAATTAGCTAAAGCTATGATATGATATGAGGGCTGTACATAATGTATTTTTCCATTAGATAACAGCCCCATTAATATATTTAGTAAAGGAAGATACTATGGATACATATACTGTTATTACAGGTGCAACTTCAGGTATAGGCTATGAACTTTCTGTTATATTTGCTAAACATGGTAACAATCTTGTACTAATAGCTAGAAATATTGAAAAACTTAAGTGCATGAAAAAAGAGTTTGAAGAAAAATATGATATTAAAGTATGTATCATATCTTCAGATTTAAGCTTAAAAGATTCACCAGAGTTTATATATAAAACTATAAAAGATAGAGGCATTATTGTAGACAATCTTATTAATAATGCAGGCTTTGGAAGTTTCGGAAGGTTTCAGGAAGTAGAAGATCAAAAAGATTTAACCATGATAGATGTAAATGTTAGAGCTCTTACTCATATGTTAAAATTATTTATTCCAGATATGATAAAGAGGGAAAAGGGTAAGATAATGAATGTAGCATCTACTGCAGCCTTTCAGGCAGGGCCCCTGATGTCTGTTTACTATGCCACAAAAGCTTATGTGCTTTCTTTATCTCAAGCCTTAGCAGTGGAACTGAAAAAATATAATATAACTGTAAGTACATTATGTCCAGGCCCTACAAGTACAGAATTTCAAAGCAGAGCAGAAGTAAAAAAAGCTGAAATAGCAAAAAAATCTATGATGAGTGCACAAGCTGTAGCTGAAGAAGCGTACAAAGGCTTTATGAAAGGAAAAGAGATTATAATTCCAGGAGTTTCAAACAAGTTTCTAGTATATTCATCTAAACTATTGCCCAGGAAATTTGTTCATAAGATAATTATGAAGGTAAATAAAGGGTGATATTGTATTTTAAAATATTAAGTTGTATTGATTAAAACTACTTATTATAATATAATTATTAACTACAAACAAAGTTAAAAGTAGGTGTTATTATGGGGAAAAGCAGTAATACTAAAACCTTAGCAGAAAATAGAAAAGCATGGCATGATTATTTTATAGAAGATACTTATGAAGCTGGTATTGCTCTTGTAGGTACAGAAGTTAAATCTATAAGATCAGGAAGAGCAAATCTTAAAGACAGTTATGCTGAGATAAGAAATGGAGAAATATATGTAAGAAATATGCATGTAAGTCCTTATGAGCAAGGAAACATATTTAACGTAGACCCTTTAAGAGATAGAAAACTTCTTCTCCATAAGGGAGAAATATATACATTATCAGCAAGATCCGCTCAAGATGGGTATACTTTAGTACCACTTTCTTTATACCTAAAAAACGGGAGAGTGAAAGTTGCTATTGGAGTGGCTAAAGGTAAGAAAAACTATGATAAAAGAGATGCAATGCTTGAAAAGGCACATAAGAGGGAAATAGAAAGACAAATGAAAGAAAAGTATAGATAAATGTAAATAGGTTATAATCTACGCTAAAGATAATCTTTTTAACAACAAAAAAGCATGTATAAATAATTTTAGGCGGATTCTTTTGAGAATTCGCTTTTTAATCTATAATTTACAAAAATAAATGCAAAGATAGATAATTTAAGATTTACTTTTTAATCTACAAATTAGTTATTATAGTAATGTTACACTTATATATATAATATTGATGCTAAAGAAATTAAAATCCTATTGATAAACTTATGTATTTGCTATATTATAATTAATGTAAGATATGAAAGGACAGAAATTTAGGACTTAAAAGAATTTAATTTCATGGTCAATGAAAAAAATGAAAATCTTGACCAATGTACTTTTTGATGATATAATAATGTCTTACATGATTTATTTTAAAACTTAATATAAGTTCTAGAATATCTCCTAACCCAAACCTGCGTTTAAAACATGGGGGCGTAATGGTTTCGACGGGGGTAAGAGGTGTTCGGGAAGCGAGTGGAGGGAACTCTGGACCCGCCTTAAAAAACTAGGGATTAAATGTAAACGCAGAAGATAATTTTGCATTAGCTGCTTAGTTAGCGGCTCGTCAGCCTAAGAGGCCCACGGCTTAGAGTCTGGCGTCGACAGTGGGGAACCGAGCGCACCAAAGCTTTGAGGTGTGAACGGAATTTATGAAGCTACTAAAGTAAGGAGCCTGTCAGTAAGCGCCTTATAGAGGGAATGTTAAACTACTGACTGCACTCGGAGATGCCTGGGCAGATCTACTTTCGGACAGGGGTTCGATTCATAATTAGAGTCGCCTTCTAGAGTGATCTAGAAGTGATAACTTGGCTTTATCGGTGAAGCCGTAACACTGAAAGGTGACGGTAATGCCGAGTGGTATGTGAAGAAATTCAACAGCCGTGTATCGACTCATAGGCTTCTAAACTAACTCTTAGGGTTAGCAGGAAGTACTAGGATGGAAGCTACAAAACTATATTATGGCTTTCATAATACGCCAAGGGACTTAATAATATTAAGTTCAAAACATAGTCAGTGCCATTATAAATAATGGAATAGCATGTCCCCTCGCCTCCACCAATAGAAAACCCACCACAGAGATGTGGTGGGTTTTACCTATTTTATACTAATAAATTCTTCATAAAACTTTTCTTTAGCTTCAAGCATTTCTTTAGAATATCTTCCGTTTCTAGGAGTAACTTCTTTGTATTTTTTAATTATTAATCTAGCTCTTTTCTTTTTACTCTCAATTACTAAATATGGTTCGATTTCTACCAAAAGATTTATAACATCGTTATACTTTATGGTATAAGCAAAAGAATTAGTATGCTTTTCTTGGTTGTAATTTTTCTTGCTTTTTATTGAGCCAATATTAGTTACATCTTTTATCCATTGTAATAATTCAATAGTGGTTGAACTGATGCTTATGCAAGGAGAAGGAAATTGATTATTATGAAACTTTAAAAGCATAATGCTACCTTCACCATCAATAATACCAGCTATATAAGCTTTTTCTTCAGAAGTCATATTTATCACCATTTTTAGTATTTGCAAATATATAAGAATTTATAAATGCAAGTAAAATATTGAAATTAATGATGATAAGATGTAAAGTAATATTAAGATAAGGAAGGCAACATTGTTAATTATTTAAGATTGTTAGATAAAGGACAAGCAGATGAGAAATCAATAAATATTAAATTAAAAGGAAATAAAACTACAGAAAGTAAGGAAGTAGTTTTAAATAAAGCAACTACTATAGATACAAGTAGGGATAAAGAATACAGATATTTAGAGAATTCAGCAATACCTATAATAAAAAGTAGAAAAACGGTTGGTGTAAATTGTAATGAAAAATTAATCAATGAATTTGATGAAAGTGGAAAGAAGCTTAAAGATAAGATGTGTATTATTGATTTAAGAGGGAATGCCGGCGGAAGCAATAGACAGGGTCATTAAGTTTATTAATAAATATGATGTAGATACATTGAAAATAAGTAGATAAATTTAGAAAGGCTAAAGAATTATTTAAAGATGAGATTAGTTTGCTATAAAACAATTCTTATCACATAAATATGTTATGAGGTATGGTGAAGGCTCGCCTCCACCATTGATATGTACAAAAAAGAGGATAAGGTTAATGTCAACCTTATCTTCATGTACTAAAACTGATTCTACATAAGTGTTAATGATTGTTTTTAGATCATTAGCACTTTTTTCATTTATAGCAGTTATATCTTTAATTAAATACTGCTCGATAAGTTTTTCATTAAGTTCGCTACTGTTCATTGTAGCTTTTATTTCATTTATATAGCTGGAGATTCTGCTTTTCTCAGCTTCTAGGCTGTCCATCTTTTCTTTAAAGGAGTTATGAAACATTCCTTGTGAAATAGCATTGACAATATTTCTGATTTCAAAATCTATTTCTTTTAGGCGTTTCTCGAGACTTTTTAATTCATCATTATTAGAATCTAGCATTTTGTTATAGTGTTCTATAAGTTTTTTCGTAAGTCTTCTTATTGAGGAAGGATTTAAGATTTTACTTTTTATTTCATTTAGTACGAGCTCCTCAACAAAGTTCTTCTGTATATTTTTCATACCACATTGTTTTGTTCTGTACCTAGCACTGCAATTATAAGTAGAGTACTTTGCTTTATTCCTTCCAGAATAACTAGTATGACCTACCATAGAAGCTCCACAACAGCCACAAACCATCTTTCCAGACAATAGATAAACTTCTTTAGCCTTATTTGTAGCATTTCTTTTATTGTTAAGCATTCTTTTTTGAACTTTATCAAAAACATCCTTTGAAATAATAGCAGGTAATCCATTTTCTATTTTTATAATTTCCTCAGGACTTTTAGTTCTATGTGAATTGCGCTTACCATTGAAGGACTTAGGTGCTTTATTAAATATAAAAGTACCTATGTATTTTTCGTTTCTTAGTATTTCTGATATGCTGTTTTTACCAAAGCTTCTTCCTATTTTAGTTTTGTAGCCTAATAGGTTAAGTTTATCTACTATAGTATTGTAGCCATGTCCTTCAGAATACATCTCAAAAATTAACTTTACCGATTTTGCTTCTTGTTCATTTATAATATATTTCTTTGTTTCAGGATCTACATTGTAACCTAATGGGGGAAGACCTCCTGTGTGCTTACATTGAAGAGCAGTTTCTTTCATACCTTTCATAACTTCTCTAGCTAAGTTCTTAGAATAATATTCAGCCATGCCTTGAAGAACTGATTCAAGTATTATGCTTTCAGGACTGTCATCCAAATGTTCTAGCACTGATATAAGCCTTACATTATTCTTTTTGAGAATTCTCTTATAATGAGCGCTATCATATCTATCTCTTGAGAAACGATCAAGCTTATGGACTATTACAGCATCGAATAGTCCATACTCACTATCTTTTATCATTTCAAGAAATTTAGGCCTATTATCTGTTGTTGCTGACCTTGCTTCATCAGTGTATACCTTAGTAATTATTATTCCATTTTTATCTGCATATTCTTTTATAGCACGGATTTGCGCATCAATGGACTCTTCACGTTGATTATCTGAACTATATCTTGCATATATTGCTGCATTCAAAAAACATCATCCCTTCCTAAATTTTTGTTCTTATCTTTATATGCTCAACAGTACCTATAATAGTAATTTTAGAATTTTTTAGATCATTATTTGTTAATGCGAAGCTATCAAAATCATTGCTTTCAGCTTGGAATAAATGTACATTACTCAATTTCTTATATCTTCTTAAGAAAGCTTCTCCATCTTTTAATAAAAGCACAATGTCATTATGCTTATAAGTTATATTTGGAATTATAAAAACAGCATCTCCATCATGAATTCGTGCATTAGACATACTATTATCTTCTGCTATATAGTAGAAGCATTTCGAAGCATCGTAAGCTAAAGTACTAGGTACATATTCATAGCTAATTACATTCTCATCATCATTAGAAATTATGTTTTTATCATCAATAAAAGACAAAACAGGAACTCTAATTGGGATACTGCTACTTGTGTTGTTTTCAAGATACAATTTGTTTATTTTGCTTCTAGTATCTGAAACAGGATTATTTAGAGAACCATCTTCAATAGCAGCCTCAAAAGTTAGATTAAAGTGATCAATATCACTTATCTCGTAACCAGCAGCGTCCAAAAGGTCTGCCTCCTTTATATTATTATAAGCAACACTAGAAAACTTTTTTATTATTTCAGGAGAGGGGGCTTTTTCTAATTTACAATTTAAAAATTTAGATATGTAAGGTCTTGCAACCCCGCATTCCTTTGAGAAGTCAGTAATGCTCCTGTTTGCACCAATAGAAGATTTTAATAATTCGCTAAATTTTTCTTTATTAAACATAATATTCACCTCGAAATATATTATATACTAAAATAATTTAGGATACAAATAAAATATTTTTTGTATCCTGGTTTACAAGTGAAAAAATATATGCTAATATGTAAAACAAGAACGAAATATAAATGCAATTGTAATCTGGATTACAAAAACTAGAATGTCAAATCCGACAGCTAAGTTGTAAGAGGAGGTGATATTTTGGAAGTTTCAATAGTTACTATCAGCTATGATAGAAAGTCTAAAGAAAGAGTAAAGGAGGAGTTATTGACCCAAAAGAGTGTAGAGGCTGAATTTGAAAATCAGTTTGTTAAGACCTTAGCTGAAGGGCTAAGAGAAAAGTTTATTTTTAGAACAGATATTAATAAAAGGCATTCACTAGATTATGCTGCTTAGAAAGGAGAATAGAAATGTTATTAAGAACTACAAGAGATACCTATGAAAAAATAACTTATGACTACGATGAAAAAAATCATTCTATTATGGGAGCTAGTAATATTTGTGACTTATTTAAGCCTGAAGCATTAAATAATGATTCAGATAAGGTTTCAGATTTTGTAGACAAGCTTATCAAATTTATAGGAGCTGAAAGATCAGACTGGGGGAACAAAGAAGTGTATCTAAACTTTGAAGAGATAGAATACCTTATAACCAGTGCAAAGATTTTATATGATAGGTATAACTCTGGAATCTTTTAATTGGAGTGACTCAAATGTTGTTTTACAATAGCGTGTGTGAAATTAATAAGGATGTGCTAATAGAAAGGATAGAAAATATTGTCCTAAGTACTATTGAAAAGCAAGGGTATGTAAAAGAGCTAGATATTTTTCAGTTAATAGAAGAGGGATATGCTTATTCTGAATTTGAAACCAAAAAAGCTCTAAAAGAAATAGTAGAAAGACATAATCTTATGAGGCTAAAGTATAGCTATAATAATCAGAAATTAAAATATAAAGCTTCCAATACATATATTATAACAAAAAAGGTTAAGGAAGATTACACTAAGGAAATTGCTTAAAAGGAGTGTTGTTTTATGAAAACAAATTATTATGTACAAGTTATAAAAGAGGACAATGATGGACAAAGAGTAATAACAAATTTTCAAACTATAGATGAAGGAATTAAATTTTTAGAAGAGGTTGGAGGTAGAACTGGATTTAAAAGAGTATATGATATAGATGGTGAGTATACTTTTAGAAGAGATAACGAATTCTTATTCTTAGAGGAATGTGAAGATAGAGTATATGAAACTTTTGAGGAATATATGAGAGTGTTTGATAACTTATCTGAAATAAAAGATCTTCTGGATAAAAAAGGTATTGAGGCAAAACATTATGGAGATAAGCTAGACATCCATTATACTACGAAACATTGTTTTCAAGTTAGTGGTGATATAACTAAAGAATATTTTGATGAATTACTATATGAAAGAACAGGTTATAGAATCTGTGAATAATAAAATATAAGACGAGTCTGCAAAATTGCAGATAAGTCTTATATTTTTGTAGAATTATAGAAAAAGGAACTTGTAAAATGATACAAGCGATTTAGATAGTTAAAAAAATAAGTCACAGTGAATATTAAGCATTAAAAGAACTTAATAAGAAGTATACTGATTTGAGAAAGGGAGAATAATTTTATGAATAATAATATAAATCATGTACAGGCACCAGATCAGATTGCTTTAGCAAATATATATGCTTTTACAGATGAAAAAAGTGAAGTAATTAGTAATAGCAATAATAATCAAAGACAAAGAACTAATATTAAGGATATATTAGTAAAAGATATTTTGAGAGAAGCTTATTTGTTTATAGATGATAGAAAGGAGGCTCATGCTATTATAACTGTAGGTGCTCATAAAGAGATACTTGTTGTCAGAGGAGAAGACTTTTCAAGTTGGATAATAAAAAAAGTATGGGATACATATGAAAAAACAATATCAACTATGGCAGTAAAAGATATAGTAAATTCAATAGAAGCTCATGCAAAGTTTGGTGGAATTCAATATAAACTGAATCTTCGTGTAGCAGGTGATGACAAAAGTATATACTATGATTTGGTAAATAGGAATTGGGAGAGTGTTGAGATTGATGCATCTGGTTGGAGAATAAATAATAATCCATTAGCATTCTTTAAAAGATATAAGACACAAAATGAGCAGGTAAGACCGGTAGGCGGTGGAGATATAAATTCAATATTTAGATATATTAACGTTAAAGAAGCTGATAAACTATTATTTTTGGTATACCTAATTAGTTGCTTTATTCCTGAGATTGCTCATCCTATAGGAGTATTTTACGGTGAAAAAGGTTCTGCAAAGACTACCGCTTCTAAAGTAATGAAGATGATAATTGATCCTTCAATTATGCCAACAATAACATTTCCTAAAAACAATGAAGAACTTATACAGAATCTAGCGCATAATTGGTTTTGTAACTTTGATAATATATCTAATATAGGAGATGCAACAAGTGATACCTTATGTAGAGCTGTTACTGGAGAAGGATATTCCAAGAGAGGAATATATACTAATGAAGATGATGTTGTATTTACTTACAAACGCTGTGTTTCCTTAAATGGTATAGATGTTATTCCTAAGAAAGACGATTTACTAGATAGATCAATTCTATTTGAATTAGATAGAATTCAAGATTCAAATAGAAAAGGTGAGTATAAGTTGTTGGAAGAATTAAGACTTGTAATGCCGGAGATATTAGGAGGCATTTTTGACATATTATCAAAAGCAATCAGAGTATATTCTGATTCATCAACAATAAAATTAAATAGAATGGCTGACTTCACTTCCTGGGGATATGCAATAGCAGAAGCCATTGGGGGCTTGGGGAGTGAATTTTTATCAAGGTATGATAAAAATATAAACATACAGAATTTAGAAGCAATTAGTTCAAATTCATTTGCTTCAGCAGTTGTAGCTCTGTTAGATAGTAATCAAATTTGGAGTGGAAAAGCTAGTGATTTAATGGTAGCTTTAGAAACAGTAGCAGAAAGAGAAAGAATATACAATGGTTCTTCAGATTTCCCAACAACCTCAAATATGGTAAGCAAAAAACTTAAATCTATAAAAAGTAACTTAGAAAGATTAGGAATAGAATTTGAGATTAAGCGGACTAATACAAATAATATAATCCATTTAAGAAGATTAGCCCGTTAATTATAGGCCTCGCCTTCTTCAAGTATCCATGAGGTATTTTATAGGGGGTAAGGTTATAGTGGAGGCAGTGGAGGTTGTGGAGGGTAAATTTTAATATTTTACTAATTTATATATAGTAATCTATAGTTAACATATAAAAAAGAGTTAATTAAGCTTCCACAGCTTCCACACCTGCCACGGTATTAGATACAGCTTAAAGCAACATGAGTATTAGAGAAAAGACCTCCTCACAAATATAAACATGAGGAGGTCATTACCTTAATAATTGCTTCTAAGTTACTTATAGAATTAGAAGCAGGTATTATATATAATTTGGCTCATTTTAAACTGGTCATAATTATTACATAGCAATGTATATAATTATTAAGCATATATGTGTTATTTTGATACATTGGTTGTTGGTAAGCATTAGTATACCTTATTGCCAAGAGAATATCTATAAAGACATTATCACAAAACACCAGAGGTCATTTTGAGTAAAGTCTATGCTTATATATGTCTATAAATGTTTGTCTACCTTATAGACATTTGTAGATGATTATAAAGGAATAGCCATTCTTGCTATTCCTTTAAGAGCATAAGAATTTGGCTTTATGATATAGTAAGTGGAACGGTACTTTCAGGGCTTACTGCTTAAGTCAATATAATAGCTATAAACGTATTTTAAGAAATAGTTGTATCATTTTCATCCTCATTGAAACCATATATTTCTTCAATAAGTTTAGAGAAGAATTTATAGGATTCAATTATCATAGGCTTAAACTCCTTCATTTTTATTTCTAATTCTTCTCTTCCAAGCCCAGTAATGGCATAATACTTCTTATCTTCCTCTATCTTTATGTTCTCAATAAGGTTGTTTGCTGTGAGCTTGTTTAAAATCGGATAGAGAGTTCCATGTGATGGCTTCCAAACTGCAGATCCTATTGTGTCTTGCAGGAATGCTAATATTTCTTTGCCATATAAAGGCCTATTTTGTTTGTCTAATAGATGAAGGGTGTAGAAAGATAAGAAGTTTGAACTAGACATCTTTGTAGGGAAAAGTCTTGTGTATTCAGCCTTATAGTCATGCTTAGGATTAATCTTTTTAAGACCTTTCTGATTAATAAGATTAGAAGTTTTAATAGATTTTTCAGTTGATTTCATTATGAATCCTCCTTTAGATATAAAGATTAATGGTTCATTCAATACTTTAAATAAAGTTCAGCTTTATAAAGGCTTAAGCATACTTTTATAGAAAGTTAAAAAAGAACCACCAGTGCCCTGCTAAGGGCTAAATCTTTAATCAGCAAAAGGAAGATGAATAGTAAAAAAAGTTTTATGGTATAAGATAAGTCACATTGAACTGTATTGAATTAAGCCGAAGGCTTTGGATAGGTCAAAATGGACCATGTAATTCTATAGAGGGGTGGGGCATGAAACTAAGAAGTGGATTTTGATTTATATAGCCTGGTACCGAGAGAAAATATGTGCAATTTTATAAATATATAAGCGGAGTATGAATATTATAATGTTCATGATAATAAAACCAAAAGTGAATATATTTTGTTAATGCAAAATTCAGCGATATTTGATAATAGAGTAGATTGAGAATTTAATAGGTAGAGTGCCTGAAATTTCAAGCAGGGTATATCATATAAGAGAATATGTCTATTCAAATTTATTTCTATTATTTATATGACAATTACAGATACTAACTCTAAGAAAGCATAGATGGGTGAAATATATATTAGTTTTTGGTATTTGATAACTATTTATTATACATTTTCATTTGGGTCAAAATGAACCACTCATATCGTTAGAGGGGTAGGGCATGAAACTAAAAAATACAGTTTGCTTGATGTAACCTGGTAGTAGGAAAAAATATATGTAATTTTATAACTATATAAGCTAATTGAAGCTAAACATTATTCAGATAGATATTTATAATTTTAAGCATTTTGGTATAATATTAAGTGGGTAGAGCCGTTGGTTTCTGTCAGTGCTGTAATGGGAACAAGTAGTTGCGAGCTACTTGTTTTTTTAGTTATATACTTTCTTAAGATAAAACATATTGATATTTGCTGTTAGAGAATATATTGTGTAAGGGGTGTGTCAAATTTGACGCAGGGTATAGCATATATGAGGACATGTCTTTAAGAAATTCTTCCGATTAGTACAGATAATAAATGTAAGAAACCAAACCTGTAATTAATTGTTATAGAAATGGTTATGTCGGATTTGACATTTAATTTATACAGGAAAACATTTAGAAGCTAACTGCTTTCCTGTGTAAATTAAAAACTATAGGGGATGCTTTATATTACTTCAATTTTATATTTATTATCAGGTAAGTATAAAACATTAAACATTTTTTGTTCATGTAATAGACTTAAAGCTTTTTTAATATATTGCCTTTGATATTTTAATTCACTTTGTGCTACTGGGACAAATTCTATTAAATCATCAATTGAGATAGTTAAACAGCTTTTATTATGCATCCACAATGAAATTAGTAAATAAAGTTTCCTTGCAGTAAGATTATTAGTTAATTTTAAATTTTCTCTATTATATACAAGAAAATGTCCATTAATAATCATATCATAGAAGAATCTATTTAGCTTTATTTTACTTATATTATTAAGCTTCAAGTTATCTGTTGTATTTGAATTATAGTAATTTGGACATCTTTCTATGTATTTATACTTTGTTGAAGTATCTTTAATATAATTTTTGCTTTTGATGTTGTATATTCCGCCATCATAACAATTAATAATGTTTGTTGCCAAGAGGGTTTCTATACTATTTTTTATATTATTACGAACCTTATTATTTATAAAACTTTTATAGCCTAATTCTTTTGCTAAAGCATTAATAGTAAAATCTATGGTTAGATCTTCTTCAAAGATGAAATCTGTCTTTAATATGCAGATACCGTTCTTTGTTTTATTTTTTATAAATATGCTTTGCAATGCAGCTAAGATGTCTAAATCTCTTAAAGTAGGAACTCCTAATTCTTCATGTCCAGAAACATAGACACCTCTTTGAGCAGTTTTTCCTGTTCGATTAATCCATTTATAGTATATACTTTTTAACTTTTCAGCTTTATATTCAGCTATGAATGGAAGTTGAATACTATTAATTTCTATAATAGATTCTTCAGCCTTTAGTTTTATTGCTCTTGATTTGCCAGTAGTGCTTTTGTGTCCATTAAACATTGTTTCAAAATTTTCATTTCTTTTTGGCACTTAATATTTCTCCTTTATATATTGAAGTCTAAAGATTATTTATATAGCTTTCAGCAGCAATGATATGCTTGCACTTTTTTCTTTCCCACCAATGTTGGAGCTTAAAAGAGCGGCAGGTGCATGTGCAAAGCTCTAAATCAACAGTATAATATATATTTTTATCTTTACTACTTTGAGCTAAAAAAATATTATCGTTGATGTATTTAACATTGATTTTCTTTGATCTATACTCGGTGTATTTATCTAAGAAAGGTTCCCTGCTTAGATAATGGGCTTTGCCATTAAGATTTCTGGTAATCCATTTTAATTCTATATTTTCAAAATTAGACATAAGATCGATGATATTAAGCACATATTCAGGTGGATTTCTTTTGGTCTTTTTCATACCTCGAATTGCTATTTTATTCACTTTATTAATTACATCTTGGTTGTCACCACAAATAGTAATAATATCATCCTTTTTACAAAGTTCTACAAGCTTTATTAAAGACTTGATAATGGCTTGACCTTCGGCAAAATTAGAATCACCACAAGGTCCTATGCATTCAGAAAAAAGAAACTCTTTAGATGTTGTTATGTTCATTATTTGAATGCCTATAGTCATTCCTATTGCTTCATTGTTGCTTGCATCACAATTACAAATCCATTCGCTCATCAAACACCTCCTAGGTTATTAAAATAATATTTTGAATATTATAAAGCAGCTTAACAATACAATGTATTACAATAAAAGTCAAGGGTGTAAAATAATGTGTCAAATCCGACAGGGGCTAATAGTTTCTAGTAATAAAAGTAGAAAGTGATTTTTTCTTTTAAAAGAGGTAGATGAGTATCAAGGAATCAATATACTGGTATAGTGATTGTGATCAATGGTTACAATTACAAGTGACATATTGATGCTGATTATAATATGGTGTAATATTATATTACAATAGTATGTTAGGAGGTATATGCTATGCTAACAAGTGTAATTATAGGTGGAAGAATAAAAGAATCTAGAGAAGATAAGAAGATAAGCCAACAGTTAATGGTAGATAGATTAAAAGATTTAGGTATATCAATGAGTAGAGAAACCTTAAGCAAAATAGAGAATGGCAATAGAACTGTATCTGCTGTTGAACTAAAAGCTATTTGTTCCGTATTAGATCTAGATGTAGAAACATTATTACAAGATAGTGAAGATGATAGTATAGTTACCTTATTTAGAAAGAGAAATAAGAATGAAGAAACAATTAAAGATGTAGAAACACTACAAGAGATGATTATGAGCTTTATGAATCAAAAGAAGATTTTAAAGTCTAATACTATAAATAATGTAGAACCTTTATGGAGGAGTTAAGTTATATGAGTATAACTAAAAGGGACTTAAACTTACCAGATGAACCTCTAAGACTTAAAATTAAAGGATTAGCTGAAGAAGCAAGATATAAGTTTTCTAAAAAAGGAATTGTTGATATTTTTGAAATATTAGAAGATGTAGCGTTCTTCATAAGGAAGCCACTAGATATCTATGATATATCTGGATTTACAACCTATTTTAACAATGAGTTTGTTGTATTTTTAAATAGTAGTTTCACTTTAGGTCATGAAAGGTTTACAGCAGCGCATGAACTCTATCATATATTGTATAATGATGATTTGTTAAAAAAAGAAAAGCTATTGATCAATGATAATGTTTATAGAGATGGAGACGAAAAGACCAATATTTTTGCATCAGAGTTTTTAATGCCAGAAGATTATGTAAAAGACTTATTTTATAAACTAGTTAATACTAATAAGGATAAAGTTGAAGTAAGGCATGTAGTAAGGCTAAATAGTACATTAAAGGTTAGTTATAAAGCCATGTTAAAAAGGCTTATTCAGTTAGACTTATGTGATATTAGTTTATATGAGAGGCTTTCTACCTATGGAACATTAGATAAGAAGGAAGAATTAAGAGAAATAACGAAAACAGAAGGTTATGATATATCACTAATAATACCAAGCAATGTATCATATGTATCAAAAGAATATTTGGAAATAGCAAAACAAAATTATGAGAATGGTAAGATATCATATGGCAAGATAACAGAACTTCTAAGTTTTATAAATGAAACACCAGATAACTACGGTTATAGTGAGCCTGATGATAATGTAAAACAAATTTAATTTAGCAAATGTGCTTATATCAGCTACAGGTATAGGAATGATGAATAACAACAATTATATTCTGTATATAATGTTAAGCATTAAAGATGATGTGTTAAATACTAATATAAGCAATATATAGGAGGAATTATGAATAAACAACAACTTGCAGCGAAAATTTGGGAATCAGCTAATCAAATGCGTTCAAAAATAGAAGCAAATGAATACAAGGATTACATTTTAGGATTTATTTTTTATAAATATTTATCAGATAAAGAACTTAAGTTTTTAAGAGAAAATGATTTTACAGATGAAGATATAAAGTTACTTGTTGAGGATGATTACGAAACAGTAGATTATATTCAAAAAGGGGTAGGCTATTTTATAGCTTATGAAGATTTATTTTCTACATGGATTAATAAGGGAAAGGATTTTGATGTTTCAGATGTTAGAGATGCACTTTCAGCATTTAGTAGGTTAATTAGTCCATCACATAAAAAAGTATTTGACGGTATTTTTAATACATTACAAACTGGATTAAGCAAACTAGGAGATAGTGCTGGAGCTCAAACAAAAGCAATTAGTGCATTACTTCAATTAATCAAAGATATTCCAATGGATGGCAAGCAAGATTATGACGTGTTAGGATTTATTTATGAGTACTTAATCAGTATGTTTGCTGCAAATGCTGGAAAGAAGGCAGGAGAGTTCTATACACCTCATGAAGTCTCACTTTTAATGTCGGAGATTATTGCAAATCATTTAAAAGATAAAAAAGAAATTAAAATTTATGATCCAACTAGTGGTTCAGGTTCATTATTAATTAATATAGGTCATTCAGTTGCTAAGCATATAGATGATGAAAATAATATTAAATACTATGCACAGGAGCTTAAAGCAAATACATATAATCTTACACGTATGAATTTGGTAATGCGTGGTATATTGCCAGACAATATTGTGACTCGAAATGGAGATACTTTAGAGGATGACTGGCCATTCTTTGATGACAATGATCCTGCATCAACATATGAAGCTTTATATGTTGATGCAGTGGTTTCGAATCCTCCATATTCTCAAGCGTGGGATCCTTCAAATAAAGAGTCTGATCCACGTTATGCTAGATTTGGGTTAGCGCCAAAAACAAAAGCAGACTATGCTTTTTTACTTCATGATTTGTTTCATATTAAGAGTGATGGAATTATGACAATTGTTCTGCCACATGGTGTGTTGTTCCGTGGAGGAGAAGAAGGAGAGATAAGAAAAAATCTAATTGAAAACAATCATATTGACACAATTATTGGACTCCCTCCTAATATATTTTTTGGAACAGGAATACCAACAATTGTGATGGTGCTACGACAAAAACGCGATAATACTGATGTACTAATTGTGGATGCGTCAAAGGGATTTATAAAGGTTGGAAAGAACAATAAACTAAGAGCATCTGATATTAAAAAAATAGCAGATACAGTTATTAATAGAGATGACATTGAAAAATATTCAAAAAAGATAACGAGAGAAGAAATTCGTAAAAATGATTACAACTTAAATATTCCTAGATATGTCGATTCGTCAGAAAATCCTGAAACATGGGATATATACGCATCAATGTTTGGTGGAATACCAAAGTCAGAAATTAATGAACTGAAAAAATACTGGGAAGCATTCCCTAATCTGAAGAGTGAGATATTTACTGATAATGGTACTCCTTATGTAGAGTTGGCAGTAGAAAAGATTAAGAATACTATTATGGAAAATTCAGATGTAAAAGAGTTTTTTAATAATTATAAGTTAATATTCTCGGATTTCGGTGATTATTTAAAAAATGAATTAATTGAGAATATGAGTACTATAAACATTTCTAAAGAAGAATCTAATATTAGTGATAATATATTCGCAAGATTGGAATCTGTACCATTAGTAGATAAATATGAGGCATATCAAGTACTAGATGATGAATGGGGAAAGGTGGATATTGATTTAGAAGTAATCCAAACAGAAGGATTAGATGCAGCAAAAAAAGTTGATCCTAATATGGTATTGAAGAAAAAGGATGGTAAGGAGCAAGAGATCCAAGATGGGTGGAAAGGTCATGTTATTCCTTTTGATTTAATTCAGGCAACACTTTTAAAAGAGCAAACAAATAATTTGAAACAAAAAGAAAATCGTATCTTGGAGATTTCATCAGAGTATGAACAAATTCTTGATTCTCTTTCTGAAGAAGAGAAAGAATCAAGTGTAGTCAATGAGGCAAAAGATGCATTTGTATCTAAAGAAGTCAGTAAAGAACTGAAGCAAATTTATTCATATGTTGAAAGTGAAGAAATCAGAGCGTTAAATGATTATATTTCTTTACTTGATTCAAAAGCGACAAAAGCAGAAAAAGATGAATATATAAACAATCATATAGAGGTGTCATGGAACAATATGAGTGCAAGTAAAGATGGTACCTATGCAAAAGCGGCAGTGAATAAGTATATTATAGAGTTGCAGTATGATTATGCATTTCAAGAAGAATCATTCGAAGAAAAACTGGTTAGAGTAAGTGAGTTAATGGAAGAAGAAAAAGAACTAAAGGCACAAGTTAAAAAAGAAGCAGAGGAGTTACATCTTTTGACAAAAGAAACGATTGAGAATCTATCAGATGAGCAAGTACTTGAACTTCTAGAAATAAAGTGGATTAAGCCAATAGTATCTAATATTAGTAAACTACCAGATAAAATAATAAAGGAATTAGTTGATAAAATTGAGAAATTAGCAGATAAATATGCAATTACTTATGCTTCAGTTGCAGAACAGATTAGTGATGCCGAAAAGGCACTTTCATTATTAATTGATGATCTTATTGGAGACGAATTTGATATGAAAGGGCTTAGCGAGTTTCAATTGCTATTAAAAGGTGAATAGTATGATTGAAAAAAATAAAAAGCCAAGTGTTAGATTTAAAGGATTTACTGATGAGTGGGAACAGCGTAAGTTCTCAGAAACCTTTATGTATTTACAGAACAATTCATTGTCAAGAGCAGATTTAAACTATGAGCAAGGTTTGGTGAAAAATGTTCATTATGGGGATGTATTGATAAAGTTTGGCGAGATTTTGGATGTAGAAAAAGCGGAAATACCGTTCATTTCTAATAATGATTTCAATGTTAGCAGTGTATCATTATTGCAAAATGGAGATGTCGTAATTGCTGATGCTGCGGAAGATGAAACTGTTGGGAAATGCAGTGAAATCAAAGCAATAGATGGTACAAGTATTGTTTCGGGATTGCACACAATACCTTGTAGACCTAGCAAGAAATTTGCAACAGGTTATCTTGGATATTATATGAATTCAAGAGCTTATCATGATCAGTTATTACCACTGATTCAAGGTATAAAAATTTCATCTATCTCAAAGTCAGCACTACAGAACACGGACATAATTTATCCAGATTCAGAAAAGGAACAACTACAAATTGGACAGTTTTTTCAAAGCCTCGACAACCTTATCACCCTTCATCAACGTAAGTATGATAAGCTGATAAATATAAAAAAAGCTATGCTTGAAAAAATGATTCCTAAAAATGGTTCTAATCGTCCAGAAATACGTTTTAAGGGGTTTACTGAAGATTGGAAATTGTATAAGGTAAAAGATATATGTTCTATATCTACTGGAAAGAGTAATACCCAAGATAAAATTGATGATGGGAAATCTGACTTACGGACAGTAATTTACATGAATTATGATTAATTTAATTAATAATCATCCAATGGTTAATATTTAAATTGGAGTCTTATGAAATACTATCT
>CAMJGD010000017.1 GCA_946405135.1 uncultured Clostridiaceae bacterium | reverse complement strand
ATTTAGGACATAATCACTTTTGGTATACTAAGACATTATCATATTTCGATCATAAATAAATAGAATATATATTTTATATGCTTGACACCATAAGGTTTCTATATTATAATATTTTTTGTCGGCAACGATAGAAGTAAGTGTTATCAAAATTTGATAATATAGGGGTATAGCTCAATTGGTAGAGTAGCGGTCTCCAAAACCGTTGGTTGCGGGTTCGATTCCTGCTGCCCCTGCCAGATACATTGATACAAGCAAGTTTGAGAAAATGCGAACTTGCTTGTATTTTTGTTTTTCTACACTTTTTCCGCATCGGAAAATAAAAAGAAAGTTTATTTTTTCAGTAACTTTTGAAGTAGAATCTATAATTTTACTGTTAACAAATAATATTTAAAATTGACATAGGATTGTCACAAAATTTATTTATAATAAAACCATAGCAAGTAAATAAAACCCCCTCCTCAAATAAACAGTTGGTTAGCCCCCTTTCCAACTGTTTATTTTATTGGATAACTTATAAAAATATAATATTATAATGCCTGTAATGCATAAAAAGCAAAGAAAATATATGAATTTTATAAAAAAAGTTATTATTTTTCAGTTGTAACATAGTATGGATATATATTTAGAATATCTTTAAATATTATAGAAATAATTTTAAAATATTTGGTTTTATAAGACAATTAACATATAAAATGTTGTAAAATAATAAAATAATATGTATAATATTGCTAATGATATTAATTTATTTTATAATATATAACGAATTAAAGGAACATTTGTATGACATTGCAAAATACGAATAAAATTTATTATATTATAAATACTATTCTTTAAATCTTTAAGGAGCGAGATTTAATATGGATGCATTTGTTGCTAGGCAGCCAATTTTAGATAGGTCAAATAAGGTTTTCGGATACGAATTATTATTTAGAAATAGTATAAATAATAATTATTGCAATTTAGATGGGGATGGGGCAACCATAGAAGTTATAAAAAATAGTTTTATTAATATTGGAGTGGACAAAGTTGTTGGTAATAATAAAGCATTTATAAATTTTACTGATAATATATTAAAAACGGATATTTTTAATATATTATCTCCTGAAATAGTTATTATTGAAATTTTAGAAACTGTTGACCCCACGGAAGAAATAGTGGACATTTGTAAAAATTTAAAAAGTCAAGGATTTATCATAGCACTGGATGACTTCGTTTTTAATACAAAGTATAAAAAATTATTAGATCTTGCAGACATTATAAAGGTGGATTTTAGGTTAACTTCTGGTCATGATAGAAAATCAGTTATGAATTTAGTAAATCGAAAAAACATTAAATTTTTAACAGAAAAAGTTGAAAGTATGGAGGAATATAATGAAGCGGTATCCTTAGGATATTCATATTTTCAGGGGTACTATTTCAGTAAACCTGCAATAGTTTCTACAAAAATGATACCAGAAAATAAGCTTAATAATATAAAAATAATAAGAGAGCTAAATAAAAAAGAACTTTCTTTAGAAAATATTGTTATGCTGATGAAAAAAGATATGTCCTTGTCTTATAAGTTTTTAAAGCTTATTAATTCTGCAAATTTTAGTTTTAGAAATAAAATAGATTCTTTAAATCAAGCTGTTGCTTTATTGGGAGAAACTGGAGTAAAAAGGTGGCTTTATTACGCAATCATAAAGAGCATTAGTGAAGACAAGCCGCATATAATTATAAGCAATTCAATAATAAGAGCAAAGTTTGCTGAATTATTGGTTACTAAACTTAGTATGAAAGATGATCCTTTTAATGGTTATCTTATGGGCATGCTCTCTATGATAGATTCAATATTAGATAAGCCCATGGATGAAATACTAAATGAACTATTTATTCCTAAAGTTATAAAAGAGGTTTTAACAGGGGAAAAGACTAATGAATATGCTAAAGTTCTAGAATTAATATTAGCTTATGAAAAAGGGCAGTGGAATATAGTGTCGCAGATATCTAAAGAGCTTAATTTAGATGAAAATTATATACCTGAGGCATATTTAGAGGCTATTAACTGGGCTAAAGATGATAACTATTAGTAAGTTATGGAAATATATTTTATAAAAACTAGATTTCAATTGGATATAATTTGAAATCTAGTTTTTGTTTTAAACTAAATTCAAATTTAAAAAATAACTTTAAGTACATGTAAAACTAGAATATATGAAAGAAAATAGATATAAAACTTGCAAAAAATATAAAAATATTTTAAAAAGCACTTGAAAAAGTGTATAAATTCGATATATAATAAAAAACGCAATAATATAAAGGTAATATAATGAATAATTATATACTTATAAATTGCATATATTTAAAAAAGTGAGGATAAAGTATGAGAAAAAAGATGAAGATTTCTTTAACAAGTAAAATATTAATAGCTCTGATTTTAGGAATTATATTTGGTATACTAGGTAATGCATTTTTACCTAAAGAAGTAAATAGTGTTTTAGTTAAATGGGTTTTAGGACCCTTAGGGAACCTATTTTTAAGAGCAATAAAAATGGTGGTAGTTCCTTTGGTATTTTTTTCACTAATTGTTGGTACTACAAGCATTGGTGATGTAAAAAAGCTTGGAAGAATAGGCGGAAAAACTATAGTGTTTTATATGTTGACTACAGCTTTTGCTGTATCTTTAGCACTTATAGTAGCAAATTTTTTAAAACCTGGCGTAGGAGTTACAGCTATACAAACTGCAGCAAATATGGAAACCCCGCAAGCGCCTTTTATTATGGATATATTTACTAATATGATACCTGTTAATCCTCTTGAAGCCATGGTAAAGGGTGACATGCTTCAAGTAATATTTTTTGCTATAATTTTTGGAACAGCCATAACCTTAATAGGAGAAAAGGCAAAGCCTATTACTGACTTATTTGAAAGGATAAATGAAGTGTTATTAAAAATAATAACTCTAGTAATGCTTGCAGCACCTTTAGGAGTATTTGCTCTAATTTCAAAAGTTATTGTAACTCAAGGGACTTCTGTACTGTTATCTTTAATGAAGTATGTGATTGTGGTAGTAATTTGCTTGTTTATACATACTTTCTTTGTATATGGATGTTTATTAAAAGCATTTGGCAGTGTAAATCCTATTATATTTTTTAAAAAGTTTTGGACAGTTATGCTTATGGGATTTAGTACCTCAAGCAGTAATGCCACTATTCCATTAAATTTGGAAACCTGCAGCACTAAGTTAGGAGCGTCTGAGGATATAGCAAGTTTTACCATACCTCTTGGTGCTACCATAAATATGGATGGAACAGCTATAATGCAGGGTGTAGCAGCTATATTTATATCACAGGTTTTTGGTATAAATTTAAGCTTCAATCAGCAGCTTATGATAATTCTTACTTCTACTTTGTCTTCTATAGGTACAGCTGGAGTTCCTAGTGCTGGGGTAGTAATGCTTACTATGGTATTGCAGCAAGTGGGATTACCTGTAGAAGGATTAGCTTTAGTTTTAAGTGTAGATAGAATAGTAGACATGTTTAGAACCGCAACCAATATAACAGGAGATGCAGTATGTACCATTATTGTAGCTAATTCAGAAGGAGAATTAGATGAAACTACATATAATGGATATAGCTCCAAAGTAATCGCATAAAGTATATTATATCTTGTTGGATTGGATTAATAATTAGACCTTCATCTGCTCATAATAAATAGTGCCATTAAATTTATTAGAGGAGCGGATAGAATATGAAAGAACTTTATGTAAAAGATATAAAATTGGGAGAAACTATAGAATCTAATTTTATGATAAAAAAGATATTAAATAGAAATATAAATAATATCACAGCCTATATAGGAGATAAAACAGGTGACATAAAAGCTGTGCTTCCTGAAGACAAAATTGTATTAAATGTAGGTGATGTGATTAAAATACAAGCGGTTGCTGGAAATATTCTTGAAGCTACTTATTGTATAAAGCTAGAATCCGTTGATTTATCAGATTATGTACCTATGGTTTCTAGAAATATTGATGATATAATGAAGGAAATAGAGGAAATATCCTTAGAAGAATTCAAAAGCAAAGAAGCTTTAGCCCTAAATGATTACTTTTTTAAAGATGAAAAGTTTATTGACAAATTTAAGAAAGCCATAGGAGGGGTTAGTCAGCATCATAATTATATAGGCGGACTTGCAGAGCATACATTAAATGTCATGTATATGTCAAAGATGCTAAGCTATAGGTATAATGCTAGAAACAAAGAGATAGCTATTTTATCTGCTAAGCTTCATGATATTGGCAAGATAGATGAAATGAAGTATAATGGACCTTTTGGTTACACTCTTAGAGGAGATATGGAAGGACACATTGTTATAGGAATAACTATGCTAGAAAAAGCTTTTGATGCTAATCCGGATATTTATAGTGAGGATTTTAAGGCTAGAGTAAAAGGTTGCATAGTACAGCATCATGGAAAACTTGAATATGGTTCTCCTAAAACACCTAACACAGAAGAAGCTTATATAGTACATTTTTCAGATTATATAGATGCTACCTTTAATAAAATAGAACAGATAAAAAAAGAATTAGAACCTAATATGTGGAGTGACTATGATAGAAGAATAGAAGGCAGGTTGTATATATAGAAGACTTTAAAATCATCATATTTACAAATAAAAGTGGTAAATCTATAAAAAAATCCAGAGATGATATATTCTTTGGATTTTTTTGATTAAATTAAATACTACAAAATATTAAGTCTAATAAGTATATTTTTTTATGAACAATTTTATATTTTCAACATATATTATATTACGGTGTAAAAACAATATAAAGATAAAAAAATGGTGAACATTGAAGTATAAAATGAGATACTTAATGAAAAAATGGAGGTGAACTTTGTGAATATAAATGACTTAATTCAAACCTTTAGAGGAGTTACTGTAACAGTTATAACCACTAGTGCTGCATTTCCATTAGCTATAGGTGAAGTTATAGATGGCTCAATACCAAATAATGTTTTAGCTATAAGATTAACTGCTGCTTATGATTCAATAGCTGCAGGAACTGTAGTATATTTTAACCCCAATCAAATAGTAGCTATAGGCTAATAAAAATATTTGGATTTGGTACTGTTATAGTGCCAAATCCTTTAAGCAAAATTAGGATGTGTAAGTCCATGGATATATATGCATTATTACTTGGAATTTTAATAGGAAGATGTATACCTAACGATACATTATATATAATAATCATATTAATTATATTATTAAATTGTAAAGATCAAAATAACACCTATGTTATTAATTGTAAAAAAGATGACAAGTTATTGGAGAATAAAGTTAACACAGTAGATAGACCTATATTACAAAACGATATAACATTAGCTCAATTAATGAAAAAAAGCTTTCAAGGAGTAAATATAACAGCTTTTCTTTTAAATGGTACTAAAATTACAGGAGAAGTTGTAGATGGATTTAATAATATACTTATATTAAAGTCTGAGGGAATGCTTAATTACATTGATGTAAATGCTATTGTAAGTTTTAGTTAAAATTTTAGACCGTCTTAAGACGGTTTTTTATTTTGTATACTATAGGTTGTGAAATAGATTTTTTAATATATGAATATTTTTCTAACTTTTAGCTCATAATTAAGAATGTTATTGATTAATAGGAGTGATAGAAAATGATAGTAGGTATTCCTAAGGGTTTATTATATTACAAATATTATCCATTTTTTAATAGTTTTTTTTCAGAACTAGGAGCAGAGATTATAACATCTCAAGATACAAATAAAAATATTCTTAATGAAGGAATTAAATACTGTGTGGACGAAGCTTGCTTGCCCATAAAGATATTTCATGGTCATGTGTCACAGCTTAAAGATAAATGTGATTTGATGGTAATTCCTAGAATTATGAGTATAAAGGAAAGAGAATATATATGTCCTAAATTCTGTGGGTTGCCTGAGATGGTTAAAAGCAGTATACCAGATTTACCAGATACCACAGATTTGCCTATGTATTTTTATGATAAAAATAGGCTTTATAAATGGGCCAATGCTGTAGGAAAAAAAGTAACAAAAAATCCTATAAAGATAAAAAATGCTTTTAATAATGCTTTAAAGATTCAAGAAGATTTTACTAGTGGGATTAACGAGGAGAGTTTTAGATTAAAAGTAGGTCTTATAGGGCATCCTTATAGTATATATGATAATTTTATAAACATGAATGTACACAAAAAACTAAATGATTTAGGTATTGGAGTTATTACGGAAGAAAATGTGGATGAAGAAAGTATAGATGAGGAAACAAAAAGCTTATTTAAAAAACCTTTTTGGAGCTTTACTAGGAGTTCTTATGGAAGTGCTGTTAATCTTGTAAAAAGCAATAAAATAGACGGTATTATATACATATCTTCCTTTGGTTGTGGTATAGATTCTGTAAATACTGAACTTATAAAATGTAAAATAGGAAACTTTCCAATGCTGATTTTAAAAGTAGATGAACAAACTGGAGAGGCAGGCTTTGACACTAGGTTAGAAGCCTTTACTGATATGCTGAAAAGGAGGAATAAAATTGAAAGTAACCTTCCCACATTTGGGGAACACATATATTGCAAGTAAAATACTTTTTGATGGACTTGGTATAGACTATATTATGCCGCCCCTAAACAACAAATCCACTTTAGAATTAGGTGTATCTTATTCACCAGAAGAAATATGTTTACCTTTTAAAATAATGATTGGCAATTATCTTCAAAGTATTAGAGAAGGTGCTGATACAGTAATCATTGTAGGAAGCTGCGGACCTTGTAGATTTGGAGAATATTGTGAGCTTCAAATGAATCTTTTAAAAGATATAGGACACCCTGTAGATTTTATAGTAGTGGATTACTCAAAAGACATAGGCAAAAAAGAATTTTTAAATAGAATACAAAAGGTACATGAGAAAAGTACTAAAAGCAATGCTCAAAAGATAGAAGCAGCTTTAAGAGCACTAAAAGCTATTAATTTAATTGATGGTATAGAATCAAAAGCTCACTACCTTGCAGGTTATGAAATTAACAGAGGAGAATGCAAAAAGTTACTAAATAGCTGTAAAAGTGATGTGATTAAAACTAATAATCCAGAGGAGGCTATAAATATACTAAAAGACTATGAAAAAAAGCTTAAAAAAATACCTGTGGATAAAAATAAAGATCCTCTTAAAATTGCCATCATAGGTGAAATATATACTATTATAGAGCCATTTTCTAATCTTAATATAGAAGATAAACTCATGGACTATGGAGTTTGCAGCAAAAGGACTTTAACTCCAAGCTGGTGGGTAAAAGATACCATACTTAAAGTATTTAAGTTAAATTCCATACAAATTAAAAGAGCGTCTAAAAAGTACCTTCCTTATTACATTGGGGGACATGGAAGGGAATGTATAGGTGAAGCTGTGCTTTCAAAGGAAGAGCAGCTAGATGGAGCTATTCAAATATTTCCTTTAGGCTGTATGCCAGAAATAGTCTCAAAGTCTATTCTTCCTACCGTATCAAAGCAGGAAGATTTTCCTATTATGACATTAGTAGTAGATGAAATGACTGGAGAAAGTGGATATGTAACAAGGATAGAAGCATTTTTAGATATGCTTGAAAGGAGAAAAAGTAATGTACTATATGGGAGTTGATGTAGGATCTGTGAGTACCAATTTTGTACTTATAGATTCTTCTAATAAAGTAGTAGATAAATTATATTTAAGGACAAAGGGACGTCCTATAAAAGCTATTCAAGAAGGCATGAAGATATTAAAAGATAAATATTCGGATATGCAAATAAAAGCTGTGGGAACTACAGGTAGCGGAAGGCAGGTAGCATCTTTTATTGTAGGGGGAGATATAGTTAAAAATGAAATAACTGCTCATGCCGTGGCAGCTTTAAGCATTGATAGAGAAGTGCGAACTATATTAGAGATAGGTGGTCAGGATTCTAAAATAATAACACTTAAAGATGGTATTGTTACAGATTTTGCTATGAATACAGTATGTGCTGCAGGTACAGGTTCTTTTTTAGATAGACAGGCAGAAAGACTAGATATTCCTATTGAGCAATTTGGACAGTATGCTCTTAAATCTAATTCAGCAGTTAGAATTGCTGGAAGATGTGCTGTGTTTGCAGAATCGGATATGATTCATAAACAACAACTTGGTTATAATGAATGTGATATTATAAGAGGATTGTGCGATTCGCTTGTAAGAAACTATCTTTCTAATGTAGGAAAAGGAAAAAATATAGAAGATAAAGTTTTTTTTCAAGGCGGGGTTGCTGCTAATATAGGCATGAAAGATGCCTTTCAAAGAGCTACTGGATTAGAAATATATGTACCAGAAAACCATGATGTTATGGGAGCTATAGGTTCTGCTATATTGGCTAAAGAAGCTTTACAGAGAAGTAAAAAGACTAATTTTAAAGGTTTTAACATAGCAGATGAAGAATTTTTATCTAGCAGTTTTGAATGTACTAACTGTCCAAACAGGTGTGAAGTGGTAAGAATTAAAGCTGGGGATACCATTATAGGGTGTTTTGGGGATCGCTGCGGAAGGCATAGCAATATTAATTATTCAAGAGTACCTAATACTGCATCAAGGATTTAATTATATAGTATTTAAAAATTACAAAAATAATAAAAAATATTTAAATTTTTAATAGTGTTTGCATAAAATTTATACCTAAATATATTGGTAGCAGATAAAAAGTCTGTTATAATAGTATATATTGTAATTTGAATTTTTAAAGTATAATTATAGGGCAGAAAATTAATAGGGGATGGATGAAGTGCTTAAGAATTATATGGAAGTTTTTATTGATGATGAACTCTCAGAAGTTTTAAATCGATATGAAAATATATGCAAATGCCCTCTTTGTATAGAAGACATTAAGGCTGTAGCTTTGAATCGATTAAAACCTTTATATGTGGTAACAGAAAAGGGAAGCTTATATACGAAGTTAAATGAATTAGAAGTTCAATTCAAGATTGATGTCATTAAGGAAATAACAAATGCCATAGAAATAGTATCTGAAAATCCTAGACATATCCAGCATTTAGAGGCTTAGTCCTAAGTGCTGTTTTTTTTATGTCTATATCTGCAAAAGAAAAGTCTAGTAATTATTTCTGGGGAAGATAGTCTTGTATAAATATTTTGTAAAGTTTCTACATAACCTAAAAGGATAAAGAAGCTTTTTACAATTATCAAAACCCAGGGAGTGATTTTTGTGGTAATTAAAAAAGTTAATAATCCATTAAATAGACCTGAAATTGAATTTATATTAAATAAACTAAATTCCTCTCCTGAAGGATTGTCAGAAGAAGAAGTTGAAGAAAGACTTAAAGAATATGGGTATAATAAATTAGAAGAGGAAAAGAAAAGTTCATGGGTTTCAAGGCTTATACAAAATTTAAAAAATCCACTTATAATACTATTAGCTGCTCTGGCAATTATATCTTATTTAACTGGAGATTTAAGAGCAGCTATAGTGATGATTATAATGGTAGGATTAGGAGTAGTATTAAAATTTGTACAAGAAATAAAAGCGGATAAATCTGCAGAAAAATTAAAATCTTTAGTAAGTACTACTGCTACAGTTATAAGAGAAGGAAAACAAAGGGAAGTGAAACTAGAGGCTATAGTACCGGGAGATATTATTCATTTAGCTTCAGGAGATATGATTCCTGCAGATGTTAAGCTCATTGTATCTAAAGATTTATTTGTAAATCAATCAGCACTAACAGGAGAATCACTGCCTGTAGAAAAAAATATTGTAGATGGAACTTGGAGTAATGTTTTTGAAAATCCTAATTTATGTTTTATGGGCACCAATGTAGAAAGTGGAACAGCTATTGCAGTGGTGTTAACCACAGGGAGTAAAACTTATTTTGGCCAATTAAGCAGCAAAATAACTGACAAAATAATCCTAACTAGTTTTGATAAGGGTGTTAATAAGTTTACTTGGCTTATGATAAAATTCATATTCATTATGGCACCAATGGTATTTATTATAAATGGTATAACTAAAAAAAATTGGTTTGAAGCATTTTTATTTGCCATTGCAGTAGCAGTAGGACTCACGCCGGAGATGCTCCCTATGATTGTTACAGTAAATTTGTCTAAGGGCGCTATATCCATGTCTAAAAAGAAAGTTATAGTAAAAAAACTTAATGCCATACAAAATTTTGGAGCTATAGATGTACTTTGTACAGATAAAACTGGCACTATAACTTTAGGCAAAGTTATGCTGGAAAGGCATCTAAATATTTATGGGAAAGATTCGGAAAGGGTATTAAAGTACGGATATATTAATAGTTTTTATCAAACGGGATTGAGAAATATGATGGATTCAGCTATTCTTCAGCATAGGAATGATGGAGAAGAGTATTTTAATATTGAAAAAAAATATCAAAAAATTGATGAAATACCTTTTGATTTTGTAAGAAAGAGAATGTCTGTAGTAGTAAGAAATAAAAGAATGGAAGATGTGCTAATATGTAAAGGAGCAGTAGAAGAAGTTTTAAGCTTATGTAATAGATATGAAACCAAAGAAGGCACAGAACCTTTTATGGGAAAGATGACAGCACAAATTGAAAGTATGATAAAATCATTAAATGAAGAAGGCTTTAGAGTTATTGCCATAGCTTATAAAATAATTACTAATTATAAGAATCAGTATTCTATTGAGGATGAAAAAGAATTAACTTTGCTTGGGTTTATGGCTTTTCTAGATCCGCCCAAAGAAACCTCCAAAGAGGCTATTTCTAAATTTCACAAATATAATGTGGATGTAAAGATACTAACAGGAGATAATGAAATTGTAACTAAAAAAATTTCTGAAGAAGTTAATCTACCTATGGATAAAATTCTTCTAGGAAGTGATATAGATTCTATGTCCGATGAAGAATTAAGTAATATTTCTGAAAAAGTATCTGTATTTGCTAAGCTTTCTCCCATGCATAAAGAAAGGATAATTAAAGCATTACAAAGTAAAAAACATGTGGTAGGATTTATGGGAGATGGCATAAATGATGCACCAGCACTTAAAGCTTCTGATGTGGGAATTTCAGTAGATACTGCAGTAGATATTGCTAAGGAATCTTCAGATATTATACTTCTTGAAAATAATCTCCTTGTACTAGAGGAAGGAATACTAGAGGGAAGAAGAGTATTTGGAAACATTGTAAAGTATATTAAGATGACTGCTAGCTCAAACTTTGGTAATATGTTTAGTGTATTAGGAGCCAGCTTGTTTGTACCTTTTTTACCTATGATGCCTATTCAAGTTTTAACTAATAATCTACTTTATGATATATCTCAAACTGCTATACCTACAGATTCTGTAGATGAAGAGTGGATATCAAAGCCAAGAAAGTGGTCTGTGGATGAAATAAAAAGATTTATTATTTATATAGGTCCTATTAGTTCTATATTTGATTATACTACTTATATTATAATGTTATATGTTTTTAATTCCTGGAATAATCCAGCTATATTTCAAACAGGATGGTTTCTTGAGTCTTTATTTACTCAAACATTAATAATTCACATCATAAGAACTAATAAAATACCTTTTATTCAAAGCAGAGCAAGTGCACCACTTATGATAACATCTTTGATTATAGTTTTAATTGGAACAGCTTTAGTTAATTCGCCTCTTGCTAATGCCTTTGGATTTACAAAATTACCTTCACTATATTATTTATTATTGCTTGTTACATTGATAAGTTATGTAATATTAACTCAAATTATAAAGATGTGGTATATAAAAAGATATAATATAGATTAAATTAAAAATATAGAGCCTGTGCTGTTTTATAGATATATTCAGCAGCAAGCTCTATATTTACAGCAGAAAACTACATTATAAACCTAGTAGTTTTTCTACTCTTTCTTTTTCAAATCCTAGAATTTCTTCACCATCTATTATTATTAAAGGTACAGACATATATCCTTTTTTCATTAATTCTCTTCTTGACTGCATATCTTTTGATATATTGTGTTCTGTGTATTTTATATTGTTTTCTTCAAAGAAGTCCTTTGCCATGTGACAGAAACCACATCCATCGCTTGTATATATTTCTACATTATGCATACATATCAACTCCTTAATAATTATTAATTAAGTATATTTAAATACTTTTTATGTATTCATACACTTCTATTCACTATATACAATTTTTGATATAAGCTAATTCGATAAATTACTTTTAAATATAATTTAGTAAAATTACTAATAAACAAATTTAATTGCATACAACTTAATTTACAATATAAAATTATCATATATTTCATACAAAGTCAATAGCTATTAGATATAATTAATTTTGCTAAATAAAGCTTTCTCTAATAAAATAAAGGGAAAACTTTATTTATTTTATTAATGTTAATCTTTTATAAGAGCTTTAAAGTTATTATTTTTAAGAAGGTTTTCCATATCAACATAATTTGCTGCTTTGCTGAAATAGAAACCTTGAGCAAAATCGCAGTCCATAGATTGTAATAATTGGAGCTGTTCTTTATTTTCTATACCTTCAGCTACTACTTTATAGTCTAATTTATGAGACAAGTTTATAATAACTTCTGTTATTAACTTTTGTTCATATTTATTAGCTATATCGCTAATAAAAGATTTATCTATTTTTACTGTGTTTATAGAAAACATTCTTAAGTAATTTAGAGAAGAATAGCCTGTTCCAAAGTCATCCAAAGATATTTTTATGCCTAAGGCTCTTAAATCTTCTATCTTTTTAAAGTTTTCTTCTGTGCACTCTAAAAGAGAGTTTTCTGTTATTTCTAATTCCAAAGAATTAGGAGATACATTGTAAATGGATAATATATTTTTTATATTTTCAATAAAATCCCATTGAATAAATTGAACCATAGATACATTTACTGCTATGGATTCATATTTATATCCTTTGTCTTTCCATAGTTCATTTTGCTTACATACAGTTTCCAAAACCCAATTTCCTATAGGAATTATAAAACCCGTCTTTTCTGCTAAAGGAATAAATTCCATGGGAGATATATTTCCAAGCTCTTTAGAGTTCCAACGCAAAAGAGCTTCCATACCGATAATTTCTCCAGATTTCATGTTTATTTGAGGTTGATAATATACTTGAAACTCATTATTCTCTAAAGCATTTCTTAAATTGTTTTCTACGGAAGCTTTCCTTAATATTTCTTTTTCCATTATGTTTTTAAAAAAACAGTACCTATTTTTGCCGGATTCTTTTGCATTGTACATAGCTGTGTCAGCATTTTTTAGTAATATATCTCCGCTTTCTCCGTCATTTGGGAAGACAGCTATTCCTATACTTGAGGTTACATAATTTACAGAATCACCTAGATTAAAAGGTTCTTTTATAATTTTCAGAAGTTGATTTGCTAAATCTTCTAGTTCCATTTTGTTATTTACTTCGGGGATTAATAAAAGGAATTCATCTCCTCCGAATCTTGCAGCGGTACAATTTTTTGGTATGGAAAAAGTAAGTTTATAGCTGATGATTTTTAATAAGCAGTCTCCCTTAAAATGTCCAAGAGTATCATTAATCTTTTTAAATTCATCTAAATCTAAAAACATTATAGCTCCAGTTTTGTTTTCCAATTTATTTATTTCTATCTGTTCCTGCAGTTTTTTCATAAACAAACCTCTATTAGGTAATCCGGTTAATGAGTCATAAAATGCCATTTTTTCTATTTGGTTTTCTTTTATTTTTCTTTCAGATATATCCGTAAAAGAGCCAGCCATCATTAGGGGATTTCCTAAATTATCTCTTAGCACTTCTCCCTTCACCAAAAACCATTTAATATTATCATTTTTAGTTTTTAGCCTGATTTCACTTTTGTAATAGTTTTCTCTTCCATAAATAGTAGAAATTAAATGTTTTTTTATTTCCTCTTTATCTTCTTCTAGAACAAAATTATCATATATGTCTTTCAAACTTAAATTTAAGTCATGACCAGTAAATTCTGTCCACTTATCAGATATAAAAAAGTAATTTTCTTTTATATTCCACTGCCATATGGCATCATTTGCTCCATTTACAGCAAGTCTATATATTTCTTCACGAGTCCTTATTAAGTCTTCATTTTTCTGGAGTTCATCATATTGAGCTCGCAATTCTTCTTCTGTAGCAGATAATTCTTCATATACAGCAGAAAGCTCATCATAGCTATTGCTTAGTGCTATCTGATTTTTTTTCTTTAATCTTAATAGTATCATTAAAAATGTTATTATTAATACTAAAAATATTAGCAGTACTAATTTTTTATATTTTTCATAGAAAGAAAAAGGTTTATTTATGATTATACTTTCTTTAGGTAAATTTTTTAAATTTACATTAAACTTTTTCAATTGCTTATAATCAAACATATATCGGTTTGGGCTTGCCCATGTTGAATCAATATTAGACAATGAATCTCCTGAGACTATTTTTAATGCTATTTTTGAAGCAGTTTCACCTTGATAATATCCACTGGTTAAATTTCCACCTAAAATTCCATAATTTAAATCAAAATCCCAGAAAGAAAATATAGGTATGGGAGTATCTCTAAAAAATTCATCTTTTATATTAGCTATATACTTAGGGTTGCCTGTAGCATCTCTCATAGGATCTGTCATAAAGATTGCTGCAGTATCTTTATTTTTAGATAGAATTATATCCTTTACTTTTTCGATAGGAGTATCCTCATAGAATTCAAAATTAAATCTATGTTTGTAATTTTGAGATACGGATTTCATGTGTTCTAGATCATTAAAACCTGAAGAAGTATTTCCGCCAAAAATAACTAAGCTTTTTACTTTAGGTTGAAGTATAGAAATATTGTTTAGCATAGCTTCTATATCTATGTTTTCCATAACAATTTTATAAGTATCTCGATCTTTTATTTCTTTTTCATCTACATAGTTTATTCCACAACACACCACAGGAACTTTAGGGAATATGTTTTTTCCATACTTTTGCATATAATCTAGAGCTCCATTATCAGTACAAATTATTGCATCAAATTTTATGTGGTTGTATTTTATTTTTTGCATATTATAAAAATCTTTTATATATGCATCCTCAGATATTTCTTTTAAATTCATATAGTCAAAATAGGTATTTACACTTTGACCACTAGATTTTAGTGTATCTTTGATTCCACTGGACAAGGAACTTGTCCATTCAAAACCTTCATTATAAGAGTGTATTATAAGTATATTTTTTGTATCTAAAGCACTAGAAGTTTTATAGGAGAATAAAAAAAGAAAGTTATTAGTGATAAGGTAGAAATAAATACTTTATTAGAAATAAACTTTTTCATGAGTTTTCCACCTACCTTGCGCAAAAAAATGTATATATTTTCTATATTGTAGCATGGTAACAGAAAATTTTCAATATTTAGACATAAAATAATAGTTATTTTATAATTTATAATAAGGATGTAAATAACAATTATATTTGATATAATTGTTATAAACTATCTTAAGATGCTAATTTATTTATTATAGGAGGCTCTGTATCTATGGATAAAATTCCAGTGATTTTTCATGTTGATGTAAATTCTGCTTTTCTTTCTTGGTCTGCTGTAGATATGTTAAAAAAGAATAAAGATGTAGATATTAGAAAAGTTCCTTCTGTAATAGGTGGAGATGAGAACTCTAGGAGAGGAGTAGTTTTAGCAAAATCTAATCCAGCAAAAGCCTATGGCATAGTTACAGGAGAAAGCCTATTTTCTGCTAGAAAAAAGTGTCCTAATATTTTAATTATTCCTCCTATTTTTTCAGTATATAGAGATTACAGCCATAATATGATGAACTTTTTAAAAGAATATACTCCTTACCTTGAACAGTATTCTATTGATGAATGTTTCTTAGATATGGGAGTCCATACTAAAGAAGATGCTTTTAAATTAGCTGAAACTATGAAAAATTCTATAAAATCAAAATTTGGATTCACTGTAAATGTAGGAATATCCTCCAACAAATTACTAGCAAAAATGGCTTCAGAACTTAAAAAACCCGATAAAGTAAATACTCTTTATGTTGAAGAAGTTGAAAAAAAGCTATGGCCTTTACCTGTAAGTGAACTATTTATGGTAGGTAAAAGAGCTACGGAAAAACTCAATAATATGTATATATTTACCATAGGAGATTTAGCCAGCTATGATGTTGATATTTTGCAAGATAAATTTAAAAGCTATGGAAAACTTATTTGGCAATATGCTAGAGGTATAGATGATTCTAAAGTAAGTTCGGACAGCTATGATATTAAGAATATAAGCAATGAAACTACCCTAGCAGAAGATGTGACAAATAGAGAAGAAGCACATAAAATATTATTAGAATTAAGCGAACAGGTGGCATCAAGACTTAGAAAAGAAAATAAATATTGCTTTTCGATAGGAGTTAATATTAAAAATTCAGATTTTAAAAGCTATTCTCATCAAAAAAAGCTGCCTAATCCTACAGATTCTACAAAGACTGTATATAATACAGCAGTAGAGCTTTTTGATGAGGGTTGGAAAAGAGATCCCATAAGACTATTGGGTGTAACCCTAGCACAACTTACAGAGCAAGGTATGCAGCAATTAACTTTATTTGATTCTGACTTTGATATAAAGAAAAGTGAAAAAGAAAAATCTATTGACAAAACTATAGATGCCATAAGAGAAAGGTATGGAGAGAAATCAATAAAGAAATGTGCTTCGGGTAAAGTAAGAAGTAAGAGGTAAAAGGTAAGAGGTAAAAAAGTAAGAAGTAATTTTTTTGTAACCCCTTTAGCGGATAAAGTGATATTATAAATATATGGAAATATAATACATATTCTAAACAATATTCCATATATTTTAATGGGGGGTGATGCTGTGAGGACATTAACAAAATTAAAATCTTTAAGCAAAAAAATAACTTCAAAAATATTTAGAATCCTATTTTTATTCATAATACTATATATGAGTGGTATACTTGGAGGATATATTTTTATAAGTGTAAAAACTGAGGCTATTATACAAAATGAAACCTTGAAATATAAAGAAGAAACAGAAAAGTATTATGAAGAAGGCTATAAAAAACTTATGGTAGGATTAGAAGAAAATAAAGACAGTAATGCTTCTATTAAACTTAAGGAACATTCTGATTTAGATAGTAGAGCTAAAAAGTCAAAGGATATAGAGGATAATTCCAAGAAAATTAACAATGGTTCATCAAAATCCTATGTTAAATATGAAGATGCATTTAAGAAAAATGGGGACAAAGTTGCATATCTAACTTTTGATGATGGTCCAAGCAATAAAGTTACGCCTAAAATATTAAAAATTTTAGATGATTATCATATAAAGGCTACATTTTTTATTATAGGAGATATGGCAAAAGAAAATGAAGATATAATAAAGAAAGAATACGATAAAGGTCATTCCATTGGAAACCATTCCTACACTCATGAATTTTCTAAAGTTTATTCGGATGAAAAAAATTTTGAAAAAGAATTAAATGATACAGATAGACTTTTAAAATCTATATTAGGGCCATCTTTTGATACTAGACTTTTCAGATTTCCAGGAGGTTCTTTTGAAAAAAGTAAAGAACCTTATAAAAATATATTAAAAGACAAAGGTATGGTATATATTGACTGGAATTGTCTAAATGGAGATGCAGAAGGTCAAAATATATCTGCAGATAGACTTTTAAATAGAGTGAAAGAAACTGTAGGAAATCAAGAAAAAATAGTAATCTTAATGCATGATGCTCCAGCTAAAAGTTCTACAGCAGAAGCACTTCCTCTTATTATTGAATATCTAAAAAGTCAAGGTTATAGATTTGCTGCATTAAAGTAGAACCTAAAGTTTCAAATATCACAGAAAAAAATAATCTATAAGATTTAGAACTGATAATATAATATTAGCTTTTAAATAGCCTTTTATCGACTTTAACAGTCGATAAAAGGCTATTAATTTAATAAAATATATCCGAATAAATACATTAAATTACGTTATATTACAGAATAAAATGATAACAATTTAATAATTACTTTCTTATAACTGTATATTTAAAATATTTTAAAAAGTTAATATAATCTATTGTAAGAAAAATAAGTTAATGCTAAAATAATGGTTAATGAGGTAGTAAGTGTAAAATAACTTATCCTACAAGCTGCCTCAATAAAAAAAGGGGGTCATTCAATGAAAAAAAGCTTTAAAAAATCCATGTCAAAAGCACTAAGCTTGCTATTTGTATTATCCTTGGGCTTTGGCAGTGGGACACAAAAGGTAAGTGCAGCTCAAAATAGTACAGATGCTGTAAAAGAACTCTTACTTAAAAATGTGGAGCTGAAATCAAAGTTCTCACAAAACGACAGGTTCTCAGGAGTTAAATATCCAGAAGAAGCTGTAAAAAATGAGAATGCTCCAATAAAAACAGAAGATCCTAATGAAAAAGTTAGGGCTATTGTGCAATTAGAAGATAAGCCTGCTGGGGAACAGGTGAAAAAGACTAGAATTGCAACTAAAACAGAGGTAGATGCAGTTAAAGCAAAACAAGATAATGTAAAAGCTAAAGTTAAGGCTATATCTGGGACAAGCGTAAGACATAGTTATGGAAATTTAATTAATGGCTTTAGCATAGAAACTAAAAGAGGAGATATAGAAAAGATTAGTAATATACCTGGAGTACTAAAGGTAAGTGAAGCTAAAATATATTATCCACAGATGAAGTCAGCAAAGGAATTAACTCAAGCTTATAATGTTTGGGAAGAATTGGGGTATAAAGGTGAAGGAATGGTTGTATCTATAATTGATACTGGTATAGATTATACCCATAAAGATATGACTTCACCAAAAGATGCTTCTCAAATGAAGTTAAAAGATAAAAATCCTAAGGGACCTGGAAAATACTATACAGATAAAGTTCCTTATGGATATAACTTTGCAGATAGAAATGATGAAGTTATAGATAGAACTGACAGCATGCACGGTATGCATGTAGCAGGTATAGTAGCAGCAAATGGAGATCCAGAGGAAGTAAAAAACTTAAAAGCTGTTCAAGGTGTTGCACCTCAGGCACAGCTTCTTGCTATGAAAGTATTTTCTAATGGTCCCGAAAGTGCTGGAGCTTTCTCAGATGACATAGTGGCAGCTATAGAAGATTCTGTAGCTCATAGTGCCGATGTAATAAACATGAGCTTAGGCTCTACAGCTTCCTTCCAAGATCCAGATGATCCTGAACAGAGAGCTATAAGAAATGCTGTTGAGGCAGGAGTAGTTGTAGTAGTTTCTGCAGGAAACTCTCAATATTCCTCAGCACCTTTAAAATTTGCATCTATGTCAGATACAGGTCTTGTAGGGTCACCAGGATTAGCAATAGAGTCTCTTCAGGTTGCTAACTTCCAGAATAGTAATGTTACATTACCAGCTTTTCAGTATAAAGCAGAAGGTAAAACAGAATTAATAGGATACACTTTGTCAGAAATAAATCCTGTAAATGTATTTAAGCCTACAGATGAATTTGAATTAGTAGATTGCGGACTTGGAAAACCAGGAGACTTCAAAGGTAAAGATTTAAATAAAAAAATTGCTCTTATGCAAAGAGGAGATACAACCTTTATAGAAAAAAAATTAAATGCACAGGCTGCAGGAGCTGCAGGAGCTATAGTTTATAATAAGGATGGAGATAATTCCTATCTAAATATGGCTACAGATCCTTCAGTTAAGATACCAGGAGTATTTTTGTCAAACAAAGATGGTGTTGCTTTAAAGTCATTAATAGAAAAAGGATTAAAGCTAACTTTTGGAGACTTTATAGCTTCTACTGAAAATGTTAATAAAAATGACTTTGATGCTAGTACTTCCTGGGGACCTACACCAAATCTTGATTTTAAACCTGAAATAGCAGGTCCAGGAGGAAATATTTATTCTACAGTAAATAATAATCAATATGAGTCTATGAGCGGAACATCTATGGCTGCACCTCATGTTTCAGGAGGAGAAGCATTAATTCTTCAAGCTATAAAAAAGATGAATCTTGGACTTCAAAAAAGAGAATTAGTTGAGTTTGCAAAGAATACTTCTATAAATACTGCTGAAATTAAAATGGACAAGAAACATCCAGCTGTACCGTATTCTCCAAGAAGACAAGGTGCTGGATTAATTCAGATGAAAAATGCTATAAACAATAAAGTTATAGCTGTAGGAAAAGATGAAAGAGCAGTAGTATCCCTTAAGGAAATGGGTAAGAATGCCAGCTTTGAAATAACTTTAAAGAACTATGGAGACAAAGCTGCTTCTTATGATGTTGAAAACTTTGGAGGAGTTTTAACAGAGCAGGCAGAAGACTGGGGAATTGCTTCTATGTCTTATGACGTAGCACTTAAGCCTGAAGATGGAAAAGTAACCTTTGATAAGACTGAAGTTACTGTACCAGCTAAGGGACAAGTTAAATTAACTGCGACTATAAACCTTTCCGATAAAGTAACTACAGAAAGATTTATAGAAGGTTTTATAAAGTTTAATGCTAAAGGCGAAGCTCCTTCTCTAGTAGTACCATTCATGGGATACTATGGAGATTGGTCAAAGGAAAGGATAATAAATTATGCAGCGTGGCAAGAAAATAACGATAATTTATTACCAGTTTCCTTAGCATTAACAAAATATGACGATGATGAACAATATTTAGGATACGATGGAAAAGATAAAGAAGGAAAAGTTATAATAAAACCAGAATATATAGCTATATCTCCAAATGGTGATAAAATAGGAGACAAAATAATTCCTTATCTATATTACTTGAGAAATGCAAAGAAAACTGTCACTGAACTATTGGATAAGGATGGAAAGTTAATAAGCGAACTTAAACAGGAAGAAAATATAAGAAAAAATGTATTTAATGACGGAAAAGGCGGAAATAATCCTCAAATCCTCGAATCCTTAGCTTGGGATGGAAAGCTTTATAATAACAAAACAGGCAAATACGAACCTGTTCCAGAAGGAGATTATTTCCTAAATGTAAAATCCTGGGTTGACATTCCAAATGCTAAACCTCAAGATTTTAAGATACCTGTAAAGATTGATGTTACAGAGCCTAAAGTTAATATAGTTTCAGCTAAAACTTCCGAAACAAAAAATTATGAATTAAAGTGGACAGCTACAGACGAAGGTTCTGGAATAAATCCATATGATTTAGTGGTTCTCATAAATGGTGAGTCTAAAGAAGTTAAGTTTAATCATAATCAGGATGGAAGCTACAGCTGTAATATTGATTTAAAGGAAAACTCTTATAACGATATTACTATAGGTGTATTGGATAGGGCTGGCAATATTGGAATGAGTTCTATAAAAGTTAAAGAAGGTAACTTTAAACCTGAAGTAACTTTTGATAATTTTAAAGGAGTTATTGAACTTAATGAAAAAAATACTAAAGATGATGTTTACACTGTAACAGGTAAAGTAACAGCTCCTATAAAAGTTTTAAAGATAAACAATGTAGAAGCTGAAATAAAAGATGATTTAACCTTTAGCGTAGGAGTTAAACTAGAACAAGGATTAAATTATATTCCTGTTTATGCAGAAAGCCTAGAGAATGAAATATTAAAGAACTATTCTACTAAAGTTTATTATGACTCTATAGCTCCTATCATAGAATTAGAATCTCCATCCGTTAATAAGGATGGAAATGTTGTAACCAATAAAGATTCTATACTATTAAAAGGAAAAGTATCAGATAATACAGTAGGTTACAAATTCTATATAAATGGAAAGAATATGTTCAATGTTTCACTAGATGGAGAAATGGGTGCAGATAAGAATATAAGACCTTTTGAAGAAACAATACCTGTTGAAGACGGCATGAAGATAGAATTAAAAGCTATAGATAATTTTGGACATGAAACTATTAAAACTATGAGTGTAATAATAGACAAAGAAGCTCCTGTTATAACTGTAGAAGGTGTAGCAGATGGAAGCTTATATAATAAGCCAATAACTCCAATAATAAAAGTAAACAAAGCCAATGCTGTGGTTAAATCAATGTTAAATGGAAATCCTTATGACGGAAAAGAAATATCAGAAGAAGGCAAATATGAATTAACTATAACAGCAGTAGATGAAGCTGGAAATAATACAGAAGCAGTATACAAATTCCAGATAGACAAGACTGCACCAGCTATAACTATAAAGGGTGTAGAGCCTGGAAAAGTATATAGTGGTTCTGTAAGTCCTATAATAGAGATAGATGATAAAGATGCTGCAGTTAAAATAACCTTAAATGGAAAAGCATATGAAGGAACACCAATATCAGAAATAGGTAAGTATGAATTAGTTGTAACTGCAGTAGATAAGGCTGGAAATCAATCCAAAAATACAGTGGCTTTTGAAATTAAAAAGGACAAACCAGCAGATAATCCAGGAAATAAACCAGGAAAAGATTCAGGAAACAATAACTCTGGCAAACTTGTAAAGACTGGTTCTTTAGTTAATACCAATTTATTAATATCTTTTGGTACTATAATGATTGGACTAGGATTTGCTATGACTGCAGCTTCAAAGAAAAGAAGAGCTTAGCAGAGTACAATTATGAAATTTTAAATTACCCCATTGTAAAATAGATTATTAAACACTAGAAGTGTCTCAAAACTAGAGACACTTCTTTTTGATAACTTATTAGGACAAAATAAAAAATTACAAAAAAATACATAAAATAATTAAAACTCTACTTTGATATTTAAATGGTATCTCACGGATTAAATGTCTCTTTTGCATTTCATTTTATAGATTATTATTTTGTTTAGTGGGCAAAATTATAGTACAGACAGAAAACACATTACTAAATTAATAAAATAAAAATCTGTTTTAAAAGGAGGAATTAATTATGGCAAGAAGATTAGTTCCAGAAGCAAAACAGGGTTTGTACAAATTCAGAACAGAAGTTGCCCAGGAACTTGGAGTACCATTTTCAGATTATAATGGAGATTTGACTTCAAGACAGTGTGGTTCTGTAGGTGGAGAAATGGTAAAAAGAATGATAGAATCCTACGAAAGGAACCTAAAGTAGATAAGGGACAGTAGATATAAAAAATAATAATTAAAATTTGAGGCACTAAAATTTGTGCCTCTTTTTTAATTAAATAAGTTATGATAAAATAATAGAATGAGAACTTAAGTTCGATGGATGGAGGGAAGAATTTGAGAAAAATAAAGATTTTACATTGTTCTGATTTGCATTTTGATAGTCCCTTTAGTGAACTTGATTCCTCTTTTTCTGAAAATAGAAAAGAAGATTTAAGAGAATGTTTTGGGAATATAGTAGATATGGCAAAATCAAATCAGGTGGATCTATTGCTCATAAGTGGAGATATTTTTGATAATGGAAGTGTTATGAAAAATACCCTTGATTATATAAGAAAAAAATTTGAGGAAATACATGATATAAGGGTTTTTATAGCTCCAGGTAATCACGATCCTTTTAATGAAAAGTCATTTTACAGTATGTTAAAGTGGCCGGAAAATGTACATGTATTTAAAGATAAAATGGAAAAGATTCAAATAGATGAGTTAAAGTTATGTGTTTATGGGAGAGGTTTTTCAAATTCCTATGAGAGAGAGTCTCTTCTAAAAGATTTTAGAGGAGAGCTTAATATAGATGAATATACCACAAATATAATGGTACTTCATGGAGATATAGCAAATAAGGGGACAAAGAATGATTATAATCCTGTAACTTTAGAGGAAATAGGTTTAAGCGGCATGGATTATATAGCCTTAGGGCACAGGCACAGCTTTTCAGGTATAAATAGAGAAAAAAATACTTACTACGCTTACAGTGGGAATCCAGAAGGAAGAGGATTTGATGAAACTGGAGAAAAAGGAATAATCCTTGGAGAAGTGTGTAAAAAATTTGTAGATTTAAAATTTGTTCCTATTTCAAAAAGGCAGTATATAATTAAAGAAATAGATATAAGTAAATTAGATACCTATGATGAAATAATTTATAACATAGAAAACTCAATAAGCCCTTTAGATAGGGAGAAAAATTTGTATAAATTCATACTTAAAGGAGAAGTAGATCCAGAGTTTGTAATAAGTAAGTCTGTTATAGAAGAAAAAATGAAACAGTATTTTTATTATGCAAAGGTAGTGGATAAAACAGGAGTTAAAATAGATTATGAGGCTCTATCAAAAGAATTTTCCTTAAAAGGGCTATTTACAAAGAAAATGCTTCAAAGTATAGAGAATGCAGAGGATGAAACAGAAAAGGAAAAACTAAAGAAAGCTTTAAAAGTTGGGATACAAAGTCTTTGCAACAAGGAGCTGAAAATAGAATGATAATAAAAAAGTTAAAAGTTAAGAGTTTCGGAAAGTTTAAAGATTTTGAAATAGAATTTTCTCCAAAGCTTAATATAGTATATGGTGAAAATGAAGCGGGAAAAAGCACTTTACAGTCATTTATAAAATGTATGCTGTATGGAATGAATTCTCAAAAAAAGTCTATAAGAGATAATGAAAGAAAAAGATTTCTTCCTTGGAGCGGTGAAAAAGCTCAGGGAGAGCTCATCTTTTTAGATAATAATAATGATGAAGTTATCATAAAGAGAAGTTTTGGTATCACAAAAAAAGAAGATGAGAGCGAGATAATAGACGGAATAACTGGTGAAAATTTAAAATACATAGATACTACTGCTCCAGGCAAGGATATACTTAATATAAATGAAGATTCCTTTGAGAAAACTCTCTACATAAAACAACTAGGCTCTGAAGTTACAAAAGGCAGAGAAGATGAAATAATGCAGAAAATAACTAATTTAAGCCAAGCAGGAGAAGAGGATGTATCTTATGAAAAAGCAGTAAAAATCATAGAAGATGCAAAAAAAGTTATAACCACTTCAAGAAAAAATGGAAAATTAGATTCTTCAAGAGATAAGCTGGATAGATTAAATGTAGAACTTAAAGAGAGTTTAAGCTTTAGCGAAGGCAATATAGAAGACCAGTTGGAGCTTAATAGTCTGCAGGATAAAAAGTTAAAGCTTAAAGAAGATATAGAAAAGCTTGAAATATATAAGAAGCATATAAAAAGAATAAAACTTTATAAGGAATATAGAGAAATAACAGAATATCTAAAAAAAACCAAGGAGCTTACTAAAGAAAAGGAAAAAGTAGATATAGATTTAGATAATGGACAAAATATAATAGATGAAGGCTTTATTGATGGTCTAAAACAAGAATATATAGCTTATAATCAAATTATGCAAATTTATGAAGAGCGGAAAGACCATAAAGAGTTTCTAGAAGAGTCCATAGAAGAAAAAAATCATGTACTAAAAAATTATAATAGTTTTTTTGGTCTTGAAGAGGATGTAGATAGAAAAATAATAGCTCTAAGTAGTGAAAGAAAAAATTTAGAGTGGAGAGTAGAAGGGTTTTATAATCTAGAAAAGGGAATATCAAAACTCCAAGGTGATATTCATAGCTTAAAAGAAACTATAAGTAATCTTTCATCCTTGGAGGATATCAGGCAGGAAGTAGGTGGTATACTATACAGCTATGAACAGAGCCTTAAAGAACTCAAGGAAAAGCTGGATAATTCAAAACTTAATTATGATATATTAGAAAAGGAAGAGCATATAATTAAATCAAAAAAGGCTGCTGTTTTAGCTTTTACCTTATCAGCCCTTATATCTATAGCTGCTTTCATAGTCCCCAATATATATAAACTCTCATCAAACTTAACCTATTTTTATGGAGCAGGCAGCTTGTCTTTTATAATATCCATATATAATATGTGGAAATTATTTAAAATTAAAAACACAGAAAATCAGCTACTTAAGGAAAAGAATAAAGAAAAAGATATCAATAATCTCCATGAAAAAGTAGAAAACATAGAAATAGAACTTAGTAAGTATTTTAATATGCTGGGGGTAAGGGATTATAAAGATTTTGTAATAGCTATAAAAAAATATGATGAAAAAATAATGGAAATAGAGAAACTTCAAATAAAGATGGAAGAAAAGGAAGTACAAAAAGAAAATCTTAAAGGAGAGCATCTGATAGAGGATTTAAACAAGCATGAAAAGTATATTAATTTTATTTTAAATCATACGGAAAGCAAAGATGTAGAGGATTTTCTTAATAGATATAAAACTTACAGGGAATTAGTTAAAGAGATAGAATCTCTTCATAAGGAAAAAGAAATTCAAGATTCCTCTTTAAATCATCTTCAAGAGGAGATAGATTTGAAAGAAAAATTGATAATTGAAAGAATTAGGCAGATAGATAATAAAGTTATACCCATGGAAGAAGTAGAAGAAGAGATAAACAAGCTTTATAATAAATTAAAAGAAAAAAGGAATCTAGAACATCAGATAAAATCTGTAGAAAGCAACTATAAATTACTGCTTAAAGATAGAGATTTAGATTTTATGAGACAAGAAATAGGAGATATATTAAAGGAGGATGTACAAGAAGATTTTAAGGATGAAGATGCTATAGATGAAGCAATTAAGATAAAAAATAGTGAGCTCTTAAATGTAGAAAAAAGATTAAAAGATGTTCAAAATTCTATCAATAATAGATTTTTAGGGAAAAGAGCACTTTCAGATATTGAAGAAGATATAGAACATACTAAAGATGAAATAAAAAATTTAGAAGAAGATTTGGAAGTATTAAATATTGCCCTCCATAATTTGTCTCAATGTTTTAGAGAAATACAGAAAAATTATGTGCCTCTTTTAAACGAAAAGGTTACGGATATATTTCAAAATGTAACTTTTAATAAGTATGAAGATATAAAAATAGATGAAAATTATAATATAAAGTTAAGGGATAGTAATGAAAATAATATGCTGCAAGCAGATTATTTAAGCAATGGAACTTTGGATCAGGTCTATTTTGCTTTAAGAATGGCACTTATAGATCTTATCTATGACAAAGATAATAAAGTACCAATAATATTGGATGATGCTTTTATACAGTATGATGATGAGAGGCTTAAAGAAACTTTAGAGTTTTTGAATCATATATCTTTTTATAGACAAATAATAATATTTACTTGTCAAAAAAGAGAGGAAAATATTCTAAAGTCTAAAGCTGAAATTATTAAAGTATAAAAATTATAGCATTATTTTAATGAATTTATTAAAAAATTTAATGAAAATTAAAATTTACAATTATGTTAAATAATAAAAACTTCCTGGTTTGCAAGTTATGCTACGGGAAGTTTTTATTTTATGCAGTTATGATAAATATAAGTATTTTGTAGAATTATTATGATTAATATTGTATAATGTTATTTAATGTAGAATACGCAAATTAAACATAAAACATATGCCGTTTATGTTATAAAATAATTATTTATGTTAAATTAGATTATCAATCATAGGTAAATAAATTAGTATGAATTACATAACTATAAAATTCTGAATATTGTAAAAATATAGTAATTCCTATGAATTTGGATTGTTAAAATCTGGGGGTAATGATAGATGAAACACCTTACTATAGCTCTGACCATAACAATGGCGGGTGCTGCTGTATTAACTTTTATATACTACTACCTATATAGAAAAGAAAAAAGCAGGTTTATGGGCTACTGGTCTTTAAGCTGGTTTTGCTACTTTATTGGATTATGCTTTTCTGCTATTCTTATGAACAAAAATATATGTATAAGAGCAGGTAGACTTTTTGAACAAATATTTTTCTATCTATCTAGCATATTTTTATTCTACGGTACTTGTATATTTGCAAAAAGAGATTTTCCTAAGCATGTTAAAGCTGTTATTACTGCCATAGCCTTATGGATATCGTTAGGAGTATTTAAATTCATTAAAATTAATATAATAAGCATACCTATATTTATATTTTTTGGTGCAGCATTTATTTGGTCAGGTATAATTTTGTACAAAGAAATATGCATAAAAACTGTACCTCTTAAAGTAACCATAGTTAGTTTTATACTTCAAGGTTTGAATAATGTAGCTCATCCTTTTATAAAGAATATAAGGTGGTATACGCCTTGGGAATACACTTTGGGAGCTATTTTAAAGATGCTAATAGCTGTAAGCTTTATTGTTATTTATTTTGAAAGTACGAAAAAGGAATTAATAGAAGCACAGAAAGTTATAGAAAAAAATGAAAAAAAACTTAAAGATATTATAGATAGGCAAAGGGATATGATTCTTGAAACAGATGATAATGGAGTTATAACCTTTGTGAGCAATGCAAGTAAAGATATATTTGATTTTTACCCCAATGAAGTATTGGGTAGAAAAATAAGCGACTTTATAACTTTAGATACATATATTAAAATAATAGAAAGCTTTGAAAATTGTGGGCAGATTGAATGCGAATCTTTCGATAGAAAGGGAAATAAAATATACTTAAGTATTAGTTGGAAGAAAAATATAGAACAGGGTAAATTTAAAGGGATTATAGGAGCTATAAGAGATATAACTGAAAATAAATTACTTGAAAAGGCTATTGAATATGATAAACTAAAAACAGAATTATTTATAAATTTATCTCATGACTTTAAAACTCCTTTAAATGTAATTCTATCAAGCATACAATTGTTAGAACTGTGTAGAGTAAATGATACTTTAATGGAAAATAACTATGAAAAATTTGATAGATATATGGAGGTAATAAAGCATAATTGCTATAAACTTATGAGACAAATAAATAATTCAATAGATATGAGTAAATTAGAAACAGGATTTTATGAGTTGAATTTTAAAAATAAAAATATAGTAAGTGTAATTGAAGATATAACTATGTCCGTTTTAGAATACACAGAAAGTAAGCATATTGAACTGCAGTTTGATACGGAAATGGAAGAAAAGATAATGGCCTTGGATGAAGAAAAGATAGAAAGAATAATGCTAAATCTGCTTTCGAATGCTATAAAGTTTACACCCGAAGGCGGGAGAATATATGTTAATATATTTGATAAAGATAAAAGTATTATGATATCGGTAAGAGATACAGGTATAGGTATACCAGAAAGTATGATGGACAGTATATTTAAAAGATATTCAATAGTACGAGATGAAAATAGTCCTACAGTTAATGGAAGTGGAATTGGTCTTAGCATTGTTAAATCATTAGTGGAACTACACAAAGGTACTATAAAAGTTAAAAGTACTTATGGAGAAGGTAGTGAATTTATAATAGATTTACCTTGTTTTAAGATAAAAGATAATGACACTATAATAGTAAATAGTGAATTAAATAAGAATACGAAGGATAAAGTAGTAATTGAATTATCAAATCTATAAAAAAATACTAACCCAATAGTACAATAACTTGGAGGAAGCTTATGGACATAAATGATTTCTACAGAAAGAGGATAGAAGAATTACAAGGTTCTGAAAAAAGTTTAAAAGAAAAAATTAATTTTTATAGCTTATTAAGACTTATTATATTTGTTGGTGGTCTAATATTTACTATACTTGCTTATGTAAGAGGATTACCAGAAATATCTATTATATTACTAATGGCTTTTCTTACAGTGTTTATTGTAGTAGCTTTTAACCATAGTAAGCTAATAGAAGAACAAAAAAAGATTTCAGAATTTATACATGTAAATGAAATGAGTTTAAAAAGGGTAGAAGAAAAATGGAATGAGTTTGAACAAAAAGGAGAAGAGTTCATAGATAAGGATCATCCTTACAGCAATGATTTAGATTTGTTTGGAAACAGCTCTTTGTATCAATGGATTAATTCTACAGTAACCTATAGGGGTAAACAGCGATTGAAGAATATGCTTATGGGCAAAAAACCTATAAGTGCAGAAGAGGTATATAGAAGACAGGAAGCCATAAAGGAATTAGGTAAGGAAGTAGATTTGAGACAAAATCTCATGGTAGAGGGAAGGCTTTCAAGTCATGATATTAAAGATCCTGAAGAAATAATTGCTTGGGGAAAAAGCTACAATTCTTTTTTAACACTTTTTTGGCCAAAGTTAATGTTTACCATGATCCCATTAGTCACTATGGGTCTCATAATTATATTCTTTACTACAAGGAGCATACCAAAATATGTGCCAGAATTAGCTGTGATGTTTCAAATAATTGTGCTTCAAATAGGCAAAAAAGAAAGAGTATGTGAATTGAATACGGCTTATAAATTTAAAAAAGATTTAAAAGCCTATGGCAGCATGCTGGGGATTATAGACAATGCAAACTTTAAAAGTGATTATCTTAAAGAGATTGAAAAGTCACTTTTTGGTTATAATGAAAAAAGTTCCACAGAACAAATTAAAGCTTTAAACAATATATTAAACTTTATAGCAGATAGAAGTAGTTTTATCTATATAGTAATTAACACTTTATTTTTATGGGATTATCACTGTATTATAGCATTAGAAAAGTGGAAGAAAAATTATGGAGACAACCTGGGAAGATGGATTGATGCAATAGCTTCTATAGAAGAGCTTTCAAGTTTTTCTGTTATAGCTCAGGATTATGAAGATTTTAATATGCCTAAAATAACAGAGTCTCAGAAGTTATTGGTGGAAGCTAGAGATATATCACATCCACTCATTGGGAAAAGGGCTGTAAGCAATGATGTAAATCTAGGAATGGGCAAAGAAATACTTTTGATTACAGGTTCAAATATGTCAGGTAAAAGTACTCTTTTAAGAACTTTAGGTATTAACTTAGTACTTGCTTATTGCGGAGCTCCAGTTAAGGCTTCTTATTTTAAGTGCAGCATTATGGATATATATACCTGTATGAGAACGGGAGATAATTTAGAAGAAAACATTTCTTCTTTTTATGCGGAAATATTAAGAATTAAAAAGCTTATAGATGCATCAGAAAAAGGTATACCAGTATTTTTCCTATTAGATGAAATATTTAAAGGTACTAACTCAAGAGATAGACATAAAGGAGCAGAGATACTTATAGATCAATTAAGCAAGAAGAAAGCTATAGGGCTTGTATCCACTCATGATTTAGAGTTAGGTGACATAGAAAAAACCAATACTAAGGTAGCAAATTATCATTTTAGAGAGTACTATGAAAAAAATGAAATACATTTTGATTATAAATTAAGGGAGGGTATATCTACCACACAAAATGCCATATATCTTATGAAAATGGCAGGAATAAAAATGGATTAAAGTATAAGATGCCTGAAACTCTCATTTTAATAGAGAAGTTTCAGGCACTATTTTTATTGATTTTGTTTTTTAAGTAAGTTATAAATCCTTATGTTTGATTTTAATTTTGCTATAAATAGATCTTCTTGAATAGGCTTTCTTATGTAATCATTAGCACCAGAGTTTAATATGCTGGATAAGGTTTTGGTGTTGGTTAAAGAAGACATTATTATAATAGAGGCATCCATATTATTTTTTCTTAAATTTAAAATAAGATGTTTTCCAAATTCACCTTCAAGTACTATATCTATAAGATATATATCATAGCGTTTATCGTTTGACAATAGCTCTTTTCCTGAACGGTAGTAGTCCACATTTTTTATATGATGCTTGTTCAATAATTCTTCTACTATACTTAAGTCAAATTTACTGTCATCTACCACAGCAATATTGCATTCCTTTAAATCCTGCATTAACTCATCTTCTTTTAAAATCAATTCTATATATTTTAATAGTTCATCCATGAGATTTTCTTTAGTGATATAATCTGATACTCCTAGATTTAACAGCCTTTTTTTATCTTCAGCTATATCATTGGAAGTTATTACAAATACAGGAATATCTTTTGCATTGCTCTTATTAAGGGTTTTAATAAAATTTTCTATGGTATCATCAGGAATAAGCATAGAGGTTATTATTACAGAAAAATCATATTGTCCCTTTTTTATCAAATCATAAACCTCTTCAGCAGTATCTACAGAAATATAGTTAAAACCTTTTTCTGTAAGCAGATTGCTAACTATCTTTTTTATAAAACTACTTTGTTCGAGATGAAGAATATTATACAATTTATCCCTCCTTTATGTTTTGCATAGGCTAGAAAATAACACAAGTATTATTATTAAAATTTATGCAAAACCTTCTTACTATTAAATATCGTAATTATTTTCTAAAAATTTATTGAAATTAGAAATAATAAAAATTAATTTTTTAAAATGCTTTAGAATTAGTTTTATTCATTAAAGGTAAAATTTTATAACTTATTAGAGAAGCTGTTACGCATTTAACCAAGTCTCCAGGAATAAAAATTATAAGTCCAGTTTTCATAAGAGTATAAAAGCCTAAAGTCTTGTGAGATACAATTTTTAAAACAAAATAAAGATAAGGTATACCAATTAAATATATAGCTAAAGTACCAAGCAATGAAGCAATAATAAATTTAAACACATTATTATTAAATCTAGATTCTACTATTTTTCCACAGATATAGGCTCCTAGAATAAAACCTATAGCATAACCAAAGGATGGTCTCATTACTGCAGCTAAACCTGCATTTCCGCCTGCAAATACTGGAATTCCTACAAGTCCAATGATTAAGTATACTATTTGAGATAAGGCACCAAGTCTAGAGCCAAGAATCATTCCTGAAAATAGTACAAACATTGTTTGTAAAGATATAGGAACTGGTCCTACAGGTATAGAGATAAATGCTCCTACTGCAGTAAGTGCTGCAAATAATGCTACTAAAATCATATCTTTTGTTTTAATATTCATATTAGTTCCTCCACATAATATTATTGTAAACCAAATTAAATTTATTGGTTTACAATAGAATCATAATATAAATTATAAATTCAGTCAATAGAACACATATGGACATTATTGGAAAAATAGACTGCAAAGCAATAAATAAAGATGTATCGCCTTACAGTCCTTTTATCTAATTCAAATTAGATAACTTATATAAAATATATTTAAATATATAATGCTTTTGAACAGTTTTCCTATATTTTACTAGTTCAATATATAGCATTAATGGTATAATATTTTTGCATGCATTTTAAATTATTATTTATATTTTAATACTGTTATTTTTATGGCAGTATTATTTTTTTACTTCCTAAAAATAAATTATATATAATCATTGTTATAAAGCAGTTTAGTAGTGAAGTAGGAAGTACTACAGTTAAAAATAATATTATAAAATTGGCAGGAAGCCCAAACATTAGGCTTACAGAAAAAAGAAAAACTGCGCCGCTTACTAGAGTACCTAAAAAGCTTAATGATACTATTTTTATATTAGAGTTTATCTTATTTAAAGGTTTTATTGCATATTTATTTAAAAGATATATAAAATTTGCAGTGACGATTTTATCTATTACATTTGGTATCTGGCCACCGGGAAAACCAGTAGTTATAGCTGCAAATATTCCAAACACTATACCACAAAGTAAAGCACTTTTATAATCATCGCATACTATTATGGATATAAACATCATAGATAATAAAAAATCTGGTTTTATGCCTAAAAATATAGGAGGCATTATTTGATGAAGTATGAATCCAATAGCTAGAAATAATGAAATAGTTATTAATTTTTTAAGTTTCATTTTTACCACTCCTTTTACTTAAATAAAATTTTAGAATATTATAAGTTTTTTATATAGTAACTAGCTAAAATACACCTTCTTTCCTTAAGATATATTAAAATAAAAGCAAATAAAAAAACCTTCTCCCTAATATTAGGGCGAAGGTTTAACTCGCGGTGCCACCTAACTTATATCACAAAAAATGATATAACTCTAATTCAAGCACTAACATGCTCTATCCTTTTTAACGGTAGGCTTCCGGTAAATACTACTTTCATACAAGATGATTTCGGTTTACTTCTGAAAGGTCCATTCACTGAAAGTATCAATATGGAGATTCCACCATCCTCCACTCTCTTTAATTGTTTAATTTCAGCTACTATTCCTCATAAACGAATTTAAAATTATAAGCTTTATGTATTATATAATATATCATATAATAAAAAATTTCAATAGCATTATTATATTACAGCTAAAAAAAGTATAATGTAATTATTTTATGTGAGAAAAAACTCTTAAGGTCTAAAAGCCTCATAGGCCTATATATTAAAGGAGAAGGTAGCATAGAATATTTATCAATTGAAAAAAACTATGTTATACTAATAATATATAAGTTTAATTAAATATGTGAGGAGGAAATTTGATGCAGGTTTTATTTTTAGTTTTAAATAAGGTAGAATGTTTGGAAGGTATACTAGAAAATTTTATAACCAGCGGAATAAAAGGTGCTACAGTTATCGACAGCATGGGAATGGCAAGAGTACTTGAGGAAAGCGGCTCAGACATTCCCTTTTTCGGCTCTATAAAAATGTTAATGCATGAAAAATATCCTTATAACAAGACTATATTTGTAGTTATTGAGGATAATGAACTAGAAACTGCTCTTAATTGCATTAAAAAAGAGACAGGAGACCTAACAAAACCCGATGTGGGAATAGTATTTACTATGCCTATAGGTTATGTTGAAGGTATAAAGCATAAGTAGTTTTATATCACGTATGCTTTGTCTGTAGATCCATGGATAGAAGCAGGCTTTCATATTTTTATAAATTAAATGCAAAAGAGGGATGAAGATGGACATACTATTTTATATGGCGGTTATATTATTTTCAGGAATGCTATTTGCAAAAATAGTTTCAAAGATAAAACTTCCAAATGTTACAGGATATCTAATAGCTGGAGTTATAATTGGACCTTATGTTTTAAAAATTGTTCCTGAGGATGTGGTAAAAAGCTTAGGTATAATTTCAGAAATAGCTTTAGGATTCATAGCTTATGGCATAGGCAGTGAATTTAATATAAAAAACTTAAAAAAGACAGGCAAGTCTGTAATAGGTATTACTATAATGGAGGCTTTTGGTGCAGTTATAGTGGTAGACTTAGCTATGATATTTATATTTAAACAAGATATTCCCTTCAGTATAACCCTTGGAGCTATAGCTGCTGCAACAGCACCTGCTGCTACCATATTGGTAGTAAGACAGTATAAGGCAAAAGGGGAATTTACTAGTACACTTTTACAGGTAGTAGCCATGGATGATGCAGTAGGTATAATATTATTTGGTATATCTATGGCTGTGGCTGATTCTTTAATGGGAAATAGCAGTACTTCTCTTTCCATGGCCATATTAAAGCCTATACTAGAGATAATTATGGCACTTTTCATTGGTTTTGTATTAGGATTTTTATATTCTTTTATAGTAAAGAGGGTAGAAGGAGAAAATGAACTTTTAGTAATTACTATAGCTTTTATATTTATGGCATCAGGTACAGCTAATAAGTTAAATATATCTCCGCTTTTAACTTGCATGATGATGGGAGCTACTATCAGTAATTTGTGTCAAAATAGCAGCAAATTCATATCTATAGTAGATAAAGTAACGCCTCCCATATTTGTGGGATTTTTTACTGTGGCAGGATTAGATTTAAATCTCAGCATACTTAAAAGTGTAGGCTTAATTGGTGTAGGATATATGGTATTTAGAGTATTAGGAAAAGCTTTAGGAGTATACATTGGTGGAGAGCTTACAGGGGCTCCAGAAAAAATAAAGAAATATTTAGGACTTGCCCTTGTACCTCAAGCAGGAGTTGCTATTGGGCTTTCTATGATAGCTGAAAATTCCATACCAGCTTATGGAGCTAAAATAAGAACAATAATACTTTCAGCTACAGTGATTTATGAGCTTATAGGACCTTTAATGACAAAGATAGCTATAAAGAAAGCAGGAGAAATAGATCAAAGAACCATGTCATCTAAGGGTATTGCAGCAAATCAGTAGCATACACAAAAATCAGCAAAGAATTTTTGTAAGATATATACTTTCAATATAGAAAAACACTATCAAAAGTTATTTAAAAAACTTTGATAGTGTTTTTTTCATTTAAAATAATATGTTCTCAAAATCTATATATTTAGTTAGTATTTCCATAGACTTTTCTAAATAATGTTCTTCTATTTCTGTAAATCTAGCAGTTTCAGCGCTATCTAAATCCAATACGCCATATAGTTTATGATTTTTTATAATGGGAATAACTAATTCTGAATTAGAAGCTGCATCACAAGCTATATGTCCTTCAAAGCAGTGTACATTTTCAATTCTCATGGTTTTTCTTTCTTTAAAGGCAGTACCGCAAACACCATGTCCAATTTTGATTTTTGTGCAAGCAGGCAGGCCTTGAAAGGGACCTAAAACTAACTCATCATCCTTAACAAGGTAAAATCCACACCAATTAATTCTATCAATTAAAGCATTTATAAGCGCTGAGGCATTAGCAAGCTTTGTAATGATGCTATCACTATCATCACTTACTAAACCTTCTAACATAGCTAGCATATTTTCATATTTTTCCTCTGTACTCATATTATTAAATATAGCTATATCAAACACTGTATCATCACCTTTCTTTTAAATATTTTTTCATAGCTTAGTGAACTAATATTATTTTTTACAATATTTAAAAACATTTTTATCTGCTACTAATGTAAATTCTCCAGGAAGCTTAGGGTTTGTCCAAGCGGGATGTTCTTCAAAGCTTTTTATAATAAAACCACTATTTATTACTGAATTTATTATCTCACTGAGTGTATATCTTCTTATATGACATTTTGGAAATTTTCTTCTCTTTTCATCATCATAAAATCTTGCATGAGCCATCTCACATTCCATAATATCTGTAGAAAAATAATCTGTTGTTTTATTTCCAAGCTCTAATGCGTCTATAAGCTTGTTAATTGGATGAAAGTCACTGTATATCATCTTACCACCATCTTTAAGAAGTTTATTCATAATGCCCATAAACTTTTCAATGTTATAAAAATAGTGTAGTATACCACCTTCCATAAATACTATGTCGAAGTATCTTTCATATATAGACATGTCTATATTCATTATATCTCCAACTACATAATCAATATGAGTTCCTGCTGAAGCTGCAGTTTCACAGGCATATCGTTTATTTTCTTTTGATATATCAAATATCGTAACTGAAGCACCTAGTATGGAAAGTGGAACAGCCTTTTTACCGCAGGATCCGCAAATATTTGCTATTTTTAATCCTTTTACATCATCAAAATACTTAGCGTAGTTCTTTAGCATAGCACGTGGATTTTCTAAATCCTTCTTTGCTCTTTCAGAGGGAGTCCCAGATTGGCTAACCCAGAAATCATATGCACTGTATTCCCAAGCGATTTTATTTTGTTCAGTGTATTTATCCATATGATACACTCCTTTAATTTTTTTAATCCAAAGCATATTAACACATAATTTTTTAAAAATGGGTTTAAGTAACAGTATTTTTTATATAATAATAATTTTACCATTTGTCATCTTTAAAAGTAAATAATGAAGGTATATATTTCTGATACAATTTATGTTAATATCTAAAATAAAAAGAACCTGCTTTAAAAACAAGTTCTATTTATTGAAGACTTTATCTAAAATTTTTATAAAATTATTTATGCTAGGCTCATTTTCCAAGGCTTCTCCAAAACGTTTTTTAGGAATAAAGCCACCAAAAAAACAATGAAAAAATTCAAGTTCCTCAAGCTTTTTCAGTAATAGTGAAAACTTCATTTGTAGGACTAATATCCCTTAACATTGCACAAGTCATTTCTATTACTTTTGATTTTTTATATAAACTTTTTCTAAGTTCTCAGCTACATCCATTTTACTAAGTTCTGCTCACAGTTTATTTATAAATATTATAAATAAAAATATAAGTCTTTGCAAAAATATAATTTTCTACCTGACAATTTGTGAAAAATAATTATAATTACATATTTTATTTATTTTTGCAGGACCGGAAAGTGAAAGAAGAAAGCTTTTTTATAAAGTATTTGCAAAATACAAAAGTATGTATTAGTCTATATTTAATGAATCTTTAGACTAGAGAAAATGGTTTACTTTTTATTTTCGTCTACCTACGATAGTGCAAAAAACACTGGACATCGACGAAAATGCTAATGGCTTAATCAAGCACTTTAACACAATTAACCCTTTTATTTACAAACATTTGCAAAAATGAAAAGGCTGTAGTATTCTATATCTAACGGGTTTTTAGATTACCTATAAGGGATTGAAACCAGAATTAAAAATGCTGAAAAAATTAGACTTACTGAGTTTTTAGATTACCTATAAGGGATTGAAACTATAATATCATGGTGTTATCACCTTGTCAAGTGTTTGTTTTTAGATTACCTATAAGGGATTGAAACTCATCTATATACCTTTGTATCTGGTCCATGTCTCTTTTGTTTTTAGATTACCTATAAGGGATTGAAACAAGAAAAGGGAGATGTAACCGACTGGCTTGAGGAAGGTTTTTAGATTACCTATAAGGGATTGAAACTCCACTATGTTTTCTAAGAATGTTAGGAACTCCATCCGTTTTTAGATTACCTATAAGGGATTGAAACTCATACCGGATAATGATGAGCCTGGAAGGTATCACTGTTTTTAGATTACCTATAAGGGATTGAAACCAACGAAACAGTGCTACAAAAGCATTGGGATTGGTTTACGTTTTTAGATTACCTATAAGGGATTGAAACTGAATTAAGTACCCTGTTCCTACTATCGCAGCTCCTGCGTTTTTAGATTACCTATAAGGGATTGAAACTAGAGATATTAGACTATAAATTTGATGATAAACTCCGTTTTTAGATTACCTATAAGGGATTGAAACTAGCACAAGATAAGAAACTTATAGAGATATATACATTCAGTTTTTAGATTACCTATAAGGGATTGAAACACTATAAGTCTAGTAAAATCAACCATTTCAGATTCAATGTTTTTAGATTACCTATAAGGGATTGAAACAAAATAAGGAAGGTTCTCAAGATTTAACAGGTTTTGGTTTTTAGATTACCTATAAGGGATTGAAACTTGTCTAAATAACTTTTAATAGCTATTATTTTCTTTGTTTTTAGATTACCTATAAGGGATTGAAACTTTCATTACAAATTTCTTTGTATTGAAAGTATGGTGTTTTTAGATTACCTATAAGGGATTGAAACGTATTAAATAATGTTTTTTGAGAACAAAATCTACTTGTTTTTAGATTACCTATAAGGGATTGAAACAAGGAAATTCAGAAGTAGAAGAGCTAAAGAAACAAGTTTTTAGATTACCTATAAGGGATTGAAACCTATTTCTAATAAGTCAGTATCAATTACCCCATGAATGTTTTTAGATTACCTATAAGGGATTGAAACTATTTAATTTGGTATCAAGTGTAATCATATATAAGTGTTTTTAGATTACCTATAAGGGATTGAAACTATGCCCAACTTGTAAAAGACCTTTTGAAGCTAATGAGTTTTTAGATTACCTATAAGGGATTGAAACTTAATAGCCTGTTACAGAAATGAAAGTATTCAGCTAGTTTTTAGATTACCTATAAGGGATTGAAACCTTAATAATTTTAAATTACATTGAACCTTGAACTAGTTTTTAGATTACCTATAAGGGATTGAAACCTCAATTAGGTGGTAATTGGAATAACAGTTCTAATAGTTTTTAGATTACCTATAAGGGATTGAAACTTCAAAGAATATGAATCGAAAAATTAAAAAATGCTGGTTTTTAGATTACCTATAAGGGATTGAAACTTGGAGAAATAAAGTCTTTGGAAGAGCAGTTAATTGAGTTTTTAGATTACCTATAAGGGATTGAAACCTAATACTTCATTTATTTCTTTTATTTCTTCTATCAAGTTTTTAGATTACCTATAAGGGATTGAAACTACCAACTCCTTCAACCTCAGAATCCCCTATATATAGTTTTTAGATTACCTATAAGGGATTGAAACAGTATAATGTTTCATGCCCTGTTAGTTCTTTGTTTGCGTTTTTAGATTACCTATAAGGGATTGAAACCTTGCACTTTTAGGTATTGTATAAAAACAAGTTATTTTTGTTTTTAGATTACCTATAAGGGATTGAAACTGATGAAAAAGACATGGTTAGTAATGTTGAATATGAAGTTTTTAGATTACCTATAAGGGATTGAAACTTGTGTTCCAATGCTTTATTACTTCATATACAATTAGGTTTTTAGATTACCTATAAGGGATTGAAACTGTCTAAGTTATATTCTATTGCCCAATCTACTACGGTTTTTAGATTACCTATAAGGGATTGAAACACAGCACTCAATGTAAGTGTTATTATTAATGTAAAAAGTTTTTAGATTACCTATAAGGGATTGAAACCAAAGGAAGGGACATATAAAAGGTGCTCATGCTATGAGTTTTTAGATTACCTATAAGGGATTGAAACGACAATTCAATGGATAGCAAAGAAGTGCAGAATACAAGTTTTTAGATTACCTATAAGGGATTGAAACTAATTTTGAAAATTATCATTGTATAACTCTGTTTTGTTTTTAGATTACCTATAAGGGATTGAAACTTGTTTGTTTCTGCTGACGTTCTGTTATCATTCTGTGTTTTTAGATTACCTATAAGGGATTGAAACTATAGATTTAATAAGAAAAATAAATAAATTATACAACGTTTTTAGATTACCTATAAGGGATTGAAACGCATTTTTTCTTTTCCTTTAGTTGTTGTGATATCAGTTTTTAGATTACCTATAAGGGATTGAAACTGAGAAATAAGATTATTAGCAGCCTCAACTATATCACTGTTTTTAGATTACCTATAAGGGATTGAAACACAGTTGTAGGTGATATGCTGTACTCTTCTGCTATAGTTTTTAGATTACCTATAAGGGATTGAAACTATGAAAATAAAAAGAAAAAATATTTGGGTTAGTGTGTTTTTAGATTACCTATAAGGGATTGAAACAAGAAAAAGCTAAAGATGGGAATGTAGATAAAAGCGTTTTTAGATTACCTATAAGGGATTGAAACTCCAAAGTTAAACCTTTTTCTGAAACAGTAAAAGAAGTTTTTAGATTACCTATAAGGGATTGAAACACCTAGTGCAAAACCTGGCTTTATCCCTCGTTTTAATGTTTTTAGATTACCTATAAGGGATTGAAACTATAGAGAAAAACTGTTTCCGCTGTTTCCATCTAAAAGTTTTTAGATTACCTATAAGGGATTGAAACTATGATACAAGATCCTATTAAAAGAGCTAAAGCTTGGGTTTTTAGATTACCTATAAGGGATTGAAACGTAGGTCTTAATACTCCTTCTAACATTTCTTTATGCGTTTTTAGATTACCTATAAGGGATTGAAACTTATCTCTTTCATTTTTATGTCTAAGTTATATTCTAGTTTTTAGATTACCTATAAGGGATTGAAACGTTATCTATGACATTAACTTTTATTTCTATTGGTTCAGTTTTTAGATTACCTATAAGGGATTGAAACTTTCGTTTTGCATACATATACATGCAAATGTGCTAAAGTTTTTAGATTACCTATAAGGGATTGAAACATAGCTAATGCTTTTTTAAACACTTCTCTAGGATGCACGTTTTTAGATTACCTATAAGGGATTGAAACACTTTTTTATCTCTGTTGGGTTGTATGTAATCATTGTTTTTAGATTACCTATAAGGGATTGAAACAAAGAAGAAGTTCCTATTTATAAAAATAAAAAAGAGGGTTTTTAGATTACCTATAAGGGATTGAAACACAGAAGGTCAAGAAAGCTATATAATTCAATTATGTGTTTTTAGATTACCTATAAGGGATTGAAACATAGCTAATGCTTTTTTAAACACTTCTCTAGGATGCAGTTTTTAGATTACCTATAAGGGATTGAAACCAATATAGTAATTCTTTGTATTATAAAGATAATTGAGTTTTTAGATTACCTATAAGGGATTGAAACTTTTTTCAGTTGTTAAAATACTAGGCTTTTTTATGGTTTTTAGATTACCTATAAGGGATTGAAACTAAGTAGTTTCTCCCCCTCTTAAGTGTCTTTCTTTTAAGTTTTTAGATTACCTATAAGGGATTGAAACATAATAAAATATAATAGTCTTTCTGTTGTTTTGTAGGTTTTTAGATTACCTATAAGGGATTGAAACTCCTATTAGCTAGCTTAAAATCTTCTATTTCATTCGTTTTTAGATTACCTATAAGGGATTGAAACTTGGTACTTTAATACAAGAATCTACCTCCAGCATATCGTTTTTAGATTACCTATAAGGGATTGAAACCAAGATTTTGCATGGACTCAAGGAACTAGTAATTTGTTTTTAGATTACCTATAAGGGATTGAAACTAACTTTCATGTAAATACCTCCTTTGTATAGGGTGGGGTTTTTAGATTACCTATAAGGGATTGAAACTTAAACAGGAAGGATATAGCCCTAAAGACTACCTACGTTTTTAGATTACCTATAAGGGATTGAAACACATAAGCACCTTTGGATTTTATTTTTCCGTTCTCGTTTTTAGATTACCTATAAGGGATTGAAACTAATAATTATCTTGTTGTATTATGTTTAAGTCTATTAGTTTTTAGATTACCTATAAGGGATTGAAACAAATAACACATCTTTCAGCTAACATTTTCTTAAGCGTTTTTAGATTACCTATAAGGGATTGAAACTTTAAGTTCAACTATAAAACTATTTGTCAAAATATTGTTTTTAGATTACCTATAAGGGATTGAAACTATGGTATCACTACCGCTACCAGTTCCCCCATGCTTGTTTTTAGATTACCTATAAGGGATTGAAACAAATTTAAACAAGATTCTAGGGTTTATCATAAAGATGGTTTTTAGATTACCTATAAGGGATTGAAACACGAATTTGTTTATATTGTATGGCTTTAGTTGAATGTTTTTAGATTACCTATAAGGGATTGAAACTTTAGAATCTCCTCTGTAGTCTTTGTTAAGTTTGATTTGTTTTTAGATTACCTATAAGGGATTGAAACTCAAAATATAAAGTATCCTCTATTCTTTGTATCCCAGTTTTTAGATTACCTATAAGGGATTGAAACTTTGATAAATGCACTGAATATGGTGCATCCCTGTTTTTAGATTGTCTATTAGGGAGTTAAACATATAGATAAGATTTATTATATTTATAAGATATGCAAACCTTCTTGATGATACTAAACTGAATGTGTTTGACAATGCTGTAAAGCAAGGAATCTTCAGTCTTGATAGTGGTGGCAGAATCATGAAAAAATAAAATGAGGAAGAACCAAAAGATATACTTGATATGCTTTATAATAATCATAAACTAAATGCTCTTGATATTTTTATGGCATTTGATTGCAAAGAAGTAAGGGAAAACATTAAATTACGAGCCAAGGAAGTAATGAATTTGCAAGTGATTGTGAACTAAATAATACAAATGTTTGGAGTTTTATTTACAAGTTGGTTTTGAGGAAGTAAATAGAATAATATGCTTTAAGAAAAAGTTATGAACATAATGAAAAAAATAATAATTATTAGAATATCTGATTTGTAATCATAAAATATTATGTATTAAGGTTAATTGTATAATACCAATAGGAGAGTAGAATATAATAATAAAATTAGGAGAATATCTTCTTAATATTAATGTTGAAGAAACAAAAAACTATTACAGAAATGAAAGCTATGTTTCAGAATAATATAAATGTGATGGATGCCAAAACTATGAATTGGCTACTGAACAGGTACCTTTGGAAGTTAGCAATCTGTTTGAGAAACTTGGGTTAGATATTAAGAAACCAGCGGAAGTGTATGTAAATTATTCAGAAAAAGATGTTTTATGTTATGGAGGATTTTATATCAAGATTAAGGTTTATAATTATATCAACCTCTGTATTTATAATGCAGCATTCCTAAAGTTAAAACAAGATTTTTACATAAAAGTAAATGAAAAGGGCTGTGGCTCTTTTTTATTTTTCATTAAATTATTTATATTTTATACACTGGGAGACAAATGTTATTTTTATTTCATCAATTTTAAGAAGGTTAAAAATTAGCTATTTTAATTATTTACAGGCAATTTGTTGATATTTTACAGAGGTAATTATAAAATATGCCAAGGTATATAGGCTGCAGTATAACTAGCTTTTTTAATATTTGTTTTAAAGTTAATAGAAGGAATTCGATATAATATGTAGAATAAATATATAAATATGTATATATTTACAACATTTTCATTGTAAAAACTTCAATTATATGTCACTAATATATAATAAAAAAATAAAATATTTTATTAAGATACAGTATAAGTTAAATTTGATGTGAAATAAGAAAAGAGGATAAAAATGCGAATTAACATTTTATTTAAATCAGAAAATCCTATAGTACTTCCTACTCAATATAATCATATCATTCAAGCCATGATTTTAAAATGGATAAATGAAGAAAATTATAGCAAGTTTATTCATGATCATGGTTATGAATACAATGGAAGAAAATATAAGATGTATACATTTTCTAGATTAGAAGGAAGGTATAGTATTAATAGAATTGATAAAACTATAACATATACTGAGGGTGTTAATCTTACCATATCATCTATGGATAATAGATTTCTTTCTTACATAGTAGACAGCATATTAAAAGAAGGTAAAGCAGAACTTTGGAAAAATAAAGTTTCCATTGAAGAAGTAAAGTGTTTTGATGAAGAAGTAGAAGAGAAAATGAAAGTTTTCACCAAATCACCTATTGTTACCTATAGTACTTTTATGAGAGATGACAGGAAAAAGACCTACTATTATAATCCTTTTGAAGACGAATTTAATGAGCTTATAAGACTAAATCTTATAAAAAAGTATAAAGCAATTTTTGGTAAAGACCCTTTAGAAGATACTTTTGAAATAAAACCAGCAAATAGAGAAAGACTTAAAGAGAGCATTGTTATCTATAAAAATACTGTTATAAAAGCATGGGGAGGCGAATTTTATATAAAAGGAAGCAAAGAACTGAATTCTATAGCTTATAATTCAGGAATTGGTTCTAAAAATTCCCAAGGGTTTGGCTGTATAGAAATAAAAAAATAGGGGGTGTGTCTGTGATTGAAGGAATAATGCAAATAGGACAGGTTATACTGGATGAAAAAGATATTTTAGCATCTCTTATAAAAGAAGTGGAACCTGTACGACGAAATAAACAGCAGCATGTTATGAAAATTAAGTTTTATACTAAGGAAGAGAAACTTGAGTTAGATGCAAAAGAAGAAATAGATGAGAATACTGCAGAAAAATATATGTTTATAGGAAGTGTAAATGGACCTAATTCTCCACAATGGTATGCTACAAGCAGTTCAATTAATTACCATATATCAGAAACTATATATAATATGTCACATATGGATTTTGGAGAAAGTTTCAATGAAAAAATTAAAAAGCTACTTAATGAGTATTATATAGACCTAGGAGAAAACTACAAAAATAAAAATAGATATATGCTTAATCTTTATAAATTTGGATATGTAAATTCAAGCATAGGTGATCTTTTAAAGCAATCAGAAGAAGAAATTAATTCAAAAGATGAAAAGAAAATAATAGAAAGCGTAAAAAAGAAAATACAAAAACAGATAGAAGAAAAATTAGGTATAAGTTTTAATGAAATTTCGCTTTTTACTATATTTATAGATGATATTCCGATTACTAATTGTAAAGAGTATAAGGAAGCTGTTCTTAAAAGTAAATCCGGAGGTAAAAGTAAAAAGCCAGAAGAGCATAAAAAGTGCTTCATGTGTGGCAGTACGGAAGATGTTACTTCAAAGCTTTCTGATATGAAGATAAAATATTTTACTACTAATCAAGTAATATTTGCCAGTGGACTTTCAGATTATGATAAAAATATGATGCTGTGCAAGGATTGTATTAATAGATTGTTAGCAGGAGAAAATTATGTACAAAACAATCTAGATACAAGGCTAATGGATTTTAATGTATATCTTATCCCTCATTTTATATGGGGAAAACCTTTAAGTAAAAGTGAACTTGATTCTGGAAGCAACGTCATAAAAAGATCTTTTAACACAGTAAAGAATTTTAATAATATAGAAGATTTTAAGGATTATATTGAAAATATGAAAGATTCACTAGATGAAGATTACTACTATTTAGTTAACTTTTTCTTCTATAAAAAAATGAATCAAGCAACAAAGGTTCAAAAACTTATAAAAGATGTTAATCCATCTATATTCTATAAAATAGCTGAAGCTAGCTATGAAACAGAAGAGCTTATGCAGAATATATTAGCGGGCTATAGATATAATAGAATTTCTTTAGAAAGTTTTTATTATTTTACACCTATAAGAGTTAAAAGTGGAGAAGCAATGCAGTATAGGAGCCTTCTTCAATGGTATGAGGCTATACTTACACAGGGTAAAATTAAAAAAAGAAATTTTATAAATCATATAGTTCAATGTACCTATAAAGAGTATTTCAATAAAGAAGGATATAATATTCAGAAAGTTAAAATTCATGATACTGTGATAAAAGCTAGTATGGCTATTAAGTTTTTAGAAAGGATGAGGATTATGGATGAGGAGGTTAAAAATTTGGAGTTTGATTTAACTGTAAGAGAAGACCTAAAAAATTATATAAAAGGTCTAAATTATGATGAACAAAAAACTTCAATGTTTCTCCTAGGATATTTAGTAGGAGAAGTAGGCAATGCTCAATATAAGAGAATGGGTGAAGATAAAAAACCTATTTTAAATAAAATAAACTTTAGTGGCATGGACAAGCAGAAAGTCATAAGATTATCTAATGAAATGGTAAACAAATTAAAGCAAGAAAAAATTTTAAAATACAATGAAATCGTATTCGGTGAACATAAGAGGCTTTTTGATAAAAATGAAGATAAATGGAAGATGAACAAACAAGAAAATCTATTTTATATACTTTCAGGTTACAGTTATGCCACTGTAAGACCTATGATTAATAAAAATAATGGAGGTAATGATAATGAATAACAGTGAAATATTATATCTTTATGATGCAAAACTATCAAATCCAAATGGAGATCCTGATGAAGAAAATAGACCAAGGATGGACTATGAAAGAGAGATAAATCTAGTATCTGACCTTAGAATTAAAAGATATGTAAGAGATTATCTTCTTGATAAAGGATATAACATATTTGTAAGGAAACTTGATGATCAGACAGTTATGCCTGAAAAGATAATAAATTCACTAAAGGATTCGCAGGTAAATACTATACTAGAAGAATTAATAGATGTAAGGCTGTTTGGTGCTACTATGCCTATAAAAAAGGAAACTAAAACCTTTATAGGACCAGTACAGTTTAATTGGGGATATTCATTAAACAAAGTAGAATTGTTAGAATCAAGCATTACTTCACATTTTGCTACCGGAGAAAAAAATAGTCAGGGAGCTATAGGAAAAGATTATAGAGTTAAATATTCTTTTATAGCTTTTTCAGGAGTAGTAAGCGGGAAAAGGGCAGAACATACAAAACTTACTGAAGAAGATGTTAAATTACTTGATAAAGCCATGAGATATGCTATACCTGAACTTGCAACTAGAAGCAAGATAGGGCAATACCCTAGATTATATATGAGAGTTGAATATATGGATAATGAGACTATGCTTGGAGATATGCGAGACTACATAAGCCTTGTAGAAGAAAAAGAAAGCATAAGGGATATAAAAGAGTGTGCTTTAGAAATTAATGAGCTTATAGAATTTTTAAAGAAAAATTCAGATAGAATAAAGACTATTCATTATTATATAGATCCTAAATTAGTCTTAAGGTCAAAGGGACAGAATATTTTATTTGAGGATGCTTTCAATGATTTTAATATATTAGCTATAAATTAGGATGTGATTAAATGGATATTTTAATCTTAGATATAAAAGGTAAATTTGCGCACTTTAGAAAATTTTACACTAATTCATCTTCACTATCCTACAGTATTCCGCCTAGGACTACATTAATAGGTATTATATCAGCTGTGTTAGGTTATGAGAGAGATAGTTATTACGAATTATTTTCCAGAGAAAATTTTAATATTGCAGTAAGAGGATTAAGTCCTGTAAATAGAATTATGCAATCTTTAAATTATATTAAAGCTACAGGTAATAAATATCTTATTGAACCAGAAGAACATACTCAAATACCTTTTGAAATACTTTGCTCAGAGGACAGCGTAACTTATAGAATATATCTGCATCACAAAGATAAAACCATAATGGATGAAATCCAGGAAAGAGTAAAAAATAAAAGATATGTGTACCCTCCGTATATGGGAGCAGCTCCTTTTAGTTGTTCTATAGATTATGTTGACAGAGTTTTAGGAAATCTTATAGAAGAAAATAGTACAGTTTCTTTATGTACAGCATTAAGAGCAGATATTATAAACCAAGGAACCTTAGATATTTTTACAGAAGAGCTTCAAATAGTTAAAGAAAGAATGCCTGCAGAAATATTGAAGGATAGGGTTATTGGGCAAATAGAAAATTATATATTCGATCAAAAGGGAAAGTCCATTAAAGCTTCTATAAAAGAAAAAGCTGTAACTGTAAAATATAATTATTTCAATGAGAAAGTAACGGAAAATATAAGTTTTATGTAGTAATTATATAAGCGGAATGTAAAATCCAAAAGTATCTTAATAGGTGGTGATGATTTTGGAATTTTATTCTCATAGAGACAAAAAGATTATTGAGCATTTTAATGAGGTTAGAGTTTTTTGCAGAGTAGAAGAAAAAAACTTAGATAGGGCCTGTGAAATACTTGCCTATACTCACGATTTTGGGAAGTATACTACCTATTTTCAAGATCATTTATTTGGCAGAGAAAAAGTAAAAAGTGAATTGTCAAATCATGGGTTTATATCTGCAGTGTTAGGTGCTTATGTTGGATTTAACATATTTAATGAAGAAGAAGACATGCTCCCTCTAATACTTTTTAGCTGTATTCTTCATCATCATGGTAACTTAGAAAATGTAGAGCAAGACCTTCCAAGAAAAATTAATGGTATAGACAAGATAAGAGATGATAGAAGACTTATATCAAATATAGAAAATGCTCATAAGCAGATTAAAAATATAAAACTTAATAAAGATATCATAATTAAGGACTATGAAAATACGATAGTATATCCATTTATAGAAGAGTTTATAAAAAAAGAGCCTATAGAAGAAATTTTAAAAAAACTTAAAAAGCTTCAATACACAAAGTTAAATCAAGTTGAAAAATCTAATATATATTTTACTCATCAATATCTATACAGTACTTTAATATCTGGTGACAAATACAGTGCTTCAGCATTGATACCGCCTTATGCAAGTTACCAGTCTTTTCATACTTTTATGGAAGTAAAGAATAAAAAATTTTCTTCAAATGCTAAACAACCATCTTCAGATATTAATGATATAAGACAGGAGATATTTAATAAAGTTCAAGAAAATGCAGAGATAAGTTTTAGCAAAAGCAAAATATTTTCTGTAACTTCACCTACAGGAACTGGAAAGACCATAACTGGATTTTTTGCAGCTCTTAAAATTAAAGAAAAACTTGGTGGGCAAAGAAAGATAATATATGCTCTTCCATTTACATCTATAATAAATCAAAACTATGACGTGATTAAAGAAATGCTTTCACAAGGATTAAATAAAGAAGCAGATAGTTCTTATATCATTAAGCATCACAGTCTTTCAGATATAGATTTTAAAGATTCAAAAGGTTCTTACACAAAATCTCAATCAGAAATGCTTCTGGAAAACTGGAATAGTGGTATTGTGGTAACTACGTTTGTGCAACTTATGCAAACGCTTATAGGAAATAAAAACAGGATGCTTAAGAAATTTTATTCTTTTAAAAATTCCATAATAATATTAGATGAGATTCAAGCAGTAGATATAAAATATTACAAACTTTTAGATTATGCTCTTAAAGAACTTACAGAGAAAATGGGCTGCATATTAATATTGATGACAGCAACTAAGCCTATTATTTTGGAAACAGCTCAGGAACTTCTGCCAGATAACGAATATTATTTTTCAAAATTTAATAGAACAGAACTTATACCTCATTTAGATAAAAAAATCAGAATAGAAGAATTTATAGACATTTTTTATGATGCTATAGAAGAGGATAAATCTTACCTTATAATATGTAATACTATAAATCAATCATTGAAAATATGGAAGGAATTAAAAAGATTAGACAGAAATGTGTATTATCTTTCTACTAATCTTTTACCCTGTCATAGAAAAAATATATTAGAAAAGGTAAAACTTGATATAAAATCAGAAGAAAAGCCTATACTGGTTTCTACCCAAGTTATAGAAGCTGGTGTAGATATAGATTTTGATGAAGTAATTAGAGATATAGCACCTTTAGACTCTATAATTCAGTCAGCAGGAAGATGCAATAGAAATGGGGGAAAAGCTAGAGGAAAAGTTCACATATATAAAATGGCAGATGAATCGGATAAAATTTATGGCAGATATGTATATGGACATACTTTGTTAGGTATTACAGAGAATTTGCTTAAGGATAAGCTAAGTATTCAAGAAAAAGAATATCTATATCTTATAAATAATTATTTTGAAGATGTGTCTCAAAATATGAGCAATCATGTATCACAGAAGTTCATTTACTCTATGAATAATCTTTTGTTTAATAAGTCTCCAGAAGAAGGATTCAGCTTAAATAAATTTTCATTAATAGAAGAAAATTCAGGGTATATAGAAGTATTTTTTAGAATAGATGAAAAGGCGGAAAAAATTTATGAAACTATGCTAAAAGCTTTTTCGGAAAAGGATTTGAATAGGAGAAACGATATATATTTAACTATTAAGAACCATATTAGAGAATATACTCTTTCAGTACCTTATAAGTTTAAAGATAGATTTGACTTAGATTCTATTATAATAAACTTACCTAAAGAAGGCTGTGAAATGTTTTATAATAGTGAAACAGGATTTTCAAGAGAAGAAGAGGACTTCTTTGTATTTTAAAGAGGTGATGATTGTGGAAGTAAATGGAACAATGCTTTGGTACTACAACATATGTAAAAGAGAAGTATGGCTTATGAGTAGAAATATTGTACCAGACCAAAAAGATGAAAATGTGGATTTGGGAAGATTTATTCATGAAAATACTTATAAAAGAAATGATAAAGAAATAAGTTTTGGTAATGTAAAGTTTGATGTACTTATGCATAGTAAAAAAGAACTTATTATAGGTGAAACCAAAAAGAGTTCTAAATATGGAGAAGCGTCAAAATGGCAGCTTTTATATTATCTCAAAGTACTTAAGGAAATAGGTGTAGATGCAAAAGGATTGTTATTATACCCAGAAGAGAAAAAGAGGGTAGAAGTAAATCTTAATGAAGAAAATGAAATTAAACTTAATGATATGGTAAATGAAATTGAAAAAATATTAGCACAGTCTAAACCTCCGAAAGTTAATAAAATAAATCAATGCAAAAGCTGTGCCTATAGAGAATATTGTTATGCTTAAGGAGGGGTATTTTGAAAAAGGATATTTATATTTTTAATGATGGAGACATAAGAAGAAAAGATAATACTATATACTTTGAAACAGAAGGCAAGAAAAAGTATCTTCCTATAGAGGAAATAGATAATATTTGGGTATTTGGAGAGATAACTTTAAACAAAAAGTTTATAAATTATATTTCTGAAAAAGAAATATGTATGCATTTTTTTAATTATTATGGATACTATACAGGAACTTTTTACCCTAGAGAACATTTAAATTCAGGCTTTGTAATATTGAAACAGGCAGAGTTTTATTTAGATTATGGGAAGAGGCTTACTATTGCAAAGTTTATAATAGATACTGCTGTTTCAAATATGATTGTGGTTTTAAAATATTATAAAGGAAGAGGAGCAGAATTAGAGGAAGAAATAATAGATATTGAAGATAAAAGGAAGCTTTTCCAAAACTGCAATACTATTGAAGAAGTTATGGCTATTGAAGGTAATATAAGAGAACGATACTATAGCTGCTTTTCTAAAATAATAAAAAATCAGGATTTTAAGTTTATAAAAAGAAGTAAAAGACCTCCTCTTGATCCCATAAATGCTTTAATAAGTTTTGGAAATTCTATGCTTTATACTACTGTACTTGGAGAGATATATCAAACTCATCTTGATCCAAGAATAGGTTATCTTCATTCCACTAATATGAGGCGATTTACCTTAAACTTAGATATAGCAGAAATATTTAAGCCTATAATAGTAGATAGGGTAATATTTTCCCTTATAAATAAAAATATAATAAGCCTAGAGGATTTTGAGGATGACTTTAAAAAAATAATGATGAAAGACAAAGCAAAAAAAGCATTTATAGAGGAATACAATAACAAATTAAACAGTACCATAAAACACCCAGGGCTAAATGTTTATGTAAGCTATAAAAGGCTTATAAGACTTGAACTTTACAAATTACAAAAATATCTTGTAGAAGATATTCCTTTTGAAGGTTTTGTAGCAAAGTGGTAGCATGTTTGTAATACTTGTTTATGATTTTGGAGAAAAAAGGGTAGGAAAGGCCTTAAAAACCTGCAGAAAATATTTAACCTGGGTTCAAAATTCAGTATTTGAAGGAGAAGTCTCAGAGGGAAACTTAAAAAAGCTTTCCTATGAACTTAAAGCCATTATGGAACCTTCTGAAGATTCCATAATAGTATACAGTTTAGCTAACACAAAGTATTCTAAAAGAGAAGTCATCGGATTAACTAAAAATAAAGAAGATATATTTCTTTAATTAAAATTCTATATTTAAGTGCAAAATACTATAATAAATTTACTAATAATACTGTAACTAAAAATAAAAGCACTAGGCTTTATGTTTCGTCTACCCCAGATAGTGCAAAAAACACTGGACATCGACGAAAATATCAATGGCTTAACAAAGCACCTTACCACACACAGCCTTTCCATTTACATCTGTTGACATAAATGGAAAGGCTGTAGTATTCTATATCTAACGGGGTTTTTAGAATACCTATGAGGGATTGAAACTCATCTATATACCTTTGTATTTGGTCCATGTCTCTTTGTTTTTAGAATACCTATGAGGGATTGAAACTCATATGGAAAATATAAATATATATTTATATATGTAAGTTTTTAGAATACCTATGAGGGATTGAAACAGCTATTAGGGCTTAAAGTATCTGTATATGCTCCCATGTTTTTAGAATACCTATGAGGGATTGAAACTGAAAATGAAGTTAACCTGGCAGAGATAGAAAGTAAGTTTTTAGAATACCTATGAGGGATTGAAACCTTATTTCAACAGTTTCATTTAGTAAATCTATATCAGTTTTTAGAATACCTATGAGGGATTGAAACAAGGATTGTATCTAATATTTCTTCCATGAACTTCTATGTTTTTAGAATACCTATGAGGGATTGAAACCTACACTTTGTGGTAATTCATATAAGTCCTTTGTAGGTTTTTAGAATACCTATGAGGGATTGAAACCTTGATTTAATTTGCATGCTATACCCCCTCAAAACGTTTTTAGAATACCTATGAGGGATTGAAACATGCTTGCTGCCAACTCATCTACACTATTTTTCTTTGTTTTTAGAATACCTATGAGGGATTGAAACTAGGTAGAAAAGACTGGGCGGAGCTGGCAAGGTTGAAAGTTTTTAGAATACCTATGAGGGATTGAAACCCAATATAAAGATGAAAATGGCAAAGTAGTATTTGGTTTTTAGAATACCTATGAGGGATTGAAACATGAATTCTCATTAAGATACTCTAAACCTTTCAAGTTTTTAGAATACCTATGAGGGATTGAAACTGTATAATTTGAGTTGTATATTACATACTAGGGGAGGTTTTTAGAATACCTATGAGGGATTGAAACAATGATAAGAATGGAAAGGAAATCTATGAAAGTGAGTTTTTAGAATACCTATGAGGGATTGAAACATTGGACAAATAGAGATGGAAGAAGTAAAGGAAAATGTTTTTAGAATACCTATGAGGGATTGAAACTCCAGAAGAGCAAGAACACCTAAAGGAAGGAAACCTGTTTTTAGAATACCTATGAGGGATTGAAACAAGTATCTGTATATGCTCCCATCAACCGCTGCACAGTGTTTTTAGAATACCTATGAGGGATTGAAACTAGAGATATTAGACTATAAATTTGATGATAAACTCGTTTTTAGAATACCTATGAGGGATTGAAACATCTCTCTAAATTGTGCTTGTGCTGGAGTTTTTAATGTTTTTAGAATACCTATGAGGGATTGAAACCAACGAAACAGTGCTACAAAAGCATTGGGATTGGTTTAGTTTTTAGAATACCTATGAGGGATTGAAACGCAGAAACTATCACACAAATTGAAAAGGGCACTATAGTTTTTAGAATACCTATGAGGGATTGAAACACAACTTTGTATAGTTTTAAATCATTAAGGAATTCAGCGTTTTTAGAATACCTATGAGGGATTGAAACTGTGGATATTCCAGGAATTGATGGTGAACCGTTTAAAGTTTTTAGAATACCTATGAGGGATTGAAACCTGTGAGGAGGATAAGAAATAATGAATAAAATAAATTGTTTTTAGAATACCTATGAGGGATTGAAACGTAGATGGAGCTATAGTATCAAACAAGCCGGCAGAGTGTTTTTAGAATACCTATGAGGGATTGAAACATATTAACATGGCTATAGGTATCGAGCGTAAACGCTAGTTTTTAGAATACCTATGAGGGATTGAAACTTCAACCAAAGAAAGAAAAACACTTATATATTGTCATGTTTTTAGAATACCTATGAGGGATTGAAACTAGTCTGCGGAGAATTTAGGTACTTCTTCAGCTCTTAGTTTTTAGAATACCTATGAGGGATTGAAACCTATTTCCCCATCTTCAGTTTCATATTGATTGCTAAGTTTTTAGAATACCTATGAGGGATTGAAACAAATTCAGTTAATCAACTGTTAAACATGCTTTAATTGGTTTTTAGAATACCTATGAGGGATTGAAACTGAAAGGCGTAGGAGATACCCCTTTTATAGATTTAAGTTTTTAGAATACCTATGAGGGATTGAAACATCAGACTAAAAGCCAGCCTGGGGTAATAATAAGGTTTTTAGAATACCTATGAGGGATTGAAACACTCATTTGTGGAATATTCTATATTATACAAAGTCTGTTTTTAGAATACCTATGAGGGATTGAAACTACTCGTGCTGATGAGTTTGTAATAATGCAAAGCACGTTTTTAGAATACCTATGAGGGATTGAAACAGGAAAAAGGATTTGAGAAAACTAGAAAAGTAGCAGGTTTTTAGAATACCTATGAGGGATTGAAACAATGAAGGACTTTACCAGGCTATCTCCGCATCGGTAGGTTTTTAGAATACCTATGAGGGATTGAAACTCAGATGAGATTGGAGTAGAAGAAGATTAGTTCATGTTTTTAGAATACCTATGAGGGATTGAAACTTGTGAAGGAAGGAAGGTGAAAATAATAATGAGTAAGTTTTTAGAATACCTATGAGGGATTGAAACTCAAGGAAGGTTCTAGAAATAGAAATTAATAGTCCGGTTTTTAGAATACCTATGAGGGATTGAAACAAAGACGCAATATAAAGAACAGGTCCAGGAGTAAGGTTTTTAGAATACCTATGAGGGATTGAAACTAAACATGCACCTATGGAACGCTTTGTGAGAGATTTGTTTTTAGAATACCTATGAGGGATTGAAACATGGGTATTTTGACTTAAATCCATACGAAGAACTGGAGAGTTTTTAGAATACCTATGAGGGATTGAAACTTGTGAAGGAAGGAAGGTGAAAATAATAATGAGTAAGTTTTTAGAATACCTATGAGGGATTGAAACTAAGGATACAGAAAATATGGTAAGCCTAAAAGAAGCGTTTTTAGAATACCTATGAGGGATTGAAACTAGAAGAGTTAATGGTGCTTTAAGGCAAAAGCAATTGTTTTTAGAATACCTATGAGGGATTGAAACTCACCAGATATAAATATAGAGGCAGTAGAAGAACACGTTTTTAGAATACCTATGAGGGATTGAAACTGATTATAGATGATTTAATAAAAAATGCTGAAGAAGTTTTTAGAATACCTATGAGGGATTGAAACTGAAATCATCATTAACTTGATAACTAATAAATTCTTGGTTTTTAGAATACCTATGAGGGATTGAAACGCTTTTTTTTGAGCTAAGTAACCAACTGTGATAGGGTTTTTAGAATACCTATGAGGGATTGAAACAAAGATGGATGGGTAGATGTCTGTCCGAAATGCCAAGTTTTTAGAATACCTATGAGGGATTGAAACTTGATTATAGAACCCAAAATATTGGTTTTAACCTCGTTTTTAGAATACCTATGAGGGATTGAAACTTGCCTCAACAAAAAACAGCATAACAACCAAACACAGTTTTTAGAATACCTATGAGGGATTGAAACGAAGTATTGTTATAGATGCGTGGACTGCTATTTTAGTTTTTAGAATACCTATGAGGGATTGAAACTACTTACAGCGGACGTTATAGACGATTTTGAAAATAGTTTTTAGAATACCTATGAGGGATTGAAACATGGCGAAACGGCTATGATGGCTTTAAAAAAAGCTACGTTTTTAGAATACCTATGAGGGATTGAAACGATGGAAATGCAAAAAATAAAAACTAGATTAGAGGTGTTTTTAGAATACCTATGAGGGATTGAAACGAGGGTAAGTTGCTAAATACACAAATAGCAGAACAAGTTTTTAGAATACCTATGAGGGATTGAAACTTTTTTGGATGGGCTTTAGAGTAAGAACACACTCTTACGTTTTTAGAATACCTATGAGGGATTGAAACCCATCTTCATTTTGTTACACTTAATATCAAAATCACGTTTTTAGAATACCTATGAGGGATTGAAACTTCACTGTAGAAGCCGTAGAGCCACCAAAGTGCTGTGTTTTTAGAATACCTATGAGGGATTGAAACTCTATTGTGTAATATGTGTCTTTTTCTGATATGTTTTGTTTTTAGAATACCTATGAGGGATTGAAACTTTTTTGTTGAACCTCACTATATCCAATCATTTTAGTTTTTAGAATACCTATGAGGGATTGAAACTTTTTTATTACAAAAAGGAGATGTTTATATGTATATGTTTTTAGAATACCTATGAGGGATTGAAACAAATCTTTTTTCCTTGTAAGCATGAGTCATATTTACGTTTTTAGAATACCTATGAGGGATTGAAACGGAGAAAGAATTAAAGAAGAAAGATTGAGCCACAAAAGTTTTTAGAATACCTATGAGGGATTGAAACTCCATACGAGTAAAGGCTTGTTCACCGAAGCGAGGTGTTTTTAGAATACCTATGAGGGATTGAAACGCTTTTCTAAACATAATTCTTCATTCATATTGCACGTTTTTAGAATACCTATGAGGGATTGAAACTAATTCTAACTATATAATAAGTTATAAACTACTTGCATGTTTTTAGAATACCTATGAGGGATTGAAACATTAGTATATCTTTATACTGTTTTAATCCATCACCGGTTTTTAGAATACCTATGAGGGATTGAAACCAGTCTAAATCTAATAACATTAGTTCTTCTTTTGTTGTTTTTAGAATACCTATGAGGGATTGAAACGGTTAACCATTTTGTTCTTTGCTATAAAGGTAATAGTTTTTAGAATACCTATGAGGGATTGAAACTGAACCTATTCTTCTCTATGAATTCTACTAATTGTTCGTTTTTAGAATACCTATGAGGGATTGAAACTTATTTAACATTTATAAACAACTCCTCTTTATTTAGTTTTTAGAATACCTATGAGGGATTGAAACAAAATCTTCAAGATAAAGTTAAAGAATATAAAACTAAGTTTTTAGAATACCTATGAGGGATTGAAACTAATATCTCTTTTTGCCATTCACCTCACGTCCAGTTATGTTTTTAGAATACCTATGAGGGATTGAAACATTCATTAAATATTTCATCAAACATTGCCTTTATTGTTTTTAGAATACCTATGAGGGATTGAAACTAGAATAAATATATTTGGAGTTCATAAACTTCTTGCGTTTTTAGAATACCTATGAGGGATTGAAACACTAAATATGCCTCATTCAAGAAAGGATTAAGTTTCGTTTTTAGAATACCTATGAGGGATTGAAACTCATTTTCTATTACTAGATTTCCAGTAAGCTCTGTGTTTTTAGAATACCTATGAGGGATTGAAACATGTTAAAACCTTCTACCCATACATTGCCTATTTTGTTTTTAGAATACCTATGAGGGATTGAAACTCTGAAATATACGTCTAAGAATTTTATATCTCTTTCAGTTTTTAGAATACCTATGAGGGATTGAAACTTCACTCTTAATCACTCCTAATATTTTTTAATTTACGTTTTTAGAATACCTATGAGGGATTGAAACTAAGGAATTCCATTTGATTTTAATATAGGAATAATGGTTTTTAGAATACCTATGAGGGATTGAAACTGTTAACGCAAATAATCTGCAAGCAAAAGACACTTTGTTTTTAGAATACCTATGAGGGATTGAAACTTTGGACACAAAGCAACACTAGTAATAAATCCTGTTTGTTTTTAGAATACCTATGAGGGATTGAAACTTCTTCAGATGATTCATCAACACATCCACAAGAAAGTTTTTAGAATACCTATGAGGGATTGAAACTATTATTAGCATATAACAATAAGTTCTGCATTTAGGTTTTTAGAATACCTATGAGGGATTGAAACATAGAAGCTTATAACAGATAGAAATTAATAATTACTTGTTTTTAGAATACCTATGAGGGATTGAAACTAAGGTATTTATCCATTTCAAAACTCCTTTCTAAATAAGTTTTTAGAATACCTATGAGGGATTGAAACTTTAGTATATTATTTTCTTTTTAAATTTCCGCTTTCGTTTTTAGAATACCTATGAGGGATTGAAACATGTTAATCAGATTAAGAAAGATATTGAAAAAACATATTTTTAGAATACATATGAGGGATTGAAACTTAGAACTTATAAAAGATATTGCAGAGGACAAGGAATTTTTAGAATACCTATGAGGGATTGAAACCCATTTCTCTGCTTAGCTATAATAGTTTCTAGTATGTTTTTAGAATACCTATGAGGGATTGAAACTTAGTATTGAACTTAAAAAGTCCTGTTCTACTTCTAGTTTTTAGAATACCTATGAGGGATTGAAACGCGACTAGAAAGCCTGTTATTACTTTCTAGTTTCGTCGTTTTTAGAATACCTATGAGGGATTGAAACAACTACCAGACGAATAATCAAAATAAACAATCAAAGGTTTTTAGAATACCTATGAGGGATTGAAACACTGCAATAGATGATTTAATATTCCTTGGAGAAGTAGTTTTTAGAATACCTATGAGGGATTGAAACAAGTTAGCATTACAAGGAATTGTAGGGTTTATGACAGTTTTTAGAATACCTATGAGGGATTGAAACATAATAAAGATTTTGTATTATTAAAGCTAAATGCAATATATTTTGGAGTGCTAAAAATAGAGTTAGGGTATTTATAATTCTTAATAAAAAATAGAATAAAATAAGGAAATTTTATTGAATCATAAACTATATGCTGTAAAAAGTTTTTACTTAGAGAGGGATGGTATAATGAAAAAATTCGAACTTTGGCTAGATGAAAGTGGAGAATTTGAAGATGAAAAGTATAAAAATAAAGAGTATATGGAGGGCTCATTGGTAGGAGGAGTATTAGTTGATTTAGATATCCTTAAGACTAATGCTGAGAATTTATTTGAAGGCAAGATACATGCAAATGAGTTAGAGAAAAAAGATGCAGGAAATATTCTTGTTCCAATACTTGAAAAAGCAAAGAGTAGAAGAATGGAATTTATAATATTCCAAAATGATAAGAAGGTAAATATATTAGATAACAATATTACATATTTAAATGTGTTATGCGAAGGAATTGTAAAATTGATTAAAAAGTTACTTTTACAGTATGGAAGTATTGATATAAACATAATATATGCTTCAAGAAAGCTTGTAGGCGAAGGAAATATCGGCATTATAGATAAAAATTCATACTATGAGAGAATAAAAGAAAAAATTGAAATTGAATTTACTAAAAATGCTATACCAAAGAACTCAAGTAAATTAAAATATAACCTTAAGTACCTAAGAGCTAATAAGTCTGATACAAATAAAGAAGAAAGAAAAGTAAATTTAGCAGATATAATATGTAATGTTTATTTAACAAGAAATAGTAGTAAGTTTAATCATGAGCAAAGAAAAAAAATTGATGAATTATATAATTCAGAATATATTTTTTATGTTTTTGAAAGGACTTCAGAACAAAATGTTAAAAGACTATATGAAGAAGGAAATATAAGTCAAGCTTTCTTAGAGGTATTTACTAGTAATGATAAGGAAAGGGAAGAACTTAAAAACAAATATTTAGACAATATATTAAAACAAATTGATCTTCTTGATAGTAAATATGTTCATTTCCAATTTATAGAGTTTTTAAGTAAGTTAGAGTTAATGATAAAATATAATAGAAATAATGAAAAAAATTTAAACTTATTAATATATATTAGAGAAAATATGAAAGAAAAACTTGATATTACAAGATCAGAAGTTAAAGAGTTTTTACTTAATGTAGAGTTATTAATATTAGAAATAGCAAATCACAGTGGAGATAATGCATTGGAAGAAGAACAAATCAATAGATGTATGAATATTATTAAAGATTTAAATTTCAGGGTAGAAAATTTAGAATCTTATTTTAGGGTAATAATTAGAAAAGCAATTTATGAAAGTAATATATTTAAATATGAACAAGCTATTGAAACGTCTAGTCTGATTATTGCTCCTCTCAAAGGTATACTAGATTTAATAAATGATCCCGATATAAATGGTAAAATAACTAAAGAAATAAAGTCAGATATGTTAGGAAAAGCTTATGGTACTAGATTGCAAGCTAGGACTTTTTTAATAAATAAAGATAAATCTCAAGAAAATAAAGCAAGGGAAGATTCAGAAAATGCTATAAATTGGTTTACAATGGAATCAGATAAAAGTCAGCAATTACAGTATAGAAGCCAGATTGAATGCGAAAGTGGAAACTATAAAGAAGCTTTAGATTATATAATAGATAGTTTAGGAAATGATAAGAAATCTATTAATAGTTATAAGGATTTATTTAAAAAGCTAGAAGAAATAAAATACAATATTTTTCATATTATGCATATTAGTAGGATTATAGGAAAAGCAAGTTTAAGCAATAATGATATTTCTAAATTACTTTTTAATTCATTTAATTCAAGCAATCTGTTTGTAAATTTTTCAAAGAGTAATTTACAAAATTTAGTTAACGATTATAGCCATCCTTATGAAGTGATACTGTGGAATATTGGAAGATTTTATATTAATAATAATTCGATTAATGCAGCTATAGATTATTATAATAGTTCTAATAAGATTTGTAATAAAAATCAGAGATGTTTTACCATGAGAGGAATTGGTTTAGGAATAATGTCAGAAAAAGCAGCATTACTTAAATTAAATAGTTCAAATTATTTAGATGAATACAAAAAATCTACAAAAGAGTTTGTTATAAAATATAAAGAGTTTATGAAAGATACAGAAGGCTATGAGATAAATAATTATTTTAAATCCTGGGAATCTACAGTTATAGAAATAGAAAAAACTAAGGATGAAAATTTAAAAGCTACACTTCTTTTAAATTTATCAAAAAATATTAATTATTAAAAATAAAATTAGAGTATTTAATTACAATATAAGGAGATCAGTGTTGAAGCTGGTCTTTTTATATTGTAAAGACAATTATGAATTCAAATAGTTTTTAATAGAAACCCTTGCTCATTTAAATAAAATATTAAGTAATAGAAAACTACAACTATTTGCAGGAATACACTAAAACTTGTAGAATAACTATATTAAGACAAAATATAACATATTAGCAAACAAACTAATAAAAATGTAAGAAATAAGTGGATATTTAAATTCTACTTTTTAGTATGAAAATTACATAAAAGAGGTGAGTAATCTAATGTCTTTATTAATACCTAAAGCAGATTTTTTAGTCAATTTAGTAGGTACAAGTATCATGCCAAATCTAATATCTATGGTATCCAGGTTAAATAGTAAAGGTAAAGTGTACCTAATTCACACTAAGGAAACTAAAAAAATTGCAGAAAATTTGAAGGAATTTGTTAATAATAAAAATTTAGAAAGTAATGGATCTCTAGATATTAAAAGTGAGGCAATAGAAATATTTGATTATGATGATCCAGAAAAAGTATATGAAAGAGTTAAAAAAACGTTTTATAGTATTAAAAAAGAAATTGATAGTTATAATGTGGAGGAGCCAGTTATCGAACTAAATTACACAGGAGCTACTAAAGTAATATCAAGTATTTCTTATGGAGTTTTTAAAGAAATTTTTATGGAGTATAACATAAATTTAACCTATTTAGATGGAGAAAGAAGTGAAATACATATTCATGATAAGTATGAGAAAAAAGATAATATATATAAATACTCCAGTAAAAATAGTCTTATTCCATTAAGTGTTATTGATGTATTAGAGGTTCATGGTAAATATAATGATAATTTTAATAGCAAAAAAGAACCCGTATTACAAAGTAAATTTAGTAAAGACATTTTTAACTACATAGTTTCTAATACGGACAAAAGAAATGAAATTATAAGCTATTTAAAATACTTATATGACAAACTAAGTGGTAAAGATAATTTTAAAATATTTAGGAAGAATCAGGATAGTTTTATAGATGTTATAAATGACTTTTTACGAAATAATACTTTAATAAATGAATATAAAACCTATGAGGATTTTATAAGAGCCTCAGGTGTTGACCTAAAAGATATTAATATTTTAAGTAAAAAAAAGTTAGAACAAATTATTAATGAATTTACAGGAGGATGGTTTGAAACAGTAATTTATAAGGAACTAAAATTGCTTAAAGATAATAATATTGTTGATGATTTTGTAATGAATTTAACAAATCGAAATAATAAAGTTCAGGATTATGAGATAGATTTTATAGCTATGAAAGATTACAAGATGTATTATTTTTCAGTTAGTACAGTTGATTCTATAGAAGGAACGGAGTTTAAGTTATATGAAATAAAGCAAAGGGCTAAGATTCTTTCAGAAACAGAGTCGGCAATAGCTACTATAACTTTTGCAGAAGATAAAAAGCCGATCATAGAAGGATACAATAGTGTGTGCAATGAAAAAACAAAGAATTTGCTTGTAGTCACTTGGTACGATTTACCTAAAATTTCAAAATGTTTGCGAAGTTGGATAGAAAGTAGGGAAACAGAGGCATGAATATAAAAGAAAATTGGATTATTACTTTGGTTGGCAAAAATCCATTGCCAAGTTACTATTCAATACTAAATTATATAAGAAATAATACTAAGGTTTTAATAATATATACTGATGAAGGAGAAGGCGAAACTATAAGCAGTAAGGCGGTTTCTGAAAATATAATAAAATCCATAAAAAACAAAAATGAATCGATAGAATTTATTGCTAAAAGCTGTCACAAAAGTAATTTTGAAAAAATAAGAAGTCTTTGCCAGGAGTTATTTGAAGATATCGTACTAAAAAGTGATTATGAAAATTTAGGCAATAATAGGATAAGAATAGTGCTAGATTATACCGGAGGAACCAAAGCTATGGCTACAACTTTCTATAACTTTTTTCATGATATTAATACAAATAACTATGACAAGATTGATATTGGTGCATCTTATGTATCCTCAAACAAAAAAGAAATATATCTTAGCAGTTTAAATCCAGTAAAGATGCAAGCAACTTATAAAATTGAAGATATAATTAGAAGATTTGAAATAGTTAAGGAAGATATAATAAAACTACATGGATATAGACTAGAGCAAGAAGATAAAAACCAAGTAGTTATTGTGAGTGAAAGTGATAAAAATAATGAATACACATTTAATAAAGTAGATTTAGAAGATGGTAATTTAAGATTTTATGTAAATAAATCAATTAAAAAAATAAAAAAATTGGTAGATGAATATTTTAAAATTAGTGATAGTATCGAAAAAATTGGAGGTACAGAAGCATTATTAACATTTAATGTGCAAGACTATTTTATAAACGATGAATTTGCATCTTTTCAAGAAGCTAAAAATAAATTTTTTAGGCAGTTAAATAATGTTTATGAAAAAGAATTAAAAGATAAAGTTCAATTGGTATTTGGAAATAAAAAAATATAAAGGAGGAATTTGCATGAATACTTTAGTGTTATGGGAGTTTTCAAGAAAACAAAACTATATTTTTAACAGTAATAAGTTGGTAGAGTGTGTGGGGGCATCTCTTATCATTAGAGATTTAACTGAGAACTTTAATGAATACAAGCTTAAAGAAGATAATTTTATCATAAGAGGCGGAGGTAAAACACTATATTTATTTGAAACAGAAAAAGAAAGTGAAGAATTTATTAGAGATTATAGTTTGAATGTAATAAAAGATTATCCAGGATTAGAGCTATTTATGGTAAAACAAAACTTTGATATTAAAAGAGATAGCATAAAAGAAGTAATAAACCAGATCTATAGAAAACTAGAAGAAAAAAAAGGAAGCAGACTTTATGCAGGAAATCAAATAGGATTTGGTATTGAAAGGGAATGTACATCTACAAAATATCCAGCAGCAGGTTATTATGAAGAAGATAATGAAAAAAGGTATATATCATCGGAAGTAATAGTAAAAAGGAAAATTGGTAAAGAGAATGATAAGGATTTTTTTGATAATCTAATACCTAAAGGTTATGTTTTTAGCAAAAAAATGGATGACCTAGTTAAAGATTCTTCTAAAAGTTATGTAGCAGTAGTACATATAGATGGAAACGGAATGGGTAAAAAGATTAAAAATCTAGGGAAAGCGGTAAATAAAGGCATAGATGAAAGTGAAGAAAATTTTAACCGTAAATATATAAGGATTTTGAGGGGCTTTAGTAGTGAGATAAATGAAAAGTATAGTAATGCTTTTAAAGATATGTGCACCAGCGTCGCTGAGAAAAATCAAGATAATTTAAAGGACTGCACTAAGCTTGAAGAAAACATAATACCAATAAGACCTTTAATAATGGCAGGTGATGATGTTACCTATATTAGTAATGGCTATATAGGTATTGAAACAGCTAGATTATTTATTGAAAATTTAAATAAATACCATATAACAATTGAAGGAATAGATCTTGGAAAGCTTCATGCTTGTGCTGGTATTGCAATAGTTAAAAAAGGTTATCCATTTATAGAGGCTTATGATTTATCTGAAGATTTATGTCAAAATGCTAAAAGAATGCTTTTAGATAGAAACTATGAAGATGAGTCTTCCATAGATTTTCATATAACTCAAGGAAATTTAAATAAATCTATATACGAAATTAGAGAAGAAGACTATAAGATAAATAGCGATAATATTAATTTAACTATGAGACCTTTAGTTTTAAACAATAGTAAGGATTGGAGAAATTATAATAACTTTTTAGAAAGCTTTGAGAATATAAAAAAATCCATTGATGAGGATAAAATTGGAAGAGGTAAAATAAAAGAACTAAGAGAGGTATTAACAAAAGGGATAGAAGAAACAAAATATTTCTTTAAGTTTTATAAGATTAATTGTGAAAAATACTTTAAAAGTTTAGAAGCTACTGGAGAGTATTGCTTTAACATGAGAGACAATACTTGTATGTATTTAGATGCTATAGAGGTTATGGATTTATTTATAAAACTTAATTAGAGAGGAGAATGTCAAGTGGAGAATTATGTGATTAAAATTAAATTACTTTCTGAAAGCATTTTTGGTTGTGGCAGTTCCCAAAACAACGGAGTGGACATAGACATTCTGAAGGATGAAATAGGAGTACCTTATTTTAAAGGTAAAAGCTTCAAGGGTAAATTAAGGGAGGAAGCGGATTATCTTACAAAATATATTAATAGTGAAAAAGTAGACTTAAAAAAAGTATTGAATGACCTTTTTGGTGAAAAAGGAGAGTTTAATAATAATACTTTGAAATTCTCAGATTGTAAAATATCAGAAAATATTTGGAAAAATCTTAAATATGCAGTAGATGTGAAGAAAATAATTTCTAAAGATGATATAGTAGATTCTTTTACAGAGATAAGAAGCTTTACTAGAATAAATGAGAATGGTTATGCCGAAAAAGGTTCTTTAAGGCAAGCTAGGGTTATTAAAAAAGATTTAGTGCTTTATTGTAATGTTGAATCCATAAATCCTTTAAATGAAATAGAAAAAGGATTTTTATCAGCGTCAATTTCTGCTCTTCGAAATTTAGGAAGTATGGAAAGTAGAGGCAAAGGATTAGTTAGCTGCAGATTATTTCAAAATGAAAATGATATAACTGATGAATATATTAATTTACTAGAAAAAGAGGTGTAAATTATGGTTAAATACTTAGTTTTTGATATAGAGAATCAACAACCTATAAAAATTGCAAACACTTTAATGCAGGTAGATAACGAATTCACTAAAAGTTATATTTCTGGGGCATCAATTAGAGGAGCATATATAGCAAACTATATAAATATAAAAAAAGTTAAGTCTATAAATCAAGGAGAGCATAAATATAAGCTTTTAACAGGTGGTATAGAATTTTTAAATGCCTATCCAGTGATTGAAGGCAGAAGGGCGTTCCCATTACCTAAGTGCTTTTATGCTTTAAAAGATGACATGAAAAAATATCCTATAGAAAAGAAAATGGATATCAACATGATTAGAGAAGATTCGGAAGATGATTACCAAAAGATAAAAAATATTGAGTTTATAAATGTTAATTTTGATTCCAAAGTGTTAGAAACTAGGAATGTTGAAAAGGTTAACAATGTGCATATAAGGAAAGATACAAAAAACTCTATTTTTAGGTATGAAGCAATAGCCCCTCATAATAAATTTAAGGGAATTATTAAAATAAATAAGGAAGAATACGTAGAGGAAGTAAAAGAAATTCTAGAGCAGGGAGTGTTTTACATAGGAGGTTCAAAGGGTTCAGGTTATGGAAAATGTACTATTAGTAATATTTTAGAAACATCTCAAAATCCAGAAGAAATAGCATTTCTAGAAGGTTATGATGAGAATGACTATGAGTATAGTGAATTTTTAAGTTTTTATGCAACTTCAGATATTATATATAGAAATAATCTTGGCATGTATAAAACTTTTATTGATGAGGAGTTTATAAAGGACAAGCTAAATTTAAACAAAATAGAGCTTTACAGCAGCCACATAGAAACGGAGTGCTTTAGTGGATTTAATAATAAGTGGGGATATAAGCTTCCTTTAGTAAATGGCATAAAAGCAGGAAGTATTATAACTTATAAGATTGAAGGAGAAATAGAATTAGACAAAATTAAATTATTTATAGATGAAGGGATAGGAGAGAGAAAGGAAGATGGATTTGGGAGGTTTTTGTTAATTCCAGATATTGAAGATAATTTTAATTTTAAAAGAATAGAAAAAAATAGGGAATATAGTTGCGAAGAGAAAGAAATTATTCTAAAAGATAAAGAGGAAAAAGAACAATTAAAAATCATATTAAATAGAATCTATTTAAGTAAATTAAATAAGGATATTCCTAAAAAGGTATTGGGGTTTCAAGACAGTGTTTCTGGACATTTAAATAAAAATCAAATTGGTAAGCTTACTAATCTTATGGATATACTTCAGGGCTTAAATAAAGAAGATGGAATAGCAAGGCTTGAGGATTATTTTAATCACATTGAAAAAGCTAAATTAAACAGAGAATTAGCTAATGCACTAACTTCTGTAAATATAAATAATAGAGAACTTAAGGACTTTTTATTGTATGAATTAAAAGATTCTGATATCAAAAATTTTCAGATCAGATATTTAAATTATATAAGTCTTGGAGGAGTAGAAAGTAAACTTCCAAATGAATCTCAAAGCATATATGAATATAAACTTAAACTGTTTAAAGAGCTTTTTAGGTTACAACTAAAAGAGTAGTTTAAAGAAAGGAGAAAAAAAATGTCGCTAAAAAATGGTGAATTTATTAATAAGATTTTTTTTGAAATAGAAAATATTACTCCTTTAAATATTGGGAAAGGAGAAGGAGAACCTTTAGTAGATGAAGAAAGCAATAAGGCATGTATCCCAGGTACAACATTAGCTGGAGCTATTAGGGCATACTTAGAATTAAGTAGCTCCAAAGACTTGATTGAAAAGTTATTTGGAAATGAAAAAGATAATAATAGTATAAGCAAGATATATGTATATGATGCATATTCAGATCTAATAGGAAATGAAATTAGACCAGGAGTTGCAATCGATAGATTTTCTGGAGCAGCTAAAGATAGAGAAAAGTTTGAAAGAAAATACATTGCAAAAGGACACAAGTTTCAAGTAAATATTGAAATTTATTCAAATAATCATAAGGATTTTCAAAGCTTTAATGAAGCAATATATGGTGTGATTAAGGCAATAGATGCAGGAAATATAGCTTTAGGTTCATATAAAACTAATGGTGCAGGACTATTTAAAGTAAATTCTATAAAGGAAGCTAGTTATGATCTTAAAGACAGTAAGCAGTTATTTTCATATTTAAGAAATAAGGATATATATATTAAAAAAGATGTAGACTTTTTTTATGCTGATAATACCCACAACAAATCTTTTGTTCACTATGAATTAGATGGTGAATTAAAAACTCCATTACTTGTTAAGAAAATGTCCACATTAGATTTTAACAGGGTAGATGATGAGCAATTTCAAAATGCCTCCGGAGATTATATTATTCCAGGTACATCTTTAAAAGGAGTTATAAGAAGTCAAGGAGAAAGAATATTACATTTTTTTAATAAGGAAGAATTAATAGGTGAAATATTTGGAACTTCTGATAATGAGCATAAGATTTCAAAGTTTACAATTTGGGATTGTGAGATCCAAAATGTAAAGAAATCCATATATAGCAAAATAAAATTAAACAGATTTACTGGTGGAGTAAGTATGGGTCAGAAAAAAGAAGAAGAACCGGTTATTGGAAAAGTAAATATAAAAGGAATATTAAAATTAAAAAATGAAAGCTATGATAAAGAGGCGATAGCACTTATAGCACTTATATTTAGAGATATTGCGAAAGGAGAGTTATCCTTAGGTAGTGGTAATAGTGTTGGACGAGGGCGTGTAGAAGGAAGAAAACTCAAAATATTTATGGGTGAAGAAGTATTATTTAATTGGGATATTGAAAATAACAAAGTGGAAAAAGATAGTTTGGGTGAATACATAGAAGCCCTAAGAAAGAGAGGGTAAGTAAAATGAAAACCAATATTGTTATAAAGGAATTGAATGAAGTAAATCTAAAAGAATATATAAAATATAAAAATTTGAATATACCTATTCCTCAAAATATAAGCTCTCTTTTAGCAGAAAAGGGTTTTTATAAAAAGTTGGGTATGGAATATGCAATTATATATAATTATGATTTTGTAGCTTATGGAAATTTAAATGAACTCTCAATAGATTTAGATAATATAACTGAAGCAAGATTCTTTAATGAGGATGAGGAAATAGTAATAAGAACGGATAATAAAGGGGTTAAAGGAAGTTTGTTTATTGATAAAGGCGAAAAAAATTATTTTATAGAGGAAAAGTTTTATTTAAGAAGTAACAAGGCAGCTGTAAATAAAAATTATAATACTTTAAAAGTTAAAAAATATATAGATTTAGATGAAGATAATCAGGCCTATGTATTTTATTTAAAACCATGCAAATTAATAAGGGAGGCTTAGTTTATGTATAATAAAAAAATAGTTTCAAAATATAGTGTAGCACCCTATAATTTTGTGTCCCTTCCTAATGAATATAAGGCTCCTTATAGTGAATATGAAGAACTTAAGGGACATAATAAATTAAGTAATGAGTTATTCAATGGTTTTATAGAATATACAATAGTAAATGAAACCCCACTAATTGTAGGTGCCACTAAAAAGAGTAGAGATAATAAAATGATTAATTTTACAAAAAATACTAAAGGACAGTATATTATACCTGGAAATACCTTAAGGGGAATTATTAGAAATAACTGTGCTGTGCTTAGTTTGAGTAGCTTGGATGAATTTGTAGATGAGGCAAGGTTTTACTATAGAAGTTTTGGAAAAGGAATAAATAGAAATGAATATTGTAAGAGACTTGATATAAAATCTAAACTAATAGGTGACGATACTATAACAGCTCCACATAGAATATTAGGAGGATATATTTATAAGGATTCTGAGAATAAATTTTTATTAGTTCCTGCAAAAAAAATTAACAATCAATCCTACTTTGTTATTAGGGAGCAATATTTAAGAATTATGAATCCCAATGTAGAAATTAACTATATGTATAACGATAAAATTAAAGATTTAATCTATAATAAAGAAAAGTATAAGAGTGAAGGTAGAAAAAAAAATAGAGAAAAGATTAATTTACTAAAAAAGAATTTGAATGAGGAATATAAACCTTATTATAAAGAAATATCTTTCGACATAAAAGGCAGTAGAACTATTTCTAAAATTGGTAAGGTTGGGGAGTGTAAATATAATGGATATATTATGTCATCAGAATTTATACAAGGAAAATTGGTACATTATGTAGTACCTGAACCAGATTTTGAAAGTCACGACATCGTAGAATTATCAACTAAAAATGGTAAGATTAAATTTGTTAATTTCTATGTAAATGACTTGATTAGAACTAAAAAGAAAACTTATCCTAATAAGGATGATAAAAAAGATAAAGAATATTTTCTTCTTCCTAAAAATACAGGAAAGAAAAATGGTAAGCCAATATTTTATGGTAAATATAAAGGACAAAATAATGAAGAAGAACAAATCTACTTTGGATTTAGTCCTTATTTAAGAATTCCTTATGATTATTCTATAAAAGATTTAATACCTGAAGGATATAAAATAAAAAATGAATTTAGTTATATGGATAGTCTTTTTGGATTTACAAGCAGAAATAATAGGAGTTACAAAAGTAAATTAAGCTTTGAAGATGCTGTATGCATAGAAAAGTATCCTATTGAAGATAAAGAGTATAGGTTGATTGTAGGTGAACCTCATGCGACTTCATATCCATCATATTTGCAGCAGGATAAATCGGAACATTTAGATGGTGTAAAAGACATTAAGAATTATAACACAACTGATACAATGATTAGAGGTATAAAGCAGTATTGGGGCAAGACATATACAGAAGAAGTTGAGGATGGTTCAGAAAATGTTGCAGTTTATATAAAACCATTAAAGCCGGGCACAAAATTTAAGGGTAAAGTATATTTTAGTAATTTAAGTAAGGATGAATTAGGACTTTTACTTTGGTCATTGAAAGTAGACAAAAATGCTCATGAAAATATAGGTTATGGTAAACCTTATGGTTTTGGGCGGACTGAAATTCATGACATTGAAACCTATCTAGAAAACACTTATGAAAAGTATTCTTCCATGACCGGTAATTATATCCATAAGGTAACTTCTGAAGACTTTATTAGTGAGTATAAAAATACTTTTATGAAAAAGTTTAATTTAAGTATAGATGAACAAAAGTCAGTAAAAGAGTTTAAAATATTAAAAACAGTTGTAGTAAGTGAAAAATATTCTAATGAGGCAAGATATATGGAATTGAGTTTTAAAATGAAATTGCCAGATGGCAAAATAAAGACAGAAAATGAATTTAATAAATTACTGCCCTTACCAACTCCAGAGCAATTTTTAAAGATAATAAATTGGACAGGTAGCAAAGGTAGTCAAAATATTAATAGCAGATTGGAAAATAGGACCATAGATAAAAAGGCAGATGAAAAGTTAATAAATTTAAAATCAGGAGATATTGAAAGAACATGTGATAAATGCGGAGACAAGTTCATTATAAACAAAGCACAACAAAAGGCATTAGATGAAAGAGGATTAAAATATCCAAAGAGATGTAAAAAGTGTAGATAACATATCAAAGTTATTAATATAGAGTAAGTACTTTGGTATAAATGAAATAAAAATTATCTTATTAGTGTGGGCAAACTTGTCCCAATGGAGAGTATTGCCAACAAAACTTATATCCTTTATAGATTGTAGTAGTTTATAACAAAAGGCAGATAAAAATTTTCAAAGTCTAGTTTGCAGTATGCTTAATACTATTAAAAAATATTTGAAAAATGTAAGGATATGTGTTGATCAATATTAAATAAATTTTTAGATTTTATAATAAATATTTATTTATTATTTTCGTCTACCTACGATAGTGCAAAAAACACTGGACATCGACGAAAATATCAATGGCTTAACAAAGCACCTTACCACACACAGCCTTTCCATTTACATCTGTTGACATAAATGGAAAGGCTGTAGTATTCTATATCTAATGGGTTTTTAGAATACCTATGAGGGATACTATGTTGGCTACCATATCGCAACCTTTCTTTGTTAACCAATACGTTTTTAGAATACCTATGAGGGATACTATGGAAATCTGAAATGGCTGACTTTTTAGGTGGACTTAATTCGTTTTTAGAATACCTATGAGGGATACTATGGAGATATAGAGGTTGAGTACAACAGAATGGAGATAATAGTTTTTAGAATACCTATGAGGGATACTATGTTCGGGGTGAGTGGAAGGCTTCAGATTAATAAATATGTTTTTAGAATACCTATGAGGGATACTATGCTTTCATTGCAGGGTCAGGGCTTGCAGTTACAAAGTTTACGTTTTTAGAATACCTATGAGGGATACTATGAAGTAAGGAGGTTCTAATATTGGGATTTTTAAATAATTGTTTTTAGAATACCTATGAGGGATACTATGTAACATATTTTATGGAGGGATGGATATGGTGCCTATTGTTTTTAGAATACCTATGAGGGATACTATGATACGCAATGTACCTAGAGTTAACATTCATGGTGAAGAGTTTTTAGAATACCTATGAGGGATACTATGTAGAAAATTTTCTGCTTTACTCATCTCATCTTTTTGCATGTTTTTAGAATACCTATGAGGGATACTATGGAATGAATTTCAAGTTTTACTCTTGTTTTTTTAATTTAGTTTTTAGAATACCTATGAGGGATACTATGATTTTTGAGTTTCCTCATCTACAACTTCAATTTTTGCGTTTTTAGAATACCTATGAGGGATACTATGCTCTATAAAGCTTACTGCCAGGGAGGAAATGCAGAGTTTTTAGAATACCTATGAGGGATACTATGTTAGATTATTTTAATAAGATAAATACCAAGTATATAAAGTTTTTAGAATACCTATGAGGGATACTATGCATTTTCATATTCTGAAGCTTGTATTCCTAATCCCAGTTTTTAGAATACCTATGAGGGATACTATGATAAAAATCTATTTGGTATATGCCCCTCTCTTCTTAGTTTTTAGAATACCTATGAGGGATACTATGACGGAGACGGCAGGAAAACACCTTGGAAGTATGAAGCGTTTTTAGAATACCTATGAGGGATACTATGCTGGTAGTTAGCACTGGCAATATCAGCGCCCATTGCTTTGTTTTTAGAATACCTATGAGGGATACTATGAATAAAAGTCTTATATGAAACCTATACTAGATAAAGAAGGTTTTTAGAATACCTATGAGGGATACTATGAATGAATTTCAAGTTTTACTCTTGTTTTTTTAATTGTTTTTAGAATACCTATGAGGGATACTATTAATAAATATACAGATAAAGAAGGAAATAACAGATGGAGGTTTTTAGAATACCTATGAGGGATACTATTAGCTATGAGAAACAGTTAGAAACAGTTTGGCATGAGTTTTTAGAATACCTATGAGGGATACTATTGCTAATATTTCAAGTCTTTCAATACTAGGGTTTTCTTGTTTTTAGAATACCTATGAGGGATACTATTTTCTCTGTAGGAGAATAATATCATATTCCCTGTTAGGTTTTTAGAATACCTATGAGGGATACTATTTTTTAATAAGATAAATACCAAGTATATAAATAAAAAGCGTTTTTAGAATACCTATGAGGGATACTATTCAGATATGCTATGAATGAATTGGTGCCTAATGCACGTTTTTAGAATACCTATGAGGGATACTATTATAATGAAAGTAAATTAGATACATTTCCTAGTTTTATGTTTTTAGAATACCTATGAGGGATACTATTTATCAAAAGATAAATGCAGTTATGAGAGATATTGAGTTTTTAGAATACCTATGAGGGATACTATTTTAGATATGATAAAACAATTCGAGGATGAAACAGAGTTTTTAGAATACCTATGAGGGATACTATTTGTGCAAAAAGGTCATTTATTCGGGGTGAGTGGAAGTTTTTAGAATACCTATGAGGGATACTATTTTGTATCTTTCCTCTATCTTCTCTTCTTTGGTAGTATGTTTTTAGAATACCTATGAGGGATACTATTCCAGAAGATAAAAAGAAAGCCATAGCAGCTATTAAGTTTTTAGAATACCTATGAGGGATACTATTTTTGTTGAATGGGTTCTAGGAAATAATCAAAATGAAGTTTTTAGAATACCTATGAGGGATACTATTACTGTTTTTCTAGGTGTATGCTGCCACCACCACAAAGGTTTTTAGAATACCTATGAGGGATACTATTTCTGATTTTAACCCAAAATGAAATACCTCACTATCCGTTTTTAGAATACCTATGAGGGATACTATTTGGCAAAGTTGATAGTCCCTATGAGGTCGCTAAGGCGTTTTTAGAATACCTATGAGGGATACTATTACATTTAAATCATTAATATCTGTTATTGAAATAAGTGTTTTTAGAATACCTATGAGGGATACTATTACATCATCTACGAGCTTTATTTCAAATTTATCTGGCGTTTTTAGAATACCTATGAGGGATACTATTCTAAAATCTGATGCATTAAGTCTGCCTAGGTGGTCAGGTTTTTAGAATACCTATGAGGGATACTATTTTGTTATATTCTTTACTTCATCTTTATATATTACTTCAGTTTTTAGAATACCTATGAGGGATACTATTATAGATGTTGCAGATACACTTGAAATAATGAGAAACCGTTTTTAGAATACCTATGAGGGATACTATTGAGATATAGAGGTTGAGTACAACAGAATGGAGATAGTTTTTAGAATACCTATGAGGGATACTATTCCATTTGGTCTACTTTATCAGCCATTGATACTTTTGCGTTTTTAGAATACCTATGAGGGATACTATTTTTTTCTTTAAGTCCCCAATAGTTGTATTGGCTGTTTGTTTTTAGAATACCTATGAGGGATACTATTTTGTTGATAAAGAGAAAAAACAAATGCTATGTCCAGAGGGTTTTTAGAATACCTATGAGGGATACTATTTTAAGAAGAGAGGGGCATATACCAAATAGATTTTTATGTTTTTAGAATACCTATGAGGGATACTATTATGCTTTCTATAACTTTGTCTACTGCTGCATCATTGTTTTTAGAATACCTATGAGGGATACTATTCTGAACAGTGCTTTTTCATGTGTTATGGAGCTGGTAGGTTTTTAGAATACCTATGAGGGATACTATTTCCTAAAGGCTATTTTAGAGCTGAGGACAGCGTTAATAGTTTTTAGAATACCTATGAGGGATACTATTATAATCTATGTATTAAAGGAGAAATTATGATAGAAGTGTTTTTAGAATACCTATAAGGGATACTATTAAAGTATAAGAAACGGCTCAAATAATAGGTTTGAGCCGTTTTAATTTTTATATATTGTCTTATTATTGTCTTATTTAGAAAATATATTATTTAGTAAAGTTGCTGTATTGTTTTCCATTTCCGCTGTAACATGAGTGTAGTATTTAAGTGTAGTATTTATATCCTTATGACCTAATCTTTTACTTATTGTTTTTATATTTTCTCCATTTTGAACTAGTAATGTTGCATGAGTATGTCTTAATCCATTAAAACTTATATAGCTTAACTTTCCAGTATTAGACTTATTTAACGAGTTAATTTTTGATGTAAAGTTTGCATTTAGGTTATTAGGATTGCACATTTTATTTTCTGATGAAAGTTCTTTTATTATAAAGTCATTATCATCAGCCTCTCTTTCAGACTTAACTTCTTTAAGATAATAAGTTAATATTGGTGGAATTGTAATTACTCTGTGACTGGTAGTTGTTTTTAAAGTATCAGTCAGATATAAAATGCTATTTTCTCTATTTACAATTACCTGTTTATTTATACTAACTTTATTATTAATAAAATCTATATCACTCCATTTTATAGCGCATAGTTCTGCAGGTCTTGTACCAATAAGTACTTCCATAAATACAGGAAGATATAAATAGGAATCTTTAATTTTATCTAAAAAGTAATCAACTTCCTGCTTTGTCCAAACCTCTAGTTTAGGCTTATCTAAAGGTTGTCTGCTTATATCCAAAGGAATATTATATATAAGTTTATTTTTGTAAGCATACTTAAAAACGCCGGAGAGTATTTCTATAATTTTTTTTACGGACGATGGTTTTAATCCCTGTTTTATTAGGTTATTATAAAAGTTTTGTACTAACTGATTATTTATCTCATTTAGCTTATATTGACCAAAGTATGGAATTATATAAGTATTTATTCTACTTATATAATTAGCTCTTGTATTATATGCTAAACTGATTGATTTAAAATCATTGAACCAACTTGTTATATAATCTTTAAATAAAATATTACCATTACTAGGTGTAAATCCATTTCTATATTTCTCAATTTCGGTCATTAGCCATTCTTTAGCCTCTTTTTTAGTTTTAAAGCCTTGTTTTCTTATTTTAACTTGTTTTCCATTCACATATCCTAAGCTTTCAGATGCTTTCCAGTTATTGGACGAAACTTGTGTTATTTTCATAATAATTATCTCCTTCTTATGATAAATTTTGATGCTATTTCATAGGAGATTTAATGTAAGAAAGTCAAGTAAAAAAATAAAATTTGAAAAATACTTGACTTTATATATAAAAATACACTATATAATAATATCCGTTTTTAAAAATATGAAAAATTACAAAAGGAGATAGAAAAAAATGAGAGAAGAATTACTAACACTAAAACAAATTAACGTAGAGTACCCAGAGTTTAGCACACAAAAATTAAGTGCCGCAATAAGAAAAGGCGAACTTAAAGCGGTAAAAAGAGGACTACCTTATTATGTTACAAGACAAAATTTAAACACTTACTTAGGTATAAATAATAGCAATGCAGATATAAGCAAGGACTTAGAAATTGCAAAGCTTAAGCAAGAATTAAATAAATATAAAACAGAATTAAATACAATAAAAGGATTAATAAATACATGTAGTGCCATTTTAGGTTAATAGTCAGGAGGAAAGCATATGCGTGGATTAGTAGACGTTATAAAAGAAAACAAGTATAAAATTTTAGACTTAGCTGAAGAAGTTGCTAGAGAGGTACTAGAAAGTAAAAATACAATTAATCGTGGTTGGTATAATATATATATTTACGCAAATGGAGAGATAGATTGGGCACTAGAGGCGCGAGGTGGTAGTTACAAAGAATACAAAAATAAAAATAATAACTATAATGATAGCATAAAAGTATTTTCTATTAAAAGCTACCTAGATATAAAAGATATAGAAGATTTATTAGATAAATGTAAAATAGAATTAGATTTAATAATTGCAGATTTACAGCAATAATTTAAGTGTAAAATGTAAAAGATAGATTATTTATAAAATAACGCATAAAATACAAATAATTGCATTAAAATCTAAAATATGCTAAAATATTCTTATTATCATGTTAAAAAAAAAATTTTTGACTTATCGCACATGAATTATTTATATATGTTTATAAAATAAATTTTAAAAAAAAAGGAGAGAAAAAGAAGATGAATAAAAAAATAATAATTACAATAGTTACAATTACTGTGTTGGTAGTAGGTAGCCTGATAGGATATAATGTTTACCAAAATAGTAAGCAGGAAGTACCAGCTAAAACTACAGAGATTGTAGAAAAAGCTAATAAGGTAGTTGAGGATGATAAAGAAAAAGCTCCTACTGAGGAGCAGAAAAAAGATACAGAAGTAGTTTTAGATGCAGAAAAAGCACAAGCTGTCTTCCAAAGCCTTTATAATGCTATTTACACCATAGATTATAATGATGCAGAACAAGTTAAAAAGCAGGAAAAAATTATAAGGGAAACTACTCATCCAGCTTTAACAAACATAACTCTTAAGAGAAATACTGAAGGAAAACAAAATCCCTATAAGTCAGAATTAAAATCTTTAAATATTAAAGAAATTAAAAAAACTGAGTATGAATTAAAAGATAAAGACTTTAATGCTTTTAAAATAATTTATGATTGTATTGTCGTTGGTGACGAAGAAGAATCTAAATTAAATGATTCAAGCTCAATTGTAGTTTTAGACAGTGATAATAAATATAAAGTTATGAACTTTAATGTTCCGTTAAAAAAATAGGTTTAAAAGCCTATTTTTTTTTGCTTTTATACATATGAATTGTTTATATATTTTTATGTATAAAATATTAAAATTAATGGAGGAAATATGAAAAGAAATAATTTAAAGAAAACCTTAATTATAGCATTAACATTTATTACTTTATTCAGTACAAGCGCTTTTGCTGAAGAAAAAGAAATTACCTTGAATCCAGATGACCCACCAGAAGGAAATGAAAAAATCAAGACTCCTGGTGGTGGAGGAAGTATCGATAAAGGCAGTAAAGGTGGCGGAGGTAGCAAGACAGCTCCAGGTAAGGCTAAAAAAGGCAGTAGCGAAGCTAATAAGCCTGGCACGAAGGAGAACCCTTATATACGCAAGGTACATGCGCCAGCATACATCCAGTTTGATACGGATATAAAGCCTGTATTTAACCGCCTAGCGGGGGGAGAAGGTAACACGAAGGTAACAGCCTACGATTTTACTAAAACAAATGGCAAGACGCAGACAACCAAAATTCTTGACGACGGCGGAAAAGAAATCTATACAAAATGGATTTACCCTGTTGTTACAGTAACCAGAGCTACAACTAATAAAATTAAAGAAACAAACAGGAAGAACGATTATTTTAATTGGGTCACAACAGGTCCAGAAAGCTGGGAGAAAAACACTAGTAGTAATAGGCTAACGCATACTTTTA
>CAMJGD010000016.1 GCA_946405135.1 uncultured Clostridiaceae bacterium | reverse complement strand
AGGCCGATGGTACTGCAGGAGAGGTCCTGTGGGAGAGTAGGTGGTTGCCAGGTTAGCATGGTTCACTAGCTCAGTCGGTAGAGCACATGACTTTTAATCATGGTGTCCGGGGTTCGATTCCCCGGTGAGCCACCAAAACCCACTCATTTTGAGTGGGTTTTTTTATTGTTTTATTAAAATTAGTGCTTGTAGTAAAGATTATCGTTAATATAAAAGCTAAAATGAAAAAAAACTTCACAAAGTGCTTGTATAGGTATTATTATTATGATATATTAAAAATGAAGAAAATTTGTAATAATAAATATATTATAAAGATAATTGCCAAAGCATAGTAGACTATATGTAAAATTAAACATAATATTACATATAATAAAGGTTTTTATGATATAATGTAGAAAATATGAAAAAATAACATATATTAGATTAGTTGTTTTATGAATAAGAAAAATAAATTAAATCGAGTTAAAAAGTGAAATGCTAAAACTTCTAGTGTTATTTTAATAGAACTTTTGAATATATTAAATAGGCGGGGATGAAATGAAAATAATACCGATGGCAAATAGTTTAAAAAACAATCTTACGAAGTCTGAAAAGAAATTATGTGAATATGTACTTAGTGATCAAAATTTAGTTATACATTCCACTATAACTGAGTTATCTGAAACTTGTGGAGTTAGTGATTCAACTATTATAAGATTTTGCAGAAAGTTAGGGTTTAAGGGTTACCATGATTTTAAGCTTGCCTTAGCTCAAGAGGTGTCTGCTAAAGATAGTCAAAAGGAGGAAGTTTTAAGTGGACCAATTGAACCTGGAGATTCCATAGAGACCATTGCGAAAAAGTTTTATTCTATAAATATAGAGGCTTTAGAACAGACCATGGATTTGATGGATTATAATGAAATTAGCAGATGTGCAGATATGATTATTAAAGCCAAAAAGGTACACTTTATAGGTATTGGTCATTCAGGGATAACAGCTCAAGAAGCAAAATATAAGTTTATGAGAATAGGAATAGATACAGATGTATATAGTGATGGTCATACCATGATAATGATGGCTTCCATAATGGGAAGAGATGATTTAGTTTTTGCTATATCACATTCTGGAAATACAGTGGAAGTTACCAATGCCCTTAAAGTAGCAAAAGAGGTAGGGGCTGAAACCATATGCATATCCCATGGTGCTAATTCTAATATTGTAGAATATGCAGATGGTAAAATAATATATGTATCTACTGAAACAAAATTTCAGACGGGAGCATTATCCACTAAGATAGCACAGTCCTTTGTTATAGATCTTATATATACTGAAGTGGTAAGAAAGATTATGGATAAAGCTATCTTAAAAAAGATGAAAACTACCAAGGCTTTAGAAGAAAACTTAATAAAATAGGAGCAAATCCTCTTAGATACTATAGTCTTATGTTTAAAACCTTCTCTGATTAATGAGAAGGTTTATTTTTTTAAGAGCAGTTTAAGTTATTTTGCATAAAATAAAAGATTTTAAAGTTGACATTAAAATTAAATATGTATATACTGTTTATATAGTACATATACAGTATATACTTTTTAGAAAAGAAGGTGCCTTGATTTTGAATATAATTATATCCAATTCATCTGGTGAACCTATTTATGAGCAAATAGCTAATCAGATCAAAAACCAAATAATAGCTGGAGATATTGAGGAAGGGTATGCTCTACCTTCTATAAGAAATCTAGCAGGAGAACTAAAGATAAGTGTCATAACTACCAAAAGAGCCTATGAAGAACTTGAAAAGGAAGGCTATATATATACTATGCAAGGAAAAGGTTCTTTTGTCTCAGAACAAAATAAAGAGCTTATTAGAGAAAAAAGAATGAAAGCTATAGAAGAAAAACTTCAAGAAGTTATAGAAGAAAGCAGCTATTTGAATTTATCTATTGAAGATATAAAGGAAATGCTTGATGTGCTTTATGATGAGTATGAAAAGCAATAACTAAACATGGAGGGAATTTTATGGAAAATATACTTGAAATAAATAATTTGAGAAAAGAGTATAAGGACTTCATATTAAATAATATCAGTTTTAGCTTACCAAGAGGATTTATTATGGGGTTTATTGGACCTAATGGTGCAGGGAAGAGTACTACTATAAGGCTTATTATGAATTTAGTAAAAAAACAAGCTGGCGAAATAAAAATATTTGGTAAAGATAATATAAAATATGAAAAAGAGATAAAGGAAAAAATAGGTTTTGTATATGATGAAAATTATTATTATGAACAACTGACAGTAAAGGAAATGGGAAAAATAGTTTCTCAATTCTATAAAAATTGGCAGCAGCAGGTTTTTGACAATTATTTAAAACAGTTTAACATAAAAAAGGATAAAAAGATAAAAGAACTATCCAAAGGAATGAAAATGAAATTTTCTTTGGCAGTAGCTTTGAGTCATAAAGCTGAGTTTATTATAATGGATGAACCTACTTCAGGACTTGATCCTATATTTAGGAGTGAAATTCTTGATATTCTATATAATTTAATTCAGGATGAAAATGTAAGTATATTTTTTTCAACTCATATAACTACAGACCTTGAAAAAGTAGCAGATTATATAACTTTTATAAATAATGGTTCCATAGTATTTTCAGAAGAAAAAGATAGTGTAATGGAAAAATATGCAATAATTAAAGGTTCTAAAGAATTGCTAGATAAGGATATAAAAAAGTCATTATTAAATATAAGGGAAAATGCTTATGGGTTTGAGGCTCTGACAGATAATAAAGAAGCCATAAAAAGAAGTCTTAAGGATAGAGTTATTATTGAAAAACCTTCTTTAGAAGATATTATGGTATTCTCTGTAAGAAAGTAGGTGGAGTGTATGTGGCCTTTAATATATAAAGATATTTTAATAAGTAAAAAATCTTTACTTATTTTATTGGCTTTTGCTTTGATGTATCCTTTTATAATCAATGGAAAAGATCTTAATTCAGCTGCAGCATCTGTACTTATAGTGGGATTTTCATTTTTTTTAACTGCTGTAGAGATTGAAGAAAGGGATAAAAGTTATAGGATGATTCATAGCTTGCCCGTATCAAAGAAAGACAGTGTTATAGCAAGATATGTTGGATCAATTTCTATATCATTGATTGGAGTATTTGCAGTTTCCATGCTAATCAAACTGGTAAGCTTATTTTTTAATTTAAACTTAGGATGTTTTAATTACAAATCCATAATAAATTATTTTGTATGGATAATAATTGCCGGTGGAATAATCATGTGTATAACTTATTGTTTTGGATATAAAGCTGCAAGAGTAGCTAATTTTTTAGTTTTCTTTAGTTTGTTTCCACTATTTTCAGGAATGTTTGGTGATTCAGAAAATAGATGGATAAATTATATAATAGATATATTTAATAATAATGATCTTTATATGCTTTTAATGAAGATAATTATTGCTATGGCTTTCTATTCACTATCCATGTACATTTCCATTGTTGTTTACAGTAATAGAGATTTATAAGGGGGGACTGGGATGACAGGACTTATATATAAGGATTTCAAAAGCATAAAAAAGCTTTTATTATTTGGTGTGGCATATGGAGTGCTTCTGGCTTTTGTTCAAAACTCTGCCATTAAAGAGGGGGGAGAGATTGGGATAAAGATTAGTATAGGTGGGTTCGCAATGTTTTATACAGTATTTATGACATACTTTAGTATAACAGAATCCAATAGGGTTGATGAGATGCAAAAGGCTCACTTTTTCATAAATAGTTTACCGGTTTCAAAAGATACAGTGGTGTTTTCAAAATATTTAAATATTCTGTTTTACACTTTCTATTATTTTATTTTATATATTATCTTCAGCTTAGCAGTAAATATGATTAATAAGGTATATATAAATGTTTTTGACTATAAAATTCTTTTAATTACTATAATGATTAATTTGATACTTTTTAGTATTCAATACCCTTTATATTTTAAATACGGTAATAGGTTTCTTCAAAGCTCTAGAATAATAGGTTTTTTCATTATATTTATTTTACCTAAAGCTGCTTCAAAGTTAGTAAATAAAATTATAAAAACTGAAGTTTTATCAGGACTTTTAACATGGATAAGACAAAATAATATTTTAGTTATGCTCATGTTTATCATACTAACTATTGTAATTGTTATAACTACCTTAAATTTATCCATAAAAATTTACAAGAATAAAGATTTTGTTTAGTTATTAAAGATGCATTATTTTAATATTAAAAATAGAAAAGCGGGTTTTATGAAATCCAGAGCTTTAAGTAGATGTTTAATGTAAACATCTATTTAAGGCTCTTTTTAATTTTTATGCAGCAATCATTTATTCTAAAAAAATTCTTAAAAAAGTTCTTGCAAAACGTTTACAAAAAGAGTATTATATAGTTAACCGATTTACTAAACCGATTTACCAAGGGGGTATTGATAATGAATAATATATATGTTTTAGGAAGTATGAATATGGACATGGTACTTAAGGTTAATAACATGCCTAAAGTTGGAGAAACCATATTAGCAAATTCTATGGACAAAATACCTGGAGGAAAGGGAGCTAACCAGGCGGTAGCAGCTAAAAGAAGTGGTGCTCAAGTTTATATGGTATCAAAAGTTGGACAAGATGAAAACGGTTTGATTTTAACTAAGGAACTTCAAAGGGATGATATAAACACAGATTATATTTTTAAGGATGAAAAAGAACCCACAGGAGTTGCCATAATAAATGTAGATCATAGTGGAAATAATTCCATAATAGTGGTTTCCGGAGCTAATATGACAATAAACCATGAAGAGATAAAAAGAACAGAAAAGCTTATTAGTCGATGCGATATAGTTATAGCACAGTTTGAAACACCTGAAGATATGACTATAGAGGCTTTTAAATTAGCTAAAAGCTATGGCAAAGTTACTTTACTAAATCCAGCTCCTGCAAAGAAGATAAATGAAGAACTCCTTAAGTATACTGACATTATAGTTCCTAATGAAACTGAAGCTTTTGTACTTACAGGGGTGGAAGTTAGTGATTTAAGCAGTGCAAAGAATGCAGCAGCAAAGTTTTTAGACAGAGGTGTTAAGTGGGTAATAATAACTTTAGGAGAAAAAGGAGCTGCTGTAATATCAAAAGATTTTTCAGAAGTTGTACCAGCATATAAGGTTAATGCTATAGATACCACTGCTGCAGGAGATAGCTTTATAGGCGGCTTTGGTTCAAAACTTAATATAAATGAATTAACAAAAGAAAATGTGATTAATGCAGTTAAATTTGGTAACAAGGTTTCATCCATAGCTGTACAAAGAAAAGGAGCTCAACCTTCTATACCATATTTAAAAGAAGTCATGGAAATATACGAGGAGGATTAAATATGAAAAAAACACCCTTATTAAATAGTGAAATATCTGCAGTAATATCTAAAATGGGACATACAGACAGCATAGCTATAGGAGATTCAGGATTACCTATACCAGATGAAACTAAAAGAATAGATTTAGCTTTAATTAAAGATATACCAGGATTTATAGATACATTAAAAGCGGTACTTCTTGAACTTCAGACAGAAGAAGCAGTGATTGCTGTTGAAACAGAAGAAATAAACCCTAAAATATATGAAGAAATAAAAGAGTGTTTAAAAGATGTAAAAATAAATTTTGTATCCCATGAACAACTAAAGGTAATGCTAAAGCAATGTAAAGCAGTTATAAGAACAGGAGAACAAACTCCTTATGCTAACATAATACTTAAATCCGGGGTGGTTTTTTAAAGGAGGGATATTGATGTCTCAAAATAAACCTATGCTTGAGATGAATGGTATTTCAAAGTCTTTCCCAGGAGTTAAAGCTCTAGAAAACGTAAGCCTCAAAGCTTTCGGAGGAGAAGTTACAGCTCTTATGGGAGAAAATGGTGCAGGGAAATCTACCCTTATGAAAATATTGAGTGGAGTATATAAAAAAGATGAGGGTAAGATATTTATAGATGGTGAAGAAGTAGAAATAACTGGGATAAAAGAAGCAGAAAGGTTAGGTATTACAATAATACATCAAGAGCTAAGTGTACTGCCAAACTTAACTGTGGCAGAAAATATATTTTTAGGTAACGAAAAATTCCACAAATTTTCAAGAAAAATAAATAAAAAGTTATTAAAAGAGAGAAGCAGAATGTTTCTTGATCAGATAGGCTGTAAAATAGATGCAGATACTATGGTAAAAGATATAAATGTAGGAGAAAAGCAGATGGTAGAGATAGCAAAAGCTCTTACTAAAAATTCTAAAATCATTATAATGGATGAGCCTACTACTGCTCTTACAGATGTAGAAACAAAGCATCTCTTTGAAGTTATAAACAATTTGAAGAAAAAAGGTATAGCTATAATTTACATATCTCACAGAATGGAAGAAATATTTGAGATATGTGATAGAGTAACAGTATTGAGAGACGGTAAGTTTGCAGGAGAAGCAGAAATAAAAGATATAGATAACGATAAACTCATATCCATGATGGTAGGAAGAACTATAGAAGATCAATTTCCCTATAAAGAAGTGGAAAAGGGAGAAACAGTCTTAAAGGTACAGAATTTAAGCTTTACAAACCAAGTTAAAAATGCATCTTTTGAAGTTAAATCCGGGGAGATATTAGGAGTAGCAGGGCTTATGGGATCTGGAAGAACAGAGCTTGCTAAAACTATATTTGGAGAATATAGATATGATGGTGGAGAGGTATATGTAGATGGAACAAAGGTAGATATAAAATCTCCTAAAGATGCCATAGAAAACGGCATATGCTATTTATCTGAAGATAGAAAAAAAGAAGGATTAATTTTAAGCATGTCTGTAGCTGAAAATATAACTTTGAGCAATCTTAAAAAATATGAAACATCTATAAAAAGTTTAAAAAAATCAGAAGAAAACAAAGATGTGGATGAATATATAAAGAAACTTAAAATAAAAACACCTAACAAAGAGCAGCTCATAAAAAATCTAAGTGGAGGTAATCAGCAAAAGGCTATACTTGCTAAATGGCTTTTATTATCACCTAAGGTTCTTATAGTAGATGAACCTACAAGGGGAATAGATGTAGGAGCTAAAAAAGAGATTTATGAGTTACTAAATCAGCTTAAGGCAATGGGTAAAGCCATAATAATGATTTCCTCAGACCTACCTGAGGTACTTGGAATAAGCGATAGGATAATGGTTATGAGTGAAGGAAAAATATCTGGAGAGCTAACTAGACAGGAAGCTAGTCAAGAAGCAGTAATGAAGTTAGCTGTAGGGATGAAGCAATAAATTTGGAGGAGGAAACTTAAATGAAATCCAGTGCAAAAAAGAATTTGTCAAAGTATAAGTCTCTTATAGGGTTCTTTGCTTTATGCATTATAATTTCCATAATAACCCCAAGATTTTTAACTTTGGCTAATATAACAAATGTTTTAACACAGATTTCTGTAAATGCAATAATAGCAGTAGGAATGACTTTCGTAATATTAACAGGAGGCATAGATCTTTCTGTAGGTTCCATACTTGCTATAAGTGGAGCGGTAGCCGCCTCCATAGTTAAGACCACAGGAAGTGTACCTTTAGCTGTACTTGCAGCTTTAATTATAGGTATTATCATAGGATTGTTTAATGGAGTTATTATTTCAAAAGGTAAGGTTCAGGCATTTATAGTAACTCTAGCTTCCATGACAGTGTTTAGAGGTATAACCTATGTATTTACCAATGGAACACCTATATCAGGTTTAGGTACAGCATTTGGGTCTATAGGTAATAAAAAGCTAGGATTTTTACCAGTACCAGTAATAATAACTTTAGTTATAGTTTTAATAGCATACTATGTTTTAAGCCAGACTAGATTTGGAAGATACCTATATGCTTTAGGCGGTAATGAGGACTCTGCAAGACTTTCAGGTATAAACACAGATAAAATAAGCATGATGGTTTATGCAGTTTCAGGTGTAGCAGCAGCTATAAGTGGTGTTATAGTTACAAGCAGAATAGGATCAGCCTCACCTAATGCTGGATCAGGATTTGAATTAGATGCTATAGCCGCAGTAGTAATAGGAGGAACAAGTCTTTCAGGAGGGGAAGGCAGCGTAGTAGGGACTATAATAGGTGCTTTGATTATAGGAGTTTTAAATAATGGACTAAACTTAATGAATGTGTCTCCTTTCTATCAATCCATTGTAAAGGGTATAGTTATTTTGGCAGCTGTATTAATTGATAAAAAGGGGAAAAAATAAAGGAATAATATAATTTAGGAGGTTGTTTTATGAAAAGAAGAAGTTTAAAGGTTTTAGCTATAACTTTAACAACAGCACTTATGATAGGTGGATTTACAGGATGTACACAGGCTAAAAAGAGCAATAAAGTGGGTATGGTAGTATCTACACTAAACAATCCTTTCTTTGTTTCAATGAAAGAAGGAGCAGAGAAAAAGGCAAAGGATATGGGTTATGAATTAGTGGTACTAGATTCTCAAAATGATCCAGCTAAAGAGAGATCCAACGTGGAAGATTTAATACAGCAGGGAGTTGGAGCTTTAATAATAAATCCAACAGATAGTGATGCTGTGGCTAACTCAATAAAAGTAGCTAATGACAGCAAAATACCTGTTATAACTTTAGACAGAAAATCCAATGGCGGAGAAGTAGCAAGCCATATAGCTTCAGATAACATTAAGGGTGGAAGCATGGCGGCAGAATTTATATTAGATAGCCTAAAGAGTAAAGGAAAAATAAAAATAGTTGAGCTTCAAGGATTGCCAGGTGCATCTGCTACTAGAGACAGAGGAGAAGGATTCCACAAGGTAGTAGATGGTAAGAGCAATGTAGAAGTTGTAGCAAGTCAGGCTGCAGATTTCGACAGACAAAAAGGATTATCTGTTATGGAAAATATCATACAGGCGAAACCTGATTTTGATGCAGTATTTGCTCATAATGATGAAATGGCACTAGGTGCTGTAAAAGCATTAAAGGCTGCAAATAAAAATGTTATAGTTGTAGGATTTGATGGTAATGCAGATGCAGAAACAGCAGTTAAAAATGGTGAAATGGCTGCAACTATAGCTCAACAGCCAGCACTTATGGGAGAAATGGGTGTAGAGCAGGCTTCAAAATTAATCAAGGGTGAAAAGGTTGAAAAGGATATACCAGCAGAACTAAAAGTATTAAAGAAATAAAAATTAATCTGTAGCTCCACAAAATATGTGGAGCTATAAATTTGTAAATATGGAAGTAAAAAATCATAAGCAAAAATATAATTGTGATATAATAAATATCATAAAGCGAAATAGATTATATTTTGGAGGGTATTATGGCAAAAGCAACCTTGACAGATATAGCAAAGCGGGCTAATGTTTCAAAAACTACAGTATCTATGGTGCTTAATAATAAAGAAATAAATGTAAGTGAGGCTACCAGAGAGAAAATTCTTCAGATATCAAATGAATTGAATTATATACCTAATACTGTAGCGAGAAGTTTAAGTACCAAGAAAACAGAAACCCTTGGAGTAATATTACCAGATATAGAAAATCCATTTTTTTCTGAAATGGTTAAAGCCATAGAAGATACAGCAGAAAAGTTAAATTATAATGTGATTTTATGTAATTCTTATAACAGCACGAAAAAAGAAGAGAAATATATAAAGCTTTTAATAAGTAAGCTGGTGGATGGAGTTATATTCATATCTGGAGGTAATAGCGAAAAAAATTTAAATATATTAGACGACAACAAAATACCCTTTGTTATAGTAGATAGATATATAGAGTCTTCTAAAAAATACAGCGGAATATTTTGTTCAAATAAAGAAGGCATAGAGATAGGCATTAAATACTTGTATGATAAAGGGAAAAGAAACATAGCCTTTGTTAAAGGGCCAAGCCGTCTAAAGATTTCCGAACTAAGACTTAAAGCTTATGAAAATATAACAAAAAAACTTGGTATATACAATGAAGCTTTGATTTTTGAAGATGAATTTACCATAGATGGTGGAATAATGAGTACTGAAAAGATATTAGATACGGGTATAAAAATTGATGCAATATTTTATAGCAGTGATGTTATGGCTTTAGGCGGGATGAAATTTTTGCTTAGAAATGGATATAAAATACCTAGAGATATATCTGTATTAGGATATGATAATATAAATATATCCATGTTTCTTGAACCGGAGCTATCTACTGTAGCTCAACCTATATATACTATGGGACAAGAAGCTTGTAAGCTTCTTGTAGATATTATAAATGGAAAGGTAAAAGAACATAAAGTAATATTTTTAAAACCAGAACTCATTGAAAGAGATACAGTTAGATAAAGTACTATTTTAAATTAAAAGGGACTGCAGGTAATATACCAAACAGTCCTTTTTTCTATGTGGAAATTGGCAGTGTAAATACATAACACGTGCATTTACTATTGGAACTTTCGCACCAGAAATTGCCGCATTGTAGTTCTACTAGTTTCTTGGCTGCAATTAAGCCTAGATTATAGTATTCAAAATCAATTTCTCGGTGATTTATATCAGGTAATCCATTAAGTATATATGGATTATTTATTTCAGCTAAGGGTAATTCACTACTCTTTATGGTTATATATAATTTATTTTCTTCTTTATGCTCCTGGACAGTTATAAAAATGTTATCTCCAGAGCCTAAATATTTAAACATATGCATTAATAGATTTTTTATAATCCATATAGATTTTTCTGCATCTGCCATTACTTTTGGCAGGTTTTCACTAGCTTCGTAATATATATTTATTTCTTTTTTACATATTTTTTCGTAAATTTCTTTTATGGAATTCTCTATTACTCCAATAATAGAGCAGGGTTTTACCTGAAGAGAGTTTTTATCAAATTCTATTCTACACATTTGAAGTATATTTGTCACAAGTTCTGACAAATTTTCACTATCTTCTTCTATCTTATTTATAATCTTTAGCTGAACTTCAGATAATTCTCCTATTTTCTTTTTTCTTAGTAAACTTGTTCCTATCATTATGGAGGTTAAAGGAGTCTTAAATTCATGGGATATGGTAGACATGAAGTCTGATTTTATATTTTCAACATTTTTTATCTCTGTAAGGTTTTGAAACATTATAATAGCATTTTTTGAATCAGAGGTATCATCTTTAATTAATGCTGAAGATACATTGAAATAATATTTTTTTGTACCTATTTTAAGAGTTATGGAATTTTTACTACAATCACCTATATCAAATAGATCTTCTGTTTTAAAGTAGTTATCCACATCGAATTTACTTAATATTAACAGTAGGTTTTTGTTTAGATACTCTTTTTTTTCTATAGAAAATGTATTTTCAAAGGATTTGTTTGCCATGAGTATTTTATAGTTTTCATCTATTAAGGAAAGAGGAGTATTGATACCTTCAAGTATGGCTAAAAATTTATTTTTTTCATTCATGAGTTTACCTGTAGAACTATCTTCGTAAGATTTTAGTCTTAAGGTCATATCGTTAAATTCTCTTGTAATGATGCCTATTTCATTAGCTGTTTCCACAGGTACATCTTTTAAAAAGTCACCTTCTTTTACAGACTTTATGGCTTCACTCAATGTATCTACGGGTTTTAAAAACTTACCTGCCAAATATGTTGACATAATCAACCCTGCCACAATGCTTAAGAGAGAAATAATAAATATTAATATAGTAGAATTTCTGCTTCTTAGAGAAATATTATTTTTGTTAGCAAATATTGAGTTTTCATTTATTTGTGATAACCTATCTAAATTTTTTTGAAGTTTATCAAAAGCAGGTTGAATTTCAGAATTAAAAAGATTAATGGACTCTTCTTTTCCTTTTGTAACTTTTAAAGTCTGAACCTTAGAAAATAGTTTTATAAATTTAGAATAATTAGTTCGTATTTCCTCTACAACAGCTTTTTCTCCCATTTCAGTTATATTATTAAATTCCATATCAAAAGCTTTATTAAACTCCATATTTTCATTGCTGAATTCATCATTAAATCCATTATTTATATAGTTACTATCCGAAGAGTAAATGTACTTTATAAGGGAATTTCTTTGTGCTTCCAGAGAGTTTTTCATCAGCTTTACAGCTTTTATACTCTTATAATTATCTACCATAAATGAGTTTAATGACTTTTCTAGTGAAAATAGTGTAAAGGCAGATATAATACCTATTACTAAAATACTGATTATCAAAACTAGGTGAATGGTTCTGATTTTTGATCTCAGGGTTTTCATATATATCTCCTTTTTTATTATTTTCTAAAACATGGTAAAAATATAGCGAATACTCATAATGAAAAAGTATACATTGACACTTATAATCATGTAACTAGTATAAAGTTATGGACTTATAGAGTCAATTTGCTATACCCATAATAAAAAGAGAAAACATTAAACATCCATATGAGCGGAATAGATACTTTAATATAACCCTTTATAAGGAGTCAGATAAGTTCCTATTAAAGTTTTAAATGGATTTTTGTTTATTAAGTTTCGGATATATAATCTATATTGTGCTGAGAAAAAATACAGATATTGGTTAATTATCTTGTTGTATGAGCTTTGGGAGGTTATTATGATGGATATTATATTTTTTTCTATAATCATTATATTTTTCATTTTAATGATTTTATTTTCTTTTTGGTGCAATAAACAGATTGAGTAGAGAACTTTATCTGCATTCAGGAGGTATATTATGTTATTGCTTTTTTTGATAATAATTTTTTTATTTTTATATCTTTTTTATGTGCTATTTAACCCAGAAAAGTTTTAATTATAGATATCTTATAGGAGGGGTAGTATGAATATTTTGCAGATAGCATTGGTACTTTTGATTTTCCTTTGTTTATCAGTGATTGTGGGTAAATATATTTACAAGGTAATAGCTATGGAAAATACAAAAGGAGATGTATTTTTTGATAAGATAGATAATTTTATATATAAGATTACAGGAATAAAAAAGGGAGGCATGGATTGGAAGAAGTATGTTTTATGTATAATAGCATCTAACGGGATTATGTGCTTAATGGTTTATTTAATATTAAGATTACAAAGATTCCATTTTTTAAATCCTAATAAAACAGGAGCTCTTTCACCAGATCTTTCTTTTAATACAGCTATAAGTTTTATAACTAACACAAATCTTCAAGATTATGCTGGAGAATCTTCACTAACTTACTTAAGTCAGATGATAGCTATAACATTTTTGATGTTTACATCTGGAGCAACAGGATTCTGTGCAGCAGCGGCTTTTATTAGAGGTATCAGTGGAAGTAAAGATTTAGGCAATTTTTTTGTTGATTTTACAAGGATGCTTACAAGAGTTTTGATACCTTTTGCAGCGGTGGTTACTATATTATTGGTTTCCCAGGGAGTACCTCAAACTTTAAAACCAACCCAGACTATAACAACTATAGAAAATAAAAAACAGGATATAGCCTTAGGACCTGTAGCATCATTGGAAGCTATTAAACATTTAGGTACCAATGGAGGAGGTTTTTTTGCAGCAAACTCTTCTCATCCTTTTGAGAACCCAACTCCTATTACCAATGTGATAGAGATGTTATCCATGATGTTATTGCCTGGCGCTATAGTTTATGCTTTTGGATTATATTTAAAAAATAAAAAGCAAGGATGGGCTATATTTGTAGCCATGTCCATATTGTTTATTATAGCCCTTACTGTATGTTATAAGGCAGAAATTATGGGAAATCCCGCATTAGTAAAGGCAGGCTTAAGTAAGTCTATGGGTAATATGGAAGGAAAAGAAATGAGATTTGGTATAACCCAGTCTGCTTTATTTAGTACTGTCACTACAGCTTTTACTACAGGATCTGTAAATAATATGCATGATTCTTTAACTCCTTTAGGGGGAATGGTACCTCTTTGGAATATGATGCTTAACGTAGTGTTTGGAGGAAAAGGCGTAGGTTTTATGGGTATGATAATGTATGCTGTAATAACAGTTTTTATATGCGGCCTTATGGTAGGAAGAACTCCTGAATTCTTAGGGAAAAAGATTGAAGGAAAAGAGATAAAACTTATAGCTTTTGCTATATTAATTCATCCTATATTAATATTAATACCTTCAGCATTATCTCTTTCAACTCAGGCTGGATTAAAGGGTATAACTAATCCTGGATTTCATGGATTATCTCAAGTGGTATATCAATATGCCTCCAGTGCAGCTAATAACGGTTCCGGATTTGAAGGATTAGCAGATAATACTATATTTTGGAATACATCTACTGGACTTGTAATGCTTTTTGGAAGGTATTTGTCCATAATAATATTACTTGCTGTAGCAGGCTCTTTAGCAGCTAAAAAAACAGTACCAGAAACTATGGCTACCTTTAGAACAGATAATAGTACTTTTGTAGTTATGCTTGTGTTTATAGTTCTTATTATAGGAGCTTTAACTTTCTTACCTGCTTTAGCACTAGGACCTATAGCAGAGCATCTCACATTGCATTGATAGTTAACTTTATAAGTGATGTGTAGGGAAGGATGTTAGATTTATGAATAAAAAAGATAAAAATAATAAATTTATAACAAAGGATATATTAAAAAGTTCTATAAAAGGGGCTTTTACAAAATTGAATCCTAAGTACATGGTAAAAAATCCAGTTATGTTTGTAGTGGAGATAGGATTTATCATAACTCTTGTTTTAAGTATATTTCCAAATTTATTTGGACATGAAGATGTAAACTTTAATATAAGAGTTTATAACATCATAGTTACCATAATACTTTTTATAACTGTACTCTTTGCAAATTTTGCTGAGTCTGTAGCAGAAGGTAGAGGAAAAGCTCAAGCTGAAAGCATGAAAAAAACAAGAAAAGATACTAAAGCAAAGCTTCTAAATGAGGATGGCACCTTTACCATAGTAAGTTCCAGTGAAATTAAAAAAGGGGACATAGTTTTGGTAGAGGTTGGAGATATGATACCTAATGATGGAGTAGTTATTGAAGGGTTAGCCTCTGTAGATGAGTCAGCTATAACTGGAGAGTCTGCTCCTGTTATGAAAGAAGCAGGTGGAGATTTCAGCTCCGTTACAGGGGGAACCAGAGTAGTTAGTGATAGGCTTAAGGTAGAAATAACAGCAGTACCAGGAGAGTCTTTTTTAGATAAGATGATAAGCCTTGTAGAAGGTGCACAAAGACAGAAGACACCGAATGAAATAGCGTTAACTACACTTTTAGTAAGCTTGACTATAATATTTTTAATTGTAATAGTTACTCTTTATCCTATGTCTATATATTCTAAAGTTCAAATACCAGTTTCTACATTGGTAGCTTTACTAGTATGCCTCATACCCACCACCATAGGGGGACTTTTATCAGCTATAGGTATAGCAGGTATGGACAGAGTTACAAGATTTAATGTAATAGCTATGTCAGGTAAAGCTGTAGAGGCTTGTGGTGATGTGGATACCATGATATTAGATAAGACTGGAACCATTACTTTTGGTAACAGAATGGCTTCAGAATTCATACCTGTAAAGGGTCATAACCAAGAAGAGATTATGAATTATGCTGTTATTTCATCTATAAAAGATGAAACGCCAGAAGGACGTTCTGTAGTAGAATTAGGGCAAAAGATGAATTTTAAAATAGATAAGGAAGGATATAAAGATTTAAATTTTATAGAGTTTACAGCTCAAACAAGGATGAGCGGACTAGATTTTGAAGATGGCAGAAGAGTAAGAAAAGGAGCTGCAGAGGCTGTAAAAAATTTTGTTAAGGAATCAGGAGGAAATATTCCTGAAGATCTTGATGAAATAGTAAATAAAATATCAAAGCTTGGGGGAACACCGCTTGTGGTTGCTTTAGACAATGAAATTTATGGTGTGATATATCTTAAAGATACTGTTAAACCAGGACTTGTAGAAAGATTTGAAAGACTAAGAAAAATGGGTATAAAGACTATAATGTGTACAGGAGATAATCCTCTTACTGCTGAAACTATAGCTAAAGAAGCAGGAGTAGATGATTTTATACCTGAATGTAAGCCAGAAGACAAAATAGAAGTAATCAAAAGAGAACAGTGCCAAGGGAAAATAGTTGCCATGACAGGAGATGGTACCAATGATGCTCCTGCCCTAGCTCAGGCAGATGTAGGTATAGCTATGAATAGCGGTACTACTGCAGCTAAAGAAGCAGCTAATATGGTAGATCTGGATTCAGATCCTACTAAAATACTTGAAGTAGTTGAGATAGGTAAGCAGCTTTTGATAACAAGAGGTTCTTTAACTACTTTTAGTATAGCTAATGATGTAGCAAAGTATTTTGCTATAATACCAGCTATGTTTTCTCTAGCTATACCTCAAATGAATGTGCTTAATATAATGCGTTTAGATAGTCCTATAAGTGCTATATTGTCAGCTTTGATATTCAATGCTTTAATAATACCAGCCCTTATACCTATAGCTATGAGAGGGGTAAAATACAGACCTATGAGATCGGAAGCCCTTCTTAGAAGGAATTTACTCATCTATGGATTAGGAGGAATTATTGTTCCTTTTATAGGAATAAAAATTATAGATTTAATAATAAGTCCTCTTTTGATATCCTTGACTTTTTAGTTCAGGAGGGTTAAGTTTATGAAAATTTTAAAACAATCTCTTAAGATAAGTTTAGTTATGCTTATATTATGTGGTATTATATTTCCTTTAACTATGACAGGAATAAGTCAAGCTTTATTTAATAAAAAGGCTAATGGAAGCATGATAGAAGTTAATGGTAAGAAGGTAGGTTCTGAACTTATAGGACAGAACTTTACAGATAAAAAGTTTTTTAAGGGAAGAGTGTCTTCTATAAATTATAATACTTATACAGAGGAAGACAAAATCCCTGATAGCAAGGGTAATAAAGCTTATAATGGTGTTGCTTCTGGATCAGAAAATTTAGGACCTTCTAATGAGGCTTTAAAGGAAAGAGTTCAAAAAGATATAGATGAATTTTTAATAGAGCATCCTACAGTTAAAAAAGAAGACATCCCCACAGATTTACTAACAAGCAGCGGGTCTGGCTTAGATCCACATGTAAGTGTAGAAGCTGCAAGGGTTCAGGTAGATGCTGTATCTGATGCTACTGGAATAAGCAAGGATGAATTAAATAAAATGATAGATGATAATACAGAGGATAGAAGCTTTAAGGTATTTGGAGAAAAAAGAGTTAATGTATTAAAGATTAATCTTCAAATAGCAAGTAAGTTAGGTCTATTAAAATAGCTATAACTAAATATTTGACATAAATTCACTCTAAAAAACAACCTTAAAGTTTTATAAGCTTTAAGGTTGTTTTTTAGTTAGGAATAACATGAATTTCTATATCTTTGGCATGCTTTAACAATTTATAAACTGTAGAGCCCCTTAAAAGGGTTTGGATTTTTGAACGGTTACTGTGTCCTATGATTATTTGAGTAATATGCTTTTCTAAAGCAAATCTAACTAATTCCCTAGAGATGCTTTTTCCTTTTAGTGTGACAATTTCTGCACCTAGCTGACGAGCTAACATTTGATGTTTTTTTATCATTTCTTCATCTTTTTCTGTATATTTAGGAGCAAAATAATTGGTACATATGACATCAACCACTATCCATTCACATTTGTATCTTTTGGCTATTCTGGCACCTCGCCTTATAAGTTTTTTTGAAGACATATTTGAGCTTATACAAACCATTACCCTTTCTGCAGTATACCAATTTTCTTTTATGCCATGCTCTTTCATATATGCCTCTAAATCTTCATCTACTTCATCAGCAGTCTGTCTTAAGGCTAATTCTCTTAAGGCATTAAGATTGCCTTTTCTAAAGAAGTTTTTTAACGCACTATCTATTACTTCTTTTTTATATATATTTCCTCGTTTCAATCTGTTTTGAAGTGCATCAGGGGTGATATCTATTACTACTACTTCTTCAGCTTCTTCTATAATTTTATCTGGTATAGTTTCTGTAATATTCACTCCTGTAATTTGCTTAACTACATCGTTTAAACTTTCAATATGCTGTATATTTAATGTACTGATTACATTTATTCCATTTTCTAATATTTCTTCTACATCCTCATAACGCTTTTTATGCTTTGAACCAGGGATGTTTGTATGTGCTAACTCATCAATTAGCACTACATCTGGCTTTATAGCTATTATAGCTTCTGTATTCATTTCTTCTAGAATTTTCCCATTATATTCTATTTTCTTTTTGGGAACTATTTTTAAATTTTTTATTTGCTCTTCTGTTTCTTTTCTATTATGAGTCTCTACACATCCTATAACTATATTTTGATCCCTTTGAGCTCTTCTGTTTGCTTCATTAAGCATAGAAAAAGTTTTACCTACTCCAGGAGCATATCCTAAAAATACTTTAAGTGTGCCTTTTTTTTCTTCTTTTATTTTATCAAAGGCCTCCTCAGGAGTAAGTCTTTTAAACTGGTTAGCCATATTATCCCTTCAATCTATTATTTTAGATGCTATATAATCATATTATCATAATAGATTTTTTTACTGTAATTTAACTATTATTTTTTTACTATGCATAGGACTAACCTATATGAAAATATATTTCATTTGCTTAAAGAGATGTAGTATTGTTTTGATTTACTATAGGTTTTGTCTCTTCATCCTTAACTTTTAAAAATAGCAATCCTCCCACTATAAAAAGAATAATAAGACTTATAATTCCTAATTTTGAGTTGCCTGTTATTTGGGAGATTAGTGCCATAAGAAGAGGACCGAATATTGCGGAAAAGCGTCCAAATATATTGTATAAACCAAAGAATTCTGCTGAATTTTCTTTTGGAATTATCTTACCATAAAAGGATCTGCTTAAGGCTTGTATGCCGCCTTGGGAACTTGCTACTAACATAGCTAAAATCCAATAATCTACTGTGGTTTTTATAAAATATGAATATATGCAGATTATAGTATAAACTAAAATTCCTACCATTATCATTGTTTTGGCAGAAAATTTTTCTGCTAATTTTCCATAAATTATTGAACAAGGAAAGGCTACGAATTGAATTACTAAAAGTATTATCATAAGTTTATCTCCGGAGATTCCTAAATCTAATCCATAGGCAGTAGCCATTTTTATTATGGTTGATACTCCATCGATATAGAAAAAGTAGGCTAATAAAAATATAAATATATTTTTATATTCCTTTACACTTTTAAGCGTGGACCATAATCTTTTTAAGCTATCTTTTATAGGAGAGCTGGTAGGGCTATCGATAAAGTAAATTTGTTTTACATTTTTAAACATAGGTATGGTGAATATAAACCACCACAAAGCCGTAATTATGAATGTGAATTTAACGGCTCCCACTGTGGTTAAATGAAATAGGGATGGATTTTTTATTACTATTAGGCTTAATATGAAAGGTATGGTACTTCCTATATAACCAAATCCAAAGCCCATAGAAGATATATGATCCATTCTTTTTTCTTCAGTAACATCTACAAGAAATGCATCATAAAATATGTTTGACCCTGAAAAGCCTATAACACTTAATACGTATATCACAAGACACATAATCCAGTTTCCTTCACCTATTGAAGCAAGCATGGCAGTAGAAGTAACTCCTATGATTATAAAAAATGTAAATAATTTTTTCTTATAATTTTTGTAATCAGCAATAGTTCCTAGCAAAGGTGCGAGTATTGCTATTATCAAAGTTGCAATAGAGTTTGTATAGCCAAGATATGCGGTAGACATGGAAGATGGAAGATCTTTAGCTACAATGCTTTTAAAGAATATAGGCAGGGTAGCGGTGGTTATGGCTAGAGAATAAGCTGAATTTGCCCAATCTTGAAGTATCCAGCTTTTTTCTTGTTTTGTCATAAAGAGTCCCCCTTTAATTTTTATTTAAAGATAAATAGTTTAATAATTGAGAATATTTTAAATAAATTTAAAATATTGCTACAATTATATAATACTATTATTTTACAGTTTAATCTACCATTTTGTTATTAAATTATGGTTTGAGGTCAGACACTATTTGATTTTACCAAATAGTATCTGACCTCATTAAATCAGCTCTTTTACAACTCTATCTAATATGCCGTTTATTTCAGCTATGGCTGTGCCAAAGTTTGTTATAGGTACTCCTGCTTCCTCTGCTTTTATAAGTCTTGACATTAACTGTTTTCTTGTAAACATACAACTTCCACAGTGGATGATAAGCTTAAACTCATGGAGGTTTTCAGGAAAGTCTACTCCAGTGCTTACTTCTATGTGAAGGTTACCTCCAACTTTATTTTGAAGCCAAGCAGGTATCTTTTCTCTTGCTATATCGTTTTTTAATGCATGATGGGTACATGCTTCAGCTATTAATACCTTATCCCCAGGCTTTAACTCATTTATTATCTTTGCACCTTTTACAAATACTTCAAGATTTCCTTTATACCTTGCCATGAGTATGGAAAAGGAAGTAAGAGGTATATCTTTTGGAACAATTTCATTAACCTTTTTAAATACTTGAGAGTCCGTAATCACTAAATTTGGTTTCTTGCCTAATGCTTTCAAAAGATCCTCAAGCTCTGTATCCTTTACTGTAAGTGCCATGGCATCATAGTCTAAAATATCTCTTATAACTTGTACCTGAGGCAGTATAAGTCTTCCTTTAGGTGCCTGTATATCTTGTGGTGCTACTACTATAACCATGTCTTTTGGTTTTATGATATCACCTACTATGGTAGGCATTTCAAAATCTGTAGGAGCATTTTCTACAATGCACTGTTTTAATGCGCTTATATTGATTCTATCCTTTGCATTTACTTTTACAAAGGGAATAGGAAATTTATCTTTAAGCTGTTCTTCATTAGGGGTATTTATATCTATTTTATTTATTACCCCTACCACAGGAATTTCCCTTTTTTTAAGTTCATGAAACCATTGTTCTTCCATAGAATAGTTGGAGTTTTCACCAGTAAATACTAAAAGAGACAAGTCTGTTCGATCCATTACTTCCATAGTCTTTTTTATCCTCAGCTCACCTAAAGCACCTTCATCATCTAAACCTGCAGTATCTATGATTACCACAGGACCTAAAGGAAGAAGTTCCATAGTTTTAAATACAGGATCTGTAGTAGTACCTGGGGTGTCTGATACTAAGGATATAGATTGATTAGTCAGTGAATTAACTAAGCTTGATTTTCCTGCATTCCTTTTGCCAAATACAGCTATATGCAATCTGTTGGATTTTGGCGTATCATACATAGGCTAACTCCTTTCATATCTAGCATAAATATTGAATTGCAAAATTTACACTTCTAGTTGTTAGAATCTAAGGTCTCTTACCCCTGATTCTATTTGTTTTAGTTTTTCTTTTGCTGATTTTTTAATATTTTCATTAGATATTGATTGTAACTCTTTTTCTATAAGTTTATTTCCAATTTCCTTTGCTTCATCATCACCGTAATCTAGAAGGTATTCTTTTAAAGTAAGTAGAGCGTTAGGCTTGCAAACATTCTGTATCTCTCCAGTTTTAGCAAGTTTCATAAATCTGTCTCCAGTTCTTCCTTCTCTGTAACAGGCTGTACAGTAGCTTGGTATATACCCGCTTTTGCATAGACTTTTTATTATTTCTATAGGTGAACGACGATCACCAACTTCAAATTGAGGTTTTTCATCAGAAGCTATTTTTTGAGATTCAGCATAACCGCCTACTCCAGTACAAGAACCGGAACTTACCTGTGATATTCCAAGGGCTATAATTTCATCTCTGAACTTGGACTCTTCTCTTGTAGATATTATCATTCCTGTATATGGAACACTTAATCTTAAAATAGCTACAATCTTTTTAAAATCATCATTGGCTACTAAATATGGATAATCCTTAATATTTACATTTTCAGCAGGCTGTAATCTCGGTACAGATATAGTATGAGGACCAACTCCTGTTTCTTTTTCAAGGTTTTCTGCGTGCATAAGCATAGCTACAGTTTCATATTTGTGATCATATAATCCATACAAAACTCCCATGCCTATATCATCTATACCTGCAGCTCTTGCTCTGTGCATAGCTGTAGTGTGCCAATTATAATTGTGTTTTGGTCCTTGTGGATGCATTTTTTCATAGGTTTCTTTGTGATAAGTTTCTTGAAATAAAATATAAGTACCAATACCTGCTTCTTTTAGCCTTTTGTACTCATCTATAGTAGTTGCAGCTATATTTACATTTATTCTTCTTATACTTCCATTATCAAATTTTAATGAATATATAGTTTTTATACATTCAAGCACATAATCAAGAGGTGTATTCTCAGGATCCTCACCTAATTCTAGGGCAAGTCTTTTATGACCTAAGGACTCTAATATTCTAACTTCTTCTTTTAATTCTTCCATAGTAAGTTTTTTTCTTTTAAAGTCACAGTTAGAATGTTTATATCCGCAGTATTTACAGTTATTTACGCAATAATTGCTTACATATAAAGGTGCAAATAGAACTATTCTTTTTCCATATATTTTTTCTTTAACTTCTTTTGCTGTCTTAAACATATCTTCTAATATTTCTTTATCTTCTACATTTAAGAGTACAGCAGCTTCTCTATGAGAAAGTCCTTTATACTGTCTAGCCTTTTCCAGCAAAGATTTTACATAATCTTTATCCTTAGCTAATTTTTCTCCCTCTTTTATTGATTCTCTTATTTCTGAATCCACAATAAATTCTTCTGCTAAATATTTTTTCATACAAACTCTACTGCTATTAAAAGCAGCAGCCTCCTTTCTATCTATAAAAATTTACTAATATTTATTTTTGATAATCTGGATATTAAGTCATAACATTGCTATTTTTTTGTTATGGCAGATTTTACGGTTACCCCGTTTATCTTTCCAAGCTTCCCAGTCATGGCACTTATCTCGTCCATAGTACCATCTACAATAAGAGATATTACAGATACATCTCTTTCTTTATAAGGGATACCCATTCTTCCCACAATAATGCTGGCAAAGCTATGAAGTATTTCATTTACTTTAGGAGCATTATCAAAATTTTCAACTACTATTCCAACTACACCTACTCTCTTATCCATAAAACCACCTTCTTTGTTTTTAATCTTTTTTTATTTATTTGGTACAACTTTCAGCATTAAAGTTGTTTTAGATGAGTATCCTTCAGCAATCATATAAGTTTTTATGCTATAAAAAAACCTTCTGCAGAGCAGAAGGTGAATATGGCATAGGTAGTTATTTATATAGATAACCACAATAATACTAAATCCTTATTTAACTTTATAAGGGTTTATTTACTATACAGCCTTCATCTTCTTGCTAGGATAAAATCTTTGCAATTGGAGTAAGCTCCTTATTTAGTTTTATATAGCTGTTTGATAGGAAAAGACCAGTCAAACAGGTAGAAGAGAATGGTTATTACCTTTTAATTATAATCTGTAGGTACTTATAATACAATAGTTTTATAAAAATATGTGAAATAATTAACGAATACGTTTTTATAAATTTTAATTAAAGGTTAATTTTTTATTATATAGAAATGCATCAAACTTTGAGTATTGGAAAAAATAAAATTGAGGAGGTTAAAGAAATGGGAAAAGTAAATCAAAAGTTAGGAGCAGAAGAAAAAGCAAGAAGAATGCTTATTGATGGAGAAGACTGGGATAAAATTAGAGAAGAGACAAAACTAAGGCAAAAGGATTTAAAAAGAATTCAGCAGGAATTGACTGAAAGATTCTAATTAATCATGGGAAGGCATAGTTCTTCCCTAATTTTTAATTGTTTTATACATTTTATGATGTAAGAGTACAAGCTTTTATGCACTGAATAAAGTTTGTTTAAGCTAAAACTTAAATTAAAAACGAAAAAATGTTCACTGTAAAAATCCATTTTACTAAGCTCTTGTTAGAAAACTTTATAAGTGATATATTAATAAGTATCAGTATATATTTGGATAAATTTTGCAAGGTACTATTAAATTTGTTATAATTACACATATAATGTTAACAATGGGGGTTGTATACATGAAGGCTAACCTACTCCATAATTGCAAGGTTTTAAAAGTATTTAATAATAATGTGCTGCTTGTAGATGAGCAGGGTAAAGAAAAAATATTATTTGGTAAAGGTATTGGTTTTGGAAAACATATAGGAGACATAATTAATAAAAATATAGAAGTAGAAAAGGTTTTCTCTATAGAAGATAAAGATAATTCAAATAATTTCAATGAGCTTATAAGCTATGCAGATAATAATGTGATAGGATTATGCGAAGAAATAATCTGCATGATTTCTGATGAATTGGGTGAAGAGCTAAATGAAAAGATACATATATCTTTGACAGATCACATAAATTTTGCATTAAAAAGGCTTAAAGAAAATGAGGAAATACAAAATCCTTTTTTAGTGGAAACAGAGACTCTCTATAGAAGAGAATTTGACATAGCAGCCAAGGCTGCAAGAATGTTAGAGAAGGCTGCTGGAGTAAATGTACCTGAAGGAGAAATAGGGTTTATTGCTTTACATATACATTCAGCTAGAAATGATGGAAAGTTATCCAATACTTTAAAATATAATTTTCTTTCTAACAGCATAGTGGAGTTTATTGAAGATGAGTTAAATATGGAAATTGATAGGCAATCTTTAGACTATGCTAGATTTATAACTCATATAAGATTTGCTATAGAAAGAATTCTTACTGATAACCCCATAAAAAATGATTTGATTACGGAAATAAAAAATAAATATAAAGGTTCCTATGAATTAGCACAAAAGGTGGCTAAACTTATAGAAGAACAATTGGATATAAAAGTTGTAGAAGACGAAATTGCATATATGGCAATTCATATTGAAAGATTTAAAATGGTGAAGTAAAAAATTTAGGGACTGTAGTAGATTGATTTACATAAATCTATTACAGTCCCAATTAGTTTACAGATTATTTGATATGCCTTATTTATTTTTATTTTGTCTTATATTCTAGAATAGTATCTTTACCAGCAGTAACATTTACATCTGTTTTATAAGTTATTTCCTTAAAATTATCTGAATTTGTTATTAGAATTGGGGTAATTAAGGATAAACCTTTTTCAGTTATATATTCTCTATTAATCTTTACTATAGGGTCTCCAGCTTTTATTCTTTTACCCTCTTCTGCTAATCTTTCAAAACCTTCACCTTGTAGTTCTACGGTATCTATACCTATATGTACAAGTAGTTCTGCTCCGTTGTCCAAGGTCATAGCAAAAGCATGGTTTGTTTTAAATATGAGAGACAGTACTCCATCTGCAGGAGCTACAATTATATCACCAGTAGATTCAATGGCTACGCCATCACCAGCTAATTTTTGAGCAAATACCTCATCAGGTACTTTAGATAAATCTACTAATTTTCCATTTACAGGGGCTATTAATTGAAAATTTTTCTTTAAAAATCCAAACATAGTAATTTCCCAAAGCTACAGCAATGCAGCTTGGAAATCTTCACTTCCTTTCTATTTTGATTACATACTTTTATACAATTTTCATATAATTTCATATTTTTAGAATATAAAGATTTATTTAAAAAAAATAAAAAGACATAAGTTTTTAGAAAACTTATGCCTGATTTAACAGTTACACGTTTCATAAAGTATTATATATTTTGGCTAATATATTGTCAATGATTTTAGTTAATGATACAAAATGTTCACATTATTAATTAGTTGGTTATAATATTTTTAATTTATTCTTGACTTTTTTCATGAAAAGGTTATAATTAAAGTAAATTAATAAGTTGTATGCGTTATCAGCGTGTAACCATATTTGTTTAAGTGGGCAAAAGCTGAAAAGGGTAACCTTTTCAGCTTTTTTTGTTACCATTATTTTATCTATTGAAATTATTGTTCTTTTATCAAGGTAAACCTCAGAAATAAATATAAGTTGGTAAAGCATATAATATTAATAAATTATTATTTAGTTTAATAAGCGTACGGTATTAAATTAAATAATAAAAACAAACTATTATCAATTATCAAAATATTAAAATAATAGGAGGTAAAGAAATGGCAAGAGATAACAAGGTATTAGGCGGTTTTCAAAAGCTAGGTAAGGCTCTTATGACACCAGTAGCAGTTTTGCCAGCAGCAGCGCTTTTACTAAGACTTGGTGCAAAAGATGTATTTAATATTCCTTGGATGGAAGCAGCAGGTTCAGCTATTTTTGGTAATTTAGCACTTATATTTGCAATAGGTATAGCTGTAGGATTTGCTGAAGAAAATAATGGAGTTGCAGGTATAGCAGCAACAGTAGGATATTTTGTTTTAACTAAAGTTGCTACTTCTTTTGATGAAAAGATTAATATGGGAGTACTTGCAGGTATCTTAATGGGTGTCTTAGCAGGTAAATTATACAATAAATATAAAGCAATTAAGGTTCCAGACTTTTTAGGATTCTTTGGAGGAAAACGTTTCGTACCTATTATAACTTCTTTCTATGCATTAATCCTTGGAGTAATCATGGGTTATGTATGGCCATTAATACAAAATGGATTGAATGCTTTTGGTAATGCAGTAGCAGGTGCAGGCGCTTTTGGTGCATTTATATTTGGTTTCTTTAATAGACTTCTTATACCATTTGGATTACACCATGTACTTAATACTTTATTCTGGTTCCAATTTGGAGAATTTACAGATGCAGCCGGAAAAGTTGTAAATGGAGACTTAAACAGATTCTTTGCTGGAGATCCAAATGCGGGTACTTACATGACAGGATTCTTCCCAATCATGATGTTCGCTCTTCCAGCAGCATGTTTAGCTATGATTACTACTGCTAAGAAAGAAAATAAGAAAACTGTTGCAGGTATGCTTTTAGGAATAGCATTTACATCTTTCTTAACAGGTATTACTGAACCAATAGAATTTACATTTATGTTCTTATCACCAATATTATATGTAATCCATGCTTTATTAAGTGGTATAGCTTTAGCACTTACTGCGGCTCTGGGCGTTAAGTCAGGATTCGGATTCTCAGCAGGACTTATAGACTATGTATTAAGTTTTGGAATTGCTTCAAAACCTATATTGCTATTAATAATAGGATTGATATTTGGTGCAATTTACTACTTCATATTTGTATTCATGATAACTAAATTGGATATTCCAACTCCAGGTAGAGGAGAAGAGGAAGTTTCTAATAAATTATCAAACTTAGGTAATGCAGAATTAACAGCAAAAGCAGCAGAGATATTAGAAGCTGTAGGAGGAAGAGGAAATATAGACTCTATTGATGCTTGTATAACTAGAATAAGATTAACTGCCAAAGACGGAAGCATGATTAATGAAGCAAGATTAAAAGAAATAGGAGCTACAGGAGTTATGAAAATGGGAGCTAAGAACTTCCAGATAGTTGTTGGAACTGTAGCAGACCCACTTGTAACACATATTAAGAGTTTGATGAAATAATATAGTAGTTTTAAAAAAATAAGCTTCAGGCAGAAATTACTGCTTGAAGCTTAATTTTAATTGAGAGTAAAAGGAGATGAAATTTATGGCAAAGAGGCTACTTGACTGTAATACTTCAGATTTTGAAAAGATGAGTAAAAATGAAATATTAGAGTCCATAATGGCTAGTGAAGGCAGGGTTATGGTATCTGAAACCATAGGTATACTACAACCAATTTTATTCAATATAAGTAATGCGGAACTTGCTTCAGCTTTTGGAGCAGATATAATATTACTAAATATGTTTGATGTTAATAATCCTGTAGTTAATGGTATACCTAGAGTAGAAAAAGAAAATATAGTAAGAGAAATTAAAAGGCTTACAGGTAGATTAATAGGCTTAAATTTGGAGCCTGTAGATAAAGAACAGGATACTTTAGGAGAGATAATAGATATATCAAAAGGAAGATTAGGTACTAAGGAAAACGCTATAAAGGCTTATAATATGGGAGTAAATATCATAGTTTTAACAGGAAATCCAGGTACAGGAGTTTCTAACAGGGCTATAATAAATTCACTGCAATCCATAAGTTCTGCTGTAGGAGAGAAGATGGTGTTAGTAGCTGGTAAAATGCATGCAGCGGGTTCACTTAAAGAGGCTGGGCAAAATATAATAACAAGAGCTGACATAAAAGCTTTTGTAGAAGCAGGAGCTGATGTAATACTTCTTCCTGCACCAGGTACTGTGCCAGGTATAACTATGGAATATATAAGGGAACTTGTAGAATATGCTCATAGTTTGGGGGCTTTGACTATTACAGCTATTGGAACTTCTCAGGAAGGAGCAGATAGTGACACTATAAAAAATATAGCTTTAATGTGTAAAATGACAGGAACTGATATGCATCACATAGGAGATGCTGGATATCCAGGTGTTGCTATACCTGAAAATATAATAGATTACAGTATAGCTATACGAGGAAAAAGACATACTTATAGCAGAATGGCTAGATCTATAAATAGATAATATTTTAAATTTGGATACCTGAAAGTTTTGGGTATCCTTTTAGTTTTTTGAAATGAATATATTTGTAAAACTTGTAAGCAAAAATTAAGTAAAAGTAAGTAATAACTTCAAAAAAGGATATAATTAAACATAAATTAAAATAATAAGTTAAATTTAAAGTGGTATAAATTAATACATTATGTTATTATAATAAATGTAATAAGAATTAGGAAAAACAATTTATTTCACGTTAAATTTTGAAATTTTCTATTAAATTGAATATAAATCTCCACCTTATACATTTACAAAATGCCAAAAAGCATATTGCCCCATGCTTTTTGGCATTTTTATTTAAATAATAAAATAAACAACAAAAATTTAGTACAATTTTCGAAAATATAGCATAGTAATTAATATAGTATATTTTGGGGGGTTGTTTATTAGATGGCTTATAATTATGGACCAACGCTGGAAAATTATAAAATAAGAGAGGAAGCAAGAAGAATATTATCAAATCGGTGGGGAAATGCAATATTAGCTGTTTTAGTCTATTCAGCTGTGCTAGGAGTTAGTGGTTATATTCCTAAGATTGGTCCAATCATAGTTTTTGTTATTTCAGGACCTATGACTGTAGGATTTATAAGATTTTTTATGAACTTTAAAAAAACTGAGGAAAATGTTCCATTAGATGTACTCTTTAGTGGATTTAAATGCTTTGAAAATGCTTTTTTAACCCATCTACTTGTCACACTATATACTTTATTATGGACTTGTCTTTTTATAGTTCCAGGTATAATAGCTTTTTTTAAATACTCTCAAGCATTATTTATAATAGCTGATGACCCTGAAATAGGAGCTTCTGAAGCTATATCTATGAGTAAAGATATGATGGACGGTTATAAGTGGAAATTCTTTTTATTAAATTTAAGTTTCATAGGATGGGCTATATTATCTATAATAACATTTGGTATAGGATTTTTGTGGCTTACTCCATATATGCAGTTATCCTTTGTTATTTTTTACTTTGACTTAAGGTATTCTAGTACGAGTAACACCAAAAGTTTGGAAGAGTAAAAATATTATAATATGAATTGATCAGGAAATAGAGCTTGGATACAGTTACCAAGCCCTATTTTTTAACAAATACTCCCGTAGGATTCTTCTATATCCATTTTATAAATTGTTATAGCATTTATAGCACATTCCAACCCTTCAACAATCATGTCCAGGCTCATACTTGGAACACCTCTTTTATTTATTACTTGAGCTGGTATAAAAGGTACATGTATAAAGCCGCCCTTTATATCAGAATATTTTTTATCTATTAGGTAAAGTAAACCATACATCACGTGGTTACATACAAAGGTTCCTGCAGAATTAGATATAGAAGCAGGGATACCATTTTCCTGCATATTTTTCACCATAGCCTTTATAGGTAAATTGGAAAAGTAGGCATTTTCCCCTTGTTTATATATGACCTGGTCTATTGGCACATTGCCCTCATTATCTTTTATCCTAGCGTCATCTATGTTAATAGCAACTCTTTCAGGAGTTATCTCAGATCTTCCGCCTGCCTGACCAACACAGATAACAACCTGAGGGTTATGGAGTTTTATACCTTCTTCTAATACCTGCAAAGATTTATAAAAGACTGTAGGTAATTCCATTTTAACTATTTCTGCAGTGTTTATATGATTGGCTACAGCTTTTACTGCTTCTAAAGAAGGGTTTATTTTTTCTTCTCCAAAAGGTTCAAATCCAGTAATTAATATTTTCATATTTATCTCTCCTTATAATCTCAATTAATGTTTTGTCATTATTCTGAAAGTTTTTAGCACCAATTTTGTGATAAAATATATGTATGATCATAATGTTTATGTATTGGGGGTTGTAAAATGGATGAAAAAGAAGTACTAAAGGTTCTTTGTGAATCTCATGCTCCAAGTGGAAGAGAACTTTGGATTCATAATACCATAAAAGAGATTTTTAAACCATATGGAGAAATAACAGAGGACAAGCTAAATAGTGTTTATATACATAGAAAAGGAAGAAAAACATCCAGTATAATGATAATGGCTCATGGAGACGAAGTGTTTCTTATGATTACAGGCATAGAGGATAAAGGCTTTTTAAAATTCAAAGGCAATGGCATAGATGCTAAAACTTTGGTTTCTCAAGAAGTTGTAGTTCATGGAAAGAAGGACATTACTGGTATTATTGGAATAAAACCGCCTCATCTCATGTCAGAAGAAGATAGGCGGAAAGCTGTAACCATGGAAGATTTGCTCATAGATACAGGCTATAGCAGAGAAAGTCTTGAGGATATAGTTAGTATAGGGGACTTTGTAACTTTAAAGAGAAATTTTAAGGAATTATTAAATGATAATGTAACCTGTAAAGCAACAGATGACAGAGCGGGAATTGCTGCTATGTATGTATGCGCAGAAGAATTAAAAGATATAAATCATGATTTAGATGTATACTTTGTGTGTTCAGCCCAGGAGGAAGTGGGACACAGGGGTGCAAAGGTAGCAAGTTACAATATAAATCCAACTATAGGTATAGCCATAGATACTACTTTTGATAGCGGAGATTTAGGGGATAGTGACAGAGATAATAAGTTAGGTGAAGGACCTGCTATCTGCATAGGACCTAATGTACACCCTAAGTTAAGAAAGGCATTAATGGATACTGCAGAAGAATATAATATACCCTACCAGGTAGAAGTAGAACCAGGAAATACAGGTACTGATGCCTGGGATATACAGATAAGCAGAGAAGGTATTCCTACATTACTGATATCTATTCCTATAAAGTATATGCATACTTCTGTAGAAGTAATAAATATGCGTGATATAAAGAATACAGGAAGACTTATAGCTAAGTTTATTCAAAGGCTTAAAAGTGAAGAATTGGAGGAATTGTTATGCTTTTAGAAAGGTTATGCAATGCTTCATCCCCTTCTGGTTATGAAGGTGAGGTAAGGGAAATAATAAAAAAGGAAGTAGCTCCTTATGTAGATGAAATAAAAGTGGATACTATGGGCAATATTATAGTACACAAAAAACCTGACTGTGAGGATAAGGGAATAAAGGTTATAGTAGATGCCCACATGGATGAAGTAGGTTTCATAATAACAGGCTTTAATGAAGATGGTACATTAAAGTTTAGAGCTTTAGGGGGAATAAATAATAAAATAATACCTTCAAAAGTACTTTACATTGGAGATAAAAAAGTACCTGGTGTCATAGGGGTTAAACCTATACATCTCCAATCTTCTGAGGAAAGAAATAAAAATTTGTATTATGATGACTGTGTTATAGATATAGGAGCAGACTGTAAAGCACAAGCTAAACAACATGTTTCTTTAGGGGATTATGCAGTGTTTGATACTTTATATGGAGAATTTGGAGAAGGACTAATCAAGGGAAAAGCTTTTGATGATAGAATGGGCTGCTATGTTCTTATAGAGGCACTAAAAGAGAATTATCACTGTGATTTATATGGAGTATTTAATGTACAAGAAGAAATAGGTGAAAGGGGAGCTTTTATTGCAGCCTACAATGTTAAAGCAGATATAGGCATAGCTTTAGAAGGTACTATATGTGCAGATATGCCTAATGTAGCTGCTCCTTTTAGAGTTACGGAAATAGGAAAAGGCCCTGCCATATCCATAATGGATAGGACAAGCATTTTTAATGATGATATAGCTGAAGATATAATAAATACTGCAAAATCAAAAGATATACCTTACCAAAGAAGAAGAGCTATAGCAGGAGGAAATGATGCAGGGGCTATACACATGTCTGGAGAGGGAGCAAAGATAGCCACTATATCTGTACCCTGCAGATACATACATTCTTCACTATCTGTAGCGTCACTTTCTGACATAGAAAATACCAAAAATTTACTTATAGAATACTTGAAGACTTTGTAATGAATATTAATCATATTGAAAATATATAATCACTTTATAAATGGGAGGATAGATATTATGGACAGTCTTTTAAATAAACTTATAAATGCTTTTGGTGCAAGTGGTCATGAAGAAAAGGTTAAAGATATAATAAAAGAAGAAATGGATAAAATAGGACTAAATTATGAAGAAGATAGAATGGGAAATGTTATTGTTAATTTAAAATCCTATATAAATAGTTCTGTAGATGAAGAAAAGAAAGAAAGAGTAATGTTTTCTGCTCACATGGATTCAATAGGTCTTATAGTTACTTATATAGATGAAAATGGTTTTGCTAAGTTGGGTAGCATAGGCAATTTCAGTGCTCAATCTATTGTAAACAGCATAGCTTCATTTCAAAATGGTACTTTGGCAAGAATATGCTGCAGTAAGGAAAAACCAGAAATAAATGATTTGTTTTTAGATTTTGGGTTTAAAAGTAGAGAGCAAGCATTGGAACATATAAAAGAAGGTAATACAGCGGTTATTAAAGGAGAAATCATAAATCAAAATGGAATGGTTATGGCTCCAGCTTTAGATAACAGGGCAGGCTGTTACATATTAATTAAAGCGCTTCAGACCTTGGTGGAAAAAATAAAAAAAGATAATAAGATTTTAGAAAACATTAAGAAAGAAAATAGGGAATATTATTTTGTATTTTCCTCTCAAAGCCAGCTTGGTGGAAGAGGAGCCAGAGCTGCAGCTTATAAATTAGAGCCGGATTATGCCATAGTTATAGATGTAGAAAGTGCTGAAGATACCAGCGCCAACAAGTCTAAATTTAAAATAGGCCAGGGAGTTGGGATCAAAATAATGGATAGGACTCTTGTAGTACATCCTGAAGTTAAAGATATGCTATATAACACAGCAAAAGAAAATAATATTAAGTTTCAATATGTAGTAGGACAAGAAGGCACAGATGGAGCAACTATACACAAAGAAGCCAGTGGAGCTAAAACAGGAATTTTATCTTTAGCTTGTAGATATCTACATACTCCAGAAGAAATGATAGACTTAAAAGATGTAGAAGATGCAATAAATATGATAGTTTCACTAATAATTAAAAAATAATTTTTAAAACAGCAAGGGCTGTCTCATTTAGAAATTACTTTCTATTTTGAGATAGCCCTTAAATTTTTTGCTAATAAACTGAGGATTAGATTATTCTGTCCATTCCTTCATTATGGTCTCTTTTTTATTCTCAATGAAATTTAAAAATCTTGACAAGGTAAAGAAATAGTCAGATAACCTATTTATATATAGATAGCTTAAAGGGTATTCTTTTAAATTTTTCTCATTTAAAAATCTTACAAAAATCCTTTCAGCTCTTCTTGTAACTGCTCTAACCACATGGGCATAGGTTCCTTCTTCACCACCGCTATATAATATAAATTTTTTTTGAGCGGGCATAATAACTGTCATTCTATCTATTTCCTTTTCAATATAATCTATATGCTTTTGTTTAATTTTTTTATTGGTAAAATCTAAGGATATTTCTACTCCCATGTTAAATAGAGCATTTTGTATTTCTATTAAATTTTCATTTAATTTATTTTTTTCATCTGCGTTAATTGAAGAGCTTTTAGTTATTAAGCAATTAAGATATCCTATATTTGAATTCAATTCATCTATGCTTCCTTGAAGTTCAATAAAATTACTTGCTTTTGATATTCTTTGTCCTAATAGATTACCTGTAGTACCTTTATCCCCAGTTTTAGTGTAAATAGCCATAATACTCACTCCTCGAGATATATAGTTATTAATAATAATTTATATTAAAGCATAATTATTATTAATTGTATTATAGCATGAAAATAAAAAAATATATATATGTAGCGTTCTATTTTAAGTAAAAAATATGTAAATCATAAAAAAAATTTTTCGAATTGAGGATTATGCTTTAGTTCATTATAGTAATTTAAAAGTATTTTTTCATTTAAATTTAAATCATCCTTTGAATTATAATAGCATAAATTTTTATCATAATGATTATTAAAAATGCAATCACCAGTGTGGTTTGGCAGATTAGCGCAATTCTCACAATTGGTACTTTTCATCATAGGCATATTTTTAACCTTGTAATATAGACTTTTATTAGATAATATAAAATTACCAGTTTCATCTATATAACCATAATATTCTCCTTTGAAGCCTCCAAGAGGGCAGGTGGTTATTTTACCATTACTTTCAATAAAAAAGTGATTTGTTGAACTTACAGGACAGTGCCTGAAGTTTTTCGAGAAAACTTCAATTTTATAATTTTTGTCTATGAGAGATTTATATAAGGAGAATTTATTTATGATATAGTTGGTTTTGATGAGAAAGTTAATAAATATAGTAATTTTATTTCTATACTTTTCAGGAATAGTAAGAGTGAAGTATTCTAGTTCTTCTTCGTTGTAATCTGTTCTATTAAGAATTACACTTAAATCTAATCCGCTATCTAATATAGTTATTATGTTATTACTTATAGTATCATATATTTTTTTGAGATAGCTTTTATGTCTGTTTTTATAATGTGCATCTTCTCCATAAGGTAAGGAGATATAAATTTTTTTAATACTTAGGGAAATCAAAGTATCTATGGCAGCTTTATTCATAAGATAACCATTAGAATAAATGGAAGCACTAAATTCAATATTTTTAGTAATACAGAAATCTTTTAGTTCTAAACATAACTTGCTCAATTGATTTAATTCTAAAAGTACATCTCCACCATAGATTGCTATGTGTAACTTAGGATGATTAAGAGTTTTTTTAATAAACGTTAGTATTCTTTTCATGGAGTTATCATCCATCCTTAAATTTCTTTCCTTGCTATAGCAATTTTCACATCTAAAGCTGCATTGAAGATTGGTATGTAATGTTATATACAATGTATCACTTTTGAATTTTTCTTCAGAATATTTAAAATTTAAAAAGTCTATTTCTGAAGTATTCGTATCTATTAATACATCATTTTCCATGAGTCTTAAAAGATACCTTATTTCTTTTGGATTATAATTAGACTTATTTATATCATTTCTAAGATTATTAAAAAAAGCCATGAACTCATCATCACAAATTAAAAATTTATTACTTACAGTATTATGTATTATAAATTTATCATGATCTAAAGGTGTTATTACATTATAATTAGATAGTTTCATTTATTATCACCCCCTTTTATAAATTGTTAATATTTATTAATAATTCTAACTAGAAAATTTCCCCTGCCGTTAAATGGCAGGGGAAGTGAAGAGTGACATAAAATATTATTTTGTATAGGTTATACTTTAAGTATTTTATTAGGTGTATAAGTATAAAAGATGTAAATTGAGGAATAATTAAATAATTTATATAAATAAATTATTTTGCCTTTAGTTTATCAGGCATCTTTGGTTGATAAGTTAAAAGACCACAAGCACTTTTACTCCCAACTTTAGCGCTAATTTTAGCAGCTGAAGCTACCATGGATAATACCTTCTTATTTTCCATAAAAAACACTCCTTTAAAATTATGATTTTATCATAAGGCTTAAAGCTTGTAGTAACATACTTGATACTGCTACATTGCAGTAGGGTAGCATGTCCCTGTTTACCAAAATAGAAAGAATAATAACAAGTATTTCTGTGAATAGTGCAATTAAACTTCTTTTTCTATAAATCTTTTTTTCTTTTTCGGTAAAGGTTCTATTGGGGTTATCCACAGGAGCATACTTAATAATTAAGAAGCCTGAAATTAAAATGCTTAAAAATAAAAACACCATATTGTTATTAAAAAATTTAATATTTTTTATAGCTGTTATTGATGAAAGACTCATATAGCTTATGAGAATAAAACAGGAAAAACATGTTTTAGCATGATATCCGCCAGAGTTAACTCTTAATAAGCTAAAAAATACTATAAATATTATCATTTCTAGAATGCAATTAAATATATAAGCTATAACTATAAGTCCAAGTATTTCTAAAATATTAGATATTAAAAGCTCTAGTCCATAAACATATATTTCATAATCATCAAAATCTATTATATTTTTAAATACTAATTTTTTTGATATAATTTTAGCAATATGATTTATCATAATTTCACCTAACATTTTTATTAGAATACAAAATTCTAAAATATTGCTGATGATGTTTAATATAGAATGAACTTTAGTTATATACTAAGTTCCTTGGAATCTAATATGTATTTTAATTTTAAAGCATGAAATTATAAATTAAAAGTAGGATTGCATATTTTGACTTTAAAATGTAATAAAAAGACGTGTTTTACCATTATAATACATAATCCATCAATTAATTTTCTAGAAAATATATATAACAGTTTTCTAATAAAAAGCTAAATAAAAAAAGATCTAAGCTACTTGCTTTGATCTTTTAAGGCTATATTAAGGATAAAAAAGTCTCCTTCAGTATCTATTTTTAGAAGTCCATCATATTTTTCTATTACATGTTTTATATTGTCTAAACCAAAACCATGATTTTCTTTGTCACTTTTTGATGTTTTTTCTACAGAAGAAATCAGGTATGAAGGTTTAGTATTTTTAATTTTTAATATTAAATGATGAGTTTGCATATATATATTTACATCTATCATCTTTTTTTTGCATTTTTCGCAGGCTTCTATAGCATTATCAATAGCATTTCCTAATATTATGCTTATATCTATAGGATCTATATTAATCTCCTTAGGAATATTAACCTTAATATTTAATTGAATACCTTTTTCTTTTGCAACACTAAATTTAAAATTTAAAATGGAAGCTATTATTGGGTTATCTATGTTTACTATATTATTTATTTCTGTCACAGAATTTATAAGGTTTTTAGTATAAATCTTTGCATCGTCTATATCTTCAGATTCTAAAAGTCCATATATACATCCTATATGATGATTAAAGTCATGTCTTTGAGCTTTTAACCTGTAGGTAAGCTCTTCCATGCTCTTCATATAAACCATCTGTCTTTGATATTCATCTTCTCTTAAATTCCATTCTAACTCTTTATGAGAATATTTTATTATTTGGTTGATTATGCCCATAATAATTATTGTGGATACCGCAGTAGCAAAAGTTATTATAAATACTTGCTTCCCCTGGCTTTCAGAAGTAAATTCATCTTTATATATGCTGTAAATATTAAAAATTGTTATAAAATTAAATAAAAATACTAACAAAAGTTCATATATGTATAGCCTTTTTATTTTTTTGAAATTAATTTTTATATTCTTTAATAAGGATAAAAATATAAAGAATAATGCCCTTATGGATAATGCAGAAATTGCCCTATATTTTGTGAATTCTACTATTTCATTGGCAGAAACATTAAAGATTTTAGTAACTCCCATAACACCTATAAATTCAAATACAGAAAAAATCATATAAAAAGATAGCACCCCAAGTATAAGGTAAGGTAAATCTATATCGAAAATCAGTCTGAATAGAAATATAAAAGAGGCAGATACTAATATAAATCCTACATTATTAGCAACTCCAAGTATTACATTAATAAACTGCATTAAAATAGATTGAATCAGTAAAATGCTGAATATTTTAGACTTACTTAATTCTTTAATGTTAAAAAAGTTTTTTATAAAAATATACATAAGACATACTTCAACTATATTTATAAAATATTCAAATAAAGACCAACTAAAAGTCATATAAGTTGTCCTCCTATTAAATATTTAAAAAAGCTTATTACCTAAACATTCCTTTACTGCTTTTACATAGCTCTTACTTACAGGTATGTAAGTATTAAGTTTATCAATAAGGAGTTCTTGATTTTTATAACCACAAATAAAATCATTATTTACGATAAAACTTTGATGGCATTGAGTAAAGTAATTCATGTCTAATTGTTTTAGAAGAGTTTTAAAAGAACCATAAAACTCATAACTGTGATTTATGCAGACCACTTTTATTTTTCTTAAGCTTTTTTCAAAATAGCAAATATCTTTATACTTTATTCTGAAGGTATTTTCTTTAGTAACTAATATAAATGTTTTTTCTTCTTCAGAAACAATATAAATTTCTTTGAGCCTTGTCCTAAGCTCATAGAGCAAGTCCCTAAATTTCTCATAGGTTATAGGTTTTAATATGTAATCAAAAGCCTTTACTTGAAAGGCTTCTAAAGCATGATCTTTAAAACCTGTTATAAATACTATTATGGATTTAGGATTAGTTTCAAATATACTTTTGCTTAATTCTAGTCCATTAAGTCCAGGCATTTCTATATCCAATAAAAATATATCTATAGATTTAGAAGAAATTTTTGATAAGAGCTCCTCTGCATTAGAAGCTTCTATTATATTACACTCATCCTTAGTTTCCTCATTAATTTTTAATATATAATTGTGAACTATCTTTACCTGTGTTTTATCATCATCACAGATAGCTATAGTATATTTCATCTTATATCCCCCATGTATCAGCTTTCTATAGATTATATTATATATTAAATTTATCATAATGTAACTATATTTGCAGTTAAATGAGAAAAATACAAATAATTGTGAAGATTAATCAGTTTACCTTTATATTTTCTTAAGAAAATCTTAAGAAAAATGGTAATGAAATATTAATTAAAGCCGTTTAGTATTATATATAGGATATGTGGAAATAATTCTATATATAAGAATTAAACTTTATAATAGAGATAACTTTATAAGTCATATAAGAATGTACTTATATTTGTATATAACTATATGATATAATCAAAAATAATATCCTAAGGAGGGTACAATGAAGAGATTAGTGATTATACCTGCATACAATGAAGGAAAAAGTATATTTAAAGTAATAGAGTCTTTAAAGTATACAGGATTAGAACTAGATGTATTAGTAGTTAATGATGGTTCTACAGATAATACATCTTCTGAGTCCTTAAGGGCAGGGGCTAAGGTAATAAATTTACCTTGCAATTTAGGTATTGGAGGAGCAGTACAGACTGGTTATATATATGCTTATGAAAATGATTATGATATAGCAATTCAGTTTGATGGTGATGGGCAGCATAATGCAGGAGATTTAAAAAAGCTTATAAATATTATAGAAAACTCTGAGGCAGATATGGCTTTAGGGTCAAGGTTTGTTGAGAACACAGAATATACACCTAGTTTCTTTAGAAGATTAGGTATAGGCTTTTTTTCAAAACTTATAAAATTATTATGTAATGCCAGTGTATATGATACTACTTCAGGGTATAGGGCCATAAACAGAAATGTTATAGAGCTTTTTTATAAGTATTATCCTAGAGATTATCCAGAAGTAGAAACTGTAGCTTATATTTTAAGAAATGGATTTAAAATTAAAGAGGTATCAGTGGATATGAACTACAGAACTGAAGGTAAGTCATCTATAACTCCTTTAAAATCTGCATATTATATGTTCAAAGTTACTTTTGCTCTTTTGTTTATGCCAAAGCCCTGCATTAAAGAAGTTGGGGGTAAAAAAATATGACCATTTATGATTATTGTTTTGTTATATCTTTAATATTTATAGGAATAATAATATATTTTATAAAGAAAAGACTTTTGGATATAAAATACAGTATATTATGGCTTGTAGTAAGCGTTATGATGCTCTTACTCTCAATAAATAAAAATTGGGTAGAGGAACTTGCTGCAGCCTTTGATATAAAGTATCCTCCTGCTTTTTTATTTTTAGTAGGTATACTGTTTTGCTTCCTTCTTATGTTTAATATGACTTTAATAATTTCCGATATGAGAAGGCAGGTTACTAGATTGACTCAAGAAATAGGTATATTGAAAAGCGAAAGAAAGGTTGAAAAGTAATGATATATTTGCTGTTGATTTTTAATATTTTACTTCTTGTACTAGGACAAACTCTTTGGAAGATAGGTATGGCGGAGGTACATTTTCAGCTAACTATTAAGGGAATATTTAATATGATATTTAATCCCTATATCTTTTCAGGACTTGTAACTTATTTTGTAGCTACAATAGTATGGCTTTATGTTCTTTCTAAATCAAAGCTTTCCATGGTTTATCCTATGCAGAGTTTATGCTATGTATTAGCTGCCTTTGTAGGCATGTATGTTTTTAAGGAGACTATTCCTATGACAAGATGGTTCGGCATAGGTCTCATAATTCTAGGAGCTTTTTTTGTGGCTATGAAGTAATAACCTATAATTTTTTAGTTTAATTTGAAAGGGGTTGTAAGACTATCAGAAGAAAAGATAATCTTTTGATAGAATGAGTATGTTTGAGCTTAAAAATGAAAAAAAGTATATTAAAATGTCTCTTCTAATCATATGTTCCTTATTTTTATTTCTCTGTATTTTTTCAAGTTTAAAATATGGTGATTATAATCTTTTAGGAAGTTATGAAAAAATGAACAATGATGATGTAAAATATATAAGAAGTGCATGGACATTAATAGATACAGGCAGGTTTACCTATCATGATCCAGCTGAACCTACAGCATTTATTATGCCAGGGCTTCCTTTTGTATTAGCATTTTTTATGACCATATTCGGAAAGTTTGGAGGAATTATAGCCTTTAGATTATTTCAAGGAGTTATACAGACTTTATCTATTTTAATCATATTTTTTATAGGAAGAAAGTTATTTAATAGCAAAATTGGATTAATAGCAGCATTAATAGATGCCCTTTATATTCCAGAAATATGGTCAACAAATATAATACTGACGGAAGCTATGTTTAAGTTTTTACTTGTGCTGCTTATATATATATGTATATATGCCATAGACACAAAAAAAACTAAATACTATATGTGGGGGGGAGCTGTATGGGGCATAACTGCACTGTTTAGGCCTACTATATCAGCTTTTCCAGCGGTGGTTTTAATTATGTGGTTTCATAAAAAATATAAGCTACAGGAGATGATAAAATACACAGCTATAACTACAGCAGTATTTTGTGCTGTTATGAGTCCATGGTGGATAAGAAACTATATAGCTTTTGATAGATTTATACCTTTGACATTGTCTTCTGGTAATCCATTAATTCAGGGGTCTTATATTAATTACGATGAAAGTATAGATTACTATCCTTGGACTTCAGTAGATGATAGAATAGAGCAAGAGCATTATTATAAAGAAAATGTTAAATATAGATTTAAACACTATATGCTCAAAAGACCTGGAGCCTATGCGAAGTGGTATTTTATTGATAAAACTAAAGAACTTTGGAATGCACCTTTTTACTGGAGAGAGATATTTAAAGTAAATGTATATTTAGCAGGGTTATATCACTATATTATAATGATATCCAGTTTTATAGGGGCTGTATTTTACTTTAAAGATATAAGAAGTAAAAAGCTAGATAATATGACTATGATAATCTTTTGGATTATAGCATTCTTTGCTGTAATACATATACCTTATGTAACCTTTTCTAGATATGGGTATCCTGTTATGGCAATGTTTATACTTCTTTCATCCTATGCTATAGATAAACTTTATATTAAGGTTAAAGATAAAAAAAGTATAAAAGCATAGATTATAGTAAAAATATTTCATAAAGTTCTTTAAAAGAATCTTATGAAACAATGCTTATAGTTTATTTTAATGTGTAATTATGAGAGCTGGTAACTTTAACAAAGCTGTTTAAGTTACCAGCTTTTTTACATGTTACAACAATGTAAGTTTATATTTAAGTTCTGTAATATATATAGATGGATTAGTCTCTGGGCTGATTTTATAATAGAGATAAAGAAGAGCTAGTAAATTCTTAAGAAAAAAATAAGATATTTCTTACTGAATTGTAAGACAAATTTAACTTTGTTGTAAGATTTATAGTTTACAATTAAATTATAGAAAAAAATATTATAAATTTAGAAACAAAATCTATTTATAAACGTCTAATTATAATAAGAGGTGGACATACTATGAATAGGACTAAACGCTATTTTATTACCATATTTTCTATACTGTTTTTTGCAATGATATTTTTTATGATACATAGATTTTTCATCCAAGATAATCGAGATGTTAAAAAGGTTAAGAATCCGGATGACATAATGGTTCTTGTAAATAGAAAACATGAATTATCGCCAGATTATGTACCAAAAGATTTAGTAAAACCTAAAGTGAGATTTTCACCAAATATGGACAGTGAAAAAAAGATGATGAGGAAGGAGGCTGCAAATGCTTTAGAAGATCTTACAAAGGCCGCTGATAGGAATAATATAAAACTATATTGTATATCTGGTTATCGCTCTTATGATACCCAAAATAACATATATCAGGCAAAGGTGAAAAATGCAGGGGAAAAAGAGGCAGATAAGTATGTAGCATTGCCAGGAAAAAGTGAACATCAAACAGGACTTGCCATGGATATTACAAATTTGAGAGGAATAAAAGGTATTTTAACAGAGGATTTTGGAAGCACAAAAGAAGGAAAATGGCTTAAAGAAAATGCATATAAATATGGATTTATAATAAGATATCCTAAAGGAAAAGAAAAAATAACAGGCTATTGTTATGAGCCTTGGCATGTGAGGTATGTAGGCAAGAATGCAGCTAAAGACATAAGTGAACGGAATCTAGTATTAGAAGAGTATTTAAGTAAGAATAATAAATAAAGGGGTAATTGAAATGTTAGATATAATTTTGCTTTTGATCCTTGGAGCAGGTACAGTATTTAGTGTATTAGAAAAAAAGAGAAAGATATTAAAATTAACTAACGAGCTTTAACATAAATTAAAAAAAAAGGAGCGTTAAATCACCCTCCTCTTTTTTTTTATAAAATTTTTTGTGTATTAATTTTTTAGTCTTCAGCAATATATATTTTAAGTTTGGATATCCTTTTTTCTTCTACTTTTTCTATTTTAAAAGTAATATTTTCGTATTCTATTACGGGTTTTTCATTTTCGGCAGGTATGGTGCCAAGAAGATCTATTACAAAACCTCCTATAGTATCATAATTTTCTGAAGGTAGTTTAGTATTAAGTATTTCATTTATTTCATCTATAGGAACAATTCCATTAACTACATAGGTATGATGATCTACTTCCATTATATCTTCATTAGAGGTTTCATCATATTCATCAAATATATTACCTACTATTTCTTCTATAAGGTCTTCTATAGTAACTATACCTGAAAATCCTCCATATTCATCTATTAGTATGGCTATATGATTTTTGGTTTTTTGAAGCTCTCTAAATAAAGCATCGATATTTTTGGTTTCAGGCACAAAGTAAGCTTGCCGTAACATAGGTTTTATATCTTTTGTATCTAGATTCACATTGACTATACTGGAGAAAAGGTCTTTCATATAAAGTATGCCTATTATATTGTCTACATCATACTCATAAACAGGAATTCTAGAGTATTGTTCTTCAGACACCTTTTCTATTATTTCTTCTAAAGGTGTATTTATATCTAGAGCAAATACATTTATTCTAGGGGTCATAACCTCTCTTGCTATAGTGTCATCAAATTCAAATATGCCATCTATCATCTCTTTTTCTGTTTGATTTAGTACTCCGTTCTCTTCTCCTACATCTATCATCATTCTTATCTCTTCTTCTGAAATCTTTTCCTCAAGGCTTTCAGAATCTATGCCGGAGAGTCTCATTAATAAATTAGTTGATAGATTTAAAATCTTTATGAAAGGTAAGATTATTTTGTATATAAATATTATGATTTTTACAGAAAACATAGCTATGGCTTCTGAATATTGAAGAGCTAGTCTTTTAGGAAACAATTCTCCTAGCACAAGGGTAAAATAAGCTAACAGCAAGGTGACAATAATAAGGGATAATTGATCACTAGCAGGTATGCCTAAGCTCTTTATTAAACCAGATAGAGGTTTAGATATAGTAGTAGCAGCAGAGGCACTGGCAAGAAATCCTGCTAGAGTAATGCCTACTTGTATAACAGCTAAAAACTTTACAGGTTCAGCTAATAACTTTAGAAGTAAGGCTGCTTTTTTATCACCTTCCTCAGATAGATGAGAAATTTTAGCTCTATTTACTGAAACTATAGCTATTTCAGCTGCAGAAAAAAATGCATTTATTATTATTAATATAAATATCCATATTAATTCAAAGAATAAGCTGCTGGATTCTGAAATATTCATATACATTATTCTCCTCGTATATTAAGTTTGTAATAGATTATAAGATATATTCATAGAAAAGATTTTTAAAAACTAATAATAATTTTATATAAATACTTTAAGCATTTAATATAAAATTATTCATACATGAGTACAATAAAACTTAAAATTTGTATAATACATAAAGATTGATTTATAATAGAGTTAGGATACCTAAAAATTTTTGCTGTAATATTATTGAAATAATTATAGGGTAAAAAATTATTATATTTAGGTTTTCAACAGATTATCCATAAAATTAACAGGTAAATCAACAGGTTATACACAGACAACTGTGGACAACTACATAGAAATGTGGATAACTTTCAGATCATAACCATTAAATGTATTTGCTAAAGTTATAAATTGTACATAAAATTAATTAAAAGTACATAAAACATCACATTTAGCAGCCTAATGCACAAAGTTATCAACAAGTTATCAACAAAGTCCACTTTTTTGTGGATAACATTTTGTTTTGAGCATAACACTTTAAAAATAAGGAGGTTTTTTTAATGAGTATTGCAGATAAACAGTACCTGCAAATAGTTAAGGACATATTAAATGATGGATATTATGAGACAGAAAATAGAACAGGGGTGCCTACTTATAAGCTTCCTCATAAGGTAATGCAATTTGATTTAGAAAAGGAATTTCCAATTCTCACTACAAAATTTGTAGCATTTAAGACAGCAGTAAAAGAACTTTTGTGGATTTATAGAGACCAATCTAATGATGTAAAAAAACTTCATGAACAGAATGTACACATATGGGATGAATGGATGATGGAAGATGGTACTATAGGAACAGCTTATGGCTGGGTGGTAAATAAGTATGATCAAGTGGATAAATTGATTGAAGGAATAAAAAATGATCCCCAAGGAAGAAGACATATAATGAGTTTATGGCAGATTCCTTATTTAGAGGGGGGAGCCCTTTACCCTTGTGCATTTATGACTCTTTGGGATGTAACAGATGGCAGGCTCAATTGTATGCTTGTACAACGTAGCGCGGATGTACCACTTGGGATACCATTTAATATGAGCCAATATGCAGTACTTGCTCATTTAGTGGCACAAGTTACTGGATTAAGACCAGGGTTATTTACTCATGTGATAAACAATGCTCACATATATGAAAATCAAGTAGATGGAATGAAGCTTCAGTTAACAAGGGAAAATGAAGCCTATAAAGCACCAAAACTATGGATAAATCCAGAAATAAAGAACTTTTATGACTTTACTATAGATGATATAAAGCTCATAGACTATAAGCATCATCCAGCAATAAAGATGGAGGTGGCAGTTTAATTGTTAAGTGCTATTGTAGCTATAGGTAATAATAGTGTTATAGGTAAAGGTAATAAGCTTATTTGGCATATACCAGAAGATTTAAAAAGATTCAAAGAAATTACTTTAGGACATAATCTTATTATGGGAAGAAAGACCTTTCAATCCCTGCCTGGGATACTTCCTAAAAGGAAGCATATAGTCATAACCAGAGATAAAGATTTTAAGGTAGAAGATCCAAGGGTTTTAGTGGTGCATTCACTAGATTCATTGAAGGAATATGTATATTCAAAGGAAGAAAATTTTGTAGTAGGAGGAGGAGAGATATATAAGTTTCTCTTGCCTTATACTGAAAAGTTATATATTACAAGAGTACATGAGGATTTCCATGGGGATACATTTTTCCCAGACTATGCTGAAACAGATTGGAAGATAGTATTTCAAGAGAAGGGATTAAAGGACGAGAAAAATCCTTATAACTATGAATACTTAATCTATGAAAGAAGGGATTAGGCTAAAGTCAGTCTAAAAATATAAAAGTGGCTGCTACATTAAGAAATTTACATACAGCATATTGTTTTATAAATTTTAAATTACCTCAATATGTTGTAGTATTTATTCTTAGTGCAACAGCCTTAAATAATTTTATCACAGGATACAAGAGGATAGTACAACTATTAAATGTGTAATACAAAAAAATGAGAAGTTTAAAGCAAAAGTGTATTTATCAATGAAATAGCATAAGTCATGATTCCTGTGGTGGAAGGATGAACCCCGTCATAGGTATACTTTATATTAGAACCTTTGCTAATATTGTCTTTAAGTATTTTATTTAGTGGACATAAAAATAAGTCAAATTCAGAAGCTATTTTATGTACTTTTTTGTTATATTCTGCTATCATTTCATTTCCTTTAGATTCTAAAGCTTTTGAACAGTTATAATCATCAAAGCCTTTTTCGATAGGTGGTATTTCACATAATATTATTTTTGATATTCCATTTTCTATAGCAGCTTCCACCATTTTTCTTAAGTTGTTTTCATACATATCAGCATCTATAATATCCATTTCTGGCATGTCAAATTGTCTCCAGATGTCATTAGTGCCTATTAAAATTGATAATATATCGGGTTTTATATTTAATACATCGCTTTGCCATCTATTTATCAGATCTATGGATCTATTACCGCTTATACCTTTGTTTATGACTTCTAGCTGTAGTTCAGGATATTTCGAATATAGATAATCTCTCATATATCTTGGATATCCCATACCAAGAGTATCAGGATCATTAGTTGAAGCTCCTTTATCAGTTAAACTATCACCAATAAAAAGAATTTTTGTACCTTCAGATATAATCATTTTATATAACCTCTCTTCAATACCGTTATTTTATTATAATTATAGCATTTATCTATATTTAATTTTAATTATACTTCAACTTCCATGCCATCATAAGCTGTAATAAAACCCTCAGGTTCAGCTAATTTTTCAAGTTCGTCATGAAGAAGACCGCAATTATGGGAGAAATGAGTAATTACAAATCTAGTGTTTTCATCCGCAGCCCCGCTTTTTATAAGTCTTTCTTTTACTTTTATATCAGTATAAAGTCCCATATGACCCTGTGAATATTCATTAGGTCCTAAAGATTTGTCTAGGGGTCCAAAGGTGCAGTCAAGTATTACTATGTCAAATTTATGTTTTAAGAGCTCATTCCATGTATCATCACTGTAATATCCAGAGTCATGTCCATAGAGTAAGGTTTTGCCGTCTTTTTCAATTACATATATAAAACACATTTCCCCTTTAGCATGATCTGCAGGTAGTGGCAGTAAGGTGATATGATCTATTTTATAAGGTTTAAAGGGCTCTATGCTGTTATATATAACGCTGTTTTCTAGATTAAAATTTTTTAATGTATCATTAAATATTTTGTAAACCGTAGTATTACCATAAAGCATCAATGGCTTTTTATTAATAATATGAGCATAAGTATCAGCTCTTAGTTCAAAATCCTGTGGGATAAAATGATCCCCATGAGAATGTGTGATAAAAATACTCTTTAGTTTTGAGAAATCTAAGTCATGTACAATAGAATGCATATATGAATCTGGAGGATAATCTACTAGATATGCATCATCAATAAGACAGGAGGATCTTGTCCTAATGTTTTTACCTTTTAATGTTCTTGCACGTCTGCACATATCACAGTCACAAAATATGCCAGGCCACCCTTCGGCAGCAGCAGTACCTAAAAATTTAATTTTCATTTTTATACCTCCAATTTACTTTAGTTAACTTATTTATACAAAAGGTATTATAGCACAAAATTTCTTGTATAATATATTTAAATATATATTTAAATAGCAAATGGAGAGACTTTATCTAAAGTCTCTCCATTTGTCTTAAGGTTTTTATGCGGGAAACTAAGGTTTACGTTTTGCTAAAGGAATTTTCTAGGGGTAAGCAAACAATAAACTTTTGTCTCAATAGTTTTATTAAATTATATAAGGGGTTAGGATTATAAGTTTATTTTTATCTATTAAAATGGGGGCATAGTAATAAATAAACTCATATAATAAATATAACTAATTAATATTTATTATCTATATTGTTATTATATTATATAGCAATATAATTTGCAATAGTTTTAGCATAATTTCTCAAAAAAATTGTAAATAAATTTTAAAGGTTAGTTGATAAGCCCATATTGCAACGTGGATTAAATGGCTTTAACTTAATTTTAGGGCATTTTTCCTAGAGCCATTGGATGTAGAGCTTCTAGTATTTCTTCTTTGTTTTTATTTATACTGCTTTCTACTGCTGCAGTTATTGCACCTTCTACTAGAGCAGTGTCTACTATGGAAATGTTTTTACTAATGTCTTCATCTAAACATTCTATAGCCATTTCTGCATTCATATAAGCACTGCCTAAGTCAAATAAAATAAGCACACCATCTTCAGAATATACATCTTTAATGGCATTAGATATCTTTTCTACATCTGTACCAAGCCTTCCATCAGAGGTACCGCCAGCAGCGACTATAGGAACATCTGAGGCCATTTGAGATGCTAATTCTTTAACGCCTTCTGCCACTTGACTGCTATGAGATACTATGACTAATCCTACCATTAGTATCATCTCCTTTTTAACCCTATTTGTATAAATTTTTATTTTAAAGTTTTTACATATTCATATATTGTTTCAAGTATTAATGCACTAGAGGTAGCACCAGCATCTTGATGACCTATACTTCTTTCACCTAAATAACTAGCTCTCCCTTTTCTAGCTATTATATCTTTCGTATGCTCTACGCCTTTATAAGCTTTATTCCTAGATTCTTCTAAAGCAGATACAGGGTTTAGGCCCTCTCCTAAAGCCTTTTTTAGTTCTGATAGAGCCGGTTCTATGGCATCTATCATGGTTTTATCTTCTAATTCCGCTTTACCTCTCATTTTTATACCTGCAAGGGCAGCGTTTAGCATTTTAACATAATCATTTATGTCTATTTCAGATTTTCCATTAACTTCTCCAGCAGCTTTCATAAAAGCAGTACCATAAAGGGGACCTGAAGCTCCCCCCACATTAGATACTAGAGCCATACCAACCTTTTTTAAGGTATCACCTATATTATGTCCGGGATCATCCTTCAATTTTTCTATTACTGCACTGAAGCCTTTGCTCATATTTAAACCGTGATCTCCATCACCTATAGCTGCATCAAGTTCTGTTAAAAAGGATTTATTTTCATCTATAACTTTGTTAATTTCTTTTATTAATTCTATAACTTGCAATCCATTAATGCTCATTGTTAAACCTCCTATGATGTTAAAGATTAAAGAACTTTTAATGCTGGTGTATCTGCAGGTGCATCTAAAAGATCTTTTAATTCCTCATCAAGCTTTAGTATGGTTACAGAGCATCCAGCCATTTCAAGAGATGTCATAAATTCTCCTACAAAAGTTCTATGAATTTTTATACCCTTTTCTGTAAGTATTTCATTAACCTTTTTATTAATAATATAAAGTTCCATATAAGGTGTAGCAGCAAGGCCATTTATCATAACGGCTACTTCTTCGCCTGGGTCAATAGGCATATCTTCTAAAATCTTATTAACTAGATGAGTTGCTATTTCGTCTGCAGTGCTTATCTTTTCTCTGTGAGTACCAGGTTCACCGTGAATTCCCATACCTATTTCAACTTCATCTTCTGCTAGAGTAAAATTTGGTTTACCCGCAGCTGGTACAGTACATGGGGTTAATGCCATTCCCATGCTTCTTACGTTTGCTATTACCTTTTCAGCAGTAGCTTTTACTTCTTTAAGAGTTGCTCCTTGTTCTGCTTTAGCTCCTGCAATTTTGTGAATGAATATGGTCCCAGCGATGCCTCGTCTTCCTGCAGTATAAGTACTATTTTCTACAGCTACGTCATCATTTACTATTACGCTTTCAACCTTAATTCCATCCATGTCTGCCATATCTTTTGCCATTTCAAAGTTCATTACGTCACCGGTGTAGTTTTTTATTACTAGAAGAACACCTGCTCCTCCATCAACGGACTTAATAGCTTCATATATTTGATCAGGAGTTGGAGATGTAAATACAGCACCGGCTATAGCAGCATCTAACATACCTTTTCCTACATATCCTCCATGAGCAGGCTCATGACCGCTTCCTCCACCGCTTACCAAGGCAACCTTATTTTTCACAGGAGCATTCTTCCTTACTAGTACATCTGCATTATCCAGTTTTCTTAAATATTCTGGGTGTGCAAAAGTTATGCCTTCAAGCATATCCTTTACTACCATATTAGGGTCATTGATTAATTTTTTCATATAAATTACCTCCCTAAATTTAAAATATTTTATTATTAAACTGTAATACTAATATGTTTAACTCTATAATATACTAAAGTTCACCTATAGAGTAGTATTATTTTATAATATTAATTAAAAGTTATTTGATTTTAACTAATATTCAATAAATTCTGTATATTTTATTTTTGTATAATTCAGTTGTACAATATGGTAGTTTTTATGAATATATATGTTGAAATAAAGCCTTATAACAATTATACTTAACTTGTCGTGTTTTTTTAAAACTTTATGGAGAGGGGGCAGATTTCATATATAAAATATTTTATATATAAATGGAATCAAAGCATATGAAAAATACATATAAGGCAAACTTAACCATGCTTATAAGCATAGTACTTTCACTTTTTTTAGGATTTATAATAGAATTTTTCCCGGAAAATTTAAAGATAATGGGTTCTCAGTACCTTTTTATTTTGCTTCCTTCCATACTCTATATTATTATAAGCAAAAAAGACTTTAAATATAGCTTTAGACTAAATAAATTAAGTTTCAAAAGCTTACTCATAGTTTTAGGTATAACCTTTGCTATGAATCCTTTTTTGATGTTTATATCTGCTATAGCAGCTAAGCTCTTTGGCTCTAGCATAGCAGAAAGTTTGGTAGAGAGCGCTGTAAATGCGCCATTTTGGATATCAGTTTTATCTATAGCTGTTACTCCTGCTATATGTGAAGAGGCTTTATTAAGAGGGGTTATAATGGATGGCTATAGAAATGTTAATGTTAAAAAGATGATATTGTTAAATGGACTTCTTTTCGGACTTTTCCATTTGAATCTTCATCAGTTTGCCTATACATTTATCATGGGCATAGTACTTGCTGGGGTAGTATATATTACTGACTCCATATTTGCTTCGATGATTATACATTTTACTAATAACCTTTTGTCGGTAATTTTAATGTATATGGGTAAGGATGTAGATCCTACCGCTAGCATGGAAGCTGCTGGTTATTCCATAGGGAACATCTTAATTATTGCAGCGATTATAATAGTTTCTATATTAGTTACTTTATGGCTTTTTAAACTTTTATATAAGGAAAATAGGGACAAGGATATTAATAGAGATTATATTTTTTATGAAGAAAGCCCAGTAAACTGGCCTTTTATAGTCAATGTAGTTATAACTTCAATTATTTCTATAGCTATAACTGTGGCTACCTATATAGTTAAATAAAATGGAAACTTAAATATAATTATTAATTAAATAAGTAAACAGAACTAAAGGCTTACTAATTGATATGCATCTACTAAGATATATTTTAACTGTCTGATGTATGGACGCATATCACATTATATGAGGTCTTTTTTTATTTTATTATAAAAACTTCCTTTCTATTGCATATTTAATTAATGAAAGGAGTTGATGAATATGGCAGCTAAATCAATATTAGTTCAAAGTGCCATGGTAATGAAGTATAAAGTAGGGGTAGACGGAAAAGGCAAGGACATAGTTAAGTCTGAAAGGTTCTCAAAGATCAAATTAACTTCTAAAAATGAAGAGATTTTAGCGGTAGCTGAAGCACTAAAGAGCTTAATGAAGTATCCTGTAGTTCAAACCATAAGAGAAGATGAACAAAGAATAATAAATGAATAAAGCTGAAAAGGCAAAATAAATTTTAGGGGGTATTTTTTATGGCAGATAAGACTTTGATCATGACTTTCATAAATCAGGAAGGTAAGAAAGCGAGTCTTAGACTCAATGGAGTAAAAGAGGATTTAACAGAAGAACAGATTTCAAGTGCTATGGATATTATAGTGACAAACAATCTATTCCTTTCCTCAGGGGGAGAGTTAAAGGCTAAAGATTCAGCTCAAATTGTAGAAAAGAATATAGCTAAATATGATGTAAAGTAGTTTAAATTAAAAGCTATACTGAAGGTTTTTATTAACTTTCAGTATAGCTTTTATTTTTAATATTTAAAACTTTCTACTACTTCTTTCAATTTATGAGCATTTTCATTTAGCTTCTTAGCTAGAGTATACATTTCTGCATTGGAAGTACTCTGTGTTTCGATAGAGGCTGTAACTTCTTCAGTAGCAGCAGTATTTCTTTGTGATATTTCAGCTATCTCATTAATGTATTTATTTAATATGTCTTTTCCTGTATCTATAAGTTTTATTGAATTTGTAGCATTCCCCATGGAGTCTGTTATATTATCTATAGAAACTTTAAGAGTTTCAAAGGCTTCTATAGTCTTATTAACTTGAACCAACTCTTCTTTAAAGGCTACTTGAGCCTCGTTAGATATACTTATAGAAGATTTAATAGAAGTATTTACATTATCTATTATTTTCTTTATATCCATGGAAGCTTTTTGAGATTGTTCAGCTAGTTTTCTTATCTCTTCCGCTACTACAGCAAAACCTCTTCCCGCTTCACCAGCTCTTGCAGCCTCTATAGAAGCATTTAAAGCTAGAAGATTTGTTTGTTCTGTTATATCTTGAATTTTACTTAATATGGTTAAAATGTCTTTAGTATTATTGCCTAAATCTGCTATGGTGTTACTAACGTTGGCCATAGACTGAGAATTATTATATGAAGTATTATTTAAATTGGACACTATAGCTTGACTTTCATTTATAGCCGTTTTAGAGTCATTAGAAGCTTTATTAGCTTCATTGAGTATATTTACTGAATTACTTATTTCATAGTTAAAGCTGTTTGAAACTTCTACGCAGGTCATAGCTGTTTCAGTCTGCTCTGAAGAACCTGTAGCAATTTGAGTTGAAGCAGCATTTATATCTTCTGCACTCATTTTCATTTCTTGAGAAATATTAAGAAGATTATTAGCGGATTCATCTGTAGCAAGGGCAAGCTCTGCAGTAGTTGCAAACATGCTTCGTAAGTTCTTAATCATATTATTAAAATTATTATTTAATTCATTTAGTTCATATATGTTACTGCTAGTTGATTCTATAGTAAAATTACCGTTTGAAAGTTCATTAGTTAAGCCAATTATATCATTTATAGGTTTACTGATTTGGAAACTTTTAAATCCAGCAACTATTATAGAAATAATGATGCATATAAGAATTATTATGACAGTAGCAATACCTATGACTTTAGAAGAAGATGCAAGTTCTGAATTAGGTACCGCAGCTATAAGTTTCCAGTTACCATCATTTAAACTAGTGTAAACTCCGAACATATTTACTCCATTTTCTTTAAACTTAAATGTTCCTTCTTCAGCAGCATTTATTTCACTTAAGTAGCTAAGATCTAATTTTTTACCTAAAAGTGCAACGTCTTTATGGGAAACCACATTACCATCTTTATCTACTATATATATATAGCCGTTTTTACCAATATTTACATCTTTCAAATAGTTAGAAAAGACTTCTGGAGCTAAGTTTATTTGAAGGATTCCACAAGATTTAAAACTTGAAGAGTCTTTTAAGGATCTTACATGGCTTATATACAAGTTATCATCATTAGCAGCTAAATTTTTTTGAGGTACAGTCCAAGAAGATTTTCCATCATCTTTTATAACTTTTTTATACCAAGCTTCTTCTTTAAGTTTATCAATTTTTTCTTGAGAAACGCCAATACCATCAGTATTCGGAGAATAATCTGATTCACCTATTATATATATACTTTTTATATTGCTGAGCATACCATTTAGTGATATATTTTTAAGAATTTCTTCCACATCTTTTTTTCCCATATATTTATCAAATTCATTGTCATATTTTTTTGTTAAGCTTGAAGTAACCTTTTTATCTGAAAGGATTTGCATAGAACTACTTTCAATATTGGTTTCTATAAGTTCTACATACTTTTTTGTTTGACCTAATATCTCTTTAGAAGAAGCTATAAAATCATCTTTTACCGTATTTTTTGTTATGAAAAATACAGTCAAATTAGATATTAAAAGGGATAGTATTATTATAAAAGAAGTAGATTTTACTAGATTCCTCATTAAAGAATTTTTCTTACTATTTCTCATGCTTTTCCAAAATTTTAAATCTGATGTAGAAAATTTTTCATTTTTAAGCTTGTTTGACTTATTTTTTATTTTGTGTTGTTTTTTATTCTTTTTTGTAGAGACTAAATCTTTAATATTTTCTTTATTTACATCATCTTTTTTATTTGTAGAGTTAGCCTTTTTATTAGTCATATTTTTTAATGCAGTAAAAGCCTTTTTCATTTTATATCCTTCCTTTAGTTAAAATTTATATATTTTAATGTCGTAAAAGAATACCAAAAATTGATTATAAATTACAAATAGTATAAGTATAATAACAATTAAAATTATATCAGACAGATTGCTAATATTACATACATTTGTAAAGTTTTGTAGTATATCACAAATAATGCTCGAAAGTATTTATTTTTCCTACAAAATGCCTGAAAATTCATTTTTGTAAATAAAATAACAGCATAAATTATAACAGTAAATGGGATATTTGAAAGATAATATATATAACTGATATCTATAGATATGGAACTATCTATTTAAAATAAGAATTAGAAGCTACAGCAGGGTTAAAGTATAATTATAGGTGGTAATATAAACGATTTCAAAACATTTAGTAAAGGAAGGGTATTAATGCATTACATAGGTATAGACATAGGCTCTACAGCATCAAAAGTGGCAGTTTTTGACGAAAATGAACTTTTGGAAACCTTTATGCTGCCTACGGGATGGAGCAGTGTAAAAACTGCGGAAGATATCAAAACTAAATTGGATGAGAGAGGATTTTTTTCAAGCAGCTTTAAGGTAGCTACAGGCTATGGAAGAGTATCTGTACCCTATGCAGACAAAACTATTACAGAAATAACTTGTCATGGCAGAGGAGCCTATTATCTTACACATAAGGACTGTACCGTGATAGATATAGGTGGACAAGACACTAAAGTTATAACCATAGAGGATGGTAAGGTGGTTTCATTTACCATGAATGATAAATGTGCAGCAGGGACAGGCAGATTCCTAGAGATGATGGCAAACACTTTAGGACTAGATCTTATGGAAATGAGCAGATTATCTAAAGACGGCAGAGGTGTATCTATAAGTTCTATGTGTACGGTTTTTGCTGAATCTGAAGTTATAAGCCTTATAGGCAGCGGTGAAGATAGAAAAAATATAGCCTATGCTATTATAGAGTCCATAACTGGGAGGGTAAACTCATTATGTCAGAAACATGGAAGAGCACAAAGCTATTTTTTAAGTGGAGGGCTTTGTGAAAATAGATACCTTATAGATAGCCTTTCTAAAAAGCTTGGAATGACTGTGGAAAGCAGTCCTTTAGCAAGATTTGCAGGAGCCATTGGAGCTGGGATTATAGCTAGAGAAAAAGTGACTAAAAGTTAAAACATTAATAGATTTCATAACTTATAGTTTAAGGATTTTAATAATAAAATAATTATATAAAACTAGGGGGAATAAATTATGGCAGATTACAGAGAATTATGGAAAAGTTTAGACATGGACTTGGAAAAACATGATCAGTTATGTGCAGTTTTACCAGAATTGTATGGAGGAGTGTATTTAAACCAAGAGAATAGACCAGAAGGAATGAACTATTTTAACTTTGTTGTATCAGAAGTTCATGGACTTAGAATACAAGAACTAGCAGAACATAAACAAAAAGGCGGAAAAGTTATAGGTACTTTTTGTGTATTTGTACCAGATGAGGTTATCATAGCCGCTGAAGCTGTATCCGTGGGACTTTGTGCTGGATCACAATTCTGGGTAGGGGATGGAGAAAAGGTTCTTCCAAGAAACCTATGTCCACTTATAAAGGCATTTGTGGGAGCTAAAATAGGCGGAACCTGTCCTTATTTCCAATCCTGTGACATGGTGGTAGGAGAAACTACCTGTGATGGAAAGAAGAAAGCTTGGGAAATACTAAATGAATATGTGCCTGTACATGTTATGGATTTACCTCAAATGAAAAGAAATAAAGACTATAATATGTGGATGGAAGAGATAAAGCTATTTATAAAAGAAGTAGAAAAGCTAACAGGTAACAAGGTTACTGTAGAGTCTTTAAAGAAGGGCATAGATGTCTGTAACAGTAAGAGAAGGGCTCTTAAAAGACTTTATGATTTAAGAAAGGTTACACCTTCACCTATAAGTGGTTTAGATTCTCTTTTAATATCACAAATAGCATTTTATGATGAACCAGAAAGATTTGTGCAGAAAGTAAATGAACTATGTGATGAATTAGAAGAAAGGATAAAAACTCAAAAACCTAAAGGTAAAAAGAGAATAATGATAACTGGTACTCCCATGGCTCTTCCAAACTGGAAACTTCATCATATAATTGAAAGTTTGCCAGCAGAAGTGGTAGTAGAGGAAACTTGTACAGGAACTAGATATTTTGAAAATGAAGTAAGTAAAGAAGGAGAAACTATAGAGGACTTAATTAAAAATCTTGCAGATAGATATTTGAATATAAATTGTGCTTGTTTCACCCCTAATGAAAACAGAATACAGGATATTTTGAACTATGTAAAAGAATATAATGTAGATGGAGTAATACATTCAAATCTTTCTTTTTGCCATACCTATGCGGTGGAATATAAAAAGGTAGAGGATGCTCTAAAGAAAGCTGGAATACCTGTTATAAATATAGAAACAGATTATTCTACGGAGGATGCAGGACAGATAAAAACTAGGGTAGAGGCATTCTTAGAGATGATTTAGCATCAATTAATGAGGGGAAATTGCCATGAATACAGAGATAGCTCAAATTAAAAACTATATATTATTTCCTTCTCACAGCAGTGGACTTGCTCTTGAGAGTTTACTTAAAGGCAGAAAAATAAAGTATGTAATAGTACCTACTCCAAGAGAACTTTCTGCCTGTTGCGGTATATCTATTCAATATGAAAAAAAGGATGAGGATATGATAAAGAAACTGGTAGAAGAAAATAATATTAAGGTGCTTGGATTTTACAGGCTAGAGAAAAAGTATAAAGACTTTTATAAGTAAAGGCTGTTATCTCGATATAAAGTGAAAAGTGAATAGGGAATAGTGAAAAGATAAGGGGCTGTTGCATTAAGAAATTCATATACAATATATTGTAATGTTTATTCTTGATGTTACAGCCTCATTAGTTATTCACTAAAAAATTCTGAGCTTATAATATTTTACTTAAAAAATCTTTTGTTCTAGGATTTTGAGGATTGGTAAAGATTTTTTCTGGAGTTCCCTGCTCTAATATGTTTCCATCATCCATAAAGATAACTCTATCTCCCACTTCTTTTGCAAAGCCCATTTCGTGTGTTACTACTACCATAGTCATTCCTTCTGCAGCTAGTTCTTTCATAACCGCTAGAACTTCTCCTACCATTTCAGGATCAAGAGCAGAGGTAGGTTCATCAAAGAGCATCACATCCGGTTCCATGGCTAAAGCTCTTGCAATAGCAATTCTTTGTTTTTGACCGCCTGAGAGCTGAGCAGGATAGGCACTGGCTTTATCTTTTAGACCTACTTTTTCTAGAAGATGTAGGGCTTTTTTTTCTGCTTCTTCTTTTGGTTTACCCTTTACTTTTATAGGTGCTATGGTTATGTTTTCTAGAACTGTTTTGTGGGGGAATAGATTAAACTGTTGAAACACCATACCCATCTTTTCTCTTAATTTATTTATGTTAACTTTTTTATCAGTAATATTTTGTCCTTCAAATATTATACTTCCCTGTTCAGGAGTTTCTAGCAGATTTAAACATCTTAAAAAGGTACTTTTACCAGAACCGCTGGGACCTATTATAACTACAACTTCTCCTTTAGATATGTGTTCATTTATACCTTTTAAAACAGGAGTTTTACCAAATTTTTTATGAAGATCATTAATTTCTATCACTTACCGTCATCCTCCTTTCAGCAACACCTAATAGTTTGGATAAAGTAAATGTCATGATAAAATACAATAAAGCGGCAAATAACAGCGGCTCAAAAGGTTTAAATATATTACCTCTTACAGTATCTGCATTGTACATGAGCTCATGTATTCCAATTACTGAAACTATAGATGACTCTTTAATAACCACTATAAATTCATTTCCAAGGGCAGGTAATATATTCTTAAAAGCCTGAGGAATTATTATATTTTTCATGGCCATAGTTCTAGTCATGCCTAGACTTCTTGCAGCTTCCATTTGACCTTTATCTACAGCATTTATTCCTGCTCTAATTATTTCTGCTACATAAGCAGAGCTGTTTATGGATAAGGTGATTATAGCTGCTAACATGTCTGGAAATTGAATGCCTAAAGAAGGAAGCCCATAATAAATTATATACAATTGCACCAGTATAGGAGTTCCTCTTATAAATTCTATATAGGTAGTAGATATAAATTTAAGCACTTTGCTGTTTGATAGTCTCATAAGTGAAAGTAAGAGACCAAACATGCTTCCAAACAGCACAGTAAATATAGCTAATATAATAGTAAATTTTGCTCCGTTTAAGAAAAATCCATAGTATTCAGATAAAAAACTAAAATCCAATTATATACACCCCTTTTATACCTAAGGTTAAGCTTACTCAATCTGTTCGTTAGCTTTTGTTACAAATTTGTCTATTGCTTTTTCATTTATTAATCTGTCTAAAGTTTTATTTATCTGATCTACAAGCTCTCCAGAACCTTTTTTTATGGCTATAGCAGAACCGTTGTCTTCACTTGGCTTCAAAGTAGCCTGAGCTATAGACATATCAGGGTTTTTACTAACATAAGCTTCAGCTACAGGTTTTTCTACCACTATAGCATCCACTTTTTTATTTTTTAATTCAAGTACAAGATCTGTAACTTTGCCTAGTCCTTTTAAATCAGCATTTTTAATTTGAGCTTTAGCTAAATCTTCTTGTATAGAACTTTTTTGCACACCTATTTTTTTCCCCATAAGGTCATCTAAATTTTTGAACTTGTCCTTATCTTCTGTTCTAACTATTATGCCTTGAAGTGAAGTATAATATACCTTTGAAAAATCTACACTTTTCTTTCGCTTTTCTGTAGGGGTCATCCCAGCCATTACTATATCTACATTTCCAGAATCCAAAGCGGCTAAAAGTCCATCAAATTTCATATCTTTTATTTGAAGTTCCACGTTCATATCTTTAGCAATTTCTTTAGCTATATCAACATCAAAACCTATGATTTCATCTTTGCCATTTATGGTTTTATGGAATTCAAAAGGTGGATAATCAGCACTTGTACCTATAACTAACTTTCCAGACTTTTTTATAGTATCAAGTCTGCTTGCATTTGCACTAGCATTTCCTTTTTTTGCACAAGCAGATAGTGAAAACATAAGAGTACTTGCTAGGGATATAGAAAATATCTTTTTTAACAGTTTTTTATTCATATTTAATAATCCTCCTTAGTAATAAAATAATAAAAATCTAAAACATGTGTATAATTATACAATAGTATTCGATAAATATGCAATAACTATTTTGAGTTTTTTTAATTTTTTATATGAAAAGGTTTTAAAATAGAGTATTTATAAGAATTTAAGCTTTAGATATTAAGTTGAAAATAAGTGCATAAAATTGAATATTCATAAAATTACTACTATAAATTGAATATATATTTGCTCATTGCTATAATTAAATAAAATAAAACCAATAATAAAGTAAATGATTTAAAATCTTTTTCCAAGAGGTGATTTCATGAAACTGACTATATTAGAGACTACAGATATACATGGGTGTATTCTTCCAATTAATTATGCAAATAATCAAAGAAAGGAATCTGGATTTTGCAAAATTTCTACCGTTATTAAGGAAGAAAAAAATAAAAATAAAAATCTTATTCTTATAGATAATGGGGATATACTGCAAGGGACTCCTTTAACTTACTATTATGCCAATATAAATAGAGAAGGCGTAAATCCTCTTATAAAGGTATTAAATTATTTGAAATATGATGGAGCAGTAGTAGGTAATCATGAATTTAACTATGGTAAAGATGTTCTGTTTAGTGCGGTAAAAGATTCTGAGTTTCCTTGGCTTTCAGCTAATATATTAAATGAAAGCAGTGATGAACCTGCCTTTGGAAGACCTTATATAGTAAAAGAATTTTCAGAGGGGGTTCGTGTAGGGGTATTAGGCATAACAACTAAATACATACCTAATTGGGAAAATAACTATAATATAGAAGGTCTTAAATTTGAAGATGTAATACCTCATGTAGAAAAGTGGATAAAGCATTTGAAAGAAAAAGAAAAGGTGGACATAATAATAGTCAGTTACCATGGCGGTTTTGAAAGGAATATTGATACAGGAGAGATAACGGATACAAACTTAGGAGAAAATCAAGGCTATGAGCTGTGTCAAAAATTTCCTGAGATAGATGTACTGCTTACTGGTCATCAACATAGATTCATAGAAGATAAGTCTATAAATGGAGTGCTTACATTGCAACCAGGAGCTCAAGGTCAGGCTTTAGGAAAGGTAAGTTTAGTTTTAAAAAGAGAAAATGGAGTGTGGCAGGTAGAAGAAAAAAATTCCAAAATCATATATACAGAGAATGTTAAAGAAGACAAAGAAATAATTGAACTTGTAAAGGATAATGAAGCTGCTACTCAGGCTTGGCTGGATATTCCCATAGGAACAATAGATGGGGATATGAGAATAAATGATCCTATGGATATAAGGACTAAAGACAATGCTCTTATAGAATTTTTTAACAAGGTTCAGATGGAAAGTTCAGGAGCAGATATATCAAGTACTTCTCTTTTTGATAATTCCGCTTCAGGGTTTCATGAAAAAGTCACTATGAGAGATATAGTTTCTAATTATATATATCCAAATACCTTAAAGGTTATAAAAGTAATTGGCAGAGACATAAAAGATGCTTTGGAAAGGTCTGCTTCTTATTTTGAGCAGTATAATGGAGGAGACATAAAGGTCAGCAAGAAGTTTACTAATTTTAAAGTTCAACATTATAACTATGACATGTGGGAAGGCATAGAGTATAAACTCAATATATCAAAATCCATAGGACATAGAGTAGTAGAGCTTAATTATAAAGGTAAGCCTTTAGATATGAATGGAGAGTATGAAGTAGTGATGAACAATTATAGGGCAGGAGGCGGCGGAGAATATCCTATGTTTAAAGGTAAGCCTGTGATAAAAGAGATAAATATTGATATGGCAGAGCTCATTGCTAATTACATACTTAAAAGAAAAGTTGTAAAGGCTACTGTAAATCATAATTGGGAAGTGATCCATGACTAATTCTTGTAAAGACATTAATTTAAGTAAAGTAAATAACCAAAACTTTGCTAATATACCATAAGTCTGAAATTGTTATAAATGGGATGTCCAAAGAATATTTATATTAAGTCTTCTATAATTATTCTTGGACATCTCATTAATTTTACAGATTCTACAGTTTCGATAATTCTTCTTTTAACTTTGACCAATCATCATTATAAGCTTTTTTAAATTCTTCGCTGTGATTATAGGTTAGAGAGGAAGGGTGATACATAGGAAAAATATATTTGCCTAAATCCTTATTAAAATATAGCTTTCCATGACATTCCCCAATGCTATTGAACTCTGTCAGCCTTTTTAGAGGCACATTGCCTAAAGTTATTATTATCTTTGGATTTACAAGTTTTATTTCCTCATCTAGTATATGCCTAAATAATTCAATTTCATTCTTTTTGGGAGGCCTATTGCTCACAGAGGTTTTGCCGTTTTTGGTTTCTTTTATCTTTATGGGGCGAAAGAAGCATGTATTAGTAAGCCTTATATCTTCTCTTTTAATACCTATGGAATTTAAATAGGATTCAAAAGTCTTACCAGCTACGCCTACGAAAGGTTTACCTTCTTCTACTTCTGTTTTTCCAGGAGCTTCGCCTACAAATAAAATAGGGCAGGGTATAGGACCATCACCTAGTATATATCCTCCTGTGGAATCTTCTTTATAGTTTTCATATATCTCTTTTATTTTGGAATGTATTTCATCTACTGACACTTAAATCATCTCCTTTGAGGGTATATAATTCCAAATAGACTTCTATTTTACTATACAATATTTTTTGCCTAAATCATAGAAAACTATACAAAGGTTTATAGAACTATATCTTGAAATTTTCAAAACAGTTTATTTGAAAAGGCATCATAATTTTTACAGGAATAATTGATGCTTGTTCAGTTATATAGATTATTATAAGATGTAAATATGTAGTTTTTACATATTTTTATAGCTTGCTTTTCAGTTAGCTGTTAGTATAAGATGTAAATGCAATTGTATTAGAAAGGACTAGTATTATGACAAATTTATCATCAAAAAAATTAAATATAAAGAGAAAGAAACTTATAAGCTGGGTTTTGCTCATTGCATGGATGACAGTTATATTTGTTTATTCCAATCAACCTGGAGATGTATCCGATGAAAAGAGCAAATTTGTTATATACATTTTTAATGTTTTAGGACTCAATTTAAATAGCTATTTTGGTGAGATGGCGGACTTTATAGTGAGGAAAGCTGCTCATATGACAGAATATTTTATATTATTTATGCTTGCATATAATGTTTTAAAATATGACTTTAATGGAAGAAAAAAATATGTTATTGCCCTTATGGTAAGCTTTTTATATGCTTGTTCCGATGAATTTCATCAGCTTTTTATACCAGGTAGAGCTGGAATGTTTAAAGATGTACTTATAGATATCACTGGAGCATTTTTGGCATTAATAGTCAGAGCTGGTTTTGGCACCTTCAAAAAGAAATAAGGGTTTTTGAAGGTGTTTTTAATTACAAAAAAATAATTGACATCTATATCATTAAATGATACATTATATTAAATGATATATCATTTAATGATATAAGTAACGATATAGAAAGGAAATACTTATGCCACGAAAAGATTCTATTGATGTTGGAGAACTAACAGATGCTGCTTTTTATATTTTATCAAGTGTTGTAGAAGAAAAGCATGGCTACTTAATTATGAAAACTATTGAAGAGCTAACAGATAATAAAGTTACAATTGGACCAGCATCACTTTATACAACGCTTAAAAAACTTTTAGCAGCAAAGCTTATAGAACTTAGTGATGGAGCAGATGAAGGAAAAAAGGTATATAAGATCACAAGCCTAGGACGAGAGATGCTTATAAAAGAGATTGAACGCAAAAAAGAAATGATTAAATTTGCTGAACATTTTTTAAAGTAATATAAAGGGGGAATGTTTATGGAAACTAAGTATGTTATTATAAATGGATTTGCTTTTAGTGAAGAAAGTGATATGGAGATGCTAAAAGATTATGCACGGGAAGGTTGGCTATTAGAAGGAATAAAGGTAGGTTTTTTTTATAAATTAAGAAAAGGAGAGCCTAAGGATATAGAGTATAGCTTAGATTATCAAAATGAAGCAACGGAAGAATATTTTAATTTTTTTAAGGAAGCAGGTTGGACACCTGTGATTTCTTTAGGCGATGAAATACACATTTTTTCAGCTCCAGCAGGCACAAAGGCTATCTATAGTGATCGGGAATCGGAAATGGATAAATACTATAGGATGAAAAAACAGTCAGGAAAGGGAACTTTATATTCTTTGATTACAACAATTATTTTAGCAGTTTTATTATTTGTTTCTGCCATTACAATAAGACCTATTTTCCTTATTGTTTTGATACTTTTTGTTATAAGTCTTATTGTATTTATTTTTAATTTTATGCCATACCTAGCATTCAATTCTAGGTTAAAGCATTTGAGTAAAGACAGCAAAGGTAACAATGGAGTGTTTGCAAAAAAAAATTTATGGAAAGTGGATGCTTTTTGTGGTATTGAGTTTCTAATTATAGGTATACTATATTTAATTGAGAAAAAATATTTTGGAATTTATTTTGTTGCACTTGGAATATATAATATTGGTTTAAGTTTTAATAGGTATAGAAATAGAAAAGCATAAATTGACTACGAAGGAGCTGTCGCATTAAGAATAAATACTACAATATATTGTGCTAATTTTAAATTTGCAAATCAATATATTATATGTAAATTTCTTAGTGCCACAGCCCCGTAGCTTAAAGTAATGATGAAAATATTCGAGCAATTGCTTCTAGAATTTTGCGGAACCTGCTTGTATTTTCGAAATCATCTCTAGATATCAGCTGACTGAACTCTAGATCTTTATAAAACATGTCTTCTAATTTTTCTGTTATTTCTTCATCGTAGATTACTGCATTAATTTCATAATTTAATTCAAAACTTCTTATGTCCATGTTGGCAGTACCTACGGTAGATATTTTACTGTCTACTGTAATGGTTTTAGCATGAATGAAAGAACTTTTATTATAAATATATATTTTTGCACCGCATTTTGCCAGTTCTGCAAGATAGGTTCTAGATGCATAATATACCGTAAGATGGTCTGCTCTACCAGGGAAAAGAATTTTTACATCTATGCCTCCTAAAGCAGCTATTTTAAGAGCATCCATTATGCTTTCTGTGGGAACAAAATAAGGGGTTGTGATATATATGTGGTCAGTGGCCATAGTTATCATCTTCAATATACCCTGCATTATGGCAGGAAATTCAGAATCTGGACCGCTTTTAACCAGTTGCATAACTTTATTTCCGCTACTTTCACCTGTAGGAAAATACTTTTCAAATTCCTTATCATAAAAAGTGTAGTGATTATTTGCATTTTGAATGGTCAGAAAATCATCTAGAAAAACTGCTTGTAATCCAAAAACGAAATCGCCTTTTACCATGATATGAGTATCTCTCCAGTAACCAAGGTTACCTTTTCCTAAATATTCATCTCCTATATTTATTCCACCTATAAAACCTATTTTTCCATCTATTACTGCAATCTTTCTATGGTTCCTGTAATTTATTTGAGTGTTTATCATTCTAAGCAGCGGCGCTAAGAAGTAAGAGTATTGAACCACATCTATACCAGCATCTTTCATATCCTTTATAAAATTTCTTCTTAAACGGATAGAACCAACTCTATCCATTATGAATCTGACCTTAACTCCTTCAAGGGATTTTTTTATAAGTATATCTTTTATTTCATTACCTATTTCATCGTCTTTTACTATATAGTATTCTAGATGAATATGATGTTCAGCCTTAAGAAGTTCCTTTTTTAAAGATTCAAATTTTTCTTCTCCATTTTTAAACAGGGTGATCTGATTATTTATAAATACAGGGGAGTCGCTATTATTTGCTAAAAGTTCAATAAGAGGGACATATTCTTTGAATTTATAATCTTTTATAATAGGAAAAATGAGATCTTGAACATTTGTGGAAATATTCTCATTTAACTTATGAATTTTCCAATTTCGTCCTAAAAACAAGTAAAGTACTATGCCAATAGGAGGAAGTAGTATAAGAACAAGAAGCCAGGCAATGGTTTTTTCAGGCTGTTTTCTTTCTAGGACTATTACAGTTACAGATATGATTATATTTATTATTAAAATTACATATAAAATATTTTGAAAAGCTGAACTCAAGATAATCACCCCTTTATGCTACATTTGTTAATATAAAACTATGATTTAGTGATATTATGTGTTACTTAAGTATGTATATATATTTTACATTTAAATACTAGTTATGATAAGCTTTTTCGCGCATTTTTTTAATAATTTACAATTTTCACACATTTGAGGTATAATTTCTTTAGAGTTATGTAATAAAACTATGATTTACCTGTTTTGTATCCATACATTATACCTATAGATAAAATAGTAATATAATTTTATTATTAGCAATATTAAAAATAAAATAGTAAAGATTATTAAATAGTTGGATTATTTTACGTTACTATTGTGAAAGGAAGTGCTAGAATTATGAAGACTCCTTATGTATTTACACCAGGTCCTACAGAGGTAAAAGAAAATGTAAGATTAGCCAGAGCTATGAAAACTACAAACCCTGATTTGGATGAACAATTTTATGATTTTTATAAAGAAACCTGCGAAAAAATAGGGAAATTTCTTCATACTAGAAATGAAGTAAGGATATTATGCGGGGAAGGAATACTAGGGCTTGAAGCTGCTTGTGCTTCCCTTACAGAAAAAGGTGATAGAGTACTGGTATTGGATAATGGAATATTTGGAGAAGGTTTTGCAGATTTTGTAAAAATTTACGGAGGAGAAGCTGTGATGTATAGCACAGATAGACAAAAATCTATAGATATAGAGGAGTTAGATAAGTTTTTACAAAATCATAGCGATTTTAAGTATGCTACTATAGTACATTGTGATACACCTTCTGGAGTTTTGAACGATGTAAGTAAAATATGCCCTCTATTAAAAAGTAAAGGTATAATCACTGTAGTGGATAGTGTAGCTGCCATGGGCGGAGAAGAGTTAAGAGTAGATGAATGGCAGATAGACATAGCTTTAGGTGCTTCTCAAAAATGTATATCTGCACCTCCTGGTCTTACTTTTTTAAGTATAAGTGAAGAAGCTTTTAAGGCTATGGAATACAGAAAAACTTCTATTGTGGGATACTATTCTAATCTTACTTTATGGAAAGATTATTATAAAAACAAATGGTTTCCATATACCATGCCTATAAGTGATATAATGGCTCTTAGAGTTGCCATGGAAAATATATTTGAAGAAAAACCAGAAAATATGATAAGAAGACACAAAATTCTCGGAGAAGCTACAAGAAAGACACTGAAAGAAGCAGGATTAGAATTATATATAAAAAAAGGCTATTCCAATACGGTAACAGTATTTGAGCTTCCAGAGGGTATAGAAGAAAAAGCTTTCAAAAAATTTTTATTGGATAAACATAATATTTTAATTTCAGGATCCTTTGGATATCTTTCAGGAAAAGTGATAAGAATTGGTCATATGGGTGAAAATGCAAAGGCAGATAGGGTAAGTTATATACTATATGCTGTACAGGATTGCTTAAGTCATTTTGGCTTTCAAGTTAAAAAGGATATGGTTAGTACTTTTTTAAATTACTTACAATAGATACATAAAAAAACACAGACTTTATGAATATTTATAACATTTCGCGGGAATTATGAATATATATAATGGATGTATAGATAGCTGAGATTTTGATTTCACATATAAGTATAGAAATAACTGTTGAAATTATATATAATACTGAAAAGGCGGTACTCACAAATTAGTTAGAAAACAAAATTAAATTGGAAAGGAAGGTGAAAACCGTTATAAGTTTACTAAAATTAGTGATATTAGATTTTAGTGCTTTTTATGTAACGGTGAAGTTATGAAAAGAAAAAATAAACAGCTATTAGGAACACTTCTGGCAGCAGGAGCTGGATTAGCTGCTGCAGCTACCGCATATAAAGTAAACAAAATGGTAAAACAAGACATATTAGATAATTTTGAAGAATACTCTGACGAAAATTATACACCTAAAAATGAAGGCAAAGATTTGTTTGTTAAGTTAAAAAGCATATTTAATAAAGGCGAAGAATGCTGCAAAGAATACGATGATGAGAATAGGGATAAGTATCATTTTAAGAATACTATGCAGTATAGAAGAGATAGAGTATACAGAAAGCCTTTAAAAGGAATCAAAGGAGAAAAATCCATTTATTAAAATTCTAAGCTGTACATTTTTCTAACTTTAATTAGTTTAGATTAAAATGTACAGCTTTTTTATAAGAATTTACAAAAAAACATATATGAAATTTATTTATATAAAAGAATGATTGTATATTATTACAATAAAATACGATTACAGTGCTTAGGGAAAACATTTTCATTTATACAAATGTCTAAACATGGAAAAGTATAAAAATAACAGAAGGTTTAATCTTTTCAATGTAGAATAATTTGAATTAACAAAATAAATTAAATTTTTTTAAAATGGAGCTGGGGTGAATAATTATGAAGGAAAGTGACTCTAAAAGTCAGAAAGGTTCTATGAATTCTAAAACTAAGACTCATAAATCAGTTCAAGATAAACCCCTCATTTCAAAACATGATATACAGCTGTTTCATAAAGGAAACCACTATAAATGTTACAAATTTATGGGTTCTCATTTTACAAAGGAAAATAGAAGACTAGGGGTAAGGTTTACTACCTGGGCGCCAAAAGCTCAGTCAGTAGTAGTAACAGGAAGTTTTAATGACTGGAATATAGAAGAAAAGTATTCTTTAGAGAGAATTTCTAAAGATGGTTTATGGAGTATATTTATCCCTGGAATAAAGGAGCAGTATTTATACAAATATGAAATAACTACTCTAGATGGGAAAAAGGTACTTAAGTCAGATCCCTATGCCTTCTATTCAGAAAAAAGACCTAATACCGCATCCATAATGATAAAGCCTAAAGAATTTAAATGGAAAGATGAAAAATGGGTTGAATATAAAAACAGTACAAATGTTTATAATAGCCCAGTAAATATATACGAACTTCATTTAGGCTCTTGGAAAAGAGATGAATATGGAAATTTTTTAAGTTATAAGGATATGGCAAAGATATTACCTAGCTACGTGAAGGAAATGGGCTACACTCATATTGAGCTAATGCCTATAATGGAGCATCCTCTAGATGATTCCTGGGGGTATCAGGTAACGGGGTATTATTCAGTAACCAGCAGGTTTGGAGATATAAAGGATTTCAAGTATTTTGTAGATTCATGTCATAAACAAGGTATAGGCGTGATTCTTGACTGGGTTCCAGGACATTTTTGTAAGGATGAGCATGGCTTGTTTGAGTTTGACGGTACTCCAACTTATGAGTATGAGGAAAAAAGTAAAGCAGAAAATGAAGGCTGGGGAGCAGCAAATTTTGATTTAGGTAAGCCTGAAGTAAAAAGTTTTCTTATTTCTAACGCTTTATTTTGGATTAAAGAATACCATATAGATGGATTAAGGGTAGATGCAGTAGCAAATATGATATATCTGGATTATGACAGGAAAGCAGGAGAGTGGAAACCAAATAAGCAGGGAGGCAGAGAAAACTTAGAGGCCATTGAATTTTTAAGAGAGCTTAACAGTGCTTTGTTTAAAGAGTTTCCTAATTTCCTTATGATAGCAGAAGAATCCACATCCTGGCCACTGGTTACAAGACCTGTAGATTCAGGAGGATTAGGGTTTAATTTTAAATGGAATATGGGATGGATGAATGACATACTTAAATATTTTTCTATAGACCCATTATATAGAAAGAAAAATCATAATCTTATAACTTTTTCTATGATGTACAACTATTCGGAAAACTTTATATTGCCCATTTCCCATGATGAGGTAGTGCATGGGAAAAAATCTCTTATAGACAAGATGTGGGGAGATTATTGGAATAAATTTGCAGGGCTTAGACTTTTTATGGCATATATGTATACTCATCCTGGTAAAAAAACTATTTTTATGGGATGTGAATTTGCTCAGTTCATTGAGTGGAGACATTATGAATCTCTTGAGTGGAAGCTTATAGACCAGTTTGATAGTCATAAGAAAACTCAAAACTATTTTAAAAGATTAAATGAATTATATTTAAACCATAAAGCTTTGTGGGAATTAGATTATGATGAAGAGGGATTTCAATGGATTGATGCGGATAATAGTAATCAGAGCATATTAGTATTCATGAGAAAGTCCAAAGACCCAAAGGATACTTTAATAGTATTATGTAATTTTACTCCGGTGGTCTACTACGATTATGATATAGGAGTGCCTTACTTAGGGGAATATGAAGAACTGTTAAATACAGATAGTGAAGAATTTGGCGGATCAGGTCAGATAATGGGAGAAAAGCTTTATGCTAAGAGAGGCAGCTGGCACAATCAAAAATATCATTTGACCATTAAAGTACCGCCCATGGCAGCGTTGATTTTAAAGATAAATAGTTTGGCTTTAGATAAAGAAGAAGTCAATAAAATAAAGGAGGCTTAATCTGTGAAAGTATTATTTGTAGCTTCAGAGTCAGATCCTTTTATAAAGACAGGAGGATTAGCAGACGTAGCATGTGCCCTCCCAAAATATTTAAATAAAGTGGGAATAGATGCAAGAGTTGTTATTCCTAAATATAAAAATATAAAGTATAACCTAAAAGAAAAACTTAATTTTGTAAAATGTTTTACTGTGCCTGTAGGCTGGAGAAATCAGTACTGTGGAGTTTTTGAAGGAGTAATAGATGGAGTAACTTATTACCTTATAGATAATGAGTATTACTTTTTAAGAGATGGACTTTATGGATATTATGATGATGGAGAAAGATTTGCTTTCTATGACAGAGCAGTACTTATGATGCTTAAGGAAATAGATTGGAAGCCTGAAATTATACATTGTAATGACTGGCAGACCGGAATGATACCTGTATTATACAAATTGCAGTATCAATATGACAGCTTTTACAGCGGTATAAAAACTATATTTAGTATACACAATCTTCTATTTCAAGGAAATTATGATCCTAATATATTAGGAGAAGTATTTGGTTTGGATGATGAAATATATAGAAATGGAAGTGTGGAACTTTATGGAGCAGCTAGCTTTATGAAGGGTGGAATAAACTATGCAGATAAGATAACCACTGTAAGCAATTCTTATGCTAAAGAGATTCAAACTCCTGAATATGGAGAAAATTTAGATGGGCTTTTAAGAAGCAGAAATGAATATCTATCAGGCATAGTAAATGGTATAGATTATAACTTATATGATCCAGACACAGATCCTATGATATATAAAAATTTCAATATTACTAATATAAAAAATAAAGCTATAAATAAGATAAGGCTTCAAGAACAGCTTGGATTTAAGGTGGATAAAGATATACCTATGATTGGAATTGTTTCTAGGCTTACAAAGCAAAAAGGCATGGATCTCGTAAAATATATATCTGAAAATTTATTAAAAAATGATGTTCAGTTAGTGATATTGGGTACAGGGGATTATGAATTCGAAGAACATTTTAAATACATGCAATCTGTTTATCCGGACAAGGTTTCAGCCAATATATGTTTTGATGATGCATTAGCTCATAGAATATATGCGGCTTCAGATATGTTTTTAATGCCATCTTTATTTGAACCCTGTGGATTAGGTCAGCTTATAGCATTAAGATATGGAAGTCTGCCTATTGTCAGAGAAACAGGAGGTTTAAAAGATACTATAAAACCTTATAACAAATTCACAAAGGATGGTAATGGATTCAGCTTTACTTACTTTAATGGCGATGATTTACTTCATGTGGTAGAGATGGCGCTAGAGTGTTATAAAGATAAGTCCATATGGAACAATATAGTTAAGCAGGCTATGAGTTCGGATAATAGCTGGGAAAAATCCGCTAAAAGTTACAAAGAGCTATATGAAAGCATTTTAAAATAAAATTTTTATAAGAGACTTAGTTTTTCGATGCTATTCTTTGAATTAATAATGGAGGCTAATAAATATGCTAAAAATAGATAAAGATACTTTCAAAAAAGACTATGAAGAAAAGTTTATAGAGCTTCATGGCAAAGATTTAGAGGAAGGAACGGATTACAACAAATATGAAGCCTTAGGCAGCTTGATAAGAGATTATGTAGTTAAAATGTGGATAGATACCACTAAACGATACAATATTACAGGAGAAAAGCAGGTTTACTATTTTTCTATGGAATTTTTGTTAGGAAGGCTTCTTGGAAATACTTTACTTAACTTAGGCATAAGAGATGTTTGCAAAGAAGCCCTTAAAGATCTTCATATAGATTTAGAAGGGCTGGAAGAACTTGAGCAGGATCAAGGATTAGGTAATGGAGGGCTTGGAAGATTAGCAGCATGTTTTTTAGATTCTATGGCATCTTTAAATATACCAGGTAATGGATGCGGCATAAGATATAAATATGGTTTTTTTGAGCAGAAGATAATAAATGGTTCTCAGGTGGAAGTACCAGATAACTGGCTTAGAAATGGAAATGTATGGGAAATAAGAAAGGCTGATAAGGCACAGATAGTTAAGTTTGGAGGAGATATAAAAGTAGATTATGAGGAGGGTAAACTTAAATTTACTCATATAAATTATGAGCCTGTACTAGCAGTACCCTATGACATACCTGTAGCAGGCTTTGAAAATAGCACAGTAAATACATTAAGGCTGTGGAGTGCAGAACCTTTTTATGATGAATTTGATTTATCTTCCTTTAGCAGAGGAGACTATCTTAAAGCTATAGAATATAAAAATTCTGTAGAGGCTATATCTCAAGTATTATATCCTGATGATAGTTTTTATGAAGGCAAAAAGTTAAGATTAAAGCAGCAATATTTCTTTGTTTCAGCAGGAATTCAGAGCATAATTAAACACTTTAAAACCCATGGGGGAAATATAAATGAATTAGATGAAAAAATAGCTATTCATATAAATGATACTCACCCTACCCTAGCCATACCGGAACTTATGAGAATATTAATGGATGAAGAAGGACTTGGATGGGATGAGGCATGGAGAATAACCACCAACACTGTTTCTTATACCAATCATACTATACTGGCAGAAGCTCTTGAAAAATGGCCAGTGGATATGTTTAAAAAATTACTTCCAAGAATTTATATGATAGTAGAAGAGATAAATAAGAGATTTTGTGAGGAACTATGGAATAAATATATTGGACAGTGGGATAAGATATCCAAAATGGCTATAATAGGGGATGGTTACGTAAAAATGGCACATCTTGCTATAGTTGGAAGTCACAGTGTAAATGGAGTAGCGAAGCTTCATACAGAAATTCTTAAAAAACAGGAAATGTCAAATTTTTACTACCTTTATCCTAGAAAGTTTAATAATAAGACTAATGGTATCACTCACAGAAGATGGCTCATGAAATCTAACCCCGGGCTTACAAATCTTTTGAAGGATACCATAGGAGACAGCTGGATAAAACATCCTACAGATATGGAAAGTTTTCAGAAATATGCTTGGAATAGCGATGTACAAAGTAAGCTGGCTTCAATTAAAAGAGAAAATAAAATAAAACTATCAAATTTTATAAAAGAAACTCAGGGTATAGATGTAGATCCAGATTCTATGTTTGATGTTCAGGTTAAAAGGATTCATGCCTATAAAAGGCAGACCCTTAACTGTTTAAGGATAATGGACCTTTACAATAAGCTTATAGAAAACCCTGATTTAGATATTGTGCCAAGAACTTTTATATTTGCAGGGAAAGCTGCTCCGGGGTATTATTTAGCAAAGAAAACCATTGAACTTATAAATGCTGTAGCTGAAAAAATTAATAATGATTCAAGAGTAAATGGGAAAATAAAAGTTGTATTTATGGAAAACTACAGGGTGTCCCTTGCAGAATCTATTATTCCAGCAGCAGACTTAAGTGAACAGATATCTACTACTACAAAAGAAGCTTCTGGCACAAGTAATATGAAATTCATGATGAATGGAGCTGTAACCATAGCTACCCTAGATGGAGCCAATGTAGAGATAAGGGATGAAGTTGGAGATGACAACATAATAATATTTGGATTAACGGAGAGAGAAGTACTAGATTATTATGAAAAAGGCGGATACTCTTCTGTAAATACCATGAATAATAATGCGGCATTAAAAACCGTGGTAGAAGATCTTATAAATGGTTCTTATTTCTGGGATAAAGAAAAATTTAAGCCTATATATGAAAATCTTGTAACTTATAATGATGAATTCTTTGTACTAAAGGATTTTGATTCCTATATTAAAGCCCAACAGAAGGCAGATGAACTTTATAAAAATAGCAGCAGGTGGTACGCAATGTCTGCTATAAATATAGCCCATTCAGGTATATTTTCTAGTGATAGAACTATACAGGAATATGCTACAGGCATATGGGGTTCAGGTTATCTTTATAAAAATTTATGATTATTAATAACAGAATAGATGAAAAAAATAGGGATATGGTCTAAAATTAAAATAAGACTATGTCCCATAAGGGGGATTTAAATGACAGAATTATTTGTAAAGCATCATTCCTGGGAAGAAGATTTTAGAAATCCTTTTGGAGCAGTAAAGTCAGGACAAAGTGTAAAGTTAGCATTAGAAACTTCTGGAGTGGAAAGAGCAGAAGTAAATTTGATATTTATTAACGGTGATACCAGATCTATTTTAATGACTAAAAATGAAAAGGTTAACATAGGGTATTTCCAAACGGATTTAAACATTGATCCAAGTTACTCTGGAATAATAAATTATTATTTTTCCATATATAGTGAAGGAAAGAAAATATATTATGGCAACAATGAAGAACTTACAGGAGGAGAGGGAAAACTCTATTTTGAAAATCCTAAATACTATCAGATAACTGTATATAAAGATTTTAAAGTCCCTGATTGGTATAAAGAAGGAATAGTATATCAGATATTTGTGGATAGATTTTGTAATGGGAATACACAGGGAATAGTTCAAAATCCAAAGAAAAATAGCTTTATTTATGGAAGCTGGTATGATGACCCCATGTACATAAGGGATAAGGATGGGAAAATAGCAAGATGGGATTTTTATGGTGGAAATCTTCAGGGCATAATAAATAAGCTGGATTACATAAAGTCCTTAGGGGCGACCGTTATATATTTAAATCCCATATTTGAATCTGTCAGCAACCACAAATATGATACTGGAGATTATAAAAAGATAGATCCTATGTTTGGAGATGATAAGAAATTTCAGGAACTTTGTGTTAAGGCAAATAAAAGAGGAATAAGGATAATCCTAGATGGAGTATTCAGCCATACTGGGTCAGATAGCGTCTACTTTAATAAATATGATAATTATGATAGTGTGGGAGCTTATCAATCTAAAGAATCCTCTTATTATGATTGGTACAGATTTCAGGAATATCCTGATAAGTATGAAAGCTGGTGGGGTTTTGATAATCAGCCTAATGTAGATGAATTAAATTTAAGTTATAAAAACTTCATAATAACAGGAAAGGATTCTGTAATACGTAAGTGGATGAAACTGGGGGCGTCTGGCTGGAGATTAGATGTAGCCGATGAACTTCCTGATGAATTTATTCATGATATAAAGAAAGAAATAAAGAGCATAAATAAGGATTCTGTGCTTATAGGTGAAGTTTGGGAGGATGCTTCCAATAAGATAAGTTACTCAGAACGAAGAAAATATCTTTTTGGAGAGGAATTAGATTCAGTAACTAATTATCCATTTAGGACTTACTTAATTTCATTTTTAAAGGGAGAAATGAACTCTTTAGATTTTAGTAAAAAAATAATGAGTTTATATGAAAATTATCCTAAAGAAGCATTTTACTCTAATTTAAATATTTTAGGTACTCATGATACAGAAAGAATACTTTCTATGTTTGAACACAAAGAAGAGCAGTTTTTAAAATTAGCTTTAGCGGTTCAAATGACTATGCCAGGTGTACCCATGATTTATTATGGAGATGAAGCAGGATTAAAAGGAGGAAAGGATCCTGAGAATAGGAAGCCTTACCCCTGGGGAAAAGGGAATAGAGATATATTTAAGTTATATAAGAGATTAGCTTCTATAAGGAATGAGTATGAGATTTTCAAGAAAGGTGATTTAAGATTTTTAAATTTAAATGAAGATATACTCTGCTATAAGAGATGTTATATGGATAAAAGTGCTTTTGTAATATTAAATTCCAATGTAGAAAATAAAATAAATTTAGATATAGACATGGAAGATAATAGAGGAATTTATTTAGATATACTAAGTGAAAGCAGGGATGATGCTGAAATCAATTGCCAAGATAGCAATATGAACATAGAATTGGCCCCTTTAGATGTAAAAATACTATTAAAAGTGTATTAATATATCTATCTTCCTCATCATATATATAATCAGAAATTTAAAATTTGTATTTTGTGATAATGCTGTGTATAAATTCTAACTAACGTTTAATGATAAATTATGAAATAAATTAAAAAGGGGGAAGTAAAATGCCAAAGAAAGAAATAGTAGCAATGATATTAGCTGGAGGACAGGGATCTAGGCTAGGTATTTTAACAAAAAAGTTAGCTAAACCAGCAGTGCCCTTTGGAGGAAAGTATAGAATAATCGATTTTGCATTAAGTAATTGTTCTAATTCAGGTATATATACTGTGGGTGTATTAACACAATACAAGCCTTTTGAATTAAATTCTCATATAGGTATTGGGAGCCCTTGGGATTTGGACAGAAGAGAGGGTGGTGTATTTATATTACCTCCTTATCAGGAAGAATCCGGAGGAAATTGGTATAAAGGAACAGCAGATGCTATTTATCAAAATTTAGGATTCATAGAAAATTATGATCCAGAATATGTACTTATATTATCTGGAGACCACATTTATAAGATGGATTATGAGGATATGCTTAAGCATCATAAAGAGCAAAAGGCAGATGCTACTATTGCAGTAATAGATGTGACTTTAGAAGAAGCCAGCAGATTTGGAATAATGAATACTAGAGAAGACCTTTCCATATATGAATTTGAAGAAAAGCCTAAGAAGCCAAAAAGTACTAAGGCTTCCATGGGAATTTATATATTCAACTGGAAGACTCTAAAGAAATTTTTAAAAGAAGATCAAGCAGATAAAAGCTCTAGCAATGATTTTGGAAAGAACATAATACCTAAAATGCTGGATGCAGGTATGAAATTATGTGCTTATCCTTTCCAGGGTTATTGGAAAGATGTGGGTACAATTGAAAGTTTATGGGAAGCTAATATGGATCTTTTAAATGAAGATAATGAGCTTAATATGCAAGATCAAAATTGGAGAATATATTCTGTAAATCATGTTAAACCAGCTCAATATGTGGGATCTAATGCTAAAGTTAAGTCTACTCTTGCAGTAGATGGCTGTGAAGTATATGGTGAAGTGCTTCATTCTGTATTGTTTTCAGGAGTTACTATAGGTAAAAATGCAAAAATAGTAGATTCTGTAATAATGCCAGACACCAGAATTGGGGATAATGTTATTATAAATAAAGCTATAATTGGCACCAATGTAACTATAAGAAGAGACAGTATTATAGGTGATGGTAATAAGGTAACCGTGGTAGGAGCTAATGAGGATATAAAGGCAGGATCCATAATAAAATAATAATATCCTAATGAGCCTAGTGTCAAAGATGGGAGGTAACAATATGTTAAAAAATTACATGGGAATAATAAATTTAGATGAAAATGAAGATAAGATAAGAGAACTTACAAGAAATAGACCTTTAGCTTCAATACCAATAGCAGGCAGATACAGAATAATAGATTTCATACTTTCAAATATGACTAATGCAGGCATAGAAAATATAGGCATATTTACAAAAATGAAATCACGTTCACTTATGGACCACTTAAGTAATGGCAGGCCATGGGATTTAAATAGAAAAATAAATGGACTTAGGGTGTTTAACTTTACCAATACAGATCCTAATAATGATGATATATATAATTTCTCAAATAACTTAGAATATCTTTATAAATGTAGACAGGAAAATGTTATTTTATCTTCTTCCTATATGATATGCAATATTGATTTTAAAGAAGCTGTAAAGTATCATGAACAATCGGGTAATGATATAACAGTTATATATAAGAAGGTTAAGGATGCTAACGAAAATTTCTTATGCTGTGAAACATTAAATATTAATGAGTGTGACAGATTGTTAAGTGTAGGAAAAAATATAGGCAGCAAAAAAGAAGCTAATATATGTATGGAAATGTATATAATGAAAAAGGATTTATTTGTAGAAATAATTAAGGAATGTGTTAGCACAGGTAAATATAGAAAGGTGAAAAATGCTATATATAATTCGCTGGATAAATATAAAGTAGGAACCTATAGATTTGAAGGGTTTTTAAGATGTATAAATTCACTAAAGGCTTATTATTCCACAAGCATGGAATTGCTTGACCATAAGGTAAATAAAGAACTATTTTCAGGAGTAAGACCTATATATACTAAAACCAATGATGAGGTACCTGCACGATATACGGAAAGTTCTGATGTAAGCAATTCTATTATCGGTAATGGATGCTTTATAGAAGGTACTGTGGAAAACAGTATTATTTTTAGAAAGGTTAATGTAGGTAAGGGGGCAGTGCTTAGAGATTGTATAATACTACAGAACTGTGTAATTGGAGAAAACTCAAGTCTTTCTAATATAATAACAGACAAATATGTTGAAATAGATGCAGAAAAACAACTTAAAGGAGATAAGGATATTCCGCTGGTAGTTGAAAAAGAAATGACTTTGTAAGTTAATTAAGGTTCTGTTTTAAAATCAAACATATTTTAAAACAGAACTTTAACTAATTAGATTGTACAACAAGAAAGTGAGGTGTAAATGGCAAGTTGGAGTTGCTTATTGGCAAGTAGCAGTTCCTCCACCAGACAAGCGATGGTGGTTTCTTGCCACAATCCTATGAAAATTTTATTTGTTTCTGCAGAAGCATATCCTTTTGCTAAAGCAGGCGGCTTAGGAGATGTATCTTATGCCCTGCCTAAGGCGTTAAGGGAGCAAGGGGTTGATGTGAGAGTTATAATTCCCAAATATAAATTTTCTAATAAAATGAGAAAAGGTTTTAAGAAAAAAGCAAGTTACAAAACTTACATTGGTTGGAGGACTGTAGATTGCTCACTTTGGTATTGTGAAAGGGAAAATGTACCTTTCTATTTTATAGAGAATCCTTATTACTTTGGCAGAAAAGACATATACGGTTATGAAGATGACAATGAAAGATTTATTTATTTTTGCAAAGCTATATTAGAAGGAATAAAATACATGGGAGATTTTGTGCCGGATATAATTCATTGTAATGATTGGCATAGTGCTCTTGCGGTATTGTTTCTAGAAGCTTTTTACCGAAAAGACAAAAGATACCAAGGTATAAAAACTGTGTTTACTATACATAATATGATATATCAAGGCGCTTTTGGAAAAGACGCATTATGGATGCTAGGTGTAGATGAAGAAAAGTATTATAATGAACATTGCTTAAAATATTATGATGGAGTTAATTTTATGAAAGGAGCATTGTCTTTAGCAGATAAGATAACTACTGTAAGTGAAACTTATGCTAAAGAACTTCTTAATCCTTGGTTTAGTTATGGACTAGAAAAAGTATTAAATAAACGTAAAAAAGATTTTTCAGGCATATTAAATGGCATCGACTATGATGTATTTAATCCAGAGACGGATGAAGATATATTCTTCAAATATGATAAAGATCATATTTTATTAAAGCTTCATAACAAATTAGAAATGCAAAGAGCTCTTGGATTTAAAAAAGATGCATCCATCCCAATGATAGGAATGGTAACTAGGCTCACAGAACAAAAAGGTATAGACTTAATTCAATATGCTGTGGAAGAAATGCTGTCTATGAATATGCAGCTTGTAGTCACAGGAACAGGGAGCATAGATTATGAGAATATGTTCAAATATTATTCTTCAAAATATCCTAATAAGGTAGCAGCTCACATCAATTTTAATCCGAAACTTTCAAAAAAGATTTATGCTGCTTCAGATATGTTTTTAATGCCATCGAAATTAGAACCTTGTGGATTGGCTCAAATGATAGCTATGAGATATGGTGCAGTTCCTATAGTAAGAAGTACAGGTGGTCTTAAGGATACAGTAAAAGAATTTAATGAGTATACAAAAGAAGGAAATGGATTTACCTTTAAAAATTTTGATGCCATAGATATGATACACAGCATAAAAAGAGCATTAAATATTTATAGTAATAAAACTTTGTGGGAAATATTAATTCAAAACTCCATGAATGCCCAAAATAGATGGGATAATTCAGCATATAAATACATAAAGCTTTATAAAAGTTTATTAAAGTAGAAAATATACTGTGTAGTACATCTGATTTCAAATTAGGCTAAATCTCTTATATTCTATGATAAACAACAAGTAACTTAAAATTTTGCATTATAAGTTAAATATACTCTTCCAGGTGTATCATCTTAAGTATATTAAAGAAAAAGTAAGATATAATGAAAAATACACTTAAAATATAAGAAAAATAGTCTAATACTATCTATTTATTATTAATTAAAAATGATATTATAGTTAAGCAATGAGCGTTAGCTCGTTGGCATTTGCAAAAAGTCTT
>CAMJGD010000015.1 GCA_946405135.1 uncultured Clostridiaceae bacterium | reverse complement strand
TTGGATAAAACGATAATTTAACCAAACAAATTTCCAATTTATATTATTGAGATTATAATAATTTGCAGTGGGGGATAAAATTGCAATGAAGAGTATTTTTCAAAATGATAAATCTTATAGTAGTAATTTAAAACTGTATACTACAAAAGACGGGTTGCTTTCCTTAATCCTTTTTGGAATTTTTATTTTGATGTATTCAATAGTTGCTATATTGGATATTAAAGTGGAATTTATAAAAAGTAATATTCTAATAATAGGATGCATGTTCAATGTTTTGCTGATACTGATAACTATTCTATTTGTTAAGTTAAGAAGACAGAGTTTAGATACTATAGGGATTTATAAAGGAAAGTGGAAAAAGAGTTGTTGTATAGGAATGATACTTGCTGGTATTCTGTTTTTTAATAATTGTGGGTCCTATTTATTACAAGGAAAAGAATTAATTCATATCCGCAGTATTTTTGCTTATGTTATTTACTTTTTTTGTGTGTCATTGTGCGAGGAGATTGCTTTTAGAGGATATATTAGTACTAGGATTTATGGAATTATAAAAACACAATGGATTGCTATTATGGTAACAGGTTTATTATTTATAATTATGCACTTCCCTTATAGGATGATAGTTTATGGGATGTCGTTAAAAGAATTGACAATAAATAATATGTTTTGGCTTATAGACCTTTTCGTTACACATATCGTATTAAATTTTATCTATACCAAAACAAATTCATTATATGGAGCGATAATTCCACATTGGATTTCAAATCTTGCTTCAAATATAGTTAACAAATAATAGACATACAAATCCCAATTTGTAAAGGTGATAGAATACAATTTTATATTTAGTTATTACGTATATTTCTTATAATCTGACTAAGCTGTAAAATAATAATATGATAGAATCTTCAAAAGTGTGCAACTTTAAGTTGCTAAAAATCAGATAAAAGAAAATTCAAGTTGGTGTACAGGTATTATCTTTATCGTTATAATAAGCTCATCATAATATAAAGGAGAAATGATAATATGAGCTTTGGACAAAATCTACAGTTTTTAAGAAAAATGTATCATGGCATGACACAAGAAGAATTAGCTGAAAGAATGGGAGTATCCAGACAAACTGTTTCAAAATGGGAGCTGGACGCTGCCTACCCAGAGATGGAGAAGGTAATAGAACTATGCCAACTCTTTTCATGTTCTATGGATCAGTTAGTACGAGAAGATATTAATATGCGTAATGGAGCATATTCAGATATTCGAGTTGAGGAAATTGCACCATTTCGATATGTTAAGTATGCAGTAATCAGTGTAGAACCCGAATATGATGCTATAAAGCATGTAAAAGACTGGGCAAATAGCTGCGGGATAGTACAACCTAAAATTATAGGGTGGGATTTCCCATATGTATCACAGGAACAAATAAATGTGTATCATATGCACGGTTATGCTGCTGCCTGTATTTTACCTTCAGACTTGGAATTAACATGCGATAACTTAGAAATCTCATTCCAAAAAAATCAAAAATACGTAATTATTACAATAAGAGAACCTTTTAATGCACCATTCACTCTTATTCCCAATGCGTATAAGACACTTATGCTATATATGGATGTAAATGGAATTAAACATAAGAATACTAAAGAAATCTTATCTTGTTTTGAGAAAGAATATAAAAAAGACGGCATTAGTTATATGGATGTGTATATAGCTGTTGACCTCTAAAGCTTGGCTAAAATATTATATTCTATCAACTTTTATTTGTGACATAGTCTTATATTGTGGTATAGCTATACAGAGGCGTTTTCCCATTATAATGATTATATACTAAAAACTGTATTGCAATTATACTATAGAATAGATTGCAATACAGTTTGTATTTTTTATAACAATATTTTTACAAAATTTCTTTTGCCTACTTGAATTACATCTTGGTTACAAACAGTAATATCTTCACTTACTTTTTCTCCATTTACTCTCACTGCCCCCTGCTTCATCAGCCTCTTTCCTTCACTTCTGCTAGGTACAAAATTCATTTTGCATATAATGTTTAATATCTTTTTTTCTTCTTCGCAAGCATTATAAAGATTCAAGCTTTCTATATCTTCAGGAATTTCTTTCTTCTGAAATAGCTTTTTAAAGTTATCTTCTGCTTTTAAAGCTTCTTCCTTCCCATGGTATAGACCTACTATTTCTTTAGCTAATCTCATCTTAATATCTCTAGGATTAGCTTTATCTTCTTCAAGCATTAATTTTATCTTTTCTACTTCATCAGGATGAATATCTGTAGCGAGCTCATAGTATTTTATTATCATAGAATCAGGTATAGACATGACTTTACCATACATATTGTCTGCATCTTCTTTTACTCCAATATAATTTCCTAAGCTTTTGCTCATTTTATCTTTACCATCAGTTCCTTCAAGTATAGGCATAAATATAGCCACTTGACTTTCCATATCATAATCTTTTTGTATGGTACGTCCCATAAGCACATTAAATCTCTGGTCTGTTCCCCCTAGCTCTATATCAGCTTTTATTTCTACTGAATCATAAGCCTGCATAAGAGGATAGAAAAATTCATGTATTCCTATACTTAAATTATTTTCAAATCTATTTTTAAAATCCTCTCTTTCCATCATTCTTGATACTGTATATTTTGCTGAAAGCTCTATAACATCTCTAAAGTTTAATTTAGACAGCCATTCACTATTAAATCTTACTTCTGTTTTTTCTCTATCAAGTATTTTGAATATCTGTTCTTCATAAGTTTTTGCATTTATAAGTACCTGCTCTTTAGTAAGTTGTTTTCTAGTTTTAGATCTTCCAGTAGGATCACCTATCATACCTGTAAAATCGCCAATTATTATCACTGCCCTATGTCCTAAATCCTGCATCTGCTTTATCTTTCTAAGCACCACTGCATGACCTAAGTGTATATCTGGTGCAGAAGGATCTAATCCTAATTTTACGACTAATCCTCTATTTTCTTTTTGTGCCTTAATCAATTTTTCTTTTAAATCTTTTATATCAATTATTTCATCAGCACCTTTTGATATTATTTTTATCTGTTCTTCTATACTGCAATCCATCATATTTTGTATTTAGCGCACAGCCATATACCTTTATATACAGCTTCACTAAATATTTCACATCCTTCCTTACTACAATATTTTTATTAGTTAAAGTGAACTAAATTAATTTTTATGCAAAATAAAAACTCCCATCCTCTAAACAAGAGGACGAGAGTAAACTTCGCGGTACCACCCCAATTTGCCATTTACCTCACGGTAAATAACCTCTTCGAGTACAGTGAATAACTCACGATACTCTAGCACTATAACCTGTGCAGGTCAAAGGTAACAGCCTACTACCTCAAAAGTTAAACTTTTAAGCCTTCAGTGTTAAGCTCAGAGATGTATTCGGAAAAGTATCTTTTGCCCCTCTCACCTACCGGGAACTCTCTGTAAAAGAAAATCTAAACCTACTCTTTCTCTTCAAAGCTTTTAAATATATTGTTTTATTTGTCCGGACTTTTAAAATACCTTAACATATATTATACTATTTGTCAATAAGTAAACTTATAACTATTTTTGTATTTTAAATGAGCTCTTAAGTGAAACTACTCTATTAAATACTAATTTGTTTTCACTAGTATATTTAGTATCTACACTAAAATATCCATTTCTTAAAAATTGAAATTTATCTTGAGGTTTAGCATCTTTCATGCTCTCTTCAATATATCCTTCTAATATTTCTAAAGAATTAGGATTTATCTGTTCTAAAAAGTTTTTACTTTCTTCTTGGTCATCACTCATTATTAAAGGCTCATATAGTCTAAATTCAGCAGAAACAGCACTTTTTGCATCAACCCAATGAATAGTACCTTTAACCTTTCTGCCTGTAAATCCAGCACCACTTTTAGTTTCAGGGTCATAAGTACAGTGTACTTCTACCACATTGCCATCTTCGTCTTTTACAAAATCTGTACACTTTACAAAATAAGCTCCCTTTAGCCTAACTTCATTGCCTGGGAATAATCTAAAATATTTTTTAGGAGGATTTTCCATAAAGTCTTCCTGCTCTATATACAATTCCCTTGAAAATGATACTTTACGTGTTCCCATATCAGGATCATCCGGATTATTCTCTATTTCCAGCATCTCAACCTGATCCTCTGGATAATTTGTGATTATAAGCTTAAGAGGTCTTATTACAGCCATAGTTCTTGGAGCTTTTAAATGAAGATCTTCTCTTATAAAATGTTCTAACATCTGTTCATCTACTAGGCTGTTACTTTTAGCAACTCCTATTTCTCTACAGAAATTTCTTATAGCTTCAGCAGTATATCCTCTTCTTCTTAATCCTGCTATAGTAGGCATACGAGGATCATCCCAACCATCTACAACTTTTTCATCTACTAATAACTTAAGCTTTCTTTTACTCATTACAGTATTAGTTAAATTCAATCTGGCAAATTCTATCTGCCTTGGGGTATTTTCCATTTCACATTCCCTAACGATCCAATCATATAGTGGACGGTGATCTTCAAATTCCAGAGTACATATAGAATGAGTTATTCCTTCAATAGCATCTTCTATTGGATGAGCAAAATCATACATAGGATATATGCACCACTTATTTCCTGTATTATGATGAGTTGTGTGAGATATTCTGTATATAATAGGATCTCTCATATTTATATTTGGGGAAGCCATATCTATTTTAGCTCTTAAAACTTTTTCTCCATCTTTAAATTCCCCTTTATTCATTCTTTCAAATAAATCTAAGTTTTCTTCCACCGATCTATTTCTATAAGGACTTTCTTTACCTGGTTCAGTCAAGGTGCCTCTATATTCTTTCATCTGCTCAGCACTTAAATCACATACATAAGCCTTGCCCTTTTTTATAAGTAACACTGCTCTTTTATACATTTCCTCAAAATAATTAGATGCAAAGTATAATCCATCCCATTCAAAACCTAGCCATCTTACATCTTCTTCTATAGACTCCACATATTCTGTATCCTCTTTTAAAGGGTTAGTATCATCAAAACGAAGATTTGTTTTGCCCTTAAACTCATCCGCCAATTCAAAATTTAATACTATGGATTTTGCATGACCAATATGTAAATAACCATTTGGTTCAGGTGGAAAACGTGTTATTATCTCTTTATGCTTACCTGATTCTAAATCTTCTTTAACTATATTTTTTATAAAATTTGATGTATTATTTACAGCTTCCATTACTCACCATTCCTTTTCTCCGCCTTATTTTATCACTGATATTAAATATATCACAAAATTGAATTTCCCGCCATATTATTGAATAAATTTGTAATATTTAATACCCGTTATCAGAGTGAAAATGCAATTAATTATTTAATATTATAATCTCTCCAGATTTTAATGTTATAGTTCCCTTAGAAACTACCTTTTTATCTTTTCGTATATTAGAATACAGCACTTTATACTTTCCTTGTTCTAATTTTATATTTTTATCTTCTTTTGAAGAATTAATTATCACTGTTGCATTTTCCTTATCTTTTGTTCTTTTAAAAATAAGTACAGAACTTTCTTCGCTATCTAAAGGAACTAGTTCCCCATACTTAAGGGCTTTGCTGCTACTTCTTACAGATAATATACTCTTATAAAAATTATATATAGATTCTTTATCATTTTTCTGAATATTAAATGCAACTTTATCTAATTCATTAGTACTACTTTCCCAAGAAGTATTTTTTGATAAATCCTTATTATCCCATATAAAAGGCTCTCTTATAGCCTCATCTGGTTTTACTCCAGTCATACCTAATTCTTCTCCATAATAAATAAAAGGGTTGCCTGGTAAAGTTAAATAAATAGCAGCTGCCTGCTTCATCTTTTCGTCATCGTTAAGTACACTCATAACTCTGTTTTGATCATGATTAGTCAAAAATGTAGCAGGGACAAAATCTTTATTTTCCCCTTTTAAAGTATCATAATCATCTTCTATCTGAGATGCTATATCTTTTATACTTTCGCTATTTACTCCCTTTATTATATTTTCTCCAAGGCTAAAGCAAAACATACTGTCAAGTGCCTTTGAATAAGGAGCCATTGCATAAGTATTATCCCAAACTTCACCTAATAATATAGCCTTTTTATTTACACTCTTAACATAATCGTTAAATTCATTCCACCAAGCTACATTTTTGTCTGAAGCTTCATATATCCACTTTGCTGCATCTAGTCTAAATCCATCTACACCCATATCCATATAAAATTTAGCTATATTTTTAACTTCTTCTTTTACTTCTCCATTGTCAAAATTTAAGTCAGGCATGCCTTCCCAAAATATAGCATAATAATATTCTTCTTTATCTCCATTCTTAATCCAAGGTGCTGTACCCATGGCTGAGGTTTCAGAAGCTTTATTTTTATCTTCAGTCCATACATACCAATCTCTATACTTGCTGTTTTTATCCTGCCTAGCTTCCTTAAACCACTTATTTTCAGTACTTGTATGATTTATAACTAAGTCCATCATTATCATAATTCCTCTTTTATGAGCTTCTTTTAGCAGTTCTTTAAAATCTTCCATGGTTCCATATTGTGGATTTATACTGTAATAATCAGTTACATCATATCCATGATAACTTGGAGAATCATTTATAGGCATAAGCCATATGCCTTCTATTCCTAATTCTTTTAAATAGTCAAGCTTTTGAGTTACACCTTTTATATCACCTATGCCATCTCCATTACTGTCATTAAAAGCTCTAACAAATATTTCATAAAAAGCTCTTCCTCCGTATTCTCCCTCTTTAGATTGTGCAACCGTTTGCCCTTTACAGCCAAAAAATAAATTGCTAATCATAATAAGCAAAATTAAAAAACTTATTTTCTTTTTCATTATAAGTCCCCCTCGTAAAATGCTATTTTCTTTAGTATATCATAAAATAAAACTTAGTTCATTGTATATAAATCATATTTTATAAAATAAAAATTATATTTAAGCTTAGCTGTGTTTTTAAAATAAGGGACACCATCAAATTTGTTTAATCATCTGATGGTGTCCATTTTTACATTTGAAATATTAATTATTTAGCAATTTTCTTAATTCCTGCTGCTACTGCAATAGATCCAATTAAAATCAATGCATAAAAATCTATTACAGAACCTGTACTTGGTAGCTTCGCAGTTTGAATAATTTCTTTGCTTAGCTTTTCATTATTACTATTTCCTGATGACTTATTCTCTGCAGTTTTGTTCTCTACAGGTTTATTCTCTGTAGGTCTATCCTTTGGAGAATTATCTTCTTTTGAAGGTTTTTCCTCATTATTATCTTTATTACCTTGGGAAGACTTATCTTCTTCAACTTTGTTTGTAGGATTACTTAATTGAATTTTACCTTCTTTAGGATCTGCATTAGTTCTAGGTGTTACCTGGAATTTAATATATTTTCCTGCATCTTCTGGTCTTACAGTGTAACTAGATTCTGTAGCACCCTTTATTTCAGTATATTGTCCATCTTTTTCTGAAGAAATTAACCATCTATAGCTTGTTCCTTCTTCAGCTAATCCTTTTGCATGATGATAATTATAGGAACCTATAAGCTTATCCCCAACTTTTAACTTACCATCCAAAGTAACATCTTCTATGCTTGTTTCTACTAATTTAAAGTTATCCATATAAAAATGTGATTTTACATCCTTTACTCCTGGCTCAACAAATACTAATATTCTTTTTACGTCTTTTAATTTATCTTTTGAAGGTGTTAGATCCCAAGTTAATTCTTTCCAGGAATCTTTATTTTCAGATGGTTCAAACCACTTTTCTATCAACCCTTGACCTTTAGAATTTTCAAATTTTATAATCATTTTAGGATTATTATAAGTATTAAGTTTTAAAGTATTCATTTTTGAAAAATCCATAGATTTATCAAAAGCCTTGTAGAAAAATGCCCATTCTGCAGTTTTGTTGTAGTCTATTTTTAATGAGTTTCCTTGACTTAAAGCATTCTCTTTAGTAGATACTAATGTATAAACTTTATCTCCAGAATCTTTCCACTCACTGCCTATTTTATTACTATCAAAATCATCTAATATAGTATCAACATAAACTGCTGGTTTAGTAATTGTAACCTTTGAAACTACAGGATAATTTACTTCAATTACAGGTGTAGCTAAACTTATAGCTGCAGGTCCTTCTTGAATCTTACCATCTGAATCCTTAATGGATTTTGGTATTACTTGAAGTTTTAAATAGTAACCTACATCTTCATTTTTAACTTTATAATTTATAGAATTAGCTCCTTCTATAGGCTCAAAATCTCCATCTAGTTTTTTAGATCTTAACCATTGATAGCTGGATTCACCTTCAGGTATATTGTCTGCATTATAGTAAGAATAACTTCCTTTTAAGGTTTCATTAACTACAGGACTTCCTTCTATCATAACATTTGAAGCGTATAGTTTTCCTGTAATAAAATTCAAATCATCTAAATAGAATGTTCCTTTATAGTTTGCCTCTCCTGGAGCAGCAAAAATAAGAACTTTTTTCAAATTAGCCATATCATCTTTGAATTTTGTTAAATCCCATTCTATCTTTTCCCATTTATCTTTACTATTTATCTCTACAGGAATTTCATGAGCTTTCTTTTCTGTCTCAAATTTTAATATTAACTTTAGTGGTTTTTCACTTGCATTATATATTCTTGATGTAAACATCTGTGCTTGAGAAAAATTGTTGTCTTTAGGCTCTGCGCACACAAATGCCCACTCATTACCATTTTTATCAAGAGATATTTTTAGAGAATTATTACCAGTGTAGGCCTGTTCACTTGAAGTTTCAATATTGTACACTTTATCTCCATTATCTTTCCATCCCTTATTCATAGTATTTCCTTCAAAATCGTCAAATACCATGGTTCCAATATCAGTTAGTCCAATTTTTTTCATTCCTGATTGCACATATTTATTTTTCATAAAATATTTCCAAACAAGATTTGATCTGTAGTTTTCAATCATAAGTAAAGTTATACCCTTATCTATACCTATAACATCTTCTCCATACCAGTTCTTATCTAAATTATAAGAATCTTTAAGACCATATTCTCCCACAAGTTTAGGATAGTTTTCATAATAATTTCTTAATGCGCCTAAAGATTCTTCCGGTGTAAATGGAATAGAACCTAAAGCACCTGCAGGTGGAACTGTACCATCAGTAAAATGCATGTCATTATTGAATCCTGAAGGTGGTGTACCATACTTTCCGCTATATCCATTAGGACCATCACAAGCAGTAAGCCCCCATGAATTTTCTCCAAAAGCCTTAAATTTTTTCGACATATCTATACAGAATTGTCTATCGCTTTTGCTGGCAATTACAGAGTTTGTCCACCAATTAACGCCCTGCTTATCAACTTTATTAGCAAAATCTATCCATGCATGTGAAAATTGATATGTAAATATAGATCCAAACCATGAATGAATAAATGGTTCATAGTTTCCATAACTAGCTTTGTTTCTAATAAAAGAATAAAACATGTTAGAATCTACAGCATGAGTTGGTGATGCAGCTCCTAGTACATAGAGCATTAACTGTTCAGCATAGAAATCCCACCAACCTTCAAAGCCTTTTTCAGGGGAATATCCCATATAAAACTGATTTCTTTCAGGATCTCTATACCAATCCCATTCAACTTTTTTATAAAGTTTTTCAGCCTTTTCTTTTATTTCTCCTCCAAAATATTCTCCAGCAGTAATTGCTCCATTTACTGCTATAGCTGTATCTATTACAGATACCTCAGTATTTTTATATCTTTTAGCAGTATTCATATCCAAAAAGTGGTAGAAGAATCCATGCACATTTTCTGCCTTATTTAATAATGTATCTAAAGTGCCATTAATTCTGTCTTTTGCTTCATCTTGAGATATCCATCCTCTTTCTGCACCTATTACATAAGCTGTTAATCCAAATCCTACTGAAGCTACACTGCACATATCTGGACCTCCAGGTGCTCTGTCCTTAATTAGTCCAAAACCATCGCTAGATTTATCTGTATTGGTTTCTTTCCAGAAAAAATCAAAGCTTTTACGGCTTTCTAAATCAAGCAATTCTTCATCACTATACTTTTTATCTGCTGCAAATGTTTTTTGAGGCATTGAAATTATGCCTAGCATAAAAAATACAGACAGGAATAAAGCTAAAAACCTAGATGTTCTTTTTTTTCTCATTAAATGTTCCCCCTTATATGATTTATTTAAAATAATTAATACATTACTATAAGAGGCTATCGAAACGTTTCAATAAGCCTAAAAAAAATTTTATAAGCCCTCTTAATGATATAAATTAAGAAGACTTATAATATATTCATAATTATCCGCTACTAAATATTTCAGTTTTAATTTATTATCCTATAATAACTTTTACGCTATGTTTTTTACCATCATTTTTAGCATGAATCTTGTTTCCTTGAATCTCTTCTCCATCTAATAGAAGAGTTTTTACTCCATTATTTTTATGTTCTGGATTTACTACTTCGATTTCATAGATATCCTCTCTAAACTTCTTTGTGTAAGTAAATCCATCCCACTCTGAAGGAATATTAGGGTCTATTACTATTCCATCAAAGTCTCCTCTAACACCTAATATCCAATTAGTAGCTGCACTATGAAGCCATTGTGCAGACCCTGTATACCATGTCCAACTTCCTCTGCCATAGTTTGGTGATTTAGGGCCATCAGAATTTCCCGGAGTAACATAAGGTTCAGCTTTATAACGCTCTATATCTTCGCTTCTATTAGGAGGACATATCTTTTTATATAATTCATAAGCTTTTTCCACTTCACCTATAGCTATATATGCAGGTACTGCCCAAGTAGCTGCATGAGAATATACTCCTCCATTTTCTCTAAGTCCTGGAGCATACCTAGTTATATATCCAATATCTGTTCTTACCTTGGAATAAGCTGGATATAATAGTAGTGTGCCATAATCTTTAAAAAGATATTTACTTACAGAATTCATTGCTGTTTTTGCTCTATGTTCATCTGCTATTCCACTTAACACAGACCATATCTGAGGATTTAAATAGATAAATCCTTCTTCATTTTCTTTTGAACCTATTTTTTCTCCTGAATCAGTAGTAGCTTGAAGATACCATTCTCCATCCCACGCAAATTTATTTATAGTTTCTTTTAGATTTTGAGATATGCAGCTACATCTATTTGAGAATTTTTTATCATCTAGTTTTAATGAAATATGTTTAAACTCTTCAAGAATCATATATAAAAATTCTCCAAGCCAGAAACTTTCACCTTTCCATTCCCAACCTACAGCACTTAAACCATCATTCCAATCATTTTCTCCAATTAAAGGTATTCCTCTAGGGCTAAACCTAGTTAGTGCCTTTTCTATAGCCAACTTGCAGTGTTCGTACAAAGTGGCCTCTCTATCCATATCAAAGAAAGGGGCTTTTTCATCTAATATAGAAAAATCACCTGTTTCTTTTAGATAATTTGAAGTTATGAATGGAAGCCATAATAGGTCATCAGAACATTTAGTTTCCGGTCCTTTTCCAGATATAGTCATCCACCAATGGTATACTGTACCATCTGATTTTTGTTTCCCAGCATGCATCAATATTTGTTTTTTTGCATATTCAGGTATGGATGAGAAAAATATCTGTGAGTCCTGAAGCTGATCCCTATAACCGTATCCTCCACTTACTTGATAATAAGCTGACTTTCCCCATATACGGCAGGATATAGCTTGATATTTCAGCCAAATGTTAGTCATTATGTTCATAGCTTTATCAGGAGTATTTATTCTTTCTGTATAGATAAAAGGCTCCCAAAATTTATGAACTTCTTCCAAAGCTTTTTTTGCCTCTTCCACATCATTATATTTTTTTGCAAGATTAGCTGCTTCTTCTTTATTATCTGCACAGCCTAAGGTAAAAACAATTTCTTTGCTTTCTGAAGGCTTCAGATTAATTTTAACTTGTAAAGACGCTACAGCATCAAAAAATCTTCCTGTATTTCTATCTAAATAATCTTTATTCATAGCTTCAGGATTGACTTCTGATCCATACAATCCCAAAAATGATTCTTTGTCTCCATCATAAGAAACAGGTTTTTCACTGCAAGAATGAAAAGCGGCATATTCCCAGTCCCTGTTATTATGCTGTCCCTTTTCATTTGGAAGAAGCCATAAACACTTAGTTGTAATAAAACCATTTATATCTTCTTCATAATTATTATCTATAAAAATTTTGTGAAATTCTCTATGTTCATCTGGAGATGTACCAAGACACCATTCAAAATAACTAAATAAGCCTAATTCTTTTTCTTCACTGCTTTCATTAGTTATTTTAAGTTTCCAAATCTCCATAGGTGAATTTGGAACCACAAACATAGTAAGCTCACTTTTAATATTATTATACTTTTGCTCAATTATAGAATAACCTATACCATGAGTAACTTTATACTCCTCAGCATCTTTGCAAACAGGTTTCCATGCTGCTGACCAAAAGTCTTTTGTTTTTTCATCTCTTATGTAAATATATTTTCCCCAATTGTCCTTAATTACATCTTGATAAGAACGAGTAATCCTGTTTTCTGCAGAATTACCTCTCCAAGAATAGCCTCCACCGGTTTGAGAAACCATAAAAGCATAGTCTCCATTACTTATTACATTAGACCATGGTCTTGGAGTTTTTGGGGTTTTTATAATATATTCACTTCCATCTTCTTTAAAATATCCATATTTATTATCAAATAATCTTTTTTCCATGAAGTTTTCTCCCTTCAACTATCCGATAAATCAGTAGTACCTATTTTATAGATTTTATTTTATCCTCTGCTTTCTTTAAAATATCTGCATCATTAGGAAAAGCTTCTTCAACCAAATTAAAGGTTTCTAGTGCTGACTCTTTATCCCCAGATTCTAGATAAAGATCTCCAACTCTTAGCATCACTTCCCCTAAATATCCTTTATCAAATTTAAAGTATCTATTAAAAATTTCTGTACCAGTTTTCACATCAATTTTTTCATTTATGAGCGTTTCTGCCATATTTGAAGCTTTTCTATATACTTTTGGCTTTGGAAAAGCATAAGGACTTTTCCATATTTCAACGACTTGTTGGAAGCCTCCTTTAAACTCATAACCTGATCTATCCTGTTTTTCTATCTTTTTGCCTTTAAGAGCTAAAGCATATTCTTTTTTATCATAACTTTCCATAGCATTTTTATAATATTTCTTAGACATACGGTAAAGTTGCATCCAAGCTATAGTATAAGTAAAAATTATTATTAAAAGTACAGCTATAACTGATTTTAACTTTTTTGTCATATTCATCACACCTCTTCCCTACTTTAATCCTACGCCAGTAAAGGCTTCTACAAAGTACTTTTGTAAGAAGAAGTACACTATAACTACTGGTAATGAAACTAAAGTAGTAGCTGCCCAAAGTTGTTCTAGATATTTACCTGGTATGGCATTACTGAACTTAAATAATGCCAATTGTAATGTCATCTTTGAATCTCCTCTTAAATATAAAAGTGGTCCAAAGAAATCATTCCATGATCCCATAAAAGTCAAAATTGCTATAGTAGCTAAAGCTGGTTTTGCCATAGGCAATAATACCTTAAAGAAAACTTGAAGTTCAGAAGCCCCATCTATTCTTGCAGCTTCTAAATAAGCATCATCGATTTGACTTATGAATTGAATCATCAAAAATATATTATAAGCACTTACTGCTGCAGGCAATATAAGAACCCTATAAGTATTTATCCATTTCCAGTTGTACATCATCATGTAGGTTGGTATAAGAAGTAATACTCCAGGTATCATCATAGAGCCAAGTATTATGTCTTGTAATATTTTCTTATGAGGTAAATCCCCTTTTACGATTCCATAAGCTACCATAGATGAGAACAACACATTTAATACTGTTACAGTTCCAGAAATAAATATAGTATTTAAAAATAATTTAGGTATATTAAGTGATTTAAATACTCCCTTATATCCATTAAAGTTTATTGAATCAGGCAGTTTTAATGGTTGATGCATTATCTCCGGCCCTGTTTTAAATGAATTTATTATCATAAAAAAGAAAGGATATATAACAAAAATTGAACCCGCTATAAGTATTGCATACAATATTACATTTTTTAAAATCTTTTTTCTTTTGTTTCTTTTATTTAAAGATAAAGCATCATTATTATCCTTTTTTGTATCCAAATAAAATCCCCCCTATTCCTCTGAAGCATTTAAAGCTCTAGACTGAAGTTTAGTAAGCAAGAATATAATCGCAGCTAGAAGTAATCCTATAGCAGAAGCTTGACCCATTTGCATTTTATCAAAGCCTTTACCATATAGATACATAACTGGTGTAAGACCTGAATTATATGGTCCTCCTAACAAATCAAAATTCATGTATACTTCAGTGAACATCTGTAATCCATTTATAATATTCATAGTTAAAACAAACACTATTTGAGGTTTCAAAAGTGGGAGAGTTATTGAAAATAAAGTTTTTGTCCACGTACTTCCATCTATAGCAGCTGCTTCATAAACTTGTTTATCTATGGAGGCTAATCCACCTAAAAATATTATCATCTGTACTCCGAACCATTTCCAACTATTGAATACAGCAAGTATAGGCATAGGCAGCCATTTACTCATCCTCCAAAACACTGGTTCCGAAATCCATCCCCACTTTAACATGAGCTGTTGTATAGGGCCGCTGGTTCCAGATAAGTAATTGAAAATTATCATAGCAACTGTTATAGAAGTTATAACTGGTATAAAGTATATGGTTCTAAACACAGAACCAGCAAACTTGATCTCATTTAGTATTAAGGCAAATACCAATGCTATAATAAAAGTTAACGCAATGAAAATACTCTGATTATATATTATATTAAATATAGATTTCCAAAATAAAGGATCCATCGCTGCTTTAATCCAATTTTCAAATCCAACAAACTTTGCTTTTTCAGGTTCCAATAAGTTAATTTCTAAAAAGCTGTTTTTAAAAGCCAATATTATTGGGTATATCATAAAAACTAAAAAGAAAACTATCCATGGAGTTATAAAAAAGTATCCCCATTTCTGTTTTGAACTTAATTTCTTTTTTTCTGTTTTCATTCCATTCCTTCCTCTCAAGATTAAGCTATAGATTCGATTAAGAACCACATCTAATGAAATTACTTAGGCTAATTAATAATAAAGAGCTGACAGATAGGAAATGCTGAAAATATTTTGTATTTTCAGAAGGGTACGTTATTAATATCTATTAAAGTTATATTATAGCTGGAAGAAAGATTCCTTCCAGCTCATTATAAATAAATGTTTCTGCCTAAAAACTACTTTTTAAAAGCTTCTTTTGATTTTTCTGCAGCTTTTTTAACTCCTTCTTCTGGGCTTAATTTCTTCTGTAATACAATTTCACCATAAGTCTGTAATATAGCGTTTTGTACTTGGTCAGATTCTGCAAAACCTTCATTTGGAAGAGCACTCTTTAACTGATCTAAGAAAGGTTTGTTTTCTGGCATCTGGAAGTATGGATCATCTTGTAGTGAAGTAAGAGTAGGTAACTGTCCTAACTGCTTGCATGCCTGTAAGTTCTTATCATCTTTCATCATAAATTTAACTAATTCCCAAGCTGCTGCTTCTTTTTCAGGATTACTCTTAAATATCATTAGAGCACGTCCATCAATAGTTGAAACGGATTTGTCTCCAGCTTTTGCTACAGGGATTGGAGCTACGCCTACATCTTTACCTATTTCCATTGGAGTTCCTGCTGCATCTTTAAAGTTTGCCTTCCATCCATATCCAAATTGTAGCCACATTCCTATACTTCTTGAGAAGAAGTTTTTCTCCATGTTTGCTGGTGCATATTTTTGAGCTTCTTGCATAAATTTAAAGAAATCAGCCATTTTTGCTTCTGGCTTATCAAATTCTATATCTGTACCTGTTTTATTTAAAAGTTGATGTTTACCACCATTCATATTGTAATAAACTGGGGCCATCATTGTCCAATACCAGCCACCCCAAGATAAAGCTTCATTCCAAAATACTGTTCCATAAGTTTTGGATCCATCTTTTCTATTTGGTAATGCACTAATTTTTTTAGCAGCTTCTAAAAATTCATCAAAAGTAACTGGTGGCTTTTCTGGATCTAACCCAGCTTCTTTAAATAATTCTTTATTATATATCATCATCTGAGTTGTCGCATTCCATGGTACATAATAAGTTCCATCTAGCACTTTTCCTAAATATTTTTCATCTATTCTCTTTTCAAGATCCTTATAATCTGAAAAACTATCATAATTAACTAGCTTATCCATTTTTGCATACTTAACAGGCTGATATCCCCAAACTCCTGCATAAACTGTGGGTGCATCACCTGCAGCCATTCTAGTATCTATATTTTTATCATCAGTAACTAGAACTTTAACATCTGGAAACTCTTTCTGAAAGTCAGGTATTATTTCTTTTTTCATAAAGTCGATATAGTCACCAGCTGGTACCATAAGCTCTATTTCGCCTTTATAACTTTTAGCATCTGGTCCTTTTTTTGGAGCTTCCGCATTTTCCTTTTTCCCTCCGCAACCAGTTAAAGCACTTCCTAATACTCCTGCACACAACACTAATGCGGTAAGTTTTTTAAATTTCATGACTTTTCCCCCTTAACTTTTTATAATTGTATACTTTTATATACATTTTGTTAACTTATTTGTCTAATTGTTTACCACAAGATTCTCTTATAATAAGCTCTGTAGATAAAGTCAAAGAATTGTTCTTTGCTTTACCATTTAATAAATTAAATAATGCATGAGTAGACAATAAACCTAATTCATACATTGGGCTTTTTACTGTAGTTAGGTTCGGCTGGACATAAGATGATATTATTATATCGTCGAAGCCTATAATAGCAATATCTTCTGGAATTTTATATCCATTTTCCTTTAAAGCCCTTATAGCTCCTATAGCCATTTCATCATTAGAAGAAAATATAGCTTCTGGAATGCTTTTATGTTCTTTTATAAACTCATTCATGGCTTCATATCCTGATTGTTCGGTGAACTTACCCTTAATAATTAAGTTTTCATTAAAATCTATTCCATAAGTCTTAAGAGTTTTCATATATCCACTAAAGCGCTTTATGCTATCATAAGAATCTTCTGGCCCGCTAAAAAAAGCTATTTTCTTGTATCCTATTTTAACTAAATGTGATACCGCTTCATAAGCTCCTTTTTCATTGTCTACAAGAACACTACACACATTATCTACATTTAGTTCTCTATCTAGTACAACTATAGGCATTCCATTTTTAGCTAAATTAAGTATTTCCTCATCCTTAACCTTAGAAGATATTATTATGGCTCCATCCACTCTTCTCTCTCGCATAAATTTATATGCAGGATTTCCCTTGTTACTGGAATCACAGAATATAGCTAACTGATAATTATTTAAAGCTGCTACTTCTTGAATTCCTTTTACAAGTTCATTATAGAAAGGTCCATTAATATCATGTACAAATAATCCAATGAGGTCTGTTCTTTGTATTTTTAAATTTCTTGCAGAGCCATTTGGTCTATAATCTAATTCTTGAGCAATCCGCAGAACTTTTTCTTTAGTTGCCTTGCTAACTTTTTCACTATCGTTTAATGCATAAGATGCTGTAGAAATAGATACTCCTGCAGCTTTTGCTACATCTTTTATAGTTACCATAGCATCCTCCTTGATACCTATTGAAACGTTTCGATTAACTTCAGCTCCATTATATCGTTTACAGGCATTTATGTCAATTATTATTTTAATTTTTATTTATGTATTATTATACTATTAATTAAATGTTATTATTATTAATAATATGTTTAATTTAAACAATTTTTATGCTAAATTATTAAAATATTTTTGAGCTTTTTATTTAATTTTATTGAAACGTTTTTATGTTTTTTTAAAAGTTATTAGGAAAACATATGCTCAAGTCTAAAGCATAAGTTTATCATTTCCTAATTATTCAAATATATTATTCATAAATATAAGAAAAAGCCCTTTAATATCAGGGCTTTACAGCTTTTTTAAAATAAATTTATTTATAAATAATTACTTCTAAATTTTATTCATTAATTTTACCTAGTATTAAATGCCAGGCTAAATAACTTCAAAATTCTCTTTTAGTCCTTGTATGCTATTAGGACCTATCCAAACTTTGAAATCACCCTTTTCCACTACAAAATTAAAGTATTCATCATAAAAACCCAATTCTTTTGCTGTGATTTCAAATTTAATCTCTTTACATTCTCCAGGATCTAAATGCACTCTTTTAAATCCTTTTAATTCCTTAATAGGTCTTGTTATAGACGCCACCATATCTCTTATATACAGCTGAACTATTTCATCACCAGCTATCTTTCCTACATTTTCAATTTCCGCAGTTATAGTTAGTTTTTCATCTTGTTTTATTTTTTTAGAGCTTAACTTTATGTTCTTATAGTTAAACTGAGTATAGCTCAACCCATAACCAAAAGGATAAAGTGGAGTTTCCTCTACATCTAGGTACTTTTTAAAATTAGGCCTTCCTGTATTTTTCTTATTATAATAGACAGGTATCTGACCTTCACATCTCGGAAAAGACATAGTTAGCTTTCCTGAAGGATTATAATCCCCGAAAATCACATCTGCTATGGCATTTCCACTTTCATCTCCTAAGTGCCAAGCCTCAATTATTGCTGGTATATTTTCTTCTTCCCAAGTTAGTGTCAAAGGTCTTCCATTCATAAGCACAAGTACTACAGGTATATTTTCTGAATGAAGAGCCTTTAAAAGCTTCTTTTGAGCTTCTGGTATACCTATATAAGCTCTGTTATGATTTTCTCCGCTCATATCTGAACTTTCTCCTAATACAAGCACCACTTTTTCCACTTTTTTAGCTAATTCTAAAGCTCTATCAATGCCACCTTCTAAATCTGAATTTATATTACAACCTTTTTCATAGTAAACTGCAGTTTCTGATTTTAATTTGTGCTTTATACCTTCTAGTACTGTGGTTACTTGCTTAGGTTCTCCCTTTAACGCCCAGCAACCTAAAGGATTTACCTTATCCTCTGCAAGAGGTCCTATTACCCCTATAGATTTTATATTTTTATTTAATGGCAGTAAACAATCTTTATTTTTAAGAAGCACTATAGATTTTCTTGCTGCTTCTAGCGCTTTTTCTACATTTTTAGTACTTCTTATAACCTTTTTACTTAAACTAGTATCTGTGTAAGTGTTATTAAAAAGATTAAGAGCTATTTTAACTTTTAATATTCTTAACACAGCTTCATCCAATAACTCTTTATCCAATTTACCTTCATCAATCAATGCATGGATATGCTCTTCATAACTTCCAGAATGCATATCTATATCTACTCCAGCTTCTATACTCTTTAATGAAGCTTCTTTTTTATCCTTAGCAATGCCATGATAAATCAATTCTTCTATAGATTCCCAATCGCTTATAACTAAACCTTCAAAACCTAATTCTTGTCTTAATATTTTTCTTAAAATAAATTTGTTTGCAGAAGAAGGTATACCATTTAAGTCATTAAAAGAGCACATAATAGTATAAGCGCCTTCATCTAAAGCTGCAGTAAAAGGTGGAAGATAAGTTTCTCTTAAACATCTCTCAGAAACGTCTACGGCACTATAATCTCTTCCTCCTTCCGCCGCCCCATAAGCTATAAAATGTTTAGGACACGCAGTTACATAAGGTCTATCATTCCATTTATTGCTTTGGATTCCCCTAATTTTTGCCCTTGCTATTTGTGATGCTAAAAACACATCCTCTCCTGTGCCTTCAGCCACTCGCCCCCATCTTGGATCTCTAGTTATATCTATCATAGGAGCAAAGATACAGTTTATGCCTTCTGTGGATGCCTCTTCCGCTGCTATTTCAGATGTCTCCTCTATAAGTTTTAAATCCCAGCTGCAGCTTTCCCCTAAAGGAATAGGAAAAATAGTCTTGTATCCATGTATAACATCATCACCAATGATAAGTGGTATAGGATTTTTAGATTTCATAGCCTTTTCTTGAAGCTTATTTACTTTATCTGCTCCAGCTACATTTAAAAAAGATCCTATTTTACCAGCCTCCAGTTTTTGAAGCTCTGCTTCCTTAAGTCTTCCATACTGCACAAGCTGTCCAATTTTCTCTTCCAAAGTCATATTTTCAAGCAGCATTTTAGCTTCTTTACATATATTTTCTTCTTTTAAGCTCACCATAATTTTTATACCCCCGCTACTTCTCTCTTATAAATTCTATTTCTGTAACATCTGCCTTCGACTCTATGGTGATGTCTACTACCTTTGATTGGTGTTTTTTAATCTTTATATTTTCTTTTTCATTTATCCTGTAGTTATCACTTTCAATTCTCATGTATCCATTTATTCCTGCCTTTGAAGCACAGCATATTTTAACACCTAACTGAGTAAATTCAAAACTGCTTATCTCTAAAGTACTATAAATTACTTTTATATCTTCATTGATACTACAATTCACAGGAAGCATTAATCCACTTCTTGCCGGTACATGAATATTATTTCCATTAAATATATCTTCATTTTTGTATTGTAAATTAATGTTTTTATCTATTTCATCAAAATTATTTATAAATATAAAAGCTTTTTCTTGGTTTTCCCTTATTAAAACACTTGTCCATTTATCAGAACAATAGATATCTGTATTTATTCCTAAATTTTCAGCCAATTTTTTTATTACATCAATCTTGTAATCATATTCATGTTCCATACCAATGCCAAAAACTAAAACATTTCCCTTGCCTAACTGCTTAGCAAAAGCTGCAACTTCTTTTTCTCCCTCTTCATCATACCAAGCAATAGGCTTTCCATTAAATTTGTCAAATACTAATCTATAATTTGCAAATACTGAATCTATACCTAATACATTTAATCTTATCCAGCCTTTTTTGCTTTCCTTAATCTCCACATCTATTGCATCTTTTAATAAGGTACATTTCTTTCCACTCATATCGTAAACTGGAATTTGTGGATACAGTATAAGATTTCCTCCTGATAAAACATAATCCACTAGTTTCCTTTGAATATGCTCATCCATCCATTCTGTAGAAAACATCCATAAACTTTTAACTTTGTTTGGATCTATATTTTGCTTTTCCATTACATCTATAGCTTCAAAAGAAATATTGGAAAGTGACAAAGAACGTAAAATACCATCAAATTGAAATTTTTCTCTAAATTCAACTATTTTATTTATTATTTCTTCAGTGTTTTTATTATTATATTCTGTCATATAATAATCAGCATAAAATCCTATATAGGTATCTATAGATTTTTTTGTGTCTAAAATCTCTTCACTCCATGATTTAAATAAACTTCCCAGATATTTTATCTTAGAATAATGAGGTCTTTCTTCTCCATTCTCTTTAAGAGGTGCCTGCCACTGATGCCGTTTTCCAAAAAGTCCTATATCATCATAGTTTTCTCCTGAAGAAAACATGTAATAATTTATTGCATTCATTCCACTGCCTATGCAAATTCTAGTGCTTAAGTCAATATCTGAAGGCTGAAGTCTTGGTCTATCTGTCAATGCTCCACTTTGAAATTCTGCTGAAAACAATGGCTTACCCTCACTTTGAATGGCTTTTGTAAATGCATTAGCTATAATTAGATCGTAATAATTATCATAGGTAATATTTCTAATATAGTAGTCCCCTGCTAATACCACATTCTCCATTTTAGATATTTTGTAAAGTTGAGATAAACCTATAGGATAAGTTGTACCTCTCCCTGTATTTTCTACAGTTATAAATCCATGAACATTAACAATAAAAGGTACATCAATTCCATTTTTTACTGCATAACTTTTTATTTCAGCTATATATTTTTCAAAATACCCTCTCATGAAATCACTGTAATCTCTAGATAATCTTAGAGCATAATGCTTATTGTCCTTAAACATATCTTCATTAATAAAAGCTTGAAAATCTAAACAATTTGTACCATATTCATTATTGAAAGTATTTATATCTTCATATTTATTTTCTAGGTAGTGTTTAAAATATTCTAAGGCTGCCTTATTAAAATCAGCTTGATTGTTTACCCACTGAAGCATTCCAACTTCATTGTCCAGCTGAAGCATTATTATATTAGCACCCTTAGTAATTTGATAATTTTTAAAGATGCCACATACCTTTTCATACCACTGCTGTACCTTTTTTAGGTAAGTAGGATGCATATAGGATACCACTTTAGTTGGATGATCCTTTCCAAACTGATCTTTTGCTATAACCTCAGGATAGCTTTCTATGAGCCATTTAGGCATACCTTCCAATTTAATTTCAGACATCACATAAGGTCCTGGTCTAACTATGCAATACATATTTTCACTTTTCAAAAGTTCTAAAAAACTTACAAGATCCCTTTCTTCTATGGTGTTACCATTAAAATCAAACTTTCCTTCCTCAAATTCATGCCAACACCAAGGTACATAAGTACTAATGAGGTTACATCCTGCTTCTTTAATTTTTTTTACAAGTAAAGGCCAATTTTTTTTAGGAGTTCTAAAATAATGTAATTCCCCTCCATAAATAAATTCTTTTTTACCATTTATAATTAAAGCCTCATCCTTTATCTCAATCACCTGACAAATTCACTCCTGTCTGCCGCAATCTAAAACTATATTTTAAGTAGAGTTTTACTATTATTACATTGAAATTTCGAAACGTTTCTATAGGCATGAAAAATATGAAGTTAATCTTTTGTGAAGAAATGCTATAGAAATCACTATGTAAATAAACTATCTATTTAAAAATAGTAAATTATATGGTTCCCAAATAAAAGCTTAATAGCTACATGAAATAAATCCATGATTAATTAAAGAAATTTCTCATGCACAAGTTAAGTTTTAAAATAGTAACCCTATATATTTTTAGGTATCAAGTTGATCCATTATTTTATATTGAAGTTATTTTCGAAACGTTTCAATAGGCAGCTTTATTATACTAAAATATTTATCATATTTCAATAGTATGATTGATTTTTTATAACTAACTTTACGGCTAAACATTTTTATGATTTTCATTACTCTGTAAAAAATACTCTCATCTAAAGTTCCCTATTCCCCAATGCAAAAATGCCTATTATCAGTAGAATACCTATATAAAGCATCTGATATGCTGTAAAATTATGAATTAAAAATGGTTCTACATTAAACCGTTCAATAACTCCTTCACTGGTTATAGAGGATGCATATATAGATCTTATGGGTGATATATTTACTAACAGCCTTCGTAAATTAAAATCTACATTTACAAAATGATTAGTAAATGGTATTTTACAAGCTGAATGAATATTATAAATTGTAAGAGCTATAAAACCAACCAAAGCACTTCCATATCCTTCAATGAAAATTGAAGCCGCTGCTGTTATTGTCATTATCACAATCATGTTTAACACAGTTTCTATAAGAATAGTTAAAAAGTCTATGTAGTAAGTCATTACCCCTAAAGCTGCACTAATGCATATATAGTTTAGTATAATCAAAGAAAGGAAAACAAAAATCACTACTATGGAACCAATCCAATTTCCAAAAAAGTATGCCCACCTTTTAGATGTACTTGATAATATTACATATATCTGATTTGATTTTATGTCTTTTCCAATAAATCCTGCTCCAATATATATAGCCGTAAGCAATCCAAACATTGAAGTAGTAGCAATGAAGTTATTAATTAATAAAGTATATTTAAGCTTTGAATTAAACTCTGCAGAACCAGCTAAAAATAGTCCTGAATTAATAAAGATATTATAATTAAGAACTATAAAATAAATAAGTAAAACTATATTAAATATTTTATCTTCAAACAAAGTTATAATTTTATACTTTATAATTTTTCTCATCTAATCTTTTCCTTTCTTTAAAGTATTAAAATATATATCCTCAAGAGTCTGATTACTGTAATCTATATTTAATATTTTAAGTTCCTCTATGTTTTTAAAAATTAAAGGCTTTTCCTTTTCTAAAATATAAACCTTTTCTTTAAAGTCATCTTCATTCTTAACAAGTACTTTTATTGATGTTTTACATTTTTCTTTCCTTAATTTTTCCAAATCTACTTCATTAATGATACAACCTCTATCCATAATGCCGACTCTAGTGCAAACCATTTCTAAATCAGCAAGTATGTGGGATGTAACTAGTATGCTGCATCCTGACTGTCTAAGACTTTTTATATAATCAAGCATAATTCTTCTAGCTACTGGATCCAGCCCATCTGTAGGTTCATCTAATATCAAAAATTCAGGTTCATTTAATACAGCCTGAATAAATCCTACTTTTTTTCTCATGCCTTTTGAAAGCTTCTTAATTGGCTTATCAATACATTTATCTAACTCAAATAAACAGGCTAGTTCTGATATTTTTTTCTTAATCAATTCTTTATCCATACCTTTTAATATTCCCATATCCGTAATATAGGACATTGCGCTTATACTACTTGGATAAACTAATTCTTCAGGTAAATATCCAAGTTTACCTTTTTCTATAATTTCGCTCATATCCTTACCTTCAAAGGATATTTCACCCCTATCCTTTTTTATAAATTTTAATATACATTTAATTGTTGTAGTTTTTCCAACCCCATTTTGACCTATAATTGAATATAGTTCGCCTTTATTAATATTAAACGATACATCTTCAAGTACTTCACATTTTTTAAAGGGATTAAACCTATTATAGCTTTTACTCAAATTTAATACTTGAAAACTCATTTTCCTTCCTCCTTTAAAAGATTTAAAGGCTTCAAATCTTTATTAATTAAAGGCAAATATACAAGGGGCTGAAGAGAATATAACTCATAGTCCTTTCCCTTACTATTAATAGTAAACTTTAAATTTAAAGCTATAGCAGTATTTTTTAAATTGAATTCTTTGCTGCAAGTAATAGGAATTAAAAGCATAATATAATTATCTTTAATATATTCTTTTGATATTTTCTTATCTAAATAACCAGAGTCACTATTTTCAGTTACCCGCATAGAATCAAAGCATATGAATTCTTTTGCATTTCGTTTGCTTTCAAAATCGTTTATATCTATAATATCCTTAGTTACAATTATATTATTTTTATCTACATTTAAACCATCTACACCCAAATCAATATTTTTTAATACTATGTCTTCAGCTTGAATATCAAACCTTACCATAACTCCAGAAATTCCTGGTTTTTCTTTGCTAAAAATATATTCAGGAAAAATATTACCAATAAACATGTTACTAAAATTTTCTTTAGATTCTACATATACTTTAAAATTTCCTAAAGGATAATCTTTTATTTTATTATCTAAAAACTTAAACTTTACATTTGTAAGTTCATAAATCCCTGGATTTTTAAATATAATATTACCTTCAAAATTTCTCATTATATATCCTTTATTCTCAACGCCATCTTGTATCTTATAATCCATCATTGGATACTTTATACCGTTGCTATCTACTATATATATTTCTTTTAAATTTTCTACAGAAGCTAATTCACTCATCTTGCTTTCATCAACGAAAATTATAGGCATTTTAAACTTTTCCTTAGAAATAGCATTAGCACTTCCACTATACTTAATTATAGCTTGCTTAAAATGAGGAAAAGCTTCTCCTTTACCTCTCTTATCCAATGTAATCTTTAATGACAAAGTTATTATAATTGATATAATCAAAATAATAGTAATTGTTATTTTTTTCATGATTCACCTCATAGCACATTATTTATAAGATATAATAAATATGCGGCTTTATCGCCGCATATTTATGCAAATTAATAATCGTTATAACTAGTCATCTTTTTATTTGTATAGCTCATATATGTCTATTTATTTTTAATCAGACTCCATATTTTCATTATATTACCATTTAACTGTAATTTCAATAATATTTTCAAAATATAAAATTTTCAAAATATATTTTAAATATTAATTACTGCTAAACATTTTTATGATTTTCATTTATAATATAATTGTTCACAATAGCATTAATAAAGAAACAACTTATGATACTATACTTTTTATTAGGAGTGAAAATTATTGTTAAAATTAATAGCAAAGGCTAAAGAACATCATGTATTAAGCAAAGAAGAACTCATATCCTTACTTAAAACTGATGAATACAACAATGCGATATTTAAAGCTGCAGATGAAGTTAGAAAAAAATATGTAGGTAATGAAGTACATTTAAGAGGCCTTATAGAATTTACAAATATATGCAAAAGAAACTGTATGTACTGTGGCTTAAGAAGGGATAATAAAAATTTAAAAAGATATAGGCTTTCAGAGGAAGAAATAGTAGACTTTGCTGCTAAAGCAGTAAATTATGGTTATAGGACCATAGTACTTCAAGGAGGAGAAGATGATTATTATACCACTCAGAAGATGACTTCCATAGTATCAAAGATAAAATCCTTAGGTGCAGCATTAACATTAAGTCTTGGAGAAAAAAACTTTGAAGAGTATAAAGCCTTTAAAGAAGCAGGTGCAGACAGATATTTGATCAGAATAGAAACTACAGATAAAGGCTTATATGAAAAAATGGATCCTGGAATGAGCCATGAAGAAAGAAAAAGATGTTTATCTGATCTTAGAAATTTAGGTTATGAAGTAGGTAGTGGAATCTTGGTGGGACTTCCTGGACAAACCGTTGAGTCTTATGCTGAAGATATATTGTTTTTTAAAGAAATTGATGCAGATATGATAGGCATAGGTCCTTTTATTCCAAATGATGATACTCCTCTTAAAGGAGCTAAGGCTGGAGATTTTAATATGGCACTTAAGGTAATGGCTTTAACAAGACTATTATTACCTGATATAAATATACCTGCTACTACAGCTATGGAATCTTTAAATAAAAACGGAAGAATATTAGCACTTCAAAGCGGAGCAAATGTAGTAATGCCAAATGTTACAGAAGGAGAATACAGAAAGCTTTATGCTCTTTATCCGGGGAAAATCTGTACTGGAGATACTCCTGTTCACTGCAGAGGCTGTATTACCAGCAAAATACTCAATATTGGAAGAACTGTATCTTCTCAAAAGGGTTTTAGGGGAAATCGTGACTTTCCAAAATTTAATGATTGATTATATTAATAGTTAAAGTAATGTTTTGTCTGATGTTACGGTATTATGCATGCCATAACATCAGTAAAACATAACTTTTCACTCTTTTTCTAACTTTATTTAGCTAACATCTCCTCTGTGTAAACATTTTTTTAAATCTAAAGTAGGTTTATTCGGATAATCTAGTATCTCTCCTTCCCAGGTCCTTATCTTTATATAATCTTTTCCTCTAGAAACTAAATACTGTGGAAGTATAGGAGTTTTTCCTTTTCCCCCAGGAGCATTTATTATATAAGTAGGAATAGCTAGTCCAGATGTGTAACCTCTCAAATATTCCATTATTTCTATGCCATCATCCACTGAAGTGTTAAAATGCATGGTTCCCTTTACATTTTTTGCATGAAATATATAATAAGGTTTCACTCTGCACTTTAGCAATTCTTGATTTAATAATCTCATTACATATTTATCATTATTTATACCATTCAATAGAACAGCTTGATTTCCCAAAGGTATTCCTGCCTCTGTTAATCTTTCACAAGCTGCCTTAGATTCTTGGGTTATTTCTAAAGGATGATTAAAATGAGTATTTATATATATAGGAGGATATTTTTTTAATATGTCTACAAGATTTCCTGTAATTCTTTGAGGCATAGTTACAAGTACTCTTGTGCCAATCCTTATTATTTCCAAATGTTCAATTTTTTTTAGTTCTCCTAGAAGCCAATCCAGCATTTCATCTGATAAAGTTAAAGCATCCCCGCCAGTTATCAATACATCCCTTATTTCAGTATTATTTTTTATATATTCTATAGATTCCATAATAGTTTCTTTAGATGTATGATTATCTTTAGTATCTATATTTCTTCTTCTTTGACAGTGTCTGCAATACATGGCACATTCATTGGTTACATTTATAATCAGTCTATCTGGATACCTTCTAGTAATGCATCCTGCTGGATTTGTATATTCTTCTCCCATAGGGTCCATTTCTCCGCTATCTTTAAGTTCTAAAAATGTAGGAATAGATTGAAGCCTGACAGGATTCATTTTATCATCATTTATAAGAGATAGATAATAAGGTGAAACAGCCCATCTAAATCTTTTTTCTACCTGCCTTATATCTTCTACTTCCTCTTCTGATAAATATATAAGTTTCTTTAGTGTATCCACTTCAGTAATTCTATTTTTAATCTGCCAATGCCAATCCTTCCAATCTTCTTCTGAAGCTTTAAAAAAATCTAATATATTGATTTTTCTTTTTTCAATATTTTCTGACTCTTCAGGCGATGAACCTCTTAATATATTGTCTCTTATTTGAAGATAATCATCTATACGAGACTTTAAAATAGAAGCTCTCTCAATTGCAATTGACCTTTTGTCATAATCTTTCATTGAAACAACTCCTTTCCAACTTTTAATAACATTATATAGTCAAAGTATAACTTTTTGTAAATTTCTATAGTTAATTTACAATTTATATGAAAAATATATAATTCTTTTTAATAAAGTTTATACTATATTAAAAATTGATATAGAAGTTATACAATTAATCAAAATTACAGAAAAAAGCTGCTCCGTAATAAATCTTTATCTATTACAAAGCAGTCCAATAAAATATTAAATATGTTATTAACTATTAATCAATATGACTACAGCTGTCTCTTATAACTAATTTTGTGGGCACAATTACTTTTTTACTTATGTGTCTTCCATTTCTTAATCTTTCTAACATTAATTCTACAGCCGTTTCTCCCATGAATTCAGTATATACTTTTACTGTGGTAAGAGCTGGTACTAGATATTGTGCTGTAGAAATATCATTAAAACCTACAATGCTTATGTCTTCAGGAATCCTAAGTCCTGATTCCATTATAGCTTTATAGGCTCCAATGGCCATGGAATCATTTGCCATAAAAAAAGCTGTAGGATAATCATCTCTATTAAGCATATTTTTCATTATTTTATATCCATCTGCATGAGTAAAACTACCTAATCCCACATAATCTTTATTAAGCATATTCATAGCCTGCATATATTCATAATAGGTTATTTCTCTATAATCATTAACTTTGTCTCTTCCATTATTTACATACTCTTCCCCACCTATATAGCCTATGTGCTTGTGACCAAGAGAAGTAAGATAATCTAATACATTAGTCATAGCCTTTCTAAAGTCTACTATAACTGAATCATATAAATCTTCGTCAGGAGATGAATCTACAAAAACTATATTCTCACTAAGTTTTTCAATTTGTTCAACTTCACTTTTACCAAATTTCCCTATAGCAATTATTCCATCAATGGGTTCAATATTTTCATAGTTATCCCCTTTATTTATTCTTTCAAACTTTATAAATTCTTCATCACATTTCTTTTCTATTCCTATACGAATAGATAAATAATAAGGATCTCCCAATTCTTCTTTTTCAGAATACCAATGTATAATTCCGATTTTTGTAAAGTTTTGTTTTTTATTTTTTCTCTCTCTTACAGTTACATAATTAAGCTCTTCTGCAACCTCAAATATCTTTTTTTTGGTGCTGTCTGAAACATTTAGGCTTTCATCAAAATTAAGAACCCTTGAAACTGTGGCTATTGAGACTCCAGCTTTGGCTGCAATATCCCTTATAGTTGCCATTTAAACTCTCTCCCACCTTTTATTTTGAAATATTTCTAATATTCATTAAATTTATTATAGCATAATAATATGAAATTCATTATATTGTAAACTAAATTCATTTATCCTTTGGTATAAAATTTGAAAATAGTTTTAGCTTTATATTTTTCTCCCTTTTTAAGTATTGAGTCTTCTAAAAATGCATTATTTTTTCCTATAGGAGGATTTTGAGTTTCAAAGCACACAGCTTCCCTGCTATAAGCTTTTCTTCCTATATATAATTCATTTTCATCAGTTGAAGAATTCATAGTATAAACTACTACAGCTTTTCTATCCGTATATATATCCAAAGCTCTTCCTGAATTCCTTTCATAAACTGATACTTTAACATTATCCCCATTTTTCAATATCCAAGGATGGTCATATCCAGAACCTACCTTTATCTGGTAATGATCTGATTCTATATCTTTTCCAATTTCTTTACTCCCTCTAAAATCAAAAGGAGTATTACCTACAGGCATTAATTTACCAGTGGGGACTTGGGTTTCATCAAGCTCTACGATAAAGTCGCTGTTTACATATAGTAAATGGCTTAATATATCTTGTTTTACATTACCAGAAAGATTAAAATAGCTATGATTTGTCATGTTTAAAAGGGTATCTTTATCACTTTCACCTGAATAATTAATTATAAGTTCATTATCTTCTGTAACAATGTATTCTACAGTTGCTTCAATATTACCCGGGTAATTTTCTTCCCCATCTCTGCTTAAATATTTAAGAGATAGAATGGCTCTGTCTTTCTCCACCGATACTTTACTATCCCATATTTTTTTATCAAAACCAACAATACCACCATGGCTTTGATGGATATCATCACCTTTATTAAAAACTATGGTATCGCCTTCAAGGTTTACTTTTCCTTCAGCTATTCTTCCTGCAGTTCTTCCTATTATAGCACCAAAGTAGCAGATATTTTTTTCATAGGATTTAAAGTCTTTGTATTTTAAAACTACATTTTCTAAATTACCATTTCTGTCTGGAGCAATTATATCTGTAATAATTCCACCATAATTTAATATATTTACCTGAAACCCACTGCTATTTATAAGTTCATAACATATTATATTTTTATTCATAATATTCTTTTTTATTTTCATATTATCACCTCTTATATAAACATTGAATTTATATAAGCCTTCTCTGTTCTGCCATTAAATGCTTTTTATAAATCTATTAAATCCTTCTCTTCCGGCTTCATTATCTTTAAATACTCCACAGTGTTTCAATACTTCTAAAAACTTTATTCCTACTTCTTTTCTTAAAATATCTTCTACATTATTTCCATTTAAAGCACTGTATTTATTTAATATATCTAAACACCAGTCTTTATGTTTTTGAAGTTCACTATTTTTTTCCATTTCATTTAATTTATCCTTATTTAAAAGGTAATAGCTTAAGCTATTTAATTCATCTTTTAATCTAGCTGGTAATACAGCTAATCCCATAACTTCTATAAGTCCAATGTTTTCTTTTTTGATATGATGAAGTTCTTCATGAGGATGAAATATTCCATAAGGATATCTTTCTGTAGTTCTGTTATTTCTTAAAACCAAATCTATTTGAAACTTTCCATTTTTCATTCTAGCTATAGGAGTTACAGTATTATGTGGTGTCTCTCCGCTATGAGATATAATATCTAAAGTTTCATCTGAATAGTTTTTCCATTTTTCTAATATATAATAAGCTGCTTCTACTATCCTATCTATATGAAAACCTTCAATTCTAATCACTGATAAAGGCCATTTGACTATTCCCATATTTACATCTTCAAAACCCTTTATAACAAATTCTTGTTCCACTTCAGCTTTTGCCATAGGGAATTCATAATTTCCTCCCTGAAAATGATCATGAGATAATATAGATCCTCCTACTATAGGTAAATCCGCATTGGATCCTATAAAATAGTGTGGAAACTTTTCTACAAATTCTAGCAATCTCAAAAAACTGTCTTTAGATATTTTCATAGGATCATGACTTCCTTTAAATACTATGCAGTGCTCATTATAGTATACATAGGGTGAATATTGAAAATACCAATTTTCTTCATTAAGCTTTAAAGGAATGATCCTGTGATTTTGCCTTGCAGGATGATTTAGTCTGCCTTCATATCCTTCGTTTTCCTTACATAAGAGACATTTAGGATAAGAATTTGCAGGAAGATTCTTAGCTGCAGCAATTGCTTTAGGATCCTTCTCTGGTTTTGAAAGATTTATTGTTATATCTAAGTCACCATATTCTGTACTTGTCTTCCACTTTAAATCCTTTTTTACTCTTTCAACTCTTATATAATTAGAATTTTTACTTAAAGAATAAAAATAATCTGTAGCCTTTTTACTATCTTCTCCCCAGAATTTATTAAACTTGCGAATAACTTCTGAAGGTCTTGGCATAACACTAGCCATAATCTTTGTATCGAAAAGATCTCTGTATACACTGCCATTACTTTCCAATACTCCATTCTCATGAGCCCAATTCAATATATTTTCTAGTATAGGCTCTGCTGATTCTAATTCCTCTTCTTTTACAGAAGTTTCTTTGTAATCTGATAGGGCCAAAACTTCTAGAATTCTATTTCTTGTATATATTACATCCTCTTCTTCAATAAGGCCCTTATTTAAAGCAAAATTTACAAGTCTATCTATTTCATAATTTATATCTATCATTTTCTCACCTTATTCTTCATATCCATTTTTATGCTTGCTATGGAAGTTCCATGCAGATGCTATTATATGTTCTACATCTGTGTATTCAGCCTTCCATCCAAGTACTTTTTTTGCTTTTTCACTAGATGCTACTAATACTGCAGGATCTCCTGCTCTTCTTTCAACTATTTCAGCAGGTATAGCATGTCCTGTAACTTTTCTTGCAGCCTCTATCATTTCTTTTACCGTAAATCCATTTCCATTTCCCAAATTAAATACATCACTATGGTAACCTGCTCTTAATTTATTTAAAGCCAGTATATGTGCATTAATCAAGTCCATAACATGTATATAATCTCTTACACAAGTACCATCCTTTGTAACATAATCCTCTCCAAAGATCATGATTTTTTCTCTTTTTCCTAAAGGAACCTGTAATATAAGTGGAATAAGATGGGTTTCTGGATTATGATCTTCGCCTATTAATCCATTTTCGTGAGCTCCTGCTACATTAAAGTACCTTAAAGCTATATATTTTAGACCATAAGCTTTATCTGACCATTTCATCATCTTTTCCATAGCAAGTTTTGTTTCACCATAGGTATTGGTTGGTTCTGTTTTATCTGTTTCTAATATAGGCAAACTTTCTGGTTCACCATATACTGCTGCAGTAGAAGAAAATACTATTTTATCTACTTTGTTTTCTACCATAGCTTGAAGTAAAATCTGAGTGCCATAAACATTATTATTATAATATTTAAGAGGTAAATTCATACTCTCTCCTACAAGAGAGTTGGCTGCAAAATGAATTACAGCCTCTATATTATTTTCTTTAAAAACTTTATCTAAGAAATCAAAATCTCTTATGTCTCCTTGATAAAATTTTGCTTTAGGATGAATTGCACTTTTATGACCAGTTTGAAGATTATCTACAACAATTACATCTTCGCCTTTGCCTATAAGTGAATAAACACAATGAGAACCTATATATCCAGCTCCCCCACAAACTAATATACTCAAAATAACACCCCCATATAAATATAAAATTAATCTAGCTTTCTTGCTCCATCACCTATATTAACCACATAAAAACTTGCTTCGTATCCTATCTTTTTTCTGTACTTTTCTCCTACATGTTTTATAAAATCATCTATAAATTCATTTTTTACAATACTAACAGTACAGCCTCCAAAACCTGCTCCTGTCATACGAGAACCTATAACTCCTTTTTCTTCCCAGGCAAGTTCCACTAAAGTATCCAGTTCAATTCCTGTAACTTCATAATCATCTCTTAAAGATACATGAGAATCATTCATAAGCTTTCCAAAAGTTAAAATATCTTTCTCTTTTAATGCCTTTACTGCCTTTAAAGTCCTTTGATTTTCATAAACAGCATGTTTTGCACGTTTAAAATTTATAGAATCTTTAATTAAATGCTTATTTTTTTCCAACTCTTCTTCACTTAATTCTCCTAAAGAATTTATGTTTAATTCTTTTTGAAGATCTCTTAAAGCTTCTTCGCATTGACTTCTTCTTTCATTATATTTTGAATCTGCAAGTCCTCTGCGTTTATTAGTATTTGATATAACTATAGATGCATCTTCCAAATCAATCTCCGCATAATCATATTTTAATGTATTTGTATCAAGAAGAATAGCACATTTTTCCTTACCCATACCTATGGCAAATTGGTCCATTATGCCACAATTTACTCCAATAAATTTATTTTCAGCTAACTTACTTAAGTCTACCATTTTTATCATATCTATATCTATATTAAATAAGTCTTTAAGTATTACTGAAGTAACTAGCTCTATGGAAGCAGAGGAGGACAATCCTGCACCATTAGGTATATTTCCATAGAATAAAACTTCAAACCCCTTATCTATATTAAGATTTAAATTGTTAAAAGCCCATATTACACCTTTAGGATAGTTTGCCCAATCATGAGCTTTTAAATTTTCTAATTTATCTAAGGAAAATTCTATTATTCCTAATTCATCAAAATTTTTTGAATATAATCTTACATTTCTGTCTTCTCTTTTTCTAGCTACAGCATAGGTTCCAAAGGTTAATGCACAGGGAAATACATTTCCACCATTATAATCTGTGTGCTCCCCTATAAGGTTAACTCTTCCTGGTGCAAAATATGCATTAACTTCTTTGCAGTCACCAAATACTCGTGAAAAATCTTCTATCAACTCTTTCACCATATAGATACCTCCTCATCCATATAAAAAACATTGTGCTATTCTATTTTTCAGTTAGAATAAACATTTGAGAATAAAAATCTCCAATTTCTATCTTTGAATCTCCAATATTGAATTCTTTAAAATTGCCATCTAGTGGTATACCAACATTCATCAGTTCATCTCCATAGTGATATCTTATATTATTTAAGTTATATTCTTTCTCTGGATCTAATCCTGTTAGTTTCAATCTAGTAAAACTTGAATTTGGTTTGTTCAATGCCTGATAATAACCAACTATAGCTTTTTTCTTATCTTCTGAAACCACCATCCAAGAAGTTACATTTCCATCTCCTTCAAAAGGACTAATAAGTCTATAGAAAGTTCCTTTATGTAAAAGTTCACGATGATCTTTAAAGAATTTTACCTGTTTTCTTACTTTTTCTTTTTCTTCTTCTGTCAATTTATTTAAATCAAGTTCATATCCAAAGGTTCCAAAATATGCTACATTAGCTCTAGTTTCTATAGGAGTCATTCTCCCAATCTGATGGTTTGGTGCTGCAGATACATGTGCTCCAATGGAACTTATAGGATATGCCATAGAAGTTCCATATTGAATCTTTAATCTTTCTATAGCATCACTATCATCACTTCCCCAAGCTTGAGGAGCATATTGCATTATACCTGCGTCAAATCTGCCACCACCGCTGGCGCAAGATTCAAATAGTATATGAGGAAACTCTGAAGTAAGTCTTTCATAAAGGTCATATACACCTAATATATATCTGTGCATTAATTCTCCCTGTCTTTCAGCAGACAGCTTTTGAGAAAATGCTTCAGTAATATTTCTATTCATATCCCATTTTATATAAGATATAGGTGCTTCTTTTAATACTTTATACATCATGTCATATATGTAATCCACTACTTCTTTTCTAGAAAAATCTAAAACATATTGATTTCTTCCATGGGAATCTCTTCTTTTAGGGGTACTTATCATCCAATCAGGATGATTTTTATAAAGCTCACTTTCTTTATTTACCATTTCAGGTTCAAACCATAAACCAAATTTCATCCCCATAGCTTCAATCTTTTTGGCAACACCGGTAATCCCTTCTGGTAATTTTTCTTTATTAACAAACCAATCTCCTAAAGAGGTTGTATCATCATTACGCTTTCCAAACCAGCCATCATCTAGTACAAAAAGCTCAATCCCTAACTCTTTTCCAGTCTCTGCTATATCTAATATTTTTTCTTCAGTAAAATCAAAATAAGTTCCTTCCCAGTTATTAATAAGTACTGGTCTTTCTTTATCTCTCCATTGTCCTTTTACAAGCCTTGTCCTATATAACTTATGATAAGTCTGACTCATGCAATTTAAGCCTTTATCTGAATAAACCATAACTACTTCTGGTGTTTGAAATTCTTCATCCTTATTTAGTTCCCATTCAAATTCAAATGGATTAATTCCCATCATAACACGAGTTAGATTATGAGAATCCACTTCAACTTGAGCTAAAAAGTTACCACTATATACAAAGTTATAACCATAGACTTCCCCTTGATTTTCTCCGGCAGAAGACCTTTTTAATGCTATAAAAGGATTATGATTAGCACTGCTGGCTCCTCTTGCACTATATATAGATTGAATTCCTTTTTCTAACTTTCTAGTTTTAACATGTCTCTCTCTTGCCCAAGCTCCACAAAGATGAACCATTTCAAAATCATCATCAGGAAATTCCATGGACATACTCATAGCATTTTCAAGAACTATTTTTTCTTTACCATGATGCACAAATCTTGCATTTCTTGTTATTACAGGCATATCTTCATATATTGTATATGTTAATACAAGTTCTGTACCTATGATTTCATCCTGCAATGTAACTTCTAAGGTTGTAGCTTCATTTTCTTTTTCTACATAAGTAGCTGGTAATCCTTTTAATTTTTTCTTTCCTTTGTAAATTTCATAACTTTTATATTCAAAATTTGTTATTCTGCTTCCATTTTCTTGTCTTATCACATGAGCTGGATATCTAAAGTCTGAAGTTCCATAAGAAGGATATTCCTGCTTAATGTGATCTAATGAAAATTCAAGATTTCCTTCAAAAACGCAGGCAGTTATAGGGCGTGGTTCTAATTGAAATAAATGTTCAAAAGAACTTCTATGCTTTATTTTTTTGCCAAAATATAAATGTCCTAATTGATTGTTTTCCATTATATTTAAAATATAACTTATATGATCATTATAAAGATGAAATTCCTTTACAGATTCATTAAATAATATAGGCATTCTATTATCCCCTCTTTCAATTTTAATTTATATAATCAGCTCTTTGATCCTGTAGTGGCTATACCTTCTATAAATTGTTTCTGGAATAATATGAATATGATAAGCATTGGCCAAATAGCTATCATAGAACCTGCCATAAGCTGAGGATAATTTGTAGAGAACTGTCCCTGTAAAGAAGCTAATCCAGAAGATAATGGCATTTTAGTTATAGACATATTAACTATAAGCGGCCACATTAAGTCCTTCCATGCAAATAATGCAGTAAAGATTCCTAAAGCCACTAATCCTGATCTAGTTAAAGGCATCATTATCTTCCAGCATATCTGCCATCTATTGCATCCATCTAATATAGCTGCTTCTTCTAATTCATTTGGTATTCCCATAAAAAACTGTCTAAGCAGAAATGTTCCAAAGGCACTGACAACTCCAGGTACAACTAAGGCTTTTACAGTATTAACCCAGCCTAACTTTAATACCAATTGGAATTGAGGAATAATAAATAACTGTCCAGGAACCATCATCTGGATAAGAACTATCATAAAAAATATTTTTTTGCCTGGAAACTCTAATCTGGCAAAAGCATAACCTGCCATAGCACTAAAAAATACTGAAAAAATAACTCTAAATAAAATCATTAATATAGTATTTATATAAAACTTCCCAAAAGGAAGCAAATTCCATACATTTTTATAATTTATCCATTGTGCTTTACTTGGGAAAATAGTAGGAGGTACTTGAGTAGACTCTGTAAGTGTCTTTAAAGAGCTTAATACCATCCAAATAAAAGGTAATAACATTAATATTGAACCTAGTATTAAAACAACATGGATAATTGTTTTGCTGGCTTTTGACGATTTTTCCATGAAATACACCCCCATATTTTATTGATAATATACCCATTTTTTCTGTAGTTTAAGTTGAATTGCTGTTATTATTAATACAATAGCTAATAGTAACATTATTATAGCGGATCCATATCCTTTATCATTCATTATGAAGGAGTTTTTATAGAATAAGTATACTAAGGATTGGGTTTTTTCAATAGCAGCATTTGTTTTGTCAATCATCATAAATATATAATCAAATACCTGTAATGAACTTATCATAGTTGTAACTACCACAAAGAACATAGTTGGTGAAACAAGTGGAAGTGTAATAGCAAAAAACTGGTTAACTGGACCTGCACCATCAATTTTAGCCGCTTCATAATAACTCTTTGGAATCTCCTGAAGTCCTGCTAATAAAATTATCATATTATATCCAAGGGTACTCCATATTCCAACTATGATTATTGAAATAAGTGCCACCTTAGGATCTGTAAGCCATTTAGGTCCTTGAATTCCTATAGATGAAAGCATATTGTTTATTAAACCATAGTCTGCATTAAGCAACCATTTCCAAACCATTGATATAGCTGCTGGAGCTGCTACCATAGGTAAAAAATAAATTGTACGATATACTGTTTTCCCCTTAATTTTTCCATTAAGTAAAACAGCTATGATTAAAGAAAGAAAAATTCCTATAGGCACTGTAATTATAGTATATTTAAAAGTATTTATAGTAGCTTGCAAAACAGCTGGATCACTAACCATACGTTTATAGTTAGCAAGTCCTACCCATTTATTTTTACCGAAATCTCCAGAGCTTTGAAAACTTAAAAATAAAGTATGAAAAATAGGCCATATATTTAAAACAATAAGACCTATTATAGTAGGAGCAATCATTATATAAGCCCAGAAATAATCAGAATAATTCTTTTTATTGTTTTTAACAGATACTTTTTTATTTTCTTTGGGATTGATAGATTTACTCACATTTTTTCCTCCTTTTATACAGAAAGGTTAATTAAATTCTATGGTAATTGGCATAATACCAATTACCATAGAAAAGTAAATTATTTTTCAGTAGATAAAAGTTCATTCATTTCTTTTGCTATCTGATTACATCCTTCTTCAACTGAAATTTCTTTTATCCAAACTTTACGTAAAATATCGTTTTCTATTTGTTCCCATTTTGATCTTGTTTTTGATGTTGGCATAGGTACTCCATAAGCTAACATCTCTGGATAAACTTTTAAGTTGAATTCTTTATTAAATTCTATCCAAGGTTTTTCAGCACCTTTAAATGCTGGTATAGCAGCACCTTTTTCAGCCTGAATTTTATTAGCTTCTTCTGTTCCCATGAACTCAAGGAATTTCCAGCACTCTTCTTTATGCTTAGTATTAGCTGCTATAACATTACCTAAACCATTATATATAGTTGCTCTCTTTTTACCCTGTGGTATAACTGTTGCATCACAGTTTTTTAACACATATTCATTACCTTTGAACTCACTTACCATCCAAGATCCAAATAATCCCATAGCCACTTTCCCTGATTCAAACATGGATTCATATTTAGTATCTGCAAACTGCTGCTGAGTTGGAGAAATCTTTTCTTTATGAATTAAATCTACATCAAACTGAATTGCTTGTTTAGTTTCAGGTAAATCAAATCCTGATTTTTTCTTGTCTTCAGAAAGTACACATCCTCCATTTTGATAAATGAAATTGTAATATCCCTGATGACCTTCTTCTTGAGCTGCAAATCCATAAATTCCCTTTGAAGTATCAGTTAACTTTTTAGCTACTTCAACCAATTTGTTCCAATCCCATGTTTCATCAGGATAAGGAATTTTCTTTTCATCAAATAGGCTCTTGTTATACCATAAAGCTATAGTGTCATAGTCTTTTGGTATACCATAGTTTTTACCATCAAGTATATAGCTGTCTACAAGTCCTTTAGGAAAGTTGTCCCAACTCATTTCTTTGCTTTTCTTTGCACTATCAGTTATGTCCATAAGCATATTGTTTCCTGCATATTTAACAAAATGAGCTGGATGCATCCAAAAAACATCTGGAAGTGATGCTCCTGTAGCTGCAGCTTCTAACTTTGTCCAATACTGATCCCAAGGTGTAACTTCAATCTTTACTTTTATATTAGGATTTTTCTTTTCAAAAGCCTCAACTATTCCTTTCATTCCAGGCTCTTGATTTTTGTCCCATATTGCATATGTAATAGTTACGTCTTTTGATGAACCACTTTTATCTGAGGACTCACCATTTTTTGAACTTCCACATCCTGCCAAAACAGAACAAGTTGCCATTGTAGCTAAAGCAATTGCAATTAATTTTTTTAGATTCTTTTTCATTATTACGACCCCCTTAATTTTTCATTTGTAATCGTTTCATCAATTATTATTTTAGCAAAATTTTAGTAAACAATCAATAGCAAATATATATTTTTTTTAAACTTCTCATAAAAAAGAGTAATATAATTTATATATTTCTACATTTTTCCTAAATAAGCATAATAGTTATTTAAGTTATTTTGCCTTATTGCATTGCTCAAGCTAGCTATTTTACACACTTTACAATTTCAAAAGTTTTTTCATATTGTTTAGTAAACATATTTCTCATTTTATTTTTATTTAATTATATTATTTGCTAATAATAAATCTTTAGAATTAAATTTTACTAAATATTTTACTTCTTGATTTTTTACCTATCTTTTAGTATAAATAAAAAAACTGTACCTCTTAAGATACAGTTTTTTTATTGTTTAATATGTTCTAATCTTAGTTAAATTGAAAGAAACCTTTTGGTTTTTTCATTTTTAGGTTTATTAAATATTTCTTGTTTAATTCCCTTCTCAATGATTTCTCCCTGCTCCATAAATATTACTTTGTGAGCTACTCTTTTAGCAAAGTCCATATCGTGAGTTATTATTAATACAGCCATATTATTTTCAGCAAGTTCTTCTATTATTTTAGCCACACCTTCCCTTAACTCAGGGTCTAAGGCAGATGTTGGCTCATCAAAGCACATTATTTTAGGGTTTAAAGCACAAGCTCTTGCAATGGCAACTCTTTGTTTTTGACCTCCTGAAAGTTCGAAAGGATAAGCCATAGCTTTATCTTCTAAACCCATTTTGTTTAAAAGCTTATAGGCTCTATTTTCTGCTTCTTTTTTATCTAAACCCAGTACATTTATAGGAGCTTCTATCAGATTTTCCATCACAGACATATGAGGAAAAAGATTAAAGTTTTGAAATACCATTCCCATATCTCTTCTTATTTTTCTTATATCTTTTAAAGAAGCATATTTACTCTTTTTACCTTCATCTTTACATAAAAGCCTGCCATTTATTTCAATACTTCCTCTATCACAATGCTCCAGCGAATTTATACACCTTAAAATTGTGGTCTTACCTGCCCCTGAATGTCCAAGCAGTGTAAGTATCTCCCCTTGATTTAATTCAAAGGATATATCTTTTAATACTTTCTTCCCTTTAAAACTTTTATTTAAATTTTCCACCTTTAGCAGCAAAATATTCACCCCTTTTTCATTAGTAATCTATATTACCTAAAATAGGCATACTTATTTTCTAGCATTTTAAATACTTTTGTAAGTATGGCAGTTAAAAACAAATAAAATACTGCTACCACTAAAAGTGGAGATAACGAAGCATCTCTATTGGAAGCTATTTTACCTACTCTTAATATTTCATCTATGCCCAGTACATATACTAGAGAGGTATCTTTAACCAGCGTAATAACTTCATTAGATATAGGTGGCAGTACTCTTTTTATCACCTGTGGCAAAATAATTTTTATAAAGGTTTTATAAGGAGTTAAACCTAATACTTCAGCAGCTTCATTTTGTCCTTTATCTATAGACTCTATGCCAGCTCTAAAAATTTCCGCAAAGTAAGCAGCATAATTTAGTACAAAAGCAATTATAGCTGCAGTAAATCTATTAAAAGTAACCCCCACAAGAGGAAGTCCAAAAAATATAAATATAAGCTGAAGGAGTAGCGGTGTTCCTCGCATTAAAAGGATGTAACCTTGAGAAATAACCTTTATAATTTTTAATTGAGATAATCTTCCTAACGAAACCAACACCCCTAAAGGGATAGATAACACTAATGTAATAAAGAATACTTTTAAAGTAGTAATCAATGCTTCAAGCATTGAGGGCATGAGATTTAATACATAAGCCATCATAAAAACTCCTATTTAACTATATTTTCTCCAAACCACTTTTTAGATATTTTTTCAGAGGTTCCATCCTTTAGCATATCTTCTAAAGCTTTATTAATTTTATTTACTAGTTCCTTATCTTCTTTCCTCATTCCTATTCCATACTCTTCTTTTCCAAAATCTTCTTCCAATACTTTATATTTATCTTCTCCTCTTTGTTTAATATAGTATCTTGCTAAAATTTCGTCAGCTACTACTGCATCTACTCTTTTTGCTTCTAAATCCATAAAAGCTTCATTATTAGTATCAAAAAGTACAACCTTGCCTCCTTGAAAAGCTTTTAAAACTTCCGGTTCTTTACTTATAGCATCCATGGCACTAGAACCATTTTGAGCTGCTACTTTTTTATCTTTAAGATCTTTTTTACTTTTTATACTGGAATTAGCTAAAGTAATGATAACTTGTCTATTTCCTAGATAAGCTTTAGAGAATGCAACCTTTTCTTTTCTTTCTTTAGTTATTGAGTATCCATTCCATATTAAATCTATATTTCCTGAATTAAGTTCTGTTTCTTTCATGGACCAATCTATAGGTTGAAATCTAACCTCTATTCCTATTTTTTTAAATGCCTCTTTTGCCAGCTCCACATCAAATCCTGTCAATTCACCCTTATCATCTTTAAATCCCATAGGAACAAAAGTATCATCAATTCCTACCACAGCATAACCTCTTGCTTTTAGTTTTGAAAAATCTCCTTGTACATTTTCTTTTTTGGAGCAGCCCCAAAGCATAGAGTTTGCAAAAACTATTATTATAAATAGAATTATTCCATTAATACTTACTCTTTTCATAACGTTACCTCTCTTCATTAATCTTTTGTATATGCTGTAACACAGAAATAATGCTTATACAACTTCTACAAGTGTCGCTTTACATGTTTATCAGTTTAGCACGTTAAAGTGATGATGTCAATATGATTTTGTATCATATTTTTCTATTTTTAAATTTTTAATTATATACTAATAAAACGTTACAGCGCCAAGGATTTCTTCATAAAAAATCAATCCTTGGCGCTAAACTTTTATATAAATATTCAATATCTTTTCTCTAAAACTTGTCCTTAATTCATCAATATCTTTTCTCTAAAACTTGTCCTTAATTCATCAATATCTTTTCCCTAAAACTTGTCCTTAATTCATCAATATCTTTATTACACTGAAGATTTAAAGTATTTTCTATACAACTAGCAGAAACTGTATCTTCTATAATCCTATTTATTTTTTTCAAATTTGAGCTGTGTAAAAATTCTATGGAATTTATTTCTTTAAAGCATATAGCAATGTCTTCTAGAAATATATCAACTATGTATCTCCATTCTTCCTCACTATACTTTGAATGCAATTCTAAGAAACTTTCATTTTTGCAAAATCTATTTTTCAAAAAATCTATGAAATTCTCAAAGTCTTCAGCATTATTCCCTGGTTCAATTTCAAAAACTATCTTAAAAAACAAATTCCATTGAAAATCCTCATTTATAGAGTCTAGTATAGTTTGTCCTACAATTTGAGAAAACTTGTCCTCAAAGCATATATCCCTTTCAAAAGTTATTATTTCATCAAATTCAATTTCATTTTTACTTATATCATTAAATCGATTTAAAGTTTTAAGTAATATATTATTATATTCTTCTAAATTCTCCACATTATTTGATCCAAAAATATACTCCATTATTATATCGCAGGATATCCTAAAATCCACATTAAATCCAAGACTATTTTTTACTCTGGTAGAAAATATATCGTAAATAATTTTCGATAACAGTGATTCTACTTGATCTTTTCTTACAGCCGGGTTAATAGAATTCATTTTATTTAATTGCTCATAAATTATAAGCAGCTGATTATCAATCATGGCAAGATTTCTTTTTATAGAAGTCATCATCTCTTTAAAAAAGCTATCTGCTAACATATAGTTATAGTTTTTATATATTACTTTATGCTCTATTTCACTCCAAAACACATTAACAAGAGATTTTATCTGAAGCTCAAAATTTACTGTTTTCCCATTAACCTTGTAAAGACCATCTATCCTATAGATTTCAAAACCATTTTTTTGCCTTTGAGGTTGTTTACCTCCAAGAGAAAGCCTTACATTCTCATTTATAGGATTATAATAAAGTCCATTTTTATCTCTTGTATTAAAATGTTTTTTTAGTATTTTATATATTTCATATTCATCTTGAATAAATCTACATTCAATTCTTACACCTATAAGATCAGAAAGATTGTCCATAAGTTCTTCTGGAGTATTATACTTGCTATAATAATTGTTTCTTAAAATCTTTTCTTTTAAACTCATAGAAGACTTTACTCTAGAATTTATATTGAGACAGCTATCACTATTTTTACACAATATATCATTAAGATATATTTCTATATTTTTAGCAGATTCCTCTAAAGATTTCCTTGAAGCTTCTAGAAGAGAAGTTACATCATCTATATAATCAAAAACTTTCAAGCCCATAATTCTACCCCCGTAAATTTTATGATTTACTTAGTCTAAATAATACTGCTATTTCAACTATAAACCATATTCATTAAGGTTTTATAAAATATAAACTAATAATTTGTTAAATATTTGATTATACAAAAAAGCAATTTCCTTATATGAAGTTGGAAATTGCTTATTTAAGTTTATATTATTTAATATCTCCTGCTGCCTAGCTATAAAATTTATCTATAGCATCTAAAATATATTTCATATCCCCTAAGTCATATCTTTGATCACAAGGAATTGTGATAATTTGTGTTGATAACTTATAAGAATCATGAAATTCTACTTTATCAATTTCTTCTGAAAACTCCCAATGAATAGGACAGTATATTCCCTTAGATGCTAAAAACCTTCTTAAATCATCTCTAGATTCCACAACTAAAGCACATCCTATGGGACATATGTCTTCCCCCATGTGGCTAAATAATATCTTTATATTACTGTTAGTTTCTAAAGCTTTAATAAGAAAACTATAGTTCTTTCTTCTTTTAAAAATTAACTCATCATAGTCATACTTGTTAAGCATGCTTTTTGATATATTAGAAATGCTGTTAATGGCAGTTTTTTCATTTAATTGTTCTTCTGCCCTCTTTAAAAAATCCATATAAAGTTCTTTAGGAATTTTTTCATCTTTAATATATTGATTTTTAAGAATATGTCCTATAAATCTATTTGTGGTAAAATCATTGTTTTGACTTTCAATATTTATCCTTAAATTATTTTTTTTAGTGTTTTGTATTACTATTCCGCCATCTGGAATACCAATCCACTTTCTTATGCTTCCAACTGCATAATCTCCTATATATTCTCCTTTACTAAACATTGAGTGAGTAATATCTTCAATGATAGTAATTCCATTGTCCCTAAGTTTTTTTAAGCATTCTTTTGTATATGAATCCTGCATAAAACCGAAATAATTTACAAAAAGTACTGCTGCAATATCTTTATCTATTAGCTTCAATAGATACTCCATATCTATTTTAAGATTTTCATCAATTCTATAAAAACTATATTTTAATCCTAAATCTTTAAAGGGCTGGATCATTGATTGGCATAAATATGAAGGTAATAGAATTTTCCCATGACTATTCTCTTGTTTTAACATATCTGCAACGTATGCTATACAACTTCTTCCGCAATCCAAAAGCAAGTATTCATTGCCATTTAAAGAAAAGTACTTAGGGAAAAAATCAATATCTTCCTCTGTAACAATGCTTATGGGATAAAAAAAATCACTTCCAATTTCTTTCACTTTATCTCCCCCACAATGGATCTCTATTAATAACTGCTACAAATTAATTATTTGAAATCAGCCTCTGTATAAAGGAAAAAATGTTGTATCAATTATTGATGAATTTTTTAATTTCATATAAACTAACTCATCATAAATCCTTTGGTTTCTTATTTTTTTCCTACATAATAGTCGCAAATTCCATTCTTGGTGAATTGTCTCTTAAATTGAAATAATTGTTCTGAAAAGGCTCCCCCAAGATGCAATTGTTTTTTTCCATGAGTTACACCCCAATTGCAAGCTTCATTTAATATCAAACTGTTAGCATTTAACGAGTAATGATTTGGATCATTAGCTGCTAAATGATAGTGCATATAGTCTCCATACTGCAAAAATATAGCTGAAGAAATATATTCTCCTTGAAACTTTCCATTAATAATAAATTGTTTTCCCTTAAGTGTGCTAAAACTTTCATATAAGAATTCTCTGCTAAACAAATAATATTCAGCTATTTTATTCCTTTCAGCCATCATTTGGTATAAACGTTCAAACTCAAAAAGGCTTTTTCCCTGAAAATCAAATTCTACCTCTACGCCGCTTTTCTTTGCTTTCCTTATTTTAGTTCTTGTCCTAGGCGCAATCTCTTCCATAAAAAAATCATTTCCTGTTAGATCTACAAATAAAGTATAATTATTATATTTTAAAGTATAAATATTATAAAAATCTAAATAATTTTAAGCCATGGACTAAATCTAACATATTCAATAACAATTTTTTCATCTAGACAATACTTTTGAAATTCCTTTTCATAAAGTTCAATAAGCTCTTCTCTCTTAAACGGGTCACATTCAAGCACAATGGGTCCACTAAAACCGTAAGGAGTAATTATATCAAAATAATTTATACTTTCCACGCTATCTTTTATTGGTTTTTTTATAAATTGACAGTATACATGACCAAATTCATGTTTAAACTCAAATATTTCTGCTTTTCCCCCATCATGCTTTTGAAACAGCTGCCCCCACTCTGGTAAAAAATATATATCTGGAGCTTTTAACATAATAAGCAGCCTCCACAAATTATAAAGATATACTTATTTATGACTAGCTATTTTATATCCTATTCTAACAATTTGTAAAAGGTTCTTATTTTAGCAAACCAAACTATGTTTTATTGATTATAAAATTTAAAAACTATTTTAATGCTTTTTGAACTTTAACCTTTTTTCCTTTTATGGTTTTTCTCTGAAGTGCTTCAAGAACAATTTTACCTTTCTTTCCAAATATATCTACATAAGAGCAGATATCCTGTATATCTATGATACCTATATCCTCCATACTAATGCCTTCAATGCTAGTAATAGCTCCAACTATATCTCCTACTCTTATCTTTTTCTTTTTCCCCGCACCTATATATATTTTTGTAATTTCTCTATTCAATTCTGCAGACTTATCCTGTTTTGGTTTGGGCTTAAATTTCATTTTCTCCTTGAATAGTTCTTTACCTTGTTCCACCTCTTCTTTTGATGGCAGCTCTCTTCTAGGTATACTGTAGCCTATGTAACTTTCTATTTCACTTAAAAATCTGTACTCTTTTGGATTAACAAAAGTTATAGCTGTACCTTCACTGCCAGCTCTGCCTGTTCTACCTATTCTATGTACATAGCTCTCTTTTTCCATAGGAATATTATAATTTATTACATGGGTTATATCTTCTATATGAATTCCTCTAGCTGCTACATCTGTAGCTATCATAAAGTGAAATTCTCCTCTTTTAAACTTTTTAATAGCAGCTAATCTATCCTTTTGTTCCATGCCTCCATGTAATGCTATACAAGAATAATCTCTACTTTGCATCTTTTGAAATAAAGTATTTACTCCCTCTTTTGTACTGCAAAATATAATACAGCTCTCTGGTATCTCAGTATATATTATCTTATTTAAAAGATTAAATTTTTTATCTTCTTCAATCTCGTAATAAAATTGCTTTATTTTTTCTGTAGTAACCTTTTTACTTTGAATTTCTATTTTTATAGGATTTACCATATGCTTATTGCATAGATTTTCAATTTCTTCATCCATAGTAGCTGAAAATAGCATAGTTACTCTGTTTTTAGGTAATTTATCAAGAATGGCTTCAACCTGATCTATAAAGCCCATATTAAGCATTTCATCTGCTTCATCTATAATTAGGTACTTTATGCCTTCCAAATTTAAGTTTCCTTTATCAATGTGATCTAAAGTTCTTCCTGGTGTACCTACTATCACATGAATTCTTTGCTTTAGTTCATTTATCTGCACATTCATAGGTTGCTTTCCAAAGATAGCAGCACACCTTATCTTTTTAAATCTACCTATGTTAGACATATCTTCTTTAACTTGTACCGCTAACTCTCTAGTTGGTGTAAGCACTAATACTTGAGGTTTCTTTTGCTCTATTTCTATTTTTTCGCAAAGCGGAATAGCAAAAGCTGCAGTTTTTCCGCTTCCTGTCTCTGATTTTACTATAATATCCTTATCTTCTAAAGCTAAAGGTATAACCTTTTCCTGTACCTGTGAAGGATTTTCATAACCTAATTTATCTAAAGACTTTAACAATTCAGTGCTTAATTTAAATTCATTAAAATTACTCATAATATTTACCTCATATACTAATTTATTATTTTAACTTAGGATTACCTTAACGTAAAACTATTATTACTCAAATGCTTTGATTAGTCAATTTGCTATTATTACTTTTTTAGTAGTACCTACTATTAGGATAAGGAATATATGCATAAAAACAATCTTAGTCTGCCATTTTAAATTCTTATTTTTATTTATTAAATTATCTATCACATCAAATTTTATATAAACATATTATGTATTAAATCAATGCTATAGCAAGCTTGACATTAAAGCCTTACATTAATATCTAAATAATTTTAGCAATTAATATATGTTCAAATATGCTCAACTTAAAAATTAAGGGGGAACCCCATAATGTGGAATTTAGAATTTATCTTCCAGGCTTTGTTCCATTATAAACATTCAGCAGATGTAACATTAGTCTGGATATCTATAATATTATTAATTTTGTGCACAATAATATTTTTTAAAAAGTATAAATTCAATATTAAATCCTCAAAAAAATTTAAATCTATTAACTTACAAGAGTTTTTGGGTAGAGAACCAATTAAATTAGACTATAATGGTGTATCTGATTATTTAAAAAACAAAAGAATTTTGGTAACAGGAGCTGGAGGAACTATAGGATCTGAACTTTGCAGACAAATGATTAAATTTCATCCTCAAGAACTTTTAATGCTGGATATATATGAAAATAATATTTATGAACTTCAGACAGAATTAGTAAGAACCTATCCTAATCTTAAGCATAAATTAATTATTGCTTCTATAAGAGACAAAGAAAGATTAGAATCTATATTTAAAGAAAATAGACCCGAAATAGTATTTCATGCTGCAGCCCATAAACATGTTCCTATTATGGAAAGCAATCCTACAGAAGCTATAAAAAATAATATATTTGGCACATTGAATTTAGTTGAATGTGCAGATAAATATGAAATTGAAAAATTCGTGCTTATTTCTACAGACAAAGCAGTTAATCCAACAAATATAATGGGTGCTACAAAACGAGTATGTGAAATGATAATACAAGCTATGAATGGTAAAAGCAAAACCCAATATACAGCTGTACGATTTGGTAATGTACTAGGAAGCAATGGATCTGTAGTACCTTTATTCCTAAAACAGATAGATGAAGGAGGACCAATTACTATTACTAATAAATATGTAACTAGATACTTTATGTTAGTATCTGAAGCAGCTCAATTATTACTTCAAGCTGGAGCTTTTGCTAAAGGCGGCGAAATTTTTGTGCTAGATATGGGAAAGCCCATTAAAATATATGATTTAGCCTATGCTTTAATAAAGCAGACTGGTTATATACCTAATAAAGATATTAAGCTTGAGATTACAGGATTGAGACCAGGAGAAAAACTTCGTGAAGAGTTATTTGCTGCAGAAGAATCCTTAAAAGAAACTGCAAGTTCAAAAATTTTTTATATTGAACCTACACCTGTTGATATGGATTCTCTTAAAGAAGCTTTAAATGAACTAAAGAATATTACAAAAGAAGAAAATAGTAAAGCAGCAATAAACAAGCTCTCAGAGATTGTTCCCAATTATAAAAAATATCAATGGAAAATTTAATTAAACTAGAGTAATTTGTTGGAGTGAGTCTTTTGAACAAAAAAATATATCTATCTTCACCTCATATGGGGGATAAAGAAAAATATTATGTAGATGAAGCTTTTAAGACTAATTGGATTGCACCCTTAGGTCCTAATGTAGATGCTTTTGAAAAAGAGATTTCTGAATATCTTGGTGTAAAAGATGCAGCTGCACTGGTATCTGGTACAGCTGCTATACACATGGCTTTAAAGGTTTTAGGCGTCACTTATAAAGATATAGTATTCTGCAGTTCTCTAACCTTTGCTGCCAGCTGTAATCCTATAATATACCAAGGAGCTTATCCTGTATTTATAGACTCTGAAGCTGAAAGCTTTAATATGTCGCCTCTAGCTTTAAAAACAGCTCTTGAAGATTATAAAAGTAAAGGAAAACTTCCTAAAGCTGTAATAGTTGTACACCTATATGGTCAAAGTGCTCCTATGGATGAAATAAAAGAAATCTGTGACAGCTATAAAGTGCCCATTATAGAAGATTTAGGGGCTACCTATAAAGATAAATTTGCCGGTACCCTAGGTGATCTTGGCGTTTACTCTTTTAATGGAAATAAAATAATAACTACCTCTGGAGGCGGAATGCTAGTTTCAAATAATACTGCATTCATTGATAAAGTTAGATTTCTATCTACTCAAGCTAGAGATAAAGCAAGACACTATGAACATAGTGAGCTTGGTTATAACTATAGAATGAGTAATGTATTAGCCGGTATAGGAAGAGGTCAGCTTAAAGTGCTTGAAGAGAGAATAGCTCAAAAAAAGCATATTTTTGAAACTTACAAAGCTGCATTTAAAGATATAAGTGAAATAGAAATGCTGCCCATATTAGATTATGGCAAGCCTAACTATTGGTTATCGGTAATTACTCTTAAAAAAAATAGTCCTGTTAAACCTTTAGATATTATATTAACTTTAGAGAAAGAAAATATTGAATCCAGACCACTATGGAAACCAATGCATTTGCAGCCTTACTACAGTAAATATCCCTTCTATTCCCTGGATAAAGATGGAATCTGCACTTCAGAAGATCTATTTAATAGAGGAGTATGTTTACCCTCAGATACAAAAATTACAGAAGAAGATTTAAACAGAATAATTCATAGGATAAGAGCTTGTTTTCCACAAATTAATTTTTAGGGGGTATCGATGTTTATAAAAAGATTTTTAGACATAATGCTTTCCTTGGCACTATTAATATTAACTAGCCCTATCATTTTGATTGTTTCCTTATTAATTAGAATAAAATTAGGCTCTCCTGTGGTTTTCAAACAGATGAGACCTGGTTATAACTATAAGCCCTTCTATATTTATAAATTTAGAACCATGCTGGAACTCAAAGATGAGAAGGGAGAGTACCTTCCCGACAAGGAAAGGCTCACAAGGTTTGGAATTTTTTTAAGGAAATTTAGTTTAGATGAGTTTCCTCAATTAGTTAATGTATTAAAAGGTGATATGAGTCTTGTAGGTCCAAGACCACTTCTTATGAAATATTTACCTTATTATAGAGATTATGAAAAAAATAGATTTCAGGTTAGACCTGGCATTACCGGCTGGGCTCAGATAAATGGAAGAAACGCTGTAACCTGGGATGAAAAATTTAAACTTGATGCATGGTATGTAGATAATTGGAGTTTATGGCTAGACTTTAAAATATTAATTTTAACCTTTTATAAAGTTATTAAAAGTGAAAATGTAAAAGCAATTCCTCCAGATAGCATGGAAGATTTAGATATGGAAAGAGATTATGCAAAGTCTCATAATATAAAATTTAGAAAAGCTATAGAAGAAGATAGCGCAGCTATAACCCATATAGTCAGAAACTCCTATTCCCCTGAAGTCACAGATATATTAATATATGGCTGTGATAAATTTGAAAATTATTTAAAAGATAGTTTATCCCAATTTGATGAAAATTACCTCTATATTGTGGCAGAAGAAGATAAAAAAATATTAGGTTATGTTGAGTTAAGATTAATGCCTTCAATACTTTTTCTTAACTATATAGCTGTACTTTCCGAATATCATTCAAAATCCATAGGCCATAACCTGCTAAAGTATGCTATAAAAAATTATTCTAATGCTAACTGTAAATATGTGGAATTAGATGTATTTAGTTTTAATACTTCTGCTATCAATTGGTATAGAAATCTAGGTTTTGAAAAGACTAATGCTACTAAAATATGGACCTTTGATTTAAATAATATTTTAGGTGTGGAAACTCCCCCAAAGGGTACTCCCCATAATTTCTTTGTTAATGAGAGGTATAAAAAATATACCTTTTCTTCCTTTAATATTAGTACAAGAACTATGAATTACAGCATAGGCTTATTAGGCACAAAATGGTATAAAATTTCACATTTGGCACCATTGAAGGATACAGAACTATTAAACTCCCTGATACAGCTTGATCCTAAAAGAAAACTTCTAGTTTTTATAGAAGATGATGATTTTAGTGATGATAACTTGACAGAAAAAGGTAAAAAAGAATTTGACTTAATAAGAATGAGAGCACCTATAGAAAAAGTTTATAGAGCATTAAATATTAATGAACACTAATACAGGAGTAAAATATGTTAAAAATATTTACCCTTGATCAATTAGATCTATGGGAAAAAACAGCTAAGTCCTTTAAAATGTATGATATTTATTTTTCACCTAAGTACTTTATACCTTTCATGAATAATGGTGATGGAAAACCCACTGCCTTATACTTTGAAAGTGTTTATGGCAGGGTTTTGCATTGTTTTTTAACAAGAGATATCGCTTATGATAAATATTTTGTTAACATCCTAGAAAAACAGCGCTATTTTGACATATCTTCAGTGTATGGCTATGGGGGACCAATCTATGAATGTAAAGAAGAAAATTTGCAGGAACTATCAAAAAAATTCTACGAAGAATTTCAAAAATATTGCATTGACCAAAACATTGTAAGCGAATTTATCAGATTTCATCCAATACTAAAAAATGAAATATTCGCTAAAAATTATGCATCCATAGAAAATGTGAGAAAAACCATATATGTAGATTTAACTAATGATCTTGAAAGCACTTGGAACAACTTTAACAGTAATGCTAGAAAAGGAATTAAAAAAGCTATCCGCAATGAAGTGGTTATACAAGAAGGTATAAATGAACTTAATCTCTATGCCTTAACCTGTTTATACAATCATACAATGGATAGAAATTCCGCAGAAAAATATTATTATTTTAATCCTAATTTTTTTAAAGATACAGTAAAATCTTTAAAAAATAATTGCAAATTGTTTACAGCTGTATATAAAGAAAAAATAATTGCAGCAAGTCTCCTATTATATAGTGACAATTATGCCCATCATCATTTAACAGGTTCAGATGAAAAATATCTAGATGTATCTCCAAATAACTTATTAATTTACGAAATGATTAAGTGGTGTATAGAAAACAATATTAAAGGATTTCATATGGGAGGAGGTCATAAATCCATTGAAGATTCCATATATAGATATAAAAAGAATTTTACCAAAACTCCCCCTTTAGATTTTTACATTGGGAAAAAAATATATGATAAGGCAATATATGATTGGCTAATAGAAAAAAAATTTGGAAATAACTCTGTAATGCTTAAAGAAGATTACTTCCCATTATATAGAAAGTAGGAAAGGCAGGTGAAAACCCTGATTTTTAGAAACCAGGCTTACATGAATCTATATGAGTTTTTTAGTGTTATTATGAAAAGGTGGAAACTAGTTGTATTTACCATGACTATTCCTATAATATTAAGCATTATAATATGTTTTTTTATTGTAAAACCTGTTTATAAATCAGATACATCTATCCTCATTGGTATACCGGAAAATAGTGAAACTAAACCCTATACCTACAATGATTTGCTCATGTATCAGAACATGGTAAAATATTATGAAGAAATTTCTAAATCAAGAATTGTTACCCAAAATACTATAGCTGCATTAAAGCTGCCATTAAGCGTAAATGATATAAAGCAAAATACATTAGTTACTTCTATAGAAGGTACTGAAATTTTAGTAATAACAGTTCAAAGTCAAGACCCCAATGAAGCTGCAAAAATAGCAAATCAATTAGTACAGTCCTTAAAACTCATAAGTACCGAGCTTAAAGGAGCCGATAATGTCAGGATTATAGATGAGGCTATACCAGTAAATCACCCTATTTCTCCTAATAAAAAACTTTATATTTTTATAGGCTTCTTTTTAGGATTAATACTATCTGTAAGTATAGTAATACTATTAGAATATATTGATGCAAATAGAAAACATAATATTTTTCACTAATCAGCACCCTCAATAAATAAAACTGATTTTATAGACTCATTATGCTAAATTATATTTAGCTTGAAATGCAGGCTTTTAGTATTAAAGGTAATGCTCCCTGCGCAGTAAGGAGTGAAAAATGAATTTGAAAAATTGGTTTTTATCTAATAAATTAAAGTTAATTATAGTAATAAGCATAACACTATTATCTATGCTTATTTCTGTGATTTTAAGTTTCTTTATTATAAAACCTGAGTATAAAACTGGCATTTCTATTATGATTGAGAAAAATACTATTTCAGAGGACGACTTCCTTGCAAGCTACAATGATAATGTTGAATTATATAAGAATATAGCTTCTAATTATGCTTATATTATAAAATCTCGACGTTTAGCAGAAAATGTTATAAACAAATTAAACTTAAATATGAGCATACAAGATTTTCAAAAAAATATTTCTGTAACTCAAAATAAAGAAGCTCCTCTTTTAACCATAACTATTAAAAACAATAATGCCAAACAATGTTTTAATATAACTACTCAGTTTATTTCCTCTTTAAAAGAAGTTGGAGCAGAAATTTTAGGAGATGATTATATTAAAATTTTAGATGAGCCTGAACCGCCTATAAAAACTTTTAATCCTAGTATATTTATTTCTTTAAGTTTAGGATTACTAGCAGGTTCCATATTATCTATAATTTTAATAAAAATTTTTAAAATATACTATTAATGAAGATGCATAAAATGGCTTTGCATAATAAATAAAAATTCATTATGCAAAGCCATTTTGTATAATTTAAATTCTTTTATACTTTAACTTGATTTTATCTTTCTCTGTATAAAAGTTAAAGCCTTAGCTCCTTGATATATTACTTTATACAGAATCTCTTTATTCATTTTCTCTTTTAACGTAAATAATATTGAAACATATATCATTACTCCTGATATTATCTGAATGAAAGTTACATACCAATGTACTCCTAGGCAATTTTCTATAAATTTAATGACTAAAAACATCACTGAAGAAGATAAAATGTACTTACTGATTGAAGATAATGAATTTTTAAAACTTAATATATTTCTAGAAAAATAAAATTCAACTAAAAATACAGAAAATTCTGCAATAACAGTCCCAATGCAAGCTCCTATAGCCTCATAATTAGGTATAAATATTGAATTGAATATCACATTGGTTACCGCACCAAATATTACAGCCGTAGTAGCTTGTTTTTGATTATTTGAACTAACCAAATAAGTTCCTAAAAAACTGCTCCAAGCACAAAACACAATTATAGGACTTGTTATTTTGAGCAGTATTATAGAATCTAGAAAATTACTTCCTAAAAACCAAGGTACTAAAGTATCAGCAATACCTATGATTCCAAACATAATAGGTATGGATAGATAGCTGGCAAACAAAAAATACTTTGACATCTGTTTTTTTATGGTTTCCATATCATTTTTTATATATAAGTTTGACAAATTAGGTAAAATTACAGTACCTAGAGTGGTTACAATGGTTATAGATAACTTAACAATTTTCTGAGCCATATCATATAGACCTACTTGAGATTCTTCAGACAATATTCCTAACATGCTTCTATCTACCACTGAATATATTTGTATAGCAACTTGAGATATAAATATACTCATAACAGGTCTGAAATGCCTTATTACCTTTAAGTCTTTTAGCGAAGGAAATGTTACATACCCAGGCATATATATCCATAAAGATGCCTGTCCTAATAGCTCTGTGGAAGCTAGTATAAGTACATACTTCCACACATCCTTTGGCTGTCTAATGAATATAAATATTAGGGCTACCCCCATTATTTTAACTATTATATTTCTGGTTATAGTCTTTCTAAATTCCTCTAATCCTACAAAAAACCAAGATATATCGAAAGCTATAGATAAAATATTTATACTCTGAATAATAAATATAAGTTTAAACTTTGTGGCAAATATAAAAATCCATATTAAATAACTTGCTAAGGACACAGCTGTAGTACAAAGCTTTATGAGACATATTTCCCAAAAAGTATTATTTCTAGCTTGCAGATCATCTCTTACATAGGCTATTTGTCTATTCCCATATAATGTGATTCCCAAAGTAGCAAATAACATGAAATACTGTGCAATAGAAAAAGTAAAAGCATTTACACCTATACCTTCTGCACCTAAAATTCCTGAAACGTAAGGAATAGTTATAATGGGAAGTATCATTGACAATATTTGAAAAATTAAATAGTATATATAATTTTTTATAACACTCACTCTATTGCTCCTTAAATTTAATTACTGATTTAAATCAAAGCAAACAGAAGCATTTTTTATAAATTTTAACTTTGCAATATTCTATCTGCATAAGAAGTTAACATAAAAAGTGTAAACCAAAAACTTAAACTAATGGGACTACCCACTGAGAGCAAAAAAGATTCTGAAATTGCATTTATTAAAAGATTAAATAATATAAGAAGCCCTACCTTTAAAAATAGGCACTCATCCTTATCCGCATATTTAAAACACTTAAAGATATTTTTAAAACTACAGAAAAAAAACAAACCAAATAATATTAATCCATATATACCCATCTCCACTAGTATGCCTAAATAAGAATTATGCACTCCCCACATATACTCCGTAGCTCTAGGATTGCTCACATAATATCCTATCATGCCATATCCAAATCCAAATATGGGCTTTTGCTTAAATAACTCTGCTCCCCAGGACCAAGTATCTCCTCTTACCAATCCTTGTTCCTTTATTCTTTGAAATGATTCTATAGGGAAATTTGATAATATTGTATATCCTAAAAAAATAATCATAGCCATAGTAAATATTTTAATAATAGTAGGTTTTAATCCCCTATTTTCACTAAATACAAAGGGAGCAGATAAAATGCTTATAGATATAAGTACAAAACCAGTTCTTGATGCTGTACCTAGTACCATTATCATAGAAACAAGGGCAAAAAAAATATGAATAAACTTTCTTTTAGATTTTTTTTGCATATATAAAGCTGATATAAAAGTATATATAGCTATAGGTGATAGAGAATTTACATTTTGAAAAATTCCTCCAAATCTTTCACCTATCATACCTTTATGGGCTAGATAAAATATAAGATTAACAATCATTACACCATAGAGCACCAAAACATAATCAAAAAAGAAATCTTCTAACTCTTTCTTATGAATTTTTTCTCTTCCTAAAAAGCAAGCTAGACTAACCATCATTATTATAAAGGATAAAAATTTATACATGCCATAAGGCACATTAACCCATACTCTTACAGATGGAAGTGCTGCTAAAATGATTATTATAATATAAGGAAAATGAAAAATTTTTATTTTCAAGTTATGCATCATAGAATCTAGTAAAGCAAAAAAACCTATACCTGCCAGCAAAATCCACCTTATGACTTCACCCCTGTTAATGGAATATTTTGTGGTTAAAAGGGTATAAACAGTAAAGAGAAGCACTAATATTATATGATCAAAAATCAATTCTGATTTTAAATAGACATTGCGGACATTCTTCTGCACTTTAGATTTTTTAATATTTGGTGTAGACATATTATCCACCTTCAACTAACTTATTTATAATAAACTTTATCCATAAAAGTTTTAAGCTTTTCTGTGTAGGAATCAAAGGTCCAATCTTTAATAACATTATATGAATTCTCCCCCATTAATGTTCTTTTATGTGAGTTAAATGCTAGTTCTCTCATACAGCTAAAAAGTTCATCCTCATCTCCACTTTTAAATATAAAACCATTGTATTCATCTTTTACAAGATCCTCTGAAGCACCCACTTTATGGCTTACTATCACAGGAAGTCCACAGGCTAAAGCTTCATTTACCACTAACCCCCAAGGCTCAAAACTTGAAGGCAACACAAATACATCCGCTACAGCATAATATTTAAAAAGCTCTGGAATACCTTTAGCTCCTTTAAAATATACAGATTTAAGTTTAAGCTCAGCTACCTTTTGTTTAAGAGATTGTTCTTGGTCCCCAGCCCCAACTATTACCAAGGCTGCAGACTGATTGTAAAGCCTAGAAAATGCATCTATGAGTAAATCTATATTTTTAACCTCTGCTAGTCTTCCAACATATAAAAAAACTATTTCTTCCTTTATGCCTAAGGAGTCTTTAACTTCATTATTTCTTTTGCGTATTTCCATGCATTGTGTACTAAAGCTTTTAACATCTATGGTCATGGGCATAAGATAGATATTACTTTCTTTCATTCCATAACTTTTAAATAACTCTACTTGTCTAGTTCCAAAAGGAAACCCATAAGCAAATTTAAATATAAATCCTAAATAAATCCTCTTTAAAAAAGCTTTTATTGGATTTTTTATATCATTATATTGAGTATCTGATGGAATAGCAAAAATCTTATGAGTAATTATGCAGAACATAATGGCAGCAAACTCCACTAATCCTGCATAACCACTAATCAAAACAAAATCATAACTGCCTTTTGATAAAATAGAAATCAGCTTCATTGCCTTTTTAAAACTGTTACCTGAAAGTATAATATTTTCTTTAAGTTCTATTTTATCAGCCTTAAATTTATGTGCTTTATTTTCATTCATATAAATAATATCAAAATCTATATTTAATCTGGCATACACTTCCCTTATAAGAGCTGATATATAGGGCGCTGGCTCTACAAATATTAAGCATGCTTTATTCAAATTTAAGCCCCCTTAAATTAATTTATATATGTTTTTTTAAATTTATAAAGTGAAGCCATTATCCAAGCTCCTATCATTAAAATAGTTACAGCTTTTTTCCTTATTAAAAAAAGCATGATTTTATTTTTTTCAGATTTCCATAACATTGCTGCAGAATCTTGAACATTTTGATTTTCTAACATTCTACCTATCCTTTTGCCTCTTATTTTAAAACTATCTCCACTATAAAAAGCAAATTCTAAAAAAATTATCTTTTTTACCTGGTCTATAAACCATTTAGCACTAAGCATTTTATATTCTTCTGCATTTAAATTCGTCTCTATCATAAAAGTATCTTTTTTATTTTGCACATATAACAATATATCAAATAGATTTGATCTAAATTTTTTTGTAAGACTATGGTCTAGTACTCTATAATGATATAGAGGTTCAGGTATATAAATAAATTTTTCAACGAACTTAAAAACCTCCATGTTAAAGGTATAATCCTCTAAAGTAGTAAGATTTTTATGAAAAATAATATTATTTTTCTTTATTAAATCACTATGGTAAAGCATATACCATACTGCAGCATTTTCTTTGCTGTATATTATAAGCTCTTTAGCAATTTTTTCTCTAAAAACCTTTGAACTATTTATTAATTCTTCACTAAAAGGCAAATAATGAGCTGAAGTTTCTCTGCTTTTTTCATTTTCTATCCTATAGCAGCAAGCGGTAAGATCACATTGATTTTTTACAGCTTCATTATAAAGCCTTTCATACATATTCTCCTCTATCCAATCGTCAGGATCTACAAATCCAATATACTTACCTCTTGCATTTACTAATCCTGTATTTCTTGCTTCTGCTACCCCTTTATTGCTTTGGTGAATTACTTTTATCCTGTTATCTTTTTCTGCATATCTATCTACAATTTCGGCACAATTATCCGAGGATCCATCATCTACAATAATAACTTCTATATTTTTTAGAGTTTGGTTTAAAATTGAATCTAAAGAGATCTCAATATACTTTTCTACATTATATACAGGCACAATAATACTTACCTCTGGCTGCAATCCATTATCTCTCCTTATAAAAATGCTATTTTATCTATCATATTCATAAATGAATCTCCTCTATATTTCTCTTTAGATTCCTTAGGCGTTGAACTTAAAAATTTTAAAAAAACCTGAAGTAAACTATAGCCATCATCAAACTTATATAAAAATGCATATTCTCCGCAAACCTCCCTAGCATAAGGCAAGTCTGGTGCAAAAATTCTCAATTTATGCTTCATTGCTTCTATTAGAGGAAGCCCTACAGTTTCAATAGAAGAAGAATAAAATAGTGCATTAGCTATTTTATATAAGGTTTCAATAGTCTCTCCTGAATGTGTTCCTATAAATAATACTTGCTTTTCTAAGGCATATCTTTTAACCAGTCTTTGAAGCTTTCCAGCATATCCTCTAGGATTTTGTTCTATAGTAAGCAGCAAAATTACATTTAAGTTATGAAACTTATTAGCTTGGTAGACAAATTCTATTAAAATCTCAATATTTTTATACTTTTCAGCCCCAGTAACGCATAGACCTATATAGTTTCCTTCTTCCCTTAATTTATAAATTCTATTTATAATATCATATTGAATAGGTCCTGGATTTCCTTTATAAGTTTTAGACCTAATCACATCTATTTTGTATTCAGAAATTTTATATTTCTCACCTACTGCTTTTTTCATCCAGTTTGTTTGTACAAAAATTTTTGAAGCTCTTTTACAAGAAAAATACATAAGTAAATTGTTTATAATTTTTATCTTTATAAATAGCTTTAATGATAAATTTTTTAGAGATGCAAATTGAAGTGACTGCTGAATATAAATATATTGAGGTATTTTTCTTAAAAATATATTACATGTATTTTCTAAAGATATCATAGCATTAATATCATATTTTTTAATGATTTTATATATCTTAAAATAAAGCCAGTAGAATCTATAAAAATAATTGTGAGATATTTCTATAAAATGTACTTTACCTTTATAATTACTATATGTTTTACCTATATATTTAGAGATAACTATAAAATACTTATTATTATCATCTTTTTCAATATCCTCAATAAAGCTGTTTAAAATATTAGCAGCCCCTCCATATAGTGCAGCAGGATTGTACACAAGAATATTCAAATATAACACTGCCTTTCTAAACAATGCTTAAATACATGTACTTTCTATCCTCTTATACCAAATAATTTAATAAACAAACTTTCAACACCTATTCTTCTAGAAAAGATTTGTCCTACTTCTATTAATAAGTACATTAATAGGGTAACCATTACAGGCTTTACAATAACTCCTATTAAAGCTGGTACTTTTGAAAAAATTATATTAATAGCTCCAGCTAAAGGCATATGAAGCAAATATATAGAAAAAGATAATTTACCTATTTTTCTTAAAGGATTATTTAAAATTCCAGCATTAAAGCTTAAAGAAAATATTGAAAGGCATCCTAACAATTCAACCATTATCATAAATACATGAAAGTAAGATACATTGTTTCCAAACATTTTAACACTAGCTATTATTCCAATAATAAATAATCCAAATATAATGTAGCTATAATTTCTACATTCAATTATTATAGTATTTAGTAAATCCCTTTGAGCTATCAACATACCCAAAGAGAAAAAAAATATCCAATTAAATATATTTAAATATCTAAATTGTGTCATCAAATCAAATACTTGGAGTTCTGTAATAAAAATTGATATTAATGTAATAATCATTGTTATAGTGGATATTACCAATAGGTTTTTATTTCTTAGGAAAAAAAATATTATATAAAAACTTAAAAGTATAGTCATGTAATAAAAATAAGAACCCCAACCTAATATAAAATTCATATAACCTTTTAGACTCATTACATGGGTATCATTTCCATAAAAACTTGATATATAATAAATAAAATATCCAGTGATAAACCAAGGAGTAATAAAGTTTTTAATTCTATTTTTCCAAAATAGGCTTAAGCTGTATTTATTTCTTTGAAAAAAATATCCTGCTAAAATAAAAAACATGATAACTCCAATACAGCTAAATGCTCTGGCAGCACCTATAAAGTAGTAATCAAACCTATTGCCATACTTCATATCTACTAGAGTATGTGACATAATTACACTAAATACAGCATATGCTTTTGCTCTATAAATATAATCTCTCTCATTAATAGTCCAGGAGTCTATAAGACTATTGCTATATAGACTAATCATATAGCAGCACCTCCTTCACAGGATAGACCTTATCTATTCCTTGTTCCATACAGATTTATTTATCATCTTAGTGTAGCTTTGAATTATCTTAACTACCTTCAAAGACACATTTTTATCCTGATAATCTGCTACAAGCACTACTTCTTCATGATTTTCTTTTATAGCTCTGCATAGATTTATAGCTTGAACTATATCTTCTGGCTTAATTCCTCCTAGAATTATAGAGCCTTTATCTAGTACTTCTGGTCTTTCAGTACTTGTTCTAATAAGCACTGCTGGAAATCCTAATATAGCTGATTCTTCGCTTAAAGTTCCGCTATCTGATAAAACGCAAAAAGCATTTTGCTGCAATTTATTATAATCAAAAAAGCCAAAAGGTTTTAATTGACTTATCAAAGGATTAAACTCTATATTTTTCTCTTTTATCCTTTTAAAGCTTCTTGGATGAGTGGAATATATTATAGGCATTTTATAGGTCTTAGCTACAGTATTCAAGGCTTCCACCAATAAAAATAAATTTTTATCTATATCTACATTTTCTTCTCTATGAGCACTTACCAAGATATATTTGTCCTTTTCCAGTCCCAGCCTACTTAGTATAAGGCTATTATTTATCTTTTCTAAATTTTTATATATTACCTCTGGCATAGGTGAACCTGTTACAAATATATGGTCTTTCCTTATGCCCTCGTTTAATAAATATCTTCTGCTGTGTTCTGTATAAGGAAGATTTATATCACTTATATGATCCACTATTCTTCTGTTAATTTCCTCTGGTACATTTTCATCAAAACATCTATTCCCAGCTTCCATATGAAATACAGGTATCTTTAATCTTTTAGCTGAAATTGCACTTAGGGCACTATTGGTATCTCCTAATATTAATAATGCATCTGGAACTTCCTGCTTTAGTACTTTAAAGGAAGCTGATATTATGTTTCCCAAGGTTTCCCCTAAGTCATTTCCCGCCGCATCTAAAAAATACTCTGGTTTTTCTAATTCTAATTCTTTAAAAAATACTTTATTTAAGGTATAGTCCCAATTTTGTCCTGTATGCACTAAAACATGATTAAAATATTTCCTGCAAGCTTTTATAACCTCTGATAGCCTGATTATTTCAGGTCTAGTTCCAACAATAGTCATTACCTTTAATCTATTCATGCTTTAGCACCTCACTAAAATACGTGTCTGGTTTATCCTGATTAAATATTTCATTTGCCCAAAACAAGGTCATTAACTCATCTTCCCCCACATTTTCTATGGAATGAGTATATCCTGGTGGTATATCTACTACCTTTAAATCCTCACCCTTTACCCTGTATTCAAACACCTCATTCTCATCAATCTTTCTAAATCTAATTAAAGCTTCTCCCTTAATTACTATAAATTTTTCTACTTTACTGTGATGATAATGATTTCCTCTCACTATGCCTTTATGAGTTTGGGATATAAATATTTGACCAGATTCTTTTGATTTTAATATTTCTGATAACCAGCCTCTATGGTCTTCCTTTTTTTCTAATCCATAGGAAAAATTATCTTTTTCTAAATATGATAGATAAGTGCTATATAAGCACTTGGTAAATTCATCAGAAAAGTCTGGTATTATAGAAGTTTCTTTTACAGCTTGAAAGCTTTTAATCTTATGAACTATATCCCCTAAGGCAGCTTTATAAGTTTTAGAAATTGAATAATAATATTTTCTATAATCATTTATATAATCTTGAGCAGCTATAAATTCATCTACTACATCATCTATATAAACCAAATTTATTTCTTTGTTTTCATCAGATATCCATATATCCAATTCATGAGATATGTTGTAACAAAAAGTTGCTATAACCGAATTATAATTAGGTCTGCACCATTTTCCAAATACATTTGGAAGTCTATAGATAAATACATCTGCTCCTGTGGTTTTACTATATTTAATCAACTCCTCTTCTGCCTGCTTTTTACTTATACCATAAGGATTGTTAAGTTCAGCTTGTATAGATGAGGTAATTAATATAGGTGTAGCCTTATTTAGCTCCTGCAGCTTTCTAGTAATAATATGGGTGAATCTGCTATTGCCTTCAATAAATTCTTTTTCATCTTTAGGTCTATTCACTCCAGCTAAATGATATATAAAATCTGCTTCCTTTAAGGCTTCAATTAACTCTTCTTCTGAGTTTTCTACATCATACTTTAAAAGGCTTATTTCTTTATTTTCATTAAGTTTAGCAATGAGATTTTTTCCTATGAAACCTTTTGCACCAGTTATCAAAATTTTTTTCATTAATCAATCCCCCAATTTCAATAAATACTAGGTTTCAAAATCTGTAAGCTCTTAAAAAGTAAAATTATCCTTTTCTTTAAATTTAGCTAGCTCCCACTGAATGTATGGCAATTTTAGCAGCATCTCTTTTATCTCTTTAACTTCCATTCTATAGATATTATCTGAATTGTACTCTTCCATTTTCGGTATTTTTTCATTGCCTTCTGTAAAATATTTTGCATAATTTAAATCCCTGTTATCTGAAGGTATTCTAAAATACTCTCCTTCCTCCTCTGCTCTTGCAAATTCTTCCCTCGTAAGCAGAGTTTCATATCTTTTTTCTCCATGCCTGGTTCCTATTATTTTTAGATTAACCTTGGAATTAAATATTTCTTTTAATGCTAGTGCTAAATTTTCTACAGTACATGCAGGTACTTTAGGTACAAATATATCCCCTTGATTGCCATTTTTAAATGCATATAAAACTAAATCCACTGCTTCATCTAATGACATTAAAAATCTTGTCATATGGGGATCTGTTAAAGTTAAGTCCATATTTTGCTTCATCTGGTCAATAAATAATGGAATCACAGAACCTCTTGAAGCCATAACATTTCCGTACCTAGTTCCACAAAGCACTGTTTCCTCTTCTTTTAAAGTTTTTGACTTGGCTACAAGAATTTTTTCTGCCATAGCCTTGGAGATTCCCATGGCGTTAATGGGATAGACTGCCTTATCTGTACTTAACAATATTAACTTCTTTACCCCATTATTTATTGCAGCATTAATAACCTTTTCTGTGCCAAGGGTATTAGTTTTTATTGCTTCTATAGGATAAAACTCGCAGGAAGGAACCTGCTTTAATGCTGCTGCATGAAATACATAATCCACATTCTTCATAGCAAAGTTTATACTTTCAAAATCCCTAACATCTCCAATATAATATTTTACTTTGGTACTTTTCAGTCTATTTCTCATATCAAATTGCTTTTTTTCATCTCTGCTAAATATTCTTATTTCTTTTATGTCCGTACCCAAAAACCTATTCAATACTGCGTTTCCAAAGGAACCAGTTCCTCCAGTTATAAGCAATGTTTTGTCTTTAAACATTTAAAAAGCACCTCTACTTAAAATGGTTTAAAATTATTTCACAGGATTTAGACGCTGTATAATTATCTTCTAGATAAACTCTTGCATTTTTGCCCATTTTTCTTAGCTCTTCTCTATTGGAACATAGTACATCTAAATGTTCATTAAAAGCTTTTATATCTCCACTCTGACTCCAAAGACCAAACTTACCTTCCTCAATGACCTTTCCTACATCTGTATTTATATCTGTAGCTGCAATTATAGGCATAGAAAATTCCATATGGGTTAACATTCTCGAAGGAAAATTTGGTATGGTAAATCTATGATCTAAAAATAACATGCCCACATCAGAGGCTTGTATTAATTTATCATAATCTTCTTTAGGCAAATAAGAATATAGTTTAACATTAGTTATATTAAATTTACTTATACAATCTTCTATCTTAAAGTATTCAGTACCGCTACCGGCTATTAAAAAACAGGCATCTTTTCTTTCCCTGTTTTTCTTTAACACTTCTATCAAAAAATCAATGCCTTGAGGTTTTCCTAAGTTACCTCCATAAACAAATACAGTTTTGTCTTCAGGTATACCATATTTAAATCTAATTTGTTCCCTTAACTTTTCCGATTCTAATATTTTAATAGGTTTAATGCTATTGGGACAAATCTCTAGCTTTTTAGCATCTATAAAATCATTATTCTGTATAATATAATCTACATTCGCCTGAGACATACATCCTATAAAATTTGATACTTTATATAATTCTATTTCTTTTTTTCTAAAATATTTATAGATAAGGCTATTTTTTTTAAGTATTCCTATATCCACTGCATTTTGTGGAAAAATATCTTTTAATAAAAGATATGATTGAGAGTGATCCCGCTTTTTTACGTATTTAATCACTTTTTCAAAAGTAACTGGTGGTGTAGAATAAATTATTAAATCAAACTTAATATCTCTTAAATGCCTTTTTATTCCTCTTATAAATTGCCTTTCAATAAGCAATGTAGAAATTCCTTTCTCCACATTGCTCACTTTCTGAAGATTACCTGTTTTTATTCTTAAAACTTTCAATCCCTTTTGATTAATCAGCTCAGTAGGTTTTTTATATTTTCTTTCTCTTGATGTAACAATATAAACATCATGACCCTTCTCCTTAATTTCCTCCATTAAATCTGTATATATATTTCTATCTTCAGATGATTCTGGAAAGGCTACAGTCAAAAATAATATATTCAAATCTTATCACCTTCAAAATATCTGTTTGATTTATAAAAATACAGTATTTCTGTAATAATTATTATAGTAATCTTATGAAAATATGTTCATAAAATTTTATCTATTTATTATGCCTTCATGAAAAAGTGTACTTTGTTTTTTACAGAAAAATACAGAGCACTCCTTTTTATTAAGAGTGCTCTGCATTTTATAAATTATGTTTACAGATTACTGCTTTAATGGCAGCATAGTCAACTTCCTCTGGAAGCTGTTCCTTTATTGGTTTTAATTTGCTGGCCCCTATATTGCTTATAACTTCTAGAATCTTATCTTCCATATATTCTGGAATAAAATCATCTAAATTCACATCTAATCCTTCTAATACACAATCAAAAATATGATTTTGTATGGTTAATTCAGTTAATCCTCTAAACTTAGCTATTTCCTCTATGCTTAATCCTTTTTTATACAATTCATAGGTCTCATAATAACTTTTAATCTTCTTTTTAGTTTCCCCTTGTTCTTTTGGGGAATAATCTGACAAATTTGATTTTATTTCATTATCTTCAGTATATTTTATTATAGCTTCTAAAAACCTTTCTCCATACTTTGCAAACTTACTTTCTCCCACTCCTTTAATATTTAAAAACTCTTCTTCATTTTTAGGCATGTATGTACTTAATTCTTTTAAAGTAGAATCGTGAAATATAATATATGGAGGCAGATTTAACTCTTCTGAAATAGATTTTCTTAGAGCTTTTAAAATAGTAAATAAGCCATCTTCCGTTTTTTGTACCTGTTTAACCTTTCTTACAGATACATAAACCTTTTCTTTGTTTTTTAGTGTATTGACAGCTTTTAAAGTAAGCTTTAAAACTGGATATTCATCATTGGTTGTAATGAGATATCCATCTGCCACCAATTTATTTGTTATTTCTTCTACATACTTTCTGTCATAATCTTTCATCAAAGCATAAGTACTAATCTTATCTAATGAAAGCTTTAGTACTCTTTGATTTTTTGATCCTTTAAGTACATCCACCACTGTACTTATTCCATATCTCTCTTTTAGCCTATATACACAAGAAAAAATCATCTGAGCTTCTAAAGTTATTTCTTTTTCTTCTATGTCATTATTGCAATTACTGCAATTATCACAGCTCTTTTTTAAATACTCTTCTCCAAAGTATTCTAATATATATTTTCTAAGGCATTTAGAAGTATAGCAGTAGTCTACCATAGCTCTTAAATTATCATATTCTTGAGTCTTTTTATCCGGTGAAAGAGTAGAACTTTCAATAAAATATCTTTGAGTGGATACATCACCGCTGTTAAATAACAATATACATTCACTAGGTTCTCCATCTCTTCCTGCACGACCTGCCTCTTGATAGTAAGCTTCAAGATTTTTAGGCATATTATTATGTATTACAAATCTTACATTAGACTTATCTATCCCCATACCAAAGGCATTGGTAGCCACCATTATATTTATATTGTCATACATAAAATTTTCTTGCATTTCTTTTCTAATATCCTCTTCAAGCCCTGCATGATATATACCTGCTTTAATACCTTTTTTACAAAGCATATTGTAAATATGTTCTGTTTCTCTTCTTGTAGAAGCATAGATTATACCATTTTCTTCATTTTTAGCAGCTATATAGTCCAATATAAATTTATCATTATTTTCTCCTCTAAATACTTTAAAGTTTAAATTTTCTCTGTTAAATCCTGTAAAAAACACATTAGGAGCTTTTAAACCTAATAATTTTATTATATCTTCTTTAACTATTTCTGTAGCAGTAGCTGTGCAAGCTAAAACTCTCGGTCTCTGCACTAATTGATTTATAAAACCCTGCACATTTCTATAGCTGGGTCTAAAATCATGTCCCCACTTTGAAACGCAGTGAGCTTCATCAATAGCTATTAAAGAAATATTTATATTATTCATTTTTAGTATACTGCTCATGGAGTCTAATCTTTCTGGTGCTAAATATATTAACTTATACTGGTTGTTTCTAATGCCATTTATTCTCTCATCTATTTCTATATTATTTAAAGTACTATTTATATAAGTAGCACTAATACCCATATTGTTTAAAGTATCTACCTGGTCTTTCATAAGAGAAATTAAAGGTGAAATCACCAAAGTAGCTCCTTCTAATAAAAGGGCTGGCACCTGGTAACACAAGGATTTTCCTCCACCTGTAGGCATTATTATAAAGGTATCTTTTCCAAGCATTATATTTTCAATGGCTTCTTTCTGCCCTTTTCTAAAACTATCGTAACCAAAATAATTTTTTAATATTTTTAAAGATTCATCTTTCCACATGCTATTACTCCTTGTTTGATAGGTTGTGAACTACACCCCACTTACTTCGTTGAAGTGGGGGCTTCATGATCAATACTACTAATGTAGCAAGTTTACCCACGCTCTAAAGGTCGAATCAACCTCGTTATAATACCAAAATTATATATTTTATATTGTGCTGGTGTAGGATATTTAATTTGCTTAATGTCTAAATCTTTATTTTCTTCGTAAGACTTAATTCTATCTGCTAACATCTTGTTATATATAAATCTAGTACACCCAAAGGTTTTAGCCAAATATAACTTTTGTTCTTCATTTGGATAAATCCTATATTTATAAGCTTTTAGCATATCCTCACCTCATTTCATGCCTTGATTTTCTATATACTTTTTAACTATATCTATAGGGTTAATGTAACTCATTATAGTTTATCTCATTGGTTGCCTATCGGCAAGTGCTATCCATCTCCCACCTGTAGAGGGCGTGAGAATTTCGCACAATTAGGCTAAATATTTTATAACAAAATAGTATATATATGATTTAGTCTACACATAAAAAATTCTCTCAAAACTTAATTCTGAGAGAATACTTTTTATTAAAATGCATTTATGTTCTAAATTTTCTTAGGTAATCATTAAAATTCCAAGCTTTCAAGAAGTTTTCCGTGCTTTTGTATCCTTGATTATAGAGTTTTAAAACCTTTTCTTTTTCTATATTAAAATCTGTAGACTTTACACCTAAAGTAGGTATTTTAATAGATCTGACTGCATCTTTATCATTTACATAGATGTATTCTTTTCTATTAATCATAGTACCTATGGTATCTAAAGAGAAGGAAACTAGATCTTTTTTTCCCATAGCTGTATAGCTTTTCTCATCACTTACAAGATCAAAACCAAAAGTAGGCCACCTTGGAATACCTTTTACATCAAATATCCATATGGGAAAATTACTAACAAGTCCTCCATCTACTATATAGTTTACTCCATTTTTATGCTTAAGTTTCACTGGTTCAAAGCAAAAAGGAATAGCTGTACTCATCTTTACAGCCTTAGCTATTTCAAATTCTAAAGGATCAATACCATAATACTTTAGCCCCTCCGGAAGAATGAGCATATCCCTTTTAGTGATATCAGAAGCAATTATCTTAAGATTGGACTCTCCATTTTTATATACATCTTTAAATTTTAATTTTCCTTTTTTTTGAAGTAGGGTTGTAAGTATTTCTTCTACCATATCATTACTATACAATCCTTTTTTTGCTACTAGACTGTATAAGCGACGTAACTTTTCATTAATACTGCAAAAAGAATCTATTAAAGGCAATCTAGCTTTGCTCTTCTTGCTTAAGTACTTACTATAATCTGTATTCAGCATAATATCCTTTAATTCTCTGCCTGTATATCCTACAGCTAAAAGTGCAGCAACCACTGCTCCTGCAGATGTACCAGCACACCTTCCAATTTTATAATTATTATCCTCAAGACAGCAGACAGCTCCCACAAAAGCTATACCTTTAACTCCTCCTCCTTCAAAAACCAAGTCAACCTTCATTCTGCACCTCAATATACATAAAGCCTTAATATCATAGTATTATATGATATTAAGGCTTTATAGGTGCTATATAAGGTAGTTATTCTATTTCATATTCCTTTTATTTAAAAGCTTTTTAATACCACTAGTAGCATCTAGCAGCGGAGAAATGGATTTATCACGATTTAAATAATCTATAATATTAGCTATAAAATCCGACATATCTACTTCTCTAAACCATGGAGCTTCTTTAACTTCCTTTGGAATATAAGTCAAGTTTGTTGAATAAACTCTTTCAATTAGACCTTCCTCATAAAACTTATTAAACTTCTCAATACCTTCTGTAAATAATGCAAAAGTAGCTGACACAAATATTTTATTTGCTTTACGTTTCTTTAATTCAGTTACTATATCAAATACAGATTCTCCAGAGGCTATCATATCATCCACAATCAATATGTCTTGTCCTTCAATATTTCTGCCTATATATTCATGCTGAACTATAGGATTTTTACCATTTACTACTGTTGAATGATCACGTCTCTTGTAGAAGAGTCCAATATCAAGCCCAAGCACACTGGAATAATATATAGCTCTATCCATAGCTCCAGTATCTGGACTTATAACTAGCATTTTTGTATTATCTATTAATAAATCTGATTCTTCATTTAAAATAGTCTTTACAATTTCATAAGTAGGATATAGATTGTCAAAGGATATTAAAGGTACAGCATTTTGAACATTAGGATCATGAACATCAAAGGTTATGATATCATTAACCCCTAATCTCTCTAATTCTTGTAAGGCAATAGCACAATCTAAAGATTCTCTACCCTTTCTTCTGTGCTGTCTGCTTGCATAAAGCATTGGCATTATTACAGTTATTCTTTTTGCTTTTCCACCTATAGCAGATAGAACTCTTTTTATATCTTGAAAGTGATCATCTGGGCTTTTATGATTTTCATAGCCAAACATTTTATATGTACAACTGTAATTTCCTACATCACATAATATGTACACATCTTTACCTCTTACGGTATCCTCTAATACAATTTTTCCTTCCCCATTAGAAAAACGAATTTCACGGGTATTAACAAAAAAAGATTGTTCTCCTTCTTTTAAATTATCTTTATTATAGCTGCTGCTTCTCTTTTGTATTAAAAGATCATTTATTTTATGTCCTAATTCCGAACTGCTCTCTAAAGCTATAATTCCTAAATTGCAATAAGGTCTATTGGTAGATGACTTCATATCCATGGTAAACCTCCTAATTTTTAAAGTATTCTTATGCCACCAAATAAATTAAAAACTACCGTTTTTTTATTTTTCTACACTACCTTATATTATAATCAAAATTTATATAAAAAGTAACATCATTTATTAAGTTTTATAACTATATTTAAAAATTTTGCTGTATTATTAGAATTTATTATAAATAGCATACAGTTTTGTATTAGCTTATATCTTCTAGATTCTCTTGTTATAATTTAATATTAATCTGTTATTAATTTAAAATGTAAATCCTCCCAGTATATAAACCTGAGAGGATTTATGCTTTAAATTAATTATAAATATTATCCTAAAGCTACATCTAAAACCATCATAATGGCAAAACCCAGCATAGCCCCAACAGTAGCTACATCTGTATTTCTATTTAATTGTGCTTCTGGTATAAGCTCTTCAACTACCACATAGATCATAGCACCTGCTGCAAAAGATAATGCATAGGGAAGAATTGGTTTCATTGCTACTACAGCTAAAGCACCTAAAACTCCTGCCATAGGTTCTACCAACCCGGAAGCTTGTCCGTACAAAAAGCTTTTAGTTCTAGAAAGTCCTTCCCTGCGAAGTGGTATTGAAACTGCTGCTCCTTCTGGAAAGTTTTGAATACCTATACCTAAAGCTAATGCCATAGCACCCTGCAAAGTTGCAGAAGGCAAGTTTGCTGATAGAGCTCCAAAAGCCACACCTACAGCTAATCCTTCAGGTATATTGTGAAGAGTAATGGCTAATACTAATAATACACTTCTTTGCCATCCAGTCTTAATACCCTCAGCTTCTTCCGTAGGATACCCCATATGAAGGTGTGGTAAAAGTTTATCCACTAACCATAGAAAAGCTCCTCCAGCTAAAAATCCTACCACTGCCGGTATCCATGCTGGAGTATTTGTCTCCGATGCCATTTCTATGGCTGGCGCTAAAAGTGACCAAAAACTTGCTGCTATCATAACTCCTGCTGCAAATCCTAACATTCCATTTAAAACTTTCTGATTTATCTTTTTAAAAGCAAATACTAATGCAGCTCCTAATGCTGTGACGAACCATGTAAATAAAGTAGCAAAAAGAGCCTGCATTACTGGATCTAATTCTTTAAACCATTGAATCATTTTAAAACCTCCTTTTATGAAATTTATTTTCTTATAATTTTTATATAAAATATAATTTCTTATAACTATCCGTTAGAAGAAATAAGCATTGTTAATTAATATTTGTTTTCACTATATATTATATACCATTTAACGAAATATTTGAATACTTTAATAATAATATTTATTATTATTTGCTTATTTTTCTCTTTAGTATTTACTGTTAAACTTATCCTATAGCAGTTTGTACAAAAATTTTGCAATCTTTAATATGCTAAGAATATTTTTATAAAATATTCTTATAAAATGCACTATTTTTTATATGTAAAATATTTAAATATTTTAATTATATGGTATAATATTTACTAATATAAATCCCTTGTACCCACACTATATGAAAGGAGATTGCATGTTGACTTATAAATTAAAAATACGTAAAGATATTAATATTATACTTGGAAAGCGGTATATACTAGGATTTATCATTCTTGCCTTTCTTTTAGTATTAAGCCATTTTGTAATTCAACTTGCTGTAAATGACGAAAAAAGTGATTCAAGGGTAATAAACATTGCAGGTCGTCAAAGAATGTTAAGTCAACGCATAAGTAAAGATACCTTGGCTCTATATATTGCCGAAGACGAAGCTTCAAAAAATAAGTATTTAGATGATTTAATATATTCAGTAGAACTTTTTGAAAAGTCCAGTATAGCATTAAAAAATGGAGATAAAGAACTAGGTTTACCTGGTGAAAACAGTCAAGATATCACTAGGTTATTCTCTAATATTGAGTGTAATTACCAAAATATATTAACGGCTTCTCATAATATAATTAATATGTCAAAAAAAGGAACCTACACTTCTAAAAGCATATATTCTCAAATTCAATTGATTACAAAAAATGAAAAAGTTTTTCTTAAAGGCATGGATGATATTGTATTTCAATATGATGCTGAATCAAAAAGTAAATCAAATACTCTTAATCGCATTGGTTTTGCTGTAATTATAACTATATTTTCTGTGCTCTTAATGGAATTAATATTTATTTTTAAACCTGCTGAAAAAGAGATTAACAAAGCTTTTCAGGAAATTGAAGAAAGCCATTCAAATATTTTAAAGTTATTTGAAACTGCACCTACACCTATGCTTTTGATTGATAAAAATACTTTAGATGTGATTCAAATTAATAAACTTACTGAAGAACTCATTGGAATAAACTATAAAGATTTAAAATTAAATAATATTTTAAAAGATAATGATATTATAATTGAAAAAATACAAAATAGTGAAAAACTGATAAATGAAGAAGCCATCCTGCATATGCCCCTAGGCTTAAATATTATAGCCTTAATATCTTCCACCCAAATTGTTTTTAACCACAAAGAAGCTATCTTACTTGGATTATCTGATATAACAAAAATAAAAAAAGCAGAAGCAATATTAAAACGTCATGCTACCATTGATGAAATGACAGGTTTATTAAACAAAAGATCTGGAATATTACTTCTAGAGAATGAATTTACAGAAGCACAAAATGGTAATTATGATCTCTCTATAGCATTTATTGATATTGATGATCTAAAAATTATCAATGATACCTATGGTCATAATGAAGGTGATTGGTATATAAAATCCATTTCAACAGCAATTTTATCTAATCTTCCTTCAGAAGATTGTGCATTTCGATACGGCGGAGATGAAATAATTTTAGTTCTTAGAGATTTTGATGACACGAAAACCCAATCCATGCTAAAAGAAATTGAAAATGATTTATTTCTTATAAAAAAAGAGCATAATAAACCTTACAAAATCAGTATTAGCTTTGGTATTGCTTATAATAAAAAGACTAACCCTCAAGATATTGAAGACTTTGTAAAATATGCGGATGAAGATATGTATAAAAATAAGAAAAAGAAAAAAATATTATAACTGCAAAAACCTCTAAGGTATTCTCCTTAGAGGTTTTTTTACTGAAATTATGTCAACATTATACAGCTTCATTTTGAATATTATTGCTTGTAAACTGGCTGTTATAAAGTTCTGCATAGAAGCCTTCTTTTTCAAGGAGTTCTTCATGACTTCCCTTTTCAATAATACTTCCATTATTCATAACAAGTATCATGTCTGCATCACGAATAGTAGACAATCTATGAGCGATAACAAAACTTGTTCTACCTTTCATAAGCTCTGTCATAGCTTTTTGTATTTGTAACTCAGTTCTAGTGTCTACACTACTAGTAGCTTCATCTAGAATAAGTATTGGTGGATTTGCAAGAATAGCACGTGCTATAGTTAATAGCTGCTTTTGGCCTTGTGAAATATTAGATGCTTCTTCATTAAGTATAGTATTATAACCTTCAGGAAGAGTTCTAATAAAATGATCTGCCTGAGCTGCTTTTGCTGCTTGAATGATTTCTTTTTCACTGGCACCTTCTTTTCCATAAGCTATATTATCTCTTATAGTACCATTAAATAACCAGGTATCTTGAAGTACCATACCAAACATCTTACGCAGTTCTCCACGCTTTAAGTCTCTTATATCTATACCATCCACTAAAATCTTTCCACCTTGAATTTCGTAGAAACGCATAAGCAGGTTTACTAAAGTTGTTTTGCCTGCTCCTGTTGGTCCAACAATAGCAATAGTCTGACCTTTTTTTATATCTATATTCATGTGCTCTATAAGGGTAATGCCTTCCTCATAACCAAACTTTACATCATGAAACTGTACTTCTCCTTTAGGATTTTCTATACTTTCAGCTACAGCCGCATCTTCAATTTCTTCAACTTCATCTAATAGTTCAAAAACACGTTCTGCAGAAGCTACAGTAGATTGTAAAATGTTAACTATATTTGCAGTCTGAACTATAGGCTGGCCAAACTGTCTAGCATATTGAATAAAAGCTTGAATATCGCCTATTTCAATTTTCTTTTTAGTAACAAATATCCCACCTACAACACAAACAAGCACATATCCTATATTGTTTATAAATCCCATAAGGGGCATTATTATACCAGAAACAAATTGTGCTTTCCAGCCTACTTTGTAAAGTTTTTCATTAATCTCATTGAATTCATTTATAGATTTTTCTTCATGTCCAAAAGCTTTTACTATTTTGTGTCCTGTGTACATTTCTTCTACATGCCCATTTAATTCACCAAGAGTTTTTTGTTGCTCTGCAAAATATTTTTGTGAATTTTTAGCTATTACCGTAGTTACCAAAACAGAAAGAGGTAATGTCACAATGGTTACAAGGGTTAACACTGGACTTATACTTAGCATCATAATAATAACACCAATAATAGTGACAAGAGATGTTATAAGCTGGGTTAAACTCTGTTGCAATGTAGTAGAAACTGTATCTATATCATTGGTAACACGACTTAATATTTCACCATGAGTGCGGGAATCAAAATATTTAAGTGGTAATCTATTGAGTTTATCATTTACATCATTACGCATTTTGAAAACAGTCTTTTGTGCAACGCCTGCCATAATATATTGCTGAATATAACTAAATGCAGCACTAATCAGATAAAGACCTATTAGTATTAAAATTATACGTCCAATATAGTCAAAATCAATCTTTCCACCATTTAGACTCATTATCTTATCTATTTGCGCTTTAACCCCATCCAATTTTTTTATAGTTTCTGGAGTAGCTGTAGCCTTATTAGCTGCCAATTTAGTTAATTGATCTCTCGCTGGCAGCAGCTTATTTAAAGCCATCTTGCTCATAACTCCTTCAAACAGCTTTGTGGTAGCTTTTCCCATAATCTTTGGACCTATAATGCTGAAGATAGTACTTAATATTGCGGTAAAAAATACAGCCACAAGCTTAAAGGCATGAGGTTTTAAATATACTCTAAGTCTCTTTAAAGTACCTTTAAAATCCTTTGCCTTTTGTACGGGTCTTCCCATAGGTGGTCCCCCATGACCACCCATGGGTCCTCTACGTGATTCTGATTTTCTTTCACTCATGCTATCTCCTCCTCCGAAAGCTGTGATGATACAATTTCTCTATATACCTTACAGGTATTTAAAAGCTCCCTATGGTTACCAATTCCTGCAATTTTGCCTTCATCTAAAACTATGATTCTATCTGCATTCATAACAGTGCTAACTCTTTGAGCCACAATAATTATTGTAGAATGTTCCGTTTCTTTCTTAAGTGCGGCCCTAAGTTTGGCATCAGTTTTAAAGTCAAGAGCAGAGAAGCTATCATCAAAAACATATATTTCAGCCTTTCTAACCAAAGCACGAGCAATAGAAAGACGTTGTTTCTGGCCACCTGACACATTGGTACCTCCTTGAGCTATAACAGAATCAAATTTATGCTCCATGTGAGATATAAATTCAGTAGCTTGCGCTACTTCAGCCGCATGCCTAACTTCTTCATCCGTAGCATCTTCTTTACCATATCTTATATTATCTGAAATAGTTCCAGTAAATAGCACCGCTTTTTGAGGTACAAAACCTATTTTTTTTCTTAAAGTTTCTTGGGACATTTTACTTACATCCACATCATCTACTAAAATACTTCCGCTGCTAACATCATAAAAACGTGGTATAAGGCTTATAAGTGTAGATTTTCCAGAACCTGTACCACCAATAATAGCAGTTACCTCACCAGGTTTTGCACTAAAAGAAATATTACTAATAGCAGGCTGTTCTGCCCCTGGATAGCTAAAGGTAACATCTCTAAATTCCACGTATCCCCTTTTTCCATCAGCATTTTCAGCATCTTTAGGATCATTGATTTCTGGTACAATATCAAGTACTTCATTGATTCTTACTGCAGAAGCTTCAGCACGAGGTACCAAAACAAACATCATAGAAACCATTATTAGTGAAAACATAATTTGCATAGCATATTGAATAAATGCCATCATGTCTCCTACCTGCATATTTCCGCTATCTATACGCAATCCTCCAAACCAGACAATAGCAATACTTGTAAGATTCATTATTACCATCATTACTGGCATTAAAGCAGCCATTATTTTGTTAACCTTTATAGCAGTTTTAGTTAAATCATAGTTTGCTTCTGTAAAACGATTCTTTTCATGATCTATGCGGTTAAAAGCACGTATTACTCTTATACCTGTAAGATTTTCACGTAATACAAGATTTAATTTATCAAGTTTTAACTGCATAGATTTAAAGAGAGGTACCCCTTTTGCAGCTACTAAACCAATTATAGCAGCAAGCACTGGAATAACCACCACAAGTACTAAGGACAGCTTTGCATCCTTTGATACCGCCATAATGATACCGCCAATACACATCATAGGTGCACTAATCATCATGCGCATTATCATTACCGTTACCTGCTGAACTTGCATAATATCATTGGTAGTCCTTGTAATAAGGGATGCTGTACCTATTTTATCAAATTCACTTAATGAAAATCTTTCTGCTTTTGAGAAAACCTGTCTTCGAAGATCTCTACCAAAACTAGTAGCTATTCTTGAAGATAAAAAGCTTGCAAGAATTACACATACTGCACTTCCAGCTGCAACTAGCAGCATAAAACCGCCTGTATGCATAATATAATTTGTATCTCCTTTTACTATGCCTATATTAACAATATCCGACATCAAAGTTGGCAGATATAGTTCTGCCATGGATTGAAAAAATAAAAGCACTAATACTGCAGCCACAAGAGTAGCATAAGGTTTTAAAAACCTAAATAACTTAATCATAAATAATCCTCCCAGCAAGTTAAAATATGTAGATTTTTATAACTTTGACTTTAAATCTCTGATTTTTTATCACAAGCTTCTGAAAGATTATCCCTCATTTGCATTAATAATCTTCGAAGTATCACTTTTTCTTCTTCTGTAAAATTTTTAAAGCATTCTGAGTCTATAATTTTCATAACTTTACGCAATTCATTGCAAACCTCTTTGCCTTGTTTAGTAATGTATACCCTAGACACTCGCTGATCTTCTGGATCTGGATGTCTTTCTACTAAATTTGATTTTTCCATTCTATTAAGCATCACAGTAATAGTAGCTGGCTTTATATTAAGTTTATTTGCCAAATCCTTTTGGCTTTGTCCGTCTTTCACACTTAAGGCAAACAAAAGTCCTGGTTGACCAGGATAAAGTCCTATATCATCAAGCAGCATATGAGTACGCTGATAATGGAATCTTAAAACCTGATGAAATATATAATACAAAGTATCTGATTTAAAGAACTCCACCACTGTCACCCCCTAATTATTTAGTTAACTAAATATATTTTATATTATCACCAATAATTTTATAGGTCAATAACTTCATAAAAATTTAAAAACTAGGTTTCTTTGAATATTATAAAATTTTCTATAAACTTAGTTTAATGCTTATTACTAGCTCTTATGTATCTAAATAAGAATATTATATAAAAAACATTAATTCATAATATGCTTACCAATTAATTATGACAATACTTTTTTATTAGCCTGCTAATCTTATTTTAGCTTATCTTTAATATTTTTCTAAAAAAGCATTATATATGTAAATGTATTTTATAGAATTTCATAATATATAGTAAATTTATTATAAAAAGGAATGATATTTATAATGACAAATTGCGGCTTTTATTATTCAAATCCTTATGTTCAAAATAAAGGTACTATGAAAATTAATGGTGTTGGCACATTAAAGGTTGATCCGGACAGTGCAGCAGTTAATTTAGGGGTTATCACTGAAAATATCAGCTTAGAAAAAGCTCAAAAAGAAAATACAGTAAAATCCACTGCTGTTATAAATAAATTATTTGAAATGGGCATACCTAAAAACCATATTCGTACAGTTTATTATAATATTGAGCCTCAATATGACTATGTGGAAGGAAAACAAATATTCAGAGGATATAGAGTTATAAATATTTTAGCTGTAACCATTAAAGATCTAACTAAAATAGGAGAGATTATAGACGCTGCTACTTTAAGTGGCGCCAATAGCGTAGATAAGATAACTTTTACCCTAGATAATCCATCTAAATACTACAATGAAGCCTTAAAGCTGGCTATTAGAAATGCAGTACACAAAGCCATGGAAATGAGTCAAAGCTTAAAGGTTCAAGTATATGAAACACCTTATAAGATCACCGAAGAAAACTATACAGCTACAGTTCAAGAAAGCTCTCTTATGAAATTTTCTTCACCCACCACACCTGTTTTACCTGGTGAAATGAGCGTAAATGCAAGAATAGAAGCTATTTTTTATTATTATAAATAACTATCTATATTAATTAAACTTGTAAATTCATCTACAAAAAGATAGGAACCAGAATCAATCCATTCATTACAAATGAGATTCTGGTTCCTATCTTAATAAATATTTCTTGTAATACACTATCCTTAAAAATAAATTTAATTGAAAATAATTGTTATCAATAATTATTTTTATATCTTAACATCAGTTTAATTATTTTGTTCATCAGGGCACATTTGCATCATAAGAATATCCATTCCTGTATTTAAAACATATCCTCCATCAACTCTCATTATAACCCCTGTAACAAATCCTGAATCAGGACCACAGAAGAATAAAGCTGCTGAAGCAACATCCTTTGGTTCACCAATTCTCTTTATAGGTGTTTCATCAACAAATTTTGCTTCTAAAGCATTTAAAGCTTCTTCGGTCATAGAAGTTCTTATAATTCCAGGTTGTATTGCATTAACTGTTATGCCATATGGTCCAAGTTCCTTAGCTAAAGAATAAGTAAATCCAACTATGGCTGTTTTAGCAGTAGAATAATTAATATTACCTGCAAAACCAAATACTCCTGCTACAGAGGACATATTTACAATTCTTCCATAGTTATTTTTTTTCATAAATTTAGCACATGCTCTTGAACAATAAAAAGCTCCATATAAATGAGTTTTTATAAGTCCATCCCAATCACTGTCTGACATATTAGTGCAGAATGTAGGAGGTGTTGAAAATCCTGCATTGTTTATAAGAATATCTATTTTACCATGCTTATTATATATTTCTTCAAATACACTTTCTACATTTTCTTTATTAGAAACATCCATTTTATAAGCTTCTGCGTATCCATTTAAATCCTGGATTAACTTTTTTGTCTCATTGATATTAGCTTCTGTTCTTCCAGTAACCATAACTTTAGCGCCGCATTTAGCAAATTCTATACATATATCACGACCTATACCTGAACCGCCGCCTGTTATAACTGCAATTTGACCTTCCATATTTTTATACATTGTGAACACCCCTTCTTATTTCAATGTTATGTTATATTTTTATCACTGTAAATTATAATGACTATTAATTATGCTTTTAATTAATTATTTCAAAATTTTTAATTGATATCTATCGGTAAAAAGGGTTATATTCCTTAAAACATATAATACTTTTTACCTATTTCCTATCCTTAAAACATAATTTGATATATAATAATCTAAGTAGTCTTTTACATCTACATAACATTAGTACACAAAGAAAGGAAGGATGTTTTCATGGTTAAATCCCAGCTTAGCAAAAAAGATTATGAAAAAATACTTGAATTTATAACTCAAGTTCAAAATATAAAAACTAATTTTCGAAGCACAACCCTTAAAAATCTTTCTGATTTTTTTGGATATAATCATCTAACTTTCTTTTTAGCAGATAATAACGGACATTTTATAGATCCAGTAGTTACTAATATAAATCCTGATTCAATTAAAACCTATATAAACTATTATCATAGTACTGATATTTTTTATGCTTTAAAAGAACCTAACTCAACTTTTAAAAAAAATGTCATAACCATAACAGATATAATGACCTACCGTCAATTTGAAAATACAGAATATTATAGAGATTTTTTGCGTTTAGATAACTTATATTATGAAATTGCAGTTCCTTTAATTCTAGGAAATAATTTATTGGGTGGTATAGGTGTTTTTAATCCTAAAGAATCAGGAAATTTTACATCAAAAGATGTATTGATTTTAGAAAAACTCAGTAGATTTATTTCTGGCTCACTTAATAATTATATTCAAGTAAATCAGTTATCTTATCAAGAGAAGCTTTTAGAAAACATGACTTCACAGTGTCCTATAGGACTAGTGGTTTTAAACAGTAACCATTCTATAATATATTCTAATAATATTGCTAAAGATTTCTGTTTAGATATATTGAATGACAAATCATGCTTAAATCCTATAGAGCATGTAATGAATAAGTTATTTATGGAATGTAACTATAGGCAAACCGATTCTTATCCTTTTCTGTGTAGATCTATAGATAACTACAAATTCAAAATAACTTCATCCATAGTATCAAATGCCTTTACTGGGTTAGAACCAGTAATACATATTTATATAACTAAGGAAATAAAATCAAATAACAGAACACTTAATGATATTGCCTCTAGTTACAATTTGACTAATAGAGAAGTAGAAATTATAACCTTAGTTTCAAAAGGCTTGAGCAATAAAGAAATCTCTCAAAGCTTATTTATAAGCTATCATACTGTAAAAACTCATATGGAAAATATATTTAAAAAGTTACAAGTGGATAACAGAGCAAGTCTCATATATAAAATCAATAATAATATTCAATAAAAAGTATATTTATTCCCATACCTGCTATAAACTATAATTAATCCCAGGTTTTCCAAACCTCTGGCTCATATCCCACAGTAGCTTGCTTTCCACTACGAACTATAGGTGTATTGTATAATTTAGGATTATTCAAAAGAATCTCTTCTTTAGTGCTATCATTTCTTATATGCTGAAGGTTTAATCTTTCATATTCTTTACTCTTACTGTTAATCAGCTTTTCTAATCCTACTGCAGCTTTTACACTTTGTAGCTCACCTTTGCTTAAAGACTTTTCAGTTAAATCAATAAACTGATACTTTATTCTTCTCTCTTTAAAGTACCTTTCTGCTTTTTTTGTATCAAAACATTTTTTTGTTCCAAAAATTTGTATATTCATAAATTTGCATTCCCTTCTATTAAGTCTTACATCAGGTTATTTAACATAATGCCATAACCTTACTATTTAGTTACATATCATTATATCACAAAATATTTTGCATAATAAAGCAACCTAGATAAGCAGAAAATGGATAAATCTATAAGCCCTCAAAATTTTTAACTATACTTATTAACAAAAAAGTTACAAAAAATATACATAAAAATACAAAAATACAATTGACAAATTTGGTTAATTTGGTAACTTTATAATTAGCACTCATTAATATAGAGTGCTAATTACAAAGTTCTTATTTAAATAAAAATATAGAACCTTAGTATATAAACCTACTTTTACTTATATGAGAGGAGCATATTTTTATGGGAAAAAAACAATTTAAAGCTGAATCAAAAAAATTATTAGATTTAATGATTAACTCAATTTATACTCAAAAGGAAATCTTTTTAAGAGAACTTATTTCTAACTCAAGCGATGCTGTTGACAAAATTTATTACAAAGCTTTAACTGACAAATCACTTAATTTTGACAAAGATAATTATTATATTAAAATTACTCCTGATAAAAAAAATAGAACTTTAACTATATCTGATACAGGTATAGGTATGACAAAAGAAGAATTGGAAGAAAATCTTGGAATTATTGCTAGAAGCGGTTCTTTAGCTTTTAAAAAAGAAAATGAATTAAAGGATGGCTTTGATATCATAGGCCAGTTCGGTGTTGGATTTTATTCTGCTTTTATGGTAGCAGACTGCGTAACTGTTATAAGTAAAGCTTTAGGAAGTGAAGAAGGCTATAAGTGGGAATCAGAAGGTGCAGATGGATATACCATTGAACCTTATCAAAAAGAAACTCCAGGTACAGATATTATTCTTAAAATTAAAGAAAATACTGAGGATGAACACTATGATGAATTTTTAGAAGAATATACTCTTAGGTCCATTATCAAAAAATACTCTGATTTCATAAGATATCCAATAAAAATGCTAGTTACAAACCAAAAGCTTAAAGAAGGTTCTGAAGATGAATATGAAGATTATACAGAGTATGAAGTAATTAACAGCATGGTACCAATATGGAAAAAAAATAAAAATGAACTTACAACTGAAGATTATGAAAAATTTTATTCTGAAAAACATTTTGGCTTTAGTAAACCATTAAAATCAATTCATGTAAGCGTTGATGGTGCAGTAAGTTTTAACTCCATATTATACATACCATCTAAAACTCCTTATGATTTTTACACTAAGGAATATGAAAAAGGGTTAGAACTATATTCCAGTGGTGTACTCATCATGAATAAATGTGCTGATTTGCTGCCTGATTATTTTAGCTTTGTTCAAGGTCTAGTGGATTCAGAGGACTTATCTCTAAACATTTCAAGAGAAATGTTACAGCATGACAGACAACTTAAACTCATTGCTAAAAAGATTAAAGATAAAATAAAAAGTGAACTATTACTCATGATTAAAAATGAAAGAGATAAGTATGAAGAATTCTATAAAAACTTTGGCAGACAGCTTAAATATGGTATCTACAGTGACTTTGGTGCAAACAGGGAAGATTTACAAGACTTATTAATGTTTTATTCCTCAAAACAAAATAAAATGATAACTTTAGATGAGTATGTAAATAGTATGGCTAAAGATCAAAAATATATATACTATGCTTGCGGTGAATCTAATGAAAAAATTAGTAAACTTCCTCAAACAGAACTTGTATCAGAAAAAGGGTTTGAAATTCTATATTTTACTGAAGATATAGATGAATTTGCAATCCGCATGCTGATGAACTATAAAGATAAAGAGTTTAAATCTGTTTCCAGCGGCGATTTAGGCATTGAACCAGAAGAACAAAATATAGATAATGAAGAAAAAGAAGAAAACAAAGAAATTTTTAAATTTATGAATGAAAGCTTATCTGGAAAAGTCAAAGATGTTAGAGCTTCAAAGAGACTAAAAAATCATCCAGTTTGTCTATCTAGTGACGGAGAATTATCCATAGAAATGGAAAAAATATTAAATGATATGCCAAACAATCCAAATATTAAAGCAGATAAAATTTTAGAGCTTAATATTAACCATGAAGTATTTAGTGCTTTAAAAGATGCCTTTGAACATGATAAAGACAAATTAAAAATGTACACTAATCTACTATATAACCAAGCTCTTCTCATTGAGGGATTATCCATAGAAGATCCTTTGGAATTTACTAAAGATATTTGTAAATTAATGAAATAAATTATTAAACTTATGCACATTTCATATTTAATTTCAAAACCAGAAGCTACATTCAGCTTCTGGTTTAACATTGCCCAGATATATTTACATATCACATATACAAATTAGTTTTCACAATTTTGCATACTGTTACTATTAAGAAGCTTTGGTTGTTTCCATTAATTTCTATGATTTATTTTACTTTTGTTATATACTAGAATTATAGTATGTAAAAAGAGGTGTTTATATTGCAACAACTGCATAGTAATATAAAATATAAAGCTTTTTTACCAAAGCCATTTAATAAAAATCAATTAAAACAATATTTATATACCATTAATTATAATATTCATGAGGAAAGCTTATGTAAAATGGAAATGAAACGTCTTTTTAACATAGTTCCAAAAAGAAAGTACTTTTTTTCCTGCCACTATGTTGATCCTTCTAGAAGTCCCTTCATAAAACACTGCATATGCATAATGTATAAGGCTTATAACTTAGAAGGCCTAATAAAACAGATAGTTGATACTAATTTATCCTGTGAAAAATTTAAAGTTTCCTGCATCAATATTGAGAGTAAAAGCATTGATTTTCATGAGAGAAGAAGTATTGAGAGTTTGATTGGCTTTAATATTAATGGAAGAGCTGAGATGCATAATCCTAATATAAATTTTGCTGTAACCAATATAGCTGGAACCTGGATATTGGGCAAATATGAAAAAAATAAATGCATTTGGAAAATACATAATAAAAAGCCCTATAACTACTCTAACGCTTTAGATGTCAGAGTTTCAAGGACCTTAGTTAACATTGCTTTGGGCAATGATCTAGGACTTAAAATAATAGATCCTTGTTGCGGTATAGGAACAATAGTTATGGATGGACTTTCTCTTGGAGCAGATATTTCAGGTTATGAGATTAACTCCAGCATTGCTGAAAATGCCAAGAAAAATCTTAAATATTTTGGTTACAAAGATGTGATTACCAATGCTGATATGCAAAGTATAAATCAAGTCTATGATGTAGCCATTGTAGATCTTCCCTATGGTCTGTTTTCTCCTATAACTCTTAAGCAGCAGATAGATATAATAAAATGCGCCCGCCGCATAGCAAATAAAATGGTTATCATTACTTTTGAAAACATGGACGAGCATCTCATAGCCTCTGGGTTTAAAATTATAGACAGATGTTATGCTTCAAAAAACAGATTTAAACGCTATATAACTTTATGCATTTAATTGTACTGTGCTATAGCCTTTTTAATATTTGGTACAGCATAGATAGGTATATAAAATACTATAGCTAATATAAATCCATTTATAAAATCAATAATTGAATGCTGCTTTATAAATAATGTAGAAATACATATGGATATCATAATAATGAATGATATTTCTTTTGCTCCTTTTTTACTGCTAAAGTTAGAACAATTACGTAAAGCCGCATCTACTGCAACGGAATTAAGTACATGAATACTAGGGCACACATTGGTAGGAGTATCAATTTCATATAAATATTTTATTATTATTGAAAAAGTATCTTTTTGAGTAATTTCAGGCCTTAAATCTTGAGCATTAGGGAATATCATATATATGATGTAGCATATAGCCATCCCCCCTGCTAAAAATACCAATAGCTTATAATAATCCTGTTTTGAATGTATCCCTACATACACAAGACCAAAAGCTATATAAAAATACCATACTATATAAGGTATTACAAATTGTTTTATAAAGGGTATCCTGTCATCTAAAGGTGAATGCATTATATACCTAGGTACAATATTATCCTCACAATATTTAAACCATAAAAGAAGAGGAATAAAGATTAAAAGAGAATAAAAATGTCTGTACTTATAAAATATTCTTTTTGTATTTTTCATATATATGCCGTTACATAAAATCTACTAAAATCTAATATTTAGAGATTTATTCCTTATTCAA